>PAVS01000025.1 GCA_002713145.1 Halobacteriovoraceae bacterium
CGTGGCTGTATAGCCGGACAAGGAGAGCTTAAAAAGCTTAGAAGAGATCCACTTTTTGCCCTCAACCATACATGTGCCATGCTGAGAGATAATATCTCTCGACTCGTCAGAAAAAGTTGGTGTGTTTCTCAATCCATAGAAAAACTACAACTCCATCTTGATCTTTACATGAAGTTTCATAATACTAAGCTTATTTAAAAAATAAATATTTAGAGCCTAGAGATAATCTTATAAAGGTTTATCACCATAATAGTCAGTCGGTTTAAAGAAAGCCCTTGAAGGGAAAGCCGAGTGAGACACCCCATGTTCTTGCTTCCACATTATCCTTGCCCCACGAAATAAGATTCAGCTCCCAAAAATAGTTCTTTCCCCAGCGAATCCAAGCATTTTCATATTCAATGGAGTCAGTGGTGCTTAAAAATATCCCACCAGAAACAATATAGTTAGGAATCCCAAAAGCATGGCGATACATGAACTCAATTCCTTGAGGAAAGATGGCTTCTGAAACTTCTTCGTAATCATCATCAAATTTGAAATAGAGATACTGCATACCAATTAAAGTGGTAAAATAGAGTTTGTTATCGAGAGCAAAACCAAAGTCACTTCCCAAATAAACGCCGGCGTTATTAAATTTACTTTTATTAAAAACCGCCGCATCAAAACCTCGAATCGAATTCTTCTCAGATATTTTATAGTTTAAATAAAAGAATAACGCCGTGGCCATGTCGACTTTTTCTGTCAGAGTTTCACCAGCGCTATTGGTGTATTTGGTATTCAGAGCATAAGGGCCAAAACCATAGGCGGTAAAGAGACGATGCAATCTTTTAGGAATATTGGCCTTAATAGAGATGGTTTTAATTTCTTTTGTGTAGATATTTTGAACCTGAATATTGATGGGATACTGAACTAAAAAAGCAGCAAAATATGGGACTGTTTCATTATCGAGAACTTTAAGCTCAGGAGACATCCACATTATTTCAAGCATAGGTTTTTCTTCACCAAACTTTCCAATTCTTTTAAGTGAGCAGCCTATCGTAAAATGTTCGTTTTCAAGTCCATCTATGGAAATCGCATTTCTTGAGCAGGTATAATCAATTAAAGTTTTAGGTTTTTTTAATCCTTTGGGTTTTAAAGTCAGTGAAGCAAATTCAACTCCTTGAAAATAAAGATAGGCTTTATCTTTTTCATAAAGAGAAACATAAATCTCAGCAAAAGCTTTTTCATCGTTGCCTTGAAAGTTATAAATTTTATCTTTGTATTTAAGACTTAATTTACTTGTCTCAGTATTCAAGAAAAGCTTTAAACGTGCACGAGGAATAAGGAGATTTTCTCTCACCCTAATCCATTCAATTGATCCTTCATCAATGAATGCTTTTATTAATTTTGCATTAGAATTTTTATCTTTGTATTGGATGACAATTTGATAATCTTTCGCCTCTAGATCGATTCTTTTTTCCCCCAGCGGAGCATCTTCAATATTGATTGATGCATAAGCCGAGCAGAGATACAAAAAGGCGAAAAATATTTTCATCAGATAGTTTTAATATCAACGACCAGTTTTTGTCCAGGGTATATTCTAGAGCGATTCATATTATTGAGATCTTTCAAGTGACTGATGCTCTTTTTATACTTTCTTGCAATAGAGTAGAGGGCTTCACCCTTTTTTACTGTATGGAGAGCTTTTGTATGTGCCGGCACTTTGAGTTTCTGGCCAATTAGTAAAGCTGATCGGCGCATTTGGTTCATTTTTTTAAGGGTTTGGATTCTTGTGTTAAAAAGTTTTGAAAGTCGAGATAAATGATCGCCTTTTTTTACTACATAAGAATAATAAACAACTGATTTGTCTCTTTGATCTAGCTTAAGCTTTTGACCTACATAAATCATACTTCCCTTGATATTATTCAGGCTTTTTATACGAGAGACACTTGTGTTATATCTTTTAGCGATTGAGATCAAAGATTCATTTTTTCTCACTCTGTGAATCTTGGGGTTTAATATTTTTTGACTTGCAACTTTACGTACTTCTCTTGTTTGAGCGCTTGGATTAATTTTAATCGTATTTGAAGCTGCGGATACATTTGTAGGCAAGTAGAGCTCAAACCCCTTGCGACTCACATAGGGAATAGTGTTTGTTCGTAAATCATGGTTGAGTGACTTAATAGCTGAAGTTGTGGTTTTAAGTTTTTTAGCCAGATTGTGAATACTCGTTCTATGAGAGATTTGAAAACTCTTCACATTGTCATAAAACCTAGAGTCCACATGAGGAACTTTGATATTGTGCTGTTTTCTTCTTGCATCTATATTCATGGCCGCAATAATTTTTGGCACATAATTTCGAGTCTCTTTTGGAAGTATTTTTCTTTTGCTTAACTCGTAAAAGTCTCGAGTGTTGGCCCCGCGAATTCGCCTAATGACGCCATACTCTCCAGCATTATAAGCACTAAGGGCTAGCTCCCAAGAACCAAAAATATTATAGAGATCTTGGAAATAAAGAGCAGCGGCTTCAGTGGATTTATAGATATTTTTTCTCTCATCAACGTAGCGGTTGACCTTAAGGCCATATCTTTTTGCAGTACCTTTAATGAATTGCCATGGACCCACGGCCCCAGCATGACTTCTCGCATGGTTTTTATAACCACTTTCAATAAGACCTACATAAAATAAATCTTCTGGAAGATTATGTTTTTTAAAAATTTTAGTAATGGTGTTTTTATATTTTTGTCCATTTTTTAGAAAAATTTCAAAAGTTCTTTTTCCATTAGTTGTAAAATATTTTTCCCACATTTTTATTTTTTTATGTTCTTTCGTTTGGAGAAAAAAACTTCTTGCTGGAGCGGGAGCTTTTTCTGTATCAATGACAGACTGCAGTGATCTTTTCTGTGTTTCATCTTTAAAGCTATTAATTTGCTGAGTGGGTGTTTTATGAGTCTTCTGATAACGGTAATTTGGTTTGATGCCTGCACAACTAGTTAGGGTAAGTAGGATACAAATTCCTAGCAATAACGCGTTTTTTTTCATTCCATTCTCCATACATTTAGACAATTCTTATTTTAACAGTTTTTGAGTATTTAGCCGGAGGATGGAAAATTTGACCCTGTGCTGAAAAATATTTCTTGAGCATTAGTTGATTGCTTAAGTCTTTTAATCTACACTAATTCAACTCAATATTATTAGATACTTGGAATTTACAATGAAACTACTTAGCACATTTATTATTGTCTTTATTTTTAGTTGCTCTCACACTTCAGAAATCAGAAAAGCATCTTTGATTTCTGGTAAAAAACAATCTCAATACGAAGCACGCGCCAAAAATTATATGATTTCTACTCAAGGTCATTTCACCACTCAAGCAGCGAAATATGCCATAGATCAAGGAGGGAATATTTTTGATGCGGCCACAGCAGCTTCTTTTGCTATTTCTGTTGAAAGACCACATTCAACAGGTATCGGTGGGGGTGGCTTTATGATTCTCAATCACGCTAAGTCTCAAAATGTTGAAGCTTTTGATTTTCGAGAAATGGCACCCAGCCGTGCCCATAGCAAAATGTTTCTTGATAAAAACGGCAAACAAATCACGGAGAAGTCACTCACAGGTCCTTATGCCTCTGGTGTCCCTGGTCTCGTTGCAGGAGTTCTTGAAGTTCAAAAAAAGTATGGAAAACTTCCTCTGAGTATAGTGATGAAGCCGGCCATTGATTTAGCTGAAAATGGTTTTGAGATTTATCCGGCCCTTGCCCGTGCGCTGGAAGCAAAGTCAGAGAAGTTATGTAAATTCCCGGCGAGTAAAAAAATCTTTCTCAATGATAATTGTAGTCCAAAAAAAGCAGGGGAGAGACTTTTCCAAAAAGATCTGGCTCAGACTTTAAGAATCATAGCCAAAAAAGGTCGAGAGGGGTTTTATGCAGGTGAAGTTGCCCAAAAAATAGTTTCCTCACAAAAAAAATACCAAGGTTTAATCACTTTATCAGATTTAAAAAACTACCAGGTTAAGATGAGAGAGCCAGTGGTAGGCACGTTTAGAGGGAATAAAGTTGTTTCTATGCCTCCTCCAAGTTCCGGGGGAACGCATGTGATCCAAATCTTAAATATTCTGGAAAGTTTTCCCCTCAAAGAGCTAGGACCCCAGTCAGCTGAAGCGATTCATCTAACGGCAAGTGCTATGCAAATCGCCTTTGCTGATAGAGCTGCTTATCTTGGGGACAGTGATTATGCAGATGTGCCTATAAAAACTCTTATATCAAAAAAATATGCCAACGCTTTGGCCAAAAAAATTCCAAGAAATAAAGCTTTAAGTTCAAAAGATTTTCCTATCAGCTTTGATAAGATTCTGAGCGAGCCTGATCATACCACTCATTTCACCATTATGGATGGTGAAGGTAATGTGGTGACATCAACTCAGACCATCAACGGTTGGTTTGGATCAAGTTTGGTAGCCGCAGGGACTGGAATCGTCATGAATAATGAAATGGATGATTTTGCAAGTCATGTTGGCGGCGTGAACTTATTTGGGGCCATCGGAGGGAAGAATAATTTAGTAGAGCCAGGGAAAAGACCCCTTAGTTCTATGAGCCCGAGTATCGTTTATAATAAAAAAGGTGAGCCCATATTGGCCTTAGGCACACCGAGTGGCACGCGTATTCTTACTTGTGTGATGCAAACCATCCTCAATTATATTGAACATGATATGCCTCTATGGGATGCGGTTTCGGCCACTCGAATTCACCATCAATGGCAGCCAGAAGAAATTCGGGTAGGACCTCCAGGATTTGATAAATCAGTAGAAGAAAAATTAAAAAAGATGGGGCATAAGCTTAATCATAAAAGTTTAGGATGTTCTATCCAAGCTATCGCTCGTTATCAAGATCAAACTCTTCACGGTGTCAGTGATCCTAGGGGCGAAGGTTCAAGTGTTGGGTTTTAATTATTAGTTAAGAGGATTTCATGAGCACAAATAATACTCATCTAAAAGAATTTACATTTTTGGCCGTGGCCATTGGTATTGTTATCGCCATTATTATGACAGCGGCTAATGTGTACCTCGGTTTATATGCAGGCATGACCGTTTCTGCATCTATACCAGCAGCAGTCATCGCGATGGGAGTTTTTAAAGGAGTTCTTAGACGTGACTCTTTATTAGAATCTAATATCGTCCAAACCATGGCCAGTGCAGGAGAGTCTCTAGCGGCTGGTATTATCTTTACTCTCCCAGCACTCGTGATCATTGGTGTGTGGAAAGATTTTGCTTTTTGGCCCACCACTTTAATTGCTATCGCTGGTGGACTGCTCGGTATTATCTTTATGATTCCTCTCAGGCGTGCTCTTATCCAAAATGAAGAAGATCTTACTTATCCAGAAGGAGTCGCATGTGCAGCTGTTTTGAGTACGGGAAGTGCTAAAGAGGGTATGGAAGGATTTAAAACGATTCTTAAAGGACTCTTCTTTGGAGGTGCCTTTAAGGTTATGAGTAGTGGCTTTAAGTTATTTAATGGAACTGTAGAATTTGCTACGAAACTCAATTCTAAAACTCTTTTTTTTGGCTTTGATGTTTCAGCGGCATTGCTTGCTGTGGGCTATATTGTCAATTTACATGTGGCCACTCTCGTATTTATGGGTGGTGCCCTTGGCTTTTTTGTGGCCATACCACTTTTGGGAACACCGGTGGAATTTGCAGATCTATCAGCAATAGATTTGGCCTGGACTCTCTGGTCAACTCAAGTTCGCTATTTGGGAGTGGGGGCCATGATTGTAGGTGGGGTTTGGTCTATTATCTCTGTTCGCCAAGGAATTGTAGCGGGAGTAAGTGGATTAAAAAATATGCAAACCTCAACCCAAGTTTCAAGAACTGAAAAAGACCTGCCCTTATGGGGGATGATGACTGTTTTAGTGCTTTGCTTTGTCATCATGATAGGTCTTTATAACTATCTTATCGGTGATACGACGATTACTATCTTTACTACGATACTGATGATCATCTGTTCTTTTTTATTTGTAGCGGTTTCAAGTTATATCGTGGGACTCGTTGGAAGTTCAAATAATCCAGTTTCAGGGATGACGATTTCAGCGCTGCTTGTCAGTGGGGCTTTATTTTTAGTGCTAGGTTTTAAAGGTGACTCTGCTATCTTGGCCACCTTGGGGGTCGCTGCTGTGGTTTGTTGTGCCGCTTGTACTGCTGGTGATTGTTCGCAAGATCTAAAAACAGGTTATATTATTGGCTCTACTCCTCGTGCTCAGCAGTTCGCTCAAATTATAGGTGTGATCATTCCAGCTTTTGTAATTGCCCCGGTGTTAACATTACTCCATGAAACAGAAGGAATAGGGGAAGGTTTAAAAGCCCCCCAAGCATCACTTTTTGCGGCCATAACTCGGGCCATGTTTGATGAAGGCAATATCGCTACTCATATGGTTATTTATGGCGCCATTTTGGGGATACTCGTTATTTTAATTGACGCAATATTTTTAAGAAATAAAAAGTTTAGGCTCCATCTCATGCCACTAGCAGTAGGAATTTATCTTCCCGTCACCCTAGCTATTCCTATTTTCTTTGGGGGTTTGATTCGTTTTATTGTTTCAAGAAAGCGCCAAGAGGTAGAAGAAGGTAAAGATAAAGGAGTCTTACTTAGCTCAGGTTTTATTGCGGGGGAAGCCATTATGGGTGTTTTGTTGGCCATTTTGGTTTATGTGATGAACGACAGTTCTTTTCTGGCAGTCAAAGGGCTTAACCCTATTTTGCGTGAAGTGTTATCAATTGTTGGGTTTATGGCGCTGGCCTCATATCTTTTTAGACTTGCGCGAAAAAACTAACGAAAACGCTAGTTTTATCACTCTATTTAGTGTTAAATAGGTGTTTTGAAAATGACGAAATACCCCATGGGAACTGAATGAATAAAAGAATTGTCATCACAGGTATTGGGCTAACAAGCCCGATTGGTAACAATCTAAGTGAATTCCGAAAAAACTTACTAGAAGCGAAAAGTGGAGTGCGTGAAGCCGAGATTAGATATATGGGCAAGCGACCTGCTGGTTTTTGCGAATTCGATGAGTTTAAATATCAAAAAAAGAAAACAAGACGTAGAGGAACCCGAGCAGGATCTATTGCTATTTATTGTGCTAATGAAGCTATTGTTGACGCGGGACTTAATCTTAATGAAGTTGATAAAGATAAACTCGGGGTTTTCATAGGCCTTACAGAACATGGCAATGTTGAAACCGAAGAAGAGATTTTTCAACTGCATCAAAACGATCTTGATTATAATTTATGGTCTATTCATCATAACCCGCGCACTGTTGCCAATTCACCTGCGGGAGAAGTGACTCTTAATCTTGGTATAAGCGGGCCTCATTTTACTATTGGTTCCGCCTGCGCTGGTGGAAACATGGGTCTTATTCAAGGGGTGCAACAAATTCTCTTAGGAGAAGTGGATCATGCTCTTTGCGGTGGAGTCAGTGAATCTCCTGCCACTTTTGGAATCTTTGCGGCTTTTAATGCCCAAGGAGCTCTCGGAAGCCATGAAGATGTCACACGGGCTTCAAGACCTCTTTGTAAATCTCGTAACGGGATAGTGATTGCAGAGGGGGGGTGTCTCTATCACATAGAAACCCTAGAGAGTGCTGAGAAAAGAGGCGCAAAAATCTACGGTGAAATTCTTGGTTATGCTTATAATTCTGATGCCAGTGATTTTGTTCTTCCGAATAGTGAAAGACAGATTCAATGTATGCACAAAGCTTTGAAGCTTGCTAATCTTAAAGCAGAAGAAGTTGATATCGTTAATCTTCATGCTACCGGGACAGTGATGGGAGATATCAATGAAGTTAAGGCCGTCAAAGCCGTATTTGAAAATGACAAGACCCACGTTAATTTCACTAAAGGACATATTGGACATGCTATGGGAGCTGCGGGAGCACTAGAGCTTGCCGGAAATCTTCCTAGTTTTGAAGATGGTCTCGTTCACCCTGGAATCAATGTCGAAGAGCTTGATCCTGAATGTGCGATGAAAAATTTAGTTATTAATAAGGCCATTGAAACCAATGATATCGATGTGGTTTTAAACAACTCGTTTGGTATGCTAGGTATTAATTCATCTGTAATAATAAAAAAAATATAAGAGGTAGATATGAGTGAAGAAAATGTAAAAAATATTGTTCTTGAGATAATCGCAGACGTAGCACCTGATGAGGAGCTTGATGGGTTAAATCCTGCTGAATCTCTCAGAGACCAACTTGATCTCGACTCTATGGATTTTCTAGACATCGTCATGGAGCTAAGAAAAAGACATAAAGTTGAAGTCCCTAGCGAAGATTACCCACAATTAGCGACTCTTAATAGTTGTGTGGCGTACTTGACTCCAAAATTTGCTTAGAAAAAAATGTCCCAAAGCCTTGATGCTATTGTTATAGGAGCAGGAATGTCTGGTCTGGCAGCAGGTTTGCGTCTGGCCATGTTCGATAAAAAAGTTGTCTTGCTCGAAGCCCACAGTATAAGCGGTGGGCTCAATTCTTATTACTCACGCAAAGTTAAAGAGACAAAAGAAAAAATCCCTTTCGATGTAGGTCTGCATGCCTTGACCAACTTTGCTGAAAAGGGAGAGCGAAAAAAACCACTCACTAAAATGCTCAAGCAATTGCGTCTTCCTTATGATTCTTTAGAGCTAAGTGAGCAGACTTTTTCTCAAATCCAATTTAAGTCAGCGAGTCTAAAATTCTCTAATGATTTTAAATTATTAGAAGAAGAAGTGAGGAGAGTTTTTCCCAGTGAAATTGATTCATTTAGAAAATTTGTAAAACATATTGAAGAGTTTAATGATCTCGATCTTAATCTAGAATACACTTCTGCAAGATCAGTCTTATCACAATATTTTAAAGAAGAGCTTTTAAGTGAAATGCTGATTGCACCCCTCCTCATATATGGATCAGCGTGGGAGCATGACATGGATTTTGCTCAATTTGTGACCATGTTTAAGTCCATATATTTTGAAGGCTTCGCAAGACCTAAAGGTGGAGTAAGAACCATTCTTGAATTGTTATTAGAAAAAGCCGAAAAAGTAGGACTCGAAATAAGATTCAAAACACCAGTAAAAAAAATTCTTGTTGAAAATAATCAGGCCATAGGTGTGGAGCTTAAAAAAGGTGAGGTGCTTCGCGCAAAACAGATCTATTCCTCAGCAGGCCTACCTGAAACATATGCCCTCATTAATAACGAAAATGATAATCATCCCATTGGAAAACTTTCATTCATGGAGAGTATTCTGGTTACAGAAGATAAGTCTTTTTTAAAAGACAACCCAGCGACCATCATTTTTTATAATGATTTTGATAGATATTCATATAAAAAACCAAATGAGCTCTTTGACTCAAGCTCTGCGGTATTTTGTTTGCCTGATAATTATGACCGCGACCTTACCTCTGGCCATGGACTTATTAGAGTCACTTATATGGCGAATTTTAATGCTTGGTCAGAGTTAAAAGAAAACTCTAAGAAGACTTACAAAGAGATGAAACAAAGCGTTTTTGATGAAGCTCATGCTTTATCTCAAAAGTTACTCGGTCAGGATAAACTTAATCTTATCTTGCACGATGTTTTTTCACCCACGACTATAAAAAAGTACACCTCTCACTTTGAAGGTACTGTTTACGGTAGTCCCAAGAAAACCAGAGACGGTAAATCCGATTATAAAAACCTATTTATCATTGGAACCGATCAAGGCTTTTTGGGGATCGTAGGAAGTCTTCTCAGTGGGATTTCAATGGCCAATTTTCATGGGTTAATGGAGGGGGAATGAATTATTCTCAAGTTTATTTAGAAGCCATTAGTCATTGTGATCCTGACCATTTTCTGACAAGTGAGCAAATAGAAAATGATTTATCTGAGATGTATCACAGGCTAAAACTTCCCTTTGGGCGCATTGAAATGCAAACAGGAATCCAATCCAGAGGGGTTTATGATAATAAAATGCCAAGTGATATAGCAACTCAAGCGGCCCTGAATCTGTTTGAGACTTCAGAGATAAAAAAAGAAGAAGTCGATCTGCTTATTTTTGCCTCAGTCTGTCGGGACTTTTTAGAGCCGTCTACCGCAAGTGTCGTGCATAGTCAGCTCGGATTGCGCAGTGATTGCTTGTCCTTTGACCTCTCAAATGCTTGCCTAGGTATGTTGAGTGCTATTGAAATTGCGGCCCATGGTATAGAGAGTGGAGCCTATAGGAAAGTTCTTATTGTCACAGGAGAGAACGCAACTCCTCTTATTCACAACACCATTGAAACACTCAGAAATGATCCAAGCTTCACGCGAAAAACCATTAAGAAATACTTTGCAAATTTTACTATTGGCTCTGCTGGTGTTGCTATGATCATCGGTAATAGTGAGAATAGTCTAGCTCAAATAAAAAAGTCTCAGTCTTTAAGTGACACCTCAGCTCACAAACTTTGTCAGGGGAGCGGGGATATGAACGCCCTTGTGATGGAGACGGAATCAGAAGAATTAAAAGAGCGGGGAGTGGCCCTGGCCAGAGAGAATTGGCTTAAGTTTAATCAGGAAAATATTGAGTGGAATAAATTTATTTGCCATCAAGTGGGAATTCATCACCGAGAATATTTATACCATTCCTTAGAACTCGATCAACAAAAAGATCTTTCAAGTTTTGAGAGATATGGAAACACTGGCTCAGCTGCACTTCCTATAACATTAAGCTTAGCGAGTCAAAACGCCCAATTTCAATCAGGTGATAATATCGCTTTACTGGGTATTGGAAGTGGATTGCATACCAGTATGATGAGGCTAATATGGAATTAGAGCTTAAATCACTTTACCCTTTCCAATCAAATTTTCTTCAAGTGGGTGATTATAATCTTCACTATGTTGATGAAGGTCAGGGAGAATGTATCGTCTTGGTTCACGGTAATCCAACGTGGTCTTTTTACTATCGCAATATAATTAAAGAGTTATCAAAAACTCATAGAGTGATTGCTATCGATCATATGGGATGTGGACTTTCAGATAAACCAGCTGAATATAATTATACTTTAGAGCAACGAGTAAAAGACCTGAGCTCGCTTATAAAATTTCTAGAGCTCAAAAAATACTCTCTCATGGTTCATGATTGGGGCGGGGCTATTGGCCTGGGTCATGCTGTTGACCATATTGATGAAGTCGATAAGTTAATCATCCTCAATACAGCTGCTTTTAGATCCAAGAGTATTCCATGGCAGATTTCACTTTGCAAAGCTCCCGTGATTGGTCCTTTTATAGTGAAGTATTTTAATGCTTTTGCCTATCCGGCGACATTTATGACCACAGAAAAAAAGCTCTCACCCCAGGTTAAAAAAGGCTATCTTCTGCCTTACTCTTCACCGAAGAAAAGAATTGCCATAAGCGAGTTTGTACAAGATATACCTCTTGAAGAGGGTCATCGCTCCTATGAGACGTTAAAGGCTATCGAAGAAAAACTTCCCCTTTTAAAGCAAAGAAAGCTTATTTTATGGGGAGGCAAGGACTTTTGCTTTCATGATGAATTCTTTGTGAGATGGCAAGAGATTTACCCTGAAGCTGAATATGAATATTTTAAAAATGCCGGGCATTATGTTCTGGAAGATGCTCGAGAAGAAATCATACCTAGAGTCCAGAAATTTTTAAGTCTATGAAAAATGTTTCTGAATTTATTACTCAGCAAGCTGATAAACTTCCTCATAAAAAGGCCATAGGCTTTCCCAAGAAAATGCGATCTGGTTTTGATTACCAGTTCTATACTTTTATTGAACTAGAACAAAGAATAAATGCTCTGGCCTATAAGCTTACTGAGCTGGGGGTGAAGCCTCAAGATAAAGTGCTTTTTTTTATAAAACCTAACCTCGATTTCTGTGCTATTACCTTCGCTTTGTTTCGAGTGGGAGCTATTCCCGTCTTCATCGATCCAGGGATGAAGAAGAAATATTTTTTTCGCTGTCTCAAAGAACTTAATCCAGAAGTACTCATTGGTATACCGAAAGCTTTAATGATGAGTCAGTTATTCTTTCCTTATTTTAAATCCATTAAACTTAAAATCGCGAGCACTGAGAAAAGCTTTTTAGGAAAACCTCTGTTAGAGAACCTTAAAATTTCCACTCAAAGCTACCCACCTTATCACGCTAAAAACCACGAGCTTGCAGCTATCCTATACACCTCAGGGGGAACGGGTAAGCCTAAAGGGGTAGAGTACACTCATGATATATTTATCTCTCAGACTCAAATGTTACAAAAAGAATTTTCTCTCACCAGTGATGATTGTGACATCCCGGGTTTTCCGCTTTTTTCTTTTTTCACCTTAAGCATGGGGATGACCAGTGTGATTCCTCACATGGATGCTGCCAAACCAGCTCAAGCGAATCCCAAATATCTTTATCAAAATATAAAAGATAATAAAGCTTCATTTGTTGCGGGCTCTCCGGCCATATGGAGTTTATTGGCCGAATATTGTTATAAATATAATCTCACTCTTCCTAGTGTAAAATATATGGTGATGTTTGGTGCTCCAGTCGATAAAAAAATCCATGAGTATTTTGCAAAAATTCTTCCTCATGGCACCACTTTTACTCCTTATGGGGCCACTGAATGTTTACCTGTGGCCAATATTTCTGGGAAAGAATTACTGAGTGGTTTATTTGAAAAAACAAAAGAAGGGGCAGGTATTTGTATCGGAAAACCTCTTGCTGGAGTTGAAGTGGCCGTGGTCAAAATGAATGAAGAAAAAGTTGTTGAATTAGATTCATCAATTGGCGAAATCATAGTGCATTCACCAAATGTAACGAGAGCTTATTACCAGGATAAAGAGTCTACTGAAGCGTCTAAGTTAATCTATAAAGATAAGCTCTGGCATCGTATGGGTGATATGGGATATTTTGATCAAGAAAAGAAACTATGGTTCTGTGGCAGATTAAAACATGCCTTTGAATTTCAAGGTCATAAGGTCTACCCAGTACAAATAGAACAAATACTTAATCAGCACCCTAAAATTCAAAGATGTGCATTAGTTTATTCTCATAAGCTTAAGCAACCTTGCCTTTTTATAGTTGTCACAAAGAATGTTCAACTTCTTAAGGCAGAGGTTTTCTCATTTATTAAAGAAAAGCAATTAGACTACTTGGTAAAGAATATAAGATTTGTATCAGCATTACCCGTGGATACACGACATAATATAAAAATCGATAGGATTAAGTTGGCCCATGAGCACTAAAATGAATTTTCTTGTCACAGGTGGTGGTGGATTTTTAGGTCTTGAAATAGTTAAAGAGCTTCTTGCAAGAGGACATTTGGTGACTTCACTTGCTAGAAATGAATACACTGCGCTGAAATCCCTTGAGGTGCCTCAAGTAAAATGTGACTTGAGTGATTTCAATCAAGTTGAGAAAATAAATTTTTCTGAGTTTAATGGTGTCTTTCATGTCGCAGCGAAAGCAGGTGTCTGGGGAAAAAAAGATGAGTATATGCGGATTAATTTTTTAGGCACTAAAAATTTAATGACAGCGGCGAAAAAAGCAAAGCTTAAATATATGGTGTATACTTCCACTCCTAGTGTTGTCTTTGAAAAAGATAGTATTTTGGGTGGAGATGAAAGCTTACCCTATGCTCAAAAATATTATACACATTATGCTTATTCAAAAAAATGCGCAGAAGATTTTTTTATAAATACTCTTACTGATGATTTTCAAGGTTTATCTCTGAGACCACATCTTATCTGGGGAGAAGATGACCCACACATCGTTCCAAGACTCTTGGAACGGGCCCAAGCCGGGCAATTAAAGATTATTGGAGACGGAAAAAACTTAGTGGATATAATTTATGTGAAAAATGCTGCCATCGCTCATGTGGACGCCATGCTGGCCCTCATGAAAAATAAGAAGCTTAATAAGCAATGTTACTTTGTAGGTCAAGAAAAGCCCGTTTATTTATGGGATTTTATCAATAGTATTTTAGAGCTCAATAATCTCTCACCGGTACAAAACAAAGTCTCATACAAGGCAGCTTTTTTCATAGGTTTCATCTTAGAAAAAATTTATCAAATTTTTGGCCTCTCTGGTGAACCTAAAATGACCAGATTTACCGCTATGCAATTAGCGAAATCTCATTATTTTTCCCATGAAAAAGCAAAGAGAGATTTTAACTACCAAATTCACTATACAACTGAACAAGCTTTACTTAAAACCTTTACTAACTGACCTACCACTATGGGGGGAAGTTTTTCCAAAATAAGAACTTAATATCCTTCAATCATTTAGGATGTTGCAATATTTTCAATAATTTAGAGATATTCTTTGAAGACCGAATTTGCAATTGAGTTAACATGAAAAGAAACTGCCCAAATACTCAATGTCATTCACCAAAAATTATTAAATATGGTCACTATTTCAGACATAACGATTCTCGCCGAATTCAGCGCTTTAAATGTATGGCTTGTAGCAAACAATTTAGTACGAGTACTGGGACGTTAGAGTTTGGACAAAAAAAGAGAAGAGTAAATTACTTGCTCATGAAATTATTTGCAGCAAAAGTCTCTCAAAGACGTGCAGCTAAGATAGCTGGTGTGAATAAGGTTACAGTACAAAGAAAGTTTGATTATTGGTCAAAAAAAGCAGCTATAAAAAATAAACGATTTCGTGAGAAGTTATCAGCTTCTAAAGCAAGACATATTCAATTTGATGATCTCATCACCAAAGAAAAAACAAAATTAAAACCACTCTCAATCACAGTCGTTTGTGATGCTGACAGAAGATATATTTTGTATGCATCCCCCTGCCAAATTTCCTCGTTTGGCCATCTTTCAGAATTATCAAAAAAGAAATATGGTCCACGAAAATCTTTTTATAATGAAAATCTAGAACATGTTTTTCAAACGATCAAATCAACTATAGCTTCCACAGCTTTGATAGAGTCTGATGAGCATAAAAACTATAAACCGATGGTAAATCAGTACTTTCCACTGAGTACTTATTTACAATATAAAAGCGAGCGGGGATGTATTGCAGGACAGGGAGAACTTAAAAAAGCAATTTATGATCCACTTTACGGGATTAATCATACACTTGCTATGCTACGAGATGGAATAAGCACATTGGTTAGAAGAACATGGTGTACAACACAAGACCCTGTTCGACTAAAGGGACATTTAGAAATTTTTACTTATTATTATAACCAGATCTACTTAGGAGGTTTACCCTCAGGGTAGTAGGTCGGTTTCTAAAGATCTTTAGCAAAGTTTTTCACAATTTTTTGATCAAAATAATTTGAGCTCATACCAGCGTCGACCACAATTGTTTCTGCATTTATTCCGCTGGACTTCTCAGAGAGTAAAAAACAAATTGTGTTAGCGACTTCCTGGGTATGTAAGGTTTCTTGGCGCAACGTAAGAGCTTCAGCATAAAGAAAATTTTCAATATAGTTAGGTATACCGGCAGAAGCGGAGGTTTTTAGAGGACCACTGCTGACACAGTTGACTCGAATTTTTTTTATCTCACTCAGGGATTTGGCCAAATAACAGACTGATGTTTCGAGCATCGCTTTAATAGGTCCAAGGTAACCATAGCTTGTCGCTTTTGTATTAGAGATGCCTACTGTTACAAGTGAGGAGTTGTCTTTTAAAGAAGGAAGACAAGCTTGGGCAAATTGATTAAGTGAAAAACAACTGATATGGGCCGCTTGCATAAAATCTTCTAAACTTGTTTCATGGTACTTTGAGCGCTCGGGGTTAAAATTGGCATAGGCCATGGAGTGCAAGATACCTGAGAGTTCAATCTTATTTTGTTTTAAATAGGAAGTTAATTGTTCAAAATGCTCTTTGTTTTCAACATCACAAATAATGATTTGTGAGTCTGGAAATAATTTTTGCACTTTTGTTTTATGTTCTTCAGTTTGCACCGTGAAGACAGTGATGGCCCCCAGCTCACTAAGAGTTTTAGCACTAAAATAAGCGACACTTTTTTTATTGGCCACTCCAGTGATGAGATAAGTTTGTCCAGTGAAGTCAAGCATGGCCATCTCCTACCAGAGCGACTGAAAATTCTATGATCAGAACTTTTTGCTTATCTTGGTTTAACACAACGGATTTAAAGAATGCAGCATTGGCAATGCGTTCAACTAAAGTCGTCGTGCTGATTATTTTATCCTCTGGTTTGACAAGATTTTTAAACTTAGCAGACTGAACTCGGCTCACAACTGCGAGCTGGTTATTAATGCCACCTTCATTTTTGGCAATAAAAGCAGCAGCGGTTTGAAAGCAATGTTCGTTGAGTATGACACCAGGGACGATAGGGTTACTAGGGAAGTGACCTTGAAAAAAATCTAGCTCAGGCGTGAAGGTCATCTCTGATTTTATAGTCTGCGCATCCACTTCCAAGATATGGTCAATAAAAAGAAAGGGCTCTCTTTGAGGTATGAGTTCTTTAATATTCACTAAAGACCACCAGAAATATCCAAGCTCGCACCTGTAATATAGCTTGCATTTTTATGGGCCAGGAATAATACAGCGTGTGCTACTTCTCGAACGGAACCAAATCTCTTCATAGGAACTTGATCTTTGTATTCTTTAACCAGTTTTTCATCTAAATCCGAAATAAGCTCTGTTTCTATAAAACCGGGGCATACGTTATTGATCGTAATTTTTCGTTTAGCCACTTCTTTACTGACTGATTTACTGTAGGCGATTTGTCCCGCTTTAGAGGCTGCGTAGTTGGCCTGTCCCGGCAGTCCAAGCTTTTCGCCAATACTAGATATATTTATGATTCTTCCATAGCGTTTTTTCATCATGGCCATAATGGCGTGCTTTGACATCAGGTAAGTTCCCTTCAGGTTGATATCAAGAACCTTATCCCATTCCTCTTCTGTCATGGCCACGGCCAAATTATCTTGTCTGACTCCTGAGTTGTTGACGAGCACATGAATTTCATCATTATGACCCATAACCTTTTCAAAAAATGCTTCACATTCTTTTTCACTGGCCACATTAAATTTTGCAAGATGGAGATGGCTTGAAAGCTCACCTAGTTCTGATTTAAAACTTTCAGCCGCTTGATCATTATGAGCATAAGTTGCATATACCGTAGCCCCTTCATTGAGAAACGCTTCCGTAATTCCTCGTCCTATCCCACGGGTCCCACCGGTTACAATGACGACTTGGTTGGCAAATTGCATATTTTATCCTTCTTTATCTTGATTATATAAAAAGCTTTCTATTTCATTGGATTGAATGACTCCATAATTAGCAGCCCCGAGCCAACCACTCATAATAATTCCAACACTTCCAGCATGAAAAACTCCCGGAAGTTTTTTATGTAAATTCATACTGACGGAAAGGCCTTCAAACTTAGTCCCAAAAGAAGAGCCATTTTCATGATGAGTGTATTTCTTTATGGTTTTAGGAGTAGCAGCATCGATGAAATCAATTTTATCTCTGATATCAGGAACAAATTTTTCAAGAGCTTCTATGGTTTCCTTAATCATTTTCTCTTTTTCTTTGGCATATTCTTCTTCTGAGAGCTGGGCCCAATCATCCCAGTTCGCATTGGTGGAAGAAACAATAGCGTATTTCTCTTCTTGGTCAAAGGGTCTCCCTTCGGGGTAATACACACTAAAAGTTCGTGAAGTGATATTTTTATCAAGAAGCGCTTGAGTATTAAAAGTCGGATAGGTTGATGTGAAGACCAGGTCCCCAATAGGTTTAATCTTCTCACCCGGTTTGATTCCTATATAAACTTGGCATGATGAACTATTTAATCTTACCTTTTTGGCTTCTTCTACATAGTCTGAGGGTAGGTATTCAGAGCCGATGAGTTTAGTGATAGTGGTTTTGATATTGGCATTGGATAAAACGGCACGAGCTGGAATAAGCTCTCCTTTGAAACGGACCCCTTTGACCACACCCTTTTCCACCACAATCTCATCTATTTTTGCATGTTTCCTGATATCAACATTATTGGCCAACAGCTCTTTTTGCATCAATTTAATTAAATGATCTGTCCCACCAGAAAAAGTATACACTCCCTTTTTCATAAAATTGGAAAAAACAATGCCATAGCTTATCGCAGGGTCATCAAGAGTTGAGCCATTCGCATAAACAATGGGTTCCATAAGAAAACGAACGATGTCGTTTCGACCAGGAAAAAATTTTTCAAATAATTCAGCGTTGGTCATCTGCTGATCATCGTAAAAGTTCATGGCTTCAATATAGTTATAAAAAGAGTTGATTTGTTCTAAGGGGACTTTGAAATGTTCATTTAACTTTTGGGTAAAGTCTTCTCGAGTAAAACTTGACTGTATTTGATACTGGGGGTTCACAAATCGAACATCTTTAAGTTGAACAATAAGATCGGCAATTTCTTTATTCCAATATTTTCGACATGTTTTCTTCATCCCAAAGGGAAAGCCATGGAGGGAAATATCAAAAACATGCTTTTTACCGGCCCGATAAAACCACGTGGCAAAACCACCGAGTTTGTTATGAGCTTCAAGTAAGAGCACACTTCTTCCATTTTTGGCCAATTTATTAGCGGCCGTCATACCAGCGAGTCCTGAACCTATAACGATAACATCATAAGATTTTGTAATTTTGTCACGTGATGAAATAAGCATGTCTAAACCTTTAAGTGTCGGGAAATACTAACAAATAGTTTAGAAGCAGGAAATAAAAAAAGGCCCGATACCGGGCCTAATTTGAGAGAATTTGAAGACTTATTCCTATTTAGGAATGATCATCATTAGATTTGTGTGTGTATATTTTTTAAGTTAACGGCTTCAATATTTTCTTCAATGACGCGGATAACCTGAATAAATTTTTGTTCATCAGCACAATTGACTCTACTTGCTATGGGGTTCTTTCTGGCCATTGACTCAATTTCTACATTGAGCTTTCCATCATAGAGGTAAGTTACGTAATCAAAGCTTTTTACTTGATCAGCACAATGATCCAAAGTGGCTTCTATAGTAATCTCTGTACCAACCGCCTTGCATGGATAACCTGATTGACTAGGGCAGAGTTCTTTCTTTTCAATCACTTGATAAGCAAGTGGGTAGTCTGCACCATCAACTAAAGAGGGTTTGATATGAGCAAAACTCTTTGAAGTTAAAACAGTAAGTAGAAAAATGAATAATAAAGTATTTTTAATTAAAAGCTCCATAGTGCCTCCGTAATATGGAGAGTAAAATACTCGGACTTATTCATTAATTAAAATTATTTGTTGTTATTAATTGTGATAAGTGATACTTATTATAAATGCTGTTAAGTAATCTAAATCACAATAGTCTTTATGTTTTAACGCAAGTTGTAAAAGAACATAATATGACTCATGCCGCAGAAAAACTTGGGATGACCCAATCAGGAGTATCCCAGCATATAACCGGGCTAGAAGACTCTTTGGGAATAAAGCTCTTTATTCGTGAGAAAAAAAAGATCATCCCCACCAAGCAGTGTTTAGAATTATTTAAACTGTCCCATTCTTTTTATAATGAGTTGGAAAGTTTTGTTTATAAGGCCGGACCGGATAATAAGTTTATAAAAGGTGAAATCATTATTGGATCTCCCATTGAATTTGGTAATAATATTCTTTTTCCAAAGCTGGCTAAATTTTCTGCTGCTCATCCTGAAATAAAATTTAGAGTTCGCTTTGGGCTAGCTTATGAGATGGCCGATCACTTAAAAGATGGAGATATTGACTTTGCTTTCACTGATGGAATCATAGCGGCCAAAGATGTTGCTTCTTATAAAGTTTATCAAGAACAACTTCTTTTATGTTGCTCAAAAAACTATTTTGATAGCTTGAATAAAAAGCAATTTAATTCAAGAAATGATTTTAAAAATTTAAAATATATCACTTATCTCGAAGATGCGGCCATAGTAAAAAAATGGTTTAAAGAAGCTATGGGGTATCAATTTCACGATATAAATTCCTCTGCCTTAACTGAAGATGCCCAGGGGGTACTGGCCTTTATTGATAATGGAATGGGCTTAGGAGTTATCCCTAAGCACATGACAATAGGTCGGGATGATCTTGTTATTTTTCACCCAAAGAAAAAGACCGTTCTTAATGACATCTCTTTTTCTTTTTATAGCAAAAGAATAGATGGTCTTATTCTCAAAACATTCTACGATTTTATCAAAGAAGAATTTAGCCTTTCGTCGTCATCGTTGTAATGGTCCAGTCTTCACCAGCTTGAGGCGGGTTCTCTATCCAGTGCAGACAAGCCTCTCTCATTCTCAGAGAGCTTTTGTCGTGATGATGTGATTCCAGCACCTCTTCAAAACATTTTTTAGCTTGTTCAAATTCTCCAGCAATAAAGTTTTGAAAACCTTTGTTAAAAGTATCAAATGCTTTTTTATCTTGCATAAGAGGGTGATAAGAGTAGAGGACTTCATAAACTCCAACGGGTTCAGACTTTCCTTTCACTCTTACTTTATCAATCTGCCTAGCAACAAAACGCTCCTTGTCCATACGTTCAAAGGTATATTCAGAGATAAGAATTTGAGCGCCATAGAACTTGCATAAAGACTCTAGTCTAGCACCTAAATTCATATTATCCCCGAGCGCGGTGTAGGCAAAAATTTGATCACTTCCCATATTTCCCACAGAGCATTCACCAGAGTTAAGTCCTAGTCCGATCTTAAATTCAGGCAAACCTTTACTGGCAAATTCTTCGTTAATTTTAGGGAGGGCTTCCAGCATTTTTACACTGGCATCCATTGCAGAATTTACATGATCTTCTATATCTACTGGCGCTCCCCAAAAGGCGACAATAGCGTCTCCGATATATTTATCAAGTGTGCCCTTTGTCTCAAAAACGATATCAGTCATCTCGCCCATGTATCTATTTAAGGCCAAGGCAAGTTCAGTTGGAGTTAGTTTTTCTGAGATGGAGGTAAAGTCTCGAACATCTGAGAACATACAGGTAATATCTCTTTTTTCACCTCCAACTTTTAGCTTTTCTGGATTGTCCAGCATCTCATCAACGATAGAAGGAGCAACATATCTTGAAAATGCTCCTTTGATTTGTTTTTTCTCAGCGGAAGCTTTGTTAAAATTTAAAAAGGTCACATATGAATAGGTGGCCAGTACTGAGAAGTAAACAAAGAATAATTGAACCTGATAACCATCAAGAATAAAGTATTTATAATCTAAATAATAAGTCGCTGCTAAAATAATTATTAACACAACGATATCTAATATAGCTGATCCAAAAAACATGGCCAACACTAAGGTCAGCATAGATACAGCCAAGAAAATGAGAGAGTACTTTATGGATTCTTCGCTCGGCTTATAAAAATATTCTTGTAATAACATATCAGCAAAATTGATATGGGCATAAACTCCAGGGAGTTTTGGGTCTATAGCAGTGTTACGAAGATCGTGAGCACCAGTGGCAGTAGAGCCAATAAAAACCAATTTATTGTTAAAAAACTTTTTTAAACTTTGATCGTTGGGATCAGCTTGAAGCACACGGTAGAGGGGAATGCTGTCGTAGTTAACTCCAGACCCAATCCATCTTAGCTTGGTTTCGCCTTTCGTGTTTAATTCCACGTTATTTTTATCATTTAATTCTAGTCTAGAGCTGACTTCATCTACAATTATTTTGTGTTCATGCCCTGAATAAGAGAGATAGCTTCTAAAACCTAGTGAGGGCGCAACGATATCACCCACATCTGCAGCCACTCGATAATTTCTAAAGACACCATCGTTATCTTCATCCATAGTTAAATAACCTAGCTCAGGCTCTGCACTTAAAAGAGAGCTAATCGGCCAAGTGTGAGACTCGATTCGGGTTTTGAGTAAGGTCGTTCCTTCATTTTGATATGAATTATTTAGCATGGAACCATAGAGCTCAAAAGGTAATTCATCAAAATAATCCACATTACTATTGAGATTAGATTGCAAAGAAAAGGGAAGGATGACTTTATTCGTTCCATTGCTTTGATAAGACTGTATAGACTCCACAAATATTTGATCAGGTGATATGACACCACAGCTTTTGGCCTCTTCTGGAAACAAAATATCGAATGCTATTACCTTAGCTCCAAAGCCATTCAGGTTATCAAGGAGTGTTTTCCAGTTTTCTCTGGGGATAGGCCAGGAATTAATAATAGATAACGATTCATCATCGATCTCAATGAGCACAATATCATCAGAAACGTAGCGTTTGTTTTCATGAAGCCTTCCCTCACGGACATCTGAAGTCCTTTGAATGATACTTGCTTGAGGTAATTCACTGATAGTTTTTTTAAGTGTGCTAAGAAGGGGTGCAAAGCTTTCCTGGTTAAGGGTTGTATGCTCAACAAGTTGCTCATGCTGAGTACTGTCACAATCTTTGAGAAATTTATTTAGAGCTTCTTTGGAAAATTTTTTAACAAATGCTTCCATAGAATAGATTTGGTGTTTTTGCACCTGTGAGACAAAAACATCAATCTGACAACCTTCGATGAGATCGAGATGCCTCCGGATTCGATAATCATAAAATCTTTCTTCAAAGCTATGAATATAATTAAAGAATGTTTTCATTTCATCACTAAAATTAAAATCCTCTGACATGGATTTAGTTAAGATGCTAAAAGTCGCAAGAAAAGTTATGATGCATACACCTAATGCGCGGGTAAAAGTTGCAAAAAATCCCATTTGATGGCCTTTATTTATATAATATTTTTGATAAGTTAATTATCGGTTAATAGAGTTAATTTATTAAAATCAAAGAGGAAAAATGCAAGAATTTAAAGTGAAATTCAGTGAGCATGTTAAAAAACTGCAGAATCAAATTACTGAGAAGATGCAAGACCTAGATATAGAAATTGAGCTTATAGAGGATGTTTGGAGTCGAGAAGACTTTAATAATAATCCCGGCGGAGGAGGAATTACTCGTGCATTTCAGGGGAATACCTTTGAAAATGCAGGAGTGAATACTTCGCAAATTTTTGGGGATATTGACCCCAAATTTGCAGCTTCTCTTAATGGGGAAGGTAGTCAACTTTGGGCGTCGGGTATTTCACTCATTATCCATCCTCACAACCCAAAGATTCCTACAGTCCATGCAAACTTTAGGATGATTGAGCAAGGGGGGAAGTATTGGTTTGGTGGCGGCGCAGACCTCACGCCCTACTATCCCTATGAAGAAGACTTTCGATATTTTCATGGTGTGTGGAAAGCAGCATGTGCTCCCTATAATTGTTATCAAGAGATGAAGGTGGAATGTGATCAATACTTCACCAACTACCATCGTGGGGGAGAGATGCGTGGTATTGGAGGTATTTTCTTTGATCATTTTAACTCAGGAGATATCGAAAAAGACTTTGCTATGGTAAAGGATCTTTCTAGTCACTTTATTAACTCCTATTTTCCACTGGTAGAAAAAAGAATAAAAGAAAGTTTTACTGAAGAGGACAAAGACTTTCAACTGCATAGACGTGGACGCTATGTAGAGTTTAATCTTATTCACGATAGAGGGACTTTGTTTGGACTCAAGACCAAGGGAAGAGTAGATTCTATTCTTATATCCCTGCCTGGGACCTGTAAGTTTACCTATAAATATGCACCTAAGCCTGGCTCGGCCCATGAAAAGATGATGGAGTATTATAAGCCCCAGGAGTGGTGATTAGAGAAAAAAAGTAATTCCAAAACTCCATTCATCCAGCAGATAATAGTTATGAAAAAGTCCAAATAAAAAATTACCTGTGGCAAACTGGGCCCCTAGGAAGGTCGCAGATTTGTGTTTTTTTCCCACAAATTCTTGATCAAGATAAATTTCTTTATAACTTTTTTCAAATCGTCTGCCATAAGAAAATATCCACATACGATAAAAATAGCTAATATTATAAAGGGAAGCTTCTGCAAAATCATCAGTTTCACTTTCAAAGTCGGTGGTAAATTTAATATAATCAACGGCCAACTTAGAGAACTTCAGCCCCGCAGTTAAAGTTTGAACATTATAGGGGGATTTAAATATGTATTGTTCATTATTATCGGTAGAGAATTCATAAGTAGAACCATCTTGATTGACCACAATTATTTCAGAGTCCCGCAAGTCTTCATAATAAACATCTTTATAACTGGCAAGGCCAATATTTATAATATTATTATAGCTTAGAGTTGCTCCAGCTCCGCCATATTCCTTTTCTAGGGTATGGTGTCTTCGCAATTGTACACCTACATCTACTTTTAAACCTTTTTTTCTTTTGCCGCCAAAAAGATTAGCCCCAGCTGCAAGTGCCAGTTTATCTTCTTGAAATTTTTCTCTGTCTATTCTTCTCACCCGATAAGAGTTGTCAGTCTCAATGGCGGTTTGGCCAAAAAAGGTTCCATTGTTGGGAAGGTTCGCCACCGCAGCTCCAACACGCCCAGTCCCGGTCACCACGCCGATTTGCATCTCGTTTTTATAGTGAATGGATTCGATGCCTAATCCTCTATTTAAAGCTATGGCCGCTGGGTTGCTAAAAGCAGCTGCATTGACTGAAGGCAGCGAAGCTCCAGCCGATCTGGCCAAGCCTCTTTTGGAATTATTACAATTATCCATTTTCAGCATTTCACAAATACTGGGTTTACTTCTAAAAGTTGAGCATGAAGTTAAGAAAATAAGTGAGATTAATAGGCCAATGAGTTTCACTTACTTATTATAACTAAGAATCCCTTAGAAGAAATATTTGTAATAAAATTGCCCGATAGTTCTTGATTGATTTAGTTGAGTGCTGGTGATTTCAGAGCTTATATTTTGAGTGAGCCCGTTGATACCGAAAGTTTTATTTTGAGTGCTGTAACCAAAGTCTATAAATCCATAATTTCCTGTACTACTTCTGGTTTCACGATGTTCGTCTATTCCACTATATTCATGATATTGAAGCATATTGCTTGCTGACAGCAAACCAGAAAAGTGAAAATTGCCCCATAGGTACATTCCAGCTATTCCATACTCAATTCCATAGTTATCAGACGTAAAACTTTTGAGTCCATTTATTCTAGAGAAATCATCTTGAGCCGAACGAGGAATAAAACTTTGATTATGGGATATGAGCTGGTTCTTATTATAAAACGCCCCTGCTAACCAAGACCAGGCAGTCTTTCTTTCATTGAATTTTTTGTGGCTTGCAAGAGATTTTTTAGGATTATAATTTTCATTAAAAAAATACTTAAATCCAAGACCATAAGAATAAGCATTTGATCTTCTTTCTTGAAGGATAAGTTCACTCTCTTCATCTTTAAGGTATAAACCTTGGTAATTCTGGTAATAAAGATCCCAATAATAACTTTTCCATAGTCCACTAAACTGTAAATCAAGGGCCTGTGACTCTTTCACCTCATGCTCTTCTTGTTGTTTAAATGCGAGAGTAATATCTAAATGTTCGGTCCCAACGGCAAGGCCAGAAAAAGAAGAAATTTGAGGTTCAAATTTTAAATTACCACCGTCTTTTTCATTGATAAATTCATAAGTAATATTAGGCTTTTGGATGAAAAATGAGTAGTAATCAATTCCCTTTATTTCTTCACGATATTGATGAAGGGTAAGAGCACATAGAATAACTAATATGATCACCTAGTACTCCGGAGCGATATAAACTTCTATTTGTGGGTCGTATTCTTCTTGTAGAATGGCTCGAATAGCTTCAAGGGTGCCGGTAGTAGAACTTGGGCAACTGCCGCAGGCCCCTTGATATTGAACCATGAGGATATTATCTTCAAAGCTGAGAACTTTTAAGTCACCGCCATCACCTTGCAAACCTGGTCTGATTCTATGGTCAAGGATCGTCTCAATTTGTAAAAGCTCAGGAGGTAAGTTTTTTCTGCGTTCCACTTCAGGATTATGGTCTTTAAAGTTCGGGTCATGATCATCGATCATATTTTCAATAGTAGTGATGACAGAACTCTCCAGAGAATCCCATGGCTCAAAACTGAACTTTGAGACGGTAATCACGTTTTGAAAGAAGTGAATTTGGTCTACACCGCGAAGATCAAAAAGTGCTGCGGCCATAGGGACAGATTTAGCCTGATTTGGATTTTTGAAAGATGTCTTTCCATTAGCGCGCACATCTTTGTCTGTGATAAATTTTAAAGCATTAGGATTGGGTGTAGGTTGTACTGTAATATTCATATTTATTATCCAAATAATTCTGTTATTTTTATAAGAGCTTCTTTAAGTTTAATGATTTCTTCTTGAGTGTTGTACACACTAAAGCTCGCTCTCACCGTGGCAGGAACTTTCATACGCTCCATAATGGGTTGGGTACAATGATGACCTGTTCTGACTGCGATATGATATTTATTAGCAAGGGTAGCAATATCATGGGGGTGAAGATCTTCTATCACAAAAGAAATGACGGCGACTTTATTTTTAGAAGTTCCGATAATTCTTAACCCTGGAACTTGGGTGAGCTCTTCTGTCGCAAAGGCCAAAAGCTCCGCTTCATACTCAGCAATATTTTCAACCCCTGTGGCCTGAATAAAGTCAATGGCTTCGGCCCAAGCTATAACGCCTGCAATATTCGGAGTACCAGCTTCAAATTTTTGCGGAAGAACATTATAAGTTGTTTTCTCAAAAGTTACGGTGTCAATCATATCTCCACCTCCAAAGAGAGGAGGCATCTGATTTAAAATATCTTTTTTACCATAAAGAAGTCCTACTCCCGTTGGGCCAAACATTTTATGAGCACTGAGGGCCAAGAAATCACACTGGAGTTTTTGCACATCAATTTTGATATGCGAGCTTGCCTGGGCAGCATCAACTAAAAATACTGCTCCTTTTTCATGGGCCATTGAAATCATTTTTTCTATTGGATTGATTGTTCCTAGGGTGTTTGAAGCCCAGACACAGGATACAATCTTAGTTTTAGTCGATAAGAGGTTGGTATAAGCATCCAGATCGATATCCCCCTTATCTGTGATAGGGATAATTTTGAGCAAGGCCCCAGTTTTTTCACAAAGCATCTGCCAAGGAACGATATTAGAATGATGCTCCATATGTGAGATGATAATTTCATCTCCAGGCCCAAGATTAGATTCTCCCCAACTTTTGGCCACAAGGTTGATAGATTCAGTGGTTCCCTTGGTAAAAATAATCTCTTCTCGTCCTTGGGAGTTGATAAAGTGATGAAGTTTCTCCCGAGTTTGTTCGTAGCGATCCGTGGAAATTTCACTAAGAGTATGAATACCTCTATGAACATTTGCACATTCTTCTTGGTAATACCTCTCAGTCGCCATGACCACATTTTTGTGCTTGAGTGTCGTAGCAGCACTATCGAAATAATAGATCTCATGACCATTTGTTTTATGCCCGATCTGAGGAAATTGGCTTCTAATCATTTCACTATTTAACATTTAAAAATCCATCTTTTCTAAATGGCTTTGCATATAAGACCTTATTTTTAAGTTATTAATCTTAAGCAAAACATCATTTGTGTAAGCCTGGGCCAACATTTTATGAGCTTTCTCCGGGGTGATCCCACGAGAGGTGAAATAAAACATCTCTTCTTCACTTATTTGTCCTGTGGTTGAACCATGGGCACACTTAACATCGTCTGCGTAGATTTCCATCTGGGGCCTTGAGTTCGTGTGGGCTTTTTTAGATAAAAGTAGATTTTTATTCAATTGTTCTGCATTTATTTGCTGAGCGTTTTTTTCAACCCTTACTCTTCCCGTAAAAATACCCCGGGAAGAATCGGAGAGAATGCCTTTATATAATTGGTGGCTATAAGTATGCTCACAATTATGATGGATAAAGCTCATGGTGTCGTGATGCTGATTCTCTTTAAGTTGATAAAGTCCATGAACATCAGCAGTGGCACCTGTGGCGTGTAGATTCACATACAGATTTGAGCGACTTAATCGAGCCCCTTGATTAATAATGCAGCTATTATAATGTGCATCTCTATCAATATGGGAGTTTAAACTATAAATAAAATGATCTGCTAGGCCCAAATGTTGATTGAGGACATGGCAGAGATGAGAGCCTGGCGCGAGCTTTATATGAGACTTATAATTAAAGAGCGTCGATTCGTCTTGAGAATTAAAGTTCTCTAACAAATTGACCTGAACATTGTCTTCTAAAACGATAAAGAGCTGAGAACAAAGGTGGGCGTGCTTCTCTCCAATATAATGGTTCAGGATAACTGGGTTTTGGGATTTGAAATTTTTATTAAACTTAATGACCCAAGCATTGTTTAAATAGGAATTGTTCACTAGATTTATATAATCATTCTTAAAAAATGCATCCCCAGTTAAGAGGTCTTTGATTTCATCTGAGTTTATATGAGTGAGGGGAGTGCACTCCGCGCCTAGATCGAGCAAACCTTGAAAGGTCTGTTGATTTAAGTGTCCATGCTGAATATGAATATTAGTAAAGCCAGGCTCATCTGAGATTAAGCTTTTTGGAGATGCTGTGGACTTTATCTTAAAGTCTTCTTTGAGAAAACTGGCAAGATTTGTATACTTCCATGTCTCAGTTCTTCTGTTGGGTATTTCAGCTTTTTCAAGAAGGTTTTGGTTTTCTGCTTTAAAGGTTTGAAACCATTTATCTTGAGGAGTAAAGGATTGCGCGCTTAGGTCTTCGTGAAAATTCATTGGGCATCCTTAGTCAACCAATCGTAACCCTTTTGCTCTAATTCAAGTGCGAGGGACTTATCTCCCGATTTAATAATTTTCCCCTTATAGAGAACATGAACAAAATCAGGTTCTATATAATCAAGTAATCTTTGATAGTGAGTGACAAGAACAATAGAGTTAAATTTTGACTTTAATGTATTCACCCCTTTGGCCACAGTTTTTAAGGCGTCTATGTCTAGACCTGAATCAGTTTCATCAAGCAAGGCGAGTCTGGGGTTTAATAAAAGCATTTGGAGGATTTCATTTTTCTTTTTTTCACCACCTGAGAACCCTTCATTAACTGCTCGGTCTAAAAACTCTGAACTCATATCGAGCAGAGGGAGTTTTTCCATGACGTAATGTCGAAAGCTTTCTTCGTCCATGGTGTCAGCACCTTGATGCTCACAACTAGCGTTAAAGGCTTCTTGCATAAACTTAATATTTGTCACCCCAGGAACTTCAATAGGGTATTGAAAGCCTAAGAAAATGCCCTCACGTGCACGCTCATAAGCTTCGAGCTCACTGATGTCTTTTAATTTAGTGTTAATTTCATATTGTATTGAACCTGAGCTGAGTTCATAATCGGGATGACCTGCTATGACTTTGGCCAGGGTTGATTTACCTGAACCATTTGGGCCCATGATGGCGTGAACTTCCCCTGCTTTTACGTTGAGGTTTATCCCTTTAAGTATTTCGTTATTCTCAATACCTGCTTTTACATCTTTTACTTCTAACATTTTATTTCCTTATCCAACTGAATTTTCTAATTTCATCTCTATAAGTTTAACTGCTTCCACTGAAAATTCGAGTGGGAGAGTCTTAAACACATCTTTACAAAAGCCGTTCACAATCAATGACACTGCTTTTTCTGGTTCGATTCCACGTGACTGTAAGTAAAACAGTTGATCAGCGCTAATCTTTGAAGTACTTGCTTCGTGTTCCATAACAGCTGTTGGGTTTTTAACATCGATATAGGGAAAGGTGTTTGCTTCGCATTTATCACCAATGAGCATGGAATCACATTGAGAAAAATTTCTCGCTCCAGTGGCACTAGGTAGAATCTTCACTTCACCTCGATAAATATTTTTTGAATCATCAGCAGAGATCCCCTTAGAGATAATGGTAGACTTGGTATTTTTACCAATATGAATCATTTTGGTACCAGTATCGGCCAGCATTTTATTATTAGTGAGGGCGACTGAATAAAACTGTCCTTGAGAATTATCACCTTTTAAAATGCAACTAGGGTACTTCCAAGTGATAGCAGAACCAGCTTCAACTTGGGTCCATGAGATTTTAGAATTTACACCGTCACATAAACCACGTTTAGTGACAAAATTATAGATTCCACCTTTCCCTTCTTTATCTCCGGCATACCAGTTTTGAACAGTAGAATATTTTACTTCGGCGTTATCCAGAGCCACGATCTCAACAATCGCTGCGTGAAGTTGATTTTCATCCCTTTGGGGAGCGGTACATCCTTCAAGGTAGTTAACATAACTTCCTTCGTCCGCAATAATAAGTGTTCTCTCAAACTGACCTGTTTCTTTCGCATTAATTCTAAAATAAGTAGAGAGATCCATCGGACAGGTCACGCCTTTTGGAATATAGACAAATGATCCATCAGAAAAAACGGCTGAATTAAGAGCGGCATAAAAATTATCTGCAGTAGGAACAACCGTTCCTAAGTATTTCTTTACCAGTTCGGGATGATTTTCAACGGCTTCAGAGATAGAACAAAAAATAACTCCTACTTTTTCTAAGTCTTCTTTCCATGTAGTTCCTAAACTGACGGAATCAAATACAGCGTCAACGGCCACTCCTGAAATTCTTTTTTGTTCTTGCAGAGGAATACCGAGTTTTTCGAATGTGGCCAGCAACTCTGGATCTAAATCATCCAAGGATTTGGGCGCTTCTTTTTGTGATTTAGGTTTTGCATAATAATACAGGTCTTGAAAATCAATCTCAGGAACGTCAAAATAAGCCCACTGAGGAGGACTCATTTTTAGCCATTGTTTGTAAGCTTTAAGGCGATATTCTAATAACCATTCAGGTTCATTTTTTTTCTGAGAGAGCAATGTGATGATCTCTTCATTTAACCCTTTGGGAAATTCTTCCATTTCAATATTTGATTCAAATCCCCATTTATAATCTTCATTTAGTTTTTCTTTAATTTCATCCATGGATGACCTCTCTTAGTACTGTCTCAGGTGTTCGATTTTCAAATAAATCTGCCAGACTCAGGCCTTGCATATAGCTGACGAGGGAATGATTTAAATTACTAATCGGCCCTGTGATATTACAAGTGCTCACTAGTTTACAGGCCATATCTTTGCAATCTGTAGTCACTTTTTTGCCTTCAATAATTTCATATATATTTAAATAATTAATTTGGGATAAATTCGTTTTTAATTGATAACCACCCTTAACACCTTGCGTAGATATCAATATTTCGTGTGCCGCCAAACTTTGCATCACCTTTGATATGGTATCAAAGGGGAGTTTATAGCGTTCACTCAACTCTCTCGAGGTGACTGAAGTGCCATTTGCTTGCTCATAGAGGTGATTGAGGGCTATGAGGGCATACTCAATTTTTTTATTTATTTTTATAAACATAATAAATAGGTTCTTTTTTGCCCTATTTCTAACATCTTGGAATTATTAATGCAACATTAATGTTATAATAATCCTATGGAAATTAAATTTAGAAATGCTGTTGCTTTTGATGAGATTGTCAGCATTATAGAAAGATCTAAACCTTCCCAGACAATTGTTTGGCAAAACTCGAAAAAAAAGAGAAATGTCTTTAGTTGTCATCTCATCAAAATAAGTGAGGATCTTCAAAGTGTGCGCTTTCACTTAAAAGACTATAACGAATCCCTTCTTATGGATCATGTGGTTTATTTTAAATTGAGTTATAATCATTCCCTTTTTAAAGGTTTGGTTATCGGGATAGAAAATAATATTGTTTCGATCCATATCCCCAATGAAGTGAAAACAATGGATCATAGGCAATTTCCCAGAGAAATATTCCTGCCGAAAGATGACAAACAAGTGCTCATTGAATTATCCGAAGAGATTGGAGCTCCAAGTTCTCAGCGCCTGAAATTTACAGTGCTTGATATTTCTCAAGGAGGGATTTCAATTATTGTTTCCGAAAATAATTACCAGCTAATGCATCAATTAGAGCATCAAGTTCTTTTGAGTCTTGGAGATTATGAGCTTAGCACCCCAGTGCTGCTCGATCGACGCTATCATCAAAAATTTCGCTATAGAATGCGGGGTAAAATTATCAAGGCCAATAGGTTTGGTTTCAAATTTTTAGAAGCTATACCTGAGTCAAGCTTTGAGCGTTTTATTAATCAACGTTAACTCTACATTCGCTCAGGAACTTTTATTCCAAGTACAGCCAGACCCTCTTTAAGAGTTCGTGCCACACCACGACTTAAGTCTATTCTTGCTGCTTTTAATTCCTCCGACTCAGCTCTGGCGATTGAGCACTCGGCATAAAAAGAATTATAGGCACGGGCAAGATGATAGAGATACTGGCAAAGCATATGTGTTTTGTTTTGCTCAAGACAGCTTTGGATGACCTGGTTAAAGAGCATGAGTTGATTAATGATATTAAGCTCAAGCTGATTTTGAAGTAATGCATAGTCGCTCTCGGCCTGGCAATCGATTTTTTTTACTAACGAGTTAATACGTGCGTAGGTGTACTGGATGTAGGGACCAGACTCGCCATCAAGTTTGAGCCACTCATCCATATCAAAAACAATTTTTTTATTGCTATCCACACGAGTCATTCCGTATTTTATAGCCCCGCTGGCGACAATATGTGCAATTTCTTTAATTTCATCCGCGGGCCACTCGTTTTGATACTTATGCAGATATTCTGAGACGATTTTAAGCTCCATCTGATCAATAAGGTCTTGCAGAGGAATGATATTACCCTTACGAGAACTCATGGCCCCATCCGTAAGCTCCACCATCTCATATTGTAGATGTTCACAATTTTTTGCGTTCTCAAAGCCCATCAACTCTAATGTTTTAAAAACTTGTTTAAAATGGAGGCTTTGTCGATTATCAACCACGTAAAGACTTTTTTCTATTTTATTGTCTACAAACTTTTTTCTTGCCAGCTCAAGGTCTTTAGTTGCGTAGAGACCTGTACCATCTGATTTAAGAAGAAGACAAAAGCCTAATTTATGATCAGAGAGATCAATTCCAATGGCCCCTTGGTCTTTAACAAATAAACCTTTTTCATAATATTCTTCAACTAAAGATACGGAACTTGCGTCTACATCACTCTCCCAGTACCAGGTATCAAAAGTGACATCGGCCCACTTATAGACATCTTGCATGAGTTCAATAGACCACTGACGTGTTTCTTTCCAGAGATCATAATATTCACCCTGACCTTGGTGGAGTTCTTTTAAAATTTTGGTGAGCTCCGTTCTGTTTTGCTCTTCTTTATCAGTTCCTCTTTGTTCTTCAAGTAGATTGTTGGCAGCGGTGTAAAGTGTCCCAAGCCATGCCCCTTTGCGCTCTTTAGGGGGAGTCTCTTTGTTATGTTTTTTATAATACCAAAGACATTTGGCCACATGAGTTCCCACATCCCCTGGAAAGGTGGTGCTTAGTGTTTCCACTCCTGCATATTGATAAAGCTTTACAATGGCATCCCCAAAACAAAGATTTCTCATATGTCCCACGTGGAGTTCCTTATGAGTGTTTGGCTGTGAGTATTCAACCATGGTTTTAGGAGCATTTTTAACTAATTTCTGTTTAAAAAAGTCTCCGGAGTTTATATCAGCTAAAATCAGTTCACTGACTTTGCTATGATTGAGATAAAAATTTAAATAAGGCCCAAAGATTTTAGGTTCGGCTATTAGTTCGCTCTCTGACAAACATTCTTTTAATTTTTCTGCAGCTTGGGGAGGGGCCATTTTAAGTTCTTTAGCAAGTAAAAAACAAGGAAAGGCGACATCACCCATATTTGCTTTCGGTGGAGGGGCTAATAATTTATAAACTTGTTCAAGCTCCAAAGAGGTCAGATTGAGCTTGGTGAGTGCTTGACTGATAAGGTCAGCTAACTCTAAGTAGATTTTATTATGTAATTCAAATTTCACAGATCATCCCAATATTTAATAATTAAACAAAAATATCCGATATTTATACCATGAAGCTTTTAAAAATAGAATTATTGATCCTCTCTCTTTTCGTTTGTTTGAGTTGTTTTGCCCAAGAGGTTGCAGATGAAGAGGAAGCCCTCGATATCACTCTTCAAGATCCCTTTCTATCCATCAAATACCAAAGGGGAGAGTACTTGGTCTATGATTGTGTGGATAAGCACTGGGTGTGCACTGGAAAGCCTGAATTTAACAACTGTAATGAAGCGCGAGATATAGCTCAATATGAAAATAGAAATAAACTGCCGTGTGCTTCGGTTAAGGGTTTTAGTTCTGAGGATGAATGTAACAAGATTCAAAAGCGGCTGACCAGTTCAGGGTATGATGTACGGTTTTGTAAATCTTCTGAGCTAAGAGAGCTTGAAAAAGTTTTTTAGATATCTTTTTTCATTAAAAAATGCGGGCCTATCTCAGGTATGGCAAATTCATCAGAAATAACTTCGAAACCCACTTTTTTATAAAACTCTACTGCACTAGAGCGTGCATTACACCATAGAATATCTACATTATTATTTTTTATAATGGGAAATGCTGTTCTGAGTAGAGCTGAGCTTAAGCCTTTTCCTTGATGCTCTGGTAGGGTGGCCATCCCTCTTAATCTATACTGATAACTTTGAGGAATTTTTTCATTCTTCGTAAAATAAAAGCTAGCGATGCTTGCTAATTTGTCATCAATAAAGCCACCAAGGTGAAAGGTGTGTTCATCAAAATCATCTTTAAAATGACAACTCTCCATGGGGGAGTTTGGTCTGAGAACATGCTGTCTTATTCTATATGTATCTTTGGGTTCAATTTGTTTGACTATCATGGCACTACTATACCCCTAGTTTGTTAAATAAAAAGCGAGCTGCGCCATTTAGCGTACCTTGCGCATGAGAACTTCGCCGCCAAGTTTTGATAAGGTTTCAGAAAATACCTCTATAACAAGGTCGGGAATTTTAGTTTTTTCCCCTCGCCACTTTGAATGAGCATAAAACAAACAGCGCTCATCAACTTTTTTAATTTCGAATTCTCCTTTAAGTCCTGTGAAAATTCCCGTGGGAAATACAAAAGGGTAAACACCTGGCTGAGTGGGCCTATCAACGATAATATGGACGATCATAGGAAAAGGAAGCAACATATGATCGGCCCTAAGGGTGAAGAGTTTGTTTTTTTCATTGTATTCCGATCTATTGATAAATGAAATCCACTGGGAATAATTCTCAAGCATGGAGAGTTTTCTTAAAACTTTGGTGCAAGTTTTGGGGTGAAGAGCAACAGCTTTAAGTTTAAACTCTTGTTCTTTTTTTATTGTTGTTACATTTGCATCAGCTAGGACTTCCCCTTTTTCCAGATAGTTTTTCTCGGTTTTTGAAAGTTCCCACCGCTTGCCTAAGTATTTTTGAATAGCATCGTCGGCGTTGGCGATGAAGGGAAGAGTCATGAGTAAGCATAATATTTTCATGCATCTATTATCTGAGAAAATAGAAATAACGCAATTAGACTTTTCACAATGCCACACACAATTTAATCTAAATATCTGAAAACATGTAAACTAAAGTAAAAGGAAGTACTGACGTGGCCATAAAAGAAGTAAAGCGTAAGTCTAAAAAGGTCAAAGAAGCTGAAATTGAAGCCAAAGATCAGAGGTGGCATTGTCGAAACCGAGTCACTCTTGTATTTGGCTCAAATGATGTTGAAGACCTAGATACCTATATATACACCGAACATTCCCTTAAGTTTAAGACTGTTGAGTTTCATCAAGCTAAATCCAAAGCAATAGAAGAAATTCTAGATAACTGTATTGATGAATTTTATCGGGGACATGTCACTGAGGTAAGAACCACTCTTAGTGAGGATGGAGAGACAGTGACCATTCAAGACAATGGTATTGGCTTTCCTCTTGGTAAAGTGCCTATGGTTTATTCGGAATTTAGAACAGGCTCAAAATTCAAAGATCAAGAAGTGGACGAAAAAGGTTATCTTCATCGTACATTAGGTCAAAACGGACTGGGGGCAGCAGCGACGTGCTTAACCAGTGATGAATTTATAGTAACGGTGAAACATTATAATTCAAAGAAAGAACAAACGTTTAAGTTTTTAGATGGTGCTTTAAAGATTAATAAATCCAGGCCTAAACCTTTTAAGGGGGCGAGTGGAGTTAAGATTCAAATCAAGCTGGCTAAAGAAGTTTATAAAAATATCAAAATCGACAAAGATCTTCTTGAGAAAAGAATCATCGATCTCGCTTATAATAACCCAGGTCTTAAATTTATTTTTAATGGAACAACTTATCTCTATAAAAAAGGGCTTTATGAACTTGCTCAAAGGGTAAGCCCTGATGGTGCCCAGCTGATTGGTGATGATAAATACACTTTTCAAGGCGTTAATGTTAAGAAAAAGAAATACAAAGGACTTATTGATCTTAATGTATCCGTCGTGCTCGATCCGCGCAGCGAAGAGCGTGAGAAATTCATCTCATTTGTAAATTCTACACCTACTTTTGATGGTGGTTTTCATCATGATCGAGTTAAAAGACTTTTTATTAATATCTTGAAAGATAAATTAGAGCGTGAAGCCAAAAAAGCTAAAGTCGCCTTAGTCGACAATGATGTGCTGGCGGGGATGACCTTCGTTATAGGGGTTATTATGCCAAACCCAAGATTTGAGTCACAAACTAAAAGAAAGCTTGTTCGTGATACTGATTTAGAAAAAGCTATCGAGCAGTTCATGGATAAATACATGAAAAAATTTATCCGTAATAATAAAGATTATCTTGAGCATATTATCGAACGTGCTAAATCGAGAGTTAGGTTCAATGCTCTAAAAGATGCTTCTAAAAAAGGACGTAAGCAGAAAAAGCAAAGAGTGGAGAAGCTGCTTGATGCTAACGAGAGAAAAGATCGCTCTCAATGCACCCTTTTTATTTGCGAAGGGGACTCTGCGATTGGTGGTCTTCGGTCTGCTCGAAATAAGCTCTACCAAGGTGGGATTGCCTTGCGTGGTAAGCCCATGAATGTTACCCAAGCGACTATTAAAGATGTACTCAACAATCAGGAGTTTTCGGATATCATGGCCAGTGTTGGTTTAGTTATTGGACAACCGGCTATCATGGATGAGCTGAGGTATTCTAAAATAGTTTTTCTCGCTGACTCGGATGTAGATGGGGGGCATATCAATACCCTTTTAACGAATTTCTTTTTTACCTTCTGGCCTGAGTTATTCGAATATGGCTGCATTCAAATAGCCAAAGCACCTTTGTTTGAGATCATTACCAATAAAGAACCTATCTACGCAGAAAGTGAGTCTGAATTAGAGAAATATAAGAAAGATAAATCGATCACAATCAAAGAGATTCAACGCAACAAAGGTTTAGGGGAGATGTCTGCTGAAGCTTTTAAGTATGTACTCAACCGCGAAGAATATACAAAAATTACGGTAGAAGATCTTGCTGAAGCTAAAAACATGCTTCACACTTGCTTTGGAAAAGACACTCAGCTGAGAAAAGATCTCTTGCTCGATACTGAATCTTACACTCAGGGTGAAAGCAAGAAAGCAACACCGACGAAAACCTCTAAAAAAACCACAAAGAAAAAAACAACCAAAAAAGTGGCTAAAAAAGCTGCAAAGAAAAAAGTGGCTAAGAAAGCAACTAAAAAAACAACCAAAAAGAAAGCTAGTAAAAAGAAGTAAAGGTTAAAGATGGACGAAATATACTTACACTCATTAGATGCAGTTCCACTATCAGCGATTGTAAAAGACGAATACAGAACCTATCAAATTTATACATTGATGGACAGAGCGATACCTCATCTCCAAGATGGCCTTAAGCCAAGTCAAAGACGAATTCTTTTTACACTTTGGAGAAATCAATCCAAAGGACTTATGAAAGTTACAGGTTTAACAGGTCTTGTTCTCACCCTTCATCCCCATGGGCCTGCTTCTATTGAAAGCTCTATCGTAAACCTTGCACAGGATTATACTTTTTCAAATAACTATCCACTTATTGATAAGAAAGGTTATTTTGGTGAAAGGATGGAGACCCAAGCAGCAGCTGGTAGGTATATCGAATGTAAATTAGGTGAAGTGGCAAAACTACTTCTTTTTGATGATATGAATCAAGTTGAAATGGTTCCCAATTATGATGAAAAAGTGATGGAGCCCTTGGGGCTATTGCCAAAGCTTCCTATGATGCTTCTTAACGGAGCAGAGGGAATTGGAACAGGGTTTTCATCTGTGATCCCGAGTTTTAACCATAAAGACATTATCAAGTCTATGATTCAGTTTGTAGAAACAGGTAAGCCAAAAAAGATAAAGCCATGGGTGAGAAATTATAATGAAGATGTAGACGTTGAGCGCTCAGGTAAAATTCAATTTCATATGGGCTTTAAAGAGATTGATGGCAAGATCTTTATCACTGAACTTCCAAGAGGTTATGACGCTAAAAAGGTTTATAAGTTTCTTAATAAACATATTGATAACGATTTTATTAAAGACTATATCGATTCGACTGTAGATAACGATGTAATGATAGAGTTAGTTTTCAAACGTGGGCAACAACCTGAACTTGAAGAAGTTCAGAAGGTTATGGGGACTTCATCTTCGTTATCTCCTAACTACACATTAATTTCTGAGCGCGGAGTAAAAGTCCTCGATAAACCAGAAGACATCATAGAAATATTTACCACTGAGAGAATTAAAATTGTAAAAAGGCGTTATGAGTTACTTATTCAAGATGCCAAAGAAAGATTGAATAAAAATAATGAAATTATTCGCTTTATAAAACAAAAACATTACGCTGTAGCCGAGAAGAAGGCTAACCGAAAAGCCTATGTTGAATATCTGAGTAGTAAAAAATTCCATTATGCAGAGTATTTAGCAGATATGGCCATCTATCGAATGACAAAAGATGAGGTCAGTAAGCGAAATCTCATGATCAAAGATGATAAGGCCAAGATTGCTGCTTGGGAGAAAATTGTCGCCAGCCCTGCTAAAGTAAAAAAAGAGCTCATCAATGAACTCAATGAAGTGGGGACAAAATTAGATGAGATCATGAAGGCCAAGGACGCAGCTAAAAAAGCAGTTTATAAAAAAATTGCCAAGAAAACGAAAAAGAAAAGAAAAACTAAAAAATAGTATTTATTTACTTAAGTAAGTTAAGGATTGCACCGATATTTCGTTTATGAAATTTGTTATTGTACTCATCGTTTTGAATTTGTTCTTTATTTACCAATTTGCTGGTAAAAAAGATCAAGCTCAAGTAGGGCCTACCCAAACGGCTAAGATATTCTTTAACTCAGAAAAATAAAAAGAGGTCGTTGCGACCCCTTTTTATTTCTTTTCTTTGTTCGCCCTCTGACTTATTCGTCATGAGTTATTTCGTATTCATGTCCATTAACTTTCATAATTTCTTTATCAGGGTACATCTCTAAAGTTATTTTAACTGCTTGCCCAGCTTCTTTTTGGGTGGGGACAGAAGCAATTCCTCGAGATATGTCCACATTATATTTAGATGATATTTTTGTGATGTCATTTTCTTTTGGGAATTGATTATCGTTATAGCGACCAATGGTAGGGTACATAACTGAATCTTCTTTTGAAGAATTGTCGTGATAGAGCCCAAGAAAATGTCCCATTTCGTGTAAGACAACCGTTGTGAGGTCATACCCCCAGCCACCATCAGTTGCGAAGGTATAATAATCATAGTTCAGTAAGATATCAGCTTGATCTATTCGTATATAAGAAGAATATTGGGTGCCATTTATTTGGGTGACAGCTAAGGCCGTTGAAGGCAGTTCTGCGGGCCAATCATATAATTTGTACACTCCATAAAGCCCATCGTTATAGCTGGACAAGCCAGTTCGTGGATTTAGGTTTTCATTGCTGGTCGTAAAAAAATTGATTTTATTCTCAGTAGATTCTTCCCAGTTATCAGCCGCTAGATTAATGGCTTCAGTTTCATTGGCATCAAAATCGTTACTAATCTTTAAGTTAAGAGGAAAGCTCTTGGTCCATTTCGTAGGAAGGTTACCGGATGAGTAAGCTGCTGAGCCACCATAGGTGAGATCAGTATCTTCTGGTTGTTTACAACCAAATAATAAAATCAATATTAAAAAACAATAAATTTTCAATCTTAAGCCCCAGTAAATGTCTTACTGTTCTTATCGGGCTTAAGAGTGAGAATCTTTAGCTAAAAAGTCAGGTATTATGTCTATTTGCTAACGTCTTAATTTTACTTAGCGTTTTGGTGATCTTTTAAAAATTGCTCAATTCCACTGTCAGTCAATGGGTGATTGAAAAGCTGATTCAAAACCTTGTAAGGGATAGTGGCCACATCAGACCCGACTAAGGCAGAGGCTTTGACATGATCAGTATGGCGAATGGAAGCAGCAAGAATTTTAGTTTGATAACCATAGTTATCATATATATCTTTAATTTCGGCAATGAGATGCATTCCCGTCTGTCCTATATCATCTAGTCTGCCGATGAAAGGTGAAACATAAGTCGCCCCATTTTTTGCAGCTAAAAGAGCTTGATTGGCACTAAAAACCAGAGTGATGTTTGTTTTAATATTATTTTTAGTTAGATCGGCAAGAGCTATCATCCCATCTTTGGTCATAGGCAATTTAATGACAACATTCTCATGAATTTTGGCAAGCTCATAAGCTTCCTCTAACATTCCCTTAGCTTCGGTAGAAATGACTTCTGCTGAGATCGGGCCGTCGACAATTTCTGAGATTTGCGTGATGAGTTCTTTTTGGGAGATACCCGACTTTGCCACTAGGGAAGGATTCGTAGTCACTCCATCAATGAGTCCCCATGCATAGGTCTCTTTAATCTCTTCTAAATTACCTGTATCAATAAAAAACTCCATGCCTTCTCCTTTAAGTATTTGATTAAATTTATTTTTTTGTAATAATAGAAGTAATGAATAGATTTTCCAAGAAGCTTTTTTTAGTATTTTTGACTCTCACCATTCCAGCGTGGCTTTCCGCGACAATCCTAGTTCCAACCTTACCCGAAGACGGAGTCGTAGAAAAAGAGAATCAAGGTCTCATTGATCCAGATGTGGATTATACTAAATTTTACGGACGAGTCACTGATAAGGACGATACAGGCCGCATTATCAAGGTGAAAACGGAAAATAATAATAGCAAGTTTTTAAAAGCTGGTGACGTGGTTCATTTTAAGGTGAATAATCACGAAGACACCCGCTTCTGTAAAGCTTCTGTTAGGTCTGTTGAAGATTATTATTTTAGCCTCTATGTACAAGATTTTTCAGGTTGCTGGAAAGATCGCTATTTCCCTAGGGGTCTTCAGTTGAACTTTGAGTCTCCGCTTATGGCAAAGAGAGTTTTTGAAGCAAGTGAATATAGAAAACTGCTTCTTCTTAGAAAAGATGGCTTTCTCAACCAGCTTAATAATATCAATAATTTTTTATGGACCTTTGATCAACAAAAACTAAAAACTGCTGCTGAGTTTGATCAGAGAATAAATGAACTCAAAAGACAAAAACAAATTGCCCTCGATAATATCTTACAAAAAAAACAAGAAAGCCTTTCGTTGCAAACAGAGTTAGTCAAAAAACTTGACGTTATTGATGAGTCTCTTGATCACTATCGCGTTGAGAGACGTGAGTTTCTCAAAGATCGCTGGGTCATGGATAACGATACAGGCTTACCCTTCGACCGTAGACCTCAGGTGCCTAAAAAGCCCTAATATCCATCATTTGTATAGTTCAAGTGAATTGATGCTAACTTTTGTAAACAAAGTAGTGTCGAGCTATAACATTTACTTACAATTCGCAGAATTTCATGGCCCGAAATCCAGAACCTTTTAAAATAGATGAGAAACATATAGAAAGGAGTTTTATAATGTTTAATCTTAAAGCAATGCTGAGCTTAGCGCTCTTAGTGTTTACACTGCCAGCATTTAGTCAGAACTTCGAGGGATTTAATAAACGTTTTGAACTAGTAAGGGACAATACGGATCAAGTAACTTTTGTTAAAATGAAACTTGGTCAACAAACAATAGATTTACGTCCTTACCTAAGTCAACTCAAAGAAGATGTCCTCAGAGAAATTCGAAGAATGAATTCCAAATCATTTTCTAATGATATGGAAGAGCTTGTTGATAATCTCACTGATGGGACAGATTTAAAATCAGATGAACAGGCTGAAAAAGTTTTACTTGTGGTAAAATCGATTAATAACTTAAGAGATGTGGATGTTGAGAAATTCTTTAGAGGTGTTAAAACAAAAAACGTCTTAGAGTATTTTCAACAAGAACTACAAAAAGCATTTGAGCGATATTCACTTTTTAATATTGCGGTGACAGATGACGCCAGATATTTTTATAAAAGAAATGTAACTTATGAAGTTGTAAAAAAGGCGCTAGATTTTGCTAAAAAACAATTTGGTGAAGTACCTCTACTCAATATGGCAAGCTATGTTATTGTGACTGTTCACGATATGCTGTTAGAACAAAGACTCTTTCACCAAAACATGCTTCTCCACTATCTTGAAAATACTAAACCTCAAGATATCGGACTCACGGTAGATGAAGCAGATAGAATTTTTTCATCTATTTATGAATCAAGGATATCAGCGCTTAATTTACCTGAATCTAACCGAGCCGCAGATAACTGGACTCGCTATGGTTTAAATAAGTTCTATGAAACAGTCAGATACGCAAACAATTGGTTACGATCTGAGAATGGAACCTTTGACCAAATTGGAAAACGCTATAATTTTGCCTTTGTAGAAGTTGTAGAGAATGGAAAAAGAGTCGTTAAGAATCTTGTGCAAACGAAGCATAGCTTTTCTTTTCAAATGGCCACTGCCTATTATGTCGACGAGCCGGGAAAAGTAAGACGCTTTAGATCACTTCTGAATCTTGCACAATTTGGTTTTAGCTTTATTTCACTGCCTAGCTGGCTTAAAAATCAAGTCAATGGCTTTGTTGATTCTTACTACAAGGAACAACAATTATTAGAAGGGGCTTTGATTGGTCATTTTGAAATGAATGGACAGCCTTCAATGGCAAGCCAATTACGCTCTCAAATTATCAATCCTTATATGAAATTCTAATTTATCCTATCTGATATGGGCACCAAATTTCTTGGTGCCTACTTTAAACCGACTGACTATCGTGGTGAGATTTAGCTTCAACTATCACTGATATTTGTAGAAAATTTTACTTAGACCTAAGTTTTTCCTTCTTTAATTCCAATAGTTTATATTTTTAAAGCTATCATTATGCTTGCAATAAACTTTATATGAAGCTCACTTGTTCAGAAATTTCCTGTCAAAATAATAAGTTTTTCCAAAAAGACGGGTTTTATTTTCGAAAAAGCGATTCCAAATATATTCAACGTTATCGTTGCAAGGTTTGTGGCAAACGGACTTCAACAGCAAAGCTCTCTCCATGCTATCGACAAAAGAAAAGAACCATTAATCATCTTATTGAGTCGATGTATTGCTCCAAGGTTTCAATGCGAAGAATCGCTTTGAATTTAAATATCGATAAGAAAAC
>PAVS01000004.1 GCA_002713145.1 Halobacteriovoraceae bacterium
CAATATTGAATACTGGATCAGTTTAATATTAATGCACTCAGTAGGACATAATCGCTGAATAATAAGGATACGTCAGAATCGACTAAAAACTATACACCCCCTATAAATTACTCACTCGGGGCAGAAATTAACCTCATAAATTGAGAGAATATGCATAACGTACAAAGGTTATGCATGGACTTTAAACTCAAGAATTTACTCATTCTCCTGATATTTATTGTGGCAGCAAGTGCTATTGCTGAGCCCACAGATATAGGTTTTAATCGCACAATTGATGAAGACATTCAAGGTGATCCCACCACTGTCACTCGTTATAATGCTTGTGTTGAAGAGAAGTTTAAAGCCTTCAACCCTATTATGGGAACCATTCCGCTGGCACCGGGAAGCTTACCTGCATCAGATCTTATCTGTGATAGTGATGAATGTGGTCCTGAAATCCGTAGAGGCGATAAACTCACGCCAGCTCAGGCTAAGAAATATTTTGATAAAAGATTTAACGAAACTCGTTGTCAGTGGTCACTGGCCGATCTTGATCCTGCAGAGGACCCAGAAATTTGGGAGAATAAAATCTCTGGAGATCTGGATGACGATTCTGATGCTTTTGATATTGAAGATATGGATAAAACCTATTTTGTCTCTCAAGCTTGGGGAAGGCTAGGTTCTTATCGAGTGACTGTGGCCAAGTATAATTTCTTTGGACAAAAAATTCCATACACACTTCTTTTAAGTAAAACTATTCACAATTATATGCTCAGAAAAAGCTTACTTGAGAAGCTGGGATACAAAATTCCACCCGTAAAATGGCTCAAGAGAGTTAAGGTTAAATTTGATAGTAAAAACCAAATGAACACTTTTATCAGTGAGCTCAGTCAAAATAATGCGGGCTCGTTTGATCGATGGGTACTCAGTAAAACGAATAATAATGAGGTTGTCTTGCAAGATGTCCTTATTATGGAAGACCAGGAGTTCTCACTCAACCTTTCAAAAGGTTTTGTGTCTCAAGATATAGCTCAGGGAAAAAGAATCTATGACTCCCTCTTAGTCCCATTCTCTTTGGTTGAAGTTCCCGAAAGCATCAATATGTTTGATTGGACTTATGCCAGAGAGTATTCAAGTAATCTCGTTGTGAACTATCCGCTTTCGAGAGATTTTGATACCTCTTATCATGATGCTCTTTGGATGGCCCGTAGGATCATGAAGCTATCGGAAAAAGATTGGTGGGAAATTGTTGAATCCACTCAGCTACCATCATCAGTAAAGTTATTGCTCTTTCATAAACTGAAATCCAGGCGTAATCATTTAGGACAGCTTTTTGGAATAGATAATATTGAGCTGGCGGTTGATACTAAAATCTCCAATCAAAAAGATTTGGTTGAGGGGGAGATTGTCCAAGAATTTTATGATGGTTATGCCCGTCGTTTTAAAATGCCGGATCCCGAGTCACCTATTGATTCTGATAAAATGCGCTCATTTTTTAAATCAAAAGCTCTGAGTTTTGGACTCGATGCCATTGAAAAATATATCAACTCTCGTGGTTTTATGGGAACCGATATTGGTGAAAATATTGATCGTGAGATCCAAGAAATTTTGGCCAAAAATGTCTCTGATACATTAACCACAGGACAAACCACAAAAACTCCTATTAAAACTTATATTTTTCCTACCGTGCAAGGAAGTCTTGTTTTTAATAGAGATATTATTGCTGGTCCATATTTGGGTACTGATAATAGGCTGCAGCTGGTTGACTCTGTAGGTGGAGTGATGAGTGCGGGTGTGTTTGGTGGAATTACCGGAATCTATGCAAAGACCGGAGAAAAAGTGACTGTTGCAGATGAAATCATTCGTCAAAAAGTACCGGTTAGTCTGACGGCTCATGCCAAAATGAACGTTTCCCGTATTTATTCCCATGTCAAACCGATTATGAGTATTGAACAAGGACTCAAATATGATTTTAAAAATATTATTGTCCCAAGAATTTTAAATAATAACGCGAATGTGATCAATGATTTGGTCTCCGATGATTTTCTAAATGCTTTTGACGCCAACCAAGAAGAAGGTGTCTCTCGCATGCTCTCCCTTCTCAATGAAAATATGGAAGTGGGTGAGTCTCTTATCATTACGGATTCTATTGGCGCTGAAGTGGCGGCTAATGCGGGCGTTAATCTATATGAATTAGTTGATGTAAAAGTTTCGGCTAGACCGAGTCGTCTGGTGCTGAGTCGACTTCATATTCTTAGAAAGTCGGAAGATGAATTTCACATCTATAAAAGTTTAGGAAACGTAAAATCCATAGAGCTTTCGGCTTCTGTTGAGAAATACATTCCTATCACCAAAATAACTTTTAAGCTCACTAAAGGGCGAGCCCGTACTAAGTACTACCGCTTTAAGATTGGTGAGAGAAATATTCATGGTGAAGAGAATTATAATAGACTGGAAAAGCTAAAAGCACTTGCTTCGGTGATGAGTAACGGGACTCTGGCGGCTATGAACACTGTTGTGCCTCCATTTATCTTGCAACACAACTTTACTGAGGACTCTACAAAATTTGGGATCTTTGTGTGGCGATGGAATTGGTTGGATCAAAATGATGAGATCACTATCGTCAATCCGCAAGGTCAGCAAATTAATCTCTTTAGAAGAATGGAGGGAAGCTCCTCTGGGCGAGATTATGAAAACTACGCTCGAGATATCATTAATGGACTGGCAGGAGAGCTGCTTGATGTGAAATTTGGCTTCAAGAGTTTTAATGCAGGTAATCCAGGTTTTACTTATCAAGGTAAGGCTAAGAATTTAGTCGCGACATATGAAGGGATTAAAACGCAAGATGGCCGTATGGTGAAGCCTTTTCTTAAGCTTTCTCGCATCTATAATGGCTGGAAAATGAGCAAAGAATCTGTGCTGGATAAGATCGCTAAGATTGAGCGTAGATATGATTATGAGTTCTTTAAACCTGAAGACTTGGCGAATACCGACTCTCTATTTCTTTATAATATCAATGTAAACTTTTTTGTCCAAGACCGTGGAATTGATTGGCTGATGAGCCAAGAAGATAATGTCATAGAAAGTATCTGGATCAATTTCTCCCAGGATCGTCGCTATAATAATAAAGATTTAGATAATTTTTTACGTGCTATTCGCTGGTATAAAATTCAAGAGCGTCGTCAGAACTTTGATGAAATCGCAGAAATGGGAGTTAAGCTGCTGAGACTCGCTGAGAGTAATCTCAATCTGCGAGGCATTATGAGCATGTTTGGTGGCGCTCGAAATGTCATGGCCATAGGTAAAATTGATGGCTATAGAGTGGGAGATGAAGATGGAGACCAGTCCATCATCTCTAGTTCAAAAGGTCGTGTGGGTGACAGTCAACTTGAAGGGCCAGTAGGTGAGATAAGAAAAGTGCTTGGCATGACCAGTGGAGAATTTTATATCTATTGGTTACTCGGGAGGGTTATCTAATGAAAAAGATTTTACTTCCCTTACTTCTATCGACCTTAGCATTTGCCGACAGCTATATTGTCGAATTTAAAAAAGAACTCACTCAAAAAGAAATGAGCTCTCTTGATCATATTGTTTCGAAAAATAAGATTAAGAAATTTACTCAGTATGAGAGCTCTTATTTTAATCGGCTCTATCAAATAGAGCTAAGTTCATCTGAACGAACTCTGCTTCAAAAAAATGAGCTTGTGAAACTGATAGAGAAAGACTTTGAAGCTCAGTATTTTGAAATCCGAGTCAATCCGAATTCAGAAATGATCGTAGATGACCTTCTTTTTCCACAGCAGTGGGGGCTTTATAACCAAGGACAAGTCGTAGAAACTCGAACTCTTGGAGGGAAAAAGCGAGTTGTTGAAGCAAGTCCTGGGGTGGATATTAATTGGAAAGACGCTATTGATGATATTGAAAAGAATTTAAAAAAATACCCGGTGGTCGCCGTGGTTGATATGGGGATAGATTTTGAACATAAAGATCTCAAAGATCAAATCTATAGAAACACCCTTGAATGTGATGACGATCTAGCGCCCTTTACCACTGAAGAGGATCGGGATGGAAATAAGTTTCCTAGTGACTGTCACGGGTGGAATTTTGCGGCCACAGCTCCAGAAGAGATGCGCTATCCTTTTGATGATAAGGGACACGGAACCCACGTTTCAGGAATTATTGCTGCCAAAAGAAATAATGAACTCGGTATTGGTGGGGTCAGTGACAAAATTAAAATTCTTCCCGTAAGAGTTACGGGAAGCATTGATGAGACTTCTGATAAGTATAGAATCATGCTGCGCTCACCCTCTCAAAGAATTGCGAACGGAATTCTCTATGCCATTAAAATGAATGTAGATGTTATAAATTTATCCCTTGGCTGGCCAAAATCAATGGATACGAATTTTATGAGAAATGTCATTGCCGAAGCCACCAGTAAAGATATCATCGTTGTAGCGGCTGCTGGTAATGATAATTCTAATCAAGGAGTCTATCCTTGTAATTATCATGATGTTATCTGTGTGGGATCTGTTGATATCGATGGGAATATGTCGACGTTCTCTAATTACGGTGGACAGGTTGATATCCTCGCTCCCGGTGATCAAATCGTCTCAACTATCCCTGAGAAGTTCATCCCCTTAAAGCTCAATATTCAAGGCTATGATATTTTGACAGGAACGTCCCAAGCAGCTCCTTTTGTTTCAGCAACAGCAGCTCTTCTCAAAGGAAGCTATCCTGAGATCACAAGCGATGATTTAAAAAATAGATTATATAATAGTGCAAGAGAAAAATTACAACCGGAAAAGTCATTACATGGATTACTCAATCTTAAAGACTCTTTTCAACCTGTTCCTTCTCAAAGTGTAAAACCCATTTTTAAAGAGCTTATTGAAGGCATTGTTGATCCACGAAATGGACGTGTTCGCTTTCCTGTTTTTATCAAAAACTATGGAGATTCGAATGCTAAAGCTGAGATAAAAATTGAAAGTCTAGTATCTCATATAGATGTCGTTGCCGTAGAAAATGAACACAAGACTTTTGAAGCGGGGAAACCGAGTCCTGTTTTTATAAATGCTCAAGTCAAAGATTTTAGAAAAGACAGACAGTTTAAATTTAAAGTCACTGTGAGTGATGCTCAGGGCGTGAAAGAGTATTTTCATGAAATCTCCCTTGGTCTCGATATTAGAAAACTGCCTTTCAGAGAATATGGCTTTAAATTTACCAAGGAAATTAAGCCAATCATCTATCAAGATAAAAACACTAAGGACTACCGTGATAACCTCAACACAATTGATGAGCCCATCTTAAATGGAGAACTTCCTAGTTATTTTTTGCTGCAAAATAAAGATCAGCAAACAAGAATCAGTATTTTTAATTTTGATGGCAGAGGGTTTGCTGAAGCAGCGAATGTTCTAGAAATTGATAATGTGGTGAAGTTTCTTGGCATTCAAAAACATGATTATAATTATGATGGTAAAAAAGATATTTTTGTCATGACCATTCATTGCGAGGGGGAATCTTGCGGGACGAGAAACCTAAAAGAAGAGGATTTGTATTTAAAATTCACATATAGAAATACTGATCTTGAACCTTTGTTTAAAGGTCAATCAGAGTTTATCCTTAGAAAAACAGAAGGGGTGAGTTATGATCTCAGCTCAACCCGATTTTATAAACATCAACTCAACACAGGTGAGACCATTGCTCTTCCTTTTTTCATTGCTCAAGGGCTTGTTCCTAAAGTCAATGTTGAAAAAGGACATGACATTACACCTGAAGAGAAAATTGATGTCTTCTCTGATAGCCATTCTATTGGGGACTTTTTATTAAATCAATTTCGTCCAGATGAGAAGAAGAGTCTGAGGCGTATTTATCGTTATGAGATTGCAAATAACGAATTAAGACTGCGCTCTTTTGTAGATGATGATTTTTTTAACTTGGTAAAGCTTAAGATGGAGCGTGTTCTTAATAAAAGAATTGATATAGAAGATGCGAACGTTAATATCGTTCATCTGATGCAACAGTCCCAAAGTGATTTTGAAGCGGATAGGGTCCGAGGAATAATTTCGTTTGGTCTGGGTGTTTATCAATATAATGTGAAAATTGAAATTCACGATAAGAAATTCTCACTTAAGGCCATGGACTCTGTCAGCCAGCCTCTTTTAGGTAATTCTCAATATAAATCTTTTGATCTCAGTGGTGATCAACTCAGCTTTGGAGATGCCTTTGTTTATTTTACAACCTCGCATCTTCTCACAGTGACGGGAGTGGATCAGAATGAGAAAGAGACGGCTATTCCTTACCGTTTAGAAAAGGCAAACGATCTTATCATGGGCTTTGTAGGCTACTTTACTCATCCTAATCATAATGAGCTTATTTTTGAACAAGTTGACTCTTTAGCGCTAGTTAAACAAGTCACAAATGAGCGTCATGAAGTGTATGAGTCTAAAACAAATAAGTTTAGCTTTCTTCCTGGTGCCATGATGACCGAGACTTTTTTCCCCATAGTTATGGATAATCAAGTAGATAACAAGCTTGATTCGGGAATTTATATCGATAATACCGCTATCTCCTCGAATCAAATTTATATTAAAACAATGAATGATAGAAAATTTATTTCGCCTATAAAAAATTCGCTCATTTTGACACCGAATTGTAAAAGTAAAAACCCGGTGATGATGGAACAAGGTTTTTTTGGATACACTCTTTTATGTTTAGAGAGCAACGGTTATCGCTTAAAGTATCTTCCATTCCAAAAATAAAAAATCAAAATGGGTAGGGCCAATCTGTCACTATGTAAATTAGTTACAGTGTTAGTTGAAATTTATAAAGATGTAATGTAGATACCAAACTGATTGCGTTATGCACACAAAGACATTGGGGACTATTATGAAACAACATTTTAAGTATCTAGCCGTCTTATCTGCAGTTGCCTTCCTAAACACGGGATGCAATGACAGATATCAAGAGGGTTTTAACATTGGAAGTAATGAAGGTTACAACCAAACCTATCAAGACGCCTATAACCGAGGGGAAGCAGACGGTACGGATCAGGCCATGGCCGACGGTGGAGCCACAGGGTATGCCGATGGTTATGACAATGGTTATGCCAGAGGTGAAGGTGAGACTTACGACCTTTATGCAAGCTCTGAATATCGCAATGGTTATAACGCTGGTGAAACAGAAGGTTATAACAATGGTTACGCCGCTGGTGATGTGGCAGGTAATGCTGATGGAAATGCCGATGGTCAAGTGGATGGTTATAACGATGGCTATGATACTCAATATAGTGTTGGTTATAACACTGGTTATGATAATGGTTATGATCGTAACTACACACCAAATTATAACGATGGTTATGATGATGGTGAAGCCGATGGTTATAACAACGGTTATGCCGATGGTGATGTTGATGGTTATGATGATGGTTATGTTGAAGGTGAAGCTGACGGATATGATTCAGGCTATGCCAGCGGATACAACTCTTACTGGGGTTATGGCCGTGGAGAAAGTGATGGTCGCGCTGATGGTGCCGAAGATGGATATAATGATGGTTATGATGACACTTATGCTGATGGTGAGACCGATGGCTACGATGACGGATACAATGATGCTTACTCTGTAGCTTATAATGATTCTTATGATTGGGAATATAACTACGGTACAGGTTACGATAGTGGATATGATGAAGGGTACGATGATGGTTATGCTGCAGGTTTAGGAGCAAATGCTAAATCAACTAACCCCTTTGTAAAACTTGCTAATAAAATAAACTCAGATTTAATTAATTACTCAACACTTCCCAAGTTTAATACAAAAGATGTTTTAGAAGGTGGAAGTGTTATCTTAAGCCGTGCGGATAATGGTTCCATTGATATGGAGAAATTAGCGGCGCTTAAAGAGCAACATTATTTAGGAGCGATGAAGAATCAGCTTCAGATGAGATTTGGTCTTTCTGCAGGATCTGCTGGTAAAATCGCAAGAGTGGCTCATCAGTATAATAGACTTGCTGGTTCTAGAGAATTAACGACTGAAGATGTATCTAGCTTTACGAAAGCACTCGTTAACTACGATATGAACCAAGTGACTGAAGCCCTTAAAGCTGGAGCCAAAGGTGATATCGCCCCTCTTAATGATATGGTGAATTCATTTGGATCTGCTCTAGGTGAAAAGCCAGAAACAGTTAACCGTGTTATAACAGAAATATTCTTTTAAGGAGCTGACTATGAAAACAAGAGGAAGAAATTTAGTTTTGATGACAGCTTTCTTAGCGATCGCTGTTGGATGTGAAGACAGATATCAGGAGGGGTATAATGCCGGACTTACAAGTGGGCGCAGCTCAGGGGAGACGGAAGGTTATAGTAACGGTTACGATGCTGGTTATAATGCTACTATTGGCGGAGCTTATGATGCAGCTTACGCTGAAGGGGATGCTGACGGACACGCAGATGCCCTAGCAGATGGCCAAGCCTATTACTCAGCAAACAATACCTATCAAGATGGTTATGATGATTCTTATGATGGTGCCTATGATGGTGGTTTTTCCGACGGTTATGATGTTGGTTATGGAAACGGTTATAATGTAGGTTACGATAGCACTTATGGTGCAGGTGAAGTTGATGGTTACGCTGATGGCGTCGTCGATGGTGATGCGGATGGATCAGTTGACGGTGCAAATGATGGCTACGCTGATGGTTATGCTGATGGTGAATCAGTTAATTATACTGCTGGCTATAATGCTGGATATAATAATGGAAACAATCGTGGTTATAACAATGGTTACGCCGATGGTGAAACTATAGGTCGAGCTGATGGTGAAGACGATGGTTATGATGATGGATATGACGATGGTTATAATAGCGAGTACACTTACGCCTACACCGATGGTCAAACGGACGGATATAATGATGGATATGATTCCGGCTACTCTGATGGTGAGTGGGATGGTGATTGGGATGGCGATAGCGATGGTGCTAGCGACGGTTATGACGATGCCTTTGATGATGGTTATGCTGACGGGTATGACGATGGATACGATGATGGTTACTGGGGATTATCTGGTAAATCAAAAAGTCCTGCTGTTAGACTTGCTGCCGCTTTTAATCAAGACTTAGTTCAGTACTCAAAACTTAAAAAGTTTGATTCTAAATCAGTGATCTCTGGTGGACTTGTTCTCAGCCATGCTGATAACGGAACCGTTGATATGGGGAAACTGAGAGCCCTTAAAGAACAACATTATCTTGGAGAGATGGCACAAAATATTCAAACTCGATTTGGTTTAAGTGCGGATCAATCTAAAAAAATGGCCAGAGCGGCTCATCAGTTTAATAAACTTTCTGGATCAAGAGAGTTAACTGAAAAAGATGCCAATATGTTTGCCAAAGAAGTCGTTGGATTTAGCATTGCAGAGATGCAGAAAGCTGGTAAGTCATTTATGTCGGGAGATGTTGCTCCACTTAAAACGATGGTTGATGATATTGCGGTCAAAGCGAATACTACACCTGAAAAGATTCAAAATATGATGACAGAGATCTTCTTTTAATCATAGTTTGATAAAGTTTAGTATATGGCCCGGGTTCAAGCCCGGGCTTTTTTATTTAATCTTTTTTGTTTTTTCTATTCGCTTTTCTCTGTTGTCTTTTTTCTTTCATCGCACTTCTCATTTCTTTGTTGCGCTTCATATTCTCTTTACGACAAGTTTTAAGAGCGTCTTTATCTTTAGCAGCTTCAACACATGCTTTGAACTTAGTTAAATTTTGTTGTCTATTCACGATATGATCGAGTGCTTTGGCTTTCATTTTGTCGAAGTTTTTACCCTTCATTCCTTCATGATCATCAGCAAAGCTTAAACAACTTAACACTAAAAGTGCAGCAAATAAAAATTTCATCTTTTCTCCTTTGAAATTTTACTGGTAATGGATGGGATCTTGAAGTCCTGCTTCTTTAAATCCACGGAGGCGAAGTGCACATGAATCACAAGTACCACAAGCCCTCTCTCCATTTTTATAGCAAGACCAAGTTAATTCTAGTGGGGCATTTAATGCCTTTGCCTTGAGAACAATTTCCGACTTTTTCATTTTTATGATGGGAGTGTGAACTTGAATTTTTCCTTCTTTGGTTCCTAGGGAGATCAGCTTATTATAAGCGTCGTAGTATTCTTTTCTACAATCCGGATAGCCAGGAGAATCTTCTTCATTTGCTCCTATATAAATACTCTGGGCACCAATCGTCTCGGCCCAAGAAACGGCTAAAGCAATAATATGAGTGTTTCTAAAGGGAACATAGCTTGAAGGAATATTATTATTATCTCCCTGATAATCACTTACAGAAATGTTTTGATCGGTTAAAGAAGAACCACCAATTTGGGAGAGAAAACTCATATCCACAATTTTTTGCAATTCTTTTGGAACCAGATAGTGCTGAGCTATGGCCTGAAAACATTCTCGCTCTTTGGCCGCCGTCTTCTGGTGGTAGTTCAAATGCAGGAAAGCCAAGTTCTGATGTTTTTCATGGGCAATGGCAGCGACAGTCACTGAGTCCATACCACCACTGACTAAGACAATGGCCAAATCACTCATTATATTTCTGCCACTTTGCTATGAATAAAGCTTTCAATGTCTTTAATCTTCTCAGAAGCCGTCTTTTTCTTAGACGCGAGATCTCCTTCAACTGCTCTTACCATGGTGTAGAATTTTATCTTTGGCTCAGTTCCTGAAGGTCTCAAAAATAACATGTCTCCAGTTTTAAATTCAAAAGAGAGAACATTAGATTTAAATTCATGATGCTCAAGAGTATAGTCTTCTATATGAATAGGTTGAAAGTTTGCGATAGAAGACCTTTGATTGGCCCTGAAGTAGTCCATGATTCTTTTAATTTTTTCACTGCCTTCAATTCCTTCAAATGTCAGGGCAATAAGGCTTTCTTCAAAATAACCAAACTCTTCATATATATCATCGAGCGCTTGGATTAAATTTTTTCCCGCAAGTTTATTTTTCAGAACAATTTCATTCATAAGAGCAATGGATGATACAGCGTCTTTGTCTCTGACAAAATCATAAGGCATGTAACCAAAAGACTCTTCTGATGCGAACACATAATTATATTGAGTGTCTTGATCCAAAAGATCTTTCCATAGCCTGGCCATCCATTTAAAACCGGTGAGAGTGTTAAGAACGTCAGCTCCATAGGCACCTGCCAGCACATCTTGCATAGGAGAAGTCACGATACTTTTGATCACCAGTGGATTTTCTGGAAGGCGGTTTAGTTTCTTAGATTCACTTAAAATATGATGAAGCATAAGAATGGCAATTTGATTTCCATTGAGGTATTTCTCAATTCCTTTGTCATTGACCACGACGCCTAATCGGTCACAATCAGGATCTGTTCCGTAAGCCACATCTGCATTTGACTCTTTCATAAGAGCGACGGCCAATTTGAGTGCCACCGGATCTTCTGGATTGGGTGTTGATTCAATGGTGGTGAAGTTCCCATCAGGGACCGCTTGAGATTCCACCACTTCAAATTTGGTGAAGCCTTGTTTTTCTGAAATAATTTTACAGGCGGGGTAGCCGCAACCGTGAAGAGGAGTATAAATAAAATGGACTTTATCACCATTTTCTTTACAGCTCTCCAGGTTAAGAGAATTTTCTAAGATTTTAGTGTAAAAACTGTCATTACATTCTTTGGATATCCACTCAATCATGTTCTTAGTTTCAAAGGATTGAAAGTCTCCTGTTTTTATTTGATTCCAACTTTCAATAGCATTGTATTCGGAGATGATTTTAAGATCATGAGGGGGAGTCACTTGAGCTCCATCACTTCCATAGGCCTTAAAGCCGTTGTACTGACGAGGGTTATGACTAGCTGTGAGCATGATTCCACCGTCAGCTGGATAGTGGCGTATAGCGTAGGAGAGCATAGGAGTGGGAGTGAGTTCAGGAAAGATATAGGTTTTGATTCCATTAGCCGCAAAAACGCTGGCAGCTTCCATGGCAAATTCTTTAGAAAACTGTCTTGAGTCAAAAGATATACAAGCCCTTGGTGAATCTGAATTTTCTGAGAGAATCCAATGGCTCAAGGCTTGAGTGGCCCTTCTTACATTGTATTTGTTCATTCTATTGCTACCAATTCCTATGATAGCTCTAAGTCCACCTGTTCCAAATTCGAGATCTTTATAAAAAGATTCTAAGATCTCAAGTTTACTTGCCTCATTATTTTCGCTGGCCTCTAAATGCTTTTGAATGATTTCTCTATCACTCGCATCGATATAGTTATCACTGGCCCAAGCTTTCGCTAATTTAAAAGCTCTTTCTTCCATATACAATCGTTCCTTTTTAAGTTATATTGGCCCCTTAGTGTAAGCAAATTTGTTTAAAAATAAAAGCAAATGGCATCAAAATTTGTTTAGGAGGTTATGATGTCAAACCCTGAAATGAAACATCCAAAAAATGTTCCAGGTGCCTGGTACTGTACTGACCCAGATGAAGAAAATGGAGAGGGGTGTATTGCTTGTAACGTCTGTTATAACGGAGCTCCTGAATTTTTCGCAGAAGATGATGACGGTAACGCTTATATCTTCAAGCAACCTGAAACTGAAGATGATATTGAATTGTGCACTGAGCAAATGGAAGCATGTCCCGTTTGCTCAATAGGTAACGACGGAGCCTAATTTTGTCTGGCATTTATGTAAAACTCGCTTAAACTAGTATTAACTAGTTAATTTAAAAGGGGAATTACATGGCAATGACAGCAGAAGCTGCACATAAAGCTGCGGAGTTAGTCACATCACTCAAAGCAGATCCAACCGTGCAAATCATTGGAACCACACTTTTTGCAATCGCAGTTATCCATACTTTTATGGTTAAAAAATTCGAAGAAATAGGTCACAAGTATCCTGATGGATCACCTAAAGCAGAGCTCTTCCACTTCTTAGGTGAAGTCGAAGCGGTCTTTGGGATGTGGGCCGGAGTTCTTATCCTCTTTCTTACTGTGATAGCAGGGGGAACCGGAGCTGTGGCTTTCTTAGAAAGTATGAACTTCACTGAACCCGCTTTTGTTTTTGTCATCATGTGTATGGCCGGAACAAGACCTGTGATTAAATTTGCAGAACAAATTATTGTGGCGGTATCTAAAATGATTCCACTCAATGGAAAGTTTTCTTTCTATCTATCTGCCTTAGTTATTGGTCCGCTTTTGGGATCATTTATTACAGAGCCAGCGGCCATGACAGTCACGGCTTTAATCCTTCAGAAAAATTATTATTCTAAACCAGATATGAGTTTAAAATTCAAGTACGCGACCTTAGGTCTTTTATTTGTAAATATCTCTATTGGTGGAACTCTTACTCATTTCGCTGCACCTCCCGTTCTTATGGTGGCAGGAACCTGGGGTTGGGGCATGGCCCATATGATTGGTCACTTTGGATATAAAGCAGCTATTGCTGTCGTCATCAATGCTATCCTTATTGCTTGGGCATTTAGAAAAGAGCTCGCAGGGGACTTCAGCCTTAGACCAGAAGATAGAAAAGAAAAAATGCATCCCACTTGGTGGATCACAAGTATTCATTTAATTTTTCTGGCCCTGGTTGTGACATCGGCTCACCACATGGTCATTTTCCTAGGTGCCTTTTTGTTCTTCTTAGGTTTCACCACAGTTACAAAAGAGTACCAAGACACAATTAAACTTAAAGAGTCTTTATTAGTCGGGTTTTTCTTAGGTGGACTCGTTGTTCTAGGTTCACTTCAAGCATGGTGGCTCCAACCTCTTTTAGCAGGTATGGATAATATTCCACTTTACCTCGGTTCAACGGCTCTTACTGGTATTACAGATAATGCCGCTTTAACCTATCTTGGATCTCTTGTGGAAGGTATTACCGATGAGCAAAAATACTTTCTCGTTGCCGGTGCGGTCACTGGTGGGGGTCTGACAGTTATTGCCAACGCTCCAAACCCTGCTGGTTTTGGAATCTTAAAAGAGAACTTTGGTAAGGAAGGAATCTCACCACTGGGACTACTAAAAGCTGCGCTGCTTCCAACCTTTGTCGCCTTGATTTGCTTCTACTTTTTAGTAAGTTTGTAATTTTTGTTAACATATATTAAATGTCTAAGCCCGCTTCTATAGCGGGCTTTCACATTCACTATACAATCTTTCCTCTTTTATTTCCTCATAAAATATCGTTATAATAAATATGTGAAATATGTTTTTTTAATCACATTCCTTTGCTCTTTATCTGGCTTGGCCGAGGTGAATTTATATCACCACTATGTGGAAAGACATCAATCCCCAGTGAATCCTCATCAAGATGAAGCCGCGGATAGGACTCGTGATGCCATCATGGCGTTGCCGGGAATGCAAGAAAGAGCGGATCAATTACTCTATAAACTGCAACAAAATACCCTTGGTGAATATACGGATGAGTTTATGATGCTCAGTCCTTTATTCACAGGAAGACTAGAATTTAATGTGATGAAAATGAATATTTATTACCGACACCATAGTGAAAAAGCAGGTGTCGAGTATCAATACCGTTTCTAATGTGACCATTTTAAGAGTCGCTATTTTTTAATCAAATACTAAATTCACTAAATTTTTGTTCCACCATTAGCTCTCACTTAGAATGAAGGTAAGCGAAAAGAATGTGGAGGTTCATTGTGAAGTTTATGTTGTATCGAATGTTTGGGTTGGTTGTAGCTGTTTTGATCTGCTACTATTAGTTCGCTTAAAGTGATGTTAATGTGACTGTGAGAAGCGAAATGATTCAACTTCTCACAGCCATTTAAATTATTTTTTATCGAGTCTATTTTTTGCAATTTGTCCGGCTATCGCACCCACCACATAGGGAACTTCTTGATGTAATTTTTGATTACCATGAAGAAAACCTAGCAGGTGAACCCATTCGTGAACGATGTTTCCAACCATCTCATGCACTTGATAGCGCTTATAAAATCTCCAATTCACATTGATCCATTTAGAAGAACTGGGCGATGTCCAACCAATCACTCGTGACCACCAAGAATGATATTTTTTGATATTAAGATTCATCTCTCCTGCAGTGTCAGGCCTAGAAGCTTCCCATCCTTCCATAATGATATTGTAAACCTCATGGCGACTGAGTGTTTTATCAGTCTCATTCCATAGATAGTTTTTTTGATAATTAGCGGTTCCGTCCGGTTGAATATAAGTCGTCACTTTTCTACGAAATTCATCAGAGTTCATAATCTCTTCAAGCAGATCGAGTGCTTGATCGAGTCTGTCATGCTGACGGCCGCTAGGAAAACGCACCTCTTCGCGCACGACAGTTAAATAATCTCTGGCTTCAGAAAAGTTATTCACCAAAGAGTGATGGCTTTTATCCATTTCAAAATTGAGTTGAACGAGTTTTTCGACTTTTGAGTCTGTGGCACTGAAACCACTGGTGGCAAGGCAAAGTCCCAGCCATACCAAACTTACTGTTTTCATAGTTATCCTCCTGATAGGTGTAAAAGCTCTATCGGCGGATGAGGCGGGGGTTTAAGTGAACGGCTCTTAGACGGTAAAAATATCCAGTACTTGAGTGCTTTTGCCCTGTTTATGGGGCGGAGATTTTGAGAGTTTGTTAATAATTTCGAAATATCAGTTGGTTAGCTCAGTGAGTGAGAATACATCTATATAATGTTTATAAACTAAATGTCCGAAAAGGTGAGTGTGAAAGTTTTAATTTTAATTTTTACATTTTCAATGTTCAACGTCCTTGCTCAAGAAAGTGGTGGCACTAGTCCCTCAAGAAGTGATCATTGCGTGCGTATTGGAAGATTGAATCATTGTCCCCCAACAGGTGGATCTGCCACTTGCCCTTTTAATCGCGGACGGTGTCGTTTGCAAACAGGGGGGGATCATGATTGGGTTCAAGACTACGGTTATGGTGGAGTGGAAGCCAGTGTTGAGGAAGGTCTAAGGCGTATGGTAAGCCTTGATCATTTTCGAGATGCTTATGCTTTTTTAACTGCTCCAAGGACTGAAGAGGGGGATTTAAATACGCCCAATCCAGAGTGTTTTGCCAATGTGATTTTTGAACAAGGTTTAAGACCGCTAGCGGGAATCATTTGGAATGGAAATGCAGATGATCCCAATCTACGTGAGTTTATTGATCTCAATTGTGGCGGTGGATTTAGGTACGAAAATTTAAGAAGTGTGGTGGATACAGTTCAAGAATATGAAGAAATGTTAGATCCCATGCAAGAAGAGCTTGCTTATCAAACAGCTTTTGATGACATCAAAGACTTCACTACTTGTCAGGCAAGATTTTTTAATGAGCTCACTCCCGGTAAACCAGAGAGAAGAAATATGATTAATATCGCTTACTCTCAATTTAGCCCTATAAAAAATAAATTAGAAGATAAGAAAGAAGAGCTAGATGAACTTACCCAAAGATTTTATGGAGAACGATATAGTCGAACAGTTGATAGATGTAGACAAATAGTTGGTGATGTCCAAGATATGAAAGGTGCTCGAGGTTCGTGTAGTTCACAAAATGATCAACTTTATTTGCAGGAGCCAAGAATAGTGGCACTCATGGCAGAGATATCAAGACTTGAAGAAGAACTAGACCAACTCATGTCACGTGTTCCTCTTGGGAATAGAGGGACGATGCAAACAGGGTTAATTGAATTAGCAAGAAGACCTGGTCGGGTTTCAAGAGCTGATTTTGGAAGAGTTTATGGGACCAAGCTAAATGAAATGATTAATGACACCAGTGATATGGTTTCAGAAATTATGCAACGTACGCGGATAAGACCAAATGATCCTTCAAAAGTAAATTATTGTATTGATCGCACTATGAAAAGAAATCTCCAAAGATCAGAGCAATTAAAAGATTCCATGGCTTCTAGAGGGCTTGAAGGAGATCTAGATCAATTCTTACTCAGAGCAAATAATAGGTATGGAGTAGCTTCTGAAATCGGTGCAGAGCTCTTACTCCTTCCCCTCTCTTTTGGTGGTTATGGCCTAGCAAGACTTGGAGCTGGCTTAGCGGTAAGAGGAGCTCGTCTCGCTCGAACTGGTGCCGCTTTACAACGAGCCACTCGCGCTGGCCTTCTGGGAGTGGAAGCTGCTGATTGGACCGCGGTGGCTGCAGCTATTCAGCGAGACTGTATAGAAGAGAGCAATCAGTTTTATGATAATATTCCTGCAAATGGAGCATGTAATCCACTACAAGAAATTGAGCAAGTTTATAATGAATCATCTCTTATGAATTGTGCCACTTCATGGTTAGTGCCGGCTGCAGCAGCAGGCTATGGTCGTCTGGCAACAAGTGCAAGTGTTCGGGCGGGAGATGAAATTGTTGAAGCCGCTGCAGATTCTTCCAATAGTGGTAGAGCCGTTGCCAGCCTTGGTAATGATCTTGATAATGCTGCGGATGATGTTGTAGAGGAAGTTCAGGGGGCTCCCATTGTCGTCACGGGAAGAAGAGATACCTCAAATGATTATTTTCAAGACGGTCGTGATTTAGACGTAAGTGATGCTCTGGCAGAGAGGGAAATTTTTGTAGGGCTCAGAATGTCAGACAATCAACTTGCTTCTTTGTCTGATGCCGATAGAGTTTCTTTGTTTATGACCGCTTCGGGAAGAACTCTTACTAATGGCCAGGCCAATAGAATCTTAGACTTTGTGAATGATGCAGATGGAATTCTAACCCCTAGAATTCAAGAAAGAGTGAGAGATTATTTAGAAGATAGTTTAGGAATGAATAGCAATCAAATCGATGAAGTCATGAGACGACTTGATAATAATCGATTTTTCGAATTGCCTACAGATCAGTTGGTCGCCAATATTAAAAGAGAGTTTCGTAATCAGATTGGGGATCTTCCTGCACAAGAGGCGGATGCTTTGGCGCTTAAAATAGCTCAGGCTAGAAAAGCGGGAGTGAGTGAACGCGACATTAGAAATGCTGTAAAAAATAGAGGAGATGGCTCGTGCTCAATCTAAAGATAATATCCCTCATTTTTTTATTATTACTCTCGCAAGGACTTTTAGCCGAAGGAAACCAATATACTGGTACAGGGGAAACTCATTTCATCGGTGATATTGAGGGGAGTGAAGCAAGAATCCAGCAGCTCATTGATAATGGTTATCTTGAATTCAGAACAGATAGTTCTGGTAATCCTGTAAGGGATGCAAATGGGAATCGAGTGCTTGATTTTACGCGAGATAGTAGTGGAAATTATAGGAATTATAATCTGCACTTTGTCGGAGATTTAAGTGGGCAAAATTTTGATGGGGGAAATGATGGAGTTGATACCCGCAATATAGAAATCAGAGAAATGTTGGTAGGCTTAAGAGAACGACATGAAGGAAGAGTGACTTGGAATTTAGGTAACCATGAATACAATCGAATGTCGTTTATTCGTAATAATATTATTTTTGATAAAAATCCTTCTTCATTAAGTGGGGATGATCTCGAGTTACGAAATAGATATAATACGTGGTTACAAAATACTCAAGCATCAGGAGAGTCGAACGGTCAAGACACTACTCGAAACCGTGCTCAATTTTGGGCTAATGAATACTACGGCGGCCGAGGGACAAATATATCTCCCGATGCCAGAAACCCTATTGAACATTATCGCAGAGAACTCTCAGCTAGTTTAGGTCGAGATGTGACATTAGATGAAGCAGCACAAAGATTTGCTGCTGATTTAGATATCACTCCAGGTGCAGATGGAAGTCCTCGTGGAAGTATGGCTAGATATTTGTGGATGGGATCTGAAGCCGCTAATGTGAATGGAGTTTTTACAACTCATGGACCACCAGGTTTGGCCGTTAGAGAGATGGTGATACCAGAAGTCAGTCAAGCTCAAACTGGAGCTACCTCTTTTTTTGAAAATAGAGACTCTCAGTTTTTTCAAAGACAAATGAATGATTTCTTAGCAAGTGCAAGAGCTGGTGAGATTCCATCAAATGTACTTCCTTATCTAGGTGATGCCTCTGCTGATAGAGTTTCGGGGATAGTAGGGGCTGAGCAAACACTTACTTATACTGATAGATTAAGTTACTCACTTGATATAAACGGTGAAAGCTTTGATATTCGAACATCAGGTTTTAATGGGCAGGAGTTATCGCGAGTCTGTGCCGATGTGCCTCCTGGCAGATGTGTCTTTATTTCCGGTCACAAGCCTGCGGGGAGATTACCAGATATTTATCGTATCGATTACACTGATGCAGATGGAAAACCGCAAGTTGCTTATGAGCTAGGTGTTGATACATCTCGAGGGCAAGGTGGGGGAGTGTCGGTTTCCGTTTTAGAAAATGGCGATATTCGTTTTAAAGGAACTATTGAAATTAATGGTGAACTGGTTAATGTCGACTATTTGGCAAATAAAGATCCTATGATTGGTCGACTGACTTCTGATGGTTATCTGATTAAAGGTGTAACCCCTGATGGACAATATCTCGTTGAGAGATCCGGAATTTATACCACAAATGCTGACGGCGAAAGAGTTTATTCAAGCCGTACTGTCGATACACAAATGAGATCAAGAGGGCAATTAGGACAGACTTTTAGTCCCGAAGCTCAACTTGATATTAATAATAGATTTGCTGCCCTGGAGACAAGTCTAACGCGAGAAATAACTGCGGATGGAGCGAACCCCGCCAGGCTTGCTTCCAGTGTAGAAGATGTTAACCGTTTTATTGATGGAAGGTATGTTCTAGACTTTAGAGGAGACGCTGATTATGGAACACGTCTGACTCAAGCTCAAGCGGATGATTTTAGAGCACGAATGGTCACCTTAGCAGAACAACTTGATCCTAATGAAGTCGTTATTTTAAAACGTGGAAATACTATTTCTAACGCAACTGATGGCGGAAGAACCGTTGAGAATATTATTAGTGAAGTCTTTGGAGAGTCTGAGAGAGGTTTTGATATTGTAGGAGTGTCGCAAAGTAATCTTCCTGGAGGAAGTATTGACCCTAATGTGGATAGATTTTTACTGACTCCTGCTGCAGAAGGCTTTGATGGAGCTTTTAGAACTTCAAATGATATCGTTGCTGGAAACCGTGGAGGTGTTTATAACCTTGGAGGACAGGCCATAGTTGAAGGCTCTACCAGATCAAGTTCTGGACGTAGACTTGCCGCTGAAGGAAGAGTTTTTAATTTTACCGATATTGAAGGCGCTTCTCAAAATGCAGATTTACCAGGAACTTCAACCACACTGGCGAGTATTCAAGAGGATATCGTTGGGCGAGTTGAAGCCACAAACACAGATGTCATGAATGCTCGATTGGGAGCTTCTCTAGAGGCTCCAGTTGTTCCCGGTGGAAACACGAATGTTCCCGGTACCGTTGATTCTCCTGGAGTTAATATCACTCCTCGAACTGATTTTTCCCCTCGAACTAATTGCAGTATTAATACTCTAGATGCCGCCATAAGAGCAGTATCACCATAGGATGAGAATGTTTTTTAAATTAGTCATATTTATTGTTTTTATCATTTCTCAAGAGCTTGGAGCTCAAACTCCTGCTCCAGCTTCCGCTCCTTACTACCCCTTCGAGCGCGAAGCCAACCCCCTTGATGATCAACTCGATGATTTAGAAGAAGCTGGTTACCGGCCAACTGAGCGTTTAAGAAATAATGAACGTGAAAAGGCTGAAAGAATTATTCGCGAAGCAGCGGGGGCCCAAAATGCAAGTGAGTGTGATTTTACTGAAGAAGTGAGAGGGGATCGCACCATTGCTCAGTATGATCAAGTGATTAGTGATATGAGTAATTTTATTTTACAAAATTATTCATCAGAGTGCGTGGCGAATTTGCTGACTCACTATATGGCAGAAAAATTTAAACACGGTAGAAAAGTTACTCGCTCGGCTAGTTGTCAAAATGAACACCGCCAAGTTGATTTCCCTGAAACATTTTGTCCTAGAATAGTACAAGAACACGGTTTATTTTTAAGAACTTATCAACGACTTGCCGATGCCCTTATCGATCCGACTCTTGATTTAAGAGTGTGCTCGGGCGGAACAAGCATCTCGAATTATGAGGAACTATCTCAATATATCACTCGTGTGATGGACAATAACGAACAAACACAAGAGTGCCGAGAAGTAGGGCTTAATCAAACCAGACTTCGCAATAATGGAAAATACCTGCTTACCCAAACCAGCCCCAATAACTATACCGCTCGCATCGCGATGGATTTTTCTATTTTGGATGGAGGGACATCACAACTCAATTCTCAAGATATGATGGATAGAGTAAGGCGATGTATCGCAGGAACCAATCAGTTTTTCAAGACAGCTACTGGTGAAAACCTCACTATTGATATTTTAGATACCCAACGAAGGGACAATCTCCCCGAAAATCAAAGACCGGTCGTACATCAGATTCGCTATCAAGCAGCAGAATTCAGACAGAACTCGAATTCTTATCAAGATAATATTGATTGCGAGACCATTGCCCATGAAGTTTTTCATTTAATGGGACTCTTAGATGAGTATCATGAAGGGGATGGGGGATTCTATTATAATAGTAAAACAGGTATTGGTATCGATCGCGATGAAGACATTGCAGGTTTCCAAAATGCTATTAATAACGATGAACTTCGCTATGTGCCAGTGAGTAATTCCTGTCGATCCATTCCAGAAACTCCCAGCCTTATGGCCCAACAAGCTCAGGCGTTTGCAGAAGTTGCCAGTCAAAATTTAACTTGTGAATGCTCAGGAGAAAATGCAAATATTTGTCAAAATATACTCGGTTTCAATAGTCCAAATTTAACTATGTATATATCAAGTAATTTTGAGTTTGATGGCTTTTCTGATATTTGCAGCATAGATAATAATACTCCTTATGGATTTGGTGGTCCTATCAACTTTAACGAGTTAAGCACGACTGAATTAGAGCAAGCTCAGTTTTTTGAACGCAAGAGTGTTTCTGAAAATGAACTCATCGTCGAGAAATGGCCAAGGATTGATTCGCTTACTATGATTAGCCCAAATCAATATGGACTTATCTATAAAAATATCTATCGATGTTCGTGTGAAGGAAATTCTGATCCCAATTGTAGAGAGAAATTAGAGATTCTTAAAAATGGTGACCTTGAACCTTATTATAAAAGATGGTGTAAGAAAAACCTGGGGATGAATCAACCAGGTACTGACTCTGGTTTAGACACACTCAATGTTCCCGGTTCTCCTGTTGAGCAAGTTTCAATCACTCAAGATGAGAATTCGTTTACCGTTGTCTCTCCCCCTAAAAATCCTGGGGCATCTATTCTTCATCCAGCTCAAATGTCATTTATTAAGTTTGGAGGATGTCACACCAGAGCACTAAAATATAGAACCTGTCAGTCTTTTTCTTATGTAGAAAGTTGTCCGGATAGACCCGCATATTGTGATGAGGAAGAGCAATGGCTCATGCAAGAACAATAATTATATTCATAACACTCTTTTCTTTGAATAGTTTTGCGCTGACTTTTACCATGATAAAAAAGTCTTCACATGGATTATTACAAAAAAAATATAGTGTGCAAGAAGATAAGCTGCTCTTATCCAATCAAACCAATTATTTTGAAGACACAACTAAGAAAGTAGGGATTGGTGTTTATCAAGTTAAGAATGTAGGAGATTTTCAAGAAGAACTCTCACTTTTAAAAAACTATGAAAAGGCTCTTCAAACAATTGGTCAAACCCTCGGGGATAAACAGCTCAAGTATAAAGCTCGTGATGAGCGAGTTTATTTTAAAATCAATGACCAAGTCATCAATCATCTTCATCCATTATTTAAGGATGTCAGTCGGGTGATCAATAAGATTGTGCTAAATGAAGAACTCGCTGCAGTTGATGCATTATGGATCGATCCAAAAAAAGATAAGATTCAATTTACCAAGAGTAAAAAAATCATCTCGGAGAAACTAGATCTCTCACAGTGTAAAAAATCAAAATTAGGGCATGTCTGCACCTTTAAGGATTATGGGATTTATTTTGTGAATTAATCTACGGGTACGCGGAACCTTTTCGTAAATTCAAGGTGTTCACAACCAGATATTGAGTTATTGAGATTTAAACCTCGAAAGAATAATTATTGTCCTTAAATGTGATTTCTTGTTGTTTTTCGTTGTTAAATGGGAGGAAAAAGTCGACCTTTAAATCAGCTTTCTTTTGGGCGTACAAGTAGAATAGATTTTAACTCCGAGCAAGTGGTGAATCATAGTGGATTATGACTCTTTAAGGTGTACTCACTGCATTAATTAACGATATCAACGGCATAGAAATTCTCAAGGTATAATTTTGGTTACGAAGCAAAAACTAACCAGGAGAAAATCTATGCCTTTCAAGAAGTTAACACAAAACTTTCTACTACCGGAACTTAAAGTTTTAAAAGTTGTACGAGCTCGTTACTCGATTTTTGAAATCCACGTGGTCAAACATTCTGATTTTGAGGTCTGTCCTCACTGCGCCACAAAATCAAAGACTGTTCACGATCGTCGATGGGTTAAAATTAAAGATGTTCCCTTTAGAAAACAGGCCATCTTTTTAAAGGTTTTAAAAAGAAGATTTAGATGTCCAAATTGTAAAAAAGTTTTTACTGAACCAGTCCAAGGCATACAAAAAAGAGCAAGAATAACTCAAAGACTTGAGAGAAAATTATGTTGGTCTTGCCAGACATATACAGATCTCAAAAAAGTTCAAAAAACGTATAATGTTGGAAGAAAACTCATCTATAAATCTTTTTACAGGCAGCTTGAACTTAAAGAGCGAGAGTTTAGAAATACACCATGGCCGAAAGTTATTGGAATTGACGAACACGGCTTTAGCAAGGATAAAAGAAGAGGTGCAAGAAACTTTGCTACACTTATTGTGGATCATAAAAGTAAAAAAGTTAGAGAGATTGTAGAAGGAAAATCCCACCGAAAATTATATGAAGGACTTGACCATATCCCTGGTCGAGAAAATGTAAAACTAGTAACTATTGATCTGGCAGATAGCTATAAATCCTTTGTGAAAAACTTCTTTCCTAACGCAGAAATCATCGCAGATAAGTTCCATGTACTAAGACTTATAACCCCAACTTTGAATAAAAAAAGAATTGGGATTACCGGTGACAAAAGAACTCACGAACTTAGAAAAATGCTCCTTAGAAAAAGAGAAAATTTACATTATGCGGATCGAATAGAATTAGACCACTGGCTAAATAAATATCCGGAGCTCAAGGAAGTTTATCTGGCAAAAGAAGGACTTTATACATTGTATAAGTGCAAAGGCTTTAACCGAGCAAAACAAAGCCTAATAAAGCTCATAGATAAGCTACAAAAAAGTAAAATAAAAGAGTTGAAGCGGCTTGGGAGAACGCTTCTCAGGTGGTCAAAAGAGATACTTCGCTACTTCTCATTTAAGTACACAAATGCTAGAACAGAGGCGTTTAATAACAACGCTAAGCTCGTACAGAAGCGCGCTTACGGATATAAGAGCTTCAAAAATTATCGTTTGAGAGTTCTAAGTGCTTGTCGGTAAAGGGTGAGTGCGGTGTGTTCCACCATGAAGGGGTCAGAGTC
>PAVS01000005.1 GCA_002713145.1 Halobacteriovoraceae bacterium
AGCAAGTGAGTTTCATATAAAGTTTATTGCAAGCATAATGATAGCTTTAAAAATATAAACTATTGTAATTAAAGAAGGAAAAACTTAGGTCTAAGTAAAATTTTCTACAAATATCAGTAATAGTTGAAGCTAAATCTCACCAGGATAGTCAGTCGGTTTGGGCTTTCTTGATTTTAAGGTTAATAAAACCCCCACTAATATAAAAAGTGAACAGTAAAGCATTCGACTCGTAATTTCTTCACCCAAGTAAAAATATCCAACCAACCCGGCCACTATAGGTTGCAAATAAATAAAGATAGCGACTATTCCTGAGGACACCTTCATAAGCGCCCAGTTATTTATGAGATAAGTTAAAAGAGTCGCAAAGAAAACAGAATAAAAACCACTCATAACAATATCAACATTCAACTGAATATCAGTTAACTCTCCAACCTTACCTATGTTAAAGATGGCCATAGTTAAAGCAGAAACAATGAACATCCAAGTGGTGCTCCACATATTGTCATAGGTTCTAAAAAATTTTTTCCCTAAACTGAGATAAAGAGCAAAGCAAAAGGCCCCTATTAAAACAAAAAGATCTCCAATAAAATTGGCGTTACTCAAACTGAATTGATCTATATTTCGCATGAGTATAACACCTAAAAAAGCGATAAGAATGCCTATAATTTTATTATAGTTAAGTAGCTCTTCTTTTCTGACCACCACAACAATCAAAGTGAGTATGGGAATTGTGGTAATAAGAATGGCAGAGTTCACAGAGGTGGTGCTGCGAAGGCCATAAAGAAAGAGGCCTTGACCTAGGGCCATACCTAGTAACGACAAGGGGATCAGTTGCTTAAAATAATTCAAAGTAAGAGGGGGAGCTTTTCTGCGAAAAACCAGACAGAGAAAAAGCATCCCTAAACCGGCTAGCAAAAATCTCATGTTGGACCAAAGCATTGGATCTATTTGAGAGACTATTATTTTCGATGCAGGGAAGTTGAGTCCGAAGAGTATTTGATTAAACATCAGAGCGAAAATAACTATAGCATGTGAGGATTTCAACTTATTCCTTAATTAGTGTCCGAGTACTTTTAACTTCCAGCTTGTCAAAGTTCCACTGTATTCACCTGTTTGCCCATCAATGACTTTTAAGATCCACGTTCCCTGTGAAGGCTCGCCATAGAAGGCATTACTCGTGAGTACAATATTAAGGTTTTGATCTTCAGAAAATAAAAAAGAGTTATTAATATTCATTAAAATACTTTTTGTTCCACTGGGAGAGGTTAGCTCCACACCCATTTCACCACTCATTTCATGAGTAATTTGAATATCAACTTGTACACTTTCAACAAATAACCCAGCAGTTATATCAAGGGTATCGACTCTTCCTCCAGCATTTACATTTGAATTGCTGGAGTGGTTAGGAATAGATAACGAAAGTGTTCCAGAGCTCACAGTCTGACTTTGTTGGGTCGGCAGGTAATCAGTATATGTCTTGGCCATATCAACTGCTGCTTTAGCATCGATAAGACCAAATCCATAAAAATTACTAAACACAAACCCACCATTATCACTTCCAGGCCCGGTAGTCGCTTTATTCTCTACCCATCCCTGTTCATATTCATGACCATCTAAATTAAGATCTTTATCGCAATAATCACCTTGCAGCCCAGGCAGGGAACTCCAGTGATCATTACCAAAATAATTGAGATTAAAACTAGGATCAACTTGCACTGAAGTGAGGGCCAAAATATGTTTAATATCTCTCATTTTTAAATTGGAGTTAACTTCACGCATAAGAGCAATGACTCCAGAAACAATGGGAGTGGATGCACTTGTACCATTCATAAGTGCTGTGTAATCACATTGCAAATTGAGGGAATGATTATATTCAAAATGATTTGTTGAGCGACTGCTGGCGCTTGAGAGACCCTTAAAACAAGTTCTTAAATCAGTCGTAAGAATGGAAGGCCCTAAGGTTTCACCATCCTCCCCCCCAGGAGCTGTGACCCATAAATTGGAACCAGCATTAGAATAACTTGATTTATGTCCATCGGCATTTAAAGCACCAACGATGATCATATGAGGTGATTCATTTTCATAAGGAAAATTAGCATTATGAGAGGCACATATTCCACCAGACTGTTTAAAATATTCATTACCAGCTGCTTTCACATAAACTTTGTCTTCGGTTAGCGTTTGGTAAGATAACTGATCTAAATAGCTACTAAGAGAACGGTCATCTTCCGTAATAAAATCACCGTAACTATAATTAAAGATATCGAAGTCCCCTTGAGCTTGGTGAATTATTTGCTGAGCCGTTTGATTAACTCCATCTGCGAGGAATAAAAAACCTGCAAACTTTGAACCTGGCGCAATCCCCATGGAGCCAAAATTATTATAAGCAACCGCAGAAGTTAAACCTGCAACAGAAGTTCCATGAAAATCAACTGGTGTTGGAGCTCCTTCATAAGGAGAACCAATAGAATAATTGCGGTGTTCATCTTTGAGCTGATTATCAAAAAGATCATCGTGATTGACCTCAACCCCTGAGTCACTGATTGCGATCTTCACCCCTTTGCCAGTAATGCCCTCATTGAGAACTTCTAGTAAATTAACGTCATAGCCAGCTGTTCCTCTTACGGATGAATAAGTTCTTTGTCCAGTATTATTGATATGCCATGCTTGAGTGAGGAGAGGGTCACCATTCACAGCAATACTAAATTCATTTGAATTTAAAATAATTGAGTTATCAGCAATAGAAGTGGCTTGAATATAAATGCCCTCAAAGAGCCCTGAGGCTTCGTAATACCCACTCACCTCTGCGGTGTTCTCATCGATAGCAAGAGTAGAAGGGGTTTTCTTAATTTCAAAAGTATAGCCAGAAGAGACATCAGCCTCAAAATAACTCAGTCCAGAGAAGCTGAATTCGACATTTTGTTTTGCTGATATATCCCCATCAAATAATTGGGCAGACTTAGGCTCAGCACTATTATCTGAAATAGCAGATTTACTTTCTTTCACCGCAGTGGATTCACCACAAGAAATTAGAAATAACGTGAGCAATATTAGAAGCTTTAACAACCTCTTCTCCTTAAGATATAATCTCTAGTATATTTTACGGTAAAAACGACCTAAACCTTGAAAAATGTTGGTATTTTTCCAAGCTATGGAAATCTTGCCCTCATCTTTGAATAGTGATTTTATTGAGCTGATCATATGCCCATTTTTTGAGCTACTTATGCCCTCTGAGACCCTTCAGAATTTCGAGTTCAACGGTTTCTACATTTGAGTGATTTTGAAAATATTGAAAAGCCTCTTGCGCCCTTTTTCCGCCCTGGACTTTTATAAAAGCAGTATTAAGATGCTCGTATTCTTGAGTAATCTCAAATCCACTTTTATACAGCTCGTCGACTCCAAGATTATAATTGTAAAACTTAAGTGTCACCACTCCGGTGAGGATACCTGGATAGCGTGACCCTTCATTCATAACGATAGGAAGAGCATGAGCTGGTGGATAATCTGATTTTATGATAAGAAAGGTGCCTCTTTGGGCCAGCACTTCAAAATCACCTGGCATAAAATCATCTTTATCTAGTGCATAATGATTATCTACAACAAAAAGATCAGCATAAATAGTTTCTCCCTTAAATTCAGGGGCAACTTTAAAGGGATGTGAGTCTGTGGCTTGCACCTGAGCTGGTCGCATAAAAGGTTTAAGACTAGGACGCGAAGGTTTTATTTTTCTAGGTTGATCGTTATTTTTATCAGCTGCCACAACCCTATTTACTTGGGCATTCTTTTTGTTTTTATCAATGACGTCATCTCTGTCTTTTTCTCTTGTTTTATCTTTGAAATAATATTTACTAAATGACGAAACATGGTCTTCAGAAAAATACTCAACCACGATGATCAAAGAAATCACCACTACAACCAATGAGATCGATTTATTTTTATGTTCTCTCATAAGTTATTTATCGGTAATTTTAGTTGTAACTTTTCACTATTTATTTATAATCGGGAAATGCGAAAAATTATCACCTTTCTTATCCTTAGTATTTCTGTCGGCTTTACTCAAACCATCGGCACTATTGTTGATTTCACTGGAGATCCAACCTTACTTAAAAGCAATGATAAAACAGCTCTCAATGCAGTAAAAAGCGCTAAGTTAACCTCAGACACCTCATTATACTGTCCTTTGAACTGCACGCTTAAAATCAAATTCTATGACCCAATTGTTTTTATAAAACTTGGGCAAAATAGTATGGTAAATATTAAGAAAATTGACTCACAACTACTCATTAAATTACACAAAGGCTTTGTCCAAGCTCAGGTCTCCGATAAGGACACGGAAGAGAGTTTTAAAATAATCACCCCTAACTCGGAGCTTGTTTCAGGGCATTATTCAAATGTCTTGGCCAGCTATACTCCTTACTTTTCAAAATCTTCATTTATTAACTTTAAAGGCAAAACCACAGTTAAAATCAATGAATCAGCAATGGAGCTTACTCAAAATAAAATGCTTCAATATGAATCCCGCTCTCGTGCCCCTCAACTCAGTGATGTTCAAACTTCAGAATATAAAAAAATTCTGCAGGCTTTTAATACCGGTCAAAATACTGAACTAAATAATTAATTCACATCACCGATAGGTGCTTTATGATGGATAAAGCACTGGCAAAATTAACAAGAGAAAATCACTTCAATAACCTCATTGATAATTTACCCCTCTTTACTATTTTGTATGGGGCTCAATGTGCGATGGCCTACTTTATATTTTATAATATCGTTGATCCAGGTCGCTTTGCTGTGATCTTAGGAATCTCAATTATCTCTATCATGAGCGCTATTTATGTCTACGATAAATACAATCATGTACTTGTATATAAAAATAAAATTCAAATCTTTTTTGAAGTTTTTGGGACAAGTAAAGTCATCCATTTTGATGATATTCTAGATTTTCAGGCTCCTTCTTTTGAATGCGAGTTTGGACCAGTGACTATCGTTCTTAAAAACAAATCAGTGATTCACTTGCAATTTATAGACTATCCAGTCCAAGTAAAAAAAGTTTTACAAGAATATCTTCACCAGCATAATGATCAAGAAGTAGACAAAGCCGCCTAATTTTCGTTATTCAAAAATTGACTAACTTTGGAAAGGACTTCCATGGGGATCTCATGCGCCCCTTCAAAGCTCACAAACTCCCCTGTATGACCTAAAAGTTTAAGAGCTTCAAATAATTCTTTCGCTTGGGCATATTCTAAAACAGGATCATTTTTTCCATGGGACTGGAAGAAGCGAAGTCTATTTTTGTTTTGGGCCTTGAGTAGTTTTTCGCGAGCGATAAGGGTTCCTGAAAATAAAATAAGCTTTTCAATGCTCAAATCTGTATTTAAAGCCAAGTGTGAGCTCACCATCGCCCCTTGAGAAAAGCCACCTAAGATGATTTTATCATACTGACTGCTTCGGGCTTTGATAAATGATTCCACCAAAGACACTCCCTTAAAGAGTTCACTTGGTTCTTTGTCAGCAAATTTTCGATGCTCCCCTTTTTGCATCGCTAGCTCTAACTCTTGCATATCAATATTAAACCATGCTCTTCCCATCAGGTGACCTGGCATTAATTCAAGTGGAGCATTGGGGAAATACCAATCATATTTTTTATCACGGTCCATGACTTGATGAAGGGAATACAAGTCAAACATAGAAGCTCCAAATCCATGAAGCATAATGATGGCCTGGGAAGAATGATGATCAATATCTAAGAATTCTAGGTTTGTATCTTTGTCAGTTTTATATTGTTGCATAGACCACCTCTATTAATTATGCGATTATTTACTTATGACACTTAATAAAGGAATTATCAATATATTGATTGCTTCGTTTTTTTTTAGCATTGTGAATGCTTTGGTAAAGTATTTAGATCGCATTCCTGCTATTGAAATCATTTTTTTTCGCTCACTGGTGAGTTTCGTCATTTGTTATAGTATCGTTCTGAAAAAAAATATTAAAATTTTTAATAAACACACACCGACTCTCTTTGCTCGTGGACTTTTCGGCGCCATCGCTCTTTCGCTCTATTTTTATACGATTCAACAAATGCCTTTGGCCACTGCTGTAACCATTCTTTATCTCGCTCCTATTTTCACCGTCTTTTTTGCTATTTTTATAGTAGGTGAATTTCCTAATAAATTACAAATTCCGTTTTTCATTCTTTGCTTTATAGGGGCTGCCCTATTGAAAAACTTTGATCCTAGAGTTGAGTTGTTTGATTTTCTTTGTGGAATATTTGCCGCCATGTTTGCAGGACTAGCCTATAATATGATTCGACTTTTAAGGGGCAAAGCAGATTCTACCCTTATCATTCTCTACTTCCCAATGGTTACAATTCCCTTTTGCATCCCTTGGCTGCTTAAATTGTGGGTAACTCCAAATTGGCAAGAACTCATTTTACTTTTATCTATTGGTGGCTTTACTCAATTAGCTCAGGTCTTTATGACCAATGCCTACTTATACGAAAAAGCATCTGTTGTGAGTCAGTATAATTATATGACATGCCTCTTCGCTTTTTTAACCGGCATCATCTTTTTTAATGAGCATCTAAGTCTACTCAGCCTTTTAGGCTTATTTTTGATTTTTGTAGGAATAGTTTTTAGCTCTAAATTTGCACCTCGTTCTTAGTCCCCCTTTTTCTTTTTCGTTTGGGAGTTTTTCACAAACTCGGAGACATACTTTTTCAAAAGCTGTACCTCTGCTCCAAGGGCCGGGACCTTTTTGTTGATCCGGCTTAAAACTTGGGTGACCTGATGGTCAAGCACTTTGGCGTTTGAGACATATTCAACCAAATACTCTTTTTCCGCCTCAGCAACTGCAAGCTTAATATCAGCTTGATGTTGAATGTTTTGCATTTGCGCTTTAAGCTGAGCAATTTCTTCTTTTAAATAAGCAATATCCTCTGATGAATCATTGGCGTAGTCAGGAGTGACTTGAGATGAGGGTCTTGCTTGGGGAATCGCTGCAGCTTTTGGCCTGGGCTGAGGCTGTGGTTGCGGCCTAGGTGCTTCTGAGATATTTCTCACATTATTGGTATTATTATTTTGAGGCCTGGGCGTAGGTCTCGAAGGTGTTTCGGTGTTTTGTGGTTGCTCTGGAGTGCCCGCTTTAGGGGCAGGATGAGGGCGCTTTTTCGGCATAGGTCCTCGTTTATTAGAACCTTCTAATTTACCGTCAACTGGATATGCTGAGAAACTGAGATCGACATCAACGTCAAGGGCGTCGCCTTTGGACTGCTCCTCTTCGTCTTCGAACTCAAGATCTAAATCTTCAATAGCCATATTATTCCTACGCCAAAAAAGTCTTGCTAGACTTCTCAATAACTTATCGGATCACTTTGCTTTTAACTTTAAAAATATATGCCCAAAGATGCATAAGTAGTTAATTTTATGATTGTAAATCAACAAAATATCCCTATAATGGCCTTATGAGCGGAAATGATGATGATGATCAGCCGACGGTTGTAATCGACTTTAATTCACTAAAAAATGAACTGAACCAAGATGAAGTCTTAACAGATGAATCTGAAATTCTTTTCAAACAAGATGTTGAAGCTATGGCCGAAGAACCAACTGAAGAAGAATCAGCACCTAATGAGCCAGAAAAGCAAAAAAAGAATATCTATTTTTTTGATTATAAATCTCAGTTTTTAACGACCAAGTTTAGCCCTGATCTAAGATCAGAAAACATGGCTATTCTAACTGAGCTCAGTGAGTTAAATACTAAACTCACCAAAGACCCAGAATGTATTATTGTCTTTTATTATAATGACCACCCCAAGGTTGTGAATCAGCTCTCTGGCCAAATTAAAAATAAATTTCAAAAAGCTAAGACAGTCATCATAGCGAAAAATCTTTCTGCCAATAAGGCCCAGGCCCATGCCAAGTCAAAATATGGAGCCAATGCCTACCTAAGCGAACCGTTTGAAAAAGAACAATTCAACAAGACCCTACAAGATTTATAAAAGTACTGAGATGGAAAAAGACCGGTAATAAATGGCCTACGAGAGACCATTTATTACTGGGAGGAAATCAACTAGGAGAAAAGCAACTAAATCCCAGCTGAATTCATGTCATTTATACCTTAGATGAGAAGTTTTATAAATCGGCAAAATACTGACAATTGCTAGGAATGCAAGATTTTCATACATTTAAGCTATTTATTAGAGTAAAAAGTTTTGGTATATAAATTCCTAAATCAGGAGTTTAGCATGAGATTATCTTGCACTGCATTATTTTTATGGCTATCATTGCTTCCCGCTTGGGCCCAAGATTGGAGCGAAAATTCAGAACTTCCAGGTCAAGAGCGATGCTTTAATTCCCATGGTCATAGGGTTTGTCTAAGAGATGGGCACAGGGCCAATATCTTAAACCTCAATCAAAACACTCTTCGCAAATATATCATCAAGGGTTCCGCCCACGCTCTTAATTATCCAGTGGATATTTCAGAGTTACAGCTCCCCGTAAAAGCGATGGAGAAATTTTTTAACGCTGACTCAAACTCTGCCCTGCGAAGATTCATTTTTAAAATTTCCAAAAAATTTGCACCTTTTAAAAATTTTGAAGATCTATTTAATTGGGTGGGTTTGCATGATTACCCCAAAACAACTCTCGAAAAAGGACCCAATCTCATTGCCGATATGGGTGAACTTGAAGAATATCCTATGGGAGTTTCGGTTAAAAATTTCAATCACGCCCAGGCCATGACTTTTAGCTGTGCCGCTTGTCACTCTCAAGATCTTTTTGGCACAAAGGTGCTCGGACTTTCAAATAGATTTCCTAGGGCCAATGAGGTTTTTATTTTAGGGCAAAAAGCGTTGCTTGCTTCTAATTCACTTCTTTTTCAAATACTCATCGGTCCTAGTGCTGACGATATGGAGATTTATAAAAACTCTCGCCACGCCATTAAATTTGTCGGATTAAAAGAACCTCAAACCCTAGGACTTGATACATCTCTGGCGCAAGTAGGACTCTCCCTGGCCAAAAGAGCTGATGATTCATATGCGACTCGCTCTCGCTTTGTGCGTGAAAGAAAATCACCTCTTGCAAAAGTGCCTGCTGATTCAAAGCCAGCTGTTTGGTGGAATTTAAAGTATAAAACAAAATGGCTTTCCGATGCTTCCATTGACAGCGGTAATCCAGTACATACTAATTTTTTATGGAATGAAATAGGCAGAGGTGTTGATTTAAAAAAACTTGAGAATTGGCTCGAAGTAAACAAAAAAACCATTGATGAGCTGACGGCCTATGTTTTTAATACCAAAGCTCCTCAATTTAATGATTTTTTTCCAGAAAAAATAGACATCGTTAAGGCCAAACGAGGAGAGAAAATCTTCTTAAATAGCTGCAAAGGTTGTCATGGAATTTATGAAAAAGGTTGGGGGCAAGAAAATAGCCACGAACTTGATTATGAGAAACTTATTGCGACCACTAAAGTTTGGTATCATAAAAAAACCATTGTGAAAGACGTGGGCACAGACCCTTATCGCCACCAAGGAATGACTTATTTTTACAAGGACTTAAATAAATTAAAAATCTCTCAGTCCATAGGAACCCGTGTTGTACCTAAGAAAGGTTATGTTCCACCTCCGTTAGTAGGTATATGGGCCAGATGGCCGTATTTTCACAATAACTCAGCTCCTACCCTCTACGACGTTATTACTCCAGCAAAAAGTCGGGCCAAGACATATATAGCTGTTCCAAGTCAGGACAAGGAACTTGATTTTGATAAGCAGAAAAATGGCTACCCTAGTGCAGAGTATATAAGAGAGCCCTACAAGAGCGATTCAGAATACTTTTTTAACTCTAATAAAAAAGGGATGAGCAATAAAGGTCACGAAACAATGCTTCTTGATGAAAATGGAAGAGAAAAGCTCTCACATCAGGATAAATTGGACCTTATTGAGTTTCTTCAGACCCTGTAGCTGTAAGCGCATTTTGAATGATGGGGTTAAGAGAGGGGATCCTTCTTCCTATAAGAAATTTCGTGTTCCTTCTCACTTCTAACTGAGGCTTCTCCCCAAAGTATCTAAAAAGAAAATTTTTATTAAAAGTTAAGACTGCTTGAGAGTAAACCTTATCCCCCATTTGTTTGACACCAATTAAAGTGATGGTTTCAAAGGGAGCATCAGCAAGAATCTTTTCATAGGGGCCAAGTAAGAATGAAGCCGCAAGCAGATTAAGTGAATAATCTTTGGCGGAAACTTGATAATTTTTTTTCTCTTTAAGTATGCGAACATAATCCTCTTTTTCCACAGAGAGTTTTTTAAGTAACTGGACAATTTCTCTACCATCTTCATCTGTAATCTCGTCACTCTCAAATTGTTTCTCAAGCCAAATTTGAATTTGAGTTAAATCTTGCACAAAAAAAGCTTTGTTATTCTCCAGTACAATTCCTTCGTAGGGAAGTCGAGTTCGAGTCGAGCTGATGGCACTACAAATCGATTGCTGTAGAGGTGTCGTGCACTTTTCTATATCTATATAGTTTTGTATAGTACTTAGTAATTGCTTGATAAACTGTTGTTCGATAAGGCTTTCATCAAAATCAATATCAATCGTACTTCCCATTCTTTGAAGTTCAGACTCAATATCTTTCGTCATATTAGAGTTCCAGTAAGTTTTAACTTTGAGAAGATTTTCTTGAGTATTGCTCATGAGAAGTTTAAAAGACCTTTTTGGAATCTCTATAAAACCTGGAACTTTTATTTCATGGCCAAAAATATCGTAGAGAAACATATAAACACTTTCGACTCTTTCAGGGACTTCGAATTGATTTTGCAGGAGTACATTCAAGAGCATAATGGGATAGAGATGCTTATTTTTTAAATAGGTATACATATTTTGATTAAGCTTATGTCCAGAAGCTTCAAACTCTGCCCAAGAAATCTCATCAGAGTAATTTTGTTCATAATATGATTTTAATAATGACTTCTCAGCATTTGAGTAGTTAAAGCTTTGAGATAAATTGCTTTCAACATTTTTTCGATTCAGGCCAATCAAGAGTTTTTTATCAATAAGACTTACTCCTTCATTGGGTTCAGTAAAAAAAAGGCTTAAGCTGCGACATATATCAGAAACCTCAGCTCCCTCACATTTTTTATTTTTAAAATAATCTAGAATCTCATCTTGGCTAAGTTTGACTTTTTCAGGAACAAAACCAGCAAACTCATAATTCTTATTCTTTTTCTCCTGTGTGATCCGCTCAATTTTTTTCAAACTGGGAAGATAATGGTTCTTATAGTAAATAAAACCAGAAGCTAAAATAGTGATCATAACAACACCTAAAGTGCTTAGGCTAAATTTCTGATTAATCCTAGGAGGGTCCTTTTTAACTCTTCTATTGGTGCGAATTCTCTTAGACTTTGTTTGCTCAAGTTTTTTTCGTTTAAGCTCTTTTCTTTGCTGCAGATTCGTTTGTTTAACTTCAACTTTAACCTCAGGAATTTCCTTTGCTTCCTGATAGAGCTGAGGTCTATACTTTTTCCTATCCACTTCCTCATCTTTACTTTCAGAATCTCCCAGCAAAGACTTTTTTAGCTCTTCAGCAGAGTGATCTTCAGCTGGCAGATCAAAGTTAATCTTATACTTATTGGGATCTTCCTCTACTTTTGGGGTTTCATTATAGATGTAGATCCCTCCTATCTCGATAGGAAGTTCTTCAGTGAATTCGTTTTGCTTAATTTTCGTGACTTGGTTGATGCCTAAAAAGGTGGGAAAGTCTTTGGTGTGAAGATCGAAGTATAACTTTTCGTTCAGCTTATAAACTTTGACATGAACCTTGGCCACACCTTCATATTCCAAACAGATATCACAGCGAGGGTCAGAACCTATAAAGATCTTTTCTTTATCAAATGTATAATCAAAATCTTCATCCGCGATTTCTACTCTTAACTGCATAATATTATTGTATTAAATCTTTGAGTGAAAACAACAAGAATTCAGCCTGATAGCAAACAAAATCCAATGTTAAACGATAAACCTGAGTTATTTTAACAGGAATAGTGATAAGAAAATATAAGGGTAGAAATAAAAGGAAATAAGGTAATTGGTGAGAAGGAATTCCGTTGATTTGACTCAACTTCACTCTCTTCTCGCCCAAACCTTCTTTTTCGGATCCGCACATTTGGATTTCCCAAGTACGGTTGCCAAGACCGGCTTTGAGTACTCACCTCTTTTACCTCCATCCAACTAAAACTTAAGATGACTCGTCATACATTTTAGTCTTTTGGAGTTTGGTTAGCTCTCCAGAGTTTTTAAACAGTCATAAAAACTCACGCCTTAGTAGTAGCAATAAAGGCTGTATTATCACCACTACGGCCTCCAAGATCCTCGGGACAAGTCCCTTGTCGATCTCGTACGCACAACTTTAAAACAACCAATCGCAAATGATTTGGTTAATCCCAAGTCAAGGTTAACCTAGCTTTAAAGTTGCTTCCGCGCTTTCACAAAATCCCCTTTCCAACATGTCGACCTAAGGTGATAGGATTAAAAATGTCAGCTGCTCTTCCCTAGTTCTTGACTGACAACTTCGACCTTCGCCCGGTTTGCCATCGGGCTCGGCTTTTAATCTAAAGTGAAACAAAAGTCTCCGACAACCTTGTTCTACTTTATTCACCATTCAGGTTCACAATTGCTTCAACCTGCTGGATGCGGTCTATAAAGCTCGGATAAACTTTATAAACTCTCTGGATTCGCTCCTAGATTTTTTATCACTAAAAAACCACTGAATCCTGGCTTCTGGCCGCAACTTAGGAGTAGGCCAGGAAGGACTTTCACCTTCGAGGTTTTTTGCTAGCGTCGCCGCTCGCAAACTGTATACATACTTTACGACCACCTCAGAAAAAAATCCAATTCAATAATTATATTCTACCGAACTAGTTTTTATATTGATTCGAGTTGGTCAACATTGCACTTTCGCCAATTTTTTGTGGCATAGATATTTCTCATTACGATGTAAGTCCCTGATATCTCACTTCACACTTGCTCAATTTAAATAAAATCCAACTATATGTTATACTAAACCTAGGTCTTAGAGCCACACACTCTCTGACTGAAGTATTCACATTGCATTAAAAAGGTCCAAGTTCTTTGGGCCTTTTTTTTATACGGATTTAAGTATACATTGTTTTTATACGATAATTAGTATATAATATTTTTATACGCTTATTCGTATGGAGAACATGATGCAAATAGACAATATCAAAACACCCAAACAGCTCTCAACGGCCTTAAAACGCATGAGAAAGGCTCAAGGTCTATCCCAAACTGACTTGGCAAAAAAAATGAATATGCGCCAACCTACCGTCAGTGATATCGAAAATGGAAGAGGCACCCTTGATTCTTTTTTCAAAGTGCTGCAAGCTCTTGGCGCAGGACTTTCCATAAATGATGAGCTGATCGGAAATAATAAAAAAAATAAAGATATTGATACCATGATTCATCTTATCGAGGACTAATGGGACGCTTAAAAAAAACCACCAATTTAGACGTCTACCTCAACAATGTTAAAGTCTCCACTCTCACCAAAGATATGAGTGGTCGTATTAGCATGAAGTACGATAGCGAGTGGATTCATAACGGCTTTCCTATTTCCTATTCTCTCCCCTTGCAAGAAAGCTCTTTTAAAGGGGATGTTGTTACAAGATATTTAGATAATCTGCTACCAGACAATATTGAAATTAAAAAAACAGTGGCCACTAAATTTGGTGCGGAAAGCACCAGGCCCTTTGATATGCTCGCTGTTATTGGAAGAGATTGTGTCGGAGCTCTTTCTTTTCTCCCCGAAGGTTTTGTCCCTAAAAATACTTTTGAACTAAAATACAATCCACTAACTAAAAAAGAGATCACTCAAAGACTCAATGGCCTAAGCAGTGCAACTCCTCTAGGTATGGCGGATAATGACTTTAGACTCTCCATCGCCGGGGCTCAAGAAAAAACCGCTTTTCTCAAAATAAATAATAAATGGTGTGAGCCCATTGGACTGACCCCAACCACACATATCTTTAAAAAATCCCTCGGGGCTTTGGGTATGGACGCTGATTTTTCGGACAGTGTGGATAATGAATATTTTTGTTTGTGGCTATTGAGACATTTTGGTCTGGACTCCTGCAATAGTGAAATAGAAATTTTTGATGATGACAAAGTTTTAGTGGTGGAACGCTTTGATCGCAAGTGGGCCAAGCTCAATGATAAAGATATACTGGTTCGCATCCCCCAAGAAGACTTATGTCAGGCCTTAGAAGTCTCCCCTTATCAAAAATACCAATCTGAAGGAGGCCCTGGCATCGTTGATATTTGTCAGCTCTTACGTGCCTCCATCAATGAGAATGATAGAGCGAATTTTTTTAAGGCCATTATGATTTTTGATCTGCTCTATGCCACTGATGGACATGCCAAAAACTTTAGTCTCACTTTAAATAGTAAGGGCTTTAAACTCACTCCATTCTATGATGTGATGAGTGGTTATTTTTTGCATGCCAGAGAAAACCATGCTCTTGAAAAATTAAAGCTGGCGATGAAAGTGGGAAAGACCGGGCATTATGCTTTTAAAAGAATTTCGCTCAAACATTATGCTCAAACGGCCAAGGCCTGTGCTATCAACCCTGAGAGTTTTGATAAAATTGTCAGTGAAATAAAAAATGATTTGAGCATACTTAATATTAATTTTAAGCAGCTCGATAAAAACCTCAATCAAGATACGGCAACTATGATCATAGAGGGAATGAATAAACGAGCTAAGATCTTACTCAAATAAAAAAGGAAGGGGTAGGCCCTTCCTTATATTGATTTAATATTTTCTATTTTTTTAATTTCCGCGTCGACCACCACGTCTGCGGCCTCTGCGTCCTCCATTATCATTATTTCCACCATCATTATCTCCAGCGACAACTCTTGGCATTTTGATAGCGAGTGCTTCTTTAGCAATATTTTCTACATCTGGCTTTATCCCTTGAGCATGCTCTTGGTTATAGACAGGAAAACAAGTTAAGCTTGTGAGGAGTTTCTTTTTTCTTTTGTCAGAAGTTCTGCTTCCAAGCCCAAGAAAACCACCTCTATCTCTATTATCAAAAAAGCCTTCTTTTTGAGCGTTTTCTAGAAGAGCATTTTTAGCGTCTTCAGCTGTGATTCCTTCTCCAAAAAAGATGGCTTTCTTACCTACAAAACGTCCCCAATCACCACGATCATACTGAGTTTGATTTCCGGTTTCAGGGTAGATGGCAGCACACTCGTGCTTAACAATTATATTACGCCCAATTCTTTTTTGAATGTCTCTATTATGCTCAGTCACTTTAGCAATGCGATTATCTGCTTTACCATTCGCTGTTTCAAGCCCTTGGGACTGGGCCACTTGTATCGCTTTGTCAGATTTACACTGATTAAGTTCTCGATCTCTTTTGCCTTGCTGATTGATATCTCGCTCAGTAAGTCTGATATCACGATCATTTGCGTTTACTTGAGCATTCGCACGATCAAGGGCCACTTGGCAATCCGCTAATCTGGCTTGCTCTCTTTGTAAATTAGAGCAATAGTCTTGAGCATAAGCTGAAGTCAATAATGTAAATGTTGATACTAGTAATATATTTTTCATATTTATTCTCCGTTCAATACCTTATTTTAATTTCTGACAATTAACAGTTCCTCTGAACTCATCTTGGTCACCACATCCATCATTTTTTCTATTTGGACAGTTCATAAAGGCCGCCATAACTGCTTTCGCTTTACTCTCACCTTCACCACGATAAGTACCTCTTCGCTTCTTTCCAACTTTGCTCAGGGTACATCTATATTTTTCACCTTGATCCGCAGCAGCTCTAACCAAATTTAACTTTTCAGAAGTCTGAGCTTTAACTGCATCTAAACTGGCAGACTTTGAATTATAAGTCCTAGTTAAGCTTGCTACTTGTTTTTTTACATCATTGAGGTTTTCGTTACATCTGATAATGGGCTTGTTCAGCTCAGTTAACTGACGTCTCACTCTAATAAGTCTTCTATTTGTTCTATCAACTCTGCGATTAGCTTCTGGAACTTCAGATGAAAAACACTGATCAGCTTGGGACTGAATTCCAGGAGATCCAACTCTTCCAATGAGATCCCCTCGACACTGACGCTGTCTCTCTTCTTCCACTCTGATCGCCACTTGTCTCTCAATTTCTCTTTGGCGCTCTAATTCAATCCTTCTTCTTTCCGCTTCAATACGAGCAGCTTCATCATTTGGATCCACTTGTGGTGGAGTTGGATCAGTTGGATAATTAGGATAGTCAGGCTGAGTTGGCTGTGTCGGCTCTACACGGCTTTGGCTTCCTTCAACTGACACATACATACCGTGGTAGGCACGCCATGATTCTGCTCTAATGAGAACCTTGTTGATTGGATCATTTGAATTGGCTTCAAGAGTTAATTTAGCATTTGAGCCGGTTAAAAATTGCTCTCCGGCCATAGTCACATGATTCCCACCCATAGTGACATAACTCACATTATAGATTTGAAGTTTATGAGATGAGCTCGAGGGATCAACAAGTTCCGCTGTAAGAGTCACATATAGGTTATTCACCGGTTGATTGAGGACGACTTGATAAGTTGCTCCTCCACTTCTTCTGGTGACATTTGAAATACTTTGTTCTTGGAAGAGCTCACTTGCAAATGCAATGGATGCAAGTAAAGCTAGGGGCCATAGAAATCTTGTTGCTATCATAATTACCTCTCTCTCTCATAGCTTTTTAAAATAATCTTTGGCATTACAAAGCAATTCTCAGGCCAAAAAAATCTTCAAAAACTGCCCTAATCAGGGTTTCACAAGGTAATATTTATGGTCAGTGTTTAATATATAGACATATTTTCTGTATTTTTGGATTGTAAACCCTTGAATTCTCTGCTATTTTTTTAGGATCACTAAATAAGGGGCCGTAGCTCAGTTGGGAGAGCGTTACACTGGCAGTGTAAAGGTCGTCGGTTCGATCCCGATCGGCTCCACCACTTTTTTATAAATATACACATCTTTTAACGTACTTTTAATTAAAGTTCTCTCCGCTTAAATTAATATTATCTTTCCAAAAGGTAAGATTATGAAATTAAAAGCAGTATTAATAAATTGTTCCTTAAAGAAAGAGTCTTCAGATTCTTCAACTAATATACTTATTTCTCAAATTCAACATAGTCTCAGTTCTCACGGAGTTGAGTCAGAAAGCGTTTACAGTAGAAATTATAATATTCTTCCTGGAGTTAATCATGACGAAGGAGAAAATGATGAATGGTCCAACATTAAAGAGAAAATCGACGATTGTGATCTCTTGGTTATAGGAACTCCGATCTGGCTTGGGCAACCATCAAGTATAGCTAAAAGAGTGTTAGAGAGAATGAATGCTTATATTGACGATACAGACGAGCATGGACGTATGAAAACTTATGGTAAAGTAGCATGTGTCTGTGTTGTCGGTAATGAAGATGGTGCCCACCATGTTTCCGCAGAATTGTACCAGGCCCTCAATGATGTCGGGTTCACCTTACCTGCAAATGCCATAAGTTATTGGGTCGGTGAGGCTATGCAGGGAAAAGACTACAAAGATCATAGAAACGGCTATCCAGAAAAAACCACTAATGCCACATCTCTTATGGTAAGAAACGCTGTTCATCTGGCAAAGCTTCTTCGTGAGAAAAACTATCAGGGCGAGAAAGGTTAAGCTCTCCTATTCATAATTTACTCATTTACAGATTTAATATTTCCATTTTTTGACATCACAGTTTTAAATTTAAATATTATAAGTATGGTTAGGCTTAATACAATTGCTATTTCTAAGCGATTGAAAGCCACTGCCGCTCCTATTGCCCCCGTACACCATAAACTTGCTGCATTAGCCGTACCACTTACATAATCATCATTTTTTATAATGGCACCACCACCTATAAAACCCATCCCTGTAATAACTCCATGAAATACTCTGGACATTGATTCTGTCTCAATCTCTAAAAATGATTTTCCAATAAGAATAAATGCACACGTTCCAACAGCAACCAAAGGGTATGTTCTCAACCCTACAGAATGAGTTTTCCTTTCTCTTTGCCAAGCGACCGGTATCGATAAAAGAAATGTTATACCTAGACGAAATAAATTATTAAATACAGCCGCCCATTCAATTTCTACATCTATTTCCATTTTAGTTTAAATCCTTTTTAAATTTTTCTATAATCAATAAGATCGCAGTTTTTATTTTTTCATTAGTTTTTTCAGTAGTATTAAACTTGATTTGCCCTCGGGCTTCACCATTCCATATTTCATTTTTAGTTTGAGGATCTATCATTTGAATTTTAAGTCCTTGTATCTGACGTCTCGTAGGTAGAGTTCGTCCCACAGAAACTCCACCAAAACTAATATTTGATGATCTCCCTACCCCTACACCAACTGAAGTCGAAGGAGTGCTTAAATATGTTTTTCTATAATAATCAAACCTAACAATATAATCAGCTTCGGAAATATTATTAGTATGATGGTGACCTAGCTTGCTCATAGATTCATTAAAATGCTTGATAATTCTTTGTCCAATGAGTGAGTCAGGATCAAAGCGATCTTTGTTATCAAAATTAAAAGTATAGGCTTCTAATTGTTTGAAATTATAATTTTCTTTTTGATCAGAATCCACACTAAATCCGGAACAGCTTATAAACAGAATGAGTGAGAGAAAAAGGAATATTGAATTTTGGACGATTATTTTATCTCTATAATTATTCATAAATACTCTCTTAAAACATTATAACTCCAACTATGGCTAAAGCAGCGGCGCGAGTTATGATAGGCATCAAGATCACTATCAATATAAAAATACTTTTTATCTGCACGTAAAACTGTCTGAGCTTTTATCTTAATATTCCAATCATCATTAGGTCTAGAAAAATGTCTTTCCGATTTAACAGTTCCTTTTAATGAATTATAATCATTATGTTGATAACTATAAATTTCTTCTGATCTTCTTTTTACCCGCATCCCTACTTTTTTAAGCATATATTCCCCCTCATCTTTTACCACTTTAAGCTTAGAAATATCTTGTCCAAGGTCTCTTAGAACTTGCCACTTATAGTCTTGTGGTTGGATAGTTTCTTTTTCTAATGGCTTTGCACCTACAGGGGTTGAAAGCTCCTCAGAGTAGCTTATATCTGATTTAATTTCTGGAAGACGAAAATAGCAATTATCCTGATCAATTTCACAAGAAAAATCTTCTGGCGATGGCCATGCTATAGGCCAATAAGAAGTTGACAGTGATACTCTAATAGCGTTTCCTGCTGCGAAATTTTGAGCGACATGATTTAACTTAATTTCAACTTCAATAAACTCATCTGATGGAATTTCACTAGGAAACTCGTCACTCTCACGATGACAAAGATTAAGCATCCCATAAGAAACTCTTCTCACCTCTCCATTAGGCAAAACATCACTTAATCGCGCAATAACTTGCCCTTGTTTTTGCTTAGTTCTTAAACGCAACTTAACCCGTGGTTGCCCTAAAATTTTACAATCAGACTTCAACGGGGAGGTTTCAAAAACAAGTGCTCCGCCATCTTCTTCTCTTTGATCTAGCGGAAGATCCGGAGTAGAGCTAAATGAGCACCACTTTCCTGAAAATAATCCTACACTTAATGGGCTAGAGAGCTGATGTATTTTAGTTGATTTTGTATGACCTAAATCTTTTAAAGAATAATAATTATTTTCAATATTTTCATTAGGCCATGAGTTAACAGCAACCCATCGACCTGGTTTTTTTTCAACTGTAAAACTTGGTGATACTGTATCGTGTAACCATACCCTTAATTTAGGAAAATTTGAGAATGATGTTTTTTTACCTTTTAACCAATGGTCCCACCACATAAGTGACTCTTGTAAAAAACCCATCGCAGGACCAGGAATCCCCATATGCGGATAATTGTGTCCCCAAGGACCGATAAGTCCGTAACAAGGTGACTTAAGATTTTTTACTAATTTAAACACAGTTGAAGTATAGCCATCGGCCCAACCACTTATGACAAAAACAGGAATATCTATATTCTCATAAGCTTCACACACAGACCCGTGTTTCCAGTAATCATTTCGATAGGAGTTTTCTATCCAATATTTTAGCCAAGGCTTATTTTGGTTTAGTCTTTCCAACCATATTTCCTTCCATTTATCTCCTAAATGCTTGGGATCAGGTGGGCATGCATTAAATGCAAACATCTCTGCCGCCCATGAAAGATTATCACATAACATACAGCCTCCCATGAAATGGACATCTGTTGAATAACGGTCATCTGAGGCACTCACAGCTATAATCGCCTTTAATGCATTTGGCTTTTTTGCTGCAACTTGAAGTGCATTAAAACCTCCCCAAGACTTCCCCATCATTCCTACAGATCCATTCGACCAGTGCTGAGAAGCAATCCAATTTATTATTTCGACGGCATCATTAAGCTCGGTTTCTAAATATTCATCTTTCAAAATACCTTCTGAACTACCACTTCCTCGCAAATCAACTCTGATAGCTGCATGACCATGACCTGCAAAATAACCATGATTAATAGAATCCCGATAGGCCGTCACATCAGTTTTACGATAGGGAATAAACTCCAATATCGCAGGAACTTTAGATTTTTTGGCACAACTGGGCATCCATATTTTTGCACTTAACTTGGTACCATCACTCAGTGGTATCCACATATGTTCAATGATTTCGACATCATTAGGAAAATCAATAATCTTTTTATATTTAGGTTCGGGAATCTTCATAAATTACCTCACTATTTGAAAGTTTAAATGTTTTTTAATTTCTTTATATTGATCAAGCAATGCTTGATGTGTTTTGTCCCCTAGGTAGAGTAAAGCTAGCTCAAAACTATAACTATCTTGTTCTTTTAAATCTGAAAGCTTCATGCCTAAATCTATGGGAAATTTAATTTTTAAACCTGGAAACTTTTTCCTTAACTTACTAAGGGTCGAGCTAGAAGGCATTCCAGCAACTACGCCGTCACTATATGCTCTGATGAAAAACTTTCCAGAATATTTAAATTGACCTTTTCTAACTAGCTCGTCTGGTTTTTGACCGAGGGCCAACTCACACGATATCTCTAAATTAGATATATTATCTACATACTGAATAGGAAGTGTATGGCTTTGAGAAACCCTTGGATTGATTTCAAGTACAACTAGTCGTTTTGTCTTTTGGTCATAGAAAAACTCTATATTGAAAGGAGCATTATTATAGCCTACCCCTAACATAATTTTTTCTGAAATATCAATCATAGATTGTTTAATATCTGAAGTTAGTTGAGAGGGGTATTCATATCCTATAAAACTACAGTCAGACTTGTCATTGATATTATCAAAGATAGCATATCCATGAACTTTCCCGTTAAAAACATATCCTTCGACAGTAAATTGATTACCTGTCAGGCATTCTTCGGCCAAAAAATATCTGCTTGTATCAGTAGGGATATCTTTTGGTAAATTAACTTGATTTACAAAAAAACTAAAGACATTTGCAAGTGGATTCTTTTTTTTACGCAGTAATGCAATTATATTCTTTTCTTCCTCTGGGTTGTTTATTTTAAATGCTAGCTGGGAAGAGAGAGACTTGATTGGCTTTAACCAATAAGGATAGCTCAATTTTTTTGCTCCAATAGATTCTGTGTTTTCTAAATCAATCAATTCGAATTCTGGAGTATACTCAGCAATAAGATTTTTTTGAAGCTTTCTCGACCAATACTTATGTTCACATTTAAGTGTACTTAAAAATGAAGCTCCTGGAAAAGAGTATTTGTCGACAAAATATGATCTTAATAAAGTCGAAGGAAAATCCCAATAGGCCATCACACCATCATATGCACCTTTTTTAACTTTTTGTTCAATTGATTGAAGATAGTCCTTCCATTCTTTTTTATCTTTCAATGCTGCTTCTTTAAGTTCTTCAATCCCTAACGATGTATCTATTTGATATTTCTTTTTATGGGCTAATTTTTCAAGTTGTTTAGTATGGAATGAATCTGCTCCAATGACTAAAACATTTTTTTTATTGGCGACCATTACACTCTCCTTTAGACTTTTAAAATTTATTCCTATGAAATCATGGGAACAAACCGTACCGGTAAAAGAAATTCTTCCTGACATTGCCCTTCAATTTTTTTATATCTAAAAAGTTCTTGAGTCTCATGGTGACTTCCAATAGGGGCAATCATAATTCCACCTTCAGCTAACTGTTCCCATAATTGATCTGGAAAAGAAGCAGGTGCAGCAGTTAAAATAATCTTATCAAAGGGAGCTTTTTCTGGAACACCTTTAAAGCCATCCCTTGAATAAATGAAAATATTCTCTAGATTTTCCAGCTTTGACTGGGCCTTTTCAAAAAGCTCAGGTACGACTTCCAATGTATGCACTTCTTTTGCCAATCGACTCATAAGAGCTGCGTTATAACCGGAGCCCGTCCCAATCTCTAAAACTTTATCTGTATTTTTTAATTCCAACTTATCAATCATATATGCCACAACATAGGGCTGTGAAATAGTTTGACCATGACCAATTCCCAAAGGTCCATCCCAATAAGCAAAATCTTGTTTATCTAGTGGGACGTATTCTTCTCTAGGTGTTTCTGACATTGCATTCAAAAGATGAGTATTGTTAATTCCTCTCTTTTTAATCTGATTTTCAATCATATGGTATCTATTCTCAATAATTTTTTCATTTTCCATATTAATGCTCCTACAATCCGATGGGATATGTATCCATAGCTTTATCCAAATTTGGCTTCCAAGTACTGATATTATCTAATGGTTTTAATGCTGAGGTTTTTTCTAAATATATGAGCCAGTCAAATCTCTTTGCTAATGAACTATTAAAGTAATGGCTTCTTATCTCAGTTTCTGGTCGGTAAATAACTCCTACTGCACGCTCAAGCCTTAAAGTCTGAAAACCTTCGGTATTTGTTTGAGCAATAAAATTTCCTTTATTTAATCTTGCTAAATAAGCTGCATGTGAATCAGGATGTGCCTGGTTTAAATAGAAGTATTTAGCCGGATCTCCCCAATTGTCAGCAGCTGTGACACTACCACTTGACGTCATCATACCGATAAGTGCGACCCTCTCTTCAAAGTGCTCTTTTGCGATCTCACCTAAAGTAATTTCATGTTGCGTTTGTCGATGATCGGCACTTGCATCACCTACATGGGAGTTATGTGCCCAAACGATGACTTTGGGTGGCCTCTTTAATTTTTTTCTTTCATTTTCCATAAGAATATTTAAGCACTTCATCATATGTCCATCTCGAATATTCCATGTACTCACACCTGGTTGATAAAGATTGCGATAGTAAGCTTCTGCTGCAGCAATATTTTGAGCACTTAAATGTAAATTTAATAAGCAATCCTCATCGTCATAAACATTGTTTTGATCGTTTATAAATTTTTTAATATCAAGCAATTGACGTATGACTTCATCTTCACAATCTTTTAAAGCCTGATAGGTATCTTTTGCATATTGATCACTATCAAAATCCCTTAACCCCAAACATGAATAGCGCTGTTTAGCGAGGTTAGCCGCTTCAGGGTTCATTGTATTCAAAATCTCTAAGATATTACCAAATGCATTATTTATGCCATAGAGATCAATTCCAAAGACACCTGTTTTTATACTCAAATTTTTATTAAATTCATGAAGCCAATTTATAAAGTCTACCATAACCTTATTGCGCCACATCCATAACGGAAAGCGTTTAAAATCACTTAGAGCTTGTGTAGCAGTATCATTTGATAAATGTTTAACAAACCTATTGATTCTAAAAGTATCAGGCCAATCTCCTTCGATAGCGACTATAGAAAATCCATACTCACTAATTAATTCTTTTGTAATCTCCGCCCGCACTTTATAAAACTCGTGAGTACCATGAGTTGACTCACCTATCATTACGATTGATTTATCTTGTACAGATGTTAGTAATTCATTCATACTTATCGCTTGCCTTACCATTTTAGAAACTTCCCATACAAGGCATTTCATTTCATGATAATTGAAACTATTTTTATATTTTAATTTTCACAAAACAATATAACTCCAGAGAATTCTTCGTATGTTTTACTGGCTAAGATATGCAACAAAAGAATGTATAACTAATTCTATAACTAACCGAGGAGAAAATATGCAAATTAATGAAATTATGAGTAAGAATGTTGAGTATTTGAACAAAAGCAAGTCAGTAAAAGAAGCTGCACAACTTATGCAAAAAAGTGACTGCGGATCAATACCCGTTGAAGAAAACGACAAACTGATTGGTATGATCACCGATCGTGACCTTGCTCTAAGAATACTTGCTGAAGGTAAATCTGCTGACACCCCTATATCAGAATGTATTAATGGGAGTATTAAATATTGCTTTGATGATCAAAGCGTAGAAGAAGTAGCGAGTCAGATGAGTGAGTTAAAAATACGCAGAATGCCAGTGATGAATAGAGATAAAAAACTTGTTGGTATTGTTAGCTTAGGTGACCTTGCAACCAGCCAAAGTGCAAGAGATAAAACAGCTGAAGTTTACAAAAACATTGCAAGATAAGGTAGGTATTTATGGCCAATCAATTAAGCTGTGATAAATGTGGAAATAATTATGAAGCTAAAAATACGCTTCAAATAAGCTATAAAAATAAGTCATATAATTTTGATAGCTTTGAATGTGCTATTTCACATATTGCACCAAAATGCGTTACATGCAATGTTATTATTATCGGTCATGGACTTGAAGAAAATAATCAATATTATTGTTGTAAGAATTGTATGAGATAAAATTAAGTGAGGATTGGCCGAGTGCTAATCCTCACTGTTTTTTTAATGGTAGTTTTTGTTCTCGTCACCCGTATTCAACTTTAAAGAGTTTTGAATATCATGAATTCCACTAATATTTTCTAATATATTTTCTGCTCTTCTTTTCATTTGACGATTTTTAATAGTACCTGACAATGTAATGACTCCATCATCTACGTTTACATCCAAATCACTTGCGTTAACATATTGATCTCTTTCTAAGATACTACAGGCTTCTTCTTTAATATTTCCATCAGGTCTCTTCCAACCCTTAGGTCCAATTCCAGTATAATCTGTTTGATTTTCTTCAACACTCATATGGGGAGACTGAAACGATACCTTTGAGCGGTAACGTTCTTCAGGAAGTTGTTCTCGACTATACCCTCTATTGAATTCTTTATTATAACCACGTTCATATTGAATATTCCTATTTCGCTCACGATCATATTGTGGATTATTGTAGTATTGAGAGTTTCGGGGGTCATTAGCATATTTCTCGTTCATATTAAGCTCCTTAGGGTTTTAAAATAAGAGTCATCTCTCAATGGGTATACTACAAAAAGAAGGTATATATTCTGTGATAAAACATATAAATCTTTGTAGAGATCCCTTCATATCTACCACTCAAAAGTCTAGAATTATTAACATTCTTTTAAAGTCTCATTAAGACGACTCTACCTACAGTCTCTTATAATAAGTATGGAGGTTATTATGAAAGAACGAAATCATAAGAAAGTAACAAAAGACAAAGATTCAGAAAAAAATAAACAGGAAACGCCCTATAGGGATTATCGCCAAACAAAAAAGGAACTCTAACAAAAGAGGAAGAAATCGATGAAGAGATCGATGAAAGTTTTCCGGCTAGTGATCCTCCTGCGAATTACTGATTAAAAGTCTTTAATTGACTCTACTAAATGGGGCTTCTCAACAAAAGGATTGCTATTTCCCTGCAGTTCTTTAATTTGATTATGCTTACTTAATTCAAATGCATCAACAGGATCTTTAGCGTGCCAATCTCTAAGGGTAGCCTCATAATCATGAGATAAATTACGTTTATATCTTGTGGCAAAATAAAATAAACTTCGTGCTATATCACCTTTGATCTCATGTGGTGGCTCAAAGCCTAACTCTCCACTGATTAGCACTCGCCCAAACCTTGCCTTCTCACATCCCTTCACCTCATCACCTTTTGTTAAGTTGGCAAACTTATGACTACTACGGATAGAATTTGATCTGGAGTCTGTAGGATAGAGCGCATGTAGATCAGCAAGTCGTATTCTGTAAGCTTTAGAGCCTTTAGGTACTCTGAACTGGCTTCTAGGCCATGCATGTTCAATATTAATCATACGATGATGAGGCATATTATTAGGGCCGATATTGCGAGTAAAGGTTTTTTGACAATAGACATCTTCGATAAAGTAATTTGACTTATTTTCCAAATAGATTTTTTGAAAAACAATCTCCCGGGCTATGCGATAACTTTTGACAGGCCTGTGGTTTTCAAGGGCCAACAAATGAATTTGCTCTTTTAATTCATTTGCAAAAGCAAAATTTAATAATACCAATGTACTTAACAGAAAACGCAACACTCACCTCTTTTGTTTAGATTAATGGGTGTTATTTTCCTTAAATGTCTCTTGTATTAACTTAGGAGAGAAACGAGTTTAAGTCATAACTCAGTTGGTAAGACTTTATTAATTTTTCTAAAAGATCTTAAAATCTATGACATTATTTAAAGTTATAACCCAGATTAAATTGAAAGGAGTTGAGCTCTCTATCTCCTTTATAATCCATACCATCGTCACGGGTATCAATCACTGCACTTCTCCAAAGGGTTTGAACAAGGACTTGATCGATAATTTTCAGCTCTACTCCAATTTGAAAGCCACGTCCATTTTCCACTCTATATTGCTCAAAGCGCCCATGGCTATTCACATCGGGAAAGATAAAAATAGGAGCAATAAAGATAGGTATGCCACTTTCAGTGAGCCAATAATTATTGAGATAGATTGAATAATAGGAGATATGAGGTAAATCATTACGTGAAGCACCGGACACACAATGCTTGGATTCACCAGGAGAGCCCCCTGCACTGCAATCAACATTATCTCCATAAGTAGTTGTTCTCTGTTGAATATGGAGAGGGTCTTGATACATAAACCCAGGAGCAAATTTATAACGCTCAGAAAATTGAAGTCTCCACTCTATACCTATGCCTGTTCTCAAGCGATCGATATCATCTTCATACAGCAAATAGGTATGACTCCAACCTTTATAACTGACTCTACCTGTCTCCCTTATTTCCTTACTGGATTGTGCTGAAAGGTAAAAAAAGACTTCTTGCTGTTTGATTTCGACTCCTAAAACTTGGGCCATGAATAAATAGGTAAGAATAAAAGTTTTCATTATATAGACCTGGTGAAAAGTAATCTGTCCTATAACAAAGAGAATCAGGGAGGACAATTCATATTAATGACTACTTTTTTAAACATAGATCATCAGTGATCATTTTTTAAACACCTCTGTCAGACATTTATTCAGATAAATTTAGCTCTATCTTATTTCAGTAATTTAACTTCAAAATATCTATCATACTTTGGCCTCTGACTTGCTTTAATTAACTAAAGGGAAAATTATGCAAACCTATCTATTACTATCTTTAGTTCTGTTAAGCAGCGCTCTCATAGCAGATGAAACAACCTGCGAACAACAGCAATTACATACAATAGAGTTAGCAGAGTTATCAGCAATTGCTGAATATACGGAGCAAGCGCAATACATTAATTATTGTGAAGACAAAATGAAGTCTAATACTTTTATTTTTGAAGAAGACTTGATTTATTGCCAGCAAATAAACACTCCTATAAAAGCGGCTTGTGTCGCAAGCGTGGACATCCATGATGATATTTTTAGCCCTGGATCTTTTGAGGTTGAAGCTTGTGCAAAAATTGATAATGAATATGCATTAAGATGTGTTCAAGCACTAGATTTCAGTGATGCTTTTTATGGTGCCAGCTATATGGAAGTCTATGAATGCGCACAAGTAAAAACGGAAGCTGCTGTTGCCTGTGTAGAAGAACAACCTTTTGGTGATGACTTTGATACTTGGTCCACATTTTTAGAAGTTGGCCAATGTGCAGAAAAGTAAATTAATGAAATTTAAAACTTTTAATACCAAGTTTTTCTAAAAGATCTGATTCAACTTTTATCTCTTTGCTTAAATCATTTGGTTTATTTTGGATAACAATGGGGTGACCAGCAACCAACTCCGTTTGATCAATAATATGGAGATTTTTTGCTTCAGGAATCTCAGCTTGAATATAGGCCCAACTGACACAATCGATGGCCGCAATATGAGCTTTACTCTCAAGCACGAAACGAACACTCTCTATATGTGCCCCCGTAACTTTGAGCTCTTGATAAGGTATATTTTTTCTTTGCAACCATTTATCCATGGCCAATTTCCCTGAGTAAGAATCAAGCTCGTTTACCGCTAGAATAGGATTCTGAGCAAGCTCTGGTTGTTTCGATATAATAAAACTTGAATACTGATCTTCGACACACCCAGGGAAATTGTATATAGGAGTGGCCAATTTCGAAAAACCCGCCAATTTATGCTTATCTTGCAAACGACAGATCATTTTAATATTTTCTCGCGGATAAGCCTTATCAAAGCATGTTTCTAGCTTTTGCCAAAGCTGCTCATTTCTTGAAAATTTAAACATATTCAGTTGAGTGGTCATTTTTTCATTCAAATATCGATTTAGTTTTATTAAGATGATCCTATCATGAAATTTACAAATAAAAAGGATGGAATCACACTCGCCCTCATCCTCATCACCTTTTATGCTTGGTTTACCTTGTTGTGTTATTTTAACCAACTCCCTTTTTTTATTTTGATGCCTGTTGCGGCTATCGTTATTGCTTTTCATGGCTCACTCCAACATGAGCTTATACATAATCACCCGTTTAAAAACCAAAAACTCAATGACTTTCTGGGACATATCACTCCTATACCTTGGCTTCCTTATGCGCTCTACAAAATAAGTCATATGGACCATCACTCATGCCCACAATACTCTCACCCAGAGTATGACCCTGAAACATTTCTGGTGAGTAAAAAAGTTTATGATCAATTCTCTAAGCCGGTAAAAAAAATTTTTGATTACAACCAAACGTTACTAGGCCGACTTATCTTGGGCCCCTTTATTTCAATGTATTGGATCATTAAAAAAGAGTTAAAGTTCCTTTTAAAAGGTGACTTTCAAAACCTTAAGTTATTTATCCCTCATTATATTGTCTGGTTCTTTTTTGCGATTTTGTTTCAAATTCTAGGGATCAGTCTCATTGAGTACATTATCTTTATGGCAATACCAGGTTATTCGGTTATTCTCATTAGATCTTTTTTAGAACACAGACCCGAAACCATAAGAACTCACCAGACATGTATTGTGGAAGCTGGTCCATTCTTTTCATTTTTGTTTTTGAATAATAATCTTCATTTGGTGCATCATAATGACATGAACCTCCCTTGGTATGAAATACCAAGGGCCTACCAAAAGCAAAAAGAACATTGGTTAAATTTAAACGGTCACTATTTTTTTAAAGGCTATCGTGAAGTCTTTAGACAACACTTACTTAGTCCCACCAGTAAAGCATGGGTCGAAGTCTAGAGCTTATTAACTTCACCTAAAAGTGTGACCAGATCAATATCCAAATCACTTATATGAGAGATCGCCTTCATCCCCGCCTTATCAGCAATATTTAAGTCAGCTCCCTTGGCCACCAGCGCTTTAATAACATCTTTTTTATTGTGAAAAGCTGCGATATGAACTGGAGTTTCACCTTTTTCATTTTGGGCATTTAAATCGGCTCCAAGGCTAATCAGTTTTTCTAACATTTGCATATGACCAGTAGCTGATGCGATATGCAGGACAGTGTTCAGTTGATCATCAGTAATGGCAAGTGAACCTTGAGTCATATACTCATCCAAATAATTGAGGTCATTTTCCTTGATGGCCTTGAATAATTTGTCGCGATTTTTTAAAGAGTAAATTTCGGTGATTCTTGAAACAGACTCTCCTAAGTCAAAACGATCTTTAATATCTTCAGTTTCGTTATTAACTCGAATACATCTGTTGATAGAATCCGCGACATAGTCTTTAGCGCCTCTGACAAGGATTCCTTCTACCTCTAGCGTTTTGGTATTAAAGACTGCAGAACCCGAATTCCCACCAAAGGTATCAAGGTTAGTTTTGAAAAAATAAGGTGAGGTGTTTGAGAAAACTCTCGCACCGCTGGCAATTTTTTGAGGAAGCCCACTTGGATGCCCTATCACCAGTAAGTTTGAATTATCAGCGATCTTGGATTTACTTCTTATTTTTAAAGCACTTCTTCCTGGTACAACTCGATCCAACTTTATCAAGGCATAATCACGAGCACTATTCCCTCTGCCTTGTAACTTAGCTTCAATAACTTTATTGCATTTAAAAACTTTATTTTTAGACACAAGCATGTCTGCTTTTCTGCTGTCCGCTTCGATTTTATAATCAAAGACAAAGCTCACTTCATTACATCTGGCTTGGTTGGGAACACAGTGCCCAGCAGTGACCAGTAAATTCGGTCCTACCAAAAAGCCAGAGCAGATAACAGAGCTTGGCTGATCACTAAATTTTTCGTCTTCACATAGCCCCATTTCTTTTTTTATAGAAATCGGTGGGAGCATGACCTTATCTTTTGTTTTTACTAGTTTGACTGTCTCCACCATCCCAGCAGTTGAATGAGCAAGTTTTTTTTGAGTGTAACTGGCCTGATAGGTTTCGATACGATTATCGACCCCGTAAATAATCTGCTCACTTTTGTCACTTGAGAATGCAGCTTGAGTCAGGGTGAGAGATATGGCCAGAGTGAGTGTCTTTTTCATGAAGTACCTTTTCTAAAATTAAGGCCAAAAAATAGAACTTGCTCTAGAAACTGTCATTATTAATGCTTTGAATTGTAAATCTTTTAGGCTTAAACCCCTTTTTAGCAGGTTTTTAACCATATTTTAGGTACTTAGCAATTGACGTTATTTGCGAGGAGAGGCAATATGGCATAAAAAACGAGTTATTATGGATATTTACGTAAATAGAGTATTAAATATGAAGCATATCAAGGCCATTGGTTTTGATATGGACCACACCCTTGTCCGCTATCACAGTGATAAATTTGAGGAACTGACTTTTTATCAGTCCATAAAAAAACTCATCAAAGACAAAGGTTATCCCGCTGAAATTGAAAATTTTAAATTTGATTTTCTTAAAACAATCCGAGGTTTAGTGGTTGATAAAAACAATGGAAATATTCTCAAAGTTTCCCTTTATAATAAAATTAAAACCGCTACTCATGGAACAAAAGAGTTAAGCTATAAAGAACAGATAGCTCTCTATGCTGGTCAAAATGTTGATTTGAGTGACCCTCAATTTATGAGTATCGACACCAATTTTTCTATGGCCCATACCCATCTTTTTTCTTTATTAGTGGATCTTAAAGACAGCAAACCAGACCTTGATCTCCCCCCTTATGTTGAGATGGCCGACGATGTCACTTATGCTGTGGATATATGCCATAGAGATGGAACCCTTAAAGATATTGTAGTTAAAAACTTAGATAAGTATATCATTTTAGACCCCAAAGCCGTGGAGGCACTTGAGCGTTTAAGAAAATATAATAAACGACTTTGGATCATAACCAATTCGGATTATAAATACACCCGAGCGCTTCTTGACTACACCATCAATCCTTATCTAAAAGACCATAAGCATTGGACAGAATTATTTGAAGTCACTATCACGTTGGCCTTCAAGCCAAAGTTTTTTACAGACAAAAAAATCTTTCTCAAAGTAGATCCTGAAACCGGCCTCATGGAGAATTTTGACGCTCCCATCGAAACGGGTATTTTTCAAGGTGGATATGCAACCAAGCTCCAACAAGATATGAAATTAGCTGAAAATGAAATTCTCTATTTAGGTGATCATATCTATGGAGATGTGATGAAGCTTAAAAAAACCTGTGGCTGGAGAACGGCATTGGTTATTGAGGAGCTCGATAAAGAAGTCCAAGCTTTTAAATCTACAAAAGATATCAGCATTGAAATAGACCATTTAATGGATGAAAAAGTGGCCATCGAGAAAAAGATTGATGATCTCTATGCTAAAGAATATGAGTTTGGGCAAGATGTGGATAAACAAGAAGTTTTCGCTCAGTTTGATAAAGTTGAAAAGCTTGATAAAAAGATTGGAACCCTTATCAAAACCTACGAAGGGCATTTTAATCCCTTTTGGGGCGAAGTGATGAGGGCCGGAGTTGAACCAAGTCTCTTGGCCTCACAAGTTGAAAGATATGCTTGTATTTATATGACATCAGTGGCTGATCTAGCGAATTATAGTCCCCGTACTTATTTCCGACCTAAGAAAAGAAAGATGGCTCACGAAAAATGATTTTTTAATTTTTCGATTTCTCGCAGCTTATCTTGATGATTGTGTTTTTTATAACCTTTAATCAGAATGAAGCACTTCTTTAACAACATCTCTTGGGCCGCACTTCTTTTCTCCGGTGTTAACTCTCTGTTCTCTAAAATCCAAGCAATAGACTTCACTCTGTAATAATCCATAGCAAAGTACTTGTGAGAGAGTTGGTCTTGATGCCCTCCATATTTTTTGATCAGGGGACGATCTATAAAACCAACTAAGTAGCGAGACGTGAGTTTTAACCACAAATCATAATCTTCACACACGACAAAATCTTCTCTAAATCCACCTAGCTCAATCACGACTTGTTTGGACAACAGGACACAACTGGGTGAAATTAAACATAAAGCGAGGCTGGGGATAAATTGATCTCCTCCCCCTTTTTTATGTTTTTTCATTTGATTGATTTGCTTGCCATTTCTAATCCAAACTTCATCCCCATGAACGCAAACAGCTTGTGGATTTTTACTGATAAATTCTTTTTGTGATTCAATCTTATGAGGCAACCATTCATCATCTGAGTCAAGTAAAGCAAGCCACTCAGAGCTGGCCTTAGTAATGCCTAAATTTCTAGCCGCGGACACCCCCTGATTTTGAGTTTTTAAAATTTTGATTTGATCATACTTCTTGAGTCTTTCTTGGGTGTTATCGGTAGAGCCATCATCTATAACAATAATTTCATCTACACTTTGGGTTTGATTCAGAACGCTCTCAATAGCTCGTTCTATAGTCGTTTCTCTGTTGTATGTGGGGATGATGACACTAATCTTCAAAATTGGCTTTCATATCTAAGAGTGTATGAATCTCTTTCTCATCGATGTCTTTATTCAAGCTTTGGAGTATCTGGTCATACTGTTTTGGAGACTTCGCTCCGCAAATATTGATAGCAGTTTGTTTTTGGGCCAGAGCGAGAGCGAGATCCATGATAGGAGTTTGAGTTGCGGTTTCAATCTTTTTAACGAGCTCAACTTTTTCTCTCCAATTACTTTTTTTCCACCAAGGGGCCCAACTTCTAGCATCTTCTTTTGCAAATTTTCTCTCTTTATGAACACTTCCGCTTAGGATACCTTTATCTAAGGTTCCCCATCCCATGGTGAGGAGGTCATCGGTATAGATTTCTTCACTAAAGTCTTGGAGAGGATGATGAAAAATATTACTTTCCGCTTGTAAAATATCAACTCTACAGACATCACTGGATTTTAGATAATCCTCTTTGCTAGGGTTACAAAGACCTATAAATCTAATTTTACCTTTAGCTTGTTCCTGGGCCAAAACCTCAAGGGCATAACGAATATCAATTCGGGGATCAGGCCAGTGAATAAAATACATATCAATATAAGAAGTTTGAAGATTCCTTAAACTCTGTTCTAGCATCTGCAAACAAACCTTGGGGTCATTTGTGAGATTCACCCTTTTAGTGGAGTGCCATGTGATACCAGACTTAGAACACAATAAAACTTTATCTCGTTTTCCTTTGAGGTATTTCCCAAGTCGAATTTCAGAAGTGTGAAAACCATAAATAGGAGCTGTGTCAAAGCAATTAATACCCAGGTCAATGGCATGTTCAATAAGCTTTTGTGCCTGAGTCTCTCCAATCTCTCCAAACCCATACCCCCCTGCTTCACCTGACAAAGCAGCACCACCAAAAGCCAGCCGAGAGACTTCAAGATCAAGTCGTTTATGTGTAATGAATTCCATATCTCTATTTCTGATAAAACTTGCTTTTAGTCAAAGCATGTCTTTACAAAGAAACTCCTGCTCGTTAAAAATGAGCACGATGAAATTACTGACATTTGCCCATCGCGGCGAAGCCCAAACTTTCCTCTCCAAGCTAGCCCTCAAGCCGGTTAATGAAGCTCAAACCTTCTATAAAAACGATGAATATGGTCTTTTGATTACCGGAGAAGGAATATATGAAGCCCTTCTGCATTTATCTGCCACAGTGGCGACTTATAGGCCAAAGCTGATCATCAATTATGGTATCGCAGGTGCTCTTAACTCAGATATGGCCCTTAAAAAAGTCTATCCTGTTAGAACCATCTATGGGTACGAGTCAACGAGGCCAGTGTTTAATTCATATACCACCCAAAATGTGGCCACTCTCGATTGTATCAGCAGTTGGCAGCGGGTGCTGACTCATGAATATGCATTGGAGTTGGCCCCATTTGCTGAACTAGTGGACCGGGAAGCTTGGGGATTGGGGAGAGTCGCTGCTGCCACTCAAACTCCTTTGCAAGTGTATAAACTTACTTCTGACTATGCTGGAGAACAAACAGACTGTTTTGATTTAAAGCAAAGGGCCCAAGAATTCTCAGAGCTTTTATGGGAGCATTTTGAAAAAGAGTTCGGGGAACAAGAACAAAAGATAGCAGAGGCTACCAATCACAATGAAATGAACTTTCCTTTTCATGTGAGTTTTACCCAAAAAAAACAAATTCAAAAGTTTATTAATAAAGTACCAAAGCATGAGTTCGATAAAATCTTAAACAACGCCAAAGATGCCAACTCATGTATCACTCAACTACAAATTGCTTTGCACCCCTTGCAAGAACAAATTATGAAAAAGCTTGAAGCGCTTAAAGGTCCATTTGAAAATATTGGTGCTCATCTAAAATTTGATCCAAAACTTGAAAACAAAAAAGTTTTACTTCAAATGGAGATCAACTCTGCCAAAAATATCAGTAACCTTACCCGAGTTTTAAGTGAATTTGACTACCAGGAACTAGAGCAATTCTGGAATGGGAACTTTGATGTTTGATAAGGTCTATATCGAAAAAAGGCTCAAGGACCACCCTCGAACTTTATCCATCTTAGAGAAGATCAAATGCCAATCCACCTATTATATCTCGCGATACGATGAAGTATGGGGCAAAGTTAAAAAGCCTTATCTGCAAAAGAGAGAGAGTTTAAATTTATTTATCGCAGAAAAAAAAGGTGAATTAGTCAAAGAGACTCCACCAGCTTATGGCCATGGTGATGAAAAGCATTATTTTTATATTCACGCCTTTAATTGTATTTATGAGTGTCAATATTGTTATTTACAAGGATACTTTCAAACACCAGATATTGTTCTTTTTATCAATCACGAAGAAATCATAAGCGAAATGCAAAAACTGGTTGAGCTCCCTGAGAACTCAAATGCTTGGTTTCATGCGGGTGAGTATTCAGACTCATTGGCCTTGGCCCATATTACGGATGAGCTCTCTGTCTATTTTGATTTTTTTAAAAATAACCCCAAGGCCAAACTAGAGTTGAGATCGAAGGCCGTCAATATTAGGCCTTTATTACAGCTAGAAGCCTTACCCAATGTCTTTGTGAGTTTCACCCTTAGCTCTCATGAAAGTGGTAAAAAATTTGATACCACTTGTCCAAGTGTAAAGCATCGATTGAATGCTATCAAAAAGCTAGTTGATCATGGTTATAGAATAGGACTGCATTTTGATCCTATTATTTATGAAGACAATTTTCAAACTGCATACAAAGATATTTTAACAGAAATCAATAAGATTCTACCAGATGAGCAACTGGGTTATATTTCTCTTGGTGTGGTTAGATTTACTAAAGATGTTTATCACTCGGTAAAAAAACACTACCCAGATTCGCCTTTTTTAAAACAAGATCTCATTAAAAGTTTTGATGGTAAGCTTCGCTATAATAGACCTATGAGAAATTGGATTTTAAATACCGTCAAAGATTTATGTATCCAAGTAGGACAGTATCAAGAAAAGAAAATCTATTTTTGCATGGAAGACTAAATAGATCGAAGTGCTCTATGCTCTTCAATCCAATCTTTGTAATAGGCCAAATTCACGATATAAGTTTTATTACTTCCTTCAAGAGTGGAATGAATACCAATTAATTCCAATTCGCCGTTATTATTACGATAAATGGGACCTCCAGAATCACCCACAACTGAAAGAGTGTCTTCAAGGATAAAATTGGTGAGATTAAAAGTGCTGGTCACAAAGCTGGGGTTAGTCCAAGTTCGAATATTCTTGTTTTCACGCATTCCAAACCCTACTCGATCCAATACTTCACCAGGACCTAGAGATATACTTTCAGGAATTTTCTCAATAAAGATATTGTCAGGTAAATTTTTATTTAAAATGATCACGGCAATATCATTCACATAAAGTGACTTGCTTGGATTATATCCAGGATGAATATAACAGCGTTTAATTTCAATTTTATCTTGAGCATTTTTATAGCTATCACCTACCACAATCGCACCGCGATCAAATTGATCCACGCTATGAGCTGCCGTGATAAGCATATTCTTGCCCACCACCACCGCAGTGGAAGTATAGATTTTTTTATTGCGCTCCACCTCGATGATGAGAGTGGAACTAAACCTATTCCAGTTTATGATTTCAAATTGGCTCGGTGAATTTAAATAAGCAACTTCCATATATCTCCTTACTCAATTTTAACATATTGAGCTATAAATATCATGACTCAAATTAAACATTTGCGCTAGAGACAATATGACACTGGCATATTTGTGTAGTTAAATATGTGATAATTATGAAAACTTTTAATAATTTTTTTTCACAGTGCCATAATGACTTAAAAGAACAGGGTTATACCCAGCTATCAGTCAAGGTACCAGAGTCTATTAATGAAGCTGTGATGAAGAAAAACTACGTCAAACTCGACCAATTGATGGCACAAGCACTGGAACCTCAAAAGGGATGGCTAAGCTTAATATTATTAAATTTCACTCAATTTAGTAAGACCGAATACATCATCTCTTTGAGAGAAGCCGGTGAAAATGAGGAAGGTATTTGGCATGATGATGGTTCAAGAATACTTGCTTTTTCCCTCTCTCTCACCCTAGATGAAGTAGGCGGTGGTATTTTAGAGTTTCGAAAAAAAGGCTCCAAAGATTCGATGCAAATTAAAACCCCTCCTTTTGGAGACATGATTGTTTTTAAAACCGGACATGAAGGTTATGAGCATAAAATAAATGAAGTGACTCAAGGAAGCCGGCTTATCATAGCCGGCTGGTGTTATGCTTAATCGTTTTCAACCACATCTTGGGCTTGAGCAATAAATCCTGGATTGGACAGTCCGTTTTCGCTGGCAACATCAACAGCTTCATCAAAGTCCATTCCTCTATATTGAGTAAGATAAGTTATCAACCAGGCACCGACTCTATTTGCCGAACCACAGTGAATAAAATGTGGCTCATCTTTGGTGATAAGATTTGAGAGTTTTTTGCAATTTTCAGCATCCAACATCCCATTCACAATAATAGGTATATGATGATATTTCATACCTAGCTCTTCTGCTTTAGCCTTGATTTCGCTTTGGTCAACTTCACCTTCGTTGCGTAAGTTATAAACATGCGCCACACCACGTTCTTTCATTTCAGTCATGGTTTCTACGGAAGGTTGACCAGCTAAGTATAAATTATCAACTTGCCATAAATAATCAATCCCAGCCACATCTGTAATTCTTTTTGAATCCATTTTAATCCTCCGTAGTTTAAAAAAATTGATATTAATCATATCATGTAACCTGCAATTTTATTACAATAATTAAAAGGATGGATATGAACATTAGAAGCATTTTTGACAAGTATTCAAATACATTTACCTATATTATTCACAATAAAACTGACGCAATTGTCATTGATCCTGTACTTAATTTTGACCCTGATCACTCGCAAATTAGCTATGAGTGCATTGAAGAAATAAACGCTTTAGTTTTTGAAGAGAAACTTAAACTTCATGCTTGCCTAGAAACACATGTCCACGCGGATCACCTCAGCGGAAGTTATTCACTTAAAGAAAAGTATCCTTCACTTAAAATCGCCATCAGTGAAAATATCACCCAAGTTCAAAAGACTTTTGCCCCTAAATTTAATCTTCAAAACTTTCCCTGTGATGGATCACAATTTGATTTGCTGTTTAAAAACGATGACCTTCTCACCTTTGGAGAACTGCAAGTAAAATGCTTGGCCACTCCAGGACACACCCCAGCATGTACCAGCTTTCTAATAGATCAAACTTTGTTTTCTGGAGACGCTCTGTTTATGCCAGACTTTGGAACTGGAAGATGTGACTTTCCCCAAGGCTCAGCTGAGGATCTCTACCACTCAATTCATGACACTCTCTATCGTCTGCCAGACGAGACCATCGTTTATGTTGGACACGATTATGGGCCTGGTGGAAGAGAGATTGCCAACAAAACCACCATTGGAGCTTGCAAAAAAGAAAGTAAGCAACTCAAAGACTCAACTACTAAAGAAGAATTTGTTCAGTTTCGCACGCACAGAGATGAGCAGCTAGCAGAACCAAAACTTCTTATGCAAAGCTTACAAGTCAATATTCAGGCAGGAAAACTTCCGGAAAAAGAATCGAACGGCCAAAGATATTTTAAAATCCCCTTTTCCACTTAACTTGCACCTAAAATCAATCAAGCTATAATAAAAAGATGTTTAAGCATTATTCAGGGAGAGCAGTTGGACTTTTTTTAGTCATCTTTATCCCTCTTATTTTAATTTTCACTCTTATAGCTCCTATGCCACAAGATCAAAACTATCATCTCTTTGTGGATGAGAGAGTTTTATGGCATATCCCTAATTTTTTTAATGTTATTTCAAATATTGGTTTTCTCATAACAGGCGTCTATGGACTTGTTCTTTATTTTAGAAATCATTCATTTGACTATAACCCTTGGCTGGCTTTTCCTTTAGCTGTGCTCTTAGTTTTTCCAGGCTCTTGTTACTATCATTGGCATCCTAATGATGCCACTTTGTTTTGGGATAGACTTCCTATCACCATGGCCTTTACTTCTCTTATCTGTGGTATTTTTCAAGAGGTTTTTAACTTTCAAAAATCAAGAACGTTTTTATTTGTTCTCCATCTTTTAGGTCTTTATACATTAGTTCACTGGGTACTTTTTAATGATTTAAGGTTTTATGCTTGGTTACAACTCACATCCATTTTAACGATGCTTTATTTATCTCTGGTTTATAAAGCTAAGTCTGTGAATTTGAAATTTTTATTAATTGCCACCATGCTTTATATCTTGGCCAAAGTTTTTGAGCACAATGACGAACTCGTCCACCAGGCGCTTAATATATCTGGTCATAGCCTCAAGCATCTTATTGCTAGTGTCGCAATCTTTTTACTCTTTCTTATGAAACAACAAGGTGAACAAAAATGAAGTATTTAACTCTTCTTATCTTGTGTCTATCAGTACAAGCAGAATCTCAATTTCACTTCTCAAAAGCTGCAAAACACAGTGATGTTAAAATTAAAGTTAAGGGATACACCACTCATCTTTATTATTACCAAAATCAATCTAATCACCTCATCATTACAGCTCATGGTTACTTAGATAATTGTAGCTATATGAATTATCTGCACAGGCCTCTGTGGAAAAATGGTCATTCATTACTTTGCATTGACCTTCCAGGTCATGGTCAATCTACTGGTGCACGAGCGGATATTAATTCATTTGACACCTACGGGAAGATTTTAAAAGAAATCCCTCGAGATATTCTCAATCATTATGATAAAATTTCTTTCATCGCTCATAGCACCGGGGCAGTTTTGCTTCACGAATACCTGCGCACTGCTGGCGATATAGACTTTTATAAGATAGTGCTGCTCGCTCCACTTGTGCGTTCAAAGCTATGGCATCTCTCTGTTGCTGGCAATTATTTATTGGGCAGTTTTATTGAAACCCTTGAGCGTAAGAACTTAAAAAATAAGAAGTTTAAAAAATTTACCTCTCAAGACAAATTTCTAATCACCCATATGCGAACTCATTGGTTCGGAGAATTAAAAGCTTGGAACGACAGACTTGAGCAAAAACCAAAAAAACATTATCAAGACATGACTGTTTATTTCCCCTCAGAAGATGAAGTCATAGACCTTGATTATAATCTTAGCTTTTATAAAAAATATTTTCCTAATGCTCAGATCAAGATGCTTCCAGCTGCCACTCATCGAATCCAATTTGACTCTGATGCCCTCGTAGATAATTTCGTTCAAGAAATCACTCAGTCATTCAACGAGTAAAATGCCTCTTTGATCCCTTGGGCGTCAAGTCCTGCTTTCGCATAAAGATGATCGGCTTTATAGGCCGACTGACCAAAATGTCCTTTGACTCCAAGTGATTTACATTGAAAGCTAAGCCCCTCATTCACTAGCGCATGAACAAGTTGACTTCCGAGACCACCAATTAATTGATGATCTTCTACCGTTATGAGTTTATGAGATGAGTTTTTAATTTCTTTGGCCACAGTTTCAACATCAGGGTGATTAATTGAGCTGAGATTGATGACTCCAACTTGCTTTCCTTCTTTGGCCAATTGCTCACTCGCCTCGATCGCTTTAAATAACGGCGCTCCAGCTGCAACAATGACCCCATCACTTCCAGATTTTATCACTTGAGCTTTTCCAAGTTGATACTGATCAACACCTGCAAGTTTAACTGGATAGTTTTCACGTCCTACAAAAAAGATATAGCTCGAAGCCTCTTCACCTTTCTCTCTTTTAGCTGCAATATCTTTGATCGCCTGGTACATCAATTCTTCCCCTTCAGCGGAAGTTGAAATAACAATGGTCTTTACTTGGGGAATTGATCCCAGTGCACTTAAATATGTGAGTGATTGATGAGAAGCCCCATCAGCAGCATCTTGAAAGCCAATATGCGAGAAAATAGCAATCATGGGTGAATTAGAAAGAGAACTCATAACTAAAGGAAGATTCCCTTTAGTGACTCCAAAAGCCGCAAAGGTATCAACGATAGGAATGAAGCCCGCTCGTGAAAGACCAGCCGCATGAGAGACCATATTCGCTTCGGCAATTCCTATATCCACATATGAGTCTTTAAACTCTTTTTGAAAAGCAGCAATACCGGTTGAGCCTTGTAGATCACTTGAGACAGAAAATACGGGAAGCCCTTCAGACTTTGCCTTGATCGCACCTCGAGCAAGTCCTGCTTGAGCTTTTTCTGCTGGAGCAGAATCAGATTTTTTATTTTCAGGTTTTTGAGTAAGTTCATGGGCCCAAGCCTTGAGTTCCTCTGGTAGATTATCATCAGTGATTTCATTCAAAAAAGCATGAATATCTTCAGAATAGGCCTTAAGAGGGAAACCGTGACCACCACTACTGGATTCTGCAGTAGATTTAACTCCAAAACCTTTGGTTGTTTTTAACCATACAAAAACCGGCTTATCGGCCTGGACTTCACTGAAAGCTTTTTCCAGTCCTGAATAACAAGCTTGTAAATCATTTCCGTTTTCTATTTGAATAGTATTCCAACCTAATTTTTCCATGGCTTCGAATGTAGGTCGCATATCAAAACTATCATCTGTGATACGCCCTGAGAGCTTGGTATTATTATCAGAAATGATGAGAACAAATGGATTAAGATGACCTTGGCGGGCCAGTCCAGGAATCGCAGCAAATGATTCCTTGGCTTCACCTTCCATGCTCGCCCCATCACTCATACTCACCACAGTCACTCTTTCATTTCCCAGAAGCTTATCAGCGTGGGCCAGTCCTTGAGCTTGGGGGACTGCTGAGCTTAGAGGACCATTACTCATGAGTACTCCTTCGGGATAGAGGTGTGACTCTCCATGACCTGTGAGTTTAGACTCAATAGAGCGAAAGCCTTTAAGGGTTCCAAAGTCGAGATCACCAAAGCCTAGATTAGCTCTGAGGGCGTAGATTCCATTTTCCGCATGACCGATATCATTTACGAAGTTATATTTTTCATGCCATTTTTTTTCTTGAAACATAATTCCATGAAGGGCAGACATACATTCTGCTATGGCCGCAGGCCCTCCCCAATGGGAAGCAGCTCCCCCATTAACCGCACTTAAATCCATCAAGGCCACTAAAGCTCTCGTGATCTTTGGGTCACCACAAAGAACGGATTTTCCCTCTGAGTTTTTAACTTCAGAAGAATATTTTGGTTGTTGACCAGGAGCATCATCTAATTGATGACGAAGTTTAAGCGGAGTAATGTTCATGAATGATTCCTTGTGACATAAAAAACGCAGTTTTTTTTAGAAATTTAGCATTAAATGCTACTTTTTGACCAGTCTGGAGTTAAAATTCTCTTTAATTATGACTTGCATTATTGCTTACAAACTTGTATTTTAATTCAGCTCAAAAATGAATTTAAGATAAAAAGGATAGTGTTATGGCACGTACATGTGATTTAACTGGTAAAAGAAGACAAGTAAACCACAAGGTTTCTCACTCAAATATTAAAACTAAAACTCTTAAGCAACCAAACTTGCAAACAAAAAGAGTTTTCGATCCAGAAACTGGACAAACTGTTAAGCTTAGACTTTCAACTAAAGCTATCAGAACATTAGATAAAATGGGATCTCTCTCTAAGTTTCTTAGAAAGTATGGTCCTCAAGCATAATTAACATTTTTAAAATTAAAAAAGTCCAAGCCTGCTAAATGCAGGCTTTTTTATTTTACGGATTTGGGTAAAAACCACGAGTCCTATCATTTGGCGAAGTGTAGCTTCCAGTTGTAGGTCCTCTCGCACATGCAGCTGAGGAATCAAGGCAAACTCTCAGAGTCACGAATGGTAAACTACCATTTCCAACATCTCCATAGGTAGAGACTTGAACTCTATATCGATTATCTTTGAAAACGTTATCTCCAAACTCATAGGTGGCAACAAAATCATTTGCCGATGGATTCAGATCAACAAAAAATTCTTTAGGGGCCCAAAACACACCGCCAGCGAGTGCTGCTAACTCTCTATTCAAACCTCTTCTACGTAAATAATTAGCGAAATTGTTTGCAAGGTATCCGTGACACCATCTATTTGCGATATCATCATGAATATGATCTGTAGAACAAGCTGTACGACCGTAAGGATCACGAGACGCAAGAAGGGCATCTCTTTGAGTCATACCTAAAAATTCTTCACTATCATCTGCAGTAACTTCAGATAGCGTATTATTGCTGCCTAGAGTGTCCACAGACTGACTGGGTAACATAAAATAAGTTACTGAGCCATCATCATGCTTTTGAGTCTCAGTTAAGCTCTCCCAATAATTGGGATCGGAAATAAACTCAGAGAGATTTTTAATTTCAGAATTTTCTTGAATTGTTCTGCCACAAGTATCAGCTGAACCACCGACATCAGCTAAATCAAATTCGATATCCAGCTCACCAATGGGCCCAGCAAAACTCAGAGGAATGAACAAATAACATAACACACTTACGAGAAGGATTTTCATAAGCCTATTATAACAAGGATCTACAAAACCAGTGAACTTGCCCCTAGAATTGCCCCATACTCAGTTGAAACGCTGGATAGCTCAATTTTTGAGTAGTTTTTAAACGGAGAATAGACGTAATTTTTATAATGTTTTTCAACTAAGTCTCTGAAATTCTGACCTAAGCTTGTCCCACCTCCACATAAAATAAATGATTGGGGGGCCAAAAGTGAATTGATACTGCCCATTCCTATTGCCAAATGTCGTGCTGACTCATCTAAAACTTTACTGACATCAGCATTTCCAGCATTAAATAATTTGGACACTTCTCGAAAGCTATAATTTGTTCCCAAGACTTCGTTGACTGATTTTTTCATTCCGGTGCAAGATGCATAAGCTTCTAAATGCCCTTTGCCTCCACAACTACAATCCCGTCCTTCTGGGATGATGGTTAAATGACCGGCTTCTGAACCTAGCCCATGACTCCCTAGATAAAGCTCACCATTGATATAGGTTCCGACGCCAAGGCCTGTTCCAAGGGTCAACACAACAAAGTTATCGTAGGCTTTTGCCTGGCCAAAAATTTTCTCACCTACAGCTGCAACATTGGCGTCATTTTCAATTTCAACTGTCACGCCAAACACTTCAGAAAAAATGCCTTTAAGATCAACTAAATCCCAAGCCAGATTCGGTGGATATTCAATAAAACCAGTCTTGCCATTGCCGTTAGGAGCACCCACTCCTATCGCTTCAATTTCATAATTAGATTTATGAGGATAAAAATGGTCTAAGACGTCTTTTTTGAGTCCAAGAGCGTAATCTTCAAATGGAATTTTTGTGTTGGTCGGTATGATATGAGATGAAAGAACTTCTCCCTTTTTGGTGATGAAACCATACTTAGTATTTGTCCCCCCAATATCAATACCTAAAATAATCTTTTCCATAACGACACCTAAAATTAAAAAGGGAGACCACAGGCCTCCCTTTGAGTCACTTATATATAAATCATTATTCTATATAGTCAACTTCATTAATTTCTACACCCCAACCATTAACTGATGAGTCAGACTCAAAGACAACGGTAATGCTATCTCCGTCTACATAATCAGTAGTTATTTGGCTATGGCTTCCATCCAAAGTTTGAATGATATTACCCTTTCCATCAAAGATTTTTAAAGAGTCATAACTCTCTTCAATTTCCATCTTTTCAATTTTAAGACGCATAAATTTAGCACCAGCATGAGTATAAGTTTTTGATAAACTTGTATTCTCAGCATAAGGATGAGCTGTGGTAAAAATATCCACTGACTTAGATTGCCACTGGCTATCGTCTGGTTTAGCCGGTCTACTTGTCACCACATCAGTTAAAAAATTATAAGCGTCAACTCGGCCACCACTAATCGTTGTTCTCGCATAAGCCCCTGCATAAACAGAAGAAGCCATAAGTTTATCACGGACAACCTTTGGATTTACTTTTCCATGGTGAGATAAATAAAGTCCAATGACACCTGTCACATGAGGTGTGGCCATACTTGTTCCTGAATAAACAGAATAAGTATTTCCTGGAGTGGTTGAAAGAATATTGCGTCCTGGAGCCGCAACATGCACTGTATCTGAGCCATAGCAAGAAAAGCTAGCGAGTTGGTTATTATAATTATGAGCAGCAACTGAAATAATATTATCTACTGGATAATTTGCTGGGTACTGGGGATCAGTATCATTATCAGAAGCACTATTCCCTGCGGCAGCAGTAAAAATGATCCCTCTGTCTCGTGCTAATTCAATGGCCTCTTCGAGTGCGCGAGAATGACCTCCGCCTCCCCAAGAGTTACTCATGATATCGACACCTATTTTCGTAGCATAATTGATAGCCGAAATCGCATCATCTGTTGAACCACTTCCTTGGTCAGTCAAAAACTTAATGGCCACGATTTGTGCTTGTGACATCACTCCAGCAATACCTTTATTATTGTCATGCTCAGCTGCGATTGTTCCCGAACAATGAGTTCCATGACCATTTCCATCCATAGGATCGCCATCATTATTAGCAAAGTCATAACCGTGAATATCATCCACATAGCCATTACCGTCATCATCCACACCTGGCTTTCCATTTGCTTCAGCTGTATTTACCCACATATTGTCTCTTAGGTCTTCATGATTATAATCAACACCTGTATCAATCACCGCAATCTTAATAGATCGATCACCTTTGGTTATATTCCAAGCAGCAAGGGCATTAACATCAGCTCCTGCTACTCCGCTTGGTGAAGAGTTCGTTCCTCTGGATTGAGGCTCATTATTTCCTGTATTCTCTAGACCCCAAAGTTTGTTATACATGGGATCATGGGTAGCAAAATTATTTGTCAGAACATCAGTGATATCTAATTGATTGTGTTTGTTAAGAATAACTTGGTACTTGTAGTTAGGCTCTGCATATTCAATTGCTGGGTCTTGGTTTAAACTATGTAAGAGTGAATTTAAGCTCTTGTTGTTTTTTGCATTTGTTTGAACAACCTGAAAAAAACCTATTTCTAAATCTAGATTCTTTTTAACTTCTAGGCCATTTAACTTATAGAAGCTTTTAGATAATTGCTTATCTTTCAACTTGATGATTAATTCTCCCTCAACCATCTCACCGATCTTAAACTTTGATTCTTTAGCATACAGCGATACGCAAACCAACATTAACGAAAGTACTAACGCGTTCTTCATGAATTCTCCTTGTCTCTTCCTTGAGAAAATTTTTTTATGTGTGTCATTTGATTTTAACTAAAAAACCAAAAAAAAATGACAGGGTAAAAAATGCTGAAAGGCAACAAAAGCATTTTGGTCAACTTATAAACACTAGAAATTTCATCCAGATTATAAGAAGATAGCTCTATGACTAATTTCTTTAATAAATCCAACCATCCTGTCCAAGTCAAAAAGATAAGCATCAGGATGTGGACATTACGATCTGAAATCGAAGCTGCCATCGAAGCGAGAATTAGCGAGGAAGGCCATAGTGAAGAATCACCTGTGGATATTCTTGATATTCAAGAGTATTACCAAAAATATTTAAATAAAAGCGAATCCCAAGAAAGTGAAGATGAATCAGAAGCTATGGATGATGAATCTGATGCTGACGTAGATGACGAAGATAACTCTGATGAAGACAGTGAATCAGAAGAAAATGAAGTCGAATCTGAGCAAGAAGATCAAGAAGAAAGCAGTGAGGAGCCTGAAGATTCTGAGGAAAATACAGAAGCGAGTTCTGATACAGAAAACTCAGAAGATGAAGACACTGACGAATCCACAGAAGCTTCAGAAGAAGCTGCTAAATTAGCCGAGGAAACACTTGAGGGGCAAACCCAAGAAGACTCAGCAGAAGTCAAAAGTCGCGCTCCCTTTCAAAGAGTTGTTCCTCATTCATCCCAAGTGGCCCATGGAGAAGTTGTGCTCTCAGATGTACTGATGTCTCAAATGCTTCTTTTTACTGACACCACTTATATACTTGGTCAAAATATTATAATTGAATTTCTCGTCACTAAGCCCTTTAAGGTTTCTGCAGAAGTTGTCTCTATTAAAAACTTTGCTCGAAATTCAAAAGTAATTAAGGCCAAAAATTTTCCTAACAGAATGAAAGTGTTGTTTAAGTTTCAGTTTCCTCTTGAACGCCACTTGCTGCGAGAGTTTTTGAAATCGGTAGAACCTGAAGTCCCTCCTCAACCAAAACGCGTACAAAAAGTTGAAGAAGATGAAGAAGACGATTTTGATGATTTAGGTTTCTAATGCAAACTTATTCTTTAAAGTTTAGAAATATTTTTTCTACTTGGTTAAATTTATTTTTCTTTTTATTACTAGGTTCCTATCTAGTTTATATTGAATTTTTTCAAGACACCCAAATTAATCTCGATAAATCAAATCTACTGAGCTCTCCCTTACAAAAAGAGTTTATGTCCAATGTGGATAAAGTTACTTTTAAAAATAGAATCGGAAGCTTCTCTATTTTTAAAGATAAGGGTGATTGGTTTATGGAGACACCTAAAAACATTCCCGCTAAACGTAAAACAATAGACATTATACTCCAAGAGCTTTCGAATATAGGAATTTCAACTATTCACGAGTATGAGAAAATAAATATTAAAAGCTTCTCCCTTGATAGACCTGTTATTGAGATAGACCTCACCTCAAGTGAGAGTGATGAAACCCTTAAAGTGACTTTTGGTATCCTAAACCGAATTGATAACACCACTTATATGACAGTCACTGATAAGAATATTATTTATCAAGTTAAACTCTTTAGAAACCCTCTTGAGAGCTATGAGCTATCAGACTTTATTGATTCTAATGTCTTTAGCATGGAAAGTGACCAAGTAAAACGAATCTCCCTCTACGCGGGAAAAGAAAGCTCTCCCCGTAATGTTCTTGAATTCAATGGGGCCAATTGGATTTCCAAAAAATATCGAACTATTTCTAATGAAAACACCCAGGAAAAAGTTCAGGAGATACTCGACATTAAAACCCATATGATTATTGATGAAACTAATGATGAACTTCAAAACTTTATCGCGAATTATCTGTCTTCACCCCTCTATCGCATTAATGTCATCACTCAAGATGATAAATCCGTTAACTATGTGGTCTCAACTCTCACCAAATCAATCACAGAGCTAAAAATACCAAAGCGCCAGTATTTTATCATGACGGCCAGTGATAGACCCTACCCTTTTTTGATTGCAAAGAAATATTTAGACCGTTTTATTATACGCTACAGTCACTTAAGATAATTTGGTGATCAAAGTCACCCCATCAGTAAAAGGTAGGAATATGGCTTTGACTGTTGATTCATTCTGTAGAAAAGAATGAAGTTCTTTTATTTTGATGGCCGACTGTTTCTTTACGCTTGAGTCAAGAAAGCTTCCTCTCCAATAAGAATTATCAATAAAAGCTAAGCTACCTTTATTCATTTTGGGGAGAGCTTGTTTTAAAAACTCTAAATAATCAGCTTTGACTCCGTCTATCAGTAAGAAGTCGAGGGACGCAACTTCTTTTAGCTTTTCGAAGGCGTCCCCTTGAAAATAATCGAGTTTCTTATAAAAATCTTCAGGCCAAGGAAGGTGTTCAAAATGTTCTTTAAGATCATCTCTTTTTTCAGTTAAGTAAATGTTTTTAATAAAAGGACTGGCTTCACGATACCAATAAGCACTATGACCGTAACCAGATCCCATCTCAAAGATGACCTCAGGCTTTATGAGCTGGACTAAGAAACCTAATAAGCTTCCAACATCATCAGTGACCGCTGGGAAATTGAGCTTGACTTTAAGTGTGTTTAACTGAGTAAGGAGTGGATCATCTTTTAAATGACTTTCATAAGGACATGAAAGCGAAAAATTGAAAAGTTGATTAAAATCCAGAGGGTAATCGCGCATATAAAAAGACCGAGATAAATGTCTTCATTTACCTCGGCTTATAAAAACTTATTGAAAAGTATTATTTAATTTCTTTATGTACAGTATGTTTTCTTAGAAAAGGGTTATACTTTTTTAATTCTAAGCGCTCAGGATGAGTCTTCTTATTTTTAGTCGTTGTATAACGTGAAGGAGTTTTTCCGTCTTTTCTCGCTTCTGTGCATTCTAATGTTATTTGTACTCTAGGCCCCTTTGCCATAATTCCTCCGAGTTTACTTGTAATTTAAGATTCGATAACATACTATCAACACGTTAGATCTGTCAAAAGATTTTTGCTAAGAGTTATGATAATGAATATAATTACTGAAGAAAATTGGAATTACACTTTTTATGAGAACTTGAATTTTAAAGTTTTCATAAGCCTGACTGCCTATCAGGATGAGCAAAATCAAATTGAAACTGGGTATATTGTGAATATTACAGATGAATTTGATAACGAAGTTCTTCAAAAAAACTTTGTCGCCTTACCTAATGCATGTCGTTATATTAATGATAAATATGCTTCTGTATGGAATTTCACCAGTCGTTTGCAGCAAACTTCAGGGAGTGGCTGCTCTACTTGTGTCGCCCATTAAAAAGTGTGTGAAAAGACTGACCACAGTCTTGGTGGTCTTTATTTCCCTCCACGCTTAAAACCTTATTTTTTTTCACTTCATAGCTTAAATTATTCCATTTCATTTTAAAAAGTGGAGTTTCTCCCCAAAGCCAATCCTCGTTTTTCAAATGCAGTTGATAGTCTTCATCCCCTTGGATGTGATCGAGTGTGACTAGTTCCTTATTCATATTTTGTTGGAAACTTTTTTTAAGGGCCTGAATCAGGCTCTCATGGGTTATGCGCGGATCAATATCATGCAAATTGATCACCGTTCTAGGTCTGGACTTGATGCCTTTTACTAGCTCGATCTCTGTTATTATTCTTTTTATATAATAATTGAGATGCTCTAAATTACTCTTGATTAATAACGTGCCATGATGAAAGGAGCGATCCTTTTTTTGTTTAAAGGCGCTTCCTGAGATTTTTTTATCGCCAACAAATAAGTTGGTATCCCCCTCAATATGTGTGTCTACTCCGAAAAGCTTTAGGCCTTCTTGGATCACTTTATAATTAAAATCTTTTTGATAATCTCGAGATCCATGCAAAAAACAAAAATTCAAATTACCTAAATCATGGAAGACTGTTCCCCCTCCGCTTTGGCGTCTCACAATTTCAATATTGTTGGCCAGACAACTGCTGATATTTAACTCGTACCAAGGATTTTGAAAACGCCCCATCACAACGCATGGTTTATTGGTGTATAGTAGAAGCCCGGATTGATTCTCTTTTAATTGCATGAGCAGAGTCTGTTCAATGGCCAAATTCACAAATGGATCTGTTGAGGGTGAAAAATAAAAAAATGGCTTACAACTCATTGTATTTTAATAGCCTAATAATCTAAACTGAGCAAATCAATTATTCCCGACAATATGTCTAAAGTTTTTACTCTTCTTTCCGATAAGGAAGGTGGTCATGCTTTGTAAGGATGTTTTATGAAAATAGAGAAATTTATCAAATTAGGCTTAGTTCAAGCTTTCATCTTTCTCCTTTTTGCTACAGCTATAACTGGTTGTCAGAAAAAAAACTTTGATAAGACTGGCCATTATGCTCAGGTCAACTTAAACACACGCGCACCGGCCAGCGCCGATGGTCCTGAACTGCAGAAATTCCTCAAATACCAAGACCCAAAACAGATCTATCTTTTTTGCGCTCTAAGTTCCCCTAAAAAGACACAATGTTATAAGCAACACTTTCAACATGTCATGAGCAAATTTGAATCAAAATATGGAAAATTTACCAGAGAAGAAACCGCTCAAGTGCAAAACAAATTTGCTTTTAAAGTGGTGGAAGCGGAAGTTAAACAAGTTAAACAACATATTCTCGATAAGATTGACCCTGAGTTATATAATATTGTCACTAAGAGAAGTTCTTTTTGTGAGAAAAACTCAACCATTCACTTAGATCGTTGTATGACCCAGTTTAAAAATAAAGACACTTTAATGGTGCTTAATCATTATCAAAAGAGAAATAAACAACTCAATGCTCATGAATATTTATACACCCAAAATTTTATTCTCGAAGAGCTCGAAACGCGATTAATCAAAGCGGCTAAAAATTTAAAAGAGCCTACACCAACAGTTAGGATCCCTGCTTATGATCACAAGGGTGTCCAAAAAGACATTTAGCATTGATTGTGTCAGCTATTACCGTTGGCACTAACTCTTCCCAACCTTCTTCTGAACTTCTAATCATATCCAAAACTTTTCTCGAGTAAATATGCAGAATTTTTTCGTTCACACCTTCTAAGTTTTTAACTTGACCATTATCTTTAATATGATCGAGAAGATGTTCATTCTTTTTATTTACTTCCACATTATTCAGAGAAATAAGCACCCCTTTTTCTTCTTCTTTATAAGGACAAAGATAAATGGTGACATTGGGTTTGAACAAACAGCCAAGAGCTTCTAGAATTCCTCCATCTAGGCTGGTGTAGTTTTCATCAAAGACTTGCATGAAGTTATAAACCCCTAAGACCAGAGCGATTTGTTTAGGCTTAAAAGTAGAAAGATAATTAGTGAGCCTATAAAACTGAGGCATATTTGTGACTAAGACTTTTTGCCCAATGGATGCCAATAAATCAACTCTCGCAAGAAAATCATCTGAGGTTATGGCCCCATCTTCTTTAAGATGATTAATCGTAATTTCAGCAAGGGAGACCACTTCTTCTTCATGAATATCTTTTTTAAAATTGCTCAGACCCGTCTCTAAGATATTAACATTGACCTTGGTGGGTGGACGAAAACTTCCTCTGGTGAGCATAATATTTTTTTTGTACAACTCATCTTTGGCTAAACGGACTTGTCCTTTTTCGTCGAACATAACTGCATCTGTGATAGACTGAACGATGAGTTCTAAATTTAATAATCTATTATCTATATGAGAAAAAGCCGGCCCTCTTGTTTCAACCATGTCAATTTCAATACTCTCAGTTGAGAGATGCTCCATGAGTTCATGTACAAGATTTGAAATGCTATCACAGCGATAATAACAGGCGTGAAGCATATTAACTCCCAAAACTCCAATGGCACGTGCCTGTTGAATGGTCGTGTGGTCATGCATACGTATATGGAGAATAAGATCACTGGGATCATCCCCAGGATTTTTTTGAAAACGAACTCCCAACCATCCATTGGGAGAATTTGTTCCATGATAGTTTCTTGCCACAACTGTATTGGCATAAGCAAAAAATCTTCTATCGGGATGTTTAGGGCCCAAGCGCTCTTGGATGAGATCATATTCATAGTTAATCATTTTCTCGACCCGAGATTGGCATACATAACGGCCACTTGGTTCTTTGCCGTAAATAGAATCTGAAAATGTCATATCATAGGCAGAAATAGATTTTGCAATAGTTCCACTGGCGGCTCCTGCTTTAAAAAAATTAGCGGCAACTTCTTGCCCTGCGCCTATTTCTGCAAATGTTCCATAGATAGAATCATCTAAGTTCAGTTTAAGTGCTTTATGTTTTATGTTTTGAAACTCACTCATACGGATGCCCTTATTAAATATATGAAATTATTATAATTATAACGACTCCAGACATATAGGTAAATACTTTGGAAAAACTTCTTCCTGGGAGTGATATTTTCAATGAATCAATGCACAAAATCTGCGTTATAAATATATAGGTGTTTAAACATAAAATTGAATGAAACTAGACAATAATTTGTAATGTTTATACTAAACTATACGTGGAGAGAATAACTACGCAAATAAAGCGTAAAAAATGAAGGATAGAGAGATGAACCAATATAATATTCAAATCGTATCAAACCTCACTGGTCTATCCGTGCATACCCTCAGAGCGTGGGAAAAACGGTACCAGGCCATTATTCCAGAACGTACTGACAATGGACGAAGAGTCTACTCTGAAAAAGAAATTGAAAAACTACAGCTATTACAAAAGCTATGTTCTATCGGACATAGTATTAGCCATATAGCCAACAAGACAACATTAGAATTAAGAAATATGCTTTCTACTCATGGAATAAGTGATGAAGTAGAATTCAATTCTTATAATGTTTCAACAAGTCCTGAGCAAACAGAAAAAACGCTCAGGAACTTAATGTTGGCCCTTGAAGCCAATAAACCCGAAATACTTTCTCATGAGTTTTATAATCTCAAAATGACCATGTCTCCCAAAGACTTGGCCCTTGATATTGTAGCTCCCTTACTTAGAAAGGTCGGTCAAAAAGTCGCCCATGGGGAACTCACAGTGGCCCAAGAACATGTGATCTCAAGTATCATGAAGTTTCATTTGGGTAAATTTATCTATCGAGGCTTTGAAGAGAAAAAAGAACCAGCACAAACGATCATGCTGACCACTCCGGAAGCTGAGTATCATGAATTTGGAATTATCCTCGCTGCATTGTTATGTTCTTATCATAAGAAATCTTTTTTCTACTTAGGTCCAAATATGCCTGCAAAAGCTCTTGCTCAAGCTATTGATGCCATTGGATCAAAAGAAGTGTTAGTCGGGACTACCATGCACACCTATGATGGAAATAGGGCACAGCTCACTCAATACTTTGAAGAAGTGCTAAGCTTCACACCATCAGATGTTAATATTATCGCTGGTGGGGACGGAATATTTGATTCTGGCAGGTTGCAGTTTAGACCAAACTTTACTTATTTTTCTTCCCTTGATGAGTTAGACAAGTACTTGGCCCAAAAAGCACTTCCCCATTAATATGGCACAAAAGCTAGATAAATTGTAATTTTTTGCCATCCAAATCTGAGCTAAGTCTTTGATATAATGGGATGTCAAAAAGTGTGATAATTTTTCATCACATAATCTACAACAATGCTTTATAATAGTTCTAGAAGCTCCGATAAAGAAATCAAGGAGATTTTATGATGCTTATTATAACTCTAACCACCCTACTTATTCTTGGTACAACTGCAGCAGTGATCGCCAAAAAGAAACAACCTGCAAAAGTACTCGTAAAAGCTAAATCTAAACGATAGATTTTAAGTTTTTATCTAAAATTTCTCTCAAATCATTAGAAAGACTTTTTTCTCGTGTCATATTTTGCATTTCTTGAATAAGATAATCTTTCCCTAAGCTCGGCATCTTTTTTACGATATTGAGTTTCTTTGCCAGTCCCGCAGCGATCTGTGAGTTAAATTTATCAATCTCCAGAATTTTATTAGCAAGAAAAGCATAGGTTTCTTTATCCCCATCACACATACGTGATAAGTTCGTAATAAAACCTGCATAAAGTGCACGGATATGGTTAGGAACCTTTGTATCAAACTCAGGAAGACTCTCTATATGTTTGAGCAAATCGATATCACAATAATCTGCCTGAGCCTGGGCCTGAACCCATTTTTGAAAGACGAGGTTATCTGATTTCCACTTTGAATAAAATTCATCTTTAACTGTTTTGCAATATTCATTCTCTGTTTTAACGAGAACTTTAAAAGCACTTAGCTCTTCAGTCATATTTGTTGCATTTTTAAAACTATCATAAATCTTTTGCAGATTCTGGGATTCTTTATTTGCTGCAAGAAAAGTAAAATAAGTATTTTTGAGAGCGCGTTTACCAATATCTGCTTGATTCAAACTGTACTCACTAGAAAATTCTGTCTGTTGAATCCACTTATCCATATAAGTTCCAAAATGACTTCCAATATTTTTTGCAAGGAACTCTAGTGCCTTATCCACGACAGGGGCATCGTAGAGCTCTATATTTTCGAAAATAATTCTCTCACTTGGTAAAGATAAAATAAGGGCTTTCAGCTCATTATCGATGTTCTTATTTTCCATGACTGACTGAAAAGCAGTGATCAAGTCTGGCAAGATATTAACTTCACCATTAACGGTAAACTGCTTCATTAACGATTTAATCTGATCTAAATAAAGAATTTGCATCATATTATAGACGCTGTAGTAATCCTCAGCATATTTTACGATATGGAGTTTTTCGGGAGTACTATAATCATAGTTCACAATGACAGGTGCAGAGAAATGGCAGTTAAAAACAGGAACTGGTTGAGAAGAGACGTCTTTAAGCACTAATTTTTGATGCTTTTGATTGAGGATAAACTTTTGTTGCTCAAAACTCAGCAGTTCCTTGCCTTTTTCATCAAGTAAACTCAAATGAAAAGGCATATATAAACAATCATATTGAGCGTTATGAGTTGTGACGACTTGTTCAAAATGAAGAGTAAACTCATTTTTAGCAGCATCAAATTGAGTGGTAATATTTATTTCGGGTGTCCCACTTTGATCATACCAAGCTTTAAAATGTTCAAGATCCTGTCCACTAGCATCACTCATCGCCTGGACAAAATCTTCTGTGGTCACAGCCTGGCCATCATGACGTTGAAAATAGAGGTCCATCCCCTGTTGAAAATGCTCTTCTCCGATAAGAGTGTGAATCATACGAATAACTTCTGCCCCTTTTTCATAAACAGTGGCGGTATAGAAATTATTCATCTCAACATAGCTTTTAGGTTTAATTGGATGGCTTAAGGAACTAGCATCTTCAGGAAATTGATGATTTTTGAGAGTGTCTACATCTTGAATTCGTTTCACAGTTCGACTGCCTAGATCAGAAGAGAATTCTTGATCTCTAAAAACAGTGAGCCCCTCTTTGAGGGTCAGTTGAAACCAGTCTCTACAAGTGACTCGGTTCCCGGTCCAGTTATGGAAATACTCATGACCAATCACGGCTTCGATATTTTTAAAATCTGTATCCGTCGCTGTCTCAGGCTTTGCCAATACATAATGAGAATTAAAAATATTAAGCCCTTTATTCTCCATCGCCCCCATATTAAATGAGTCAACCGCCACTATCATGTAACGGTCAAGATCATATTCAAGTCTAAATCTTTGCTCATCCCATTTCATAGAGTTTTTTAACGACTCCATGGCTTGGGTTGTCTTGTCCTCGTTCCCATGATCAACATAAAGCTCTAAAAGAACTTCTCGTCCAGATTGAGTAGTAAAAGTATCTTTAATAACTGCGAGATCACCTGCAACTAAAGCAAATAAATAACATGGTTTAGGAAAGGGATCTTCCCAAACCCAGATATGATTTTCACCCTCTTCACGTTTATCCACTAGGTTTCCATTCGATAAAAGATATGGATATTGAGTTTTAGATCCTTTGAGCGTTGTTTTAAAAGAGCTCATAATATCAGGACGATCTAAGAAATAAGTTATTCTTCTAAACCCCTCAGGTTCGTTTTGAGTGCATAGAATATTTCCAGATTTATACACCCCTTCACAGCTAAAATTTTCTGCTGGCTTAATCGTATTTTGAATTTCTAAAATAAACTCAGTGGTAGGGACAGAAACAGAAAGCCCATCTTTTGTTTTTGTGAATTCGCAATCTCCCCCATTCAATTGAATGGAAACCAAGTCCAGTCCCTCACCTTTTAATTCTAAGTTTTCATTTTGAGATTGAGGAATAACTTTAAGCTTTGAATACACATGGGTTAGTTTTTCATCAATTTCAAAAGTAAGTTCGACTTCAGGAATGAGAAAATCCGGTTTTTTATAATCTTTCAAGAATACTTCTTGCATAAAATCTCCAATTAAATTTCAAATAAAATAGGTGTCCACTTATCGATGAGTGGTGCGAACATAAACGCTAACATACTAAAGTTTGTGACTAAGAAAAAGGGAAGCCATGCGCGCCCTTCGCTTGCTTTGAAATACTTCAGAAAAAAGTAAACCACGAGAGCTGCAAAAGGCAAAACCATGAGAAAGTATGCATAATGATAATCAACAAAAAAAGGACTCATAAGTCCCAAAAGAGCATAGGCCCAAACATAAAATGAGATATGATATTTCGTCCGCCCACTCCCTACAATAGCTGGTAGTACGGGAAAATTTCCCTTGGCATAGTCATCCTTGTATCTAATAGCGAGAGTCCAAAAGTGTGGCATTTGCCATAAAAACATCACCAGAAAAAGATAAATACTGGGGGGGCTAAAGATGTGTTCATTAACAGCAGAAAAACCTAGCACCCCTGGAAGAGCTCCGGGGATCGCCCCTGGTACCGCAGCAAAACTCCATTTCTTTTTCCAATAAAGAGTATAGATTCCATTATATAAAATAATGATCACAAAGCCTACGATGGCAGACAGAGGGCTCACGGCATAGAGAATAAGTTCCCCCACCAGTATAAAACCAAGGCTAATACTGAGGGCCGTTTTTTTGGAGATACTTTCTTTGACCAAAGGTCGGTCTTGAGTTCTCTCCATGAGTTTATCGTTTTTAATCTCTTGAAATTGATTGAGAGAAAGACTTCCAGCAGAGATAAGAAATGTCCCGACCAGAAAGCTTAGAAAATGCACCAAGGAAAAACTGTCCTCGACAGTATGACCTATTCCATAACCTGCGATAGCACTTAATAATACAAAGTACACAATCCCAAGCTTAAAATAATTTTTAAGCTCGCCCACCATAATTAGTGTCTAAAGAAAAGGTCTATATATGAGAACCCAATCATGAGGAATAAGAAACCAAGACCACAAAGAGCAATCACTCGATTCATAAGACCATCGTATTTTAAGTGCATAAACCAACCAAAAACGATGACGGCCTTACAGCTTGCTATAAACATGGCCAAAATCAAGTTACCGGCTCCACCTAGGTGAATAAACTTAGCCGTATAAACTGTTACGATCGTTAATACGAGTAAGGTCAAAAGGGTTTTTATATTTGTTTTTAATGGGACGACATGTGCCATAAATAACTCTCCGTTTTAAATTAAATACATAAGTGGGAATAAGAAGATCCAAATCACATCGACAATATGCCAATAGAGTCCAACTCCTTCCACAGCTGTATAGTACTTCGTATTAAATTCATCATTTTTTAATCGCTTCATAAGCCAAAACATCAACCCAATACCAATCACAATATGGATCCCGTGCAGGCCTGTCATAGCAAAATAGAGAACATAAAAAAGACGTAAATTTTTAGGATCGAGTGTACTTGGATCAAATCCAGCATCTGATCTTAAATGATCGACAGCATAGGCAAAAGCTTCTTTCATATTCCAGAAACCTTCAGCTGGAAACATTCCATGGCTTATCTTGGCAGTGTACTCAAAGTATTTGACGACCATAAAGATGGCAGCACAAATTGTAGTGATGACGACCAAGTTAAAAGCTTTTTTATTATTTCCTTTCATTGTTTCCGTCACGGCTTGGGCCATGGTGAAAGAAGAAACGAGTAAGACAACTGTATTCAGTGCTCCCAGCTGCCAATTCAAGGAGTCTCCCCCCATCATATAATGCTCAGGAAACATAAACCTATAAATGAAATAACCAACAAATAAACCACCAAACATCATAATCTCAGTGGCCATGAATAGCCATACACCTTGTTTGCCGGCTTCGTACTCATGCTCCATTGAATCAAAATGGTGAGAATGAGTTTCTTTTCTATTAATCTTAGCGGTACTCATAAGGCCTCCCATGAACTTCTGGCGCTGTAGTAAAGTTTTCGTGAATTGGAGGAGAATCTACCGTCCACTCGAGTGTGGTTGCTCCCCAAGGATTTTTCTCAGTACATTTCTTTCCATTAAAAAAGGCTTTTGCTAACAAGAAAACGGCCAAAAGAAATCCACTGGCCACGATCCATGAACCAATAGTACTTGTGACATGGTAAGGAGTAAAAATCCCATCATATGTATGATAACGTCTAGGCATTCCCATTGACCCCATAACGAACTGAGGTAAGAAAGTTAGGTTCGTCCCAACAAATGTCATAATCGCTGAAACTCTTCCTAGTGGTTCATTATACATTTTCCCTGACATCTTCGGGAACCAGTAAAATAGACCTGCAAAAAATCCCATCATTGCTCCACCAAGCATGACATAATGAAAGTGGGCCACAACAAAATAAGTATCGTGAATATGAACATCGATGGAGAAAGCGGCACAGAAAAGTCCTGTTAACCCACCGATGGTAAATAAAGATAAAAAGTTAATCGCATAAAGCATGGGTGTATCTAACTTGACTTGACCTTTATACATCGTCGCTGTCCAGTTAAAAAGTTTGATCGCAGTTGGAACCCCAACTAACATGGTCAAAATTGAGAAAATACCACCTGCAAGTCCTGACTGACCAGAAACGAACATATGGTGTCCCCAAACCAGAAACGATACAGCAGCAATAGCGAGTGAAGAAAAGGCAATCGCTTTATAACCAAAAATAGTTTTTTGAGAGAAAGTTGCGATAACTTCAGAGATAATTCCCATAGGAGGAATAATCATAATATAAACAGCAGGGTGAGAGTAAAACCAGAAAAAGTGTTGGAATAAAACCGGATCACCACCAAGGGCGGGGTCAAAAATACCAATACCAAACGTTCTCTCAAACACGAGAAGAAGAAGTGTAATACCCAAAACAGGAGTCGCAATAACTTGAATGATCGCTGTTGAGTATAATGCCCATACAAAGAGAGGCAGTCTCATCATCGTCATCCCCTTACAACGAAGGGTATGAATCGTAACGATAAAGTTAATCCCAGTCGCAATGGAAGAAAACCCCATAATAAAAGCACCCAGTACAACCATGGTGACTGCACCAGCTGATTTTCCAGAGTATGGTGTATAGAAAGTCCACCCCGTATCAACCCCTCCGAAGAAAAGAGAGGCAACAGCAATAGCCGCTCCAATCATAAGTAGATACCAAGAAGCGAGATTCAGTTTTGGGAAAGCCACATCTTTTGCACCAATCATAAGTGGAAGGGCAAAGTTACCAAGCAGTGCCGGCACCCCAGGAACAATAACCATAAAGACCATGATGGCCCCATGAAAAGTCATGGCCCGGTTATAAGTATCCCCATCCATAAAGAGTGGTTCAGGAGTAAATAATTCTAATCTCAGTAGTACCGCAAAAAGCCCTCCGATTAAAAAGAAAGCCATAATTGCAATAAAATACATGAGAGCAATACGTTTGTGATCGATCGTTGTTAACCAAGACCACAAACCTTTTTCACAGTTAATGTAGTTGCCGCCGTGATGGGCATGATCTGTTGCTGACATTATATATCTCCTACTTTAGTGTTTTGATAAATTCAGTTACGTGACGGATATCTTCATCAGAAAGTATCCCACCAAAAGCGTTCATTACGGCATTTTCATAGCCTTTAACTTTTTTAACATTTGGATTTAAAATTGATTCTCTAATATATTCTTCATCAGCAACAACTGATTCAGCGTTGCTAAATTCTCTTTTCTTACCGAATAATCCACCGAACCCAGGTCCAATTTTTCGCTCGCTCCCAACATTGTGGCAAGTTGCGCAGTTATTAGCATAAATCCTAGAACCTAACTCAACTGGATCAGTAATATTGGCTTCTTTTAACTCTCTTGCTTTCCAAGCAGCAAATCTTTCTTTAGAAACAACTCTGACCGTTCCCCGCATTCGAGAGTGATCTGTTCCACAGAATTCTGTACAAAAGATTTTAAAATCTCCTTCTTTAGTAGGAGTAAAAGTCACCTTAGTCGTCATACCTGGGACGGTATCTCTTTTGACACGAAAGCTTGGAACATAAAATGAGTGAAGAACATCTGTTGCCGTCATCTCTAAAACAATGGGAGTGTCCACTGGCAGGTACATCATATGAGGAGTTTTAAACTCTGAACCTGAACGATTGCGATCATCTTCATGGTAAGTAAAAGTCCACATCCACTGCTTTCCTGTCACACCGATTCTCATAGCATCTTGTGGAATTTTTTCTGCTTTAAAGAACGCCCAAAGACCCCAAACAGCAATACCAACGAAAATGATAGTTGGAACCACAGTCCAGATTGTTTCCGCCAATGCACTATGTGGAATATAAGCAGACTTATCATTATTGGATCTATGGTAACGAATGATAAAGAAAGTCATCACCCCCATTAAACCAAAAAAACCAATGATACTGATAAGAAATACCAGGTTGTAAAGATCATCTACCAGATAAGCACCAGCTGCAGCTTGCTCCGGCAGTGTCACTCCAAAAATGGCCTGCAGAAAATCACCAATTAATCTCAACATAAACTATTTCCTTTATATTTGTTTCTTAACTTCTTTCTTCCAAAAGGCGAATAAAAATAAGGCAAGCAGTATTGCCATAAGAGCTGCGCCAATTTTCATTACATTAAAAGCATAAAATGCATATGTCTTTTTATCCGGATCGTACTGCAGACAATACAAAACAAGCCTGTCTACAATCGTTCCTATTTTATTCTCACTCGCTTCAATAAGTGAGAGTTTAAATATTTTTGGGTCCACATCGATTCCATAGTGGTAGTAAGAGATTTTACCTTGAGGAGTCAGAACATAAGAAGCAGCACCGTGAAGCCACTGTTCCTCTCTTGGGTCCCAAGCATATTTAAATCCAATTTGCTTGGTAAGTTTATCAATGCTTTCTTGAGAGCCCGTTAGAAAATGCCAACCATCTCTTGTCTCAGGTTTTCCATACATTTCTAAATAGGCATCGAGTTTATCTGAGGCAAGCTTGGCTTTTTCATTGGGGTCAATAGAAACCACAACGAATTCATACTGATTGCCGATGGTGTATTCATGCTCTTTAAGAGTTTGCATGAGTTGATTAAGGTGGGTGTTACAAAGAGTTGGACAACGATAATAAATAAGCATCATAAACACAGGCTTATCAGTAAAGTAAGTGCCCAACGGAACTTCTTCACCCAACTCGTTAGTAAAAGGAAGACTTAAATCGACTTTATCACCAAGATGTTCATCAATGCCAATATCGTGATTAACTATTGGTGAAGTATTCTTAAGCCCGTCCTTGTTCATTTCCAAGGGACCTTTGCCACCGATGGCAAGAGCGCATGTTGAGCTTAAGGAGAAAATAAGCAAAATAAGTAGCTTCAAAACTATCCTGTTGATCCTTACAAAAAATTACTTTTATTTGAAAAACATTATCATTTGTAAAAGTTGAGTAGGCAAGTAAAATTGTGCAAATAATTGTTTATTAAAGGTTTTTTTTAAAATTACATCTGAGTCATATATCATTTTTCTAGCTCATAATTCTGAAAAAAAAGCAGTCTTACACAAAGCATAAAAAGAATTAAGGCCCCTAATTGATGCAATGATGCAAGGGTGAGAGGGACATAAAAAATTAAGGTACTCACCCCTAAAGTAAATTGTATAAGCAACATAGCTAATATCATTTTAATGTTTTTGCGAATGACCAAAGGGGCATGACGGTGCTTCCAGAACATTACGCAACCAGTCAGAAGTAAGACCCAGCCAAGGCTGCGATGAACAAATTGGACCATCGCCATATTCTCAAAAATATTATGCCACCAGGGAGTGAGCAGCAGTCCATCTGTAGGGAAAAAACTTCTTCCCATTAAAGGAAAAGTGTTGTGGGTAAGCCCAGCGTCCAGGCCCGCGACAAAAGCTCCAAAGATAATCTGAACAACTAATAGCAAAGAGAAAAAAGGAATCAATTTACTTTTGTAATGAGTGTTTTTTCGCTTCGGATTTTTGATGACTAAAACGATATAATACAAATAGCCGATAATAATGAAAGCCAGCATTAAGTGGGCGGCCAGTCTAAATTGTGAAACATCTGGCTTATTCACCAATCCACTTTTGACCATGTACCATCCCAAGAGACCTTGCAGGCCCCCAAGTATAAAACCAATAAAAACTTTAAAACGCTGATTTTTTTTGATCTTGTTTTTCCAAACAAAATAGACAAATGGAAAAAAGAAAACGATGCCCACCAGCCTGCCAAAGAGCCTATGAAAGTACTCCCAAAAGAATATTTTCTTAAACCCCGCTAGGTTCATATCAAAATTTACTTTTTGAAATTCTGGAAAAGCTTGATATTTGGCAAAAGCGTCTTGCCATTGCTGTTCATTGAGTGGCGGTATGGCCCCCATCAGAGGCTTCCAGTCAACCATGGACAAACCAGAGTCTGTTAATCTGGTGACACCGCCAATAAAGACCATAGCAAACACCATGGCCATAATTGTATAAAGCCAGTAAATCACTGGCTTTTGAGTTTGATCAAATTGCATTATTTAAGAGTGGTAATTTTACCTTTAGGCTCTTTGCCTTTGGAATCGATATATTTAAGTATGGCCTGAATTTGTTCTTTCGAAAGTTCATGCTCTGCCATCATTTGAGGCTTGTATAAAGCATAAACTTTTTTAGCGATAGGATCGGCTTTCTCGTAACCTGCTTCTTCTTCATCACCATTGATCATCCCATCAGGATAATTAACAAACTTAACAATCCATTCTACTTTTCTTCTTTTTGATAAACCAGCTAGGTCTGGACCAATCTTGTCTCCCCCACCAATCGTATGGCAAACGGTACAAGTTTTCTCATAATATTTTCCTGCATCAAAAGCGAACAGATTAAAAGTTAAAAAAACTGTTGCCAGTAAAATCATGTTTTTCATAGAGCACTCCAAAAAAGATTAAATCATAGTAAGTAACTTGGTTTTATAACATTATGCCTCAACACTCGCAATAAAACATTGATGAGTATCATAATTTACAACAGCTAGACAGGCTTTAGAGCGTTCTAGTCCAGTGATAATATTTAAAGCTCACATGCTATTCGTTCGATAAGTCACTAAACAATTTTTATAAAAAAGGATTTTTATGAGACTCTCCTGCTATTTATTACTATTAGTAGTTGTATTTAATTTTTCGGCTTGTACCAGCCAAGATAATGGACCGCTGATCCCTGGTGTTTTAGGGCCTGATATCAATATACAGAACGGTAAAATTCTTATTTCAGTAGAATTAGAAAATATTGATATTCCAGTAGGGCTCACCCTTCCCGTTCCCAAGCTTAAAAATTCTAATATTACCCTAGGGCCTGCTTCAAGCAATGGAGGATTTGGTGGCACACTTATTCAAGTCAATTTTGCCATCGAAGATGTCGACAGTGATGAATTTAGATCTGTTCCCCCTGAACTTCTTCCAGATGGGAGACCATTCCCTTTTATGATAGATGGAACACTTCCAGCTATTGCTCTTCATGTGCCTAAAGCAAAAGATATGACTTTTTATATGAGCAATAAACTTTTTGGATTTTTTCTTCCTCTTAAACTCCCTGCTGAATTTCAAAACGATATCAATTACCGCATAAGGATTAATGGTAAAAGTTATGGAGTGGTGGCCCTAATCCATCCAGATGAACACGGGGAAGGCTCGGGACTTGTGGCCCTCTTAACTCTTGATGATATTCGCAACTCAGAAGATGCTCAAAAACTCTTAAAACTTTCTAAGAAATACAAAAACACAGTTTTCTAAGTCTTTAAAATTACAGGGGTTTAACATATGCTCTAAACTCCTGTAACTCTGTAAGTTTTTCAAACATATTTTTCCAAATCAAGCCTCATAGTATCATGTTCCGATATTATGAAAGCGCTGCTACTTACGGGCCTTCTGGTATTTATCGTTGCATGCGGTAAAAAACCAAGCTCTGACAATTCAAATGGGACTCCCGAAATAACAGTGGAGGCACCTGCAACAAACGATACAGCTCCTAAGCAGGACTTAAAAAACGCTATTGTCTCAGGTGATGACCAACTCTTAAATTCTGCCCTTAAACATATCGATTCAGTCGACTTTATATTAGTAGATAAGCAAACCCCCTTAACCTTGGCGATCTCTCTGCAAAACTACTCGATTATAGCTAAGCTGATAGAGGTTTCTAAAAACCTAGATCTTCCTAATGAAGATGGGGACACCCCCCTCATAATAGCTGCCAAAGATAACTACCCTAATGTGGCCGAGCTTTTAATTAAAAAAGGGGCCAATTTAAATTTAACCGATGGAAGTGGACGAACTGCTCTTGGGCACGCCACTTGGCTGGAAAATCGCTATCAAATTAGAAAACTCCTTATTCAATATGGAGCCGACTTCACTATTGATGACCCCAGTGGACTTTCTCTTGAGATGATTATTGAAATGTGGAGTGGAATCAACTCTGAGTTTTTGGCCACTTTTGAGCTTATCCAATTAATCAAATCTCATGAAAAAGTAGCTATAGATGAATTAGAAAAAGCGGTGAAAAACCAAAAAGTAAGCTATTTAAAATACCTATTGATTAACTACCCTGAATACTACGATCTCTTTAATCAAGAAAATTTTCTGGTTTATATCCTTCGCCATGCTAATGAATTATCACGAGCAAACTTTTTGGATTTTTTATTGAATGATCGAAGAATTTCTATCAATAACACCAGTAATGGAACAACCCCTCTCATCTTTGCCACGAAAAACAAAATGACTTCAGTCATGATGCTGCTGCTTTCAAAAGGCGCAGAAATTAAATTGAGTGATGAAAACAATATGAACCCTCTTGACTACGCCGCTGCTAATATTGATGTTTCGCTGGTCAATAGATTCTTTAATATCGTTAAAGACGAATACTATTATCGCTTAGATACCGCCGGGGAGTCAGGACGTCGAAATGAGTATCGCAGAGAATTTAGAGACTTATTAGATAAAGCCTGCACAAATGTACCACCCAAATGGCAAGCTTCTAGAAGAAATATGAAGCGTGAGCGCAATATTATTAGAACCCAACTCGATTGTCTGGGATATAAATACTAAGCATATTTTCTATCTTTATAATAAAAAGCATCTTTTGAAAGTTTTGATAAATCCTGTTTTTGAAACTTAACCACATCAGCATTGAGTTTTATTTTCTTTAACTCTTTACCTATGGCAAAGGCCAACAAAGGTGGAACCGCATTCCCAATTTGTCTAAACTGAGCTGTGTAGCTGCCACAAAACTCAAAGTCCAGAGGGAAGCTCTGAAGAGCAGAGGCTTCTCTTGGCGTGAGGTAGCGATGCTCTTTGGGATGATAATACATAGTTCGTGAAGTCAGTATGGTCGGCGCTGGCTTATCCAGAGGAAGTCTTTGGTATTTAGTTTGCCTAAAACGTCCTTCGCTTATTTCATCCCAGTTGATGTCGAAATGAAGCTTCTTAGGGAGGAATTTTTTCTCGTCACGCTCGTATCTAATCCCAGAACCCGCTGGAATACATTTAAGTCGCTCTAGATCCAGTTCATTTTTAATTTGGGACAAGCTCTTATCATGATTAAGTACTTCATGCTTTAAGCTTTTGATATTTTTTAATACTTCTTTGACACTCACATACGGCTTTTTCAAACCATGAGTAGGCTTTGGGAAAAGAGCCTTGCCACCTTTTACACCCATGATAATCGCTCGTCTTCTGCGAGAAGGTACGCCATAATCATCTGCACTGAGCACTTGTGCACTCATATGATAACCAAGTTTTTCAAAGGCCTTATAGATATTTTTAAGAACATCTTGGTTTTTACTTGCGAGCATTCCTGTTACATTTTCAAAAATAATGATTTTTGGGTCAACAATTTTGGTCACTCTTACAAATTGCTTAAATAAGCTATTTCGCTCATCCTCAACATTGCCCATCCCAACGGTTGAAAAACCCTGGCAAGGGGGTCCACCGACAACCATATCGACTTTTGAAATATCAATAAGGGTTGAGAGCTTCTTTTTTGTGAGCTTATGAATATCCATACACACAGCTTGAGCATGGGGATGGTTTTTATCAAATGTTGCGATGGCATCTTTATTAAAATCAACACCGAGAAGACATTTGTGTCCGGCCATCTCGAGTCCCGTTGAAAATCCACCACAACCACTAAAGATATCTATAAAGTTTAATTTTTTCATATGCTTATATTTTAGCTGAATCCAAATTTTTTACAACTCTTCGACAACCAGAAGTATTTTCCTCAAGATAAAGCATCTCTTTGATATTTTATGTTAATATGAAATATGGTCTCTATTATTTTTCCTTTATTTAAAGATGAAGAAAATTTCTTTTTAAAAAAGAGTTTAGACCAGCTAAAAGATGAATCAGGAATTGAAGTCATTTGTGTCTTAAACGAAAAGGATTCAACAACCACCCATCTTTTGAATCAGTATGATTTTGTTAAAGTTATCCCCACCTCTTTCACCGCCAGAGGAAAAAAATTAGAAGTAGGTATACAGAACTCCACAGGGGAAACAATTTTGCTCCATCATCCAAGAAGTTTTTTAGCCCCCGAAGCCATCCATTTATTAAAAAAGAACCCAACTACCTGGGGAGGCTTTACTCATACTTTCGATCTCAAGCATCCCCTTTTAGGATTTACATCTTTTTATTCCAACTTTATTCGGGGAGATTTGAGAGGGATTTATTATTTAGATCATTGTTTATATGGGCCGCGAGAATTATTTTTAAAAATTCTTCCTCTGCCAGATGTTTCTATTTTTGAAGACACCATTATATGCATGCGCTTACTTACTCATTCCAAAAATTATAAACGTCTTAATCCTAAGAGCACCACTTCAGCGATTCGCTTTAAAAAAAACGGTGTGTTTAAGCAAGCTCTTCTCAACCAAAAACTCAAATATCAATTTCTTCGTGGAAGTGATCTTAATAAAATGAATGAGCAATATGAAAAAGGATGTGAATTAAATAATAGCTACTCTCTAGGCCAGTCCCGTAAGAGACAGGACTAAATAGCTGATAAACGATATAAAGAGAATGATTTCACTGATAGTGATCATGTTTTGCTTACCCCTGTTTATTATTTGTTAACGCTTTATAGCATAAAATAAGACTGCTTGCTCAAATAGCGGCCCTCAAAGATAGTATTTACACACCTATAAGTTGCTGATATCACATAACCATGCAAGAACTCGAGACCTATCGTGTATTCATTTTTTTAGCTGTGATCATCATGCTCGGTCTCTATCAGAGATTAAAACCTGCTTTTGAATATAAAAAAAATAATCAACGCTTAAAAATCAATTTGCTTATGTTTATCTCGGCCACCGCCTTGTTGCGTTTTGCTTTTCCCTTTGGTCTGTATCAAATGGCACAAAAGATAAATGAAAATAATATAAGTCTGCTGGAACTTAATCAGCTCCCTGTCTTTTTTTCTTTCTTAATAACCATCCTCATTTTTGATTTCTTTATTTATTGGCAGCATCGTTTTTTTCACACTATACCTGTTCTTTGGCGGATGCATGAAGTTCATCATGCAGATAAGGACATGAGTCTCACGACAGGTTTAAGATTTCATCCTTTGGAGATTGTACTCTCCGCTAGTTTTAAAATGATACTTATTCTTATTTTGGGACCTTTCGCCCTGGCCTATTTGCTCTATGAAATATTGCTCAATAGCTTTGCCATGTTCACTCATAGTAATATCTATATCCCTGAAAAGTTTGAGCGCATCTTGAGAGTCATTTTTGTCACACCTCAAATGCACTACCCTCACCATAACCCTCGCATGAAATTACTAAATTCAAACTATGGTAATATCTTTAGTTTTTGGGATCGATTATTTAGAAGCTATACTCCAGGCACCAGTTATAAATTTGGGCTACATTATATTGAACAGACCCAAGCAGAGGATTGGAAGTTTTCACTCAAACAACCCTTTATTAAAACTTATTCAGACTCCAATCATAATCAAGATAAGAAACCCTAGTGTCTTTATCAACTTTTTCTGAAGTATATTTTTGAATAAACTTGCGAACACTGCCATGGTATTTTTCAAAATCTCCTTCATACCAATCAAAGATTTTACTTAACTTAGCGTGTTTTTTTGAGATTTGATTTTTGGCCGAGTTTGTAAGAAAGTGCTTTGTCGCTGCTTCAAGTTGCTCTTCAATTTTATCCGCAACAATAGCTTCTCGATAAAGAGAGGGGCAACCCATTGAAGCACAATTGACCACAAAGTGAATACGGGCTTCTTTAAAATTTTTACGGATGGTTTTGTGTTCAATATCATCCAAGGACATCTCTTGTCCCATGAGTTTGATGAATTCTTTAGACCAAGGAGAGCTTAAAAATCCACCTAAATCTTTAATCGATTTCACGGGATAATTATCTACGATGAGCTTTACCGTGTAAGCATTATAAGCATTAATCCAATAGCTGAGTTTTTGCTTTTCATTAAATTCTTGGAACTCGGACTTTGTGACCCCCTCAAGTTGCTCTAAATATTTTTTTAATAAACTGGGGTCCATTTTGATCGATTGATAATCAACAAGGACTTGCTTGCCTTTCATCTTTGTTTTGGCCATAAGAAATTGATTCCATACTTTATGCTCATGATCAAAAGCGTAGGCACTAAAACTGAGTAAAAATAAAAGAATGTATTTCATGATCTTCTCCATTGATGAAATTTACTTACAAACCCAAGTAGCTTTTCTGGCTTGTGATTCTGCTTCCAGTTTCCTGCAGCAAATTTATTGGCTTCGGCCATGGTGGGATAACTGTGGATGGTACCAAGAATAGCATTGAGTCCCTTACCGTGTTTCATATTAGTTACAAACTCTGTGAGTAATTCACCTGCATTCACTCCCACAATAGTCACTCCAAGGATCTTGTCGCTTCCCTTTTTAGTGATCACTTTTACAAATCCATAATCAGAAGAATCTGCAATGGCACGATCTAAATCATCAAGCCCATACTTGGTCACTTCGTATTCGATGCCTTCTTTTTGGCAACGTGTTTCGTTTTTCCCTACACTGGCCATCTCTGGATCGGTATAAGTACACCAAGGCATAAAGCTATAATCCACCTTAAACCTTTTAAAAGATCCAAATAATGCATTCACAGCGCAATGCCAAGCTTGGTGAGCGGCAGCGTGAGTGAGCTGAAACGGTCCAGTCACATCTCCACAAGCATAGATATGAGGAAAGTTTGTTTGCAGGAATTCGTTTGTCCAAATGGTGCCATTATCTCGCATTTGAATACCGAGCTCATCTAGGCCAAAATCTTTTATATTCGCACTGCGCCCCACGGCCACCAGGACTTTATCAAAAGCCAGCTCTACACTCTTGCTATCATTCTCGCAAATTAGAGTGTTGGTTTTAAATTCAACTGCTTTATGTTTTGTCAGAATCTTTACTCCCTCATCAGTGAGTCTTTGAGTGACGAGTTCACTCACATCAGGGTCTTCAATTCCTATAATTCTATCAGCCATTTCTACTAAGGTGACTTCCGAGCCAAGTCTAGTAAAGGCCTGGGCCATCTCAAGACCAATAGGGCCTCCCCCCAGAATAACAAGTTTTTGAGGTCGCTCTTTTAATTCCCATAGATTATTACTATGCAGAATATCCACATGCTCTATTCCTTTGATCGGTGGGATCATGGGGGAAGCTCCAGTGGCGATGGTGATATTTTTGGCGCTAAATCTCTCCCCATTAATTTCAACTTCCCAAGGAGTGATAAACTTGGCGGTTCCTTTCTTACACTCAACCCCTAGCTTAGTGTAGCGCTCAACCGAGTCATGGGGCTCTATTTTTGCAATGACATCATGAACTCTTCCCATGGCCTTAGCAAAATCGATCTCGTGTCCTTCGATATTCACTCCAAACTTATGAGCGTCTTGGACTTGTTTTGCGACTTTAGCAGATTTGATAAGGGCCTTTGAAGGAACACAACCAGTGTTCAAGCAATCTCCCCCCATCTTCTCTTTTTCAACCAAAAGAACACTGGCCTTAACAGCGGCACAGATATAGGAGGTAACTAAACCTGCTGAACCTGCACCAATAACGATCATATTGTAATCATATTTACGTGGTTTACTCCAACCCTTATAAACTTTGCGGGCCTTGATAAAGTTAAGAATCTTTTTAGCAATCAGAGGAAATATCCCCAGCAAAGTAAAAGAGATGAGAAGATCGGTGGAGAATATTCCTCCCAGACCTTCCAGTTCAGAAAGCTGAACGCCGGCATTGACATAAACCGCAGTTCCCGCGAGCATTCCAATTTGCGAGACAAAGAAAAACTTCCAAACACTCATTTTGGTAAGTCCCATAGCAAGGTTGATCACGAAAAAAGGTACAATGGGCACAAGCCTTAAGGTAAATAAGTAAAAAGCCCCTTCTCTCTGGACCCCATCATTAATAGTTTTTAATTTATTGCCGTATTTTTTTTCGACCCAGTCTCTGAGAACTGTTCTTGAAATAAGAAAAGCAAGAGTCGCACCTAAGGTAGAGGCAAAGGAGACGATGATGAGACCATTGATAAATCCAAAGAGAGCACCAGCAAGCAACGTCAGTACTGTGGCCCCTGGAATGGAGAGTGCTGTGGTGGCGACATAAATAATAAAATAATACAGGATGGTTTGAAACTGATTATGCTGATAAAAATCTTTAAACTGCTCTTGATTTGATTTGATGTACTCAAATGTAAGATATTGATCGAGCCCAAAATATTTCACCCCGATAAAAGCTAGTATTGCTGCTAGAACAATCATTATTTTCTTCATGAATCCATCCTTGATGTTTTAATTGTGACAGATAAATGGGTGGGAGTAAATTACAAAGATTTAGAAGCGAACCAATCACTCCAGATATGTTTTTCGTGGTGAGAAAGCTTGAGTAAAAACATCGCAATCCACTGAGGTTCTTTTGGTTTTTTTAAAGGATGCATGCCACAATCTCTGGGAAGTTTATCCGCTTTTTTATTATTACAATCATGACAAGCACTGACGATATTAATCCAATTCGATTTCCCCCCTTTGCTTTTGGGGTAAACATGATCCAGGGTGAGTTCAATACTCTTAAATTTCCCCGCACAATATTGGCAGGTGAAATTGTCCCGATAAAACACATTCATGCGATTGAATTTAACAGATTGTATTTTTTTGATCTTACAAAATAGCCTCATCACTTTGGGTAACTGATACTCCTGATTGGGAGAACGGATAACCACATCTTGATGATGCTCAACCACCTCAGCTCTTTGGGTGAAAAATAAGGTCAAAGCCTTTTTCCAATCAATCATTTGAAGGGGATAATAACTAGAATCTAACAGGAGCGTTTGTTGCATTATGATGCCTCCTATTAAATATTTTACCTCAACTTTTAATATTTACGAAATAGTGGGAATTTAGATGATTCTTGAGAACCTAAGTAATTGAAATATGGTGCACGGAGAGGGACTGCAAAATGCGAAAAGCATTTTGGACCAGAGTCGCGAGCGGTAATGAAATATATTATTTAAAGAAATATGGTGCACGGAGAGGGACTTGAACCCTCACAGGCTTGCGCCCACATGGCCCTCAACCATGCGTGTCTACCATTCCACCACCCGTGCAAAGAAATACTAAAATAACAGGAAGTATAATAAATTGTCTAGAAATTTCGTGAACTTATATACCAAATTGATACTGAATCATTTTTGATTTAATCAAAATAAGTGTCAGACCTGAAACACTTATCCACAACAAAATAGCAAAGACCACGGGCTTTGCCCCAAGCTTTTTTAAATCATCAAGCTTTAACCCAAGTCCAATTAAAAACAAGGAGCTGGCCATGGCCATTTTTGCGATCTTAGCAATATGCTCCACCCATAGCGTTGGGATAGCAAAAAGACTGGCGGCAAGGGATAGAATAAAAAAGGCAATGATAAAGGTGGGAACTTTTGTTTTGCCCTGAACACCTTTTATTTTAGAGATGAAAAGAACAAAGGGCACAATCCATAAAGCTCTGATAAGTTTGTGTGGTGTGGCCACGGCCAGGGCCTGATCTGACCAAAGGGCAGCAGCTCCTACAACGGAAGAGGTGTCATGAATACTGAGGGCCGCCCACAAACCAAATTGTATATCATCGAGTTCAAAAACTCGCCCCAATTCTGGAAAAATAAAGAGCGCGAGCCCATTGAGTAAAAAAACGAGAATCAAAGAAACAGCAATATAATTATCTCTCGCCTTTAAGGTGGCAGCAAGGGCAGCTATCGCTGAACCTCCACAGATAGCGGTTCCAAACCCAAGCAATAACCAAAGATATTCATCTAAGTTTAAAAACTTTTGAATAAACCAACTGAGCATGAGAATAAAAATGATACTTCCCAAAGTTATCAAAGTGGCATTGAGGCCTAGGGATAAAATTTTTGTCAGGGGTAGGCTTGCTCCCAGGATGGCCACACCAAAATTAAGAAAATACTTTGAATACTTTTTGTCCTGCTCTCCTATGGAAGGCGAAATTTGCCTGGACAACGTGTTGGTGCTGATAACCACGGCCAGTATAATCCCCAGCAAGAGACAATAATGAAGGGGGACGCCCAACAGCGGAAGAATAAAGGCGATCGCAATCCAAAACATTTTCTTCCTTTTAGTAGATGGAGAGTTCCGTTTTGTTGGTAAAAAGCTCAAGGGCCTTAATCCCAGCAAATGAATTTCCATTCGCATCTAGGCCAGGAGACCAAACGGCGATAGACATCTCTCCGGGGAGCACACCCACGATGGCCCCTCCCACCCCACTTTTAGCGGGAAGCCCAACTCTATAGGCAAAGTCCCCTACGCTATTATATAAGCCTGAGGTCATCATAATGGCATTGATATGCTTGGTTTGAGACTTAGTAAGCATCTTCTCCCCTGTCCATGGATTTTTCCCTGCTTGGCTAAAGAGTCTAAAAGCACGGGCGAGATCCACACAAGACATCTCAATAGAACAATGGGCAGAATAAAAATCCACCACTTCCGGCACATGGGAATTGATATTGGAAAATGACTTCATGAAATAAGTGAGAGCATAATTAATATTCGCGTAATCAAGTTCTGACTTTTTCATCTCTTCATTAATCACGATATTTGGATTTCCGCTGAGCTCATGAATATATTTGAGCACTTCCTTATAAGGATCTTTGTAATGCTCCATAAGAATATCCGCGATCACCAAAGCGCCCGCATTTATAAATGGGTTGCGAGGGATACCTTTTTCTTGTTCGAGGAGGATGAGGGAATTAAACTTGGTACCCGATGGCTCTTTTCCTACCCGCTTCCATAGGCTCTGCCCCAAAAGTTCATAGGCCATAGCAAACGTAAAAACTTTGGACACACTTTGAATCGAAAAATTCTTCTGAGCACTTCCAATAACATATTCATCCCCATCATTGGTACAAACGGCCATACCAAATTGATTGGAATCAACTCTCCCCAACATAGGTATATAATCCGCAACTCTTCGCTCAGTCAGATAAGGTTCGATCTCAGTGTAAATTTCTTCAAGTATTGCTGTGATATTCATAATAAATTAATTTTTTTTAATGAGAAATAATCCATCTCTGATAGGGAGTAATGTTTTCGTGATATGGCCCGCTTGTGCAATATAATCATTGAGTTCTTGAATGGCCTGGGTGTCTTGATCCTCAGCTGCTTTGAGTACCTTTCCGCTCCATAACACATTATCCACCACAATAATTCCTGTCGCCTTCACTAACCTCAATGCTTCTTTGAAATAGTTTAAATAATTCTTCTTATCCGCATCGATAAAAATAAAATCAAAACTCTCTGCTGCGTAGTCAGGTAAAACGTCTATGGCAGGTTTGATAATGGCCGTAATCTTTTTATCCACACCTGCTTGCGTCCAATATTTTTTAGCAACTTCTGTTGTCTCTGGATTAATATCAAGGGTGATCACTTCTCCCTCATCCGGCAGTGCCTGTGCCATATTAAGCGCAGAGTAACCAGTGTAGGTTCCAATCTCAAGAACTCTCTTGGCCTGAATAGATTTGATGAGAAAACTGAGTAGCGAGGCTTCCATTTTCCCTATCAGCATTTGAGACATAGGAAGATGCTCTCGGGTGTATTGTTCTAGCTCATCGGCGACATTTAAAGGCCTAGTTGAATGGGCCACAGAATAGGATTCTAGTTCTTCTGATATAAAGCGCATAGCTGTCCTTTTTATTGACTTAAGAGTGAGATAATTCTAATGTTTTTGCATGAATAAGCAAGTTTCACAAATCTTTAATCCAGAGTTATGGGAAGAATTCTCAGAGTTTAATTTTACCGATATTACCTATCATAAATCTCGCGAACAAGGCACCGTAAGAATTGCCTTTAATCGTCCTGAATGTCGGAATGCTTTTCGCCCTCAGACGGTAGATGAGCTCTACCAAGCTCTTGATCATGCTAGACAATCTTCTGATATAGGGGTTGTCATATTAACAGGAAATGGTCCCTCACCTAAAGATGCCGGCTGGGCTTTTTGCTCTGGTGGAGACCAACGTATTCGTGGCAAAGATGGTTATAAATATACAGACAGCTCTCAAAGCATAGACCCTGCGAAACTAGGTAGGCTCCACATCCTTGAGGTTCAAAGATTAATACGCTTTATGCCCAAAGTGGTGATGGCGGTGGTCCCAGGGTGGGCCGTGGGGGGGGGACACTCCTTACATGTAGTTTGTGACCTCACTCTTGCCAGCCGTGAACACGCTATTTTTAAACAAACAGATCCAGATGTGGCCAGCTTTGACTCTGGTTACGGGAGTGCCTATTTGGCCAGACAATGCGGCCAGAAACGGGCAAGAGAAATCTTTTTTTGTGGTTTTAACTATTCCGCAGAAGAAGCCTTTCAAATGGGTATGGTGAATAAGGTGGTTGATCATGACCAACTCGAGGTGGAAGCTTTGAGATGGGCAAAAGAGATGAATAGTAAATCTCCTACGGCCATGCGAATGCTCAAGTTCGGTTTTAATATGATTGATGATGGCCTAGTGGGGCAACAACTCTTCGCCGGAGAGGCGACACGACTGGCCTATGGAACGGATGAAGCCAAAGAAGGCAGAGACGCATTTGTAGAGAAAAGACCTAAAGACTTCTCCCAATTTCCTTGGCATTACTAACAACGGTAATTGGCCACAAGTTTTTTGCCATAAAGATTTAGCTTTTCTAATTCAACTTTATAATTTTTTTCTTCTTGAGACATGTGTTCACAAGCTGTTCCCAACAATTTTTCATAACGTGATGCGAGTTTTTTATGATGGGAAAGCTCATCTACAATTAAAGGGATAGTCTCATTATCTTTACTTAAATAATTTTGGGTTAGCCGCTCGACTTTACTTATATCATTATCATTTACCAAGGCTTGGGTTCTTAAAAATTTTAAATAGGTCTGAGCATTGACTCCCTTGAGACCAAAAGCTGTCTCCCAAGTTTTATAAAAGCTCTCCTTTCCTTTTCGCATGAGTATATTGAGAGTTAAAAAGAGTGATGAGGGTTGTTCTAGCTCAACCACGGCTACCATTTGCTCATCTTGTAGCTTTTGATGAACTTCAGGATCTAAAAGCGTAAGACGGTTGATAATTTCCATTGCCTTGCGAATCACAGTGTAAGCAGGGTCTAGCTTTTCATCAAAAAACCTGGATTCTTTAGATTGAATGCATGATTTATCTTTTATGCATTTCAATTGATCGTCTAAAATACTAATTACATTTTCAAGCACTTCAATATTTTTATCTTCAGTTATAAATTCATTGAGTTTATTTAGCTTATCAATTCGAGTTTTATTAATGGATATAACTTCAGAATTTTTATTTTTGGACTGAGACTTTTCCGTTTCCATTTGGTTTTCACCATTTTTAAAATAAAGAATACTTCCAAAAACCATTACGATAAAAAATAATAAACTTATTTTTTTTGCCATTGTGAGTGCTTATTCCTCGAGATTCATCTCATCAAGATAATATTTTAGCCGTTTAAAACTCTCATTGATGCGTGAGACTTTTTTATTAATATCCTCACTCATCTCAAGGGTTGATTGCTCTAGACTTAAAGGTTTGTCTTCAACCATGGTTAAGTGATGAATATAATCACTGGTTTGAATCATCTCTTCTGGGCTTATGTCATCAAACTCTGTAAGAAGGTCGTTTAGTGGATCAAAGTCCAACCCATCTTCATCCCATGATTCTTCTAACCAATCATCATCGTGATTATTTTCCTGCTTTCTACGATCACCAAGAAAACTCACTTTGATGATATTTGTCTTTTCTCCAATTTGACTCATTTTTAAACTTACTCCTTACTGCATATTTTCATTAATTTATGTTGCATGATTGATGCCAATTTAAGAAAAATTAGGCCACAAAACTGGATTGATTTCCAGCTACTTGGCCCATATGTGAAATTATTATATGCAAATATTTTAAGCACTTAGGTCATTTATGAGACAGTCTTAAACAATTTCCCTTAAAAACCGATAATTTATACGGGAGTCAACTCAATGTATTACAGTTATAATCCACAGGCCAAAGAAAATAGATTTACCATGCTATGGCTCAGTTTTCTAAGTCTTGCCATCATTGCCACCGCTTTTGAAGCTCCTTTAACTTTTGTTTTAGGACTTGAAATTCAAGAACATCATATGTGGTGGGATGGGCTATTTAGTGTGATTTTCTTAAGCGATATTGCACTTAGGATATTTAACAAACTCAAACTCCCCCATAAAACTAAAAACGAATTTGATGAGGATGGATCACAAGAAGCTCCTTATCATAAAAGTATCTGGCTACCAATTGATCTACTGGCCTCCCTACCATTTGATATCATCACTCATATGTTGGGTCTCAGCTTACCTCTTGCTGTCTATCACTCGTTACGAGCGCTCCGACTTATAAGACTGGTTAAGCTCCGTTTTATTTTTGATATCTTTGATTATATACCAAAGCCTCTCAAAGTTTTTTTAGTTATTACATGTGTATTCACCATCATTCATTGGATTGCTTGTGGCTGGATGATGATCAATCCTAGAACCGATTTAGATCATTACTCATATTATAATATCTCACTCTACTGGACCATAACCACCCTCACCACCGTTGGCTATGGTGATATCACTCCGCAAACGAACCTAAGCCGTCTCTATACTATGGGTGTTATGCTCTTTGGAGTGAGTATCTTTGGTTTATTGATTAGTAATTTCTTTCGCATGATGATGCTCGCGGATAAATACACTCAAGAGAAAAAAGAAAAAATGAATAGTATTCAAGAGTTTATGAAATACTATAATATCCCTCACAGTTTACAACGACAGGTTTTTTCATTTTATAACCATCTCTTAACTCAAAATATTACCGAAGAAGACTCCAAAGTGGTGCAAGAGCTTCCACAAGCGCTTCAGCAAGAATTAAATATCTACATGAAAATAAAACTCATCAAAGATCTGCATATTTTTAGAGAATGCTCCACACCCTGTCTTAAAATGATCGCTGGTAAACTTAAACAAACCTTTCACTCTCCTTACGATACTATAATTAAAAAAGGGGATATTGGAGATGAAATGTTCATCATAGGCCATGGTAAGGTTCAAGTGAGAACAGGTGAAAAAATTCTGGCAGAACTTAAAGCGGGACAATTCTTTGGAGAAATTGCCCTTATTGAAGACACCATTCGAAATGCGGATGTCCAGGCCAAGACTTATTGTGACCTCTATATTTTAAGTAAAAAAGATTTTATACAAGTTGTGTCTAAGTACCCTGATCTGGATAAAAAGTTCAAAGAAATCTATCATAGGCGTCGCTCGGATCGTAATGTTAATGGGGATAAGGCCAAAGCGGCTTAATCTTCCTTGCCTGGGAAATAAAATTCATTTGATATACAATAGTGATAATGAAACCAAACTGCATGAAGTGTAAACATTTCTATATCACCTACGACCAAAGAACGCCCCGTGGTTGTCGCATCTACAGCATTCAAAGTGCTTCTCTGCCTTCCCAAGTGGTAAAGACAGCTAACGGTGGTGCTGAATGTATTGGATTTGAGGAAAAACTTAAAACAAAGTCTACTCAAAAAGATTTAAACGACCCTAAGTATTGGTAAGTTTTTTACCTTGCTCATAGTAATGGGGTCCTGAGTTCTGAATAATGGCCCCCCCTAAACAGATATCATCTTGGTAGAACACAATCGACTGTCTAATGCCAATGGCCCTTTGAGGTTTTTCAAAACTCACTTTAAGTCCCTGCTCTGTTTGTTCAACCAGGCAGGCTTGATCTTGTTGGCGGTAACGAATTTTAGCGCTACATCTAAGGGGGAGTTCAGGCTTGTCATTGATCCAGCTCTCTTCACTGGCCAGTAAATAGTCATAGTAAAGTGCAGGATGATCTTCTCCTTCCACCACATAAACAATATTATTATCAAGATCTTTTTGCGCTACAAACCATGGGCCACCTGGTCCACCGATCCCCATGCCTTTTCTCTGCCCTATTGTATAAAAACACATCCCATCATGCTGACCGAGTACTTTTCCGGATTCAAGCTCTCTAAATTCTCCCTTTAAAGAGGCAATATATTGACTTAAAAATTGTTTAAAATTTCTCTCACCGATAAAGCAAATACCAGTGGAATCTTTTTTGTCGTGGGTGACGAGATTAAAATCTTTGGCCATTTCTCTTACGAGAGGCTTTTTTAATTGCCCCAGTGGAAAGAGAACATCTCCCAGAATATCTTGTGAAATGGTATAGAGAAAGTATGTTTGATCTTTGTTTTGATCAACCGCCTTGACTAAGTGGTTATTGATATTTTGACAATAATGTCCTGTGGCCAAAAAATCTGCTCCCAGCTCTTTTGCATTTTGATAAAAAACTTTAAATTTAATTTCTCTATTACAAAGAATATCTGGATTGGGTGTGTAACCTTTTTTGTATTCAGACACAAAAGTATCAAAGACATTGTTTTTATATTCTTCACTAAAGTTGACATTATAATAAGGAATATCAAGTTTCGAGCAAACAGAGACCACATCTTCATAGTCTAACTCAGCGGAGCACACACCATTGGCATCAATCTCTTCCCAGTTTTTCATGAAGATCCCTACAGTCTCAAAACCATATAATTTAACCAAAAGAGCCGTAACAGAAGAATCAACACCTCCGCTCATGCCCACCACAACTTTTTGCTGTGAGTTCTCATCCCATTGCTTCTCAGTGAGTGAAATGCCGTATTTGGCCAAAATGGCAATTGATTCCTGTCTATTCATGCCTACTATATATATAAAAAATTAGAGAAATGAAAGCCTTAGAACTTGAATTCTTTTGGGACAAATTTCTCATCCCCTTGGGAGGGCCTAAACTCATGCACTCTATCTAGAGGCTCATATCTGCCTCTTTGATCCACAGTCCCAAAACCGATAACTTTCGCATTTCTGCCTTCTTTATCGTAGAGAACAAAAATATCACCTTTAATAAGGGGATAGTATTTTTGCTCAAATTCCACATAAGCAGATGAATTGTTTTTAAAATACAAGATAGCTTTATTCATTTTAGTAGAATATTTAGTTTTGACAAAACAAGCGATGGGCTTTGAGCGCTCTAAATTTCCATTGACTTTCATATGAGTCAGTTGAGTTCCTAAAAAGGTGAGATTTTTTTTCGAGCCTATTTGTAAGACGTTTCTTTTGAAATCAAACCCCACAATTTCAATATCTTTTTCTTCAGAGGTATTCACCCCCTTAAAGTTAAAATCTCTCTCCGTAATATAATGATTGATCATTCCTTCATGGTCACCATGGGTATTGGAATTATCAATATTAATGACTTGCCCAGCATTGATCAAAGATTTAGGAATTTTCTGGGAGATATACTTACCGTAGGAGTTAATTTCTCGAAAACAAAAATTATATTTTTTACTCTTATTAGGAACAATAAGGTTAAACTTTTTAGCTATTTTGATAACTTCTTCTTGTTTCAGCTCACCTAACGGTAATATAAGATGTCTCAGATATTGGTTTTCTATATTAGATAATAAATAAGATTGATCAGACTCATGGTCAATATTAGAGTGAACAAAAAAATCATCAGTGGTTAAACTTTTATGGATTTTTCCAAAGTGTCCTGTTGCAATAAAGTCAGCTTTTAGCTTTTTCATTTTTTCAAACATAATTTTTATGCGCATTTCAGTGCAATTAAAGCAAGACGCATTAGCGTTTCCGGCTAACTTATTTGAGAGTAGCGGATCAATAACTTCTGATTCATATTGAGATTTTGCATCTGTGGCATAAAAAGGAATTTTTAAACGTTGGCAAAACTCTTTGATCGCTTCCAAGTTTTGCACATGACATTTTGGATAGAACTCTTCCCGAGCAAAATTCTCATCTATATTAGTTATAATAGACATACCTATGACGTCAAAGCCTTGTTTTTTCAATAGAAAAGCGGCTACACTCGAAGCAACTCTCCCGGTAAGACCTACGACAACTCTCTTACCTGAGTCTTTTTGAACAGCATTCATGATCATCTCCTAGGTAAATTATATCCTAAATTAAATTATTAAAAAAGTTGGTAAAATAGATGTAATGAATTCGAATATAACAAATAGCAATAGGATTTACTTATTTGATTATCTTAAAGATGATAAGCACAAAAATCCTCTCAAAACATTTTTGCTTTTCTTAAAAAAGCACCAAATCAAAGATTATTCTTTTGTTTATTCTAACTGTATGGATTCACTTCATCCCAAAATGACAATTAGAGATAATCTCCTTTTGGATTCCTTACCAAGCTCTATCATTAAAAAGACAAATTCAAGTATTAGTGAATATTTATATGACTTGAAAAATAATCATATCAAAAAGCTTATTGATAATATTCCAGACTTCAATAAAGAAGTACACTTGCTAGAAAAACACGAGGTTAAACTCGTCTCTTTAGTGAAGGCCCTGGTCGCTCAAACTGATTTTTTATTTTTAAACCAGCCTGAGATGGGGTTTTCTGCTGATCAGTTAGAACTGTTAAAACTGGCGCTTCAGCACGAAGCTCATATCAATAATAGAATCATATTTATAAAGCCTCATTCCAATATGCTCTGGCCCGATATCATCGACTGTATTGTCTCTCATCACGATTTTCAATTTCAAATAGAGATGAACCCCCTCTGTGAAAATCACGAATTTAATAAAATACATAAAAAAGTTATATAAACTTCACAGCACAGTTTATTTTGTAAGCGGGATTGATAAAAATATTCATGGGCTTAAGTCTTAACTGCAAGATGTATTCATCCGTTAACAGTTCCACATTATTGGTGTTTTGTTTTATCTCTAATGAATTCAGCTGGGAGTTAGTGTGCATATGAACCACAGCTTGATCTTCCTTATGAAAACAAATCACCTGTATAAGATTTTCATCAGAAAAACCACATAAAGGCTGCAAATTATTTTTAAATCGATCAAAGTCTGTATTCATGAGAGTGCTAAGATGAGAATATATTTTGGCATTGATACGGCCATAAAAAGCATATAATAATTCTTTGCCTTCATTCAGCTGGCCTGGCAATACCGGTAAATTTTCTTTTTGCCACTCTATAAACTTAGCATCGTAATCTAGATCATAAAACTGATGAATTTCTCTGGCAAAAACTTCAAATTCTTGATCAAAGTATTTGTTAAACTCTAACTGAGTCTTTGGTGATTGAAAGTATTTTTCAAGAAAGCTTTTAATCCCCATGCTTTTAGTATTCACATAAGTATTGGCCTTACTCAATTTAAGTGAGAAGTGGTACTCCTGATCGGCTATTACAATTAAATCAACTTCTGAGTAGTTCTTCTTCTCAGCGTTCATTGATTTACCAATCACTTGAATCTGCTTAATGTTTCCTGAGAGATAATCATTCATTTGAAGGGCAGTGTGTTCGGCAAAGTTTTGGAGTGAAGTGATAAAGTCTGGTTTATAATGTCTTATAAATCCTTCTTGTTGCGCTAGGATACTATAGGTGGATTCACTTAGAGACTCTAAGAATTGCTTTTCAAGGTTTGCATTTTTGGCCAAGGAGGAAGCCACTAAATATTCAAAAAGTGAGCCTTTATATTCATTTAGTAATGCTTCATAACGACGTTCATCATTCACAACTTATCTATTTACTCCAATAACCTTCTTCTAAAACATCTTCTCTCTCGGGGAGTCCTTTGTAAAGTCTGGGAGAGTTTTGACTTAAAACCTCGAAACTCACTCTATTGGCATATTTAGAAATTTGGGAAATGGATGAATAAGTTAAATATTTATCTTCATGCTTAGGGGAATTAGGAACAAGATCTTTGTGATGAAGATTCGCCGCTAAATCATGGAGAACTGCTGAGAGGGCTGCATCCCCTGCCCCATTAGTATTTTTAATCGCGAGTGGTCCACCATTGAAGGGAGCAATATGGGTATAAATTTTAAGAGGATCTTTGCAATCTCTTCTTCGTTGGGCCCTGGAATACTCGAATTGATTATAATTTACAATTGATTTTGTAACCAGAGGTTCACTTGTTTCTCTTTTATGTTGCTCGTCTGTGTATCCAGCTAAATAGAGCCCTTTTTTACCCACTGTGACCAGGGCCATATCCACACTCTCCAACAAAGTCTCACAGGCCCGAAGGGGATCATCTTCACCAATCAAACACTGACATTCATTAAGATTCATCGCCAACATCGTGACATACTTCTGAGAAAAATCCATTAAATATTCTTTTTTCGCTTCTACAAGTGTACTTGTTCCTAAAGACATAATGACCGGGACATTATATTCTTTTGCTAGCTCGCAACTTCTAATGGTGGATTCAAAAATAGGCTCATCTTGGTTTCTTAAAGTATAAGCCGACACAAGTAGCGCACACGAATTGCGGATGATCTTTTCTGGTATGGACTCAGGTCTATAATCATTCATGCACCCTTTAGAGATAGCAAAAGTCCTTTCAAGATCTGGAGTAATAAAGCAAAGAGCTCTTCCCATAGAGGTGGCCGAAGGCTGTAAATAGCTCATGTCAACGAGAGCAGAAGTTTTGGATAAATACCCATAAGCATAATCACCCACAACAATATGTTTATTAATACAACCAAGAGCATATGAGGGGCTTTCAGAGAGTATCGAAAAATTATGGAGGGTGTTCCCAACGGCTCCACCTGGGTATTCCCCTTTGACCATATTATTTGATTTTGCGTATTGGTAAATTTCCTCACACAAAGCATCTTCTATAATGAAGGATTCACCTTTATTAAATTGATATTTATTTAAAAAAGTATCATCAACTTCAATTTCAATATCCACTAAAACTTGATCTAGGCCCGTAACATAGACTTTACTGTTTTCACTCACAGGTCCTGTCAGGGCCACACGCCCTTTTTCAGTTACAGGAAAGTAATGTTTCGTTTTGCGTCTTCCAGGGAATTTCATAATCTCTCTACCTTAAGCAATTTTAGACAAATTGGGAGTATATATGGTAATTTTTTCATATGGTCGATACCCAAAACAAGACACCCTTATTTAACTATTATGCTCCACAAAATAAATATATTGGGCTTATATCCATTCCCCATTCTGGCTTGGAAAAACCCCATGAATTTGATGAGTTTTTAACACAAGATGAAGTCGCTCTCAAGCAAGATGTTGATTTCTTTGTTCATGAACTCGTCGATATTCCAAAACTACAGGCAAGGGGAATTGCAGTTATCAAGTCTAATATAATTCGAACTTGTGTAGATCTAAATCGTTCCCCTGAAACTTGTGTGCTCAATTGGAAACAAAACTCAAGACAAGTCCCGGTAGTGACCCAAGAGCCAGATGAGCTTAAAGCGACAGAATTGCGGGCGAAATTTTATGGGCCTTATTATGAAATGCTCAAAGCTCTCATTTTTGAGCTCATCAACAAAAACCCACCTGGTAATATTGTTGATCTCCATAGTATGCCCTCCCGGGCCACTGCCTATCATATGCAACAAAAGCCTGATCAGAGAGAACAAAGACCAGATTTTTGCTTAAGCGATCAATTCGGTGCTTCCTGTGTACCAGCTTTCATACAAAATATTCAAACAGCACTTGCTGAAAAGTATTCGGAAGTTTTTATTAATGACCCTTATAAAGGGGGCTATATCACTCAATATATTCACGAAAACTTTGCGGGAGTCAATAATATTCAAATTGAAATTAGCAGAGCTTTATATATGGATGAAGAACAATTCTCTCTCAAGCCAGAACATGCTGAGCTTAAGGATCATCTTACAAAATCCTTAATTGCCCTTTTTGAGAAGTTTGAAGTCTAATTCATTCTAATTTTATTTTTTTGGTCCCAAAGCCTACGTTTGGTTTCTTGAATAATCTTTTCGTATTGCTCTTTGATTGAGAGTCTTTTTTCAGGTTTTTTCTCTTCTTTGATCATGGTTTTGAGTGCCGCTTCTTCTAACTCAATATTGAGCTTGAGAAGAACTTCCGGCTTAAGTTTAACCCCACCCACTTTTCTTCTCGAAAAAGTTCGACCTACTCGAGCAAAGACATATTCATAAAGTGGCTCTAGTTGTCTTTGATTTTCTCTCCCTCTTTCTAAAAACTGTATCGCACTCGAGAGTATCTCTAATCTATTCTCATTATGGCTCCATGCTGATAATAAATATAACATCCCTTCGTGATCAATTTGACGTGCAAAAGGAAGAGAGCGAAACTCTTGGTAAATAATATCCGCAAGTGACTCCGTCGTATCTAGAAAATCAATTTCAAGAAGCATTTTATTTTTAATTTTTTCAGCTTCAGCATTTTCAACTTTTATGTTCATTATAAAAGAATAGATATAGCTTCCTCTTTTATTGAGAACCAAATAGCTTTTATAGTCTTTATCTTTATACTCAAGTTGAAAAATGGCCCTATTTGTATTGGAGATATAATTATATTTAAAAACTCTTTTATTGATTAGTTTGCTTCTCAATTCTAAGAGATAGAGGTTATAAATCATCTCTCCATAAGAGATCTCCCACTGACTAATATCTTTAGAAAAAATATCTTTCCAAATATTATTATATTTTTTTTGTGTAAGATGTTGTCTTACCACAGGTAACTCAAAGATTTTTTGAGAGTTAAGCACATTCGGGAAGGAGAATTTAGGAAGAAAATAAAGTTGTCCTAAGATTTCATCCTTAGCGTTAAAAATGGAAAGTCCAAAGTCAGATGACTTTAGCTCACTATTGTATTTCATGACAGGGGCGACAAAGTAAAATGGATTCTTAACTGGCAGGGGAACTGTCACTGTTTTAAAATGAAATTTTTTCCAAAGGTTTTCATTTACCAACTCGGACTTACTGATTTCTATAGGTGGCTCGGCTTTAACTAAAAATTCACTGTGATTAGCAATCGTAAACCAATTATTCATCTCACCTTGATTTACAATTTGGTTATAATAATAATAGGGAGAGATCAGGACATAAGCACCAATCCCTAAAATAACAGTCAAAAATATCAAAAAACTAAATAAAACTAATCTCATATATACGAATTATTAATAGTTTACCTTATTTAAGTAAATTGAAAAACCTAAATATTTGATAATATCGTCCGATAAGAAGATCAGAGGAAATTATGAAGCTATTAACTATTTTATTATTTTTTTCACTCTGGGCCTGTGATGCCCCCCAAAGAACTCGTTTCCAGACTAATCCTGGTGTTGGAGAAGATCTCAGCGATTCCTTCTTTAACTCTTCTGGCGAGCCAGGAAGTGGTATTTCAGATGAAGAGGACAGTGATGAAGATGATGGAACAGATGATGATGACACTGCTGCGACAACTCCTGGATTTGAAAACTGCTCGCTTGTCTATCAATATTATGGCGGATCTCAAATCGGCCACTTTGGACTATGTCAAAGTACTCTCAATGAATCTACCTTTAAGCTAAAAATGGCCAATACAGATAAAACAGTAGGAACATGCTTTGTCCCTATTCATAGACTGGCCAATGGGAACTCATTTAAGTTGGGTATCGCAGAATGCGTGCATAATGAATCAGGAAAAGTTTACGACATGATCCTCACTAAAGATAGGCCTGAAGAAATAAATGGAGTCATGGTTATAAAGTATGACAAAGCTCCAACTTCCTACCCTCTTACAAGCTATATGAATTGTATGAATGCAAAAAATAATTATATTCTAGCAAATCCAAATTGCATCAATAGTGCTCAATGCCTAATGGATGCTGAAAGACACGCGCAATATCTATGCACTCAATTTAAAAATCAATACAGTGCTTTTTACGTGCAAGTCTCTCCTTAGTCTTAATTTTTAAGATTTTCACTGAGGCGCTTTCCGGTAGCAAAATACTTGTATAAATTCTGATCCGTGGAAGGAAAGCCTATGATAGGTACATGTAACTCTCGACCTGAGTTGTCTTTTATTTTCATGAGTACAACAATATAAAAAAAGGATGATTTATCCTCTACAAATGACTTAATGTGAATTTTAAGGGCTTCATCATCTTCATCAATATACTCATAGATCTCATCAGCATTATGGACAGTTCTCTCGAGAAATTTGTCATAATTTAGAAAATGCTCTAAGGGAATATCATTCTCAGATCTCAATTGTAAGACGTGAGCCAGAAAACTCGATTTCTTTAATTCTATTTCTTCGATAATTTCTTCAGAAACCTCATCACCTTGCTCTTTAGCTGCATCTCCAGATTTTTGTTCTTCATATCTAAAATCACGCCGATACTTTGCCACCAACTCTTCAGAGCCTGTGAGAGTGCGATAAAAAACAAAAGAAGGGGTTCCTTCTACGTGCGTGCATATGAGAATAAAATAAAAAGTAAATGAATCCACGTTCAGAGTCAAAATATGGGTAAAGAAAGTCTGCTCTAAATCATTTTCTAATATCCATACTTCATGAGGTTGATTAAGAGCTAGTTCAAGATAGTGCTCATTACCTAAAAGCTCATTATGCCCTTCATCTTCTGGCAGATTTAACTTTGAACGAAAAAAGCTCTCTTCCTTCTCTATTTCTTGCATATAGGGTTTATAAAAATTTAGAATACATTGTTCACTACAAAAACCTCGATCAGAGTTTTCTTCTACAAAATGAATATCACCTAATTCAGGGATTTTTTTGCGACAATGCTCACAAAAGTAGAGGTTTTTTATCAAGTGCACTCCTTATTTCCTATAGTTATTATACCATCCCTGCTATTTGCTCTCTTAAAGTTAGGAAAGAAAGTCCTTCTCGCGCAAAATCTTCCAACACGTTAAAATTATAGAGATGATGAACCTTGAGTTTGGAGACCCACAAAATGCAAAAATCTAATGTTAAGTCTGATTATGATCATTATCTGCGCCTGGCCCATGCAGGACACTACCCTCTCTTTTTTAATGATTGGTTGCATTCATCTATGCAGCAAAAATCTAATCTTTCTCATCAAAGAGCATCTCATAATGTGAAGCATGTCTTCAATCAACTCGCTAGACACAAAACTCTCGAGAAAAAGAAAACGGCCCTTATCGGGATGGATAGAATTTCACGGGAAGAGTTTATTCGTTCATTTTTTAAAATAATAGAACATGAAATACTCAAAGGTAATAAATCACTGCAATGAAAATATTGAAGCTTCTTCTTATTCTCCTGCCTTTCACGGCTCAAGCTGAGTATAGAGTATATCAATACATGATTACTAATTTAGTCTTAAATTCTCAAGAGGAACCAAAGTCACATATTGTGGAATCAACTTTAAATCCGAGTATGTACCATGCCTATCATGGTGGGACTTCACTCATTGAAATCTCACTATTGCGAACATGGAGGTGCGTTGGAAATACTGCTAAAAAGTCCATCTGTCCTTCCCCCTATGCCAAGTTAACACAAGGAGATCTTAGTGAAATCTAGTGAGATCCGTGGTGCTAAAATAAATGCAAAACAAGAGCTGAAAAATCTTCACGACCATTATAAAAATGAAAAAGAAGATTTGGCCCTTAAGCAAAAAGCGACTCTTCAAAAACAAAGAGAAGCTCATTCTGCTCAACTTCAGAATGTTAAAAGTCAGCATCAACAGAAACTCATTGAAGAAAATCGCAGGCAAGAAGAAAAATTGCTCAAGATGCAAGATTCACTCGATAAAGTGCAGAATCAAACTCAAAAAGAATTAGAAAATATTAAAGATGTTTACGCTGAGAAAAAAGAGGCCCAACACAAACTCTTTGAAACTGATTACAACTTAAAACAACAAAAAAACCAGATGCTCCTTGAAGATCTCACTGACCAAGCTCAAAACGAAATAGAAAAAATAACTCGTCGAACGAAATTACAAGAACAAGATTTAAAGCAATCCCATCATCGCGATCACAAGTTTATGAAAAGCAGTCATTTAACCAAAATTCAAATGACGAAAGATAAGTATGCCCAAGAAAAAATGGCCGCTGATGGTAAGTTCGCAAAAAGCCTAATGAATCAGAAAAAAGAGCATACTCAAGAATTAAGTAAAAACGAGCGAAAACATCAAACCCGCTTGCTGACCCGTAAAGAACATTATGACCAACAAGCTCAAAAAGTTCAGCAATATGGAATAGCAAGAAATACTGAGATGAAAAATAAGTACGAGACCCGCTTTAATGAGCAATTCTCCAAAGAACAATCAAAGCTACAACACCTTCAAAAAAATAAAGAGAAAATTCTCAATCACCTCAAAGCAAATCTGACTCAAGTTCTCAAGCTGGCCATAGAAAAAGACAAAGATCCTTTTTATAACCGAGTGGCCTTAGACCCAAAGATCAAGAATATAGAAAATGGTTATGAAATAAAACTTAACTTACCTGATTATGATGCAGATAAGGTTGAACTTACGGCCGATGGCAGGCAATTAAAGTTCAGCATGAACAGAGAATTTAAACAGAAGACAAATAATGAAGAGGGAACCCATTCCATCAACAAATATGAAACTCTTGTCTCAAAACTGAATGTTGACCAGATCATTGACCCTAAAACGATTACTAAATCTTACAAAGATGGTGTGATGACTTTCAGTATTAAATTTGCTTAATACTTAATATCAAAAGATGAGTAAGGTGATTCTGTAACTTCGTGTATGCTTTCTTCTATTTCTCGGACTACAGAACGAGAGCTGCCCTCAAGTGCTGAGCGACGCAAATCTTTAAGTGCTTCAATATCACCATAGGCCAGAATTTCAACGGTTCCATTTGGAAGATTCGTGACATAACCGGTGACCATTATCTGATTACGTTCAATATGCTCAATAATGCTGTACCTATAACCTACACCTTGAACACTTCCATGAATATATAATTTCATCTCTAACATAATCTATAACCTTGGTCATTTTAAACGTTTAGGGTAGAATTCTAGCATGGAAAGACCCTATTTATCGAATTTTTCTGCTATTATAGCTGACAAAAAGCTCTCTATCAGGGCCTATATTACAGAGTTGGTGCAGCAATTTGAGTCAACAACCACTGATCAGATCGCGACGCCTATTCAAAGCATTGGTTTATTTAGTAAGAAATACTTCATTGTTAAGTTCAAGTTTTTGAATTCACACTCAGACGTATTATTCGAAAAAGAGTTCCAAACTTCTAATTATGGTAAGTTGGACATAAGTGTTCCAAAATTCTACAACGGGCAGCTTATCTATAGTCTTAAAATATATGAAACAAGCTACTACCCGGGTGTTGAAGTGTATTTAGGAAGTTTTCTGCCCATCATTATTCAAAACCCTAAAAAAATTGTTATCTCGGATTTTGACAAAACATTAGTGGACACCAAATACTCCACACCTAAAGAGATGTACTATTCTTTGAATAAACCTCTCACCTTCTTTCCTACTCTCAATCCAAGTGTGGATTTACTGAAAGAATATATTGAAAAAAAATTTCAACCCTTTATTTTATCAGCTTCACCCCATTTTTATGAGAAATCTATTCGTGACTGGCTTTATCAAAATAAAATATTTGCCAGTGATATTTATTTAAAAGATTACCGGGATTTTGTTTCCTTTTTTGAAGGAACCATGACCACTAAAGATATTAAAAAGCAAGGTTATTATAAACTCAGTCAATTGGTAGATATCATCCTTATGACAGGTATACCTGAAGAACTCGTTTTGTTGGGAGATGGCTTTGAGTCAGATATTTTTATCTACCTTATTTTACGAGAATTAATCGTTGAACATACAGATCCATGGAAACTGTGGAAATCAATTAAAAACCATTCTGTATTTACTCTAAATTCAAAACAAGATTCATATTTTTTAACAAAATTTTATAGAGTCAGTGAGCTTAGTAAACAGTCACAAGTTAAAGAGATGAAAATTTATATAAGGGCTACAGAGGACAATAAAGAAGAGTTACAAAAAATGAAATTTGAACACCCTCACCTCATTGATGATATTAAACATATTCAGTTCTATACTGCTTAATTAGGCCATTAAATATTCTGGGGCAAACAAGACAAAATACCCAATCGCCATATAAAAACCAAATTTATGGAAATTTGCCTGTACCGGTGTGGGAAGTGCTTTCGTCAGAGGAAGTTTAGCAAAATCAAAGCGAATAACTTCTAAATAGATCCTAAAAACCGACAAACAAAGGCAAGTAAAAATAAATGTCTGCTCATTGATTAAAGATTCGTTCAATTTTTCTCCTAAGTTCGATATGATTAACCATGCCCGAAAATAACGGACACCATATTCATTTATTCGGCAATCCTGCTGAAAACTTTCGCGCTTTAGGACAAAGGGACAAAAATTCTTTTACTCAAGTATATGATCATATTTCTATGCTATGCATGCGCAATAATATGTTGGCCAAGCTGGTTAAAAAAACGACGGAATTTGCCAGTCGGTTCTCAAAAAACAATCCAAGTTATATTCAAGATCAACTTGCGGCTTATGCTGAAGGCCTCGGTAGACCGGTAGAAGATGTTCTCTTTGCTCACCTCCTGCCTGAAATGGTGGCTTCATTTAATAAATGGGCACCTAATCTCGTCTCTCTCATTCCTGGTTGCTCATCAGTGTTTTATTGGGACGCGATGGCCCGTGGTGTGATCCATGCTAGGCTTCTCGATTATGCCCTGAGCGGACCTTTTGAGAATTTTGAACGTAGTGTTCTCTATGATTTTAAAAATTACTACAAAGTTTTTGCTTACACTTCAGCAGGTTTTTCACTTCCCGGTTTATCCGCTATGAATGAAAAAGGTTTGAGTGTCGCTCTTCACTATAAGCATAGCGATTATTTTAACCAAGATGGTGAATCTATTTTTGCTATAACAAGTCAGCTTTTATTTGAGTGTCAAAATATATCTGAAGCTTATAAATTTCTTCGCAAAAAAGAGTCGATAAGTTTTTGGGGCCTTTATCTTGCTGATGCCGAAGGTGAAGTTTTATCCTTTGATATCTGTGGGAGTGAGTATTCACAGGAGCGCTTTGATTTAAAAGATCATCATTACTTATATTTTAACAACCGCTCACTGCTCAAAAAGTCTCACCAAGAAGAACTGCAGCCCTATGGCAATAAAGATCAGTGTTCTATGCGCTACCGCTCTTTTAAGCAAAGCTTTGAGTTAGGCAGCCTAAATATGGCCAAAGACAAAACACTGGAAATAGTGAAACAAATCGGAAGGCCTGTCAAAAATAGAGCAAGCGATGCTAAAAACTGGAATCTCCCAGCCACCACCCCTAGCACCATTCAATTTTATTCTTTTCATACCAAAGAGTTTAAAAGCGTTTTTGTTAAAGGCAATGCCCCCAAAATGTTTAATGATCACCACCTGTATTATAAAGATATATTTTCAAAGCTAACGATTGAAACAACCCAGCAAGAAACAGAAGCTTCTAAATATCAACAAGCCTATACGCGGCTGGCCCACTTTCAAAGTCATTTAGATAAAAACGAAATTCCCGAAGCCTATCATGAAATTCAAATGGCCATTCAATTTTTTAAAGGTTTTGCTGAAGAGTATATAAGTCAATTCTATTTTTATGTTATCCAATATATTTTTGAGAGTGATGAAAGAGATTTAAGCTATCTCTATGAAGATTTTAGAGAACTTGAAGATAAACTGCCGGCCTATCTTGAAGACCAAAGAAAGTTATTTCTTTTAAGATTGGGAATTCTGCTAGGTCATGAAGTCACTGATCACTCGCAATATATCCAAAATAAAAAACTCAAAGAGCTCTATCTCCAGGAAAAGAAATTCAATTCCCTGACCATTAAAGGACTGAGATACCTCACTTTTCCACGCATTGAAATTCTCGATATTATTTATGCTTATTGATAAAAAAAGCTAAGGGCCGCTACAGCTCTAGGGCCCATGAAAGTGAAATCTACTTTATAGTCTGAATCATTACTAATTTTTGAAAAATCAAAACCTGAAAGTTTTAAATATTGATAGCCAAAATCTAGATGGAGGTACACTTCTTTGATTTTAAGAATGGCTTCGATACCACCTTGAGCTCCATAGCCGAGGCCATTGAGGGTATAAAGATCAGAGTTTTTAAGCTCACTAAAAGGGCTAAGCGAAATTCCACCATAGGCCATAATATCAAAACTTCCCATAGGGTCGATATGATGAAAATAATTTGCACTGATAGTTAAAAAATTAAAAGTTGTGTCGTTTTCAGTGGCGCTGTAATAATCAAGGCCAGATTTTAGGCCCGCTTCCACGCCGTCCTCTCTATAGCGATAATCTCTGATCCCAAAACCAAAAAAAGTGAGATCAGAACTATCTTCCACCTCCAACTCATCCCCGTCATCTGTTTGTGCGGATCCACTGGCCAGAAAACTTCCCCCATAGAGGGCCACTCTTTTAGGTCTTTTATCCGAGCGTTTTGCTAACTCTTTCATTCTTTTTGAAGCACTTTGCAAAGCTTCTAATTTTGTCGAGGTTTGAATATCTTGGATCTCAATATAGGCCACTTTTTGGTTGATGATAATGGGCAAGAGTCTTCCATTATTTCTGGGGACTTCACCCACCCTCACCTGTTTACCTTTTTTGATATAACCAATTTCGGAACTCATCTCAATATCAGAATAAATAATCGCTTGATCAACCACAACTGTGGCCCACACAGCAGCATAAGCCCGAGTGAGTCCAAAGAGACAAAAAATAATGGCTACCAGCCTGAAATTAAAAAGTATTAAATTAACCATCTTCTTAAATTGTACTCATTTTTACGAAAAAAAGTACCGTAAATTCAGTAATTTACCACTGATCTGAGATAAATCCTCAAAATCTGGTTGGGCCAAAGTGATATAATTTAAAATATGATTAAATAACGCCATTTATAAGCCGATAAAGGGATGAGGATATTAAGGGATGCTTATGAAAAAACGGGTTAGTTATTCACTATTATTGTTGATTACACTGATGGCTCTTTCTTGTACGGAAGAAATTTCGGAAGAAATTCAAAACAGCTCATCAAGTTCTAGCAGTAGTGATTCTGATGTAGACTTTACAACCAAATCAATTCGTCTCGTGCATAAGATGGATGATGAATTATCTTATGTCATGCATAAAGCCGGCGACTATGAGTCTGATTGTGAATTACAAGCGCCAAGTGCTGGCTTTGATGCTGATGATTATGATTATACTGACAAAAATTATGCAATCGACTGTGTACTAGATGTAGAAGAGCTTGATTTAGTTACAAATGGTTTGGAATTAGAATTTCAAGTTGATGACTATCTATGTGAGTACGTAGAGTATAAACCTTATAGTGCACTACGATTCCAACCAGGTAAGACGACGAGGATAGTTTATGAAGTTGAATGTGATGCAGCCTGTGAGGAGAACTCATCAATTAAATCACTTTGTGGTAATACTTACGATGAATTTTATGGCGCCATCGGGACAGTAGATATGACACCAGATGGTACAGAGGTTGGTAATCAAATCCCAGATTTAGGAAAAATGTGTTTTTACGATTATGAATCTAGACTTGGAACTGATTCAGATGATTTTAGCTATCCCAATTGTGATGAAGGTTTTGTAAGAACTTACAAAGTACAATACCTAGAAAGCGGAGACCCTGCAAGCTGTGTGGCCGTAGTCGCTAATTCAGAATATGATGAAAGTGATTGTGGTGGAAACCGGTATGCATGTCTAGACGGTGCTATCAAAGAATCAGACCTTAATTACTTAGAAGGTGAAAAAAGCGTTACTTCAGTTAACACTGGTCTTGATGATATAACAATAGAAGTCAGTTATGACGAATATTTTGAGGATGAAAACTATTTTGGTTCAAGCAAGCTTGCAAATTATTCTCGAATATGTGCAAATACCGATGATATAAAGACAAATGATTCTGTCATTTCTTCAACTATAACCCTACTTGGCTGGCAATCTGAAGATATTAGAAAATATGACGAAGATTTGTACGGTAATACAAATAGCGATTATGGTTGGTATAACGATGCTATTGTTGAAGATAGCCCAGGTGGAGATTTTGATGGGTGGGTTGAAGCAACAGATTGGGCAGATAATTTATTTAGAGGAGCTGTTCCAACACAACCTTATTATAGTTTTGGATGTTACGACAAAGCTTTCGACATAAAAGCTCAAATAAGACTTTTTATTCGCGACTGGGATAGAAAGTTTACGGATACAAATATTACCATGAATGCAAACTCTGATGTATATCTTGAAGAAGATGCCCTCATGGACACCAGAGATGAAGAACAGCCTGGTGGTGGTGGACTTGACACTTATTGGAATGATCAAGATGATCTCGACGATTTTTTTGAGGATAATAATGTTTGGGACCAAAATGAATGTGTTGAATCCTCAGTGCCGTGGTCTGATAATAACTTTCCGGGTAGAAGTCAGTTTTAATTAATAGAAAAAAAGCCGCGAAATACGCGGCTTTTTTGATTATATCTCTTCTACATTAGATCCATCTTCCATATAGTCACGCATTTTATAGTTTTTAGCGATCAAGACAAAAACCACTCCAAATACCGCCATAAGAATGGCAAAGAACATAAAGAAATTTCCACCCTCGAATACATTTATCTTTGCTATATAAGCAGTGATGATGTTTCCAAAGAAAACAGTTAGTAACCACATACTCATAATCGTTGACTTCATGGAACGTGGCGCTTGGGTATAAGCAAACTGAAGTCCAGTAATGGAGATCATGACCTCTGCCATAGTGATCACGAGAAAAGGAATCACTTGCCAGATAACAGAGATACGTTCGTCTTGAATCACACCTGCAGCAATTTCGCTGTCTAACTGATACTGATAAATAGCAACAAAAACAAAAGATGCTGCTGCCACAAACATCCCCCCACCCATTCGTCTCAGTGGAGTCATTTCAACTTTAAAAGTCTTTTCTATGAAAGGATAAATACCGAAACTAAAAAGAGGAATCAATATCATAACCATTATCGGGTTAAGCGCCGGTATTTGAGAAGGAAGTAATTTATCTATTCCAAACAGACCAAAATTAAGATTCATATCTCTGGCCTGTAAAACCCAACTTGAACCATGTTGATCAAAAAGCGCCCAGAAAATGGTGATAGCTATAAAAATTTTCCCTACATTAAACGCTGCTTTTACATCTTCCACATTCTTTTTTGGGTGATCAAGCTCGGCGCCTCCAAAAAATCCTTTCCCCTTACCTATATTTTTAACAGCAGAAAGTAATACATTTCCCGTCCCATGGGGAACTTTTCCAGTGGGTGGAACGTGAACATAATAATGTCTTCCCATCCAAAATACGATGGTGGCAATAAACATAAGAACACCAGGGATACCAAAAGCCACTGCAGGTCCATAAGCTTCTAATGTCCACGGAGTGATAAGCGTTGAAAAGAAGGATCCAAAATTAATCATGAAATAAAAGAGGTCAAAGACTCTTTGTAGCTCAGTTTTTTGATCAGGCTTAAATTGATCTCCTACGTGAGCGGAGACACAGGGCTTTATACCACCAGAACCTAGAGCAATTAGACCTAACCCCCAATAAAATCCCGTTTGATTCCCCTCAAAAACTGCTAAAAAAGCATGCCCCAAACAATAAACGAGCGAGAGAGCAATAATGGTTCGGTATTTTCCAAGAAAGCGATCAGAAATATACGCACCTAAAAGGGGAAACAGATAACAAGCCGCTGAGAAAATATGGTAATCAGAAACAGCTTGTGACTTATTAATAAGTAAGTATTGGACTAAAAAGATAACTAAAATTGATCGCATTCCATAATAAGAATAGCGCTCACAAGCCTCATTCCAGACAATGTATTTGATCTGGGTAGGATACTTTGATTTCGTGGTGGTGCTCATTTATTCTCCTTGTTCTTCATCGTCATATTTAAAGGCACGAGGCTTTTTGAAACCACCTTGTTTCACCGGTTTGGCTTCAAAATTTTCTTCATTTTCTTTTAACGCTTCTTGGTCTGACTTACTCTTTCTTATCACTTTCGTTTTTTTGGTCATATGAGAGACATGGGCAGATATATCAACAGTGATATCTCCCTTCACCCATGTTTGACAGGAAAGGCGCTCACGAGTGATATGAAAAACATTTCCTAAAAGTTGTTTTTCTTCGAAGGCTATCTCGGTTAAGTTTTCCTCACCACTTTTAATGATCACACTACAAAGGGCACAACTCGCGCATCCCCCACAAGTGGACTTAATAGCAAAATCATTTTTAAGTAAATGATCACGTAAACTTAATTTATCATCGACCTCTATGGTTTTATCAAAAGGGAGTACACGGACTTTAGACATTAGAGCACTCGCTTAAATTGCTTTTCAATTCCTTCAGCAATTTTTCCTTGTAATGGTTTTAAGAGTAAATTTAATTTTAAACTCACAACACAATGATCCTCTAAAAAATCGACATTAAGAGCAAAGCCACTTCCTTTAGCCGTCATATTGTATTCATTATATTCAATATTGGCCTTGACTTGCCACTTCGCTAAGAGCTCAGGCGTGATGGCCGAACGAACAGCATTATAAGCATCATCTTTATTTGTTGCGGAATTATAAGGTATATTTATCGTCATATTTTCTCCTCTTTTATTTTAATCCAGTCGATCCAAAGCCGCCTTCTCCTCGCTCTGTTTGAGAAAGCTCATCAGTCACTTCAAAAGTTGCTTGGTGGATAGGGGCCATAACAATTTGAGCGACTCTCTCACCATGCTTAATTATATGTTTTTCGTTGCCAAAATTACCCATAATGATATTCACTTCCCCTCTATAATCAGCATCAATTGTTCCAGGAGAATTCACCACGAGTAATTGTGTTTTTAGTGACAAACCAGACCTAGGTCTTACTTGAACTTCGAATCCAGGCTCAATTTCAAATTTAAGGCCTGTAGGGATAAGTATTCTCGCGCCAGGCTCAATGACTAGGGAGTCCCGTGAGGGTAAACAGGCCCTAATATCAGCCCCTGCAGCGTCCTTTGTTTCGTAAGTTGGCAACGCCAGATTATCGTCAAAATGTTCACATTTGAGTATTTTAATTCGTGCCATCGCTAAGCCCCTTATACTGGTTGGTAAACTAATTTAGAAAAACCATTATCATAAATAGTGTTAAATGTTTTTCTTAAACTCTGAGGTGTTACTTTCATTATTTTATTTTTTATATGTTCTGTTGAATATTCAGTAAGTTTATAAATTTCGCTGCCAGCGATAAACTCTGCCCGCTCTTCGAGGTCATCAAATGAAAGCTCCCAGCTATCGATGATCCTTTGTTTTATAAATTCAAGGTCTGAGGTGCTCACATATTCACTCTTGAGGTTTTGAAAAACTTCCTCACATGAGTCTTCCACCTTTTTTGTATTTTTCTTATGAGTATTAAATATCATGAGAAAATTTCCACATCTAGAAAAGCTATTAAGGCTCGAGCCTAGTCCATAGATCAGGGGTGTTTCGACTCTTAGTTTTTTAAAGAAAACAGAGTTTAACCCTTCAAAAAGTAGGTCATCCAACACAACATAATTATAGTAATCATTAGCATTTAAACTAGGCCCATTAAAAGAAAAAGCGATCAGCGCATTCTCCATTTTACGGTTATACTTCGATTTAAAATGATTGATCGGAAGAGATTTTTTATGAGCTTTAAGTCGAAAACTTTTTTTTGCTTTCGCTGGGTAAGCGTGATTCATTGCAGTTAAAAAATCATTTTCTAAATGGGAATTTTTTTTGCCGGAAACCACGACAAGTAACATTCTCTCAGGGGTAAAAAACTTATGAAAATAATCTTCTATTTGCTTTCTAGAAAACTTTTTTATCTTTGAGACTTGTCCACCGACCTGATGACCGAAATCAAAGGCAAAGTTCTTAGCAAAAAGTGTTTCTATGGCCTGAGTTTCGTGATCATCTAGATCTTCTCTTATCTCTTGAATCACAATTTCTTTTTCTTTACTTAATTCCTCATCCGTAAAATTGAGTTCAAAAAACTTTTGTAAAAATAATTTCAAGAGCACAGGGAGTTTTTTGGCGTTACAAGACATCTCAAAACATACATTTTCTTTATAGGTGTAGGCATTAACCGCAGCTCCACCTAGCTCAAGTTGTTTAACGAGGCTCCCCTCATTTTCTTTAAAAAAAAGATGTTCAATTAAGTGGGCCATACCCGCTTCTTCAGGTTTTTCAAAAATGCTTCCCGCTATAAAGTGGAGTTGCACGACAGCGCCACTATATCCTTTGGCATGATGAAAAAGACTTACAGCTCCATTAGAATAAAGAGACCTACGAATAGGTCCCTTTTCAAATTCAGCTATAATTTCTTGATTTTTAAGCTTTACCATCGTCTGATTTATTCTCTGGCTTTTTTTCAGACTTTTTAGCATCTGGGTTTTTGTTAGGAATTGATTTAACGGCTTTCGCTGAAAGTTTAACTTTACCAAAACGATCCACGTCAAGAACCTTCACCTCAATCTCATCTCCAAGAGATAAGTAATCTTCCACATCCTTAACTCTCTCATCTGCTATTTCTGAAACGTGAACCAATCCAGAAACTCCATCAGCGATATCTACAAAGGCACCATATTCTTTAATCGTTACGACTTTTGCAGAGTAAACACTATCTTTCTTAGGTCCTGTGATCTGTAAATCAATAAGGGCAATAACCTCATGAAGAACATCTTGGTTGGTTCCGAGAACTTTTACTAAACCTTCTTCTGTAATTTCAATTGAAACATCATATTTCTCTTGAATCGCTTTAATATTTTTTCCACCTGGACCAATTAAGGCACCAATTTTATCTGGTTTAATTTGAGTGGTTTCAATTGTAGGAACACCATCTTTAAAGTTTGGTCTAGCAGTTGAGATGGTTTTGCTCATCTCACCTAAGATATGAAGTCTTCCTTCTTTTGCCTGAGTCATAGCTTTTTCAAAGATCTCATTAGTGATACCTGTAATTTTAATATCCATTTGGATAGCAGTGATACCTTCAGTTGTACCAGCAACTTTAAAATCCATATCACCCAAGTGATCTTCATCCCCAAGAATATCTGTTAAAATCGCAAAGTCTTCACCTTCTTTGATAAGTCCCATCGCAACACCTGCAACTGGTTTTTTAAGAGGAATACCGGCATCCATCAAGGCCATAGAACCTGAACAAACAGATCCCATAGAACTAGAACCATTAGACTCAGTCACTTCACAAGTGACACGAACAGTATAAGGGTAATCTTTAGGCATCATTTGTTTGATGGCCCTTTCAGCTAGGTTTCCGTGTCCAACTTCTCTTCTTCCTACTCCACGATATCCTCTCGCTTCACCAACGGAATAAGGAGCAAAAGTGTAATGCAGGTAAAAATTGTCATAAGAGATACCATAAATAGAATCACTCATTTGCTCACCTTCTTTACCACCAATAGTTGCCGTGGCAAGAACTTGAGTTTCCCCTCTGGTGAAAAGTGAAGATCCATGAGGTGCTTTAAGAACACTTACTTCCGTTTCGATTTCTCTAACTTCAGTCATCCCTCTTCCAGCAATTCTTTTTTGCTCTTTAAGAATATCATTTCTCATCATTTTATAGAGAAGGTCATCAACCCCTTTATAAGCCTCTTTACCTGCAGCAGATTCATCTTCTACTCCAAAAGCCTCTGGGTTAGCTTTAATATCCTCTTTAACTTTATTGTTGAGTTGGCTTATGGCCAAGCTTCTTTCTTGCTTATTAGTAATATTAAGACATGCTCTCGCGTCACTTGCATAATCTTGCATTTTATCCATAAGCTTAGAGTTCGCAGCAGCAGATTTAAACTCACGCTTTGTTTTACCTACTTCTTTTCTCATTTGAACCAGGACATCACAGAAAGTTTTGATCTGCTCGTGACCAAACTTCAAGGCCTCAAGCATATCCGCTTCTGAAACTTCTTTAGCCTCTCCTTCAACCATCATAATGGCGTCAGGTGAGGCGGCGAGAACAAGTTCAATTTCAGACTCTTCCCACTGGTCACGAGAGGGATTAAGCACAAGCTTTCCATCAATTTTACCAACTTTGCAAAACCCTAGGGGACCTGCAAATGGGATATCGGAAATTTCTAAAGCAGCACAAGTTCCAAGACCTGCCAGTACTTCAGGATCCACTTCTGGATCATATGAAATAACCTGGGCCATAACGATTGTCTCAGTCATATACCCTTCTGGAAAAAGCGGTCTAAGTGGTCTATCAATCATTCTCATAAGAAGAATTTCTGAACTAGAAGGTCTCCCTTCTCTTTTAAGAAATCCACCTAAAAACTTTCCCGCAGCAGTGAATTTTTCTTTATAATCAACCATCAGTGGGAAAAAATCCTGACCATCTTTAACTTCTCTAGCAGAACAAACAGTGACTAGTACTTGAGACTTTCCACTCGTCACGAGAACAGCACCATCTGCCTGTTTAGCAAGACGCCCTGTTTCTAAGATGACTTCTTTTCCGCCATAATTGAACGTAAATTCTTTTTTGTTGTTTAACATAACAATCTCCTCGTATTTGAAAATTTGAGAGAAGATCCAATGAAAGGTTTAAAAGATAAATCAAAAGCCTAAGTGTTAAGTTTTTCATTTATCCTCTAAAACTTTTCTTGAAACTCCTCTTCTCTAAGTTATTGAGTAAATTCTATAAAATTTTATCTCATTTATAAATAAAAAAGGGAGCTTAAAAGCTCCCTTATGTATTACTTTCTTAAACCAAGTTCTTTAATCACGGCCTGGTAACGTTCAGGATCACATTTATTGATGTATCTCAACATTCTTCTACGCTGACCGATCATTTTCATTAACCCTCTTTTAGAATGAAAGTCTAGTTTGTGGCTTCCAAAGTGGTTAGTTAAATAATTAATTCTAGCTGTAATAAGCGCAACTTGTACTTCTGGCTTTCCAGAGTTTTTCTCTGAACCACCAAATTTAGTCACGATGTCTTGTCTTTCTTGTTTTGTAAGCATTTTTTCTCCTATACCATCCAAACCAAGTAGAGATTATGCCATCTAAACCGAGTAAGGATTCAAAAATTTAAAACGTATTTTTAGCGAATAAACTCAGACATGTAAACCTTTAATTTTTCAAGTAAACGAGCTTCTATCTGCCTGATTCTCTCTCTTGAAACCCCATATTCATCCGCAATGGACTGCAAGGAGGGGGGTACTTCACTAAGTAGTCGTTTTTTAAAGATTTCTTGGTCTCTTGGTTTGAGATCTTGGATAAAATTTTCAAGATTTTCTTCTAAAATTTGAAGACTCTGTAACTCACCCAATTGCTCATCTATTCCTAATTCATCGGAATCAAGATTGTCGCCAAGCGTTGTCGTGCTATTATCTTCACCAAGTGGAGTGTCAAAGCTTACTTCCTGCCCTTCTGAACTGAGCCTGAGATTCATCACTTCAACTGCCTTTTCAGAAACACCTAAATTTTCAGAAAGCAGTTTTGTTTCTGGCTCAATACCTTGGTTCTGGAGGCGCTCTTTTTCACGCATAAGATTATAAAAAAGTTTTTTCTGCTCTGCAGTTGTTCCAATTTTTATAAGTCTAAAATTATCGAGTATAAATTTTAGGATATAAGACTTGATCCACCAACTAGCATAATAACTGAGCTTGGCCCCTTTATCTGGATTGTATTTGGAAACGGCTTTCATCAGCCCCATATTCCCTTCTTGAATCAGGTCCATAACATTTTTATAAGCACTACGGTATTCCATCGCTATTTTTACGACGAGTCTAAGATTGGCCATAACGAGCTTTTTGGCCACTTCAATATCACCTGTCTCCGAGAGCTGCTTGGTCAGTTCTTGCTCTTCTTCAATAGAGAGTAATTTATATTTGGTAATTTCTCTTAAATATTGCTTGAGAGGATCAAGGTCATCTGCTCGAGTAGGCGTAAAATCTTGCGCCTTAACGGGTAAAATTTCTTGGATAATCTCCAGGTCGCTTTTTGATATATTCGAAATATCAATGATATCGTCTTTAGGTTTTTCTTTTTGCTTGTTTTCTTTTATATCAGCATCAAGAACTTCAGGAGAGATGCTTTTTTTCTTATCTTTTGTCATGGCCATCTACATAACATAAATAAAAGATTTAATTAATTAAAACTCAGCTTTTCACTAAAATTATTGCGAAAAATATATTTTTTTCGAATGTATTGCAACGCAAAAGCGCCAAAATAGAACTTCACCGGGATTTTAACAAAGCTTTGTCCCTCAGCGACAGTTCTTTTATAAAGCCTGGCCTTAACGAATTGCTGGGTGAGCTCTTGTGCGATAATAGCTGCTAGTTGATCATTCCAGAGTGGAACTTCGAAGTAGTCTTTTTTCTTATCTAGTTGATAAGAGATCATTTCAATAAATCTCGCTTCGATATTTTTCAAAGCAGTTAAACGATCATTGTTATAGAGAAATGGGACGCGCTCTCTCATGTATTCAATATAGCTCACTGGAAACTCTAAATTAAATGAAGCCGTGAGCTTATCCTCTGAGCGTAATACCTTATCAAACTCTCCTAATTCAACGTCGAACTTAAGGTTAAACTCACCTATTTCAACTTCATAAGAATTTGCTTGTTCTCGCAAGCTTAACTCTAAGGTTTCTTCATACAGCTGCTCTGAGATCATTTTATCCGACTGAGCTTTGGCCCATTTATCCCAACGCTGTTTAATATTATCCTTCATAAAGACAAAAGAATCTTTAAACTTATCAGAAATAAGATTTACCTCCGGTATACCGGTGATAAGGGCTACCAGATGAGATGCTTCGGCGTTATGGCTATAAAGAGTCTTATTGTTTTTCTTTGAGCGCAATTTAGAGAAGTGGGAGCAATACAATAACTTCAGATCATCTTCAATAAGTTGACTTCCATTCATGCGAGGGAATTTTTTGTTAAATGTGACTCTATCCGTTTTACGACAGATCATATTCTCACAAAGGACTTGAACACCTTTGTCCGATCTTTTTACAAAGAGCTCTTCTGTTTTCTCATCTATACCAATTTCTTTTTGGACAAAGTTATTAATGAGATAGGCCATCAGAAATGGGTTCTTTAAATACTCTGTGAGCCCCACCAAATCATCTGTGTCTAAATTCCATGAACAAAGTGCTTGGAAATTTCGGACACTGTATTCAAATTCCCTTTTTTTAGTCTCCAAGGTGTTGTGAGCTTTTTTAAGTTCAGTTGGAAAATAATCATTTTGGGCCAAACTAGGCAGAGAAAACGATGTGTCATGATCCCAATAATAATTGAAATTAGCATTAAGATATTTCTTGGAATAAACTGATATATTAGGACTACAACCATTCCTTACTAAGTTTTTTGTCAAAGTTAAGAATTTAGTTTTGTTATAATCGAGGACCTTCGCGTAGTTAACAATGGCGCGAAGACTTAAATCTAAACCTAAATACTGTAGCTGGGCAACCACTGATCTTTTTGCGGAGTCTTCTTTCCAAAAAGCATTATAACTTACTTCATTAAGACCTTCGCAGCTATTTTTGAGATTCACTCCTTGCTTGTAGAGGGCCAAGTAATAGATCATCTTTTCATACTGCTTATCGTCTCCATCAATTTCAAAATATTTAGATGTGAGCATTCCTTTAAAGGGATCATCCTGTTTAATATCTTGAACATCTCCATAAATGATTCCCTCAATGGGAACTAAGCCCTGTGCGCTAGGTCCTATACTCAAGAGGAAAAAAAGGATCAGTTTTGTAAAATTTTTCATACTTAGTTAACTTATCGAACTTTCGAACGATAGGTTGATTATGAAACATTGTATGTACATATTTTGCCTCTTTATCACGGCCCTCGCTATTGCAGGTCAGGGAGAAGCCACTCATTTAAAACTCGCTGAAAAAAGACAGTTTAACTACCCTTTGGGTAAGCTCGAAGAGAAAGAACTAGCCGAGAGCACAGAAAATATCAAAGAATACGGTAAAATTAGACTCCTTCATAGTGTGAAATTGGCCATTATCAATGGTCAATTAGAAAAAGCAAAGATCCTATTAAGGGAAGCCACTTTATCCGATGACTTCAGTCGGACAACACAAATACGTTATCTGGCTTTGATTCATTTTTTAGAAAACAATCATGAAGAAGTGGTGCGCTTACTTAACACCAGTGAAATGCTGAATATCTCAACTCTACCTCAAGTCTGTCTTATAAATTCTATGAGTTTATTGATTCTAAATAAACAGCCTCTGCTTAAAAAAAGGTGGAAAGATTGCAAGGCGATAAGTATGGCCGACTCCATAAACCAAATGAGTTGGATGCAAGTACTCATCGACTTACGCTTAAGAGACCCTAAGGTCGTCTTAGAGAATCTTTTTAAAAATACAAATGTTGATAATTTGAATAAAGAACAATTGAGAATTGTTCTTAAATTGGCCTTATACCTCAACGAACAGGATAAGATCATACCTCGCTTTCCCCTTCTCACCGAGGAAATTTTAAGTAATAGAACATACCGAGAACTCATAGGAATGAATTATTTTAGAGATCTCAATTTAACCAAAGCCTACGACTTACTTAACGATTTAGATTCAGCTAATGCAGAAGTGTTTAAAGGTAATCTTTTTTTAAGCCAGAAAAAATTTCTTAAGGCCTATGGACAGTTCAAATTGGCTTTAGCACTTAAAGAAAACTCAAGTAATGCATTAGAAAGATTAATTCCACTTGCCTGGCAACTTAATCAGTACAATGAAGGAACAACATTTGTTCAAAAACTTGAATTTAAACCCAGTGAAGAGCTCTACCAACTTACTCTCCTCGCTTTATTCAGCACAATGTCTGATGATATAGATGCAGCTGATACATATCTCAAAAGATTACAGGCGAGAGCTTTTAGCCGCAACCCAGTTGAGATTCAACAGCTCCTCACCTATATAGGAGTCATTAAAAATAACGATTATGATATCGATATCAATGGTAACACCAATTGCATGAGCAAAGACGGTATTCATTGTTGGCTCATGTATTACAAATACAGTTGGCCTAATCCTATAGACAATCTTACTTCTGAGCGAAAAATTCATGACTATGAAGTTTCGCTGCTTGATAAATATTCCCAAGAGGCAATTAACGAACCCCTGGACCATCCAGAACTCATTAATCAAAAAGATATAGAAGAATTAGATAATAATCTTATTAAACTGATTCAAGATTAAACTATTCATCGCATAATAGTGGTCGCTTCGCTATTTTACTGCTATTATTTTCCGCATTATGGACAATAATGCACGCTACCAAAATTTTTTAAAAAATATATATGTTGGGATCAATGGAGAGCTCTATTCTCCAGAAGATGCAAAAATCTCAGTCTTTGACCGTGGCTTTCTTTTCGGTGATTCAATTTATGAAGTTACTTATGGAGAAAATGGCAAGCTGATTTTCTTTGAAGACCATATTGAGAGACTTTATAATTCTGCTCGATTGCTTAATATGGAAATCTTCATCAGCAAAGAAGATATAATGAAACAGACCTTGCAAACTCTTAAGGCCGCTCAAATTCCCGATGCCTATGTAAGAATAATCCTTACAAGAGGTGAAAGTGAGCTAAGTCTTGACCCTAATTTGTCTTATCATAATAATCTGATCACAATTGTAAAACCTAAACCAATCTATTCAGATAAACTTTATTCCCATGGACTTCATCTTATTATTTCTGACGTCCTCAGAAATGACCGTAGGTCTACTAACCCCAATGCGAAGTCGGGAAATTATCTTAATAACGTTATGGCCCATCAACAAGCTAAAGAAAAAAAGGCTGACGATGCTATCATGGTGAATCATGAAGGACATATTACCGAGGGAACATCCTTTAATATTTGGTGTGTAAAAAATGGTGTGATCTATACCCCACCAGAAAAAAGTGGTCTTCTCAAAGGTATTACCAGGCAAAAAGTCATCGGCATCTGTCGAGAAAAAGACTTTAATTTAAAAATAGATAACTTCACTCCCGAGTTTATATTGAATGCAGATGAAGTCTTTATCACGAGTTCAACAAAGGGTTTGATGCCAGTCTTCAAGCTCAATGAAACAACAATCAACGAAACAGCTCAGGATAGACCTGTCATGAGCGAGTTACAAAAGTATTATAATAAAATTATTGAAATTGAATTGGCACGGGATGAGTATTGTTATTTCTAGTTTTGATCTTACTTTCATCAACTTATCTCCATGCTGAAATGTATGCAACGGGAACCTATGTCCCCTATTTTTTAAAAGCGCAAGTCAACGATGATGGTGAACATAAAAAATTTGAGCTTAACCCTTATATAGGTCTCTCGACTCAAATTCACGTGGCAAATAAAGAGTATTTTGTCCCTGAGCTAGGCTATTCATACTTTCTTAACACTCCTGAAGGTATGCGCAGAGAAGTGGTTTTTCTTCATTATAATTTTGCCCATGTCATCACCAATAATTGGCTTTTTAGATATGGGCTGACCACTCATTGGTATCGCGTCGTGGGTCTTGGTGGCACAAAAAGACTTAAAAATGGGGACTCATATAAAACCTTCAAAAATCCAGATAAAACTGAGACTTCATATTTTACCACCCTCAATTTTGGCTCTGAGTATTTTATTAATAATAAAAAATACTCTTTACGCTTTGACCTCAATATTATGGGCTTTACCGAATTTGCAGATAAAGAACAGAACTATTTATTAACATTTAACTTTTATAGGTAATACTGTGAAATACTTCCTTTCTCTCTTTCTCATCATTCATTCCGCTTATAGCTTTACACTCAATGAGTCAAAAGGCAGAGGTTTTCCTAAAAATAATATCAATATATATATTGCAAGTAATGATTGCTCCGGAGCTGGCTTTAGCACCAACAAACTCAGATCGATGGTTTCCGATTCAGTGGCCAAGTTTTGGAATAAGGTCAGCACTGCCGATCTCTATCTTGATAATCATGGTATCAAAGATGATCTTGACATCGATGGACTCACTCATGAGCAGGCCATCAATACTGTTGTCCCACTTAATTCAATAGTCGCTGGGTGTAATGATGATGCTTCGGGCTTTAATGACCCTACCATTCTGGGCTCGGCTTCCATCATCTGTGAGAGCTCTAGTCGTTGCCGTTCCATTTTAATTCTTAATTCTAATAATTCTGCACTCAATAGCTTTTCAACCTCTGAGATAGAAGCGGTCATCGCCCATGAGTTAGGACATGCCATAGGGTTAGGGCATAGTGAAACTCAACATAGCCTAATGTACTACAGCACGGGTAATAAATATCAAAAATGGCTAGGACAAGATGATATTGATGGTGTCACCTATCTCTATCCTCATGAACAAGAAGGATGTGGTTTTTTAGGGAATATGGGAGCAACCATAAAGCTGGACGACAAAAATGACCATAACTTCCCTTTTTCGGGACTCATGATTTTAAGCTTTGGAGCGACACTTTTATTATTTCGTTTATTGATTCACTATAGAGAAATCTTTCCCATCAAACTGAACTAAAACTTCTTTATCTTCATAGCTGGTCGTAAGAGTCACAGGCCTTTTCCAGATACTTTGCAAATTGCGCAGAGTAGAATTTGCAAACTGCATATCTAAGTCAACTCCAGTGTGTATATGCTTAATAAGCAGCTCTTTTCTGTTTTTGTAATTTGAATCTTCTACCTGAATAATGGGCTGTCCAAAATTAGATAACCCCATGAGAAGTTTATTTTTTATCGCTAAAAAATCACGGGTGTCAATTTCCATTTGTTGAGTTCGTGGATTGTATTTATAGGTAAAAAGTTTTTGTCTATTACAAAATTCAGGAGTTAAAAACTCATCAATAAAGGAAATATCATTATGCGATCTTCTTACGGAAAAGATTTTATCACGACCTTCCATTGTTTTTCGATCCCAATTCTCTCGCTCATACATATCTGTACATTCATTATATTCTTTACCAAACCTTCCTGTGTTCCAGCGAAATTCGATATCACGCATGAGCTCAATGCCTATTTTGTAGGGGTTAATATTTTGCTTACTCATGGCCATAACTCCACCATGCTTAATAGCAAAATCAACGAAATCATTAGGCTCCATTAATTTTTCCGTCATAATTTTAGAGTGCCAATAACTTGCCCAGCCTTCATTCATAATTTTCGTCACTCTTTGAGGGAGAAAATAATAAGCTTCTGCTCGCAAGCAACTAATCACATCCGCTTGCCAGTCTTCAATAGGAGCACTTGCAATGAGAAACTTGAGAATATCTTTTTCACCTTGCCAAAGGTTTTTTTCGGCCAAAATATCATCTTCTTGCTCTTCTTTTAATTCAGCTTCAGTCTTTTGCGATTCTCGTTCTTGAGCACGCATGAACGATTTAAGGGCCTGGGAGCGATCATCTACGAGATAGCCACCAATTTCTTGCTCTTCTTTAAATTTCTCTTCAAGTATTTTTCTTTTTCTAATGACTTCATCATTTTCATGGAGCTGACTGATATCGATAAGATTCTCTAAAGAGAGAACTTTATCAATAAATTGCTCTATTTTGTTTTGACCATATTTTTCCATATAGCGTCGGATCTTAGTTCCGTTATTGGCCATTACATCCATCATGCTTCGATTGGTGTTGGAGAACCACATATTATTTTTAAAGAAATCATTATGGCCATACACGTGGGCCATAACTAATTTTTGATCGAGCCAGTTATTTACTTCTAACAGATAGGCATAACAGGGATTGGTGTTAATAACCATTTCATAAATTTTTTGAATTCCATAACGATAGCCTTTAGACATTTGGTCATAATCCATCCCAAATTTCCAATGGGGATAACGAATGGGAAAGCCCCCTTGAGCAGCTAAGATATTAATTGTGTCATAGTCGCACATCTCGAAAATTTGCGGAAAATAATCCAGCCCATAGTCATCAGCATAGCCTTGGACCTTTCTTTGTAATTCTAATAAATCACCTGAAATAGGCTTTGATCTAAACATTAGTTTCCTTTCCCTAAAAACTCTTTGATAGAATCTAGAATAGCTTCTTTGTTTTTAATTTTACTCAAAATCACTGAGTCATGCTCAGTTCCGTATTTGTTCGAGAGATCTTTATAAAACTGACCTGATCCATAGCGGGATTCAACTTGTCCGTAACAAAACATATTAGAGTTTGGTAATAAAAATTCATCCATAAGCTCTAGACAAACTTTAGTGTCATCAGCTGACCAGTTATCACCGTCACTAAAATGAAAAGGATAAATATTCCATTCATTAGGGTTGTAATCCGCTTCAATAATTTCTTTACACAATTTAAAAGCAGAAGAAATTAAAGTCCCACCACTTTCTCTGGTTCTAAAGAAAGTGTCTTCATCTACTTCTTTGGCCGTCGCATCGTGAATAATATAACGAATATCAATATCTTTATACTGACTTTTAAGCCAGAGATTAATCCAAAAGGATTCGGTTCGAACAATTTCTTTTTGTTCTTCTCCCATAGAGCCTGAAACATCCATCATATAAATAACGACGGCTGCATTTTCCATTTCCGTTTTCGTGTCAGCACTTCGATAACGATAATCTTTGCGAATAGGCATCACAATGGGATTATTAGGGTCATAAGTCCCCATGGACATTTCACGTTTAAGCGCTTCTTTATAAGTGCGTTTAAGATGTTTGAGAGAATCCGGCCCAATAGTTCCAATTGAAGTGTACTTGTCCACTTGAGAAGAAATTTGCTTTTTTCCTTTAGGTTCAATATTGGGAAGTTCTAACTCATCCCCTAGAATTTTGGCGAGCTCTTCCACTCCCATTTCAACTTCTAACTCTTTATTCCCTTCACCTTCTCCAGCTTCGCCTTGTCCTGGCTCACCATCTTCTCCTGGTTTTCCATCGACAGGATCACCTTGTTCTCCATCACCTTGTCCAGCTCCTCCTTGGGATTTATCTCCAAAACGAAACCTTGGAATATCTATGCTTGGCATTGGTATCTTAAAGGCGTCATCTCCCTTTGGGATGATTTGCTGACCTTGAGAAATATAATCTCTAAGATTCTTACGAATCTTACCTTTAACAATTTTTCTAAATCTAGCATGATCCCTTTTTATAGGATGATCCATGCATGACTCCTTTTATGACTTTATTGAGTCACCTTTGGCAAATATACTTGATACATAATTTAATGTATCTGTGGCACAAATCTCACAATACCCAAAATTTTTAATGAGTCTTGTTTTTACGACATCAATTTTTTCTTGGGTTTGTTTATCCACAACATTTGAAATAATGGTTGTGAGCTTGATCGTGTCTTTTTGATCTTCAAAAAGCTTGAGTTCTAGGGCCCTGTGCAGCCTTTCATTCATTTTGTAATCAAATTGTTTACCTTCAATTGCAAGAGCAGCAATAGAGTGCATAATCTCCTGTCTAAAATCATTTTTAATCGATTCTGAAACATCAATTTTCTCTTCAATTGAGCGCATAAATCTTTCATCTGCATCTTCAAGCTTACCTGAATACTTGTTACGAATTTTTTCTTTCTGAGTATAGGCCTTAATATTATCAATATAGTTGGCACATAAAGTTTGAATAGCTGACTCATCAACAGAGATGGCTTTTTGCACATCATTTTTAACGATGTCTTCATACTCTTGTCTTGCTATCGCTAACATTTCTTTAAAGGCATCCATTTGCTCTGTAGAATTCACAAGCCCGTGGTGCTTAAGCCCAGATTCTAATTCATTAAAGACCATAAAAGGATTTAAACAACCAGAGTGAGCATTCTTAACCAGAGAATTAGAGATTTTATCTTGAATATAACGAGGCGAAATACCATCCAGCCCTTCTCTGACCGCTTCTTTTCTAAGCTCTTTCACATTATCTTCGTTATAACCAGGAAGTGTTTTTCCTGAGTATAATTTAAGTTTTTGAAGCTTAGTTAGGTCAGCTTTTTTCGGCTCTTCCATACGAGTTAAGATGGCCCAAAGACTTGCCATCTCAAGAGTGTGAGGGGCAATATGCATATGAGGGATTGTCTCACTATTGAAATCTTTTTTATAGATTCGAATCTCTTGATCTAAGCGAGTTATATAGGGAACATCAATTTTAACTGTTCTATCTCGAAGAGCTTCCATAAATTCATTCGATTGGAGCTTTCTAAATTCTGGCTCATTGGTATGACCTAAAATAACTTCATCAATATCAGTTTGAGCGAATTTTTTAGGTTTAATAGATTGTTCTTGAGAAGCTCCTAAAAGATCATAAAGGAAGGCAACATCAAGCTTGAGCATCTCGATGAATTCAACAATCCCTCGGTTTGCGATATTAAACTCTCCATCGAAATTAAAGGCCCTTGGATCAGAATCTGAACCATAAAGAGCAATTTTTCTATAATTAATATCACCGGTTAATTCAGTAGAGTCTTGATTTTTCTCATCTTTAGGTTGGAATGTCCCAATACCAATCCTATCTTTCTCAGAGAGAATCAGTCTTTTGACACGGATATGCTTCATGACCTCATTCCAGTCCCCATCAAATTTACGCATAAACTCAGAGAGGATATAACGACAAGCGGGATTCACTTCACCTTTAATTTTAATTCGGTAAGGGCCATCAATATTTTTATTTAATTCTTCTAAAAACTTTTTACGAACGGCCACGGGAATTAGCTTCAGTGGTTCTTCATGCATAGGGCTTTCGAAAACTTTAGCTCCACCCAGGATTTCTGTTTCTTCGGGAGTCACCCACTCATAGGTATAAAGAGCTCCGTCATCTGTTTTAGAGTATTGCTCTAATCCTTTTTTAAGTAATCTAGAAATAGAAGACTTGGCGGAACCAACAGGACCATGCAAAAGGAGAACCCTTTTTTCTGTCCCATAACCTCTCGCTGCTGATTTAAAAAAGTTTACAAGCTTCATGAGGTGAACATCGATTCCAAAGATTGCATCTTTTCCATTCTCTATTGGATCATCAAAAAAGTGATAACGGGTAATTTCTTTTTTGTACTCGGTATAGGTTGAAGTTCCATAGGACATGATCATATCGTGAACTCTTTGAAAGGCATTACGACAGATCAAAGGATTCTTCTCCACCAGATCGAGATACTCTTGAAAACTTCCTTCCCAGTGAAGATGCGAGAAATCTTCTTTTGAATAATTCTCTTCGATAAAACGGTGAATATCCATACTCATAATGTCCTCCAGAAATGAATGCTAAATTTAAAAGAACTTTTATATTCTCATCTTTATTTTAACCCGAATCACTGCTGAAATGAAGAGTTTTCAAATATTTACCCGGGCCCAAGTTGACACCAATGCTCAACTATAATTCTATAAATCGCTAAAATTACTTGAAATAAATTTGTTTAATTTTTTTTCATAAGTATAATTATTAAATATAACCATAAATAAAGGTCAGACTTGACAGTAATTGCCAGTGGCGACACCCATATTGGAATGAAACGTAAAACCAATCAGGATTCTATTTGTGTAGATAAGGATCTTAATTTTTTCGTGGTGGCCGATGGTATGGGTGGACATAATGGTGGAGATATTGCCTCGAGCATGTCAGTAGATCTCCTACCCAACTTTATTCGTGAAAATCAGAGTAAGTATGAAGTTCCAGTGCTCTTAGATAATGCGGTTCATTTTGTTAATAATGCCATCTATGAACATGGACTGAAAAATTCTCATCTAGAAGGCATGGGAACAACGATCAGTGCCATTATGTTTAACGAAAAACATATCAATATAGCTAATATTGGTGACTCAAGAGTTTATATGTTGCATAAACAAAAACTCTACCAACTCACAAGGGATCACTCCCTTGTGCAAGAGCGATTGAATATTGGCTTTTATGATCGCGAAGGTGCCAGAAAAGATCCACAAAAAAACGTCTTAATTAAAACGGTAGGCTTTGAGAATAATGTTAGGCCAGATGTCTATCAGTATAAAGTTAATAAAAACGATCTTTTTCTCATCTGCTCTGACGGACTTCACGGTAAAGTAGCTGATCAAGATATTGTGCACATTATCACAAATCAAATAAAAGATTTTGATCATATCACTCAAGCCGATTTAGACAACTGCGTTAGTAAATTAATTGACCAAGCTAATGCCAACGGTGGCCAAGATAATATTTCAGTCATTCTTGCTGCTGCAAATTAATAATTTCTTATATTTGCCTAATGACTCATGCCGTTTTAAAATAGCCCTTGAAAAATAAATTCCAGTCACGGAGCGATTTTGGATAAATATTATACCGTAATGATTGTGCCGGAAAAACAGAAAGGTGTAAGGTCTTTTAAAATCCCAGGCATCTTTTTGCGATCATTAGCATTTGTTTTTGTACTTACTTCCATTTTATTTGGAATTCTTCTCTATAACTACTGGTCTGTTATCAAACAAATTCACGAAAATAGACACCTCGGACTTGAGAACAGGCAACTAAGAGAGCAGATTAAACTTTTTGAATTAAAAATGGCTACTGTCGCAAAAGACTTAGAAAATATTCGTATCTATGAAAACAAGCTTCGTATCATTACTGGTCTTGAAGACGTGACTAAAACAGCTCCTATAGTCCCTAGTAATGACCAGGACCAAGGGGTCATGATGGATGACCATGGGGCCACCACTCGTGAGCCAATCCCAGAAGATGAGTCTGTTCAATTGGAAAATAATATTCTTCCTTATCTTCAAAACTTTGAAAATAACCCCAGTTTTATAGAGCTTCAAAGACTCTATGATGAAAGAATCGCGGCTCACTTCGGTCTGTCATCCAAGTATAAAGTGACCAGACAATTCTCTGATCTTATTAAAAAGAGTTTTGAGTTATCAGAAGAATACGCAAAGTTTGATTATAAGTTTCAGATTCTAAAAAAATATTCCACAAAACTAGAAGAGCAAATTCATAAACTAGACCAGCATCTTTTAGATAAAGAATCCATTTTGAGATCTACCCCTACCATTCTCCCTACCAATGGTTGGATCACCAGTTATTTTGGCCATAGAATCTCTCCTACTGCGGGAGTCAAAAAAATGCATGAAGGCCTGGATGTGGGAGCAAACTTTGGCACAGAAATACTCGCCCCTGCAGATGGAATTGTCACCTTTGCAGGAAGAAAAGCCGGTTTTGGACTTTTTGTTCAAATAGATCATGGCTATGGAATTGAGACTATTTATGCACATTCACAAAAAATTATTACAAAAAGCGGAAATAAAGTTAAAAGAGGTGACCTGATAGCAAAAGTCGGAAGTACAGGTGCTTCCACCGGACCCCATTTACATTACGAAGTAAGAATAAATGGTACTGCTGTTGACCCGTTATACTTTGTTTTAGAATAAATTGGAGAGAGTAAAATGATTGTTGATGCGATGAAAAAGGTATTTGGTACTAAGCAAGATCGAGATATAAAAATTATGAAGCCATTGCTTAAAAAAATCAATGGACTTGAAGTTGATATAAAAAAACTATCTGATGAAGAGCTTAAGGCCCAGACCCCAAAATTTAGAAAGATGCTCAATGAAGGCGCCACCCTAAACGATATTCTCCCAGAAGCCTTTGCGACGGTGAGAGAAGCCAGTGTAAGGGTTCTTGGAATGCGTCCCTATGATGTGCAAATATTAGGGGGCATTGTTTTGAGTGAAGGAAAAATCGCTGAGATGAAAACCGGAGAAGGAAAAACCCTCACTGCGACTCTACCTTTGTATCTTCATGGTTTGACTCAAAGAGGGGCCCACCTGGTTACAGTTAACGATTACCTGGCCAGCCGTGATGCTCAAGATATGGGGGAATTATTTAATTGGATGGGACTCACTGTGGGCTGCATTGTTCACGACATGGACGATGAAATTCGAAAAGAAGCTTATGCCTGTGATATCACCTATGGAACTAATAACGAATTTGCCTTTGATTATCTTCGAGACAATATGAAGTTTGATTTGGAAGATTATGTCCAAAGAGAGCATAATTTTTGTATCGTTGATGAAGTTGACTCTATTCTTATTGATGAAGCAAGAACTCCCCTCTTAATTTCAGGTCCAAGTGAAGGTAACTCTGATCAGTATGTGAAAATGAATAAAGTTATCCCTAAACTAAAACCTGAACATTATTCAGTTGAAGAAAAATCCCACACAGCTGTGCTTACTGATGAGGGTGTGGTTGAAGTTCAAAAGATCTTAGGCATCGATAATTTATTTGATGTTGAAAATATGGAAGCACTTCACCATATCAATCAAGCCTTAAGAGCTCATACCCTCTTTAAAAAAGACAAAGAATATGTTGTTAAAGATGGACAGGTCATCATAGTTGATGAATTTACCGGAAGACTTAAAGAAGGTTCTCGTTGGTCTGATGGGCTTCACCAAGCCATTGAAGCCAAAGAAGGGGTTAAGATTAAATCCGAGAACCAAACTCTCGCTTCTATTACCTTTCAAAACTATTTCAAACTGTATAATCGACTAGCAGGGATGACAGGGACAGCTGACACTGAAGCAGAAGAATTTAATAAAATTTATAATTTAGAAGTTGTTGTTATTCCCACTAATGAACCCATAATTAGAGCCGATCATGCTGATGTTATTTATGGAACCAAACAAGGTAAGTATAAAGCAGTGGCCGAGTTAATAAAAGATTGCAACCAACGTAAACAGCCTGTCTTGGTTGGAACGATTACCATTGATGAATCAGAAATTATTTCAGACTATCTGACAAAGATGGGAGTGAAGCACGAGATTCTTAATGCCAAACAACACCAAAGAGAAGCAGATATAGTCGCTAATGCGGGTCAACCAGGCTCTGTAACCATTGCCACCAACATGGCCGGACGGGGAACAGATATCAAACTCACCCCAGAAACCAAACAAGCTGGGGGTCTATATATTATTGGTACTGAAAGACATGAATCAAGACGTATCGATAATCAGCTAAGAGGTCGTTCAGGAAGACAAGGTGACCCAGGTGCATCTAAATTCTTTTTGTCTCTAGAAGATGATCTGATGAGAATTTTTGGTTCCGATAAAGTCAAAGGGATTATGCAGAGAATGGGTCTTAAAGATGATGAACCTATTGAAGCTAAGATTTTATCTAATCAAATAGCCAAAGCCCAAAAACGAGTGGAAGGGCATAACTTCGATATTCGTAAACACTTGCTTGATTTCGATAATGTTATGAATGAACAGCGAAAAGTTATCTACAAGCTTCGCCGTGAAATTTTAAACAATGATGGGAACAGAGAACTTGTTGAAGAGATGATCAATGATGTCGCGGAGATGCTGGTTGCCAACTACAGACCAGAGAAGAAAGCCTCTCTTAATGAATGGAATTGGGAGGAAATTAACACAGGTTTTCAAAATATCTTCAGCACTGACTATCAACTTACAGTGAATGAATGTTCCGACAAACACAATTCAGATCTTTCACAATATATGATCGAAGTGGCCAACAAGGTGTTAAAAGAGAAATTCTCTAAATACGATAAAGAACAAGTGGATATCACTCTGAGAGAAGTTCTTCTCTCAACATTTGATCAATTTTGGAAAGATCATCTCCGTAATATGGATCAACTTAAAGAAGGTATTAATCTGCGTTCTTACGGTCAAAAAGACCCACTGGTTGAATACAAAAGAGAAGCTTTTCATCTCTATGAAGAGATGAAAACACAAATTCGTCAGGCGATAGTCGAGCGAATGTTTTCAGTAAGACTTTATACTCCTGAAGAGATTGAAGCTATTAAGAGACAACAACAAGCTGAGCTAGAAGCTCAGCTCGAAGCCCATAAAAGAGCACAGGCTGCTGCGGAAGCTGCCAGCGGACCTGTCACCAGAAAAACAGTTAAAGTGGGTAGAAATGATCCTTGTCCTTGCGGTTCAGGTAAGAAGTATAAACATTGTCATGGTCAGTAGGAGTTAATCTTTGAGTATCAATGATAATGATGATGATTTAACAGACATCACATCCCTTCCAGATCTTGGGGAGGAAGATGATGACGATTTCACGTCATTAGATGATCTAGCGGATTTATCTGACTCCCCTCCAGACTTTCCAGGGCCACCTGAATTTTCAACTGAAGATGATTCAAATGAACTTGAATCCAATGAGAACCTCACTCAAGAATTCAGTGATGATTTTAATGAAGAAGAAGACTTTGAACCTGAGCTCACTCAAGATGATGAGCAAGAAGAGAATGACCCTTTCGATGATGGGGACTTTGAATCTTCAGATTTTGAAAATAATGATGACTTTCAAACTCATGACGATTTCACAGATTCTATTGATGATGATTCACCAGATTTTTCAGAAGATGTAAACAGTGATGAATTCTCTGACGATAAAGACCATATTGAAGAAGAGATTCAAGAGGATGATGATCTTTTTGGTGATGACTCTACTGACAGTAGTGACGAGAATCTAGAAGATAATAGAGAGGAACTTGAGAGCACTTTTGAAACTGATGATGATAACAACGGGACAAGCTCAAAACTAATTGATCTCGCAGAATTAAAAGCTTCAGAGAATATCAATCCTCAGGAAATTAAGACCTTAATAGAGAATGAAGAAAAAACTCACTCAACCCATCCTGAGAATTTCTCTGATTTAAAATCATTCGCAAAAACAATGACCTATGATGATTTTTCATCTGAAGGGAATCCTCCTTTTAGCATCATTATTAAGAATATTAAATACAAAGAAGATGCTACCGAAATCATAGACCTTCTTTGCTCTTTAAAAATTATCACTGAAGACAAAAAAGAAGAAGCCATGAGCAGTATTATGAGAGGCCAATTCCTTGTCCCTCGGTTAAGTGAGTATGCTGCCATTATACTGTCACATAAAATGAGACATTATGATTGTGAGTTGTTAATGGGACTTACTGAAGAAATATCTCCTCCTAAAAGCTATCAATCTCAAGACAGAGGCCTTTCATCAAAGCGCTCAATTTACGCCAACAAAAAACATGACCTTCACCTCAAGGGGAAAAAATATATACCTCTACAAGATATAATGACCACAACTCTTGATAAGCCGCACGGTTATAGTATTACAAAGTATATTGAAATAGTAAGTGAAGTTATCAAAGTCTCTCATGAATATTTTCATACTTCTCATCAACTTGAAGAAGAAATCATGCAGAATTTATCAGATGAAGATAAAGAGAAAGTCGATCAAGTCATGATTCAAGCAGAAAATAAAAACGCAAGTGCATCTCAGAATGAATTTTCCTTTGAAAGTTTTTATAAAAATACTAATCAGTCTTCATCCCCAGCGAAAATTGAACTCAATGATCTCTACCAAAGACTAGTGAATAAGCTTAAGGCCCAGGCCCATAAACGTGGCGGGAATGGCGTTATTGGTATTAGTTTTACCATCACTCCCCTGGCACTCACTGACTATCTAGAAAGTGGGCCGCAATATCAAATTTCGAGTACGGGTAATATTGTATGGCTAGAGAAAAACTAGAAGACAAACATTTTGACGTCATCATCATAGGTGGTGGAATTGTAGGAGCTGGTATCTTCAGAGACCTCTGTCTACATAAGAAAAAGACTCTTCTTTTAGATAAAAATGATTTTAACTCTCAAACATCAAGTGGGAGTTCAAAAATGCTCCATGGGGGAATACGCTATTTAGAAAACCTAGATTTTGCACTGGTCTTTGAGGCGTTATTAGAAAAAAATAAATGGCTTAAACTTGCCCCTCATATTACAAAAGAAATCCCATTTTATTTACCCGTATATCAAAATAGTAAGTGGCCGCTTTTTTTTATGCGTATGGGCCTTTTTCTCTATGATTTACTCTCTTTATTTAAAAACACATCTCATAAAGTCTTTTCGGCTCAAAAAACACAAACTCTTCTTCCAGGCATCAATTCCAAAGGACTCAAAGGCAGTGGCCTCTATTATGATGGTATTGTTGATGATCATAAACTTGGATTAGAATGTGTCTATGATGGCCTAAACCACTTTGATCAATCAATAGCTCATAACTATAAAGAAGTTTATAAAGTTTCTAAAACCAGAGAGGGTAAGTACACTGTCTTCTTTCAAGACACCTTAACCGGAAAAAAAGATCTGGCATACACAACGAATATAGTAGTGGCCACAGGACCTTTTACTGACCAAATGATGCATCTTATAGATGTTCCTTGGGAGAATATCATCTACCCTTCCAAGGGCTCACATCTTTGGTTAAAAAAGGACGCACTTCCCATAAGTGATGCTCTCGTCATGCAAACTGCGGACAAAAGAGTGGTTTTTATAATCCCCCAAAGAGAAGCTATTCTCGTGGGAACAACTGAAATACCTGTTCCTGCTCAATCTGATTTCAATGATCTCAAACCCACTCCACAAGAAGTTTCTTATCTTCTAGAGCAAGTTAATATCTACTTTCCTGAAGCAAAGGTAAGTTTTGATCATATCATGAGCAGCTTTGCAGCGGTGAGACCCCTTGTTAAGGATGGGCATTCCAGTTCAAAAATTTCTAGAAACCACAAGATTTATAACCCTCAAAAAAAGATGTGGGTCATTGCTGGTGGAAAGTATACGACTTTTAGAAAGATGGCCGAAGACCTTAATAAAAAGCTTTTTGCAAAAAATGATTGGTCTTATGATAAAAAGAAAAGCTCACTGCCTTTTTCTCAAGTCTCTGTGATTGCTCACCCGTTTCGTCAGAAGATTCAACCTCAGGATATCGATGACATTCTTCAAAAAGAATTAGTCCGCACCCAAGAGGACCTTGTGCTCCGAAGGCTATCTCTTCAAACTCTTGATCATCTAAACGACCCAGTAATTATAGATTATATCGAGAAACTTCCCCTACAGACGATAAGATAAACCAAAAAGCATTCTGGGCCCTGATCTGGTTTTGACCCATTTGATTCCATTTTCATCTTCCGCATAATCATCCCCTCTGAGATGATAAGCAACTTCAAGTCGGGCACCAATTCCTTGAGTGGTATAATACTTAAAACCAATCCCTAAATTATGTCCAAATGTACTTGCGTCCACTGAAGTCTCACAGCTTCCCACACATCCTTCTCCCGGTGTTGAAGTGGTATTACTCGAACCAATCCCCAGAGTGTAATTGAGATAAGGGATAGGTGTATGAATTTTAGATGGAAATTTAGTGGGGTGAAAATTCACTCCAAAGCCAAATTCAGAACCATTTTCACTGACAAAATCCCCATCATGGGCCATCACTGATTTTCGGTCGATAGCAAAATGAGCGAGAAAAGAAAAACGTGAATACCATTTTATCTCGTCTTTAAAATACCACTCTCCTCCGAGCTTTAAGTAAAGTTGACTCACATCTCGAGTATAGGATTCTGCATCTTGTATGTCCGGAGAGCTCTGCTCAGAATAAGAGGCAAAATGAAGCATACCAAACACTTCCCTATTCTTAGAAAGAAGGCTAACAAAACTAGTATCCACCATGTTCATCCCTCCCTGACCTTTGGCCGCAGGGATTTGGTTGGCCAGATCATCTGCACCATCTGCAAGAGGAATCCCCAAATCTCTTGGGTCTTTGGCCACAATTTCACTGGTATCATCATCCACTAACATTTTAGATTCATCTTTGGTAATTTTAACGGGAGGAGTAATTTTGAGTTTTAAAACTTGTTCCTCTCTAATCAGCCCCTTGTTAACAAGTCTGTAGAGTGACCAAACAGTACGTGAAGGTGATGTTTTAATGACCACACCTCTGGCAATGACTCCAGTAGAAACATAGAACTTGGCATGATCTCCAACCGCTAATCCGTCTTCAATACCCCGGTTTATTAAAATCGTTTTTCCTGACTCTGATAAACCTATGACTCTCAAGGTTAGAATCTCATCAACTTCTAATGACCAAACATTCGTGACAAGTACAATAAAAACAATCAAAAACTTCATTCAAAAACCTTATTTAGAAAAATTTACTTAAACCAATTGCAAGTTTAGCATCTATATAGCGAGCTCGATCAGGCAAAAATCCATCATCGAAATTTCTCACCACTCTTTCCGCTCTAATCTCTTCATAAGCTGCGGTGATTCTAAGCCCATAACTATTGCTAAAATTATATTTTAAGCCTCCTCTTATTCCAGGAAAGCTATAGATCTGATAATTACCTTCTTCATCAGAAGGATTTATTTTTAAACGGGAAAGACCATAACGAAAGAAAGTGCCCACATAAAGAATATTCACTTCTTGCATATGAGGAAGTTCAAAAGGATACCAGTTAAGATGAAGAGCTCCACTTAAAGAAAGACTACTGGCATTGACTTCCCCTGTATAAAAGCCGTCTTTAGCTCTTCGCACCGAGGCTTCCATCGTGACTCTTTGTAGTTGGGTGAATTTTTTAAAGAAATACCCTTCAGCTGCAATTTCAAAGTCATACTTATTTTGCTCAGTGGTTTCAAAGTCGTTCGTGTTCTCATTATTAACTAAATTTCGCCCCACAGAAGCAAAAAGTTGGTAATTATATTTATAACCTTTAAGCAGCGCCCTTCTTCTGCGCTCTTTAACCACACTTAAATTATTAAGCAGCTCCGAGAGCTCTTCATCAGAATAATCTGAAGACCAAGCATCTCCTTTGCTACGGACATTTTCTAAAAACTTCTCTTCTTTTGCTGTACGGTTAAGGACTCTTTCATCATATTTTTTGGCCACATTTTTATACATAAGCCTATCTTGCATCTCATCTACATTGCCGGTTCTTTTTTGTTCAGCATAAAACTCATCGAAATCAAAATTTGGATCATTATATTTTCTAAGGAACGCCACCACCATTTTTTCAAATGTATGAACTTTATGTCGCTCAGAGAATTCTTCGGCGTAAGGCGAACGGTATATACCGTCAGCATAAAGACGGTCTCCATCCAGTTTTTGCTCCCATCTCTCTATATCAATAAAATCTAAATCATTTTCAAAATGTTTTTCTGCTTTATGAGTTTTTTCAATCACTTGATAATTTTTTTTCTTGCGAGCGAGAGAGTCACCTTCGAGGAGAAAATCTTTTGTTTCCGCGGCAGCATCATTATTGGTCACCAGTTTTGTTCGGGCAGAAGTAAATTTCATTCGCCGCCCCGATAACATGGCCGTTTCTGAAAAAAGAAACAATCGATTCTTTTCTTTTAATTCTTCTGGTAGGAAAACTTTATAGGCCACCCAAAGGGAGTCATCCAAAAAAACTTTGATCGCCTTAAGCTTGGCCACTGGTTTATAGATAAATTCTTTATTGTTTTTATTATAGGATACTTTTTTAACTAAAATGCCGTAGTCTTCATTGCCAATATTATTAGAATAACCACTCTCTAAATAAAGTGTTCTCCCGGAGCTGGAAACTTGTTTAATCTCAACAATGAAATTATCAATGGCCAGACTCAACTGAGTGAGCATCGCTAACAAGAGTACAGAATAAATGAAATTCTTTTGTGACATCCGTGCCTTTAAAAAAACCTATACTTATATTTTTATACTTTCAGCGTCATTTGAAAAGGCTTTGCGTTAAGTTTTGAAAAAATAATGACTTTACTTGCTGCACAATGGCCTAAACCTTGATAAATGAGAACTTTTAAACTATAAAATGACTTCACTATTTTCATTATACTTAAGGATATATATGGCGCGTCGTAAAAAAGAGAAAACAACATACAAATATGAATGTAATCTCACAGGTGAAGAGTATATTCTCACTGCAAAAGCTGATAACCCAGAAGAACTTATGAGTGTCAAAGCTTGGTATGAGATGAATCCAGATAAAGACGATAGACCAGATGACGTAAAAAAGAAGCTTGGTTTAGAAATTTCAGAATCTTAAAAAAATAGCAAAGGACATTAAAAGTGAGTACAAGAGATCTTATCATCATTGGCTCAGGACCTGCTGGTTATACAGCAGCTCTGTATAGCGCGAGAGCAAACCTCAATCCATTAGTTATCATGGGACATGAACCAGGTGGACAATTAACCACAACCACCGATGTTGAAAATTTTCCAGGTTTTCCCGAAGGTATTATGGGACCTGATTTGATGGAAAATATGAAAAAGCAGGCCGCAAGATTTGGAGCCGAATATCTTACCACTCATGTGAGTGATGTTGACTTAAGTCAGAGACCCTTCAAAGTGAAATGCGAAAACGGAGATGAGTTCACTGCTCAAACTTTAATTATTTCTACGGGAGCTTCTGCAAAATACTTAGGGCTTCCCAATGAAAAAGAGCTTATCGGAAAAGGGGTTAGTGCCTGTGCCACCTGTGATGGATTTTTCTACCGCGATCAAATCGTTCATGTCGTAGGCGGAGGAGATACCGCTATGGAAGAAGCCATGTTTTTAAGTAAGTTTGCTTCCAAAGTGACTATCGTTCATAGAAGAGATGAATTTAGAGCTTCAAAGCCTATGCAAGATCGTGTCTTTAAAAACGAAAAAATAGATATTCTCTGGGATCATGAAGTCTGTGAGATTGTTGCTGACCCAACCGGCGTTACAGCAATCAAAGTTAAAAACACTAAGACAGGTGACATTAACGAGCGTGCTACCAATGGGCTTTTCATGGGAATAGGTCATACACCTAATACCAAATTTTTAGGAAAACAAATTAACTTAGATGATCATGGTTTTATCGTAACTCAAGGTAGACACCCCGATACTAATGTCCCTGGTGTTTTTGCTTGTGGTGATGTTCAAGATTCCTACTATCGTCAGGCAATTACTGCCGCTGGTTCTGGATGTTCTGCTGCTATGAGATCTGAGCGTTTCTTAGAGGAGCATGGCCGAGTCTAAGGCCCCAGTAAGAGAGCTAAGAGTTTAAAATGTCTTACACTCGAGTGGTTAGCAGAAAACTCAGTTGACAAGATTTAAGATCATTGAAAAAATTTACTTAGGCAAGGAAGCCTAAATCAATCATGGACCAAGGAAGGAAAATGAGTAATATCTTCAATTATCAAACACTGAAAGTTAAACTGGATAAGGCCACAAGAACGCTTTATATCAAGTTAGACAATGATCACATCGACAACCCTCTCAATGTTGAGACCCTATTTGAATTAGAATCATTGCTTGCGTGGATGACTAATAGAATTGAAATTCACTCTGTATTTATAGACTCTTCCAGTGATATATTTTCAACAGGCTATAATCGCACCGTCCTTAAAAAATTAGATGTAAAAAAACTAGCTAAATTCACCAGTAAGCTGCAAAAAATAAATCAAGCCATCATGCTTTTACCTCAAACATTTGTGATTGATTTACAAATGGGAGCATCAAATATTGCGAGTGAACTCGCAACAGCTTGTGATATCCGTATTGCCAATAGGGCTTGTGAAATAAGTTTTGATCACGCTCAACTTGGGATCATCGCATGTTCAGGTGGGATTGCCCAATTAGGTCAAATAGTAGGACATGGAAACGCTAAAAACTGGTTACTTACCGGTGGTAAGATAGGCTTTCAAAAACTTATTTCAACAGGTTATGTTTTTGAGGGTTACACTATGGCCGATAGAGAAATAGTTCGTAAAAAAATCTTAACCGATATTTATACCCAGGCTCCGGTACAGAGAATTCAAACAAAAATGGCCCTTTCTGAAAACATAAGAGAAGAAGTGGAAAGTAAGCTTGCCAATGAAAGTAAAATTGCCAAAGCAGCTATGGTTTCTGAAGATTGGAAGGATGAAAACTTAAATAATCCTATGCCAGCAAATAGTATGAAAACAGCGGTTAAGCTCAGTATTGTAAAAGATAATGATCAAGATCAGGATCTGCCTAACTAGCTTGCTCCCATCACTTGCATAACTTTAGTGATAAGTTTTGACGGTGCCTGAAAACTCATTCCAATGATTAGCTTATGAGCATTGTCCAGGGCATTTGTATCATGAAACCGAGATCTATGAGCTATCGTCCCCTTTATTGCTTTTGGTAAATCAATTCCTCCTAGAGAGCAGAGTTCTATTTCAAGATTTTTAGGAAAGTGATTCAGTTGTCCCTTAGAAACTTTAAAAGCCAACCCTCCACTTCCCACATCTCTTAGGGCAAAGTCATGAGTTTCCTGTTTACCATTAAAGGGCATCAATAGGCTTGCTTTGACTTTGGTATAATTAAAATGAAAGCGATCATACTTTCTTTTTTCTCTTAAAAAAACTTTTTCATCAGCGAGAACTTTCAAAACATTATTGACACAGAATTTGTATTGTCCTTTGAACAATATACCCTTGGCCTTCTCATAAATATAAACGGGATTTTCTTGATGAAAGACTGCATTTTTTAACAGTTGCAGATGAATGATAATTTGTTCGGACTCCACGGCATATGAGAGATATTGGCCATCAAAAATTATTTTCTGACCCTTTTCATCGTTTTGCCAGATGATGAGGTGATGGGGTTCATCTTTAAGGACTTCTAAATCATTTAAAAATTCTTTAAGTGTACCTGCAACTCTAAAGCCCTTGGCCATATTTTATTCTCGTAAATGCTTGATCGCTATCAAACTTAGATTGTGTTTCAGGGTCATGAGTATAAACTATAAAATAGCCACCTCCCCCAGCACCACAGAGTTTAACATAGTACTTACGAGATTCAAGTCCTGTGAGCCAAAAGTTTTTTAAACTTTGAGGTATCATCTTTGGCATATGTAAATATTGGAGCCTAGAGAGTTGATGAAAACTTTCATCTATATTCTGCCCAACTTTACATTTCTTAATAATGTCATTTGTCACATTTACAAATTGCATTATCTGTTCACGGTACTCGGTATTCTTTTCAAATTTTTCCATAAAGTCATGCACAAAAGATGAAGTCATGCGTGCCTTGCCACTATCAAATAAATAAAAATGACCAGGTATCTTGGGAAGAGGATTCTCACAGATTTTTACTTTCGATCTACTCTCAATAATAACAGGTAAATTGATAAGCGAGATTAAACAATCTATGCCGGAAGATGTTCCATGATAAAATGATTCCATTAAAGACATGATATCTTTTAAACTCATGAGCTCATCGTTTTCATAATGAGTTTTTTGCTCAAAATCAAGAGCGTATTCAGCATAAAGCCCAGCGCAAAGTGCACCAGAACTTCCAATCCCATAGCCTTGGGGAATATTAGATTTAAAGTAGAGACCCTTTTCGATATCAGTCTTGAGTCTGGCTAAATTCATGGTTTGGTTAAGAAGCTTAGAGCCCTTTAAGTATTTATAAAATTCATCCAGTCTGAGCTTTTGGGATAAATTTTGGCTATTTTCCGTAAAATCTAATTGTCCTGCAAATCCCTCAATAGGAAACGCCAGACCCATTGATCCTTTTATAATCGCATACTCACCGAAGAGTAAGATTTTACCATTAAAACTTCTCATGATTCTCCAAAATGGGGGGCCCAGATAATCTTTTCACATAAATCCAGACAAAACTCACTCACAAAACTTTTCACTTGATCTTTTTGAGACTCAGGATAGATAAGATGAATATTTGGTCCTGCATCCAGTGTGAAGTAGGCCATGATCTCGCCTTTTTCTCTTGAGTCTTTAAGTTTTTCTATAACTCTTAAAGTATTGGCATGAAGTAAAGTATAACTTGGCATGGAGGTCATCATCATCGCATGCAAACTGAGGGCTTCATTTTCAATGATCTCTCCAAAGTCTGTGAAATTATCTGCTTCAATGGCATTGAGTAAACAACGAGTGTTTTCATGGGCCTGCTCGATTCTTGATTCTCTATAAAAATGTGTGTTCATAAGTGAGTGGCCAAAGCTACTGGAAACATCTTTTTGCGATTGATTCACCACCAAAATAGTGTCAGCAAGTTTTTCAGAAAATGAATATTTCTTCTCGTCTAAATCAAGGCTATAGTCATCTGTTCCTAAATCAAATTTTGTCTTCCCCCATAAATTAAAAGGAGCTTTTGAAATACTCCGACAAGCACTACCAGAACCCAGCCTGGCCAGTGTACTTATTTGTTCACGGGAAAGTCTTACATTATTTTCAAGCCATTCTATCTCGGCCAAGATATTGGCGATGGCCGCAAAGCCTGAGGCAGACGAGGCTATGCCTGCGGAATGAGGAAAATTATTTTCTGATTCAAAGCGAAGCCTAAGCCTTTTGGCCAGAGGGTACACTTCACTTATACTTTCTAAATATTGTTCGATCCGTTTGCCAAAATCAAATTGTTCCTTGCCTTCAAATTGAAAGCTTTCTACTTGCAACTGATCTGAGATTTGGTAGCTACATTGAGTTTTAGTCTGACATTGATCAATGAGCATAGAAACAGAAGGATTCAGTGGATATTGTCTTCCTCTTTTTCCCCAGTATTTTACAAAAGCAATATTGGAATGGGCAACTTTAACAATTTGTTTGTAGTTGTTGTTCATCACTGCCTTGATTGATGGCTTCACCATATTTTTGGAAGTTTTGTAGAATAAGTTCGTCAAAGGTCAAAACTATTTTATGGCCACGATCATGAAAATATTTTTTGGTGTCTTCAGCACTTTCTTTAGAGGTCGCAAGCACAAAATCTCCCCCCCAAGCGCCGAGTGATTTAATTTCTCCGTGGTAGTCATGAAAATGTTTTTGTTTAACCCGAGGGAGATCCAATTGAGAGGACATGATACTTTCGTGCTCTGCTATAAGTTGTTCAAATTCAGCGAGATCAATACATTCAAGTATTTTATCAGAAATATTATTCAGTTTATCTATCGTTTGAGATTTATCTACGCAAAGATCACGATAACGATTGATTTCATTATTGGTATTTTGTTTCTGATTGAGAAAGACAAAATAAAGTTGATCTTTGAAGACCGGATTAAAATGAATCGTTCCCCAACTCGGTCCTTTTGATTGAACTTGATAAGTGATAGGTCCCATAGATTGGGCACAGGCTATATCATAACCTGAACCACCAAAAACTTTTTGTTGTAATTCAAACGGTGAGACGTAGGCCCACTGAGCAATATTATAGATAAGAGTCGAGCTACTTCCTAAACCCCAGTTAAGTGGAAATTCCAAAACTGTTTCTACGTGAACATCATAATTATCTCGTAAGAAGTGAATATTTTGTTTACGTGCTTGTCTTAAAATACGCTGAAGTGTTTGAGACAACTCATTGATCTCACTCAGAATATCAAAATGCCATAACTCAAATTTAGCTTCAAACCAACATTTATTTTCGTTATCAAAACTCTTCCAAAAAAGCATGGGGTTGCTGGTGGGTCTATACCTCACATGCATTCTTTGACCAAGTTTCGTAGGAAGTGCAATGGAATTGGCACCGTCTAAAACAAAATCCTCTCCAGTGAGTAAAAGTTTTCCATGTCCATAGTAATAATCTTCACGCATTCTTTTTCTCTCTATTGTAAATTTCTTGTTCTCTCAATAAACAAACGAACTGCTTGATGGGATACAGTCGTGGTTTTGAAGTATTCTTTTGCCGCTTTGATTTCAGACTCAGTGGCATCAAACTGATTCAAAATATTGAGAAGGTGCATTTTCATATGACCTTGCTGAATACCAGTGGTGACCAGGGAGCGAAGAGCACCGAAGTTTTGCGCCAATCCTACACAGGCCACAATCTCCATTAATGATTTTGCATCCGGATGACCAAGAAGCTTTAAACTTATTTTTGACATAGGATGCAAAGATGTGAGTCCTCCCACTGTTCCCAGTGCTAGCGGTACGGTTAATTCAAACCTAAAAATATCATCTTTTATCGTGCAGCTTGAAAGCCCTCTATAGCGGCCATCACGAGCAGCATAAGCATGCCCGCATGCTTCAATCGCACGGAAGTCGTTACCCGTGGCCATAATCACGGCATCAATTCCATTATAAATACCTTTATTATGGGTCACAGCTCTATTAACATCGATTTTGGCAATCTTAACTGCCCGTTCAAAACGAAAGGCAAAGTCTCGGGCACTCATACCTCCCGCAAACTCTCCTAGCTCGCTAATAGGACATTCCACGTAGGCCTGTACCAAACATTCCGGAGTGTAATTAGAAAGAATACACATAACGATTTCAATTTCTCTATGAGCTGGATCGAAGGCCGTATTCTCAGTGACACATTTTTTGAGTTCTTGCCCCATAGCTTCGAGCACTGTATTGATAAAGTTTGCTCCCATGGCATTGCAAGTCTCGAATGCCACATCAAGTTGATAGTAATTTTCAAGGACGTCTGTTTTATCCACTAAGCAGAGATCTTTTATTCCCCCACCACGCTTTTCCATATTAGCGACAATATCTTTCACCACCAAAAGAAGTTGTGATTTAATGATTGAAAAGTAATCGACTAATTTTTGTTTGTCCCCTTTCCATAGAAAGTGTACTTGTCCCTTTTTTGTTGTGGAGATGACTTTGGTTTTAAACCCTCCCCGGCTTAGCCAAAACTTAGCACTTTTGGCACTCGCTGCAACAACAGAGCTTTCTTCGATCACCATCGGAACGGTATAAATTTTATTATTAATAGAGAAATTTGGAGCGACTCCAAAAGGGATATAATAGTTAGAGATGGTATTTTCACTGAATTCATCAAAAAGTTTTTGTGTTTCAGGATCTTTGTGCCAGAACTTTGAAATATTGAGTACATCTGCTTGATCCTCTTTACTTAAGTTCTTTGCTAACCAATCAATTTTTTCTTCTTTATTTAATTTCGAAAAACCTGATATTTTTTCCATCGACTATTCACCCTCTATAAAACATGTCGCCATTTCAAATTGCTCTTTAAGCTGAACCAAAAACGATCTGAGTTCTTGGTAATCATTCATGGCATACTTTAATACTTCACTGGCCATCCCTACAATGGACTGACCTTGATAGGCACACCTTAAAGTATGGCCTTGCAGTGGATCAGTAATTCCCCCTGAGATGATGATCGGCTTGGTGGCGTTAGCTGAATTGAGCCATTGAATCATCTGCTGGGGTGAGTGTCCGACTAATCCAAATCTATTTTTGTGCGCCACTCTACCCGATGATTCCCTATCATGTCTAGCCTGTTCTATGAGTGTAAAATTTGTTCCACCAAATGCAGCTAATTCTATCGCAGAAACAGGAAGTTGACACAATGCATTTAAACTTTTAGGTCCCATCCCCTGTCCAACTTCCTTAACGATCACAGGAATATCCGTAACTTCACATACTTTTTGAATTGATTCCAAAGGGGCACGCTTAAAGCGATCCCCTTCAGGTTGCGCCCACTCTTGCAGCGGGTTTACATGAATAATGACCCCATCGGCTTTCAGTTTACTGGTGACGTCCAAAATTTTATCCAAGGCTTTTTGTTCGATAAGTTCTTCAATTTGAGCCACTCCAAAATTAGTAAAAAGCGGAGCTTCTCCCATATATTGACGAACATCAAAGTCTTCCAGTCTATCATCACTACTAAGCAGTGACCGGCAAGAGCCTAGCCCCATGCCTATCTGGAATTCACCACAGGCCCTGGCGAGATTTTCATTTATTTTTTTCGCTCGCAGTGTTCCCCCGGTCATGGAAGAGATCCATAAAGGCATAGAAAGTTTATGGCCTAAAAATTCTGTCGCTGCTTCCCCGCCTTTAGGATGCCCAGACAATAAAGGCTCATAATACATATGACTGGGCATGGATAAGTCATCTGGTCTGCTAGAGAAAGTGAGGTCAATATGGTCAGATTTTCGCTTATCACTCATTTCTATCTCCAATGATCATGACAAATTCTTTTTTTTCATCTGGCAATTTTTTGAAGACTTGATCAACTGATCCACGCAAAAGAAGTTCGTTTTCTTTATTTAAGTCACAGGCCAGAAAAATACTTCTGTTCGTATTCAATTCCTGCAGTTCTCCCATGAGTTTCTTAAGACGATAGGGAGTGTCCATAAGCACAATGGTTGTTTTTGATTGTAAGGATTTTTGCAGTGTAGCTCTACGCTCTTTTTTATCAAGGGGAATAAAACCTTCAAAAAGAAATCTTTTATGTTCAAAACCACTGAGGGCGAGGGCCAGAACTACGGAGTTTGCAAAAGGTGTTGCCGTGACTTTGATCCCAGCATTATGACAAAGGGAGACCAATTTGCGACCAGGATCGCAAAAAGCAGGCATGCCGCAATCGCTCATCAGATAAACATCTCTTCCCTTTTTAAGCTCTGAAAGTAAAGCTTGGGAAGCTTGCTCATAAGTGTGTTCATTATAAAGAATAAATTCGTCAATTGTTTCCCGTGGGAGACCAAAGCTGATCCATCTTCTGCGAGCGGCTTTATGTTCTTCCACAGCAAAAATCCCATCGTTTTCGAGTCCACGCTGAATCATTGCTAGTGTAGCTGGACAAAGAGGGAGATCATTAGCAATAGGAGTGGGTACTAAGGTTAATATGGCCATTAAAGCGTCCCTAGTTTTTGAAAATATTCAGGCCGGTGAAAATCTGCTCTTTGATCAGTATTTGGCTTGAGTGCATAAAAATTGCACTTATGCTCATCATAAAGACAGGCGTGTAAATTACCCCATAGTTCAGTCGAATCACCGGGAATACTTTCTTTTGGGATTTGAAAGGATCCATTAAAACCATTTTGAGTTCTAGACACATTAGTTTTCACTGCTATTTCGGTGATCTTTTCAGTTTCTTTTCTAGGTTTTTTAATTAAAAGAGCGAACTTTTGTCCCAAGGGTGAGAGCTGTAACTCTAAATAAGGAAGATGATCTTTTGCTCTCGTTAAAAAAACTTCAACCACATCATTTTCCCAAAGGCCCCAATTATCCCAGTGATCAGTGGAGAATCTCTCGTCCACTTTAAGATTTTTTTTAATCACTTCAAAATCGACAATGACCTTATCCGCCTCAATATGAAGCTCTGAAAAAACTTGGAAGTCACTAAATTTATTGGACTTATGTGAGGTTAATTTTAACATGCCTCTTTATAATAGAGCTTAATAAGGATGACAAGTAAGCACGGATAAACTATAGAAAATACATGGAAAATTTCTTTATCATCACCCCCATTGGGCTCGAAAATATCACTCTCGCCGAGTTCAAAGAAAAATGGGGATATTTTCAAGATTCTCCAGAGATGTCCGCTCAAGTCGTGAAAGGTGGGGTTGAAGTTCAATGTGACCTTTCTCATGGTCTGGCCTTAAATCATATATTGAGAACACCCACTAGGATTCTTTTAAGACTGAAGACTCAAAAATGTAGAGATCTTCCTAAGCTGTATAAGATTATCAAAAAAATAGAATGGAAAAACCTCTTATGTCATGAAGAAGTCAATTTCCAAGTCACTGCAAAAAAATCAAGGCTTATTCATACCACAAAAATTGAAAAGACCGCCCGAGATGCCATCGCGGATTATTTCCAGGCCAATCACCTAAAGTCCAAAGTCCTCGAAGAGTTTAAAGAGAAGCCACTCCCCACCCTCTTTTTAAGGCTGTTTGAAGATGAACTTACCATCTCTTTGGATACCACTGGAGAAAGATTACATAAAAGAGGACAAAGTTTCTCTAAAGCAAAAGCACCGCTGAGGGAGAGTACCGCCCAGTCCCTTTTGAGATATTTAATCAAAGATATAGATAACGCTAAAGACAATATACTTATTGATCCTATGTGTGGTTCGGGAACTTTTCTTCGGGAAACTATGCATATGAATGATCTCATCATGCGGGAATTTGCATATCATTCCCTCAAAATAAATACAGAGATGCCAAAAATGGACAATAAGGCTTCAGAGCTTTTTAGCGGGTTTTATGGTTTTGATCTCAATAAAGAATTAATAGCTGAAAATCAAAAGAATTACCCCCAGATTAATTTTGAAGAAAACGATTTGTTTCAAGCTGAGTTCCCTGAGAGTTTAAAGAATCAAATCGTCATTGTTAATCCCCCCTACGGCAAAAGGATTAAAATTAATGAATCCAAATCTAATTATTTTGCTAAATTAGTGAAGACAGTTGAAAAAAAACTGAATCCTAGCGCCTTGGGGCTTATCATCCCTACTCCTTATGATAAGGGTCTTTCAGGAGAGAAGCTCTATTTTAATCAAAATGGGGTTAAAGTTTGCTTTCTTAAAAGACTGAAATCATGAAAAAAACTCACTATATTTTAGACAGTGTTTAAAGTATAGACACTCACCTCCCTATAGCTCTCCCTTTTTCAGGCAATTAGGGCCTTTCAACATTGGCACACCCTTTGCTTCTATAAGATTACAAATTTTTAAACTTTCGAGGAGAGAGAAAATGAAAACGAGAGCAAGTTTTTTTAAATTCGCCTTCCTGATGTTGGTCATCTCAGCAACTATGGTTAGCTGTGGTAAAAACAACAAATCAGGTGGTGGTTCATCAAGTTCTGGCGGTGGCATAGGAGTTGGTGGATTTGGAAGCTATGGTAATATTAACGTAGCTGGTTACAGTGGAAATCTTGGACAACTTTTAAATGTGGTTGCCTCTGAAAATCCCTGTCGAACAACGGGTGGTGGATATGGTTATGGTTACGGCCAGCAGCCTTATCAAAACTCAAACGCAAGAACAGTGGTGGCGATTCCCCTGCAAGGAATCAATGTCAATGCTGGGTCATTGTATGTAGGTGTTACTCCTGAAGGAGATATCGCCGTGGTTTCAAACACCAATGGTGGACCTAGAATGGAGCTACATTTATGTGCGAGACCGGACTTAACGGGACAAGGTCAATTGATGGCCAACCCTGTACTCAATAGTTCACAAAGATGTCCTATCGGTGAAATTACTGCCTCAGACGTAATGTTGCAGTCATCAGCCGGGGCACAACCCTATATCTTGAAGTATGCTCCTATCCATATCCCTGGAACGGATCGCTACTCTTCAATTTGTCAGTAAACTAAAAATAAATATACCTATCCTCTGTTTGATAAACAGGCAGAGGATAGAGTTAAAAAAAAGCAATGTGTAATGTGTGTACTTTAATGCAAAAGTGAATACTCTCTTATCGTCAAATGCTCGATAAGTTTAGAAAGGTCAAGCCCGCTCTCGCTTGGCCTTTTTTTATTGTAAATAAACCTGAGACTTAGGCCAAACTCCACCCTTATATTTAATAATAGCAAGTTCGCCTTTAGGTATACTCTCTTGATCGTTCATCTGGGCATCACGAAGAGAGCTTAAATGAGTGGTATATTCTTTACCATCAGGTGAGATAAATTTGAGTTTGGCTTCTTTATGAAGTTTATTCGCCCGCACCATAAGGGCCATATACTGCTTATTTTGAATCTCAATAATCTCTCCAACATAAGATTCATCTCTACGTTGGACCCGATAGTTTTTGAGTTTTTTAAACAGCACATCGGTTTTATTGGTTTGAAAATAACCACGAGTCAGTTTCCCGGGGAGCTTCGATTTAACAGCGACTCCACTGGCATTTGAATTAATCTCAATCAGTTCTTTTAATAATGAGAGATCTTTATCCCGTAAATCGACTCTCCAAAAATCAAGCCCCAAATTTTGAAGTTCTTCATATTTATCTAGTAGGTAGAGATCTTTTATATGGTACATAAAAGTTCCATGTTTATTTTCATGGATAGGAAAGCCGCTATGTGGAGATTCTTCACTGGTTCCGAGGGCCCGAAGTGTCTCGCCATCTTGCAGGTCTTCACTGGAAAGCAGCGCACGAGGGGTGTAGAACAAAAGAATTTTTCCATAAACCAAGATCTCTATTTGGCAAGCAAGAGCGGATTTATACTCAGCTAATTTTTTTTGATTTAACTCATTAGAGAGGACCAAACGATCTAAGCGCTCTCCGATTAAATCTCGCCAAGTTTGAAGACCGAGAAGATTGTGATCCGTATTTTCTCTTATCAGCTGAATGGGTAGGGTTGTTTTATCTAATACGAATTGTAACGCTCCTATATCCTGTACTCTGATGACGTCTATTTTATCTAAGGGAAGCTGTAAAAAAAGTGCACACTTTTTCTCAAACACATTTTCACAATCGAGCACATCCCATTCGAAAACAATGCGTAGATTTAACTCCCGTGCCTTCTCAATAATGGTGAGAAAATTTTCTTTGGACGTATTGGTATCCCGTGAAAAATCCCTGGTGGAACATATGATTTCAGAGAGACCATTTTGCTGGATAAGTTCAAGATCATTTACATGTTGTACATATGTGGTCCACTTCATTAAGACATCCTAATGAGGTTATTCGATTCCACCCCAGTGATAAAAGGAAGCTTCACTAAAGTAGAAGGGTTTGTTCGCGTCACTTCATCTCCGCTCAAGAGTTGTAACTGCTCCATTTGATATTTTATAGGCTTCGTAGTGAAAGGCAGAAATTCAACCCAGTCATTTTGATTAAAGCCATTGCGAACTTCAATAATCGTTCCCAGATCTTGCGAGCTTTGAATCACTCTACCTACCATTTTATAGTCACAAACTTCAGTGGTTTCTCTTTCATCAAAAATAGAGTCTCTATCTGCGGGCTTCATAAGTGAGGCTTCTGTATAGGTTCTATGTTTAAATTTTTTAAGTTCCTGGTCCCACTCTGCTAATTTCTCAGATAAAAAATGACCATGTTGTTGATAGTATCTCAATGCTTCTGAATAAATCTTACTAATAGAAGCCACATAAAGATGACTTTTCATTCGTCCTTCCACTTTGATGGAATCTATTCCGGCTTTGATATATTCTTCAAGCACTTTAAGACCATTTAAATCTTTAGAGCTCATAAAAAAGCTTTTGCGTGATTCCATATCATTTTCTTGAAAATCGAGAGAGTATTCAAATCGGCAGCTATGAGCACAGCCCCCTCTATTGCTATCACGACCTTGGGTGAAATTAGAGATCACACAATTGCCAGAATAGGCCATGCACATGGAACCATGGACGAACATCTCAATTTCGATATCAGTTGCATCCTTGATTTTTTTGGCTTCGGCCAGACTCACCTCACGACCAAGTACGATCCTAGTGACACCCATTTTTTTCCAAAGCTTGGCACTAGCGGAATTCACACAGCTGGCCTGAGTGGATAAATGGACTTCAATATTTGAATGCTTTTTGACTGTTTGAATCACACCTAGGTCAGACACTATGACCGCATCTATTTTAATTTCATCTAAAAATTGAACAAATTCTACCAGCTCTGCTAAATCCTGATCATGTAAAAAACCATTGAGAACCACATAAACCAAAGCATTATGAGAATGAGCAAATTCCACTCCTTCACGTAATTCTTCATAGGTAAAATTATCAGCAGCAGAGCGCAACCCAAACTTGAGCCCCCCTAAATAAACCGCATTAGCCCCATAATTAATAGCGACTTTTAATTTATCTAAATTACCTGCAGGTGCCAGGAGCTCGGGGGTTTCGATCTTTTTATTCATGGCCTTAGCGTTTACCAAAACTTTCCTATATAATAAAATAAATAATATAAATAACTGAGTTTTTAGAGGTTTTGTGAAGAAAATACTGCTTTTATGCATAGCAATAATAGTTTTGACACCAATAACTATTTTAACCTATCGCCATTTCAATAATGACTCTTCTATCACTCCCTACCCTTATATTTTTAAACCTAAAACATATGCGTCCATAGAAACAGACGCTTCTGTTCTCATCATGGGAGATGCTTTTGCCGCTCGACTGGCCAGTTTTAAATCCGGGCTGGCCACTAAGATATCTGGTGATATTAAAAAAACTCTCACCATAGAGTCTCTAGCGAAGCCCGGAGAAGGCCTGCATCGCACGCTAGAGAAATTAAAAAATTTAAAAAGATTGCCTCTCATTATCATTTTAATGAGCAATATTGATAATCATAAAGAGTTAGTTTTCAGACCAAGTGAGTCCTCAGATATATACGAGAATTTAAAGATCTATGAAAACCCTCTCATTCAATCCATTCTCATGATTTTTCCAAGCCTGGCCAAGTATTTTTATCATCACGTCAATTACGTAGAGCTAGATAACACAATAAAAATAAATAAAAGTATTTCAACAGGTGATGAAATCCTCTATCAGCAACATATGCAAATGTATTTTAAACTCTATAGTGCGACCTTAAACGAGTTTTTTACTTACGCTACCAAAAGAAATAGCATTGTTATTCCAATCACGAGCCCTATTCATCATAAGCTCAAACCAAAAAAATCTTGTTATGGTTCACTGGCACCTGACACTCAAAATAATTTCCAGCAAGCTATAAAGCTAATTAATGAGAGGGACTTTAAAAGTGCCTTTAATATCGCTAAGGATCTCGTCTTGATCAACTCATCCCATGCGGCGACACATTTTTTAAATGGCCTTATCAACGAAAGACTTAACAATTATAGAGCCGCTTACCGCTCGTTTTTAAATGCTAAAGCCTATGACTGCGCCAATGATGGCGTCCATCCTATTTTTAATGAAATTTTGAAAGATAAAACATCTTTATTCGGACTAGAATATATTGACTATGATCGCTTCATTTACGATCAAAGCCTTAAAAATAACGTCTTCTTAGATGAGACTTATCCCCAAGATTTATTTTTTCAAAGACTCAACGACATGCTTGCTAACAAGATTAAAAACTTGCTAAAATTATAGGATGAATGATTCCCAGTATCTAATTGAGTTAAACGAAGATGAAGTCCTTTGTAGGGCCGGTGACAAAGAGACTGATTTGTATGTAGTGCTGAGTGGAGAGCTGATGATCTGTGCTCGAGAAAATAGAATGGTCACTCCCCTGGCTTATTTGAAAAAAAATGACTATTTCGGAGAACTCTCCTTTTTTGACCACAAACCAAGATCTGCGGATGTGGTGGCCATCAGTGCTTGCAAATTACTTAAAATACCAAAATCTAATCTCTCAGGACAACTCCCTTTTTGGATGGTGAGTCTTGGGCAAAATATGTCTGCCAAGATAAGACTCCTCGACAAAGTGATCAGTGAAAAAGGGATCAAACGACAAAATGTCGAGTCGGTAAAACCACTTTCTATAGAGCAGCAGCGTTATTATTACGAACTTCTTACAAACGACTAGATTTTTTTTATAATTTTCCATAATTCCTCTATTCAATTGCTGTAAATTTTGTACAATCCGCCTATGAATAAATCGTGGAATATAGAAGACTCAATTAATACCTACCAAATCAAAAGGTGGGGCCTTGGCTATTTTGGAATTAATAATGATGGAGATATGTGTGTTTACCCAGAAAAAACACCGGATGGGCCATCAATTAATATTAAAGAAGTGATAGAAGAACTTAAAGAGGAAGATATCCAGTTTCCAGTTGTTCTTAGGTTTCATGATATTTTAAGAGCACAAGTCACAGACCTCAATGAAACTTTCAATTCCACCATTAAGCAAGCCGGTTTTAGAGGTCAATACTATGGCGTTTATCCCATCAAGGTCAATCAACTGCGGGAAGTTGTTGAGGAAATTGTCGATGTGGGTGAAAAGTATAATTATGGGCTAGAAGCTGGATCTAAGCCAGAGCTTTTAGCAGTCCTGGCCTACAACCAAACACCCAACGCACTTACTATTCTCAATGGCTATAAAGATAAAGAGTATATGGAACTTGCTATGCTTGGGACTCAAATGGGTCGCAAAATTGTCATCGTCATTGAAAAGCTCTCAGAAATATATACTGTGCTAGAGATGGCCAAAAAACATCACTGCGAACCTCTCTTAGGTGTTCGTGCAAAATTGGCCACCCAAGCTGGTGGGAAGTGGAGTGAATCCTCTGGGGAATTTGCAAAATTTGGACTGCCTTCTTCTGAGATTTTAGATTTAATTGAAATTCTCAAAGAAAAAAATAAACTGCATTGGTTAAAATTACTCCATTTTCACGTGGGCTCTCAAATCCCAGATATCAGAAATATCAAAGAATGTATTACCGAAGGGGCACGCATATATTGTGACCTTCAAAAAATGGGTGTTGATCTAGAGTATTTTGATGCCGGCGGTGGTGTGGGTGTTAATTATGACGGCACCAATTCGAATTCCCCCACCTCAATCAATTACAAACTCAGTGATTATATTGGTGATGTTGTTTATATTTTAAAAGACCTATGCGATATGAATGAAGTTCCTCATCCTCATATTGTCACAGAAACAGGGAGGGCAATCAGTGCCCATCATTCTTGTGTGATTACCAAAGTTTTTGGAAACGTAAATTTAACTAAACATAAAAGTATCAGTACTGAAGTTGAAGCCAGTGATCATATGCTTTTAAAAAATATAAAAGAGCTATATAAAGATCTCAATGCAAATAACTATCAAGATATTTATAATGATGCCTGCACTATTAAAGATGAAGTTGTTTATGCTTATAAATTAGGAGTTATTAATTTAAAAGATCGTGCGGTGGTAGAAACACTCTATTGGAATATTTGTCATCAAATATTAAATATGACCAAAGATGAAAAATACGTTCCCGTTGAAATTCAGAAATTAAAATCAATTCTTGCAGATAAATACTTATGTAATTTTTCTCTTTTTCAATCCGCTCCAGACTCTTGGGCGATTAATCAAATATTACCTATCGTCCCTATTTCTTGTCATGACCAAGAGCCTACCAACGAATGTACATTATGCGATATTACCTGTGACAGTGATGGCAAGGTTAATGATTTTCTAGGTGCCCAAGGTAATAAATCGACCCTTCCTATTCACCCACTTCCTGAGCATGATGATTATTATGTGGGACTGTTTCTAACTGGCGCTTATCAAGACGTCATGGGAGATATGCATAATATGTTTGGTCGTCTCAATGAAGCCCATATTTATTGTGATGATGATGACCCAACTGATTTTTACATCGAAGAGATGATTCCAGGTAACTCTGCAGCGAATGTACTAGAGATTATGCAATACAATTCTTCTGAGCTCTTTCGCAAGGTGAAGACACAAATAGATAACAGAATCAAACAAGGTGATATAAAACCACGTGTGGGTGTTAAACTAGCTGACTTTTATGAAAAATGCCTCAAGAGCTATACCTATTTAAAATAAAACCAAGGTTGCCTGAGAAAACTCCAACTTACAGACAGAAGCAAGGTCCTTGTAAGTAAAAATAGTTGTTAGATGTCTGAATCAAATAGATCTAAGCAGTTAAATCAAAATTTAAAGGAAGCTGGTAGTTACTTAGCGCCTCGAATAAGCTGTTGCCATTAAAACTAAAGATCTTCTCGTTGCTTAGTTGGAGTTTTCTCTGTCACTACCTTTAATAGCTCCTAGATTTTTGAAAAAATCTCCGGATTACGAAAATCTTCTGCATACTTGAGATAGCTTTTATAATGATTGGAATACATCTCAATTTCTTCGGGTCTTAATTCACGATGAACTTTAGCAGGATTACCTAGAATCATAGAATGTTTAGGATAGACTTTCCCCGGTGGCACCACACTTCCTGCAGCAACGACGGATCCCTCACCTATAATCGCTCCATCCAGCACAACCGCTCCCATTCCAATCAAACAATTATTTTGAATCTCACAGGCATGAAGTGTAACGCTATGCCCAACAGTCACGCCACTGCCAATCCTCAAATCATTTTCTTCAGTGACATGCAGCATACTCAAATCTTGGATATTGGTATTGTCACCTATACTTATTTTATTTACGTCCGCTCTAATCACAGTTCCAAACCAAACATTAACGCCTGAACTAAGCTCGGCCCGGCCAATAACCTGTGAACTGTCTGAAATAAAACAATTATCTGCTATACTTGGAGTATAATTGGAATATTTATAAAGGGGCATCAAGAAATCCTCATTTGTAAGTTATATTCCAGTACAATATACTGAAATCATGAAAAAACTCATTTTAGCAAGTAAATCTCCTTATAGAAAAGAAATTTTGGCCAAAATTGGCGTCCCCTTTGAGTGTGTAAGTAGTGGATTTGATGAGGATGAGCTTAAGAAAACTTATTCTGACCCCCAGGTTTTGACACAAAAACTGGCCATTGGAAAAGCGCAAGCTATTGAAGCAAATTTTCAAGGTGCTGTAATTATTGGATCAGACCAAGTTTGCCATGTAGATGGTAAAATCTTAGGAAAGACGGGAAATATAGCAGATTCTCTTGAACAGCTGAAGCTACTACAGGACCGAACTCACGAATTGGTGACCAGTTATTGCTTACTCTACCAAGGTGAGTTCAAAGTTAGAACGAATGTGACAAAACTTACCATGCGCAAGCTATCAGAATCCCAATTAAAGAATTACTTAAGTATTGATAATCCTATTGACTGTGCGGGTTCCTATAAATTAGAACTAAATGGCATAGGGTTAATGAAAAAAGTAGAGACAGAAGATTACACGGCCATCATTGGTTTACCGTTAGTGGCGCTTACTAATGACTTGGAGGAGCTTGGCTTCTCTGTATTTTCGTAACCTGGGAGTAGAAGAATGCAAGGTAAGAAAAATTTATGGATCATTGAAGATATGCAAGATCTTCATCCGGTATACAAACATATATTCAATGAGGATCTATACCACATAGAATTTTTTCAGTCCTTTGATGATTTTAAACATCATTATATGAACACGGATAAAGCTCCTGAACTTATCATTGCTGATATCTTGTTAGAAGACGGACATTTTTTCAAGCTTCTCAATGAATCAGATATAACTTTGAACACACCTTACCTAGTGATCTCTTCTTCAAATGATCTCGATTCATTTCGAAATGCATTTGAAGCAGGAGCTATCGACTATCTCTTAAAGCCATTTAATAAAAATGAAATACTGGCCAAAATTGAAAGACATCTCATTAAAATTGAAGAGCGCAACAATGAAAGCTCAAAATCCCTTGAGGCACTTAATTTAGATCTTACTCAATTCACTAATAAAGAAGTTCGCATCATTGAAAGCTTTAATATTTCGGAAGACAAAACTCTTCACCGTAATGAAATCATAAAGCTCATATGGAAGAATATTGCGATCCACCCTAATACTTTGGATGTGCATATTTATAATCTTCGTAAAAAACTTAAAATGTTTGATTATGGTATAAAATCTATTGGAAACGGACTTTTTAAATTTATCCTCCTTAAAGATAAGGTGGCTCAATCATTAACTCAGGAAGAGACAACAGGTGAGAAAGCTAATATTTAAAAATTTCCTTATTCTTTGTTTGATTCTTTCTTCTCAGGCTTTTGCGGATGAGAGTGAACAACAACTCAAAGATTTATTTAATATATTTAATGCTCAAAACACCAGGATCAAAACCAAAGGCTGTGATTTTCAAGAAAAGAAATGGCTAAAGCTACTCACTACCAGTGAGAGTTTTACTGGGAATGTTACGTTCAATGACAAATGCGACATTCAAGGGGAATATAAACCTAAGATGTTCGAATATTTTCCTTTTGCCTTCAAAGTTCAAAATCACCCTAAAATTGATAAAGTCAAAGGTACAGTTAAACTCACTATTCAATTTAATCTTGTCACTATCTTGAGAATTCAATTTTCACAGACAGAGGTTATTGGAAAAAACAATGCGGTTTTCAATGCAGATTACAAATTGGAAGTGGATCCGTTTAATCCTAAGAAGTTTATCAAACGCCCTCTAGGTGGTGAACTCGAACTTTTGAAACTTAATGGAAAGCCAGCAAACAGAACAATTCAATTGCCTGCCAACTAGTCCATGAGTAAATCTTTAAGTTTTTCTCTCTCTTTTTTTGAAATCTCACCTTCATCTTCATCAATCACTTCTCTATTCTTATCTTCCAAATCAGAGCGCAAAGTCAGAACTCGGTCATAATTTCTTTTATAAGCTTTTGAGACGATGGTGAATAAGGTGTCTCCTTCTTCAACTTGGGATAAGCTATCATTATTCTCGTAAGCATTAACGATGCGCTCAGCCTCTGAGGTGCTCATTCCCTGATCATTAAGAGCACTCCCATTTTTATTGGAAGAGCTTGAGCCATAATTATTATAATCCTGATAGTTGCTTCCACCAAAGCTATTATCAAGTCCACTGCCATTAGCATTATTATCAAAGTTATAAGTGGGTAGTTCTGGCTTGTTATCGTTTTGATTATCTCTATTCACAGCTGCCACACTACCGGGAGCAAGATTATTTGAATTGAAGCCTTCTCCAAAAATACCATTTTTAAAGGCGCCACTTGGATTGCGATTTAGGATAGCATCCACCGGTTTTTGTAAGTCATTTGCCAGGGCCGATTGACGACTCAGTCTTAAATCACCACCTGGTAATTTAGATACATCTTTAGCAAAAGCCTCTCTTTTTTTAGCATCTGAGTTTGCTCGAACGGCTTTTTCCCTTCCAGCTGCAAGGGCATTCAATTCAGAACGATTAAAGCTTCCATTTTTTCGCCCTTGATCTACCACAGAATCAAATTCAGCGAGATCATTTGCCTGAGAAAACTCAAGGAGCTCGAAGGCCTTAAAAAAGGGCTTGTTATATTTTATATTTCTTGAGTTGGTACCAATACTTCCTTCACCAAGGGATTGATAGTCCCCTTTTCTGCGCTCCCAATCCTTCTGATACAAATCTGCAGTCTCGGAATAGTTTTTTGATCTCTCGGCAGCTAGAGACCCAACAAGTTTCATGTTGTAAGCTACGGCCTGAAAATATGCGTCCATTCCTAACAGCGGATAACCCATATAAGTATCTTTTGATACAGAAGAATACACATAGTGAAGCTCATAAGTATACTCTCCCCACTCCTTTGCTTCTTCATCAGTCTCAAATAAATAACCGTAACCAATATCCCCTTGCTCTACACCAAACTGCCCATTACAGCTCGCATCCGCATTGCCCATCAACTCTTTACAACGGGCATACTTAGTTGCGCCATTAACGATGGACTCTCTTTGATCAAATTCTTTAGCTTTAAACTGTCCTCTAAAAGGAATAAAATAATTCTTTGCAATGGCATCTTCCATTGGCTTATCTTTTAAATTACTCTTACTTCCTTTAAGATAGTCTTTTTTTAAAGTTTTAGGGCCTATTCCATACTCTTGTTTTTGTTCATTTTTAAGATAACTCACCCCTTCATCCACAGTTTCATTCATGATTTGTACCCACGTCTTATTGTATATGGGCATCTTATCGATAGAGATTTCATTTGCTGGAACAAAGGGTGGAAGTTTAGGGTCAATAATAAAATGACCTTCTGATGGGATAGAAGTTAAGTATTTCATGTCACTATCTTTAAAAGCATAAGCAGATTTAAGACAAGCAGAGGCTTTGGCATAGATTCGACACTTCGTCTCGTTAACTGATGATTTATTATCAAAGAGTGGACCAACATACCACCGCTCAAAACCATCCCAGTCATAGAAAAGATTATATTTTTTTCCATCTACAACTTTAATATCAAAAACACTTGGAGCCGCATTATTTCCTCCAAATGCTCCTAATAAAAGTCCTGCTAAGAGAGCTCCCGCGGCAATAGCAGCAGCAACTAACATCGGCGCAAAGACAAAAGCAGCGACAATAACGATCATAATGATAAGCTTTAACAGGCCACCAAGATATTTATAACCCCACTTATAGAGCAAACGACTATCACCGGGTGGACTATGTTTTTGGAGCGAATTATCTTTCACTTCATCTTTCCAAACTTCCTCAAAATTAGTGCCTGAGATATATTCACTTAGGGCCTCTAATTCTTTTTCAAGCTCTTGATTATCCACAAAGCGATCCATTTGAGCTTGAGATCGAAGATCAAGAAATTCTATCAGAAGTTTTTCATGAGAAAGGGCCAGGGCCCCTTTGTCAATCTCTTCCATACGAGCCGCATCTTTTTCTAGTTTACTCTGAGTAGACTCTTGACCATCTAACTCATTCATATTTTTTATGGTGGTTCCATCAACATTTGAACCAGTCCCTTGCGGATTCTGAGAACCAGTGGCCAATTTCTGGCTTAGCTCTTTTGCTTCTGCTTCACAGTTTTGATTAAAATAATCTTGTCTCTCTTGAGGAAATTGTTCTGGTCCCCAAATGGCAATACACTTACAGGTAATTTCTTTATCAATCTCTTGAGTTCGCTCAATGACCCTATTTCTATTTTTTCTAAAAGCTTTGGCCACCTTATTAGCACGCTTAAAGATATTGCCATTTTTTCCATCTTGCCAATAATCTTGAGTTCCACGCCCCACATAAACATACTCAAATGAGCGCAGGAAAAGCTCTGCATTTTTTTCAACATTCGAGGCTGCTTTCCAGTTATCGTTAAAAGAGTTGAAATAACAATTTTTGGCATCTGAATAGGTCTTAGCTGAAATCGTAGGGGCTTTGTATTTGCTGACAAATTGCTCAAAACGATTTCCATCTTCAGCCGTGCCAGTGTTGTTTACGCCAGTGCTGGTGTTACCTTCACGCATAGAGTTTTCAGCAGTGGTAACTTCTTCTAAACATTCTTTGAGGGCCTCTGAGCCTTGAGGATTATTTGCCACACAGGCTTGCCTTTTCTGATCAACTTCAGATTGCTCACTGGAATTTAAAGTGACATCATTATCTTTACAATAAGATGCTTTAAGATCAGCGACAGCTCTTTCACATTGAGTTTTTTGAGTTGAATCAAGGCCTGCACAATCTTTTGATTTATTACTCAGAAGTTGTTGTTGAGCACTGGTGAGAGTTTGTCCACTTTCACAACCATTAGCCTGAGCATGGGCGGAAGGGATAAGAAAAGAGAAGATCTTTTGAAAGATATTCTTATTGGTTTTGATTTGATTTGCGTTCACTCCAGGCATAAAGAGCACTCGACACTTTCCTGAAGTTGAGTCTAGATATCCAGAACAACACTTCTCTCCCGGTGCAGGCTTAGCTCCATTGGGCGCACATTTTTGGCAAAGATAATTAGCCACACATTTTTTATTCGAACATTTTCCTGAACAACATTCATTATTATTAGAACAAGAAAGTTCATCGGTTTTACACTGGCCAAGTCCAGTCGAGTCAATATTGACTCGGGTACAACTTCCCTCTCCACAATAAGGAGTGGCCCCTGAAGGTGAACAGTCTTGATTTAAGACCTGTGGGCGGTAACATTGTTGTACGGATTGGCAACGTCCCGGTTTAGTAAAATCTGTTTTTCGACATAAACCAGAGCAGCATTCGTCATGCTCATTACAAGTTGCTGAAGTATTTTTACAACTTCCAGCGGCCACAAAATCAATTTTATACTGTTTAGTCAGGCCACTACAACACTGCTTTGTTGTTGCAATCTCACCTTCTTTAGCACAAGCTTCAGGCTTAGTATTAAGGGCCTGGAAAAAACCATTAAAGATGGCTTCGTACTGTTGCCACCAAAAAATTTTTGGATCAACTCCGCTTGGAACACTGAGAGTATAAAGTTTTTTATAATTCGTCTCAAAACTTTTCACATGACCAAGTCTAGCAATTCCTCCTTGATAAAGGTCATCTACAATCCCATAATAATCTTGATATAAATCTTGAGGTAAATAACCTGTAAAAATATCTCCACTTTCATTACCTGGCTTTATCCCCGCTGCAACTTCATAAATTTCTTTTATTTCGTTTTTATAAGCGGAGATCTCTATAGATGATAAGGAAGTTTTAGGTGCACTTTTACTGGATAAAAAAGAAGTAAAACTACTTGTTTGCCCGAAAGCTGGGTTCACCACCCAAGCAGTGAATAAGAAGAAGAATAAATGAATGTGACTCAATTTATTTAGTTTCATAATTAACCTTCAATAACTTATTGTAATGCATAGCATATCGGCATAAAATGTTAGTGAGTTAAGTAATTGATTTTTCTGGATTCTTCTGCCAAAATAGTGCCAATTAAAAGACACAGATACTGAAAAAATGAACATAATTTCAATGGTTTAAAGGATGTTACCTATGCAAAACTGCCCCTGCCAAAGTGGAGATACTTATCAAAATTGCTGTGAGAAGTTCCATAAAAAAGAAGCTCACCCTCCTACAGCGGAAAAACTTATGCGAGCACGCTACTGTGCTTTTGCGACCAATAATATTCAATTTATTGCGGACACTCATATCCCTGGCACCACTGATTTTGATATTGAAGAGGCCAGAGAATGGGCCACCACTTCAACGTGGGAAGGTTTAGATATATTAAACACTGAAAAAGGTGAAGAAAATGATCAAACCGGACAAGTTGAATTTCGCGCCATTTATACTGATGATAAAGAAAAAAAATATGTCCATCATGAGCTTTCTACTTTCAAGAAAGTTGACGATGTTTGGTACTATGAAGATGGTCAGATTGTAGGCACAGGCCCCCTAAAAAGAGCAACACCTAAAGTCGGCCGAAATGATCCTTGCCCCTGTGGCTCAGGTAAAAAGTTTAAAAAATGCTGTGGCAATAAATGAGCTCAAGCGTTTGGGGAAATGAAAAAACTCAATTTTTTACCAAGCTGACTCCTGAAAAAGTTCTCGATGCAGTAGATGCACTTGGATACCAATGCACTGGTCGCATAAGTGTCATGGCGAGTATGGAAAATCGAGTGTATGAAGTAGAAGTCGATTGCGACGAAAGTCAGATCAGCTCACCGAGTGAAAAATTTCGTATCGTAAAATTCTATAGACCTGGACGTTGGAGCAAAGAACAAATACAAGACGAACACGACTTTTTATTTTCCCTGATTGATTCTGATATAGCAGCTATTGCACCTGAGAAAATTAATGATCTCTCAGTACATGAGGACACCAATGGGCTTTATTATACTCTCTTTCCTAAAAAAGGGGGCCGTGCTGCAGATGAATGGACAGATGATCTTCTCGAGCAAATGGGACGCCTTCTCGCCCGTGTTCACAATACAGGGGCCATTAAACCAGCTGAGCATCGTCTCAAGCTCGATATCCCCACCTTTGGGGAGTCCAATCTGGAAGTGATCTTAAAGAGTCCACATTTGCCGTTAGAATATAGGACTCGTTATGAACACGTATGCCTGCAAATTTTTAAGCTCTCCGAGAAATTATTTGAGAATCTAAAATATCAAAGAGTTCACGGAGATTGTCATCATGGAAATATTCTTATTAATCAACACCCCTTTCTTATAGATTTTGATGATATGAGTATGGCCCCAAGGGTACAGGATCTTTGGATGATTGTTCCTGGTAGAGATGAATATGCTATCCAACAAAAACATATTTTACTGGAAGCTTATGAGTCCATGACTCAATTTGATCGCAGAGAACTGCGCTTGATTGAAACGCTAAGGTCTCTGCGAATTATTCATTTTAGCTCTTGGATTTCACTGAGATTTGATGATGAAGCTTTCAAAAGAAGTTTTCCCCATTTTGGTTCAGCTCAATACTGGGAAAAAGAAATTTTTGATCTCACCGAGCAAATCGGATATATTCAAGATAATTTAAACGAGTCAGGGGTGGCCGGTTACTAGGCCTGAGAAATGACCCTTCAAACTTGATCCAGTTGACACTGGCGTAAGGAGAACTCATGCAGGCACGGCCAGATATTTCGACCCTTTTTTCATCACTAGATATTATAGTCTTTATCATTGTTATCCTCATGACAATTGGCTTTATTCTCTATGGCCACCACAAACATAAACATTCAGATTCTGACGAGGAAAATTACTTAGAACTCATGCTCATGGGAAGACAACTGACTCTGCCCCTCTTTGTGATGACTTTAGTCGCCACTTGGTATGGAGGAATCTTTGGTGTCTCGCAAATGGCTTTTGACTATGGAATCTTTAATTTTCTCTCTCAAGGTGTTTTTTGGTATGCCACCTATATTATCTTCGCTCTATTTATGATTCCAAGGATTGCAAAATATGAAGCGATGACCTTGCCTGAGCTTACAGGCAAAATGTTTGGAGAAAAGTCACGCTCCTTAGCAGCGGTGATGAATATCTTGAATCTCGTTCCCATCGTCTATGTGATAAGTCTGGGGCTATTAATTGAGATGATTTTCGGCCTCTCTTTTCAGTTGAGTATGATTATAGGAGTGAGTTTTGTGACTCTTTACTCACTTTTTGGAGGCTTTAGGGCGGTGGTATTTTCAGATCTTTTTCAGTTTTTTATCATGGTCACCGCTGTTATCTTCGTATGTATATATTCAGTCACTAAGCTAGGGGTTGAACCTCTTAAAACTCTCCCCAATACTTATTTCCATCCCCTTGGAAAATTCACTCTCACAGAGACATTAGTATGGGGGCTTATCGCTTTATCCACTTTAGTAGACCCTAATTTTTATCAGCGCTGTTTTGCCGCAGAATCTCCGAGGGTGGCCAAAAAGGGGATATTACTGGCCACGGTTATTTGGTGTGTCTTTGATTTGTCTCTCACTTTTGGTGCCATTTATGCCAAAACTCAAATACCCGAAGCTCCTAGTGAGTATGGGTACTTTTACTACGCCTTACAAATCCTCCCTGAAGGTTTTCGTGGTTTTTTCTTGGCCGGTATAACGGCCACCATTTTATCCACACTTGATTCCTATTTATTTTTAGCTGGCTCTACCTTTGCTCATGACCTCATCCCTTCAAGCTTAAAAAACAAATTTAAAATTCATCATATAAGTCTGATGGCCGTGGCCATACTTTCTTTAATCATGGCCAATAGCTTTGAAGGCAATATCAAAGCGGTTTGGAAAACCTTAGGGAGTTTATCCAGTTGTGCCCTGCTTGTTCCCATGGTTTTTGGGATGCTTTTTCCTGGAAGATTAACGGATAACCAATTCTTTTTAACTTCTATGAGTGGGGCTATCGTTGCCTTTGTGTGGAGATATTTCGATTTTAAACAAACTTATCAACTAGATGAAATCTATCCGGGGATGTTTATAACGATCGTTATCATACTTCTTATACAAGTATATAAAATCTCGTCCTCTAAAGCATAGACTCTATGGTTTCTTGAAACTCTTTTTTGAAATCATCAAAATATTCAGCAGTGGCCTGGCCTGCAAAGCCAGTGTGAATTTTAACAATCTTGTTTTCTTTATTCACAAATAAAGTTGTGGGAAAAGCTCTATTTTTATCTATGGGAAATATATCTTCAACTTTTACAGAATTATTATAATCGGCCAGTACAATAGGATAATCTATACTTAATCTTTTTTGGAGTTTGATTAAGTTTTTTAACGCCTGTTTTTTTGTTTCAACTCTTTCAAAAGCTACGGCGACAAACTGAATCTTTTCATCAAGTTTAGGATTTTCTTTTTTCCAATTTAAAAAGAACCTGGTTTCATCAATACAATTGGGACACCAAGAACCAAAGATTTGAACGATCTTAAGTTTCTCAGGCATGGCCTTAAAATCAATATTTTCTCCACTTATACTTTTTCCTTGGTAAGGAAGGTTTTGAGTGGTGGTGGTGACGGTCATATTTGCAGGATCAGCAAGTTTAAACTCACTATCACGGGTTCCTGATATCACTTTCGGCTCACTCGTCCCCGAATACATTTGCGCCGTAAAAGCTTTCTCTTCTAAGTTGATTTTAATCACAAATGAAAAGACTCCATCTAGCCCATAGAGATGAGCATTTTGACCGTCAATATATCCGTAGAGATAACGATAATCACCGGTCTCTGTCAGTATGGATCCTTTAATATAATTACCTTGTTGTTTAAAAACCCCCAAACCAAATCGATCTTCGCTGAGTTGTATTTTCCATTCTCCCGAAAATTTATAATCCGGCTTCTCATCTTTTTTCTCATCAAGAAACTTAACTTCCGCTATTTTTTTTCCTGTAAAAGGAATTTTAAAATCATCTTTATTGGTTCTTATCCAATGACCTTGAAAAACACCATTTTTGATTTGCCCACTCAGTTTTGCATAGCTTTGGCTGAAATGAAGCACCAGTTGGTCATCCTTTAACTCTCCTTCCAGTTCTATCTCTTCTTCCCCGTTATAAAGGATTGCCGATACGTTTTTTCCCTCAGGGGTTATTTTTAGAGCAATGGGTAGTTTTTGATTATGAAGTATAAAGTCTAGCTTCCAAATCCCTTCGGCTTTGTTTGAGCTGCAAGAAAGACTAAGAAGACATAAGAGGGTTAAAATAAACTTCATACAAACTCCAAAAAAAAAGACCCTCATGATGAGGGTCTTTCGTGATTATCAGTTAAAAATTATCCTAGCGTAATGACCAGTCTTCGTAAATAGCCGCAAGTCTTGGACGAACCAGTTTATAATAGTTGTCAAACAGCTCAACCCTAGACTCATCCTTATTTGCATGCTTCATAAGAACTCTGAGAACTTCTATATAAGATAAGGCATACATAATCGTCTCAGCGTGCACCATAAGCTTCATCACATTCTCTTCCTTAAGCCATTCTTTAGCATTAAAAAACTTGCGAAGGGCCTGGGGATCATCAGTGTCAGTTTTTGGATTAAGAGTCTTAATGAGTAACTTCACAAAATTCTTTTTAAAAGCGTATTGAGAATCATTAAAACGAGATTCGCATTCACTTTTAGCACCGAAAAAGTTGGCAATAGGGTTCGCATTGACCAAAGCGGTAAAATACTTCGTAGGATTTCTCATCACAAATTTCATAAGATCTTTCATGGCCATGAGCGCTTGAATCTGAGTCGTTCCCTCATAAAGAAGGGGCGCAAATGAATCTCTATGAAAACGAGCTGAATCGTACTCTTCAATAAATCCATACCCTCCTAGGGCTTGGATACCTTTCTGAGATAAGGTCGTAAAAGTTTCTGCTCCATAGGCCTTAACAATAGGAGTTCTTCTACGAGTCCACTTTTTAGCATTTTCATATTGTTTCTCTTCGGCCTTCGTCAGTTCTCCATGACGTTTTTTATAATCAAGTTTTTGGTATTGATCAAAATAAGAAACAGTATCAAAGATAAGGGCCCTAAAGCCATCTCGCTCCACTTCCCAGTCTTTCATATTTCTCGCATAAAGCGGCAGGTCCATAAGCACCTTACCAAACTGTTTACGCTCTTCTGCATATTGACGAGCATAAGCAATAGAAGCTTCAATACCACCGAGGGCCTGAAGTCCGACTCCAATTCTGGCCTCATTCATTAAGTGAAGCATATATCTAAAACCATTATTTTCTTTTCCAATGAGTTTTGCTTTTGAGTTTTCATAAACAACTTCACAAGTAAATGATCCATGCAGACCCATTTTGTGTTCATTTTTACTTATTATGTAATTTTGCTTACCATCGACCTCTTGTTCACAAAGAAACATAGAAATCCCATGAAGGCCTTCAGGTGCATCTTTAGTGCGGGCAAGTACAAAACCTAAGCCCCCACCACCATTGGTGATAAAAAGTTTACTTCCATTGAGTAAATAGGTTCCATCATCTTGTTTAGTAGCAGTGGTTTTAAGGCCACCGACATCACTCCCTGCTCCAGGTTCAGTTAAACACATAGAACCGGATAACTCTCCTGCTATAATTTTTGGAACGAGTCTTTCAATATCTTCTTTTTCGCAAAAGCGCTCAATCATATCAATGATAGTGACAAAAAATCCCAGCTGAGTAGCAGATGAAACACAGGCCCTGTTGACCTGACCAAAACTTAAAAGCCCAACACTTACAGGCATTCCCAATCCACCATAAGCTGTATGAGCTGAAAGACCAAAAACTTGCAGTTCAGTGGCTTCTTTATAGAATTCCGATAGAGCTTCTCCTGGAACAGTTTTACCATCTTCAAGAGTACCAGCACCTTCTTCATCCAGCCTTCTGGCCCTTGGTGCTACTGAATTGGCAGCCCAGTCCCCTGTGGCCGTCAGCATCTCTTTCATAAAGCTGATCACTTCCTCTTTATTATTAAATCCATCCGCTGTGGGAAACTCTGGATAATACAGAGGAATAATCGCGTCCCAATCAATGGCGTTATCGAAGAGCCATTGCCAGTCTTTTTCATCTGTAAAATAATTCATAACAAAAATCCTTTTGAATAATTGGCCGTTAAGATTAACTTTTGTTAAATTATACCACAAAAAGGAGAGTTAAATGTACAAAATTTATGGAATTCCTAACTGTAATACTGTGAAAAAAGCTCTAAATCATTTAGACAGCAGCAAAAAAGAGTATGAATTTATTAATTTCAAGAAAACTCCCCCCACCAAAACTCAATTAAAATTATGGAAAGATGCTTTTGGTGATTGGCCGGTTAATAAAAAAGGGCCTACTTATCGTAAAATCAAAGAAGAGTTTGAAGCTGCCAATGCTGCTGAAAAATATAAAATTCTAATAGAAACAACTTCCGCAATCAAACGCCCCATTCTCATGAAAAATGATAAGGTCATTACTTTTGGCTATGATGAAGATGCGTACAAAAAAGTAAAATAAATTATTCTTCGTCGGTTTTAAACTGACAGCCTATCTTAAACTGCAAGCCTAGCTCGTCTGCTTGCCTTACAGAGCGAACGATCGCAATCATAGGATGGTCAAGGACTTTTGAATCAAAGGTTTTGATAAGTATTGTTTCTCCAGATTTAAACTCATTTTCTCCAAAAGCCAGAAAAGCTAATCCCCCTTGGGAGAGATCAAAGAGTGGATAAATCTGTTCAGGGGTTGATTGATCACCCGTCTGAACTGTAAGAACTTTTCCTTTCTTAGGACGTGCTCTTGCGGATGTTCTTTTGTCCGCGTACAGTTTATCTTCTTCATCAAGAGATACAAACTCCACCTCTTCATTAAAGATCTCTGCATCTCGTTTGGACATCTGACTCATTTTCCACTTGGTACTAATTTTATCCGTGGCATTAGCAGAACTATACCGCATATGAGTTTCTTCATTTTTATTTCCGATCCCATGGCCTGCTACTTTCATATTAGCACTGCGTATATTGGCGCGCCCACGCCCTGCCACTCGTAAAAACTCATCATTTTTATTGCCAAGACCATGACCATAGACGAATTTTTTGAACTCAGAGAGCCCCACATCTTTTTCCAGATTAGAGGTTTCATTTTCATCAATCATTTTGATTTCAATTGGAAAACTCACTCTGGCAAACTTATCTTCATAGCTGGTGTGAGTGGTCTTAAAAATAAATTTATGAGTGGAAGCATAAAAATAGATAGTTGTGTCATCATAATCAAAGTTTGAGCTATTGGCCGTCATGAGCATGATCTCATCATCTCCAATCATTTCCTTCAAAAACACCGGATGAATAATACGAGCACCGCTGGCCTTGAGTTGCCAACTAATAACGGGAAATCCTGAGACAATAATCTCACTGATCATATCTCTTATATCGAGTCTGTTATTTTCTTTGGAAAGTGTTTTCATTTGCTCTTAGTTCTTTTATTTATAAAATCCTTATCGACTAATAATTTGAAAGACTTAACCTCCAGTAAACTTAATTTTAAACCCAAGTTCTTCCAAATATTCTTTGAGCTTATCCCTATGATCGCCTTGCACTTCAATGCTATCCCCTTTATAGGTTCCCCCACTGCCACACACACGCTTGAGCTTCTTGGTCAGCTTCTTGAAATAATCTTCACTTCCAACAGGAAAATCATAGATAACACTCACTGTTTTGCCCCCTCGCCCTTTTTTCTCGGGTCTAATACTAAGAGTGTGCTCACTGGGGACAACTTCAATTTTTTTCGCTGATTTAGATTTCTTTTTATAATTTGGATCATCAGTCCAGACGATGTCAGGCTCATCTTTTTTGATAATTTTTGCCAAAATAATTCCTTTTGATAAGATGCCTTTTAAGTATTTTACATGAAAAACTATACATATGTCATATTCTATAAGCCTTATGGGGTGCTCTGTCAGTTTACTGGAGAGAAAAACGATAGAACTCTTGCTGAGTTTGGGTTGCCGAAAAATATCTATGCTGTAGGTAGATTGGATAAAGACAGTGAAGGCTTGCTCCTCCTCACAGATGACGGAGTTCTCAATCAAAAAATTGCTAACCCCAAAGCAGATAAAACGAAAACCTATTGGGTGCAAGTTGAAAAAATTCCTTCGCAGCAAAGCTTGGATCAAATGCGCTCAGGTTTACAAATTCAAAATTATCAAACCAAGCCTTGTGAAGTGCGACTTATTTCGGAACCAACACTCCCTCCAAGAGATCCTCCCATCCGTTTTAGAAAAACGGTCCCTACTTGTTGGTTAGAAATAAAATTAAAAGAAGGTAAGAATAGACAAGTAAGAAGAATGACCGCTAAGATTGGTCACCCCACTTTAAGATTAATACGACAGGGTATCGGTCAGCTTGATTTGTCTGAGTTATCCCCTGGAGAATGGAAAAAAATAGATAAACCAAAAATATAAGGATTTTTATGCTCGTAGATATCAGTTTTAACCCCAAAGCCCAATCGGCGCTGCTCGAATTTCAAGTGGAACATTTTGACAGTGACCTGCGCCTCAAAGAATGCCTGGCCATTATGACTGTGATAAGTGCTGACTTCTATCTAGACCCGGAAATTGAACCTGAACATCTAGCTGAGTACATCGCAATAGCACGGGAGCAAAACAAAAACGCGATGTTATTTGAAATAAGTGAAGATGGGGTGGAATTAGAGCTTAAGTAGTTGAAATTTCATAAATATGTAAATTCCTACACTTTTTTCCTGTGCAAAGCGTGTAAATCCACATACTTTTATTAACGGAGAGATTGTTGCTTATGATGCAGTGTGAAAATATTGCAAAATAACTTATTAAATTAGAAAAAAATTCCTTTTCGCGTTATTAATGGGCCAGGAATTTAGGGAAATTTAGTTTTACTACATAGGAGCAACGGTCATGAAAAAACTAATTGCGCTTACAGCGCTTGCGACGGCGGGAATATCTCTCGCTCAAACAACTTCGACAACCGAAGTAAGTTTCGACAAATTATCAATTCTAGAAAAAACATCTGTAGATTACTTTGTGGAAGCACAAGATAAGATCGCCGGTAACACCGCTGATGGAGCACAAGGTGATGTTGAGATGTATAACTCTATCTCACTTCGTTATAGAGTTGCAGAGAACATAACTGCACAATTCAACCCACGTTTTACGCTAAGCGATGCTGGGGATGATCGCTTTGACGATCACGATTTAAGAGTGGGCCTTTCTGGTAATCTTTTTAGTGATGCATTTGCTACCACTATTCAGTATATCGTTCCAACATCTGTAAATACTCTTAATGCAGATGAAACTGACGGACAAATCAGAATTACTCAAGGTCATGCTATAGATATCGATGATATGAATAATATTGCAGCCTCTGTTCAGTTCAGAAAAACATTTAGAAAAAATGTACCAGCTGGTTCTGAGTGGGCACTTTTGCCATACCTTTCATATACCAATAAGAAAATTTCTGAGAATATCACAGCCCGTATAGATTACGAAGGCTACCTTCCCCACCAAGAAGGAAAAGATATTCTTCATGTAGAAAATGAGGCAGATCAGTTCAATAGATTACTAGTAGGAGCTGACCTTTCAAATGTTCCAGGCCTTAACTCTGTTTATCCGTACTTAACTCATTACCCAATGAGAACAAAAGCTCTTGATCAAACAGGGGTTGGGGTTCAAGTATTTAAATCTTTCTAATTAATAGAACAATAAGAACTACAAGGGCCTATCGAATGATAGGCCTTTTTTATGGGCAAAATCCATAAAATTAGCTAGCATAATCCACATGTTAGTAGTCATATCTCCCGCAAAAAAATTAGATTTTGAAACACCGTGTAATTGGCAAGAGACCACGAAGCCTACTTTTCACGAGGAATCCCTTACCTTGGTGGATGAGCTAAAAAAGCTTGAACCAAGTGAGATTTCAACCCTTATGAAGCTTAGTGCTGATCTCTCAAAGCTCAATTATGAGCGCTTTCAGATGCATAAGAAAAAGCATAACACTTCACTTTCAAAACAAGCTGCCTTTGCTTTTAATGGTGACACCTATACTGGACTTGATATTCAAAGCTTCTCCCAAAAAGAGTTACAAGCGAGTAATCAAAGACTGAGAATTTTATCGGGACTGTATGGAATTCTACGGCCATCGGATCTGATTCAACCTTATCGCTTAGAGATGGGAACAAAGTTTAAGTTTAGTGATTATAAAAATCTTTATCAATATTGGGATCATAAAATAACCGATGTCCTGAACGAAGAATTAGCGGCACATGATTATCTACTTAATTGCGCCTCCAATGAATATTTTAAAGTCGTTAAAACAAAGGCCCTCTCCACTCCAATCATTACCCCTCAGTTTCGTGATTTAAAAAATGGGGAGTATAAAATGATTAGTTTTTTTGCCAAAAAAGCCAGAGGCATGATGGCTGCATATGCTGTTAAAAATAAAATAACGAAATTGAATGAGCTCCAGAAATTTAATGAAGAAGGTTATAAGTTTAATCAACAGCTGACTGAAAATGAGCTCGAACCTGTATTTACGAGAAAGTTATGAGCCTAACGACTAAAGTCATTAAATCGATCGAAGATCTCAAAGACCATATTCTGACCGGTTCACCTAGTTTCTATATGTCTTCCCGCACTTCTACCGTTATACCTTATGAAAAGATTGAAGAATTTTTTAAAGAGGATATCACTCTGGTTGATCTCTCCCATATGCCAGCACATATGGAAATTAACAATAGTGGTAACCTCATTGTTAGAGGTGGAGTCAGCTGGAAAGATGCCAGAGAATACCTAAGGGATAAAGGGCATAATATAATGACTTCTCCCACAGAAGAGCTGGCCCTTATCTTGGCAGGTGTAGCCACCAGCTGTACGGGAGAGCGTTGTTTTTGCTTTGGTAATCTAAGGTCACAAATTGTCTCTCTTAAATACCTCAATCATAAGGGGGAAGAGAAAACTCTCACGCAAAAAGATTTAACTTATGATTTTCTTGAACAATATCAAAATGAATTTAAGCATTATGCTGATTATAAAAATGCCCCCTACCCTCGCTTTGAAAAAGAAATAGATTTAATGATAGGGACTGAAGGTCAACTTGGTGTGATCACGGAGGTCGAACTAAAAATTGTTCCTGACTATCCGCTTAAACATTTCTTTATGCTGGTTCCGAAATGGGAAGAAGATCTTTCGGCCCATCTAGAAATCAATAAAAAAATCCAAAAACATAGAGAAGATGTTCTTCTTTGTGAATTGGTAGACAGTAATTCTTTTACTTATCTGCCTGCAGAAGACAGACCAAATAAAGGACTGGATGCAATCTTTTTTGAAATCAAAGAAAGTTATTTCGAAACTTTTTACGAGGAATTTCTACTTAAACTAGAACACATCTCAGAAGAGAATATCTTTGAGATTTCAGAAACCCGTTTTCATAATCTGCGAGCGAGTATTCCAAGAGCCGTTTTTGAGGCCAATAGTCGTATGGGTGTGGTTAAAGTGGGAACTGATATTCAGGTACAAACCACTCAGTTTGAAGACTTGATGCGAGCTTACCAAGAGCTCACAAAAGCTGGAGTTGATTATAATCTTTTCGGTCATTTTGGTGATCAACATCTTCATTTTAACTTTATGCCTACACCTGAGAAAGTCAAAGAATGTGAAGAGCATTTTCAAAAACTTTATAAGAAGATTGCGCAGCTCAAAGGCTCACCTTTCGCTGAACACGGCATCGGTATTTTAAAGCAAAAATATATTCAGAATTTTTGGAGCGAAACTCAACCTGAAGTGTTTCATAAACTCAAAGCCCTTCACGACCCTAAAGCCCAGTTTTTTCCTGGGGGATTTATGGGGCTTGGTCGCTAGCTAAAATCTCCCGCGCATTCAGCATTGATAAATAGTTCTTCTCGTTGTTCATAAGCACATTGCCTATTGAGTTCATCATCTTTGAGCGCATTACAAGCTTGATCAAATGTGGAAAAAGAATGCTCCCCTGTGGAACATCCCCCATCATGAAGCTGATAAGAGTACTCTTCAGGCCCTGCGGGTTCTATCTTTTGGATTTTTTTCGGCTCAAGCCCTAGAGCTTTTTTGGGGTTTCCGCAAGAAAAGAGAGATAAGAATGTAAGTATAATTAAAAAATATTTCATGGCTCATCTCCTAAAGAGCAATTTAAATTGGTTTGTCTTAACTCATCACTTCTTAATGTTATATAGACGATATCTTTTAAATCTTCTGTTTCATGACCGAGAGAAGAGATATCAACTCCAAAGACACTGGTGAGATCAACTTCTACTTTTGTTCCTCTTTGAGTTGTGTAATTATGCAATAAATTGATAGAGTTTATATCTTGGTTTATTTCTATAAGTTCAATATTCATATTTTCTGTAAAATGAACTTTGAGTTTTAATTTATTTTGCATAAGTTCTTTTTTATTAATCACACAGGTAGCTCTTAAATAATAAAATTGAAATAATTTCATAGGATCATTAAAATCTACATAACTGGGGTATTTAACAACAGCATCGTTACGTACTAATCGATTCAAAATACTTTGTCCTAAATCAGCTGTCTCAACAGGTGTTAACAGTTGTTCAGCAGACTTAGTTTTTAGCTGCCTGATAAAATCATAGTTAAGCCAATTCGCAGCGATGTGGCCATTGCTAGCAATGAATCTCTCTAACTCACGATTGCCTTCACATAATTCTACTTCTGGGCTGAGCTCAAATGCCAATACTTGACGCCCTTGATATTTCATTCCCATCATCACAGAATGCCCATTGCCGTTGCCGGTATCTACACCTGTTCCGTTTCCTGTGTCTACACCTGTTCCGTTTCCTGTGTCTACACCTGTTCCGTTTCCTGTGTCTACGCCTGTCCCATTACCGGTGTTTTCGCCATTCGTGGAAGACTCATCTATATTTCCGTCTGTTCTATAAGTAAGACCATTTTCATATTTCCATTCGACCTCATCAACAGAGCCTCTATTTCCTGCAAGATAAAAATCTTGCAGTGTAGAAAAAGCAGTTTCAGAAAGAAACTTGGAAGACTTAAGAGTTCTATGATTATTAAGGGCATGTCCTTTTATATAAGGATAGCGTAAATCGAGATAATGATCCGTATCAACTTCTATTAAATTTCCCTGCTCATCTCTTAGCTCATTTGGAAAAACATAACTTTGATTTGATCGATCAGGCCCAATATCAAAACCAATAACCGGAGTTCCAGACTCTCCAGGTAACAGATTGAAGTCAGCAACTTTCACCCCTGGAATTTGAGACTCTCTCAAAACATTCTCATCATTATAATGAGTGTCAATGCTATCAGTAGTTCCAAGGATGTCTAATTCGTAATTTCCATTACCATCTCTATCCACTCTCCTAGGCGAGACTATAGCTGAAGAGTATTTTTTATCTATAAAAGGGACTTTTTCAACATATTGACGATTGGAATGCCTGCGAAATTTTTTATAAGTATCTTTATCAATGACATAGCGATTAGCGTTTGGAACCCATGTTCCAAGTTGATCATGGTCATCACCATTGAGTTCAATGATCATGTCATCATGAGAATTATCGACAGCGTAGTTAGATTGACTGAAGCTAACTTCCCTTCCTCTATTGTCTAGCAGTCTTACATTCTCAGTGTTACCCAGAGTGATATGCGATGCGGTTCTGACAAAATATTTACCAGATATTTTTACAATATAACCAGTGCCTGTGATTGTTTCTCCAGATTCAGTTTGTTTTTCAATCTGAATCATCCATTTCGGATCTCGAGCAGCGTGAACAACGCCAATGGAAAATATCAAGATAAGTGCTAACAATTTCATAAGAATATATTTGCAATTTAGATACCAACAAAAAACAGTTTTTTAAGCTTTATTGAGGGAGGTGTTGAGTAAAATTTATAACCAGTGTTTAAACTTTAGACAATATAAATTCAACATCACTCAGTATCCAAGACTAGAGTACAGTCAGCATTTTCTTGCTTAAAGCCCTCGGCCCTCAGCGTGATATAGAGTTTATCTTTTAACTCATTAGAATTCGAATCTATTGCAGAAACATCCACTCCAAACAATCCGGTTAAATCCGCTTGGATAAGTGTTCCCACTGGCAACACACCGGTTTGTAAAAGATCAATATTATGTAGATCCTGTTTGATAAGGAGAGTTTGAATCCCCTCGCTGGTAGCAAATTTCACTCTCATATCTAGGATATTTTTTTCAAGTTGTCTTTTACTGATGGTACAAAAACGAGGCTCATCTTCCAAAATATGAACTTGAAAAACATCCATCCAACTCTCCATCACTGCCTGTAGCTCTGGAGTCGTACCTTCAGGGGGAGCAATCCCTTGAATCGTTTGTCCATTTCGCTCAAATCTAGCTATGAGTGTTGTCGCTAAATCTTCAGTTGCTACCGGTGTAAATAGCTGCTCAGATGATTTTCTTTGAAGATCCGTTAAAAACTGATAGTTCAGCCAATTGGCAGCAATATGACCATTACTTTGAATAAAGTTTTGTATTTCATTGTTTCCATCACATAAGACCACATTTGGGTTAAGCTCAAAAGCCAGAACTTGTTCACCATCAATATCCATTCCCATATTTACTTTTGCAGAAGGTGCTTCAGATCCAGTATCAACGCCAGTACCATTTCCAGTGTCAACGCCGGTTCCATTTCCTGTATCAACGCCAGTTCCATTTCCAGTGTCAACGCCAGTACCATTTCCGGTATCAACGCCAGTTCCATTTCCAGTGTCAACGCCGGTTCCATTACCTGAATTCTCACTATTAAATGAAGTTTCAGCGACACCATCTCTCACCCTATAGGTAAGACCGTTTTCATAGCGCCACTCAGTTTCATCAATACTACCTCTGCCCCCAGCAACAAAGTATTCATCAAGAGTCGAGTATGTATCATTATGGCTAAATTTAGAATTATTTAAACTGCGGTGATAATTGAGAATATGGCCACCTATATAAGGATAGCAAACGTGATCATCCATCTTAGGTAATTTGATTGAATTGCCCTGAAGATCTCTAGGAGCATTTGAATGACAGTTATTTTCAAATTGAATGAGAGGTGAACCTGATTCCCCCGGTAGCACTTGAAAATCAGCAATTTTATTTTGACCACTTTTAGCATCACGAAGGTTATCTGTTTCTGAATAATACACGCCGGTGTTATCGTAAGTCCCTTTACCAAAAGGATCATAGCCATTTCTATAGTTATCTTCACGATCGACTCGTTCAGGACTGACAAAACCTGCTGAGTACTCTTGTCCCAGTTGTTCGTTATTTTCGATATAATTGCGTTCTCTATCTCGTCTAAAACGCTTATAGGCATCCTTATTAACAATGTATTTATTCTCTGACGCTGACCATGCTCCCAGTTCATCATGATCTGAACCTGGGATAGCAATGATCATATCATCGGTAGAATTATCTGAGGCATATTGACTTGGGTTAAAAGGGATTACTCGCCCATCTGCATCTCTAAGAGTCACCTTCTCTGTTGTTCCCAAGGTGATATGAGAGGCGGTGCGAACAAAGTACTGATCGCCATTTTTAACGATATAACCAGTTCCGGTGATATTGCCGCCATTAGGCGTCGTCTTCTCCACTGTGACCATCCATGAAGGATCTTTAGCCAAAAGAGTAAAGGATAGAATCACGATAAGAAATAAAATATACTTTTTCATAGGGTTAATTGAGCAATATTTGTGCCAATGAAATAAGCTTAAAGGTTTATGATTAAACGAACTCACATTTAAAATGTGACTAATTTTTTGACACCGGCCTTTAAACTATAAAAAAATATACGTTTTTAAAAGGTTAAATCTACGCTTATTCCATGTTTAACACTCATGACCGAAGAAGAATGGACTTCAACTAATGTTTTTAAATAAGCCGCCTCTAAGTCAAAATGATTTTCTTCTAATAGACATATTAAATCGTAGTCTTGATTCATGCTCTTAATAGAGAAGAGTTTATTCATTACCTCTGCCCTCTCTGGTGATATATTCTGTTCAATGATAAAACGATTAGAAATATTCTTTTCTATTTTACAATAATTAAAACTTTCTTGGGAGAATTCCTCTAATATAGAGAGTAGTTCATCCTCCTCAGAAAAAACGCCTCTTAATAAACTAAGGTTAATCAAGCTCATGGGAGTCTCAAGAAGATAAGCTTTTTTATCTTTAATTGTTTCGAAATTTTGAAGAGAACTCGTTTGAATAAGTTTGGCTATCTCTTGAATACTGATGCTATTATTTATATTTTTCAAGAAACTAAAATTAAAACCGGTATCACCAGACTCATAGATATCCACCTGGGAAGCGATCATATATTGAGTATAGTCTCGCAGTTTGAGTGCAAATGAAATATTAGACATTGAGCAAGCAGCAAAGGTTATAGTCGCTAGTTTAACTCGGGCCATCTCAATAGCATTCATAAGTTCATTTAAGTGAAAATGTGAGTTTTTTTCTGAATAATCAAAATCATTATTTTTACCGTCGATTAAAGAATGAGCAAATGAATGACCACGAAAAACCAAATGTAAATTTGATTGAGGAAATGAACGTCTAGCAAATGAGAGTAAACCTGAAATCTCATCACTTGTTTGAGTCATCTCTTTTGTGTAGAGTTTTCTTTTTCTGTTGATTTTTAGATTTTTTGAGTTGGAGTATACTTTTACATAACTTCCAAAATGCTTTCTATTATTAAAAATTTTATCTTTCCCTCTTTGATCATGATAGATGATGACATTGCATTGGCACTGTTTCGCATAATCTTCAATTCGGGCTGCATCAAGTGTGTCTATTCGAACTTGCTTTTTTTCATTGCTTCTAAGTGGTCTAAAGCGATTACTGTCTCCGTTAATCCAAAAAACAAACGTATTTTTTGCAGGATGATGGCTTTCAGTAATGGATAATTTTTGAAAATCGACATCAGCATAAAGTGAGTGGGAAATGATAAGCAAAAAGATGAGTAATGGCATTATTAATCCTTAAAAGAACGTGCCCAATTTAATTGAGCACGTTGTAAATTAGATTTTAGAAACCTGTTATAAGACTACCGAGAAATGTAAAGGGAAGTGCCACAACATCGATAACAACCGCAAATGGCAATAAAATTAAATTCATGGCATAAGCATCACTATATCCATTGCTCATCTCTTCAGCTGTCATACTTGTTAACTTGAACATGAGCATGGCAGATTGTTGAAAGCGTTGCAGATCATTCACCATAATCAGCTTTGCGACTTCTACATCACCAATATGATTGAGTTCTGCAACTTTAGCTTCACAGTCAGCATCTGCACTTGCACGAAGTATCTCATCATCAATCTTATCAAGAGATGAGTAACAATCTTCTGTCACAACTTCTTCAAGCTCGGCTAGTGTATTGACTTTTTCTATCTCAATAATTTTAGCTTGAATGTTTTTTTGAATTTGCTTTTCCTTAGCAATGGTCATTTCATCTTCTGCAAAGAGTGATGCAGAAGTTACTAAAGTTGTCATAATAAGCATTTTTCCGATTAATTTTTTCATAATTTCTCCTTAGTTTTGAGCAAGTTTAATTTTGCTTGATGTCTGTTCTTCTATAGTTCCTATAGTTGTTGTGTTATCAAAATAAATTTTATCTACTTGAATTGCTGATACGATTGTTAACGTCAGTAAGCAGAAAGCAAAAAGTAGGCTGGTGTAAATAAACTTCTTTAATTCATTAATTAAAATCATATAGAACTCCTGTTTAGTGGTCTGAAGCTAATGTAGCGCACCGCATCACAAAAAACCATCATTTCACCATTACACGCCATTACATTAAAAAGTAATGGCTTCAGAAACCGGCATGGCACTTGCTTGATAAGGAATATGGAATCATTAGGAACTGAGAGATATTTAATAGAAATCTTAGAGGCCAATTTATTTGAGCTCAAAAATATTAATATGCTTAATTCAAATAAAAGCTGTGAGATCTATAATTATTCTAAATGCTTAGAATATTATTTAGAATCAAACTCCCCTTGCTTGGAACAGGCCCTTTCTCATTTTTCTGAGGCAAGTGAATTAAAAGACATCGCTCTACTTCGCCTTTTAAACCTGAAAAAAAGTAATGATTTAAAACAAGTGTCTAAAGTTTGGGCAATAGCAAAGAGTGACTCAATCTATAGTGGAGAAGCAGCTATAGCTCTGGGAAGAACTCATTTGCGCTTTAGTGAGTTTGAAAAAGCGCTGGAGGCTTTTCAATTAGCTTATACAAAATTAGATCAACTTGGTTGTAAAAAAAGATCCATGCGCGCTTATCAAAACCTCATCATTACCAAAACGAGGATAGAGCCCAACAGAAAGTATATCCATGACTATGAATTGCTAGCGGCCAAAGCAGCAGAGGTTGGAGAAACAGCGGTGGAAGCCATTTCTTATCACAATATTTCAAGAGAGCTGCTTTATTTCAATGCAGGAGAGCTGGCTTTAAAGTTTAGTAATAAAGCACTTGCACTTTTAAATAATGATAGAGGGACTCTTCATTACTACGAAGCCATTTTAAATAAATGCCATGTTCTTATCGAGCTTAAACGCTTCACCGAAGCTTATCATGAGTACCAAGTGGCCCTCACCTCAACTCACCCACAAATAAAAGAAGCTACTGAGGCCATTAAACTCCTCTTGGATAAAAAGGAATTAGAGCAAAAATTTGATCATATCGAGCCCTGTTGGTTTGATAAATTAAATCTGCAACATAAAGAAAATAAAATCACCCCTTCTAAAATGGAAATGAAACTTATAGATTTTATAAAGGGCGAGCCAAGAGAGAAAGTGGACATCATTGATCATCTCTATGGGAAAGACTCTGAATGGGAGTCTTCTCAAAACAAACTCAGAGTTCTACTTCATAGATTTAGAAAAAAGTTTCCAGAATATATTATTGAGGAAAATGATAAACTAGGCCTTATTGAAGATAACGTCTTTTCAGCGTAGTTTTTAGAAATGATTCGCACCTAAAACATGAAAATCAGATAAACTAAATCTTTCAAGAAATAGCTTATACTTGGCAATTAATTCTCCACTGGCATCAATGAGCTCAGCTTTGAGAGTCGATGTATTATCTGGCTCAGTGATTCTAATATTAAAATCTGCCACCAGGTGAATGACCTTCCCATCTTTTAGTTTTATTTTTTGATCGATACTAAAATGAGATTGTCCATTTTCAGAACAAGCCCCCTTAAGCTTTAATTCTCCTAATTCATCGAATTTCACATCGGCCGTTGCCAATCCTTTATGACAATCAAACAGGGCATTTTTAATGGTCCACTGACGGTCCTCACCTTTGATATTATAGCGGGGATAGTAATGAGCTCCATACACACCTTCATGAAACATTTTACTCCAAGCATAGCCAGCTCTTACACTGTTGGTTATATCAAGAGCACCTACCGGATTTGACTCAATTGCTTGTTTAAAATTATCAAAAGGCAAGTTGAGCGTGATGGTTTTATTTAAGCGGTAAGCTATAGTATTTTCAGTTTCACCGTATGTGAGGAGTTTTAATTTAAAGTCATTTTGCTCTTTAATATAACCAGTAATCGCATGAATATTTTGGTTCCCTGGTATTGAAATACTGCCTTTATTCTCCACAGCAAAGATATTATTTTCTTCTCCATTGAGAGCATCAATGCTAGCAATTACGAATGTATGTCTCCCTTCAGGAATGAATTCAGTTCCATCCTCATTATATAACTGTCCTGAGATTTTTGGAAAATTCTCAATTAAAGTAAAATTTTTCTTCGTGCTCGATAAATTTTTAACTCTTCCGTTTAGCTTTTTGACCAGCTGATACTGTTCTTTGGTTTTAATATTTTGAATATAATGATGGATATAGAGTTCATCACTCCATTTAAAACCAGTTTTTTTAGCGACCAATTTGTAGGATCCATCAGCTGAGATTTTACTTTTGATAAACTTATTAGAACATTTTCTTGTCCACTTAAATTTACAAATTCGCACCACCATTCTTAAATGTTTATTGGGGATATCAGTAAGATTCGAAATTTTTCCTTCGAGTCCATGATACTCATACCTATCGTTAGAACCCACCGCAAGTGCTGTTTGGCCTAAAAAGAGTGCTAAAAGAAAGATAATTGTCATTTGATTTAAAGTTTTCATAGGCTAATTCTAGTTGTTTTTGGGGTATCTCACAATACGAACTATGTTATTTATATAGGCCGTTTAAGTTTTATACAATATGAAGATAAGAATTAGCGCACAAAAAACTGAACATCCTTAAACTTGGTTTTAAACGTCGTATCGACCAGGTAAGTCCCTACATTATAAACATATAGAAGGGTCATAGACTCAATAGATTGACGGAGTTGATCTGAATTGCCTTTTTGTTTTTTAAAGAGCGCTAACTCCCGACAGGCACCTTTTGTGATATAAGCTTTTTTGATAAACCCTGAATTGGTTTTTATGGTGATTGGTGTGTTTTTAAAATTTATAGCTGTGAGTGGCTTAAATTGATAAGATTCACTGAACCTAAACTCTCCCCCATTACAAATTCCATCAAGTTTTTCAGCACTATCAACGACACTTGGGTTTTTAAGGTAAAACTTTACCTCTTCATAGTACTGATGTTGCCATTTGGTTTGATCACTTAAAGCTTTTAGTCGAGCTTGCTCTTGCAACTCTTCTTTTGTAGGACCTGTTTTTTCGGGAGATTTTTTATCTTTTTTGTAGGTGACACTACAACTTAAGAGAGAAAAAACCACCAAGAGTAATAAGTATTTGTTCATACTTATTATCTTAGTGGTTTTAAGATTTATTTCAAGCAGTCTTGTTCTTTATTATTTAAGTAGTTGATCACTTCACCTACAGTACAAGTAGTTTTACCCTGCTCATTCAAATACTCCATGACCATTCTTGAAGCAATAACTGTTTGAGCATGAATATCATGAAAGAGAATAATTCCTGAGTTATTCGGTGTTGCTTTCATCTGCTTAATCGTTCGATTAAAAATACTCTGAGGATTTTTATCTTTCCAATCCAAAGTATCAACGTTCCAAAAAATATGAACAAGTTGATTTCTGGTGATCACATCTCTGATTTTTGTATTTCTCATTCCCGCACCGTATGGAAGTCTAAAGATTTGAATGGGGACATTTGTGGCATCTTCTAATTCTCTTTTACTTGTCGTGATTTCATACTCATGTCCCTTTGATCCAAGTTTAGTCAGGTTGGCATGAGTATAACTATGCAGGGCCAGCTCCATATCCTGTTTGATAATATCGTCTACCACATGAGGAAGCTGATGAGTTTTTTTCATGAGCACAAAGAAGCTCGCTTTCATATTATTAGCGTGAAGATTGTCTAGCACTTGATTTGTTCTAGAAGCGTGAGGACCGTCATCAAAAGTTAAGCTCCAGGTATTTTTAGGAAAGGTATTCCCTGTCAGATTTCCATCTCTGGTCGAAGAGGGATAGATAACATTTCCTGCTTTTTGCTCGACTTCTTTTTTAAGCTCATGAATCATATCTGCTTGGGAGTCTATTTTTTCAACCACCTCAGAATACTTTGTTGAGTTTTTCACTGTAAGGAGACTCAGTTTTTTATGAGCTGTCACACCACCATGACCTGCATTTTTTTCAATAAACTCTCTGGCAGCGATAAGCTTGGCATAAGTTTTTGACTCAGTTAAAGAGATATTTCCTAACTCGAGCTTTTGATCTAGCTCACTATCGAATTGATCGATAAGCTGATCAGCATAAATATTGGCATAATCTGTTTCAACTGAACTAAAACCTGAAACCATAGCGGTTAAGCTAGTAAGGGCAACGAACATTTTCATAAAATCTCCTCATACGATGGCGCCAGTAAACAAAACTTCTAAGAAATGGTCAATTTTCTTAAAGGAAAATGTAATAAATACCAAGCTATAAAGAGAAGCAGAGGGAGAATCCAAATACTAAGGGCGAGACCAAAATGCTCAGCAAAAAGTCCGAAAATATAATGCATCGCAACAAGTGATCCAGAAATGGTGACCATAATTCGGCTGATCACATACTCACTCTCTTCACCAAAGAATTCACTGACCCAATCCATAGCACTAGGAAAAAAGATGCTCATACTCAGCCCATTTAAGGCCAACAAAGGAGGGTAGAACTGCATACCTAAAATGCTGACCACGAAGCTCAATACGATTGAGCCCGTCATTATATTGAAGGATTTAAAGGGGACATGAAAAAGACCAAAGCTCATTCTCCCCACTAATAATAATCCAAAAAACACACTTAAATTAAACGCCGCTTGAGACAGGGAGTACCCATGAACTTCTTTAAGAAAAATTGTAAGTCTGGAAGAAACTAAAATCTCACTTGAAACATAGAGAGCGAAAATACTCGCGATCAAGATCACCTTTGAACCTGATAAGCTAGAGGTATCTGGTTTTTTATATTGAATGGTATAAGGTTTTGTTTTGAACGTGGTGATGAGCAGTACAATAGGTAATACACTTGTGTATAAAAATATTCGCTGAAACCCCAAACCTAGCTGAAAAAGTTCCGCAATGATAAAGGGAGCAAAAAAACTGGCCATGCCATACATGGTATGAAGTCCGGAAAAAAGTCTTCTACGATTATGATGATTACTGGCCTTGCGAATAAGGAGATTGGCACAAATCCCCTTCATCCCCATTCCTATTCCCAAGATAACTCCAGCGATCACAAACTGAATAAAGCCGTGGTAAGAAGATGGGGCAAATCCCATAAGTATACAGGCCAGAAAATCAGTCAACAGTGCTACTCGCGTGGCCCAAATCGTGCCTAAGAATTTGAGCCAACGACTCACAAACAGCGAAACAACAAAGCCTGATAATGAACAAAGAGAAAAAATGAGTGAACCTTGAACTTTAGTAACTTGAAATTGAGAAAGTAACTCTGGGTAAATAGGGCCCCGAGAATTGTCGATAAAACCTAGGATAAAAAGTGAGCCATAAGCTAAGTAAACATATAAGTAATTCACTTAACTTTTTTAGCTCTATCCGAGAATTTAGTCTACTCTTGCATACAATTCTTCTTTCAGTTCTGACTTAATGGCCACCTTGGCCCTGGATTTTGCAAATGCACTGTAATGAATAAGTGAACTTCCAAACGCTAAGATTGCTGTGAGTAGTGCAAAAATTTCTAAATTTGATGCTTCCATGTAAACTCCTGCGTCTTGTGTCCCATCCTAGAACTGTAAATTGCATCCATGCAGGGGTTGGTATTAAAACTTTGGCCTTCCTTGGCCTTAGAGTGATAGACATCCTTTCCATCACCACCGCCTGCACTTATATATGCACAGTCCATGCCAAATACTTATTACATAAATTCAGCAACTTAGAACTCTCAGGATGGTGCAACATGTCATATTGACCTTTTTGTCACCGCTCTGGTAGTCAAGACGCCCATGGGCCGGGGTCATAAGCCACCGTCTAAAAAAATTTGCAATCAATAAATATCTATGAAAAAATTTAGATGTGGATCTAGGATAAGGATCAATTTGCCCTAAGGAGTAGGACATGGAAGTACAAAACATCAACAATCAGGCCTCTTATTACCTCATGAAAAATGGATTCATTTTGAGATTAGAAGAACCTCTTCAACAAGATGAAATTCCTCTTTTAATCAAGGCCAATCTTTTAGAACCAACAAATCTTTTTAAAATGAATCAAGATCAAGCTAACTATCGTGTTGCGATTTTTAGAGATGAAATTTTAGAACTTGATGAATATAAAGAAAGAGTTTTCGGAATATCTGCATAAACTAAAATAAAAAAACCTGCTTATTCTAAATAGTGAATGAGCAGGTTTATCTTACCTATAATAAATTTCTTTTTAATTTCTATCGATACAATTAAGATCCTCAAAGGATTGCTCAAGTCTGGTCACAAAAGATTGCTCTCCAGCTCGAAGCCAAGCTCTAGGGTCATAGAACTTTTTATTCGGTTTATCGTCCCCTTCAGGGTTTCCGATTTGTGCTTGAAGATACTCTCTATTTTTCAGCTCATAACCTCTGACACCATTCCAAAAAGCCCACTGCATATCGGTATCAATATTCATTTTAATCACACCGTATTCAATGGCTTCACGTATCTCTTCACGACTCGAACCAGAGCCTCCGTGGAAAACAAAATTAACAGGAGTATCATTTGTTGAAAATTTCTCTTTGATAAATTCTTGGGAGTTTTTCAAAATAACCGGTGTGAGTTTAACATTACCAGGTTTATAAACCCCATGCACATTTCCAAAGCTTGCTGCTATTGTGAAGTAATCACTTACTGAACGTAGCTCTTCATAAGCATAACTCACTTCCTCTGGCTGAGTGTAGAGCAGAGAGTTATCAATTCCTGTGTTATCCACACCATCTTCTTCTCCCCCCGTTACTCCTAGCTCAATTTCAATATGAGTGCCGATAGCTTTGAACCGACGAAGATACTCACAACAAGTTTGAATATTTTCTTCCAGTGGCTCTTCAGATAAATCCAACATATGTGAACTAAAAAGAGGTTTTCCATTTTGTTCATAGAACTTCTGTCCGGCTTCAAGCAAACCATCAATCCAAGGAAGAAGTTTTTTAGCTGCATGATCCGTGTGCAAAATAACAGGAACATCATAAGCCTCGGCCATAAGATGCACATGCTGAGCACCAGAGATAGCACCTTGAATTGCACTAAAATGATTATCTGAACTTAAAGATTTTCCAGCAAAAAAACTGGCTCCTCCATTAGAGAATTGAATAATGACTGGGGAGTTTAATTTTTTGGCGGTCTCAAGAACAGCATTGATGGAATTGGTACCGACAACATTGACCGCTGGTAGGGCATAATTATTCTCATTTGCATCTTTATATACTTCTAGAACTTCGTCTCCAAACAAAACACCTGATCTAAACTTACCCATTTGTTTACCCCTTTTTTAAGCCTCATCATGGCATAGTTTAGTCAAAAAGTGTATGGCCTAACCGGTGAATTTTAAAGGGTGTGGGGTTTGAAATAGCTGCCTAAAGCGCTTCGGGTTTTGGGTGCGTAAAAGAATTTTTAACTTTTGACGCATTGTTTTAGAGATATGATAACCGCAATCAAGAATTTTAGTGAGTAATTTTTTAATGGTTTGGTAGAATTGAAGTTTAAAGATACTCTTTGGCAATTCAAGCTCTACAAATATACCTAGAAACATGAGATCTGAATCATCATAGCTATTATGGATAATTTTCTGGGGAAGCTGTTTTATTTTGGCCATTAGATCTGGGTGTTTTTTGATAGTCTCCACCCCTATTTTTGATTGAAGTAAGAGGATCATGCCCTCACAAAGAGTATGAATATATTCTTCATAACCCCGAGTTTCATCAATTTTGGCACAAAGAGAGTCAAGAAATTGTTCCCCAGGCCTAGACTCTGTATCGCTATTGCTTTTGTCTAACCATAAATTTTTGTAGCGATGGGTATGACGGCGTGACATTGAATCCTCCCATAGGAAATGACTCTACCAGATTAGCATATTGCAACATTTCACTCAACGCCTTCAAAACGGCCTGAAATAGGCCATGTTTTCGCCCAGCAATTGTGGCAGGGCCATCACCTTAAATAATTAACTGACAATTATTATCAACAGCGCTAAGTTGAAGCATGTCATTAATTCTCCTTCCTCTTATAGCTCTTCTTACCTCAGTTGTATCAGCAGTCATTGGTATGGGTGGTGGGGTTCTACTGATCTCTATCATGACCTTTTTCTTACCCTATCAAATCATTATTCCCATTCATGGAGTGGTGCAATTTATAAGTAATGGCTCGCGAGGATTGTTTCTCATCAAACATGTGCGCTGGAGATTTGTTCAATTTTTTCTCATTGGTGCTCCTTTTGGATATTGGGTCGCTTATTATGTGCTCAAAAATTTTACTAGCCCGAATTTTTACTACCTCATGCTTGCCTGCTTTATCCTCTACACAGTTTTTAAGCCTAAAAAGCTTCCTCAGATAAAACTTAAAACTTTAGGATGGACGGTCTTAGGTTTTTTTGCTGCCATTCAAGGCTCACTTTTAGGAGCTTCGGGCCCGCTTATTGCCCCTTTCTATGTGAGAGATGATCTTAAAAAAGAAGAGATTATTGCGACCAAGGCCATGCAGCAAATCTTTATTCATATGTTTAAAATACCTCTCTTTATTCAGCTTGAGTTTGATTACCTTGAATACAGCGCTCTTATCATACTTATGTCTGCCGGCGCGCTCCTGGGTTCTGCTCTAGGTGTTAAAATCTTGGGTAAAGTCAGTGAGAGTATATTTAAAAAATTATTTAAAACAGTATTAGTCATAGCCGCAGCAAGGCTTATTTATAAATTTGGAGTGGGAATATAATGAGCACGAAAAAAATTCTTTTAACTATGACTTCCGTTGCTCTATTAGCGGAAATATTTTTGGTTTTTATTATTTATCTTAACCCTTATAAAATTTCTCCCATCCTTCCAGCAGAATTACACTCTAGCTTTAATGCCACTTTAAATGGCTTGAGTCTTATCTCACTTTTAATTGCTTTTTATTTTATTAAGAAAAAAGAGATTTTTAAGCATAAGTTTTTTATCCATATGGCCATGTTTTATTCTGCTCTCTTTCTGATCAGTTATATACTTTATCATCTAAGCCTTGGGCATTTTGTGTTTAATCACCCCACCCTTCGCCCCTACTATCTTCTCTTGCTGGTCTCTCATCTTGTGATGTCTTTTGTCGCTCTTCCTATGATCTTTATCACCTATACCCTGGGTCTTCTGGGTAAAGTTCAAGACCATAAGAAATTTGCCATGACGACTTTTCTCCTTTGGTCATATGTTTCATTTACCGGAGTATTGGTCGTGCTCTTTATAAAGTTATTCCATCAACAAATTTACCTATAAAAAAAGCCCACTTTGCAGCGGGCTTTCTTTTTTAATTTAATTTAATTAAAAATTACTTAGCGATGATATCGTAAGCTCTGATTGTCTTACGACCATTTGCTTTAGCTCTTTGTTGAGCTTGCTCAACTAGCCAGTAAACGTACTCGTTAAGTCCTTCAAGTGCATCAGAAGATACCATGAACTTGTCTTTTCCAGCACCTTTAAGCGCTTCTTTTGTTTTAGATCCAACAAGTAACATTTCTTTTGTTTTTCCTTTAGCCATTTTTTTCTCCTTAATAAAAAAAAATATTTTATAAAATTTTGAGGTTGATCCTTAAAAAAGTCAAAAATAATATGCCTGAATTATGCTTAAAATACGGTTTTAACGCAAAAATACGGCATTCTAGTTCATAAGTGCCCGTATTATAACGATGACACTTAACAACAATTCTAGAAAATAAAAGACCGAGTTTTTTATAAGAGTTTGAAGAAATTAACCTCTTTACACATCTCTTAGAAAATGACATATCGGGCCCGCTCCCCCTTGATATTTTTTTTCATAATAGTTTTGATGAAATTCTTCAGCAGGATAAAAAGTTGAGAACTCTGTCACTTCAGTTACGATTTGATTTGTAAATTTATTTTGCTCTTCAAGTTTTTGTATAAAACTTTCTGCTAATCGTTTTTGTTCTTCACTATGATAGAAAACCACCGAGCGATATTGAGTTCCACGGTCAGCCCCTTGTCGGTTGAGAGTTGTTGGGTCGTGAAGTCTAAAGAAGTGATCGAGTAAATTTTCAAAGCTACATACATTTTTATTATATTCGATTTGCACCACTTCAGCATGACCGGTTTTCCCCGTACAGATATCTTGGTAGGTGGGATTTTTCATCTCCCCCCCACTATAACCACTGGTGACTTTTATGACTCCATCCACACCTTTAAAGATGGCTTCCACTCCCCAAAAACAACCGGCTCCAAAAGTGGCAAACTCTTTATCCACCGCGAGAGTTTCATTTTGGTTTTCAAAGTGCTTTATATATTCTCCATACCCTTGAGCTTCCAATCGATCCAAGGCTACAAACTCCAAGGCCGCTGAATTGATACAGTATCTAATCCCAGTGGGAGCAGGGCCATCGGTAAAAACATGCCCTAGGTGAGAATCAGCATTCTTACTTCTCACTTCCACTCTATGAACACCATGGGAGAGATCATCTTTTTTAACGATATTTTCAGGGACAAAAGATTTATAAAAACTGGGCCAGCCACAGGTGGATTTAAATTTATGCTCACTTGAAAACAAGACTTCTCCCGAGACAATATCTACATAAAGACCTTTTTCAAAATGATCCCAATAAATATTATCAAAGGGTTTTTCCGTCCCATTTTCTTGAGTTACATAGTATTGAATTTTAGTTAAATGCTCGAGATTTTTATCACTCATAAAAGACCCCATAAATAAAAATAGATTTCAAACAAAACCTATTGGCAAAGCTAAGACACGAGAAATATTCACTTCGCCCAAAGTTTCTTATTTTTATTATAGTGTTTATTCCAAGACTGTCGATAAGAATAGCTCTAACAAAAGGACCTTGCCATGAAAAAACTTAATTTCGATTTTGATTTTAGCCAATTCTCTCACTTCTGGTCACACGATCAGTTTAAAAAATTTAAAAAGCACTTATCAATTGCTAGACTTAAGAGTTCTAGATTCTCAAAGCGTGTTTACGAGCATGATTGGAAAGGTGAAGCGGTAAAGTTTGAGAGTATTTACTACGTGAATAAAGCCTTTTTCTATGGGGCGAGCCAGGATCTTCCTTTTAAAACCCTTTATCTTTTAGGGACTCTACTCTCAGAGAAAAACGTTCACGAAGATGTGAAATATATCGTGCAAAATAATGTCTTAAAATACAAAGGAATTTTTCTAAAGCTAGATGACTTTGATAATCAAAACCAAATTAGAAAAATCCTTCGCACTTATCAATTCGAAAAGATTAATCATCTGCAAGCAGCATAAAACTTGAATTTATCTAGTGGAGAGTATTGACGACTCTCCACTGCCTCCTTTATTCTCACCTCATGAAATATAAAACCGGACAAAGATATTATAGTGAATCCGAGCCTGAACTAGGCTTGGGCGTCGTGACTCAGCTTGAAGGCAAGACAGTACAAATACTCTACCCTCAGAGCTCAGAATCTAGAACCTACGGCATTCAAACCGCCCCCCTTAAGCGTTTTAGTCTTAATGTGGGTGAAGACGTGAGCAGCGAAGGTGTAAGCGCCATCATTACCAGTGTAAAAGAGTTAGATGATATCTTTATTTATGTCACAGACAAGGGTGAGTTTGTTGAGTCAGTGATTGATGCTGATATCAAAATAAATGGACCCCTCGAGCGACTTTTTATTCAAAATACTGATGGCCATGATTTTTATCAACAACGCTATAAATCGGCCCTGGCCACCCGGAGCTATCAAGAGTTTAGCTATAAGGGATTTCTTGGGGCAAAGATTAGATATATCCCCCATCAAATTTTTGTGGCCTCCCAAGTGATTTCTTTGAGTTCACCTAAAGCTCTCCTTTGCGATGAGGTGGGTTTGGGGAAGACCATTGAAGCCCTGCTTATTTTACATGCTCTCAAACAAAAAGAGCTGGTTTCAAAAGTGCTGATTGTGGTGCCAGATTCTCTTAAAAACCAATGGTTCATCGAGATGTATAAGAAATTCTCATTGAGCAGTCTTATCTATGACCCTCTTGAGCTTACACCTGAGCATCTGGCAGAATGTGAAATCCTTATTGCAAGTAAAAGAGATCTTTTAGAAAATGAAGAGATTGCTAGGCAATCTTGGGAGATGTTGATTATCGATGAAGCCCATCAAATTCCTTTTGCTAAAGATGAGCTGCTGCCCAACACTCTTAAGAGCATCAATGCCAAGACATACTCCACACTGCTTCTCAGTGCCACTCCTGAAGTAACTGGAAGTGAGAATTTATTTGCTCAACTACAAATGCTGGATCCCGCAAAGTTTAGCTCCTTTGAAGACTTTAAAGCTAAACAAAGTAATTTTGGTGAGATCTCCAAGCTAATCGCTGAGATCCAAACCACGAAAACTATACCAAAAGCTGTTGCCAACTATGTCTTAGCTGAAGAGATGGAGTTAGCTCCAGAGAAAATCGTTCAAATTATTGTTGATCGTTTTGGGATTGGCAGAAACTTTTTTAGAAACTCTAGAGATCATTTGCAAAAATTTGAGAAAATTTTCACTGACAGAAAACCACATCCTCTGCCAATTGAAATTGATAAAAAGCAACTGAGTGATAGCAAAGTCATTAAGGCCAAAGCTGATGAGATCATCAAGCTTATCTCAAACACTTCTGAGAAAATCTTTATCATCTGCCATGCTAAAAACGTGGTCATGACTCTACAAAAAGAAATTCTCGCTCATATGAATTGCAATATCGCCCTATTTCATAGTGATCAAAGTTTATTGGAGCGAGACAGACAAGCAGCATACTTTGCTGACCCGGAAGGAGCGCAAGTTCTTATCTGTACCGAGATAGGTTCTGAAGGGCGCAACTTTGAATTCGCCCATAAGATGGTGCTTTTTGATCTACCTAAAACTCCGGATCAGCTGGAACAACGGATAGGAAGGCTTGATCGTATCGGCCAGAACAATGATATCGAAATCAATATCCCCTATATTAAAGAGAGTTTTGAAGAAACTCTCTTTCATTGGTACTCTGATGTCTTAGGGATTTTTTATAAATTCTCCAACGCGGGAAGTTTATTTTATCAAGAAAACAAAAATGAATTAGTTTCTCTTTTAGAAAAACCATTTGATAAAGATTCAGTCACGAGCTTCATTGAAAAGATGCAAGAGAAATTCAAGGCCTTTGCTCATGAATATCAAACAGGTCGAGACCGTTTGCATGAAATTAAATCATTTAATAACACGATCGCCCAGGACATCATCACTAAGATTGAGAGCTTTGAGCAATCCAATCCCCTTAAAGCTTATCTAGAAGATGTTTTTAATTTAGTGGGAATCGAATTCGATCAGCTCAATGAACATAGTTATTTTATAGGTCCATCGTACAATATGCTAATCCCCTCTTATGCGGGTTTAAGCTCAGAAGGAGCTTCATATACCTTTGATCGCGACTATAGTATCAAACACGAGAATATTGATCTTTTAAACTGGGAACATCCTCTGGTTAAAACCGCTTATGATCTTTTTCTCAACTCGAACCTTGGAAATTTATCCATTGTTCAAACTAGTGATATGCCGCAAAACCTTCTTTTTGAATTTATCTTTGGTTTGCAAACCAGTGGAAAATTCAGACTGAACGCTAGTGTCTATCTCCCCTACACACCGCTCAGAGTTCTCATAGACGTCAGCGGCCAGAACGTGACCCAAAAGATGCCTAAGAAATATATCGATGGTTTAAACCTTGCTGCAGCAGATGATGCCCTTCTCCAGCAGTTTAAAAATATCCCAAAAAACACCGTTTTTGATCTCTTTAAAAAAGCACAGACTATTGCCGTTCAAAAACAAAATCAATTTGTCTCCAAAGCTCTAGAGGCTTGCCAAGAGCAATTAAAAACGGAGACACAACGACTCAGTTTCATGTACAAAGACAATACTGCTGAACTTGCTGAGCAGTCTGAAAAAATTCAAACAAAGTTTGGCAATTATGAGCAATCAATTAAGTCGAGTCAGTTAGAGATTTCTGCGCTCAGGGTGGTTGTTGGGAAATAAAAAAGCCCCTAAAAAGGGGCTCTCTATAAAAAATAATTTTTAGACTTAACTACTGATGAAGATGCGCACCTTCAGCAAAGGTAGGATCTTGGCTTGGTACCAGCTTTCTTTTACTTAGTGATCTAAAGACGACAAAAGTAAAGAGTCCTAACACTCCAATTAATTGCAGTGCTTGCAGTACACCAGCTCCAGCAAGGCCATGAATTTCATGATGCTCGAAGACCTTAGGGGCTACCATTAAGTAAAGATCAACAAAGTGACCGATAAGGATAATAGTACACGCCACTCTAAGCACCTTAACATTTCTTTTCGCCCCTCTGGTCATAAGAACAAAGAAAGGAAGAACAAAGTTAAGAGCAAGATTAATCCAGAAGACCGAACCCCACTCATGATGTCTTAATACATAGTATTCAGTTTCCTCAGGTACGTTTGCATACCAAATAAGAAGGTACTGTGAAATCCAGATATAGGCCCAAAAAACAGACATTCCAAACATCCACTTCCCTAGATCATGAAGGTGATTATCAGTGATCACACCTGCAAAATAGCCTTTAGATTTTAAATAAATCACAACAAGAGTTGTAAAAGCAATCCCACTGACAAATGTTCCAGCGAAGATATAAACTCCAAAGATCGTTGAAAACCAGTGTGGCTCAAGGGACATAACCCAATCAAAAGCAGCAGCTGAAACAGTCAAAGCGAAAAGGATAAGTGAGATTGCTGAGAAACCAACAAATTTCTTAGCCGCTTCGACTCCATTTTCACTATCCATTTTGTCTGAAAATCTTCTGATCACAACACTTAAGAAAAACCAGATAGCGAAGATGATAACGTAGGTGACGAAAAAGCGTGGTTCATTTAACCAAGCGGTTTTTTCTGAAAGAATAGGATCGTTTGCTACGACTTCTTTATGGGTCCATTCATAAAGTGAATGAGCTCCCATAATCACGGGAATTGCGAGGAGAATAAAACTCACTGGAATAAAGCTCATCATTGCTTCGAAAATTCTTTTATAAGGAGTTGACCAACTGGCCTGAATAACTCCAGAGACAGAGAGAACAAAAATCCCTGAAATTGAAATTGTTGTTACATATAACATGGCCACAAGTAGATCGACCCAACCCACATAAGCGTTCATAGCGAAGGACATTCCAAATGCAATCGCTCCAACCACTGCTAAGGCCAGGGAAATGGTTTTGATACTACCTGTAAACTCGTAATTCTTTTTACTTACTTCCATCGATCTCTCCAATTATTTCTTTCCACGAGTCATTAGTTTTTCACGTACATATTCAGCAACATACCATCTATCTTCTGGGTAGAGGTTTTGGGCATGACTGGCCATATTTCCTTTACCATAAGTGATGACATTAAAGATCTCACCAGCTGGGTAACTATCTCTTTTAGAATACTTAAATGTTCTTGATCTAAATTTTGGAGGTGCTGGGAAGCCACCTTCAGTGACAACTTTTCCATCCCCCTGTCCCTGAGCTCCGTGGCAATGTGAACAGGTTCTTTGGAAAAGCAACTCTCCACGCTTCCACGTGTACTCCGTCATAGCATAAGGATTTTCTTGAACCACTGGCTGACCATCCGCAGTCATGGGTTGTGGCATATGTCCCCTAGCAATGGTTCCCGCTGGAGGTGGTTGCATGGTTTGACCATCATAAAAAACTGGGTTCGTTGAGAAAGCCTCATAAGTTTCTGAGTACATCATATCATTAATAAGTGAGTAACCAGTTGAGTTCCTTCCACCAGAACAACTCATTAGAGTTGCAGTTAATAAAATAAGTAACAAGTACTTCATCGTATTCCCTTTATTAAATATTAAAATTCTTAACTTGTACGTCAATGGCACCGGTGTCTTTAAAGAAGTTGGTGACATCATCAACATTAACTTTATCTTTCTCAATCGCAATCACAAACTTATTACATGTTTGCTCTGGATTCATGATCACAGGATTCTTTCCAGGCCAAAGTTTATTATAAACTAAGAACGCAGCTACTGTGGTGTGAGCTGCAAAAAGAACTGTTAATTCGAATGAGATAGGTAAAAAAGCAGGCCAGGAAATAAAAGGCTTACCACCAATATTGGTAGGCCAATCAATCGCTGAAGTCCACACCTGAAGTGCAACAGCACAACTTAGTCCAAAAGCTCCCGCTAGAAAGGTCACATAGGGAAGAAAAGATCTTTTGATCCCCATAGCATCATCTAGTCCATGCACTGGAAAGGGAGTGTAGCAATCATACATAGGTATGTTTTTATCACTCGCTTTAAAAGCACTGGAGAGCATTTTTTCATCATCATCAAAAATTCCGAGTACAAAATCTTTTTTCATATCTAATCCTATTTATGTCTTCCAAACTTATAAATTGATTTAACTTCTGCCACAGCGATACCAGGGAGAACTCTGATAAAGATAAAAAACAGTGTGAAAAATAAGCCAAATGTTCCAATAAATGTCATGACCTCAACCCAAGTTGGAGAATACATAACCCAACTCGATGGTAAAAAGTCTCTGTGAAGCGAAGTGGTAATAATAACGAAACGCTCAAACCACATTCCAATATTTACGAAAATACTGATAATGAAAACAAAGACAACATTTGTTCTTAATTTTTTAGACCATAAAAATTGAGGAGAGATAACGTTACAACTAACCATTGACCAATAAGCCCACCAATAAGGACCTGTTGCTCTGTTAATGAAAGCGTAGCGCTCATAAGGGTTACCTGAGTACCAAGCAATAAAAAACTCTGTTCCGTAAGCAAGACCAACCATCATACCAGTCACGATGAGAACCTTCCCCATCTTCTCGATATGCTCAATTGTTATGTAATGCTCCCAGTTGAGAACTTTTCTCGTGATAATCAGAAGGGTGAGAACCATGGCAAACCCAGAAAAAATCGCACCTGCAACAAAGTACGGAGGGAAAATCGTCGTGTGCCAACCAGGGACAATTGAAGTCGCAAAGTCAAAGGATACAATCGTGTGAACTGAAAGAACCAGTGGAGTTGCAAGTCCTGCGAGAATAAGCGACATCACTTCCCAGTGGTGCCAAGTTCTATTCGATCCCGTCCACCCAAAAGAAAGGGCGTTATAAATAAGTCTTCTAAATTTTGATTTGGTTCTATCTCTTACTGTAGCAAGGTCAGGAAGAAGTCCCATATACCAGAAAACCAACGACACGGTTAAATAAGTAGAGATCGCAAAAACGTCCCAAAGAAGTGGAGATCTAAAGTTAACCCATAAAGAACCATGAGTGTTTGGATAGGGAAAAACCCAATAAAGAAGCCAAGGTCTTCCTGCGTGGATAAGCGGAAAGATACCGGCACAGGCAACAGCGAAAATTGTCATCGCCTCTGCGGCACGGTTAATAGCCGTTCTCCATTTTTGTCTAAAGATAAGAAGGACCGCTGAGATAAGTGTCCCTGCGTGACCAATACCTACCCAAAAAACGAAGTTGGTAATATCCCAAGACCAACCTACAGTCTTGTTAAGTCCCCAAACTCCAATTCCTGTTCCCACTTGATAAGCAACAGTTAAAAAACCGAGAGTAAGGATGAGGGCTGATAGGTTAAATCCTAAAAGCCATGCTTTACTGGGTGGTCTTTCAAGCGTATCAAGAACATCTTCTGAAATTTGCTTGTACGTCCTCTCTTGAGTGACTAAGGGTGTTCTAAGTTCTGAAGTATGTGCATCTGACATAATTGACCTTACCTTATTTATTTCTAATTTTAGTTAAATAGTTAATACGTGGCTGAACATTCAACTCTTCAAGAACTGTATAAGCTCTATCTTCTTTGAAATGATTTTCACGCTCAAGTCTTACAATCTTTGAGATTTCTGAGTCTTTATCGTTCATATCACCAAATGTAATGGCATTTGAAGGACATGATTGCTGACAAGCAACTTTGATGTCACCGTCTTTAAGCTCTCTTCTTTCTCTTTTCGCTGTAAGCTTACCTTCTTGTATTCTTTGAACACACATAGAACACTTCTCCATGATCCCTCTTTTTCTCACGGAAACGTCTGGGTTGAGAACCATTCTTTCAAGGTCACTTTCATGCTTATAGTTAAACCAGTTAAATCGTCTCACTTTGTAAGGACAGTTATTGGCACAGTATCTGGTTCCAACACATCTATTATAAACTTGTTGGTTAAGACCATCATGAGAGTGAAGTGTCGCCATAACAGGACAAACATTTTCACAAGGCGCATTTTCACAATGCTGACAAAGCATGGGCATATTCACCACTTCTGGTTGATTTTCATCCCCGCTATAGTATCTATCAAGACGTAGCCAATGCATCTCACGTCTGTTGGCAACTTCTTCTTTACCAACCACTGGTACGTTATTTTCAGCACTACAAGAAACAATACAAGCTGAACAACCAGTACATTTATTCAGATCCACACTCATGGCCCATTGATGACCGGTTTTAGAATGTTCTGGATAAATATGAACCGTTTTAGGTTTTTTAACTCTATTTCCAGCTTTATTATCTTTTTTATAAGCGTCGTAAGTTGTTTCACGAACAATATCTCTCCCTTCCATAGAATGGTGAGTTTGAGTTTGCGCGATCACGGTTTTTGCCCCTGTTTTTGAAACTTTGGCAAATGATCTTACATAATTAAAGGCACCGTTATGATAAGTTCCAAAACCATAGGCGTTTCCACCACGATCAACTGCTGGCTTAGAAGCAACTTTACGTCCATACCCAACGGCAATGGCCACAGTATTATCAGCGACACCAGGTTGAACAAGTGCAGGTAGTTCAACAGAATGCTTTTCGGTTGATACTTTTAAGACATCCCCAAGTGTGATGCCATTTTCTTTAGCATACTTTGGTGAAACCATGACATAGTTATCCCAAGTGGCTTTAGTGACAGGATCTGGCATTTCTTGGATCCATGGATTTTCCACCATGTCTCCATTCCCTACACCTACTTTTTGATAAAGAACAACTCTCATCCCTTTTTTATCAGTACCCGTAGTATGAGATTTAAGCTCATTGATATACTTGTTGATATCAAAAGATCTCTCACTCGCTTCACGGGCATAATTTCCAGTCACAACACCGTCATGAAGAGCTTTATTCCAGTTCACCCCCTGACCTTCCCAATAGGCTTGCATGTACTTGTGAAAATCACCTTCCATACCTGCAAATTTCATTAAAGTCTCAGACCACATTCTTGTTCCAAAAAGCGGCTGAATAGCAGGTTGAGTAAAGCTTAATTCATCATTAGAAACCACAGTGTCTGACCATGATTCATAAGTGTGGTTGGTAGCTGCCACATATTTAGATTGCTTTGAAGTTTCATTGGCAATTGTTGTCATAGTGACAGTGGTCGGAACTTTCTTTAATCCCGACATAAGTCTTTTCTGGTCATAGTAATCATAACCCGGGTTAACACCTACGAAGAAGACTGCTCCAACATTTCCATTATTCATTTGAGTGACAAGATTCACAAATTCAGAATCATCAGCACCTACGAAATGCTCATGGTTATAAGCTCTTACTGTTGATCCATAATTACCGAGAAGTGTGTTGATCTTATTGCAAAGAACCTGCATAGAAACATCATTACAACCACATACAACAAGAGACTTACCTTTTGCTTTTTGGAGATCCGCAACGACTTTTTTAACCACCTCTTGGTTATCGCTTGAAGGCTTAAATTGATAACCACTCAAAGCGGCATAAACTCCAAGCATGATATTTTCAATATCATTATGTGTTTTTGTATAGCGGACATCAGCACTCATCCCCGTCAAGCTCATTGATTGCTCAATTTGGTAATGTTTGTTCAGTCCATTTTTATGATTTACATCTCTTCTTTTAGAATATGCCTTGGCATGTTGAACTGAGTTCCCCCAAGTCCCTAAAAAGTCAGCATCAAAAGAGACAACAACATCAGCCGCTTCAAAGTCGTGTTCATTGCGACCATTGGCCCCATGAGTGACTTGGTTGGCCTTTAATTCAGCTGCATTAGAATAAGGCTCATAAGCGATATGATTAGCATTGTATTTACTTTTAAATTGATTAATCACTCTTAACTCTGAAGGTGAAGCAAGATTTGGAGTGACAACATAAACAGACTTTCCATTACTAGAGAGCTCATTCATAAGTTCTTTATCAAACTTCTCCCACTCAACTTGGCTTCCTTTAATCATAGGCCCTTGCAGTCTATTGTGATCGTAGAGTGAAAGAACAGAAGCTTGCGCTCTCGCATTCGCTCCCCCTTCAGTCACTTGGGACTTTTCATTCCCTTCAACTTTAATAGGTCTTCCTTCACGAGTCTTGAGCAGAACGGGAATCCCAGCGTAAGTAGAAGCATACCAATTTGCGACACCAGGTATGACGTTTTCTTGTTTATTTAAATACGGCATAGCTTTTCTTACGGGTATCTTAATACATCCAGTAAGAGGAAGAGCCGAAACAGAAAAGCCCATAATCTTTAGAAAGCTTCTTCTGTTTTTATTTACTGAGAGAGAATCAAACTCTTCATCTTTAAACTCAGCTTTTAAATCAGTAGGATCTAGAACTTTCTTTTCAACATCTTGCCAATAAGTAGGAGTGCTTGAATCATCGCATCCACAACTTGTTCCACAATTATTATTCGTCTCATTCATATTGATTAACCTTTATTGCAAAAACTATTTTAGTAATGACACTTGGTACAGTCGCCACCATTTCCGCGACCTTTGTATAGACTAGCTCCACTTGGATAGCCATCTTGGGTGTCTTTCCACTGCTGAACTAATTCATTGTGATCATCTGGAGGTGCAATTCCGTTTTCACGGTGACAATTAATACACCAACCCATTCCAAGATCTTCATGTTGATAATAAATCTCCATCTCTTCAACAGGTCCGTGACACTTTTGACATTTAACTCCAGCAACATTGACGTGTTGGGCATGGTTAAAATACGCGAAGTCAGGATAGTGATTAACTTTTACCCACTGAATATTCTCACCAGACTCAACAGCATTTTTAATTTTCTTAACTTCAGGAGAATTTGTCTTCACTTGATTATGGCAGTTAAGACACATCTCAGTGGGTGGAATAGCGGCATGTCTTCCTTTGTCTGCACCGTAGTGACAGTACTGACAATCCATTCCTAAATCTCCAGCATGTTTTTTATGGGAGAATTTGACAGGTTGGTCTGGAGCATAACCGGTGTTGTACCCCAACTGGCGGGCTTGTACGATAACAAATGAGCTTAAAACTCCAAGTGCAATCAGTACAACTAAGGCACCTACTAACTTCTTCATAGATTAATTCCTTAATTTGATTATTAATTTACTAAATTTTAGTAAGCATTTTAAGAGCTTAGAGACGATTACACAATACAAAACGAGATCTTTTATCAATTATTTTTCAGATTAATTTAGCTTGCTTCGCACAATTTTGTATCGTCCTTCTGATAAGGCTTCTTGGGATTTTCCGAAGAGTTGAAACAAATTCTTAGACAAATCAGTTTACACTATTGGCAAAATTTGCTTTAAAGGCAATGCATCATACAAGGATTTTTAAAATGAATTTTATCGACACGTTTGGCCGTGAGGAATTTTTCCAAAACTATTGGGAAAAAAAGCCGCTGGTCATTAGAAACGCATTAGAGCCTGAGTTTTTCAATATATCAGAAGATGAATTATGGGAGATGGCCCAGGATGACTATTTTGAAACCAGACTTATCCAAGAAAGCAAAAAGAAAAAAACTGTGACCCATGGGCCACTGCAGATAAAAAAAGAAAATTTAACAGGGCCTTACACTCTCTTTATTCATAATTTAAATTTATATAATAATTCTGCTCTCGCACTAGAGCATGCAGTCGAAGCTTTCCCTAAATATCTTTTTGATGATGTCATGTGCTCTTTGTCCACTATGGACTCAACTGTCGGTGCCCATATCGATCCCTATAATGTATTTATCGTCCAGGCCAAAGGTATCCGTGAGTGGTCACTGCAGCTTGAACCAGATCCAACCTATAAAGATGATCAAGACATTAAAGAGTTAAAAAACTTTTCGTCTGACCAGATGTTTATGCTCAACCCAGGTGATGTGCTTTATATTCCACCGCAAGTGGCCCATCAGGGAGTGACCATTGAGGATTCAATTTCACTGTCTATAGGTTTTAATTCATTTGAATCAAAAGATCTTATTCAAAATTTTCTCAATTCTTGTCTCGCTGAAGATTATGAAACTGATTCACACATACTTCTCAACTCTCCAGCAGATTTTTCACAAGACCCGTATAAGGTTAGCGAAGAAGTGATGGCCGACCTCAAAAGCCCTATCATGCATTTATTACAAGAAGAGACCATTGAGAATTGGATACTTTGCTATTTAACAACACCAAAAAAAGAAATTTTTCCTCCTGAAAGTCCCCTTGAATTCGACGACTTCATCAAAGAAACAAAGCAAATGAAATTATGTTTTGATGAATTTGTAAGAATGAGTGCAAGGGAAGTGGAGCAGAAAATGATTGTTGCGATTAATGGAGAACTCTCTTATCTCAATCAAAAGCAATACGAAATTTTTAGAGAGCTTTATAAACAAAAACACCAGACATTTGAGTATAAGCCTGGTGTTCTTGATGAGTTTATATTTGAACTCTACTTAAAAGGTTGTTTATTTTTTGTTGAAGATGAAGATTGATTATAATTCGTAACAACGAATGCTATCGTGTGCTCTTCTTATAGGATCTCTAAATCTTCTATTGAAATAATGATGACGCTCATACATTCCCGCATAAACTCTGGCAGAATAATACTCAGTGGAAGTTCTCCCACTCTCATGAGTGATATAAACTGAACCCTGACATGAGTAATCTTTATCAGTGTAATTATTGATAACGACATCTACTCCATTTGAATATGCTGAAACTCTAGGCCATAAATTCTTTTCTGATTTCTCTGTTTCAGAAGCAAAGGCAACTGTAGTTAAAAGCAAAGATAGTAAAATAAATTTCATAATAATCTCCTTATTAACCAAATCCTATTGATTCATCTATCCATCGTCAAAATAAACTATTCAATATTCTTTAAACAGTTGATAATATATCAAAAATGACTAAATGAAGGACGAATACATGAGTAAAAAGCTCGACAAAAAAGAGATCAATCCCACAAAAGTATTAGAAGAGTCACTTATTGAATTAATCCGAGTGACATCTACGGTCATACCAGATGATGTTCAGAAAGTTATTTTAGAAGCACTCAAAAGAGAATCAAAAAATACTTCTGCTAAATACGCCATGGATATAATTGATGCTAATATAAAGTTGGCTCGAAAAAAATCCCAACCCCTTTGCCAAGATACAGGAACCATACTTTTTTATGTTTATCATCCAGTGGGGTTCAATCAAACTGCTTTTACGAAAACTTGTGAAAAAGCCGTAGTCAAAGCAACCAAACTTGGTTACCTCAGACAAAACTCTGTTGACCCTATCACTGGTAAAAACGAAGGAATGAATATAGGCCCTGGACATCCGAGTATTCATTTTCATGAACACAAAAAGAAATCAGTTGAAATAAAGCTGATGCTCAAAGGTGGAGGTTGTGAAAACGTTGGAGCTCAGTATGCACTTCCCTATAATGAAATTGGAGCCGGTAGAGATTTAGACGGGGTGAGAAAAGTGATTCTCGATGCCATTAATAAAGCTCAAGGTAAAGGTTGTGGCCCAGGTGTCTTGGGGGTTTGTATCGGTGGAGATAGAGGTTCTGGGTATATTGAATCAAAAGAACAACTTTTACGACCTCTAGATGATAAAAATGAAAATTCAAAACTCGCAAAACTTGAAAAAGATATAGTGACCAGTGCTAATAAACTAGGAATAGGTCCTATGGGCTTTGGGGGTAAGACAACACTTTTGGGTTGTAAAATAGGAATTCTTAACCGTCTTCCAGCTTCGTATTTTGTTTCTGTATCGTACATGTGCTGGGCCTATCGCAGACAAGGTGTAAAACTTAAAACAAATAACCAAATTCACTCTTGGTTATACTAGGATAACTTATGATTAAATTAGAATATCCCTTTAAAAAAGAAGCTATCAAAAAATTAAAAGTGGGAGATATGGTTCTCATTTCGGGTAAGCTTTTCACCGGAAGAGATGCGGTTCATAAAAGAATTCACGACGGTAAAAAACCACCGGTCAGTCTCAAAGATCAGATTATTTATCATTGCGGTCCTGTCGTCATGGAGAAAAATGGAAAGTATGAAGTTAAAGCTGCAGGTCCTACCACTTCTATACGAGAAGAGCCCTATCAATGGCAAGTGATGCGAGACTATGGAATTCTGGGTGTGATTGGAAAAGGTGGTATGGGTCCTAAAACTCAAGCTGCTTGTAAAAAATATGGTTGTGTTTATATGCATGCCATAGGTGGTGCTGCTCAAGTGCTCGCAGAGAAAATCAAATCTGTAGATAATGTTTATTGGAAAGATCTCGGAAGCCCAGAAGCTATATGGGAATTAACAGTCGAGGATTTTCCAGTGGTCATTACGATGGATAGTCATGGTAAATCATTGCATGAAGAAGTTGAAAGTGGATCAAGTAGTAAACTTAAAGGTCTTCTTTAAGATCTTTGATTTTAAAACAGTGGATATTGCTTTCTTTTTGCGCTCTTGCAAAAGTCTTATGTTTATTTAACTTGGGGTCACCCCAATAATAACAACGGGCATATTCATCCTCTACAAAGTAGAGAAAAAGCCCCTCTTTTTCGTCCCCTACACTGGCCGGAGCTCGACCTTCATTTTTAAAGGGGGATTCATCCAATTGCACCCCATCTTTGATTTTATAATAAGTTTGCCCTTTATAAATAAAACCATAACTCCCTGCCTGAGCACTGAAAGCTAAAAGACAAAAGAAAAGGAGAAGTGTTAAATTTTTATTCATCAAAGACCAATTTTTAAAGGTTTAGCGTGAGCTTACTAACCCTCTCGGTTGTTTTGAGAATAACTTGAGCAAAAAAGTCGCCAATTATATTATTTGTCTCATATCAATTACTTAGATATCATTTTTAAAATCCAAACTTAAGAGGACCCATGAGCGAGCAGGAACCTAAGAAATTGACCTTGATGCAACTTTTAGTGCACAAAAAAATGATCATTTGTATTTTAAATGGATTTACATCAGGTCTTCCTATGTATTTTCTATTACAACTCATCCCTGCATGGCTTCGGAGCGAAGAAGTCGATCTTAAAACCATTGGATTTTTTGGTCTCGTTTTATTGCCCTACTCTTTTAAATATTTATGGGCACCTTTTCTGGACCGCTATGTTCCTCCTTTTTTAGGTAGACGTAGAGGGTGGATGCTTATCTCTCAAGTCGCAGTGACATTCTTTATGGTGCTCTATGGATTTTTCAAACCAAGTGCAAATATTGATGTGATTTTATATCTCTCTTTTGCTGTTGGTTTTTTTGGGGCCACTCAAGATATAGTTTTGGATGCCTATAAAAGAGAATTACTTGAAGATGATGAGTTAGGGCTTGGAAACGCATATTATGCCAATGCCTATCGTGTAGCCGGATTTATACCTGGGGGTCTCGCCCTCATTTTAGCAGACCATCTGGCCTGGCCTTTGGTTTTCTTTATTACAGCTGCTTTTATGGCGGTGGGTATTTTTCACACTCTATGGATTAAAGAAATTGAAACTGGAATTATTGCTCCAAAAACTCTGAGAGAAGCGGTGGTTGAGCCGTTTAAAGAATTTTTTGCTAGAGATGGTTTTAAATCAGGCCTGCTTATTTTGGCTTTTATATTCTTCTATAAATTTGGAGATGTCATGGCCACCTCTCTTCTGACACCTTTTTATTTAGATGTTGGGTTCTCCATGACAGTGATTGGTTCAGTGGCCAAAATTGTGGGTCTTTGGTCCATGATTATTGGGGGAACTCTCGGTGGTATGTTGATGTTCAAGGTGGGTATCAATAAATCTCTTTGGATTTTTGGCGTGGTCCAAATGGCATCGATCTTAGGCTTTGCGGCCCTAAATGAGATTGGTCCTAATGAAGTCGCTCTGGGTTTTGTGGTGGCTTTTGAATATTTAGGGGTGGGTCTGGGCTCCGCGGCGCTTATGGCCTATATAGCCAAGTCTACTAATAAAAATTTTACCGGAACCCAACTGGCCTTACTCACTTCCCTTTTCTCTATCCCCAAAGCTTTTACCGGAATTATCTCTGGAATCCTCATCGAAGGAATTAAACCAGACGATGGTCTCATCTATGAGATCTTTGGCCAAACTACGGCCATAGGTTACACAAATTTCTTTTTTGTGTGCACCGCCTTGGCGCTACCAGGCATGGTGCTCCTCATTTGGGTGGCCCCTTGGAATAAGAGACATTAAAAACTCTGTAGTTTTTTCCGCCCCATTTAAATAAATTAAGGGCAATGTTATTTTGCTGCCATGGTTGATTCAAAACTTAAAATACTCATTTCGATGGATTGGGAAGGTTGTGATCTTGAGGCTCATAACCTGAAAAGTATTCGTGAATTTAAGCAAAAGTGGAAATGCCCTATCACCCATTATTTAAATGCTAGCTATTACACCAACCCCAAGACAAAAGATTTAAATATCACTGATGAAATCAAATCTATCCTGACTCAAGATGACGAGCTAGGGCTGCATCTTCACGCGCCCAAGCATTTTGTTGAAAATGCCCAAGTAGAGCTTAAAACCTCTCCTACTTTTTCGAGTTTTGGAGATTACAATGCGGGTGAAGAATTTGGCCAAGAAGTTATGCTCCACGGTTATAGTAAAGATGAAATAAAAAAAATGATTAGCTTCTCAACTTCTATCCTTAACAAAAAAGGTTTTAGAGGTATTTTTTCATTTCGAGCTGGTGGCTGGATGTGTGATGAAAAAATTGTTGAAGCGCTTGAGGAAGAAAATTTTCACTACGAGAGTTCAGCAACGGTGGCAAGTCTGCTCAATGGCAGCACTTGGGAGGGAGATAATCTGCAACGTTATATCGAACTCATCTGGGATGATATCACTCCCCAATCAAAACCTTATTGGCTTGAAAGTTCCCAAAAAAAAATTATAGAGATACCCAATAATTTAGGGGCCATTGATTATTGGCAAGATCACTGGATTGATGAGCTGGTAGATATCAGTATAAAAAACTCTCAACAAGATAAAGACTATATTTGTGTAATTAACTCTCATCAAGAGACGTTTGAGAAAAATGCTTATAAGCTAGATCAGTATTTAAAAAAAATAAGTAAAGAATTTGAAGTATCATTTGTGGTGAACAAAAATATTAATTAGTTGCAGGGCTTCTGTTTTGACAGTCATATCCTGGTAAGCAAAAGCCACCAATTGCCCAAACACTATAGTTATCAGCATTATCTACGGTAGAATCTTTAATATGTTGATTGATGAAATTTTCAATATTTGTACTGTCAACCTCAGGTGGAACGACTATCTCACCAGTAACTATTTTATCTAAAACGTCATTAACTCTAGTTGTTGCTGGTACATTGAAGTTTTGATAATCCTGTACTGACATATTGTTATGATCAAGATAATGGAGGTCATTGACTCCACATTGATGAGCTAGCTCATGAATAAATACACCTGCTTGATGATGCATTTTTTCCCCTTCTCTTAACATTCGATCACATAAGATTACAGAACCCATGTCATAAAATAGAGCTGCTAAAAATGAGAAATCTGTCTTTTTTTGAGTATAAGCATTTACACTTCCATTACATCTTTTAGCATGATCATCACAACGAAAGCGTGCTTTATCTATTTTGCTGTTAATACAGTTAACTTTATCTGCAATTTTTTGAATATTTTCAAGATGCTTAGGCTGAGAAATGATTTCTGGTTTATCTAGATAAGCCGCAACTTCTTGCTCGAGAAATGAGCCTAGTCGAAAAGCCTCCATATGAATTCGTGTTATTTTACTCTTTTGCTCCCATGAACAATTTCTAAATGTTAATTTTTTAAAATCTTCATTGCACTTAACAAAATTTTCCACGAGAGTGAAATCATAGTTGTCACTTCCTAAAAAACGAATAATACCTTCAAGTTGTTCTTGAAGACTCTCTCTGTGACCAGATTTAACTTTATAATCTTCTGCTAGCGCAAAATTAAAAGTTATAAAAATAATGGTAATTAAATTTCCCTTCACACTTTTAGTGTAACATCACCTCTTTTTGCCCTCGTTTTGGCGGAATAAAGTACCTCCTCACCAGCACAAACTTTCAGTTATTTCAAGTATATACAAGCATCGTTGAAGACAACTAAATTGCACATGAATAGCTCACAAAGGAGTCGAAATGTTTAATGCTTTACAGTATACTAAGAATCTAGAAGAAAACGGCTTTGATCGCAGACAGGCCGAAATTTTGGTAGGAATGTTTATGCAAATGCTTGAGTTTAACATGGTATCTAAATCTGATTTTGAATCTTTCAAAATTCAAACAAAAAATGAATTTTCTAAGTTACGTTCAGAGATGAAGGGTGGATTTGAAAAGATGAAATCGGAAATAGATTATCGTTTTGAAAAATTTAGCACTGAGATGGATAATAAGTTTTCAAGCATAAGCACTGAGATGGATAATAGGTTTTCAAGAATAAGCACTGAGATGGATAATCGATTCGAAAATATCGATAATAGGTTTGAGACGATGAATTTAGATATAAATAATCGTTTTGAAAAAGCAGATCAGAAATTAGAAAGCGAGCTTAAAAAACTCTCCCTACAACTCACAGTGAAACTCGGCTTAATGCTCGCGTTCTCCATTGGCTTAATCTCGACAATACTGGCCATCAAACTATAATAAATCGTCATCTACCAAATTAGGAAGAGTCACTTCCAACTTGGGCTCAAGTTCCATTGCACGTTTGATAGCAAAGATGGCTTCTTTATTTCTGGCCCAGGCCCTGCGATTGATACCGTTATTGACATCCCAAAAGAGCATGGACTTTATTCTGCGATCACAGTCATAACTGCCGTCCAGCACCATCCCAAAACCACCATTGATGACTTCACCCCAACCGACACCACCACCGTTATGTAGTGATACCCAAGTCGCACCACGGAAAGCGTCTCCTACAAAGTTTTGTACCGCCATGTCTGCAGTGAACTGAGACCCATCGTAAATATTAGAGGTCTCCCGATAAGGCGAATCAGTTCCAGAGACATCGTGATGATCCCGACCAAGAACAACAGGAGCTTTAAGCTTTCCTTCTTTAAGTGCCTTATTAAAAGCGAGGGCAATTTTTATTCTTCCTTCGCTATCAGCGTAAAGAATACGAGCTTGAGAGCCTACCACTAATTTATTTTCTTGCGCTCCTTTAATCCAGGTAATGTTATCTTGCATTTGCTGTTGAATTTCCCCTGGAGATTCTTTCATTAACTGGGCCAGGACATCTGTTGCCAGTTTATCGGTTAGCGCCAGATCTTCTGGGTCACCGGAAGTGCAAACCCAACGAAAAGGACCAAAGCCATAATCAAAACACATAGGCCCCATAATATCTTGCACGTAACTAGGATAAATAAAACTGCCATCTTCTTTTAAAATATCAGCACCGGCCCTTGAGGCTTCAAGGAGAAAGGCATTACCATAATCAAAGAAATACATTCCTTTCTCACTTAGTTTATTAACCGCGTTCACATGCTTAATAAGAGTTTTTTGAACAAGAGTTTTAAACTTCTCTGGATCACTTGCCATAAGTTCATTGGCCGCTTCAAAACTCATACCTTGGGGATAGTATCCACCGGCCCAGGGGTTATGTAGTGAAGTTTGATCCGAGCCAATATCCACCTGGATATTGTCCTTAGCAAGTCGTTCCCAAAGATCAACAATATTGCCTTGAAAAGCCAAAGAGATAGCTTCTTTATTTTTTTGAGCTCTCTGAATTCTAGGAATAAGCTCATCTAGATCGGTATAAACTTCATCCACCCAACCTTGCTCATGACGAGTTTTGACTGCTTTAGGATTTATTTCGGCGACGACTCCTATACATCCGGCGATAACTGCAGCTTTAGGTTGAGCTCCACTCATGCCTCCAAGCCCAGCGGTGACAAAAAGTTTTCCGGCGGTCTCAGTTTCACCCCCGGCTAATTTTCTAAGTGCATTGAGAACTGTAATTGTAGTTCCATGCACAATCCCCTGGGGACCAATATACATAAAAGAGCCTGCAGTCATCTGACCATATTGAGTCACACCAAGAGCATTAAATTTTTCCCAATCATCAGGCTTCGAATAATTGGGGATCATCATGCCATTAGTGACAACCACGCGGGGTGCTTCGGGATGAGAAGGAAATAATCCTGCGGGATGACCCGAGTAAAGCACAAGGGTTTGGTCATCAGTCATAGTCGCAAGATATTTCATAGTGAGTAGGTATTGCGCCCAGTTTTGAAAGACAGCTCCATTTCCTCCGTAAGTGATAAGCTCGTGAGGATGTTGGGCTACGGCATGGTCTAAATTATTAGAGAGCATCACCATAATCGCTGCTGCTTGCCGAGACTTGTGAGGAAACTCGTCTATGGATCTGGCATAAATTTTATATTCAGGTCTAAAGCGATGCATATAAATTCGGCCAAATTTTTCTAGCTCTTCTCTAAACTCTCCAATCAACTCGCTATGCATATCAGCGGAAAAATAACGAAGAGCATTTTTGAGTGCCAGCTTTTTTTCTTCTGTATTTAAGATTTGTTTTCTTTTAGGGGCATGGTTTATCTTTTCGTCGTATTTTTTTTTGGGTGGTAATTCACTAGGGATACCTTGGAGGATAGTTTTTTGAAAATCAGCTTTATTCATTGACGACCTTTGGTTTATTCAATGTTTCGTTTTTATGAGATCAAGTAAAATTTTTAATGCCGCTTTAAAATCTTTTTCATATTTTTCTTCGACTTTAAAGCGTTGATTATCTTGTTTAAATTTTTCTTGTTTTGCAAGTTCATTTCGCTCATCTAAATAAGCGAAGTTCTCAAGGTCTTTATACATGGTTTGGATAGGTTCTAATCCCGGACTGGACTCTATTTCAGGGAAAAACTCCAGTATTTTTTTAATTCTGATACAAGCTTCAGAAGTTTCACATTGATCTTGCAAGGTGGCCTTAGCAATTATACTCAAACTCTCAAGATAGAACTCTTCTTGTTCGAGATTGGCCGCTTCCATGAGCTCTTCAATATGAGAGGAGTGTTTTTTTTGTTGATTCAATTTGGCCAGCAAGATTCCTAAATAAGCGGCTAACAAAAAAACTAATATTCCTAATAAGGCAAAAATAATAATGACTAGTGTATGCGACAAAATGTTCCTTAGCTTTTTATTGCTGGATGTTAAGTAGGTTGAGTACTTTGACCCGAAGTGAATTAAAATCAACTGGCTTTGATATGTATCCCGCAGCATTATATTTTTTCATATCATTTAAATAATTGGTCTCATCATAGGCACTGGTTAGCAATACTTGAATCTTGCTATCAAGCTTATTAATTTCCTTGAGAAGCTCAATTCCACTCATTCCTGGCATATTTATATCAGTTAAAACCACGATATGGCCTTCAATGGTTTCCAAATAATCTAGACATTTTTTAGCCGAGTCTAAAAACTCCACACTTAAAACATCATTCTCAATTTGCTCTGCAAAAAAATGATCAAAAAGAAATTTTAAATCTTGTTCGTCATCTACTGCGACTAAGTATTTTTTAGACATTTTACCCACCATACATAGTTTATTTTAGCGCCTGGACTGAACATATTACAAGTGAATATTAACTAAATGCATAATGTTTATGTGGATCAGACTAACTTATATTTGCCTATATTAATCATTAGAAATATAATGTAAACACTTAAAATATGGTTACTTACCTCATGGACCGAGGGATCTGAAAACAATCTTTTCACTCGCTCCAAAATTGATAGAAAGGCATGAAAATGACCCCGAGAAATGATTACTCCCACCTCCTTAGTTCTGATAATGGCTATATAGATTCTATGTATGAAGTCTATAAGGAAAATCCTAGTGAGCTCGATGAAAGCTGGCAGGCATTTTTTAAAGGATTCGAATATAAGCTCGACGAGAATATCTCCAGCAGTTCGGGAGGAACAGTTACTGATGTTAATCTTAAAAAAGAGTTTAGTGTTTTTAGAATCATCCAAGCGTTCAGGGCCAGAGGTCATTTACTCTCGGATACTAATCCTATTAGAAAAAGAAAAGATAGAGATGCAAAACTTGATCTCTCAGAATATGGACTCGAGCAAGCTGACCTAGAGAGAGAATTCAGTGCTGGTGAGTATTTAGGTTTAGGTAGAGCTAAACTCGTGGATATTCTTGATCATATGCGAAGAATTTATTGCTATAAAATCGGTCTTGAATATTATCACTCTAATAATACTGAAGTGAGAAGATGGGTGAGAGAAAAATTTGAAAAAGAAGCCCACACCATCGATCTTCCTGTAGATAAAAAGAAGAGAACTCTGCATAAACTTAATCAAGCAAGTGTTTTCGAGAACTTTCTTCAAACGAAATATATTGGACAGAAAAGATTTTCACTTGAAGGAGGTGAATCGACCATTCCTGCCCTGGATGCCATGATAAATCACGGAGCTGAATTAGGGGTTAAAGAATTTGTCATTGGAATGGCCCACCGAGGAAGACTGAATGTTCTCGCTAATATTCTAGGTAAGAGTTATGGATTTATATTTAAAGAATTTGAACCAGGGGATGACTCGGATCTACACACTGGTGGTGGTGATGTTAAATATCACCAAGGTTTTTCATCCATTCAAAAATCTTCAACAGGTAAAGATGTATACTTAAAACTTATGCATAACCCTTCTCATCTCGAAGCGGTCGCTCCTGTTGCTCTTGGATATGCCAGGGCTCAGAGTGATCTTCGCTATGATAAAAACACTGATTCAGTTGTGCCCGTCATGATCCACGGGGATGCGGCCGTCGCGGCCCAAGGTGTGGTTTATGAAACACTTCAGATGGCCGAACTAAAAGCTTACCAGTGCGGCGGGGCCATCCATTTTGTTATTAATAACCAAATTGGATTCACCACCAACTGGGAGGATGCCAGATCTTCCCATTACTGTACTTCCCTAGCAAGAACACTTGAAGCACCTATTATCCACGTCAACGGTGATAATCCTGAGAGCGTGGTTTATGCCATGGAGCTTGCGGTAGAATTTAGACAAAAATTTAAAACAGATATTTTTATCGACATGGTTTGCTATCGAAAGCACGGTCATAATGAAGGTGATGAACCTAAATACACTCAACCAGAACTTTATGGCCTGATCGCTAAACATAAAGGTCCTCGTGAAATCTATAGTGAGTACCTCATTCAAAGTGGGGCCATCAATAAAGAGCTCGCAAAAGAGATGGAGAAAGAATTTAAGCAAATGCTCTCCGATCGCTTGAAAGAAGTGAAAGAAAAAAAGATGGAACAAAAAACCAAAGGCCCTAGAACGGAATGGTTGGATTATCGTTGGTCGAGTCCAGAAGATTTTGAAAATTCTCCTCAAACAGGTGTTGATAAAAAACAGCTAGACTTAATCATGGATAAAATTACTTCTTCACCTGAAGGTTTTAATGTCCTTAAAAAAGCGGCTAAAATTATTGCTGACCGTAAAAAAGCTTATGAAGAAGACCGACTCGATTGGGCGATTGCAGAATTATTGGCCTATGGTTCACTCCTTTTAGAAGAAAATAATATTCGCTTCACTGGACAAGATGTTGTGCGTGGAACCTTCTCCCACAGAATGTCTATGCTCTTTGATGAAAAAACAGCGAAGCCCTATTGTGGTCTATCAGAACTTAAAGAAGGACAAGGAGAGCTGAGAATATACAACTCTCACCTCTCGGAATATGCCGTTCTAGGTTTTGAATATGGGTACTCCCTAGCAAGTCCAATGTCTCTAAATATTTGGGAAGCTCAATTTGGTGACTTTTCAAATACTGCTCAAGTTATAATTGATCAGTTCATCTCCAGTGGTGAATTTAAATGGGAGCGTATGAGTGGAATTACCATGTTGCTTCCCCATGGATATGAAGGTCAGGGCCCTGAACATTCATCCTGCAGACCTGAGCGCTACCTTCAATTATGTGCCCAACATAATATGGTGGTGTGTAACCCTACAACGCCAGCGAATATGTTTCACTTACTTCGTCGTCAAATGAGTTGGGAATTTAGAAAACCACTGATAGTGTTCACACCAAAATCACTCCTCAGAGCACCTGACTGTGTGAGTCCTGTAGAAGATTTAACAAAAGGTGAATTCCTGGAAGTGATTGACGATCAAAGTGCTGATGCGAAGAAAATCAAACGGGTTCTCTTTTGTACCGGTAAAATGTACTACGATTTAGTACGCAAAAAAAATGAATTTAAAACTGATGAAGTGGCCATTGTTCGCTTAGAACAAATCTACCCTTTCCCTAAAGTTCAGTTTGGCGCCGCTGTTAAAAAATATGCAAACGCAGAATTCATTTGGGTACAAGAAGAGCCTATTAATATGGGTTACTGGGAACATTTGATTACCCGAGAGCTCAACCACTTTATGAACTTTAAAGTCATTGCGAGACCTGAGAGTGCCTCTCCGGCAACTGGCTATGGTCATGTTCATCAAAAAGAACAATCAAATATTATTAATGAAGCATTTAAAAATTATACAAAATAAGGAATAAAAAATGGCAATTGAAATTAAGGTCCCCTCAATTGGTGAATCCATAACAGAAGTCACTCTCGTTGCTTGGCATAAATCAGATGGAGATTATGTTGAAGAAGGCGATATTATTTGTGATATAGAATCTGATAAGGCAACTGTTGAGTTACCTGCAGAATCAAGCGGTACTCTTAAGATTATAGCTGAAGAAGGTTCTGATTTAGAAATTGGAGCCGTCATTGCAAGTTTAGAGGAAGGTGATGCTCCCGCAGGAGAAACTCAAGATAAAGAAAATAAATCGAGTGACGCTAAAGCTGATGTGGGTGAACATGCAGATGCCCCAACTTCCAAATCAGCTCCACCGGCCCAAAGTTCAGACACCTCAAAAAAACTGGGTCATGCCTCACCTGCTGCTAATAAAATTTTAGCTGAAAAAGGGATTGATTCCTCACAAATATCTGGCACTGGAAAAGATGGCAGAATCACGAAAGAAGATGCCCTGAATGCAAAGGCTAAACCCGCATCTCAACCCGCTTCAAGTTCAGAGCAAAAAGAAGCTCCAGCGCTACAGTTGAGTGGTGGGATCAGCAGAGAAATAAAACGAGAAAAAATGTCGCGATTGCGTAAAACAATTGCAAAGCGTCTAACTGAAGCGAAAAACTCTACAGCAATGCTCACGACATTTAACGAAGTTGATATGAAGCCCATCATGGATCTTAGAAAAAAGTACCAAGATCAATTTGTTAAAAAACACGATATTAAACTTGGGTTTATGTCTCTCTTCACAAAAGCTTGTACCATTGCCATGAGAAACCATCCTCTTGTGAACTCACAAATTGAAGGGGAAGAATTATTGATTCCAGATTACGTAGATATGGGAATTGCCGTCTCAAGTGATAAGGGACTTGTTGTGCCGGTTTTAAGAAACTCTGAGAGCATGAGTTTAGCCCAAATTGAACACGAAATAAAAAGACTTGCCACCAAAGCTCGTGACGGAAAACTCACTTTAGATGAGATGAGTGGCGGAACTTTTACCATCACTAATGGTGGAATTTTTGGATCGATGTTATCCACACCGATCATCAACATCCCTCAATCTGCGATTCTAGGTATGCATAATATCGTTGAGAGACCATGGGTTGTGGATGGAAAAGTAGAAGTAAGACCTATAATGTATATTGCACTTTCTTATGACCATAGAATTATAGATGGAAAAGATTCAGTTGGATTTTTAAAGTCTGTGAAAGAGTTGTTAGAAGATCCAGCAAGAATGATTTTAGATTTATAAGAAAAGGTTAAAATATGAGTACAGATAATTTTGATGTCGTCGTCATTGGTTCAGGCCCTGGAGGATATGTATGTGCCATTCGTATGGCCCAACTTGGATTCAAAACAGCGATAGTAGAGCGCTATTCCACTCTTGGTGGGACCTGTTTAAATGTGGGGTGTATTCCCTCGAAAGCTCTTCTTGATTCTAGTGAGCGCTATCATGAAACAGTTCATAGTCACCAAGTTCATGGGATAAATGTGGGAGAAGTTAAACTTGATTTTTCTCAAATGATGAAAAGAGTAAGTGATGTGGTTGATACGACTTGTGGTGGTGTGAAATATCTCATGGATAAAAATAAAATCACGACCCTGCACGGACATGGTTCATTTAAGGATAAAAATACTCTGATTGTTGATGATGGAAAAAATAAAAAAGAAATAACTTTTAAAAATGCTGTTATCGCCACGGGCTCTAAGCCCACATCTTTTCCTGGTATGGAAATTGATAAGAAAAGAATTATCACTTCCACGGAAGCTCTTAAATTAAAAGAGGTCCCCAAACACCTGATCGTCATTGGCGGTGGAGTCATTGGTCTGGAGCTTGGTTCTGTCTATAGAAGACTTGGTTCTAAGGTCTCTGTTGTAGAGTATATGGATGGTATCATCGCTATGATGGATAAAGAGCTAGGTCGTAATCTGCAAAAAGTCCTTAAAAAAGATGGGATTGAGTTTTATCTCTCTCATAAAGTCGAGAAAGTAGAAAATAAAGGTGATACCACTGTTGTCACAGCAACTGATATGAAAAAAGAAAAGCAAATAACTCTTGAAGGTGATTACACTCTTATCTCAGTGGGACGAAAAGCTTTCACCCATAGCCTTGGGTTGGAAAATATTGGTATTGAATGTGATGATCGTGGCCGTATCCCAACAGATGATCATCTCCAGACGAAACATTCCCATATATTTGCCATTGGCGATGTTACCAAAGGGGTTATGCTGGCCCATAAAGCGGAAGAAGAAGGGGTTTTTGTTGCCGAATATTTAGCTGGTCAAAAACCTCACCTCAATTACAATCTCATCCCTGGAGTTGTTTACACTTGGCCAGAAGTGGCGAGTGTAGGTAAAACCGAAGAAGAGTTAAAAGCTGAGGGAGTCAAATATAAAAAAGGAAGCTTTCCTTTTAAGGCCTTAGGACGAGCTCGCGCCAGTGAAGAAAGTGATGGACTGATTAAAGTTCTTGCTCATCCAGAAACAGATGAAATTCTTGGGGTTCATATGATTGGTCCTCGATGTGCTGATTTGATTGCCGAAGCTGTACTTGCAATGGAGTATCGCGCGAGTGCAGAAGATATTGCAAGGACCTGTCATGCTCATCCAACTTATACTGAAGCATTTAAAGAGGCATGCTTAGCTGCCACTGACAATCGACCTCTGCATTTGTAAAAAAATGAAATGGGTTGTTTTATTTGTCTTTTGCTTCTCTCCACTGACATGGGGTAAAGAGTATAAGAAAAATATAGTAGATCGAGCTCACCGTAATTTTTCAAATCGAATTCTTCGTTTTTCTAATGAGGTGGATGCCTTCTTTGCTGATGATCAACACGACGATCTCGTTAACAAGTCCAGACTGCAGGTCTCACTTAACACTCGATTCCGTGAAGCTGCCGGGCCAGTGGTCATACCTGATATTGACTTTCGACTCGTCCTACCCAGAACTGAAAAACGTTTTAGACTCTTTATAGAAAATGAAAATGAAGATACAGATAGTGAGACTTCGGAAACGCGAATTGATAGACAAAATAATAATGCGCGTTCTGAGTCTTCAGCGGCGGGTATCCGTTATATGATCAATCAAACGGGGATAAAGTTCTACACTGATACCGGTATTATTGTGAATGTTCCTCCTGAAGCTTTTGCCAGATTCACCGCCAGCAGAGATATCACTTTTAAATACTGGATTCTTAAATTTAAAGAACAAGTTAGATATGTTGTCGACGATGGTATACGCTCGACCACTGACCTAAATTTTGATAAACGGCTCACTCATAAACTCATGCTCAGAATGATGAATCAAGCGGTATGGACAGATGAAGATTACATCATAACTTTTGAAAATGGACCTTCACTCTTTCAAACAATTTCAGATAGAATAGGATTGTCCTACCATGCTCACGTCATTAGCGTAAATAGTCCCAACTTTATTGTCACCAACTACATATTGCAAGCAACTTACCGACAAGAACTCTACGGGCGGTGGCTTTTTATGAACTTAACTCCTTTTACCAACTTTCCAAGAGAAAATAACTTCGGCAGAGTCCCAGGTTTTCTGGTGCGCTTTGATGCTATTTTTGGACATATATAATGCATTCAACCAGAGCTTTTGAAGGAATAGAAAATTTATTTGGTAAAGATGGGTTTGGCAAAATTCGTAAGGCCCATATTCTTATTGTTGGTCTAGGCGGGGTCGGATCCTGGGTAGCTGAATCACTTGTTCGCTCAGGGGTAGAACAAATAAGTCTCATGGATATGGATGAAATTTGTGTGAGCAATATCAATCGTCAGGTCCACGCAGACTCGGAGTCTATTGGAAAAGCCAAAGTTGAAGCCATGAAAACCAGGCTTCTCACCATTAACCCAGAACTAAAATGCCACCTCTATTTCGAATTTTATTCGCAAAAAACGGCCCATACTATTCTTGAAGAAAAATATGATTTCATCGTTGATGCTATAGATAGTGTTAAAAACAAAGCCCTGCTATTAGATACAGCCGTTAAAAATAACATTCCCATCCTCTGTATTGGTGGATCTGGAGCCAGGCTCGACCCTACTAAAATCACCATCAATGACTTAAACAAATCGATTAATGATAAGCTTTTAAAACAGCTCAAAAGACGCCTCAGACGAGACTATAGTTTTAGTAAATTCAAAGAGAAAAAATTTAATATCCCTACGGTCTTCAGTACCGAATTACCTTTAGAAAATAATGAGATGGAAGAATGCGAATTAAAAACGAATCGTATTAAAAATTGTCAATCAGGACTTGGAAGTGCGAGCTTTGTCACTGCGAGCTTTGGTTTTACAGCAGTCTCCTATATTCTCAGGCGAGTATCAGAACGTGAATTATAAGGATGCCCACACCCATAATTTAAAGTCAGCTCATGAGAGTATCTATATCGTTCCTCTGGATAATGTCCCCAGCTCACTTCCGACTCATTTTGCAATGGGAATTCACCCTTGGTATCTGGATAAAACGAGTCTCGAACAGCTGGAGCAAATCATTCAAAAATATAAGCCCAGCATTTTAGGAGAGTGTGGCCTAGATAAACATTGTGATGCAAGCCTTGAAGAACAAAAGCTTATTTTCGAAAAACAACTCAATCTAGCGACTGAGCAGCAAATAAATAAATTGGTGGTCCATAATGTCGGTCATCATAATGAAATCATAAAGATTTTAAAAGAAAGCTCCTTTAGTGGAAAAATAATGTTCCACGATTATAGTGGGAACCAAGATCAGACAGAGCAATATGAAAAGCATTTTGATAGTTTTTACAGCTTGGGCGCTAGACTTTTTAACACTCAAACCAAGCTGGTTCAAAATATTGAGACCCTCCCCTTAGACAAAATATTACTAGAAACAGATGACCAAACGCATTATAAGTTGGATGAAATATACTCTCAAGCAGCGAAATTGTTAAAAATTCCCTTGAGAGAGCTAGTCGAACATGTTGAGCAAAATTTTAACGCATTTATCGTCTAATCATATTTACAAACAAAACGACTTCATTTATCTTAATCCTTTAAAAATTATAAGGAGTTAGAAATGGGAAAAGGTAGAAAAAAAACTATCGCTAAAATGGTAAAAAGAAAAAACCAAGCAAAGAAAAAAGCTAGAATTAAAGCTAAAAAACAAGCTAAAAAGTCGTAACTAAAAATTTTAGTTAAAAAGTTTTAGTTAAATATAACTGATCAATTTCTTCGATAATTTTATCATTAAATAGCTCACCTCTTGCAGGTGGTGCGCTAAACTTGTAAATATTTTCCATGAAGCTAAATTCTAGTTTCCATGCATGCAAATACATTCTATCACTCTCAAGTCCACCGTAACGTTTATCCCCTAGGATCACTGAACCAAGTGCTTTTAAAACAACCCGCAGTTGATGGGTTTTACCTGTTAGTGGCCTTAATAAAAACACTCTGAGTTGATGCTCGTTATTATAATCCGACACAAATTGGGTGACACTGGGATGCTGTTTAGTTTTTTTGAGATAATAATTTCCACCACGTCCCTTAACAAGGTCTCCGATGATCTTGCCTTGCTTTTTGACTGGTCGGCTAGAACTGAGGGCACAATAATATTTTACAACTTCACGGTTTTCAAAACACCGAGAGAGTTCACTTTGGGCCCGTTTATTTTTTGCAAAAACCATGAGTCCTGAGGTCTCTTTATCTAAGCGGTGAACTCCATAAAACTCACCCATTTCTCTCAACTTTGCTAAAACTCCCTCATCTCCTTGAAAACTATACCCATTCGCTTTATTGATAATAATAAATTGATCATGCTCATAGATGACTTCGAACATTTCTTACCTTTGGCTATAAAAATTCTCAGTTTTTATTATAATAGTTCTATGCAGTATTGGAAAACTCACCAAAAAGATATTATTTATCAAAAACTAAATTTGGTGCTCAAGAAATCACCTAAACTTACAGTCTGGCAACAGTTTGGAAGTCATAGGTATACTCACTCTGGAAAACTCCATGAGGTGTCTGAGCAAATTTGCCGGCTACATATAGATACAGAGAGCCAGCATTACGACAAACTAGATATCGATAAGCCTATTTTTGTCCATATACCGGGTATTGAAATTATCTTTAAAAAAGATAAGTACAATCGTCATGGACACGTCATTGAATTTAGTATCCCTGGTGATATCCAAGTTTATGAACGCAGAAAAAATCAACGCTTTTACTATTTATATCAAGACCATAAATCCATTACATTTCATTCTGAAATGCGTGATGTAGAAACAGATAAACCAGAGTTCGTTTTCACCTCAGTTTTAGTAGATATTTCTATTGCTGGTGCCGGAATGGTGGTGGGAAATGAAGAAGTGCAAAAACTCAAGGTGGGCTCAGAAGTTTTTCTGGTGAACCTCACCGATCAAACCTTGCCAAAACCTTTTCGTGTGAAAGTAAAATACATCGAACCTTATAAGCATAATGATCTCGATTTACATAAAGTGGGACTTATATTTGATGATCAACTAGACTCTATCAGTTATAAATCTATCTCTAGTATTGTTGAGAAAAAACAACGAAAAACCCAAGGTCTTAATCCTGAACAATACTGTGGAATGGACTTTGAAGAACAAGTTCGCGCGATCAATATTATTGAGATGAAAAACCCTGTCTTGGCCAATAACTTAAAAGATAATATTGAATATCTTGATCAACTTAGATACATGACCACTAAAATGAAAGTTGAGTTTCTTAAAAATACTAATCAGGATCTACTTGCAGTGGCGCTAAGAATGTCTAGCAAAGAGCTGGTATATGATCTCTTCTCCGAGGTGACCCAAACCATGCAAGAAGAGTTTTTGGATAAGTTAAAAAATGAAAAGCCCGCTTCAGCAGTGTGTAAGGCTCAAGATGATCTTATCAAAGACATACGTCAAATGGTGGCCAGTGGTGAAATTGTACTCGACCCTACCGCCTTCGTAACTTATGTTTAGAAAAGTAATTCAGCTAGTTTTTTAAAGTCTTCAGAAAGTTCTAGTTTCTCTTGGTACCAGATAAAATCAGGGCGCTCAAAGCTGACCCAGCTTCCCCCGGTAATATGAGAGTCATCATCTAACTCCAGCCAATAAGTATAAATTTTTGAATCAATATAATCTAGACTCGAGCCTACGATTGGAGCTAAATGGGGTTCAATGGTTTTTGGGAAATAAATTCGAGTTCTTATTTTTACTCTCTTATGTTGTTGAGCAATAACTTCTGACTCAAATTTAACAATACCATGATTCCAAACTTCTTTATAACGCTCGAGATCCATAAGGAAAGATTTCTTTTTTAAGCCAATTTGATTGGCCAGTAAAAGGTGAAAAGCTCCGGCGTTGACATCTTTACATGCAGGAAGTCTTGTCATAATTCGTGAATTAAAAAAACAACGCTTACCTATTTGGGTGACTTTTTCATCCTGTTTAAGTACGTAGTAATACCCTAATAAAGCTTTGATATCAGAAGTAAATAAATCAATCGTTAGACCATCCTGATTAATGATCGTTTTGATCTGAGGTTCTGGGTAATGGAGTGAAGCCGCGGCCATTCCATGGCAAATACCATTCCAGTCCTGAGCATTAGGATTGGAGAACTTTCGAGCTCCTTGAGTAAGAGAGAGTTTATAATTATCATTTATAAGATCTAGTTTTTCTATGGGTGATAATTGAGATATTTCTTGGCGACTTAAACCCAGAAGATCATCTTTTTGTAACAAATCAAGTGCATAAGTATTCTGGTCAATCCCCCATCTATAACCGACACCACCTCTCTTATATGGCCAATAATAGCTTGGCCACAGCTTAGTATCAGCAGCTACCGCCCCCTTCAGTGGCAATAGATTGAAATCTGTATTTAAGTCTTTGATTAATTTATAAGGTGAGTTGGATCCATTCCAAGTTTTGGTATGACCTAGAGATATTAATATAAGACAGAGAAATAGAATTTTCATGCCAATAATACTACTTTATATTTTTGATTTTGTGTAAACTGGTTTTATCTATTCGATCTAAGTAATTGAAAAGAAGAACAGAAGATAAAGGAGGAACTTGCTCAACTATCTCTTTTCTCAATTCTGCTTCCCGTTGCTTGAGAGATTTTTCAAGCAAGAGAGTGACGCTCTTATTGGCCGTTTGAGAGTCAATAAAGACTTCACCCTGTCCATATATTCCTTTTTCTATAAAAATACTATGAATGATATTTTTAATTTCGCTGAGATAAAAAAGACGACCTTTAATCTTAAGAGCATCATCTTTTCGCCCCAGGGGTTTGATAGCAACTCCCGAATCATCTCTTCTCATTGCTAATTCATCTTTGAGTTCAAATGACTGTCCCTCTTGATACTCAACTTGGACAGCTTTATCGAAAATAATTTTAGCCGAATAAAGTGAGGGGGATTTAACCTGATTATCTTTCAAATCAAAAATAGGAAGTAATTTTATAAAACCTTGGTCGTCGGGTTGATAAAAAGACGTTGCAAGTTGGGAACAAGTCTCAGTCATGCCAAAAGTTCTAATAATGGGCCAGTTGAGTTCATGAAGTTTTTGGGCCAGATGATCATTAAGAAAGTCCCCGCCGATAAAGACTCCTTTTAAAGAAGGAGGTGGCGTTAATTTATGAGTCATTAGATCGTGGGCCTGCACCGGAACCAGTGAAGTAAATGAAGCATGGGAAGCACAGAGTTCATCATAAAATTTTGCAACATCCCAGCCCTTATATTGCTTAATGATGACTTTTGCTCCCAATAAGTGGGCCCTAGCAAAGATAGCAAACCCTCCCACATGAAAAACGGGAAGAGGATTAAACCAAATATCATCAGAGCTAGCATGTAAAAAATCATTCACAGCCTTGGCATTGGTTAAAAAAGCTTCTTTTGAAATAGCATAAGAAGTAAGTTTTTTTGAAGTGGTTCCAGAGCTAAAAAGAAAAATATGATCACTCTTATAAACTTTTTCCCACTCATGAATAAATTTTTCTTTTTTTTCTATGAGGTAAGGTGGAATGAGGTAAATATTGTCAGTTGAACTTAAAGAGAAATCCATTCTCGCTCCCCTAGTTCTTTGTACATCTCATCTCTAACTTGCTTATCAATAGAGCAACTCAAATTATTTTGAATAAATAACGGCTTTTGTTCCAGATAAACACCTGGCGTGTTAATACCATGAACAAGCTCACGGTCTCCATATGTAAGCAGTGATAAATAAGCATGATATCTTCCTAAATCATGGCCCATATAAGATGAGAAAATAAGTTTTTTACCTTTTTGAATACTTTCAATATTAGGTTTAAAAATCTTAATCTCAGAATCATATTGAACCCTATCACTTGCAATAGGCATACCTTTTAATTTTAATGAGGCATAAAACTCAGGTGTACAAGGGTCTTCAATATAATCAATTTTTTGTCGATCTTCTTCAGAAAGGCCGAGCCACCATTTCATTACGTCTTGATCCGGATAAGCATTATTGAAATCAAGCCTGACACGACCGTTGTACTTTTCAAGGGTGATATTGAGCTCATCTAATGAAAATACTTTTACTTTGGTTATATCAGCCACTTGGTTAAAACCATGGTTATTAAAACTTTGATGATCAATGACATCTCTGTTCTTTTCTAATTCCAGGAGATTTTTTAAGTAATCAGGTAGCCCTTGCTCTTTGAGATGAAGAAGAAATTCTTCACAAGGACAATCCCCAAAAACTTGCCATGGGAAATAATCAAGAAAATATTTTTTATCAACTCTTAATAAAACACCGTCATAAACCTTGTCCTCTGGTCGACTAAGAACATTAGGTAAACTTCGTGAAGTCAGTTGATAAGAGCTATAGGCTAGATCCATAAACACACAAGCCAAAAAAGTAGACCAAAGGCAAAGAGATGTTTACCAGCTGATTCAAGTGCTCTATTAAGCTCAGAAGGTTTTTCATGGTGATGAATAATAAACCGTGTTTGGTGTGCAAACTTGACCGCGAGGAGAACCACCACAAATTTCAAATTAATAAAGACGAAAAAATAGAGAATGATGAAATAAGGGCCAAAAGTAAACAGGTCTAATAACTTGTGATAAACACCGGGAGTCATTTTAACCGCCAGTGTGTTTTTATCTACCACTTTATCTTTTTCTTTATCTCGAAGATTATTAATAGCAATCAAGGCACAAGAAAGAAGACCGTTAGCACAAGCAAGCAAGAAGACTTGGTGATTTAAGCTTTCTGCCATCAAATAAAAGCTTCCCATGGTGGCCACAAGACCAAAAAATAAAAAAACGAACAGCTCACCTAAACCTAAATAAGCTAAGGGAAAAGGACCTCCCGTGTACCCATAGGCCAAGAACATTGAAACTAAGCCCAATAAAGCAATAGGCCAGCCTCCTTTCAACATTAAAGGTACTCCTACAAAAAAAGCCGCCATTATAAATAAATGCCCCCAGCGAAAGATTTTTTTTACATTGAGTTCATTACTGACTCGCTTTGGACCGACTCTGTCTTTATCAGCTCCTTTTTTATAATCGATAGCGTCGTTATAAAAATTTGTCGCAATTTGAATACAAAGTGCTAATAACAAACATAAACTTAAAATAGTATAGTCGTAATGAATGGACTGAGAGAAATAAAGTCCACTCGCTGTGAGCGGAGGAATAATCGCGGCCACTAATGTTTTAGGCCGCATACCTTGCATAAGAATATTCATTGTAAAACCTCTAAAATTTTATTTTTAACCGACTCATACTGATAGACCCTATGACCGGCATCAGCAAATGTGTGGACATTAAAGTCAGAGAGCTCTGATTGAGCGTACTGAAAGTATTTAGTATCCTTTTCACCATAAAAAAAGTGAATTTTCTCTTTATAAGCCGCAAGTGAAGGAATAAGATACGGCTGCTTTGTTAAGGCGAATTGCTCTATCATTTTAAACAATAAGGCCGGTTCATAACGAATTCGCTCTGAGTGATCATGAGAAAAAAGTTCCAATGAGTTCCAGAATGAGATGAATTCTTCTTGAGAAAGATGGCGAAGTTTATCTTTAAAGTTACTCTCGATATCAATCCTGTTTTTTTTATCTTCTTCAGAAGATAGCCCCATATGTCCGGCCAACAAGAGGCACTGGGATATAGAGTCAGCATTTCTCAAAAATATTTGAGCAGCTAATCTCGCTCCTAGGGAATATCCAATCAATTTAACTTCTTTAGAAAAGTCTATCTTTGCTTCGATTGCTGCAAGAGAGAACTCTTTGAGTTCAAAAAGATCAATATCCACTTTTTCTGTGGTTATAAAATCAAATTGAGATGTCCTTCCTGCAAATCCATGAATGGTATAAATCATAAACTCTCCCAAGCCCGTCTCGTCTGTTCATTATCACAAGTATAGACCGTTATTTGATTTCGACAGGGAAGTTCATGAATATATTTTTCTAAGGGAAGGTCATGAACATTAAGGATTTCTTTGGGCATTTTGATTCTTTCAAAAATCCTTCCTCCTCTATTATTAATCACATGAATTTTCAAGTTAGGAGGCAGAAGGTTGATTAAGCTTGAAAAATCGTAAAGAAAAGTTAAATCCCCGATAATGAGATGAACCATTCTTGTGGTCTGTCTTGCCATCCCTATGGCCGTCGCTATTTGACCATCGATTCCACTTGCCCCACGAGAGGCAAAAAATTCATTTTGGCGATTTTTAAAAAAATCAGCATAACGTATAGGCATGCTATTTCCTAAAAAAATAAGGTCTTGTTTTCCCACACTTTGGTAAATCTTTTGGTGGAACGAAAATTCTGATAAAGGAAATTTTTGACAAAGTTCCCCAAGCTCAAAGGTTTCACCGACCTTACCATTTTTCTTTTGATTGATTTGAGGAAAATCTTTAAGGGTCTCTTTCAGCCGAAAGCCACGTCCAAGCCCTACAGGGTCAACCGAGAGTGATACAATCGGAATATCAGGAAATGTATTATCGAGAAGGCGCCAAACTTTGCTAATAGGAGTTGGCCCTATTTTAACCACCAAATCAAAAGTATGTTCTTTGAGTTTTTTGACCAACTCAAATTCATAGTTAATGGTGGCCATATTTTTAGCCCCCTTGGGACTCAACACTTCCGCAAATAAATCATCACCTGAGTTTTCTATAAAATTGAGTAACTCAGTATGAACCTTATGATCGCTATACAGAAAAACTGGGTGCTTTGCTTTGGCATAAATTGACCAGAACTCTTGAGAATTAATATCAATCACTGTTGCTTCAGGTATATCGATGGAGGCATCATCAATATGTATATTAATATGCAGAGGAAATTGGATGTCTTCATTTTTTTCTTCTGTGTTGCTGTTGATTTCTGTTCTTACAAAATGAGAAAAAAGACCGGTTTGCTCTATGGTTTGAGGGGCCCAAGACCCTTTTAGCCTAAGAGGTCTATCAGCTGAAATAATAATGAGTTTTTGGTGAGTATGGTAAGCTTCAATTACAGCGGGCAGACACTGCGCAACAGCGGTTCCACTGGTGGTACAAACAACAACGGGTTTATCTGTGATTTTACAGGAACCGAGGGCCATAAAACTGGCCTGCTCCTCTTGAAACATATGGGTGACTTCAAATTCTGCAAATTCATTCAGAAGAGAGGCGTTTCTCGCACCTGAACAAAAGTAAACTTGTTCAACGCCTAGATTTTTGAGGGTCTGTTTAAGGTTAAACTTGTAATTTTTCAACAATTGCCTTTCGTTTGTTTTTAATCTCGGCCCATTCCTGACCAATATCAGAAGCAGAGATGACACCTGTCCCACTATGAATATACAAATTATTTTTTTTCCATTCAATTGATCTTATCGCAACCAAAGAGAAGGCTTTATCCTGCAACTCTATTCCTATGGCCCCCCCAAATGTTCGACTCTGTTTTTCGAGTGAAAAATAATTAAGATCTTTAAGCAACTTCAGAGCAGTCGTAGTGGGAAAACCACCTAAAGCAGCTGTGGGTGATAGTCTTTGGCAAAGACTTAGAAAGTTTTCTTTGGACTCAAAAGTGATTTTAGTATGTAAATGAGCAAGAGGTCCAAAGTTAAAGACTTCTTTTTCATGTTTATGAAATTGAGTGCAGTGATCTTTGAGCTTATGTTCAATGTCCATGCAGACAAAATCTTGCTCACTTTGGTTTTTGTTACTCTTTTCTAATAAGCTCGCGAAGTTTTTTTGATTGGTATCAAATGTTCCAGCTAAGGCCATCGTTTCAAATAGGTTATTCTCTTGATAGAGAAGGACTTCTGGGGTGACTCCCATCATACCCTCTTCCTGATCCCAATACCCAAAGACATAACCATTGAGATCCATAAGCTTTGGAAGAAAGCCAAGGGGGTGCCCTTCTTTTATATTATAGTGAGCAAAGCTGGTGGGGACTATTTTTTGTAATTTCTTCTCTTGCAACCAGGATAGAGTTGTTTTGACATCATTTTTGTAGTCGTCATCCCCATCTCTTATAAAGCTAAGTTCAGCTTTATGTGGACAAATCCTTTGGATAAAACTTTTAAACTCCTCTCTTGGCATAAATGAGATGGATTGAAAGGTTAAAGATTTGATTTCTCCGTAAAAATTGAGCAGAAATCCTTTGTGTTGATGAGGATCACCCTCATTACACACCGCAACAACAACCTGATTTGATTTAGGATCTTCTAATATAAAACCATTTTGGATAAACTGCGGAATTTCTTCTTCTTTAAGCATAGCGCAATTCATATCTTAACTTGGCCAAATATTCAATATTTCTTGATCATTTAGCTCAACTCAAATATAATGCGGCACATGTCGAAACTGAAAAATTACTTAGAAAGTGAATCTAAGTTTGCCATTATTGCAGGCCCCTGCTCCCTTGAATCCAGAGAACAACTTGAGAGTATTCTAACTTCTGAAGAACAGTTAAGTTTTGTTCGCGCAGGAATATTTAAAATGCGTACTCAAGCGGAAAGTTTTCAAGGCTTAGGAAACGCCGGCCTAAAGATTATTAAAGAGCTCAAAACTAAATACGATTTCTCTTTTGTTACAGAAATAACAGACCCCAGACAAGCAGAAACACTTAATGAAGTGGTAGATGTTTTTCAAGTGGGTTCTCGTAATATGTATAACTATGATTTATTACGAGAGTTAAATGCCTATGGAAAACCGGTTCTCTTTAAAAGAGCATTTTCTGCAACTGTAAAAGAATGGCTCAATGCCTGTGGCTATATGCCAGACCTCGGAGAAGAAAAAATACTCCTCTGTGAGCGTGGAATCAGAACTTTTGAAACGAGCACTAGAAATACTTTGGATATAAACTCTGTTATCTATCTTAAACAAAATACAAAATTTAAAGTCATCGTTGATCCTTCTCATGGAGCAGGAATTGCAGCAATGGTTGGCCCTCTTTGTCATGTGGCCATGGCCGCTGGTGCAGATGGAATTTTGGTAGAGTCACATCCAAACCCAGCACAAGCTTTATCTGATAAAGATCAACAAATCACGCCAGAAGAGTTAACTCATATTCGTGCTCAGCTCACAGAAATTGCAAAATTTTACCATAAAGAAGTTATCTAATATGCCTAAAGCAGTTCAAATTAAATCAATGTTTAACAATATTTCTGGGTCCTATGACCTTCTCAATGATATGTTATCTTTGGGTATTCACAGACTTTGGAAGAAAAAATTGGTTAGGCATATGACTAAAGGCCATCCTCAGCGAGTTCTCGACTGTGCAACAGGTACCGGTGATATTGCACTTAGTATAAAAAAACAACTTCCAAGTGCTGAGGTTTATGGGGTTGATTTTTCAGCGAATATGCTAAAAGTTGCTGAAGATAAATCAAAAGCGATTCATTGGTCAGTCCAAGATGTTATGCAGATGCCATTTGAAGATAAAGACTTTGATCATACTTGCATCTCATACGGTATTCGCAATGTTGAAGACTACCGCTTGGCCCTCAAAGAAATGGCGAGAGTGACGAAATCGAAAATCTGTATTCTTGAATTTGGACAGCCTCAAAACTTTTTTTTAAGGGGCATATATTTTGGAATCATGAATTACTTTATTCCCTTTATTGGAAAACTCTTTAATAAAGAAGAAGCTTATAAGTACTTAATCGATTCAAGTAAAAGCTTTCCTTGTGCCTATGAGTTTACTCAAATCATTAAAGAGTCCACAGGTTTTGATAAAGCATATTATATTCCTCTTTTTGGAGGAGTGACTTATCTTTATATAGCGGAGAATTATGAAAACTGATTTAGAACTAGATCATTTTTATTTTTCTGATGATAGCTATCTGAAAGAAGATCTCAAAAATGTCAATTTAAAGGGACTGACCGGTGGTAAACTCCTACGTTCAAAGCTCGTACAATATATGGGAGAGATTTTCTCATTAGGTGAAGCAGAAGTGGTTAAGCTGGGCCGAGTGGTTGAGCTAGTTCATAATGCGACCCTCACTCATGATGATGTTATTGATAACTCGCATATGAGACGAGACAACCCATCTATTCCAGCATTAATTAATAATAAAAAAAGTGTCTTACTGGGTGATTATATGCTCGCTCGTGCGCTACATGAGCTTAGTGATTTTAATAACCCCAAACTCACTGCAGAGTTAACCCTCACCCTAAAAGATTTAGTCGAAGGGGAATGGATTCAGTTTGAAAACACGAACCCCTATCAAATCACAACCACTCTGTATGAAACATTGGCCCTAAAGAAAACAGGATCTTTATTTCGCTGGTGCTTTATCGCTCCTTATCTCGCTAGCACACCTGATCATAAACTCTATGATGATTTGGTTAAACTAGGTGAAGAAATCGGAATTATTTTTCAGATGACTGACGATATTATTGACTTTAATAGCGAGAGCAAAAAAACTTATGGTCTCGACTTTAGAAATAATAACCTCAATTATGTCCTTCATTTTGTAGGTCTTAACCATCCTGAGCTCACAAAAAAGTTTTTACAATTAGAAAGCATGGATGAACTTACTGAAACTGAAAAAACTTATTTTGATGCGGCTATTAAACTTGCAAAAGATCGTATGCAGAAAAAAGTTCAACTCTGTCGTGATATTATTGCTCGCCTGTCCCAATCAGCTGATGGAGATACAAGTTCTCTCAGTGAGATTGAGAGCTTAATTGATCTTTTACAAACGAGACTCTACTAGCGTCGGCGTCATTTCTTCGATTAAATCTCTTACAATCCCTCCTATACCATAAGGTACTGAGTAAGCTCTTCTCATCGTTCTTTGTTTATCATGGCCGAAACCAATTTTATGCAACCATTCATGCATGAGATTAGCGGCAACCTTACTTAGGCTATTGGTAGCAAAGAATTTATTATTAATCCAAATGCGATGAGTGTTGGGATAAGTGTATCCTACTGTTGAATTACTTGAATAATATAAGGTGGCATCCAAATCTATTTCTTGATCAAACTCATTATTTAAAACCTCTACCCCCTCTCTTATTTTTTCATAAATTTCCTCATTTGAGAGACCTTGATTATCAACAAAGACATACATATTCTCATACTGAAAATTAAGCACTCTTTTTTTAAACTCTTTGGAATTGATCACTAGTTTTAATCTTGCAATCGCGGCCTGGATTTTTTCTTCTTGTTCGCGGCTAAAATCTTGCAACAAAATAGAAGTCTCTAAGTGAGTTGCTTCAATTTGTAAGGGGATGAGGCAATTTTTTGCATCTAAGGGAATGAGGTTCTCACTCACTCTATACTGTTCAGGTAACTGACATTCATCAACGACAATGGGTGGTGTTGCTTGATTACAAGAAACGATAAATAAAAAACATAATAGCTGTGCGCTCAAAATGAGTTGGTGAGACATGGGAGAGCTCCCTAAAAGACATCTAAAAGAAAAAGAATTTTTAGAGAAGTTTTACAAAATCGAGCGACAAACGTGCAAAAATAGAAAACGTACTGGGATTTTTAAAACGTGGAACTCAATTATAGCACTGGAAAATTTATTATGATTTAACAGATATTAAATTGCCCTCAATTTGTTTAACAAAAGAAAGTAAAAATAATAACTTAACGCCCTAAAAAACTTTGATAATTGAATCTATTTCGAAAAGCCGCATACTTTTGAAAACATTTATTAAAGGTGTTTCCGATGAGAAATTCTTTTTGAGAGTGATAGGGTGAATTGTTAAGTATGATAGCAAATATCTCTTGTGCTTTTATCAGTTTATTCATTTGCTCCAAAACATCAATATCAGGATAGGCCACATAACCATCAACTCTTGCATCTGGATGATCGGGCTCATATCTAAGTTTTACAGCATTTTCATGTGCACCTACAACACACTTCCCTTCTCTACATTCTTTGATATAACGCTCTTGATAAGCTCCACCTAAAGGTGATCTGGTCGTATTTGCATTTGCGATATTTGATTCATACACAGCAATTTTTTGAAGGACGACATTCATATCTTGGCAAAAGAGATCTACCCCGTATTCATCTGCAAAGCTTGAAAAGGATAATAAAGTGAGAATAAATAGAAACTGTATATGTTTAGACATATAACCTCCCGGCCAGGATCATATTAACATAAGAGTTGGTCATTAACGAGTACTGGAACAATTTACTTGGCTTCTAACCAAGACATTCTATCTGTATTGGACATAAGAGCTTCACGTTCAATCCAAGTGTCACCATTTTCGCAATCCCAAATATTCTCATAAGCATGGCAACTTGAACCATAAGAGTTTCGAACAAGATATTCACAACGACCATTTCTTTGACGGGAGCCCATGATAATACTGGCATGATAAGAGCTACGACAGGCAAACTCTGTTTGAGGATACACTGCAGTGATCCCTCGGTAATTAGGATCGTGGATAACATCTTTACAATAATTAAAACTAACAGGATGCCCGGCGTTTAGTCTCGCATCCACATGTTCAATTAAATCACCTGGATACTTATGGGGCTCAATTCCAGAAGCATTGTATTTCACAATTTTAGCTCGTGGCATGATTCTTTTTAAATTCCCCTGCCCGCACATACTAAGAAAAAGAGACTGAAAAAACTCCATAGGAGTTGAGCGTCTCAGAGCTGCGATCACATCTCTGGTGAGAGACGTGATAGAGTCAGTGTTAGAAAGAACGGGTTCAAACTCACAAATGACTTCATTAACAACTTCATGATGAAGATTATTGATTTCATTTGACTCAAAGAGAGCATTCAAGCGGTGAAACCTCTCATAGAGGGGAAAAAGTTCTTGTTCAATATTATAGGTCACATTTTGGGAAGAAATTTTATCTCCTGGAACTCCTAACATCACATGTCTCTCATTTTCACTAGTCACCCGTTCAGAGCAACTTCCCTGTCTGAAAAGAGTGGTCATAATTTCATCTGGGTTTCCTGGGAAATTTAGAAAATCAAAACTCTCAGGTGCAACTTCATTATTGGCTTCGTAATGTTGTGTGACTGTCATAACTGGTGAGGTTAAATGAGAGTAGTCAGTATCTCCATGAGCAAACCTCCACGCATCTATCATTTGTGCCGCTACATATCCCCCACACATATTATGGGCCTGGAACTGAACTGGTATATGAGAAAAAGGCCCTCCGTTTTGGTCGAGTCTTACATTAGGGCAATCAGCTTGGACAAAGAAGGAAGTGAGTAAAAAAGTGAACAAGAGTATTTTCATCCTCTTATTTTAAAGTAAGGTTAGAAATACTGCCATAGGGTAATAACTCATACATTCCCGAGTCTTTCACTCCAGAGACTATAAAACCATTTGCAGGGTCCGTCTTAGTGGCTCAGCTGCTCCCCATAGGAGTTGGTCACCTATTGAAAAGGCATTGAGATAATCATCCCCCAGAGTCATTTTACGAACACGGCCCACAGGGATTTTCATGGTGCCAGTAGTGTAAGCAGGAGTAAGTTTTTGGCAGGTGATATCTCGCTCATTCGGTACAAGCTCCACCCAAGGGTTAGCTTCAGCAATAAGAGATTCAATGGTTTTGATATCCACTGATTTTTTGAGCTTAATTGTGAAAGCTTGAGAGTGACATCGTAGTGCTGCCACTCTGACACAGGTTCCATCAATAGGAATCGTTTTGTTGGTTCCTAAAATTTTATTGGCCTCATTTTGGGCTTTCCACTCTTCTTTCGATTGACCATTTTCCATTTTGACATCAATCCAAGGTAAGAGGGACAGGGCCAGAGGATGGCCAAATTGCTCTTTGGGGAATTGAGAGTCATTAAAGCTGCCCGTCATAAGCTTTTCGTATTCAAGAGCTGTGGTAGCCGCATTCGCTGTTAATTGAGAGCTATACTTTTGCGAGAAAAATTGCATTTGCTCTAAGAGCTCAATCATATTGCGAGCCCCTGCTCCACTAGCTGCTTGATAAGTCATGCTGGTCATCCACTCCACAAGTCCTTCCTTAAAAAGACCCCCTAGTCCCATCAGCATCAGAGAAACGGTACAGTTTCCTCCCACAAAATCTTTAACACCCCTATTGAGCCCCTGCTCAATTTGGTTTTTATTGACTGGGTCAAGAACGATAATTGCTTTCTCATCCATTCTTAGCGCCGAGGCAGCATCAATCCAAATTCCTTGCCAATTTTGGGCCCTCAATTGCGGGTGAATTTTTTTGGTATAATCTCCCCCTTGGCAACTGATGAGAATATCCATATCCATAAGTTCCTCAAGATTATCTGAGTTAAGAATTGTTTCATGACAATTTGTATAATCAGGAGCTTTTTCTCCTTTGAGTCCACCAGAGAACAAGTAAGACTTAATTTTATTAAAGTCTCCCTCTTCTTGCATTCGTTCCATAAGAACAGAACCCACCATTCCACGCCAGCCGATAATCCCTACTTTATGCATAATTCTCTCCTCTCTTGCATTCAAGGCATTTTCCAGAGTTTTTTCCTTTCTGTAAACTTGTTATTTCATCCGAACTCTACTATCCTATACCTGTCTGAAGAGGTGCGAAACTAAGTAAGTCTACGGATCCAACCTAGTGGATTTGAAGTAGACCCAGGAAGTCTTCGCCGAAATTCTTAAGCTCTAGGCAAGCTTTCGAATTGGTGAGTGGGATTGAGAGCCGCTTACTGTCATAGAGTCATGCAATCACTCTATGGAGAGCTTTGAGATCTAACTCCTTCCGGGTTTATCCTTTTCAAAAGACTCTTTCTGACATTAAATATGGGTGCATATAAAAAGGAAGTTTACATGAGCAAAATTATTGTTTCCAAGTTCGGAGGCAGCTCCATGAAAGATCAAGAAGCGATGCTAAGATCTGCAAAAATTTGTCAGAAACAAAAATCCACGATCACACTCGTCTCTGCGACCTATGGCACCACTGATAAACTTCATGAGTTAGTCAATAATGCTGTGAAAGGAAATTGGAATGAGTGCGAAAAATTGCTCTTCACTCTTCGCGAGAAACATTTTGATATTTTACAAAATCTAACTAATGACAAATTAGTGGGGGAAAGACTAAGAGAGCTCATTAATAATCTTGAGACTCTCATCCGAGGGATTTTTCTTATCAGCGAATGTAGCCCTAAGGCCCATGACCGAGTGGTTTCTTTTGGAGAGAGACTTTCTTCTCTTCTTTTTTGTGAAGCCATGAAGATGACAATCAAAGATAAACCAGTAGAACTTTTTGATAGCCGAGACATTCTCAAAACGAATAATCAATTTGGAAGAGCTAAACCAAATATCCAAACGATTCATCATAAATGCCAAAATTATTTTAAGCTCGATGGCTCTACCACTTACGTAGGTCAGGGTTATATTGGGTCTACTGATGAAGGCTCTACCACCACCCTAGGTCGTGGTGGGTCAGACTATTCCGCGGCCCTTTTTGCGGAAGGTGTAAGAGCAGATGTTTTGGAGATATGGACGGATGTAGCAGGGATTGCGACTTGTGACCCTCGTATTTGTGAAAACACCAAACCCATTGAAGAGATCAGTTATAATGAAGCGGGAGAGATGGCCCATTATGGGGCGAAAATTCTCCACCCCACCACCCTCGTTCCGGCCATGCGTCAGAGTATTCCGGTGTTTGTTGGTTCCAGCTATGCAAGTGAAGAACTTGGCACATGGATTAGACATGAGGTGGAACAAAAGCCACTCATCCGGGCCATTGCTAAAAGAGATAATCAAGCCCTCCTGACAATTACCACTCCCAAAATGTTAGATGCCTTTGGTTTTATGAGTAAAATCTTCGCGGTTTTCACAGAGTTTGAAGTCAGTGTTGATTGCGTCACCACTTCAGAAATATCAGTGGCGGTTTCACTTGATCCTAAAACATTAGATAATAAAGAATTGATTCAAAAATTAGCTCAAATTGGTGAGGTCAAAACTGAATACGGTTTTTCTCTCATCAGTCTTATTGGAAATAAAATGTTGGAGCAAGCTGGTTTGGCCAAAAGAGTTTTTGCAGCTATTGAGGATATTAATGTTCGTATGCTCTGCTTAGGCGCCTCACCTTATAACTTTAATATTCTTGTGACAGAGAAAGAATCTAATGATGCCATAGGGCTTTTACACAAGGAGTTTATTGCATGAAAGTTGCCTTAGTAGGAAGTGGCCGCACAGGAAGTAAAGTGGCCGAACTTCATCAAGACACTGTTTGCTTTGATCAAAATAATAAACCTACCTTGGAGTCTCTGCAAGCTTGTGACGTGATCATCTGTTTTCTTCCGGGTCATGTGTTTACAGAGTATATTGATATGTTTATTGCGAGCAAAAAGCCATGTGTGATTGGTTCAACTGGCTTTGTTTGGAATAGAACCTTGCTGACTCAATTAGAAGAAAAGAAATTAAAATGGGTGAATTCTCATAACTTTTCATTGGGTATGAATTTAGTGAAGGCCATGATTGAAATAATGGGAAAAGCCGACAAGCTTTTTCCCGGAGCTGAGTTCTCTATTCACGATATCCATCATCAGCATAAAGTTGACTCCCCTAGCGGCACAGCACTTTCATGGAAGCAATGGCTAGATAAACCAGCAAAAATCACAGCCGAACGAACTGGTGAAGTGATTGGTTATCATCATATTGAAATGAAGTCAGATGTAGAGAAAATCAAGATCACCCATGAAGCTCTTGATCGCGGTATTTTTGCCAAAGGTGCTTTATGGAGTGCAGAACGCTTGCTGTCTGATAAAGATATTGCCTATGGTCTGACTCAGTTTAATAACCTCGTAAAAAAACACTTACATGTATAAAGGATTCTTATGAAACTACAAGATTACCATTTATGGACGGCCCTCATCACCCCTTTAAAACCAGGGCTTGGTGTTGACTATAAAAGTCTCGAGAAAATTATATCGGAACAAACCGAGGCAAAAAATGGTTTATTAATTCTTGGGTCAACTGGAGAAGCACTTAATCTCGATCTTGATACCAGAAAAAAAATAGTTGAGTTTGTACTCTCCTTAAAACCCTCTAGTCCTGTGATGGTAGGAGTCGGGGGGCATGATTTAGGAGCCCAAAGAGAGTGGATTAAATGGCTTGAGACTAAAAATATAGATGCCTACCTGATGGTCACTCCAATCTACGCTAAAGCGGGAGATGAAGGTCAGTACCTTTGGTTTAAAGACTTAATGGATAAAGTCTCAAAGCCAGTTATGTTATATAATGTCCCGGGCCGAGCAGGATCTTGGCTAAGTTTTAAAGCAGTGAGAAGACTGAACTCTCATCCCAACTTTTGGGCGATCAAAGAAGCTGGTGGCTCTCCAGAAAAAATGAAAGAATATTTAAAAGCAGCTAACGGTGGACAAGTATTTTGTGGTGATGATGGACTCATGTCAGAGTTTGCAGCTGCAGGAAGCTGTGGTCTTGTGAGCGTTGCATCCAACACTTGGCCTATGGCCACTCATACTTATGTCAAAAAATGTCTAAATGGTTCAGTCACTGATCTCCCTCAATGGAAGCATGCCTGCGATACACTTTTTATCGCAAGTAATCCAGTTCCGGCTAAAGCACTCATGGCCATGGAAGGAAGAATTGCTCATAACACTATGATGCCGCCACTTGCTAGCGAAGACTTAAAAGATTTTGGCAGACTGAAAGAAGCAAATCATTTTGTAAATACTTGGTATAAAAATAATAAATAAGGATATTGAAATGAACTGGGAAGAAATATTAGATAAACTAGAGTCAGGTGAACTGAGATCAGCTAATAAAGTTGATGGAAAATGGGTGGCCAATACTGCTGTTAAAGAAGGCATCTTAGCTTCATTTAAAGCTGGTGAGTTAAAAGAGTTTTCTGAAACAGGCCATAAAGGTTTTGTAGATAAGCATAATCTAGCGGCACGTATGTTTACTCCCAATGACGGGATACGAATGGTGCCAGGGGGAAGTAGTGTCAGACGAGGCTCCTATGTTGCCAGTGGAGTTATTATCATGCCTCCGGCCTACATCAATGTCGGTGCCTATGTTGATAGTGGCTCTATGGTAGACTCCCATGCCCTTGTGGGAAGTTGTGCTCAAATTGGAAAAAATGTTCATCTCTCAGCAGCGGTACAAATTGGTGGAGTCTTAGAGCCCATTGGTGCTTCCCCAGTTGTGATAGAAGATAATTGTTTTGTGGGAGCTGGTGCTGTTATTGTTGAAGGTATTCAAGTCCTAAGTGGAGCGGTTATTGCCCCTGGAGTGATTCTCTCTAAAGGAACTCCTATCTACGATGCAGTCAAGGAAAAGCAAGTGACTGATGGAATAATCCCTGAGAATGCAGTGGTGGTCCCAGGAACGAGACCAGTGAGCAGCAAGCTTAATTGGGCCAATGAAATAGGGCTCAGTCTCAATTGCGCCATCATTGTTAAATACCGTGATAGTAAAACTGATGACTCTCTTAAGCTTGAAGAGTTCTTACGCTAATGCAAGATAAAATACAAAGTATTATAGATAGATTTGATGCTCCTTTTTTCTTCTATAATTTAGATCATCTCAAAGCTAAATTAGAAGATATGAAACAAGGCCTTGACCCTGATATTAAGCTCTGGTACGCCTGCAAGGCTAATCCTATGAGTGCGGTGATCAAAGTCCTGCGCAACCTAGGCTTTGGTCTAGATGTGGCCAGCTCAGGAGAACTTCATCAAGTGCTCAATACCGGCGTGCAAGGATCAAAAATTTTAGCCACAGGCCCTGGAAAATCTAAAGAGTATCTTGAACACCTCATTAAAAATGGGGTGCAAACGATTGTCTTAGAAAGTCCAAATCAAGCCGTTTGGTTAAATGAAGTGGCAGAAAAACTTGATAAGAAAATAGATTGTTTATTGCGACTGCAGTTGAGCTGGAGCGAAGGTAAAAGTGTTCTGGGTGGAGATGAAATCACCCCTTTTGGAGTTGATACAGAAACATGGGATACTGTTGATTTTAAATCTCTTGCTCATCTCAATATAAGGGGCTTTCATTGTTTTCAGTGGGGAAATATGTTGGAAGTTTCCAAGCTCGAAAAAATTTGGGAAGTCACCATCAATACCGCTCTTGAATTTGCAAAAAAACATTCCCTTAAATCTGAAGTGTTAGACCTCGGCGGAGGACTCGGCATCCCTTATGATTTCGAAACGCCCCCTATTGATTTCACTGAAGTCAAAGCGGTTTTACATAAGCTAAAAGAGAAGTATAAGCTGCAAGAAATATGGATGGAGCTTGGTCGCTTTGTGATTGGCGATAGTGGCCGTTATTATTGCAAAGTTGTAGATATTAAAAAGTCGAGAGGAAAAAACCTGATTGTGACAGATGGGGGCATTAATCATATTGCTCGCGTGGCCTTGGTCAATCAAGCTTTTCCCATCAAGCAGTTTGCTAGTGATAAAGAACATGATCAAGCTTTTCAAATTCATGGCCCTCTTTGCACTGCTCTAGATAAATTAGGTGAATTTCCCCTCCCTGCAGATATCAAGATTGGTGACTGGTTAGAATTTCACGGGGCCGGCGCCTATGGTTTTACCGAGTCTATGCCCTATTTTTTATGTCATATGTTACCAGGGGAAGTGGTTTATTATAATGGTGATCTCATGATCCCAAGACCTCCTAAAACTTCATACGATTGGATGATATAAATGTGGACCATTGAAAACTACCCTATTAAAGAACTGGCCAGTGGCGAAAACCTCTCTATTAATACTTACACTATCAAAGGTCATGCTGGTCCTCATATCCATATTCAGGCCAGCGTCCATGGGGCAGAACTCCAGGGAAATGCTGTCATATTGCAGCTGATGGAAAAATTAAAAAATAAAAAAATTAATGGGAGCATCACTTTTATTCCTCTTGCTAATCCTTATGCCACCAACAACAAACATGGAACTTATACTTACGGTCGCTATAATCCAGTGACAGGTGATAATTGGAACCGTAACTATGTCGATGTGGTTAAAGCCTCTGGCTTTGATATGCAGCAATTTGTGGCCGATAATAAAAGTCTTCCCTGGCATGAACTTCGGTTAGTTTTTAAAGCTGAACTTGATCATATTATTGATAGTCATATTCAAAAATTAGTAGATAAGCGCTTACTCGCTGAAAACAATAAGCTTAACCTCATTTTACAAAAGCTTGCGGCCAAAGCCGATGGAGTGCTCGACCTTCACACCGGACCAGTTGCCACTCGCTATCTCTATAGTGCTGAGTACGAAAAAGAAATCTCTTATTATTTAAAATTTAAGCATATCTTGGTTATTCCAGATGAGTTTGGAGGGGCCATGGATGAAGCTGCCTTTATGCCATGGGTTCACTTGCGTAATGAATTAGAAAAGCATGGCAGAGATATAACCCTTGATATAGAGAGTTTTACTCTTGAATTTGGTTCTGAAGAATCATTTTGTATGGAAGATGCAGATAAGGATGTTGAGAGCATACTTAATTATTTAAAATATAAAGGTGTCCTGGAAGAGGAGCCGGAAAGCTTTTCAGGTTATGTTTGCAAACTCGCAGACTATCGAACACTCTTCTCCCCCCATGGAGGTTTAGTGGATTACCATTTTAAACCAGGCGATCGATTTAAAGAAAATGATGTGCTCGCTAGTTTTTATCAATTTAAAAATCTAGACCCGCAGGATCCCATTCAATCTTCACGTCAACAGTTCAAGGCCACAACAGATGGTATCATTATCAACCGCTGTCCTTCCAGTGCTGTCCATCAAGGTATGGAATTATATCAAGTCATGACAAATTTAGAGGAGTTTCAATTATAATGAGTTTATCTAAAAGAGCTTCCCAGTTAATGAATCATCCAAGTGCTATCGTTGCAGGTATTATAAAGTGCAATAATGATCCCTATGACGCTCAAACAAATCCAGAGGGATTTTTAAATTTTGGAACTGCCGAAAACACTTTAATGGAAGATCTTTTAAGTAAAAAATTATCGTCTCAAATTGAAATTAAATCTGAACATATTCAGTATTCAGGCATGGATGTACCGGCGCTACGAGAAACATTTTCTCAATTTGCGATGAACCATTTAAATATTGAAGCCTTAAAACCTGAAAATATTGTTGTTCAATGTGGTGTGAGTGCTATCTGTGAAGCACTGTCTTTTACTCTTTTTGACGAAGGGGACGCGATCATGATTGCCACTCCCTATTATAATGGTTTTGAGCATGACTTCACCAAGAGATTCAAGTGTGAATTTGTCAAAGTTGATCTTAGTCCAACCAATAATTTTCAACACTCAATTGAAGCCTTTGAACAAGCCTATAACCAATATCCAGAGCCGGAGAAAATCAAAGCTGTTCTCATATGTCATCCTCATAACCCCACAGGTGAAATTCTCTCCCAAGAATTTATGTTTTCTCTCCTCGACTTTATTCAAAACAAAAAACTAGAGCTCATAAGTGATGAAATCTATGCTTTATCCACCCACTGCAAGGAAAGGCATCAGTCTCTTTATCAACTCGCAAGAGAGCGAAAACTACCCGCTCACCTACTTTACGGTATGGCCAAAGACTTTGCCATTGCTGGGTTTAAAGTAGGATTTTTTTACTCAGAGGATAATGAACTGGTAGAGGCCATGAGTTCACTATGCTATTTTCATCCAGTTGCGAGTTTAACTCAATTAGCGGTCGCTGATTTGTTAAGTGATGAACAATTCTTACATCACTATATTGAACTGAACCAAGAGCGTTTAAATAAAACAAAAAGAGACCTCATTCATAGAAATGACCATCTTAATTTTTTACCAGCTGAAGCGGGGTTATTTATAGTACTGGATCTCTCCCAATGGTGTGAGTCTTTTGAAGATGAAGAAAGATATCATCAATTTATCTTGGATGAGCTAAAAATAAATATTCTTAAAGGCCGTGACCTGGGGCTTTCGAAACCAGGTTATTTTCGAGTTTGTTTTGCACGGCCCGAAGATCAAATTCATACTTTTAGTCAACGCATGCAAAAATTAAAGAGATTATAGTTTATGAAAAAATACACAACTGAATTTTTAAAAGATATGCCAAAGTCGGATGTGCATCTCCATCTTGATGGATCCATGCGAGTTGATTCTTTAATAGAAATGGCGCAAAAATTAAAAATTGATTTACCGGCTTATTCAACGGAAGGTTTAAAAGAATTGGTTTTTAAATCCCATTACGCTAATTTAGGTGAGTACCTCCACGGTTTTCAGTACACATGTTCAGTACTTCGTGATTTAGAAAATATTGAGAGAGCATCCTATGAATTGGCGATCGATTGTCAAAAAGAAGGTGTGAACTATATTGAAGTGAGGTTTGCTCCTCAACTTCTCGTTGATCATAGCAAAGGGCTTACCATTGAAACAGTTTTAACAGCTTGTAATGATGGTCTTCAAAGAGCAAAGAAAGAATACAATAACTCTAAAGCGGTAAAAATAGAACACAAGCCTGAATTTCATTACGGAATCATCAACTGTGCTATGCGGATGTTCGGACCGAAAGGTTTTTCTCCTTATTATACAAATCTTTATAAAATGATGAACTACGCCAGAGACATGCAAGTTATCACCATGGCCGCGATGGAAATGGTAAGGGCCTCCGTCAAACTAAGAGACGATAAAGGACTTCCTATTGCAGGAATTGATTTAGCTGGGCAAGAAGAAGGCTATCCAGCTCGAAAATTTAAAGACGTGTATGCCTATGCCCATAAAAACTTTATGCATAAAACAGTTCATGCAGGTGAAGCCTACGGTGCAGAAAGTATTTTCGAAGCCATTACCGAGTGTTATGCAGATAGAATTGGTCATGGCTACTCACTCTTTATGCCAGAGCGTATACAAGCGGAAAACATCACCGATAAAAAACGCTATATTGAGCAACTTGCTTCCTTTATTGCTGATAAGAGAACTGTTATTGAAGTTTGTCTAACCAGTAATTTACAAACAAATCCTGAAATCAAATCCATCAAAGAGCATAAGTTTAAAAATATGTTGGAAAATAGAATGGCCACAACCATCTGTACCGATAATAGACTTGTTTCAAACACCACTGTCACAAATGAGTACAAGCTTGCCACTGATAATTTTGATATACCACTCAAAAGACTCAAAGATATTGTGGCCTATGGCTTTAAGAAAAGCTTTTATCCTGGAAACTACGTGGAAAAAAGAGAGTACGCTAAATTAAATATGCAGTACTTTGATCAAATATGTGAAAAACATAAGATTAGTTCAAAGTAGTGACATGTTGAATTAAGACATAAGGCTGTATAATAATAAATTTAAATTGTTTTTTGAATTGATCTTCTTCAAAAGCTTTACTATCAATATCATCAGTTTTAGTAATCAGCCCTTCATCTAGCCAAAGTTTAATGAACTGAACCTTGTCTTGAGCGATAGCGACTCCAACGTCCAAAAGATCCAATTGAGAAGAGATAAGCAGAACTGCTCCTCGTTCCACATGAGGTTTAATCATTGACCAATCAGCTTCTTCAATTTCTGTTTTTAATTTTTCTTTTAAATCATCCATTACATCGATTATAATAAAAGCATGGGTATATTAAAAACAATTTCTAAAGTTCTTTTATTCTTAATTTTAGCGGCCATACTATTTTTCTTAGTTAGACTGCTTCTGCTGGCCCGAGAAAGCCAGAATATGCAGGTCGCTTCGACTTATAATATGCAAAACAATTCGTTAGCCCCTTGTTCAGACAAGCCCAATTGTGTCAGTTCTTTTGCCCCTCAAGCCTCAACTCATTATATCCCAGCTATTTCTCTGAATGCGACCCAATGGAGCCAGGCGAAAGCTTTTTTCGACCATTGTAATTTACTTTCGGATAAACCTCATTATGTTCATTATGCCTGTGCCACCAGTGCCTTTGGTTTTGTAGATGATGTAGAACTTCTTTATTTACCAGAGACCAATGAACTCCACATGAGGTCTCAATCCAGAGTGGGCTACTCTGATTTAGGTGCCAATAGAGATCGTATCAATGAACTTATCTCCCACTTAAAATTTCAAAATGACTAATCAAAAAGCTTAGAGTACTTTTCAAGATTATTCTCTTTGAGTTTTTCTTTAGGAATAAATTTGAGCGCTGCTGAGTTTATACAATAGCGCATACCAGTAGGTTTGGGTCCATCGTTAAAGACGTGGCCTAGATGTGAGTCAGCATATCTTGATCTGACTTCAATCCTCTCCATGCCTAAAGTAGAATCGTGTTTCTCGATCACTAAATTTGGCTCTAGAGGCTTGGTAAACGAAGGCCAACCAGTACCCGATTTAAATTTATCTTGAGAGCTAAAAAGTGGTTCATTTGAAACAATATCCACATAAATGCCTTCTTTTTTATGGTCCCAATATTTATTCTCAAATGGCTTTTCAGTAGCATCCTCTTGGGTGACTTGATACTGAATATCACTCAGTTTTTTCTTAAGCTCTTTTTGTGACAGTTTTTTATACTTTTCTTGATTTAAAAAAGTTTCTCCCTCTTTCCAGTACTTTTCAAGAAAATCATCTCTTCCACTGGCACTCCGGTAGTATTTGTACTTAGCTTTTGTGATCAAACTTTTTTTATAATAATCTTGGTGATACTCCTCAGCTTTATAAAAATTTTTAAATTCTATAAGAGGAGTAGAAACTTTTTTATCAAATTTTTTTAAATCCTGGAGGGTCTTTTTTGATCTCTCTGCAACTTTTTTTTGCTCATTGTTATGATAGAAAATTGCTGGTGAATATTGAAACCCTCTATCCACAAACTGCCCCTTATTGTCCGTTGGATTTATATTTTGCCAAAAGATCTCAACTAATCTCTCATAGCTCACCAATTGAGGATCATAGATTATCTGCACTGCCTCACGGTGCTGAGTAGACCCACTTGAGACTTGCTTATAAGTGGGATTTTTTTTCTCGCCCCCACTATAGCCTGAGATGACTTCTTTCACTCCTACCAGTTTTTCAAAAGGAGGCTCCATACACCAAAAACACCCTCCAGCAAAAGTTGCTTTTTCCCACTTTGCATGAGCACTGACACTAAGAATAAGCATGAAAAACAATAGACGCATGATAACTCCTTGATTATTCATTATAGCATCAATTAAAAATTTTCATGTTAGATTTATGTAAGATTTTTTGAAAGGGCCACTTTGATGCGAGTAAATTGACCTTCTACGCTGTCGATACTCATATTTCCACCGTGTAAATCGATGATTTCATTAACTAAATGCATTCCGAGTCCAGTGCCCTCTCCCGTTGGCTTGGTGGTAAAAAAAGGATCATTAATTTTCAAAAGATCATCGGGTGAGATTCCAATACCATTATCTTCAATTTCAATAAAAACAAAATTCTCGTTTTGATCCGTCTTGATTTTTATAAGTGGCTGAAAATCAGATTTTTCTGATTCTTTTTTCTTAAGGGCATAAAAAGCATTATCGAGAATATTGATCAGAGCCCTGGATATATCCGGTAAAGAGAGTTTGATAGGTTTTATATCAGATAAGGAGAGCTCTGTTTTTACTTTGTTTTTCTCCATCATACTTGTGGAGTCAAAGTAGAATTGAATGGCTTCTTCAATGATGGCATTGATATTATGAAAAGCTAAATCTCGCTTGTGCTTGCGTGAGTGCATGAGCATATTTTTGATGATGACATCAGCTCGATCAACATTTTTTTCTATAAACTGGCTGACTTTTTTTAGTTTTGTTTGTTCCGCCTCAAACCTTTGTGCGATTTCTTTATTTACTTTAAACAACTCATCTCTGAAGTCATCAAAGCTTGTCACGCTGTCTTTTATTAAAAAATTATTATTTTTGATGATGTTCAGAGGATTCTTAATTTCATGCGCAATACCTGCTGTAAGAGTCCCCACCATGGCCAATTTCTCTTTATTTATCACTTCTTGTTGAGCAACATCTAACTGCTTTGAAGTTTCATCAAGTTGAGAAGAAAGCAAGCTTGTTAATTGTAAGTATATTTTATGATTCACCATCACGGGAAATAAAACTGAAGCACAGTAGGTTAAAAAAAGAGCAAAGGAAAAGCCAAAAACAGAGAATCTTATATCTGTAAGAGGTCTTAAAAAAGGATAATCCAACAGGTGAATCCCCCACAGAAAGACGATGACTAAAAAAAGTCGATCCACACTTTTGATTTCGGAAGTATTTTCTTTTTCTGATTTTTTAGCATGCTTTATTTTTTTTACCCCTTGCCAAAAAACATAAAACTGAGGGGCGGTAACACCTACTCCTATAATGGCCCCTAAAAACCAAAACTCTCTAAAGCCTAGAAGGTAAAAAAGAACACTCAAAAAATAGCATAGAATAAGAAAACCTAATTTCTTGCGCCAAGAATAAGAGAGCTCAAAAAGTCTTGCGGTTAATTCACCTAGGGCAATACTACTTAGACCAGCAAAAATAAAAGAAAAGTAAAGTTGTGCTGGACCTATCTCTCCTAGAAGTACATCTGAAGTAAAAAAGATAAATGCGCCACACCAAATGATGGTAGCGCAAAGGTAGTCAGTATTTTTATTGTAAATTCTATAGAGAGTAAGGGAGACGAAAATATCACAGAGCTGAACACAACCAAGTACGATTAATAAGACTGATAAAAATGTATGATCCATTAAATAATCTTAGTTTTAACGTACTTAGTTGTAAACTTAAGCTGTTTTTTTAATTAAAAGTCTTCAATAAGCTGTGCTAGGTCAGGGTCATCAATAAATGGATTTCGATTACCTTGAACTGTTTCAATAAAGTCATTTCTTGCTAACTCATCGCTATCAACAGGATCAATAAGATGCCACTGTCTTAGAAAAAACTCTTCATAAGCTGGAATACGCATATTATAGCGAAGGGCAAAGTAGAAAAGTGCTCTTGCTACATTTCCTTTATGCTCTTCAGGTGGTTCAAAACCTCTGGCTCCAGTTTGAGAAATAGTCCCAACTGAAGAAGCTTGACACTCATGAGAGAGAACTTGTCCATTTTTAAACTGATTAAAGTAATGATTGCCACGAGTCGAATTTGCTCTTGAATTGGTTGGATACAAGTGATGCAAATCTGCTTTTTGATAGCTTCTACTTTCTGATCTATTAAATCGTGACTGAGGCCATGTATGCTCGATATTTATTTTGGTATGATCAGGCATAGTATTTGGAGATATTCTCTCTCTATACTGAATTAAACAGTAAACGTCCCTGACAAAGTATCCTTTATGATCTTGATCGAGGTGGATATTCTGCATAACGTACTTACGAGACTGAGAATAACTTGTTAAAGGTCTATGACCGTCTAAAGTCATCTGCTTGATTTCTTCGCGATATTCGTCGAACAAAACTGTTCTGGCAAAACTCGCTGTACTCATCATGAGTAATACTAAGAGTAGTTTAGTCATAAATTTCTCCGGTTGATAAAAATTTACCGTGAAGCTTACGTTTTTAAAAGTAAAAATAATAAAAAAATTAAGTTTTACTAATAAAAGTTTAACGCATAGCAAATTTCAATATTTTCAGTTTTTTATAGGCACTTTTCTATTTTAGTCTATAATCTCATACATGTTTAAACTCCCCGTTATTTGCCTGCTCTTGCTTCCTTTTACTTTCATTACCGCCAAAGAGGCTAAACCTCTTTATGAATGGGGTGTCGTTGGGGGGGTGGCGCGAACTCCTCACTACCCCGCAGCAGCAGATTCCAGCACTTATTATCTGACTTTTCCCTCTTTCATATACAGAGGGCTCACTTTTAGAAATGATGATAAAGGTTTCAGAGCTCGTTTTTTAACCACCACAAATCTAGATTTAGATTTAAGCTTTGGAGGCTCTTTTCCTGCTGATTCAGAAGACAATAAAGCACGCTCCGGCATGGATGACTTAGATCTTTTATTAGAATTCGGACCTAGGCTCAGTTATATTCTTCACAAAAACAATGGGCATGAGTGGGAGATTGAACTCCCTCTTCGTTATGTGTTTTCTACTGATTTTAATTTTACCAGTCATAGAGGTTATAGGCTGCAGCCTCAGTTGGATTATCGCTATAAATTCTTTGAGTATTTTATCTTGAGTATGGGGTATAAGCTTAATTATGCCACGGAGAAACTTTCTGATTATTTTTATGAAGTAGATGATAAGGATATTATTCCTAATATTCGTGAACGTTATAACGCATCTGCAGGGTATATAGGACAAGATTTATCAGTCAGCTTCATGGTGAGGTACTTTAAGTTTTTTGGCATTATAGGAGTGAGAACAAGTCAATATCACGATGCAAGTAATGAAGAGTCTCCTCTCTTTAAATCAAGAGAAAACTCATCAACGTTTATTGCTTTTAATTATTTTTTCTATGCTTCAGAAGAAAAGGCTCCGAAAAACAAATACCTTAGAACGCCCACCCAATAAAAAGTTCAACTCCCCAGGTTCCAAAGGCAGGAACATTTTCTTTTTGAGTGTTACCGTTATCATCTTCGAGTTCAACCTCGTCACCGAAATCGTAAACACCTAAGAACCCTCCGAGGGCCACATTAAAATGATCCCACTGCCAATGATGACCGAATTGCCCTATGAGTCCTAGGGAACTAATTGATCCAGAAAATTCTTCATCGTCAATTTCAGAAGTTAAATCCATATTAAGTTGAGAGATCTGTCCCCCAGCATAGTAGCCTTGTTCAAAAGCTTTATTCCACCAATAATCAAATCGCACATGTCCTTCGGTCGCTTTAAAGTCTACATCGAGAAGAGTTGTCTCCCAAAGCGTCCCCCCTACTCCTAAGGACCAATTATCAACCAAAGCATATTGTGCTTCTAAATTATTTGACCCCATGAGCAGTCCAATAGGATTTGTCCTGACATTGATATTATGTGCGTGAACAGTAAATGATGACAGACACAGAATGAGAAAAAAAACCTTATATTTAAGATTCATCATTTGGTTCCAAACAACCTATCACCAGCATCCCCTATCCCAGGAACCAGATAACCTTTATCATTAATTTCTTCATTCCCTTTAAGAGTATAGATATCGACATCAGGATGAAATTCATGCACACGTTTCACACCAGAAGGACAAGTGAGCATGGTCAGTAATTTAATCTTACCTACTTCATATTGTTTTAATCGATCAATACTGGCAACGGCAGTATCACCTGTGGCAAGCAGGGGATCTAATAACAAGATCGTCTTATCTTTAACATCCGTAGGAAGTTTAAAATAATACTCGACAGTGTTATTAATAAACTTATCGCGATAAATTCCAATATGTCCTGATTGGCTAAAAGGAAGCACTTCCAACATCGATTCCAGCATCCCATTTCCTGCACGCATAATAGAGACAATGACCGGTGGTCTCGTTACTTTTCGTACATTTGCTTTTGAGAGAGGAGACTCTACGGTGCAATCTTCAAGTTCTATATCTCTTGTTGCTTCAAAACCTAAAAACTTAGTCAGTTCTCTGATAATATTTCTAAATTCTGCAGACCCGGTATTTTTGTCTCTCAAAAATGCAAGCTTATGTTCAATAAGAGGGTGTTCAATTTGAATTAATTTTTTACTCATATCTCTATTTCCTTATGACTTAAAATACTGTTCCATCACTTTCAAGTTTCAGTGGAGGAGAGCTATCACTTCTTTTTTGTTTCGCTAATTTTCTACCGGCCCACCAAGTACCACCTTCTAACACTTTGGCCAAGGGAAAATCAGCAGGAGATTTTTGTAATCGGTTTTGAACTAATTGACCAATACGATCTAAGAGTTGAATCGTCAGAGCACGCCATTCAATGATCAGATCACTTTGAGGAAGATGGGACTGATTCAAAAGAGAAGGATCTTTTAATTCTATAACGCCGAAATCTAGAAACAATCCTCCATTTCTATATTCTGCAAGACCTGTTAATTCTTCTGCCCCACTCACACTCAATCCCGCTTCTTCTATGGGGCCGACTAAAGAATAGGTTAACCACTGTGAGAGCTTATGAAAGCAAACAACTGACTGAGCGGAGAAATCTCCAAAGCTAGAGTAATGCCAAACATCTCCAAGATTTACCCCATGTGATTGTATTCGGCCAGGCCAGATACTTCCAAGGCCTTTTAAGACCACTTCTAAAATATCTTGGACTTTAAATTGATCACCCTTATGAGCGATAAGATAATCAATCATCCCTCCTGGTCTATCTCCGGGAAAATACTTATTGTCTTTTACAGTTTCCCCTAATTTTTGAATAAGAGCGACTCTGCCTTGCACACCAACGAGTGGATTGTTCTCATCGACTTGAAAACCTTTTTCAAGTGTCTCTTTACTGAATGCTTGCAAACCTTTGGCGTCTGCTAAACATTCATTTTTCTCTGAAAAACTACCTTCGAGAAAAAGGTGAAAGCTTGCCACCGCTAACCCTTCTGATCGATTATAAACTTTATCAATTTCTTTATAACTCCACTCAGGTCCAGCTCCAGCATCTAAAAGTACTGACGTGATGGCCAATTCAATCTTACGACGAGCTTTTTCTAAAGAATCACATTGAGCGACTTTATCATCAAAGAGCTTTATGCGATCAACTCCGCCTACTTGAAAATGTCCCCAACGAGAGTGAAAAGGAATTTTTAAACTAGGATAGTTTTTATAAATAACATCCAAAACAAAATCAGCACAATCATTGAGTTTATTTTCATGGACTTTGAAATGAGTGCCACCTTCTAATGCGTTTTTATAAACTGCAGCTGTTGTGTCTCTAATGGCTTGAGGAGTGAGAAGATACTCAACATCTTCTTTAGTTAAATCAGTCATCTAGTTTACGTCCCTGTACATTTTGTAATTCTTTTTCATCTTTTACTTCACCGGCGGTAAAATAACCTGCCGCTTTTTTAGCTTCAATTTCAACTTGAGCATCAGCAGGAATTAATTCTTCTGGTATCGAAAGTCTATTCACTACTTCAATACCAGCAGCTTTAATAGCATCGTATTTCATATTGCTCATCGAATGGAGGTTGTGAATTTTTTTAACACCTAAAAAATTGAGAGTGTCGGGCATGAACTCTTGGAACCTGGCATCTTGAACACCTGCCACACATTCAGTTCGATAGAAATAATTTTTAGCTGAATCACCACCTTCTTGTCTTTTTCGAGCGTTATAGACCATAAACTTAGTCACTTCTCCTAGAGCACGCCCTTCTTTTCTAAAATAAACAATCAGTCCCACTCCACCACGTTGTGCGGTTCTTGCAGCATCTTCAATTCCCCAAGTAAGGTAAGGCCTACAAGTACAGATATCAGAGCCGAAAACATCACTTCCATTACATTCATCATGCACTCTACAAGTGAGTTCTATCTCTGGATTTTGTAAATCATCGGGATTACCAAAGACATAAGCAGTCGTACTTCCGATAGGAGGAAGTAGAATTTTTAAATCAGGTCTTGTGACTAACTCAGGAAACATTCCTCCTGTTTCTTGAAAAAGAATTTTTCGGAGTTCTCCTTCGTCAATTTTCAATCTTTTCGCCATACCTGGAAGATACCAAACTGGCTCGAGAGCAATTTTAGTACATTTAACAGAACCATCTTCTTTGACCACTTTTCCATCCACTTTAAGTTTTCCAGCTTTTACAGCTTCTTGAACTTCGGGGATGTGCAGGTGTGCCTGAGTCACAGCAATGGAAGGTTTAATATTAAAACCTTTGTCTAAATAATCTTTGAAATGAATATTGACATCCGCACCAAATGGGTCGATAGAGACAATTTTATCTTCTTCAAACCAAGCTGGATTTGGTTTCACTTGGTAAGTTCCTTCCGTATTGGCCAACTCAGGACGATGATCCTTAGGAAAAGCGCCTGATGCTATTGAGAGAGCTCTATAAACAGTGTAAGAGCCAGAATGTGATCCAATAGCATTACGATTTTGTTTATCAGAAATCGTTGCGATCACTGGTCCACGTTCTTTGGGATCTTTTGCTCCCCAATTGATAGGTGGTGTATCTTTAAAAATTTGATTTGCATGTGAAGTCAAAACTACATGTGATGTGCGCTTCATTTCTTCGGCCATAATATATTCCTTTTTAAGACATCCAATTCGAGTCTTTTTGCATTTCCCATTTTGTCGTTACTTTTTTTACATCGGTCCAAAAATCTAAGGAATGATCTCCCGTTATATCTCCGTGTCCAAACTTTGAAGCTTTCACCCCTCCAAAGCTAAAAGGCTCTCTGGGAACAGGCACACCGATATTGACGCCAAACATTCCACACTCAGCATGAGCAGCTACATATTCGGCCATAGGACCTGAGCTGGTGAAGACACTCGCTGCATTTCCATAGACACTTGAATTTTGAATTTCGATTGCTTCAGTCACATTTTTACATCTAATAATTGAAAGTATGGGACCAAAAAGTTCAGAACATGCGGCTACACTTCCAGGAGCTACATTATCTAAGATAGTAGGCCCTATCCAATGACCTTCCCTCATATCACTTGGCTTTTTTGACTCCCGACCGTCTAAAATGAGAGTGGCTCCATCTTTAACCGCATCTTCTATCGCTTGATATAAGAAGTCACATTGTTCACGTGTGATAATAGCACCCATCGACTCTCCTAAAACTTGAGATTGAGCGCGCTCTTTAATCTTTTCAATATGTTTATCCACTTCCCCTACCGCTAAAAGAACAGATGCGGCCATACATCTTTGACCAGCACAACCTGTAAAGGAATCTGAGATCCCCATCCCTGTTACATCTAAATCAGCATCAGGCAGGAGAATAATATGATTTTTAGCGCCCCCTAAACAAAGAGCTCTTTTATTGTGAGCCGTTGCACTTTTATAGACGATCTCTGCGACTTTAGTTGACCCTACAAAAGCCACAGCTTTTATATCAGGGTGAGTGGTGATCATCTCGACCACCTCTTTTTCACCTTGGGCTACGGTGAGAATACCACTAGGAAGACCTGCTTCAGCAAAAGCATCTGCTACGAACTTACTCGTGAGTGGTGTTTTTTCACTAGGCTTCCAGACATAAGCATTTCCCAAAACGATGGCGATGGGTATCGTCCACATCGGCACCATAGCAGGAAAATTAAAAGGAGTGATACTCCCTACAACCCCAAGAGGCTCTCTTCGGTATTCACAAAAAACACCTCGGCTGACTTCCATTTTTCCACCAATATCTGAGTTTTGCAGGGAAAGAGCATATTCAAGAACTTCAATTCCTTTCATCAAACCGGCGCGAGCTTCATTGATCGTTTTACCATTTTCAAGGGCCACAATATGAGAGATTTTATCTTGGTCGCGTAATAAGATATTTCTAAAATTAAAAAGGACGGCTGATCTCGCTTTTAGAGGGGTTTGCGCCCATTGTTTTTGAGCTGATTTTGCCGAATCAACGGCCGAGTTAAAATCATCTTTATTTATATAAAAGACTTCCCCACAGTTTTTTCCAGTATAAGGACTGATCACTGGCCTTGTTTCACCTGCTGACTTTTGCCACTTCCCTGCGATGAAGTTTTGAGCTTGATGATTTGTCTGAGATGTATCTAATTGCATAAAGTCTCCGTAATTAAAAAACTATTATGTTATAGATAAAGCAGGAACTTGATAAGTTGCACTGCGCATACTGCTGTGCAAAGAATCTATTTTATATCAAGTATTTTGTAGAGCCTTGTTTGATCGTTAATTTCTACTTCAAATTCATCATTTTGAGTGAGATCAAGTATTTCTCGACCGATAGGTGAAAAGACCGAGATGACCATTAATGCCTCACCCTCAATATTGAGTAAGCTCCCACCACTGGTAGGAGAAATATAATACCAACGCTTTTGATGATTATGTTCTATTTTAACCATAGCGCCGATGCAAACTTCATCTTTTGAAGTGAGATCTCTAAGGGGGAGATCTTCGAGCAAAAGTCTTTCATGCTCTAGATCATTCAGCCGTTGTCTAAGTCCATCAGCAAGATAGTTTGCTTCCGTTGCTCTGGTGTCATATTTGCCATCACTTTTAAGATCACCTTTTTGCACCAGATTCTCAGAGGTTTTTAAAGTTTCTTTGAGACTATTGAGCTCTTTTTGGTTTTTTTCTAGAAGTTGTTTTTTTATTTCAGCTTTCATTCTCATTATTATGCCTAAGATTATCTACTAACTCTATCGTTTTCTTTTTTTTACCTATATAGTCTTACCCATGACTATCTTATGTAATCTTGCCAATATTAATTTGGCGTTTGGGGAGAAGATCCTCTTTAATGATGCAAAATTAACCATTAATAAAGCTGATCGTATTGGTCTCATTGGCCTAAATGGTCATGGAAAGTCCACTTTATTTAATATTCTTTCGGGAAAACAAACACCTGATATCTCAACCCCTCCCTTTATCTTTGATAAAAATAAAGATTTTACCCTTTTTCTCATCCCTCAAGAGCTGGATGTTAAAAGTTTTCCGGAACTTGATATCAATAATTTTTGGATCTCTTTTTACCCAGACCTTTATGACACATGGAAAGAATTAAAAGTTGTAGAGGAAAAACTTATCGAAAATTATGAAGATGAAAGTCTTTTACATAAACAAACCGATTTACTTGAAGCCTTCGATCAAGCTGGTGGTTGGCAGATTGAATCTAGTTATCAATCTTACCTGGGGCTTTTTGGATTAAACAATAGAGAGACTCTCCCCCTAGATTTATCTGGAGGGGAACAAAGAAAGATGGCCCTCAGTATTGGTCTATCTGCTCCTCATGAATTTATTCTCTGGGATGAGCCAACAAACCATCTTGATATTGAAACCATTGAAACATTTGAAGATGAGCTGCTAGGCTGTCAAAAAACATTTATGATCATCTCACATGACCGTTACCTTCTTAACCATGTGACCAACCGTATCGTGCATATTGAAAGAGGTGAAATCAATACTTTTCAAGGAACTTACCTCACCTATTTGGAACATTTAGAAGAAAAAGAAAAAGAGCTCGCCAAAAACTTATCCACTCTTGAAAATAAACATCGCCGGGAATTGGCCTGGATGAGACAGGGAATCAAAGCACGAGGCACTCGTTCCAAAAAGCGCGTTGAAGGTTTTGAGAATATCAAAAAAGATATTGCCCATCTTAAATCTCGCGCCCGTAAATCCGTTGAGCTAGATTTAAGTCATAGTGGAAGAAAAACAAAAATATTGGTCCAAATCAGTGATGGTGAATTTGGGTATAACCAAGACGTTCTTTTAAAAGAACTGAATCTCATCGTGGCCAAAAAAGACAAGATTGCTCTCATTGGTCCTAATGGTGCAGGTAAATCGACACTCCTTAAAATTATAAGTGGAGATCTCAGCTTAAACAAAGGAAACATCAAAACTCCTGATGAGTTTAAAGTGATTCGCTTTGATCAAAAAAGATCAGAGCTAGATGAATCAAAAACACTTTTTGAAGCTGTGGGTGCAGGACAGGATTTTGTTCATCTCGCTGATGGTTCTCGTAAACATATCATGAGCTATTTAGAAAACTTTCTTTTTCATAGAAATCAAATCAACCGCCCTATCTCCACCTTATCCGGAGGAGAAAAAAATAGACTTCAATTGGCCATGTTTATGAGTCAGAGTGCAGATTTATGGATATTCGATGAACCTACCAACGATCTCGATATTGAAACCATTGAACTCCTAGAAGCTGAGCTAAAAAACTATGACGCTCCCGTGATAATCGTAGGGCATGACCGAGCTTTCCTAGATAATATCTGTAAAAGCACGTGGCTGGTTCATGAAAAAAAGATCGAAGTTTTTGAAGGGGGTTATTCTCAAGTGGCTCCTTATTTACATGCCTTAGAATTAGAGAAAGCCAATCAATCCACCAGACCAAAAACAGAAGAAAAGCCTAAGACAGTTGGGGGGGAGAAAGAGTCTTCAAAAAAACCTAGCCTGAAAGATCAAAAAAGATTTGAAGAGGTTGAGCAACTTATATCTGAAGTTGATGATAAAATTATTGCTCTTGAAGAAAAGCTATCGGCAATTGATTACTCCTCAGAGGATGCGGCTCAAGATGCACAAGACCTACAAAAAGAAATTCAAACATTCAAAAATCAATCAGAAAAGCTGATGAGTGAGTGGGAAGAATTAGCAGAGAAAATGAATTAAATTTTAAAAACACCTCTTAAACCAAAAGCACGAGTCTGCCCTCTAAATTTACGATAGACATTAACGTTAATTAAGAGCTTAGCGCCTTTTTCTTTATATTTCTGAGGTATTTTCATTCGCCCTAGGGCCAAATAAAAACTTTGATTCTTATAAGTGATAAAGCGAGATGGCACATCATAAAACTTTGTGGCGTCTTCAACAATATCTTCAGCATTTAATTTCTTAATAGAGATCACAAACCTAGAGTCTACCAGGGGGTCTAAGGGTCTTTTTTCAGTGATCTCCAAGTTGAGAGCGCGGCCATGGCCTCTGAGCTTTTTTAAATCAAGGTTCGTAAATTGATAGTCTCGAATAACATTATTGACTTGTATGACATAAGCTGAATCCGCATCCAAGATACGATAGTCGATGAGGGCCCCTTGATAGCTCGTCAAATCAAAAGAATTATCTTTAAGTTTGAATGCGATTCTGGTGTCAGAGAATTTTGAAAAATCGTGCTCTGTGTTCCAATCAAGTTTTATATTAAAGTACTGTGTATGGGCGTAGGTATAATAATGCTCTCGTACATAGGAACCTGGGGCCACAAGAAATTTAAGTCCAAATATTTTATTCCAAAAATGTTTTCCTAAAAAAATATTATTGGCAGCAAGTTTTTTGAGTGTCGTTATTTTTGATTGTTGCACACTGGGAAGTTCAAAGTTCCTTGGGAAGATATAGACCATCCCTAACTCTCCTGGCATTCCTCTTGTTCCATCCTCACCTGGATCGCCTGAAAGTCCACCATTGCAACCCTCACCACCAGCGCCGCCCCGTCCTTTCTCTCCTCCGAGTCCTCCTCGTTGGTCAATTTTCAGAACATTTAATCTATCAATTGAATCAGTATAGAGATAAAGATTAGCTCCAGGCTCTCCATCTTCTCCATCCCCTCCATCTTCTCCGTCATTTCCATCAAGGGTGCGCTCATCACAAACGAGATGTGAGCCACTATGGCCGTCGACACCATCAGCCCCATCCGCTCCAGAGAGATCTAAGCGCTCGGCCCTAATATTCTCTTCTAACAATAGTAACCCTTCGGTACCCAAAGCCGTTGGAATGAAAAGAATAAGAGCGACAGTGAGCTGTCTCAAAATTAATTTGAACAGGGCATTTAAATTCATAAGGCTTTATAAACAAAAAAGGCAGGTATGTAACCCGGTTAGTAAAATTTATCCCTTCTGAGTGCCCATTATTTAAGGGGGTTATGTATATGGTACATACGTAAAATCAATAAGTTAAAATAAAGCTCATGACCTTAATTAAACTCAATTATAATAAGCCTGGGGGACATTGCGATCATGGGAAAGAAAATTGTTTTATTGTTAATGATATTCATTATAGCTGGTTGTGAGGCTCCTGAAGCCATTGAAGACACTGAACTGGATGAAAACAACCCGATTATCATTGCTGACTATCCTGAAGATGAAATCCCCCCTAAAGAAGCTCCTTACCTTAAACTCGAGATCAATGGCGAAAAGCAAGAATTAATCAATACCGATCAATTTGTAGGTTGCCAAAGAAGCTATGGCTCCCAGGTATTAGATATCAATATAAGTGGAGATGACGGCTCTTTTTTAAATAAGCAAGGAAGGTTTGAAGTCACACTCCCTTTAGTAAAAATTTTTACAGATGAGGAGGAAACGCTTTTCTCAGACTCATATAATCCCATTGGAATGCCTATCGTAGACTTTATTGCAGAAGATGCACCCATTGAGTTTGTTGAACTCCCTATTGGTATCGTGGAAATTCCAAAAGTCACTCATAGTATCGTCAGTGTGTATAACCAACCCGGAGTAAATCCCAACTGTGCTATAAGGGCCAAAAAAAGAGGCGCTCTTATTATAGATTATGGAAAAAGAAGCTCTTATGGTGTTAAAAAACATTATCGAGAATTTGAGATTTCATGTCAGCACTTTGTGGTCAAGGATCAACTAGAAGATGAATTTGTTGATTTGAAAATTGATTCACTCAAATTAGATTTTAACTGTGAAGAAATGGTTTATTATTAAAAAGGTGCGCGTTTCGTAATGGACCCCTTGATATAGGGGGGGATTTCCTCAGGCTTAAACTTTAACCCACTGGCAAGATAAATTTCGGTAAAACCACAGTCAAAGAGTCTTCTGGCTTCAATTTCACCTTTGATATTATGACCGAGTTGTGAATCGATATAAATAGCTTCAGGCATCACTTCACTTTTTTCTAAAAACTCTAAGGCTTCATCCACAGTAAAGAAAGTAACAAGTTCCACTTCTGCTTTTTGAGCAGCAAGCTTCCAACTCATATGAATTAATTTATCATCATCAATTAAAATAATCATAGGCCGGTGAAGATCTCCACTTTTCGAGGGTAATTTTCAAGAAAAAGCTCACAACGTTTTTTCTCAGGCACCAGTGGCTCTGGTGTTTTTTCAATCATCTCAAAGGTATCTTTGAGAACAATACCTTCACTCACCTCATACTCTCTAATGCGAAAATTTTTAATCTTTTTGTAACCAAATTTAAAATGATTGAGAAGGCTCTCCGTAAAAAACACATCTTCACTAAAGCCATCAAGTTGAAGTTTCACTCGTCCTTCGTTTTTCATGCCACGGTAGATAAGTTCATCTGGCTTAACTTCATAGGTGTAATCGTTACTGATGAGGTAACAAAAATTATATTTTTTATTGAAGAGGATGGTAAATTGACGATCAAATGAAAAAAAAGCGCTGTAAATAATTGAGCTCATGGCCACAGCGAGGGCCAGCATAAGAATGATGAGAACTTTCATCGTTTTTTTGTTTTTGGATTTAGTCTTTTTTAAGCTCACTGTAAATTCAACCGTTCGTAACTCTTATCAATTAGCATAAGTGCTGAGTCATATTAGATCGCTAGTTTAGCACAGTCATTTTCTCTTTGTCATAGGCCAAGAAGAATTAATAACTATTGCTAAGCATTAAATCATCTGATCAATTAGCTCTTTAATGCCCTCAGGGCAGGTTAATTTTGTCTTGGAAGCAAACTCTGAGAGTGACATAATAAAATCATAAGGCATGGAAGATTGAACCAAATTTACGGCCCAGGTCGGAATGCTCCCCTTTGGATCCACCAGTAAAATCAACTCAACGTAAGTATCTTCTCCTCTTGGAGAAAAATAGATTTTTCCAAACTCAATCTCTGCTCTGACTTTTCCTTCCCCCGCTGGTGCATTGGGATGTTCAGTAGATTTAAAATAAAGGATTAAACTACGTTTATCTTCTGAGAGTTTAAGTTTGTAATGAACAACGGTATCTCGATCATTCACAGGCCAGGGCATATCTGTGATGTCATAAAGTATAGCTTCAGTATCGGAGATATTCTTTACGTATTTTCTTTCCACCAGATTAGGAACCCAGGACCCAGCTGCTTCCACATTTCTTAAAATAGCGGTGATCTTACTAATGGGTGCATTGACGATGCCATGGGCACGCATAGAGCGTATGGCGGTATTTTTGCTTTTTTTAGAATAAACAGTGATGCCATCTTTTTTACTAATCACTACCCAATCATCTTGAGCCGCAAATAGAGAATTTGCGCTGATAATACAAATCAATATAAGGGAGCTGAGTGATAAATTCATTTGTTTGCCATTTTAGCCGATTGCAAAACAAAAATGAAACAGTTTATACTTGAGTAATACTCTCGCTGTCATTCCTCATGATTTTTTAACATTTAAAAGTTATTGAGTATAATATTTAAAGTGTAAGGAGAATTATGCCTAAAATTAAAGAACTTTCTAATGATCAACTAGAAGACTATCTTGATGCTTATAATGCTATGTTGTCTACTCAACCTAAAAACAAAGAATATTTGCGAAAAGCCAGGTGTATTGAAGAAGCTCTCAATCGTAGAGAACAGACAGGTTATGATTTAGATCAACCTAAAAAAGGCTTTTTTAAAAGACTGTTTTCTAAGAAAAAATAATTATGGCCAGTTTAGAGCGCCGTTTAGGCTTATTTTCCATCATCACTATTTGCATTAGCTCTATGATAGGTGATGGCATTTTTATTCTTCCCGCTCTTGGTTTCATGGCCACGGGACCTAGCCTCTTTATTGCTTTTCTCATTTCTGCCTTTTGTGTTTTTCCAGCTGCCGTTAGTAAAGCGGAATTAGCCACTGCCATGCCTACCAGCGGAGGGACTTATGTATACTTAGAAAGAACTTTTGGACCCCTCGCTGGAACGATTGCTGGCCTTGGTCTTTTTATGTCTATTTTATTAAAAGCGAGTGTTTCTCTCTTTGGCATTGGTCTCTATCTTTCATTTGTTTCGAACTTTACAGACCTACATGTCATACTGTTTTTTCTCACGATCATTACTTTTCTCAACATTCTAGGAGTGGGGAAAGTTTCCAGTTTTGTTACAGCTGTATTGTTTATTACATTAACTTCAGTATTTATACTATGTATCTTTGCCGGCTTTAATATTCAACCGGCTTATTATGACCCCCTCCTTCCAAACGATATACTAGGACTTTTGAGTGCTTGTGGTATTTTATTTGTGGCCTACTCGGGTGTCACCAAAGTCGCTGCCATTGCTGAGGAAGTTAAAAACCCCGAGAGAAACTTGCCCGTGGGGATATTATTGTCACTTTTTATCACCACCATCCTCTACAGTTTAGTCAGCTTTATCTTAGTGGGAAATTTTGATTTTCAAAGCATTACGAATTTCACTGAATTCAACCAAACTCCTATAGTCTTGCGACTTGCTTCTTCAGTAGGAGGTAAAGTTTTTATTCATATCATGGCCATTGTCGCTGTGCTCACGATGGTTAATACCGCCAACGCTGGAATATTAGCAGGGAGTCGCTTTCCTTTTGCCATGGCCAGAGACCAATTGATTCCAGGCTTTTTAGGTAAGTTACATAAAAAGTTTTTAACCCCAGTGACCAGTATTTTATTATCTGGCTTCACGATTGCTATTATTCTTACTCAACTTGATGTCATTAAGATCGCTAAGCTTGCTTCAGCTTTTATGATTTTTATATTCATCATTATTAACTTTTCTATAATCGTGTTAAGAGAGTCAGGAGCACAGTGGTATAAACCTGGTTATAAAGCTCCTTTTTATCCCTTTGTCCAAATCTTTGGAATTTTAACCGGTTCTATTTTATTGATTGGAATTGGCCAACTTGCTATCTTTGCTATTATTGGTATGGCGGTGCCTGGGGTGCTGATTTATTTTTTCTTTGCCCGCAAGAGAGTTTCTCGTAAAGGAGTTATTGGGATAAGAGGCCGTAGAACAGATTTAACTTCTCAACCTCCTCAAGAAATCAATAAACACTACTTGGGACAAGAATCAGAATTTACCACTGATGCGGAAGTTGTGATTGCTCTCTTTGGAAAAGAACGATCGGCTGAAATGTTGGTGGAGATGGGAATCTCTATGGCCCAACATACCAGCATAGAAGTAGCACATATATTAGAAATTCCAGAACAAACTGATATTCATGACTTAATTGAAGAGCCAGCCGAAATGAAATCAGTAAGAAGAAGAATTAACGCCATGGCCGAAGATAAAGATGAAAACATCACCTATGACCCCGTTGTCAGCCATGATGTATCCCGTACTATTTTTGAGATCTCACAAAGAGTTCACTGTAATTGGCTCTTGGTAGAATGGAGAGGCAAAGCAAGAGGAAGATTTACTTTTGATAACCCCATTGGTTGGTTGAAGTCACACCTCCAATGTAACTTAGCCGTTTTTAAAGATAAAGGCGTTCGTTATATCAGAAAAATAATGGTGGTTATTCATAATGACAAAAATGATAAACTCATATTAAAAATGGCTGATCACTTGGCGAAAATTTATCTAGCCGAAGTCACTCTCATGCGTTTTGCAAAAACCTCTTCTAGCGATGAACATAAATCCTTTGAACAGCGGTATTTAAAAGAGCTTTCCCAGCAACTCACTGCTCCTACTCGTGTTAAAGTCGTTGTGGGTAAAAACCAAGTCTCTTCTTTTATTGCGGAAACCATAGAATATGATTTGCTCATTATGGGGGCAAATGAACCTCGCCTCTTTAAAAGAATACAGGGAACTTTTAAAGACAAGATGATGAGCCGTGCAGCTTGTTCTGTTTTAGCTGTTCATGAGTCGACTTTTATTCGTTCTTAGGAAAACTACCTCATTAAAAGAGCGTGAATGAGAAAAACCTCTTGACGCAGCGCATTTTTACTGTTATCATAGCCTCATTCCAAACAACAAAGCCCGTTTTTAAATTTCAAAACATTTATTCAAAAAAATCAATCCAGGCTTTTTATCTTTTTCCCTATTTCAATCCCTGAAATAGCTCGGAGGTTATTCATGAAACTCAACACGACTTTATTCAAAAACGTATGCACACTCATGGGAACGCTGGCCCTTGTCTCATGTGAGAAACCCATCACGCAAGACCCAGTCAGTGCCCTCAATGGTCTCATGGGGGAATATGGATTTATCGGCTACGAAAATCCCTTAGAAAATTCTGGAACAGGAGTTATGCTGGCAGGACGACCTACCGCCTTGGCCTATGTCGCTCCAGCGGATGATTGCTTTAACCCAGAAGCCATTCCAAGGGAGTACGATCGCCAACATTTTGATATGAAGAAAACCTATAACTTTCACGGAGATTTAGGATTTACCGTTTTTGGTTCCGCCCTCTTTGGTGCCGGATTTGGACTCACCAATAAACATATTGTTGAAGTTGAACTCAATGGACTTACGATTGAGTATATGTCTTCCATTGATGTCACTCATTGGTACCGCAATGGGATGGATGATGTTTGTAAAGACTATCTAGATGATGTGGGGTTTGTGATCCAAGCGGCCATGGTTGATAGCATGAAAATTAAAATCAGTAATTTAAAAGGCACCAACCTCAGTCTTAACGCGGATAATATTTCACAATATATCGGAATAAACCTTGGAGTCGAATACTCTTTTCTGGATGAGTACACTCTTGAAATCACCACTCCTAAATACGTAGGTTATCAATTAGGGAGATTGCGTTTAGAAGATGAAGGCAGAACTCTTTACCGTGCTATGGTTGCTGAAGACGATCAGTTTATATTTGAGCCAATTGGACTCTTTCAAGATGAAGAAGCTGTGGATATAGAAAAAGCGCTTATTCCTTCTGAGTTAGACCAAAATTCTGTGTACCTTCGTTAACAATCTCCATATACCAGGTGGTTAACACCCTAATCACCTGGTATTAATTTCAATTTAGTTTTCAAAGTCTTTTCTTTTTCATATATATGGCCTTCAATTTGTGGAGGATTGTTATGAAAAATTTACTAGTTTTACTGGCCATTATTGTCCAGACCCAAGCTTTTTCAAGCGAAATTGTATTACTCGGACCAAAAGCTACTTGCGAATCTAAAGCGGATATCAAAAAGTCTCAAAGAAATGGTGTTTACCGAGTCAAGAGTGAAGAAATTAGAGAGCTTGAAAATACTATAGAGATAAGTATTGCTGTTGAGCTGCTCACTTGTGCAAAAATGGGAGATGAATATCAATTCATCATCGATAATAACCATATGAGCGCCACATATTCAGAAATGGGTGCACTCTCACGTCAAATGATGACAGTCACTAGAACAGACATTAAAAAAAGCATCATTTTTTTTAATGATGATTCAAAAATCTTAGGTGATATCCAATTAGACGAAGCTTATGGAGAACAGAGAATCACTGTGGAAATTATGAAAAATGCTGCGTCAGTGAATAGATTTCCAAGATCAATTTCAAAGGGTGAATTCTATATTGATTTAGCTCTCAAAAGAATGACTAAATACTCAACCCCTGAGGGTGTCATTGGACCAATGAGACATATCACTCGTGGGTATAGAATCTTTTTTGATTTGTAATCATAACAGACCTATATGATAATAAGCCTGAACTAAGTTTCAGGCTTTTTTTATGGATAAACTCGAAGAAGAATTACTCAAAACACTTTCATTCATGGAGCCCATGAGCGAAGAGTTTATCTATCTAGACCTCGACCAACAATTTCTACTTGAAAATCCCGAACTGACAATCGAAGACCTCAAGTCCGCGCTCACGGCTTTAGAAAAACAATTAAAAATCAAACGAATGAGTTCTGAGAACCAAGAAAAGTGGATTAAAGTCTTTCCCAGAAAATCCCTATTTCAAAGACTTAAGCGCTTCATAGGGTTATAAACAGGCTTATTTTGCCGCGGCCCTAGCTTCATTACATTAATTAGCTTGCCCCTACGATAAGCAGGGTATGAAAATTATCACTCTCCTGCTACTCGTAAGTACTGGCCTATGTGCCGGACAATTTGAAATCAATGTTATGGAAATTGAGCCCGATTTTGCTCTTAAGTTTAATCTCTATAATGACCAACAAACTCAACAGACTGCGGTTTTAGATTGTCAGAGTTTTTTCCAGAAATTTGATATTTTTGATAAGTATCACCAGGTAACTCATGAAAATTTTCTCACGATATCTGAATGTTATAAAATATATGAAAACACTGTTAATTGCCTAGAGGCGGGTCATGTTAAATGTATTGATTCCAGTGATATCTTTAATAACAAATGTTCCTGTGACTAAAAAACCGACCCACTAGCCTGAGGGTAAACCTCCTAAATAAATCTGGTTATAATAATACGTAAAAATTTCTAAATGACCTTTTAGTCGAACAGGATCTTGGGTTGTACACCAAGTTCTTCGAACCAATGTACTTATTCCATCTCGTAGCATACCAAGCGTATGGTTAATTCCGTAAAGAGGATCATAATGAGTCTTTTTTAGCTCTCCTTGTCCTGCAACACATCCACGCTCGCTTTTAAATTGAGAAAAAATACTTTGTGGAAAGTATTTATCAATTATTGGTTTGTAATTCTTATGCTCATCTGACTCTATCAAAGCTGTAGTGGCTACTATTGGTTTGATTGTTTGAAAAACATGTTCCAGATTTTCTCTGTGAAATGATTTTCGTGGGCCGTATTTTTTTATTGATAATTTAGAGAGATGACCAAATGAAGCGATTTGGCAGGGTGATGCATACAATATAAATCTTCTATCAGCATCACAGACAACTGTAATTGAGAGTGGCTTTAATTTTGTTTTCTCTTTTGTGATAAGGTCATCAAACTGAATATGACTTGCTTGAGAAAGTGATAACTTCTCACGAAATCGATTATTTTTAATTGCCGCTTTTTTCGCCCAATAATCGAATTTTCTTTGCACAGTTTTCTTGTTCACACCCACTATTTTAGCCGCACGCCTTTGAGAAACTTTTGCTGCAAATAACTTCATTAATAAATGATTTACTCTTCTCTTTTTTTGCCCAAACTCTAAAGTTCCGGTGCTCGAACTAAATTGCTTGCCGCATACCTGACATTTAAACCGCTGGATTCGACGAGAATCATTTGCTCTAAAATAGTGACCGTTTTTAATAATATTTTGGGAATGACATTGAATATTAGGGCAGTTTCTTTTCATGTAATTTCAACTGCAAATAGAGCTTTCTTTCTATCTCACTAAGTACCTGAAAATATTGAAACCACGAGAAAGGCACTAGAATAAAAAGTCACAGTTCTGGAAAAACTAAACATCATCGTTGTAGGTCAGTTAGTAAAAATTACAATTTAAGTCACCAGCCTTGAGATCAAGGTCATACCTCTTTATAACTATATGCAGCATCCCTTTAATTAAATACGGAAACTTATAAAGAGGCACACCATGAAGAAGAATTCTTTGTTTATTATCCCTATGTTAGCACCTGCGCTTTTCATATCATCAGCACAGGCGAATCTCCCTGACGAGATCAACTACTCCCCTTATGAACGAAGCTATAATTTAAGTGGTCAAAAGGTTGAGACCCTCACGGCGAGTTTAAATAGAGCTCAATCTGAGTTGCAGACAGCTTATAATAATGAGTCAAACCTAACTGCTCAAATAGAGCAACTCGAAATCAATATTGCACGAACGAATAGCCAAATTGAAAACCATATACTGGAACGTGATCAGTTAATTGTTGATTCTCAAAATTTAGATAATGACATAAGAAGAATTGAAAACAGGCTCAGTCGAGCTGAAGGTAGAAGAGCCGAACTTGAAAGAACAATAGATCGCGAACAACGAAAGCTAAGACCTTTTAAGCAAAAACTTGAACAGCTGCAACAACAACTGGGTGAGGCCAATAGAAAAGTCACACGCGCTAATGATAAACTTAAAAACCTTAAAAGTGCACAAGCTTCAGCTCAAAGAAATCTTCAAACGGCCAGACAGGCCAAAACAAATCTTGAAAATCAGCTTAAAACACAAGAAGCCACACTTGCAAATCTCGATAAACTTTTAAGTAATGCGCAAAAGCGAGTGCAAAACCTAGAGACACAACTCAGTGAGACTCAAACACAAAAAATCACAGAGACTCAAAAACTCACGGCAATCACTCAAGAGATCACAGAGCTTATGCAACAAATGAGAGGGCTTCCCCCAAGAGGTCCACAAGCCAGAGAAATAAGACAAAAAATAGCTCAAAAGAGTGTAGAGAAAAGAGCGCAAGAAAAAGTTGTCAGTAGAATCAATCAACAGGCGGCAAGCCTCACCAGACAGGTGACTCAGGCCAAAGGAACTGTTGCTTCACTTAAAAACCAGCAAACAACTTTGCCTCAATCTATTAATCAAACAAAAACTCAAATCACCAATGCCCAAAAAGTTATTCGCACACGGAGAAGTGAGCTCGAGGCTGCAAAAACCAATGTTGAAAATCAACAAGCGAGAGTGAATTCTTTGGTGACGGAAGCCAATATTGCTTCAGCTGAAGTTAATGCTCAAAAAGAGGAAGTGATTCGCAGATCTGGTCCTCTTAATCAGGCCATGTCAAATCTTGGTAATGTTAATGATCGAATTCGTACGATTGGTGAAAATTTAAGAGTGGCTTCTAACGATTACAACACTGTTTTAGATAAGATCAAATTTTTAGACCGTGAGATCCCTAACCTTCGTCGTTCTTCAGCAGATATGAACCGCGAGCTGAGAAGTGCCAATACAGACCTTATTGTTGCTCAAGACCAAATCATTACTTTGAATAGTGATGTAACTATTCTCTCTTCAGACTTAAGAGCAGCCACCAATGACAGAGATATTAAATATCAAGAATATATCGTACGCTACAATCTTTATACAGATAAATTAAATGAAGCCAAAACATTAGGTATTTCCCAGACAGATGTGGCCTTAAGTATTGCAAGAGAAGACTCTCATCAATATGTAGTTGTTCAAGCAAACAAACTAGGTACTGTAGCCGGGACAGACATGGCGCAAGCTCAAGCCCAATACTGGGGAGCGATTAGAGCTGAGATCAAAGGTTATAATGATGGTTACAACCAAGGTTATGCTTCTGATAGTGACCAGATGCGAGGTCAAGAAGAAGGAACTCGCGCGGGAATTAAAGCAGCTCAAGATTATGCCCAGACTGTACTAAAACCAAAATATTTCACTGAAATTTTTGCTGAAGCTCTCAAGACTGGAAAAATGCAAAAAATGGATCAAGTGACTTTTTCACAAGCGGGAACTCAAAAATCACTTAATCAAAGTCTGGTCAAAAATGTGATGGAGTTTTTTGGAAGTGTAAGTCCTATTTCGGCGAATGAAATCAATCAATCATTGGATATCACGACAGATTTAGATACAAAGATTAACACATTCCAATCTAATTTATCAGCTGCGCAAACTCAGCAAGACAATTATAGTCTAGCGAGAAACACTTATACTGCTCCTACAATCATTCCTTTTCAAAATTATGACTGTAGTCAGGTTTATAAAGACTTGGCCGTTTTTGAGAAAGCTTGTGCCAACGAGTATGAAAAAGTATTTTCGTCAAAGTATCTTAGAGAACATCAAGAAAATTATTATGATCAGTATCCTACAGAGTTTACTACTATCACTGAAGACACCAGGGATAGCAAAATTGAAGCTCTATACAATCAAACAATGGATGACCTCTACCCTATCGCAAATGCAAAAGGCCTGAGCGACGGTAAAGATCAAATTTATAAAGAAACTTTTGCTCTGGCAAAAAACAACGCTTACAATAATGAGCTTCCCAATGCTGATGCAGTGGCGAAAGCTCAAGCAGGCAACGAAGTGCAAACCTGGGTGAGCAATAATGCTTCACTGACTATTGATAAAGCTGCCATTATCGGCACTGAATTAAGAGGGGGAAGCCCGGCAAAGATAAGGCTCGCCCTGAAAAATATTTCGCCCGTGGCACTCGATAAGCCCCTAGAAGTCGTTATAACCAATGCTCAAAATGCAGAGTTTGCCTCACGGACATTCTTTATAAAGTCAGCTGATGCGAACACGACAACAAATTTTGAAGATATCAGCTTTAATGTCTCTGCCTTTGCAACCAGTGGCTCACAGATAAAAATTCAAGGAAAGGTAAAACTTCCCGGAGGAAAATATGAAGCTTCAAGAGAAGAATCTTTTGAAGTAGAAGCCCTTACTGTAGTGAACCCCAAGTTAAATTATAATGGGCTTGATTATGACTCCACTCCAAAAATAAAAGGGATCTTTAATTATTACACCCATGCCTTTAATGCCAATATTGCGGCAGCGGTAGAAGATATAAAAGATGGATATACAGTGACACTCAAACCTGTCAGCGGCTATGAGTCTCTTATCAAAATGCAAAACACTTCAGTTTTTACAGGAAAGATGACAAGAGGAACGAATAATCAGATGCGATTTGTTTACTCATTTCCCAAAGCTGCAGATAATAAAGTGGTCAAACTTGAGCTTAAATATCTTTTCAAAGGTCGAGTGATGAAATCAGAAATAATTGAGTTAAGACCTCATTAAAATAAGAAAGCGCTCTTTTAAGGGCGCTTTTTTTTGCTCAAAAAATACGCTTTATAAGTGATCTTATCAATCTTATCTTGATGAATATGGACTTTCTCACCACTAAACTCGACTTCTTTTTTTAATTCAATTTGAAATGCTTCACCAAAATAGCGTTTTAAGTCAGATAACTGAATGGAAAAAGGTGGACCAACTTCAGAGGCAAATTCAAAGACAACTAAAAGTATTCTCTCCACATGAGGCAGTGCTATGAGCCACTTTGCATAATCCATTCGCATGTCTTCGGGCAAAGCAACAAGTGCAGCTCGATCATAAACAAACTTAATAGCATCAAAGCCTTTAGGATCTAGGGTGAATATATCATCACACCAAAGCTCATAGTCTTTGTTCGTGTAGGAATGACCTTCTACTCTATATTCTATTTTTTGTTCTTGAAAAAACTCTTTTAACGCTTTTTGCGCTAACTCGACTCCAACAACTTTATGCCCGTGTTCATGGAGATACACCATATCCTTTGATTTTCCACATAAAGGCACAAGTACGTCTTCTCTACTATCCCCAACGAGGTCAGGCCACAGTTGAGTGAGGAAGGGATTGTACTCTGCTTGATGAAAACCTATTTGGTTTTCTTCCCATTTTTCTAACCAAAAAGTTTTTTTCATAGGCTGCTGTTATCCATCAAATTTCACCGATCAATGAATAGAGATAACTTTCTGTAATCCCTTGATCTTGAAAATGTTCTTTCAATTTTAAATCAACGATTTTACCAACTTCTAGGTACATCAGACCACAGGGGACTTCTTTGAGAGTCAAGGCATAAGCTTGGTTGTCAGCATATTTTTTAGTTGTTCCAAAAGCACCAGCAAGTAAATGGGAAGTAAAATCACTTGGATTAAGTTCTTTAATGAGGCCATCGACAAGATCTCTATTATCAGCATATGAGATCAATTTAATGCCCAGCTTTTTGAGGGTGGTACCATAAGGACAATGCAAGCAATTAGATTTGCAACAAGTTCCTCTTTTTCTTAGAAATTGACTTGTAAGGACTGAATTTCCTTGTTCATTAACATAAGAGTCCATTATTTCACTTTAAAATGCAGCATAAAATTTTCTGTTAAAAAATCACCTGACTCACGCTTGAGTTCAAAACCATACCCTTGGATTTGGTTGATATAGTCTTCTTTACTTAGTTTAATATGTTTAGCAATCCACTCTCGAGACTTGCCTTTTTCTCGGTCAAAATCGACGATAATCAGCTCACCACCGGGCTTTAAAATCTTTCTAAAATCATCCAGCATATTTTGAGGTTTATCAAAGTGATGATAGGTATCACATACAAAAACCTTATCCACACTTCCTATGGGTAAATTGGTTTGGTCTAGGCCACCTTTGATAACTTTTAAATTTGTGAGTCCTTCTTTATCTCCCCTCGCTCTCAGAAATTTAACAAAGGCAGGTGAGATTTCAACAGCATACACAAGTCCCTTCTCACCAACTTGATCGTGGAGAGGCTTGAGAAAAAAGCCTGTCCCAGCTCCCACATCTACGACTCGATCTCCAGCTTTGAGCTGAAGATTTTGCACTATTTGATCTTTATTTTTATAAACATCACGATCTCTATTCTCAAAACGCTCTTGCCACAACTTGACATCTAAATCGTCTTTTAAAAATTTAGCGTTATCACTTACTTGTGGGGAGTTATGGGTGTGTTTTTGAGTGGAGCAAGCCACACATAGGAAACAAAGAATGAGTGAGATCAATTTCATGAGGACTATTATAAGGGAAACTAAGCAGCTTCATCAAGCAGATCTAGAAAATGACTAACTTGGTCTTCTAAAGCTTGAGTTTGAGAATCATTTAGTTCGATAAACTGAAGTCCCAACCCTCTCTCTTCAGGGATGACGGCCTTAATGAGAGCTTTGAGTGAAAAACCTTTCTCAATAAAAAGTTCACTCTCAGACTTGAGTACAACTTCATCTTCAGCTCGTAGGTCATATGCGTTAAATTCATTAACTTCGATAAAACATCCCCCTTTGGAGAGATTGATACAAAGACCTGTAAATTCTGCTTTTTCTGTAGTCAACGTCACCCTAAAATGTGTGGGGATTCTAATATTTTGTCTTTCGATAAATACTTTTGTTTCTCCCGCAACTGTTTTTGTAAAATAATTTATTTTAAATTCGGGACAATCTTTGATTTTTTTCCACCATTTAGATTCTTGTCGAACAAAAGTGTTATTATCCACTTCTTTGGAAAGAATAAGATCTTTGAGTTCAAGAAAAGTAAATTTCTTATCTTGAGCACTCTCTAGCCCTCGAACTTCCCATATAGCGTTATTGTTAATCTCGACAACCTTTCCTACACTTTTGTCATTTCTCAAAGGAGAAGACTGGTCACTTGCGATTTTTTTCTCTAAGCTTTTTTGATCTTCCAGTAGTTTTTCTAACTCTTGAGCTTTCTTGCGCTCTTCAAGAACCACCACATTAAGCTTTTTAACTTTTTCTTGCTCAGCTTTTAAAGAAAATTGATATTGTTCAAATTGAGACTTAACCTGTTTCGACTCTTCTGAAAATTTATCTTTGATTTTTTCATTTTGTTGTAAGAGGAGATGAATTTTTTCATTTTTCTTGGCAATAATTTGGTTATATTGAGTTTTAATTTTATCTTGCCCAGCTATATATTTTTCATCTTGTTCTAGGATTTTGTTTTTCTCTCTAAGGTTTTCTACTTCTGCATTTAATTTTTCTTTATCGAGATGCTCTTTTTTAAGATCTGAGAGCAGATTTTCTATCTCAACTTGTAACTCCTCAATCTTGTCATTTTTGAGTTTAAGTGTATGCTCTAGCTCTTTATATTCTTGGAAAGAATGTTCCAGCTTGAGATTAACTTCACGATGAGAAGAGTTGATTTTCTCATGAAGTATTTTATTCTCAGCAAGAAGACTTTGAATATGAGCTTCTCCATCTTCTATCTTGTTCGTGAGCACGTCTATTTCTTTAGATTGTTTTTGGTACTTGGACTCGTAATCAAGCTTCGTCACTTCATTTTGAGTTATAAGTTCATTTTTACTCACCTTGAGCTTAATATTTTCATCAACCAGCTCTAAGTTTTTATCTAATAAAATATCGAATTGTGTTTGAAACACTTTCACATAATCCTGCAGATGAGTGTCATCACTGACGAAGCTGCTTTGATCAGTTAGGACATGGCCGACTTGAGTTTTCATTTTTATTGGTGAGCGCTCCGGAGGAACTTGTTTTTCACTGGTTTGGGGAAAGCTCATGCCTAAGGCCTTAAAGACGGGGAGCTCATTGAGCGGCATCCACTGTTTGCTTAGAGTTTCATAAACATAGCTATTACCATAAATTACTTGGTCTTCAATCAATTGATGGAGCTCACTTACACTAAGCTCTTTTAATTCATTGTCTAATTTTACGTAATAAACGGTCTTAATACCCAACCTCCAAGACATGGTTTTTATCGGTTATTCAGGGTAAAATTTTAAATAAATTCAAAATAAAAGTTAAAGTTTACTTCACACTCCCGAGCAAAAGCCTCGGTTTACTGATTGAATAACTTAACCAAATTGATAACACCGGGCTTAGCCGCCAGTGAGCTCAGAGGAATTAAGCTTGAGGTTTGATCAGCAGTGGTGGGTCTGAGAACTTCAGGCTGCTCACTAAGAACCACAGCTGACTTTAAATTTTGAATGAGTTTTTCAACAGAGACATCAGGATGATGGGCTAAATATAGGGCGGCCATAGCACTCACAATAGGTGCTGCGATGGAAGTACCACTGACACTTCCGTATTGGTTAAAAGGAAGAATCGATTGAATCTGAACCCCTGGAGCAAAGAAATCCACAGAGGATTGCCCGTAATTACTGAATGACGCCACAAAATTTTCATTATCATGTTGCGTACTCGCCCCTACTTCAATGAAATTTTTATGAATGCTCTGAGAGACGACTCCTTGCCCAGCTAATAAAAATTTGTTCGGAAAGTGACTTTGTCCTCCCTCTAAATTTTTACTCTCATTTCCTGCTGCATGAATCACCAAAACATTATTTTGAGCTGCATAAAGAAGAGCTGCATCCACTTGCGTTTTAAATTGAGAAAAGCTTTTTCCAAAACTTAGGTTAATGATGTCGGCCCCATTATCAACAGCATAGCGAATAGATAAAGCCACATCTTTATCCCGTTCATCTCCTTTAGGAATGGCACGAAGAGGCATAATCATGACTTCAGAAGTAAGCCCTCTACTTTTTGTCTCGTTGTTAAATTGAGCAGCGATCACCCCCGCCACAGTCGTTCCATGTGTGGCATCAGGTCCAATCACATCATTATTTCCATATGATTTGTCTTGAAAATCAATGGGGTTGTCACCCACAATTTTTGAACGCAAATCATATTCCGGGTTATAGCCCACTTGCACATAATACTTTGCCATCTCCCTAGCTTTTTTCATGCCGCTAAAGCCGTTGTGATATTGATCCCAAATATCAAGTAACTCCGTTTTGATAAGAGCAACGAAATCATTTTTAGGCTGAATACTTTCAATTTGCTCTCGCTTATTGATGTTATCCATACCTGCTAGAATTTTTAATAACTCCAAGTGCTGCGCAACTTTATTTATATGTTGAGAAATTTCAGTAAAGCGTTTTTGAAAATGTTCTCTATTCTGAAGAACAATGGCTTCAAGCAAGCTAAAATTCTCTGCTTCATACTCATCTAGCTCTTCATCATTCTCTATTTTGGTAAGGATACGTTTATATATTCTAGTGGCGACTAATGTATCTTCGACAAGGTTATCGCCCTCACTATTTCCTAAAAAATTCCAGCCATGAATATCGTCAACATAGCCATTGGCATCATCATCGATTCCATTACCTGGTATTTCATCTGGATTAGTCCAAATACGGCCTTTAAGATCTTGATGGTGAATATCTACTCCGCTATCGATCACAGCGACAATAATTTTTTTAAGCGGAGCTTGGCCTAAGGTGCTATAGAATTTTTTAGCACTCACACCAAACACACCATCTAACTCCCTATCTTGAAAATGCCACTGGCCTTCAAATTCTTTTATGTTGAGGGGGGAAACAATATTTCCTTTAACATCTTGTTCAAAAATTTTAGCGCGACGGAAATCTTTTTCAGCAGACTTATGCTTACCGCATGACACTGCTAAAAAGATAAAACTTACGAATATGATGAAAAGAGTCTTAGTCCCCATTCATTCCCCCATTTCCACACACATTATTAAGTATTTAGCTCATTGGAAAGCCGTACTCACCTTTTTACAGGGTTTAGCTTTTAGCTGGCTAAGTTATTAAATTTACGTTATTTTAGCCTTATGAATTTTGATCATCTGGCCGTATTCACCGCCATTTTAAGCACTGTTGAAATTGGGCTGGGAAGTTTATTACACGGACTCAAATTACCATTTTCCGGGCATTTTCTCTCCCTCAATCAAATTTTTATTTTAACTCTGCTTAATAGACAGCAAGCTGGGAAAAACGGTCCCGCACTTGTCAGCAGCTGCTCTGCACTTTTAAAAACCCTCGCCCCTGCGGGAAAAAAACTCACACCGATGCTGGCCATCACCATGCAAGGACAACTTTATACCTGGGGTCTTTATGTATTGGGTGAAAATATCTTTGGCCGAATATTGGGTGGAATTCTGGGTGGATTATGGTCTTTTATCCAGCCACTGCTGCTCTATCTACTCATCTTTGGAAAAGGACTGATCGATGTTTATGATTATTTTTTCTCAAAACTCTCCCAGTTCACTAGTTTATCTGAACAAAGCTTTATAACTCTTCTTCTAGGTCTTATTGTCATAAAACTTCTCCTCTCTCTTGGAGTCGTCTTACTTGCTCACAAAGTCACTCAACAACAATTTGATCGCTATCAAAGCTGGACCAAAAAATTTATAAATCCAAGGACTCAAAAAAACAAACCATCGAAGTCTCCACTGAAAGGAGCTCTCTCAGATATGTTCCAAGGCTTTTTTCTTTTTACAATCTTGCTCACCATTATCTTCTTTGTATTTGCTAAATCCAGTTACGCCCCATCCATTTGGATCATTTTAAGACCTCTGGCCATGGGCTTTCTTGTTTTTTATTTACTACGTCGTTTTCCTTTGAAAAACACCCTGGCTAAAATGCCTGAGAGTAAATATAAAAAAATACTCAGTCTTGTGGTTGAGAAAATTAATGCTTAACCTGATCTCTTAGTTTGAGGAGCTGGGCCACGATACTGATGGCAATCTCACTTGGGTCATTACTCCCTATGGGCTCACCGATAGGACATATGAGTTTTTCAAGTTCTAAGTCAGATAATCCACTTTTTTGCAAATCCTTAAGAATGGCATTTCGTTTTGACTTTGATCCAATCACACCCACATAGGGAAATTCTTTTTTAAGGGCCTTTGCTAGGATAGGAACATCATAAGCATGACCCATGGTCATAGAGAGAACAAATGAGTTCTCGGGAAGATTTTCAACTGCCTCTGCCATCTCAGAGATAAGGAGGGTTTTGATATTTTTGCTTTGAGAAATTCGCTTTAACCAGTCTTCTCGGTGATCTATGAAGACCGCCTGACAGGAAAGAGTGGCGAGTATCGTTGCGAGTGATTGGGCCACATGTCCAGCACCAAAAATAGCGATATTAAAATCGTGCTCTGTTGTTTCATTTTCAAAAAGAAATGAAACGGCTCCACCACAAGTCATACCGATATCTTTTTGTAAATTCCAAGTCTCACTGGCCAGTGTCGTTTGATTCTCTAACATATTTTGAGCATACTGAATGCAGTGAGCTTCGACCTTACCTCCCCCAACTGTCCCCCATAACAGTCCATCCCTATCAACAAACATTCTGGCCCCCAGATCCTGAGGAGCAGATCCAGCCACCTTGGTGAGGGTCACAACCACAAATGATTTGTTCTGCTTAGTATAATGAGCATAAGCTTCTAAAAAGTTATTAAGCTTAGTCACGGTGATTTCACCTTTGTGAGTTCGTTAATAATAACTTCATTAGTGGCAGGAGAGATAATATTGATAAGCTTGGATTGACTTCTATAGCTGAGAGCATTCTTCACAGCTGTCCAAACACTTATCCCAAGCAGGAAGGGAGGCTCCCCAACTGCTTTTGAGCGATGAACATTACAATCGTTATCATCATTAGAAATAAAAGCCACATTAAACTCTCTTGGAGTATCGTGAATATTTGGGATTTTATAAGTTGTTGGGCTATAAGTGAGAAGATGCCCTTTATCAGAATAGACGAGATTCTCAGTTGTCACCCACCCCATAGATTGAATGAAGGCGCCAGTCACCTGACCTTTATCAATGCCAGGGTTGATAGGTCGCCCCAAATCCATATAGATATCAGAGCGAAGAACTTTCAATTCACCTGTGTATTCATCAACCTCAACTTCACTGACAGCCGCCCCTTGGGTGAAATAATTAAAAGCCTTTCCTTGGACAATTTCTTTTGAAAAACCAAGTGCCGGTGTTTTAAAATGAGCATAATCCCCTAGAGAGATACGGTTGAGGTAAGCTGCGCTCAAAAGCTCCACAAGGGACATCGTTTGCCCTGAAGATAATTTTTTTACTTTTTTATCTTTAAATTCAATATCACTATCGAGTTCACCTTTTTTGATTTCATATTCATTTAAATCATCAGATTTAATTCCTTCAAACATAAGTTTTGCGAGACTTGTCAGTCTTGATTTAATCTTATTACAAGCCGCAAGGGCAGCTGCTCCATTAATATCAGAGCCACTTGAAGCTGCTGTAGGAGAAGTATTATGATTTTTCTCTGTTGAGGTGGGCATCACTTTTACATCTAAATAATCAAGGCCAAAGGCGTGTGCCACGATTTGCGCAATCTTCGCATTCACTCCCTGGCCCATCTCTGTTGCACCTGTCGAGACTTGAGCCGTACCATCGAGATGAAGATTCACTAAGGCATTTCCTTGATTGAGAAATCTGGCGGTAAAAGCAATCCCAAACTTAGTGCCACTCATGCTTAAGCCACGTACTTTCCCATTCTTTTGAGCATTGAATTTTTTAATTTTTTCTCGTCTTTGAGCGTAGTCTGATTGTTTATACAGTCCATCGAAAAGTTCAGGTAAAAGATTATTTTCTAGTTTTTGGTTATAGGGAGTGAGCACATTATCACCCTCATAGAGATTGATACGACGTACATCATAACTATCTATTCCTAAGTGAACAGCAATATCTTCCATAATACTTTCTATTGTCATTGCCCCCTGAGGCCCACCAAAACCTCTAAAAGCGGTATTAGGATGAGTATGAGTTCTATAGCAGGTTCCTGTGATTTTACAGTTCTCTAAATAATAGGCGTTATCTAAATGAAACATTCCTCGCTCTAATATGGAGCTTGAAAGATCAGCATAGGCGCCCCCATCACTTTTCAAATCACATTTAAGAGCAAGAATTTTGCCTTGATCATCAAAAGCAACTTCGTAATCATTTTCAAAAGGATGGCGTTTCCCAGTTATTTTCATGTCTTCATCTTTAGTGAGAATACATCTCGCGGGACGCTTGAGTTTCGAGGCGGCCACTGCCGCATAAGCAGCGATGGGTGCCGCTTGGGATTCTTTTCCTCCGAAACCTCCCCCCATGCGTTTTACAATACAAGTGACTTTGTGAAAGGGAAGCCCTAATGCTTCGGCCACCACTCTTTGAGTTTCACTTGGATGTTGAGAAGAAGAGTGAACTTCCATTTGATCTTCTTCCAGAGGATAGACCACGGCTGCTTGGGACTCCATATAAAATTGCTCTTGCCCGCCACATCTAAAGCGGCCAGCTAAGGTATGAGGAGCTGTTTTAAGGATCTCATCAACATTCCCTCGTTCAAAAGGAGTCGGTGCCTGATAAATAATCATATTTTTTTGACGAGCTTCATCGATACTAAAAACCGCAGGCAATTCATCAATCTCTAGAGTAAATAATTCTTTTATTTCTTCGATTTTATATCTGTTATCAGTAACAAAAATGGCAACGGCTTCATCCATATAAGAGATTTTGTCTATGACCAAAAAAGGTTGTTCATGAACGATGGTGCCCCATTTTTTTTGAACAAAATCATCAGCAGTATAAACCGCTAAGCAGTTGGGATGAGCGAGGGCTTTTTCACTCTGTATACTTTTCAGGACACCATGGGCAACGGGGCTAGTCAGTATTCCTACAAAGACCTCACTCCCCAATGCTTCTCTATCATCAATAAAAATAGACTCTCCACTGACATGACTCACTCCACTGTCGTGACGAACATTTTTACCTATCATATGCTCGCCTCAAATTGACTTGGATTTAATTCCTTGAGAATTTCATCTCCAAATTTAATCATTAAATTCCTAGCTAATTGATAGCGAAATTGATCACTCCCTCTGTGATCAGTCATAGGGGTTATTTCATGTTCTACTTCTTGGGCCAAATACTGAAATAACTTTGGCCCTAGGTTTTTCCCTAAAGCATTCTGTTCTAATTTTTTTGGGGTGATCACGATGGGCCCCACTCCTCCCAAAGCCAATCTTAAACTTTCGAATTGATTGTTTTGAAGTTTATATCCTGCTGCAAAAGTCACAACAGAAATATCTAGATCTTTGCGAACACTCACCTTATAGAGCTTATATTCATCTTGAGTTCTTGGAATGATGACCGCAGTAACGATTTCATCATCTCTTAAATCCAGTTCTTTATAGCCACCTTTAAAAAAGGATTTGATTTCCACTTCTCTTAAACCTTTTTGACTCTGAAGGCGTACTTTCGCTCCACTCACCATGAGAAAAGGAATAGTGTCTGCAATAGGACTTGCATTGACGAGATTCCCCACCAAAGTTGCTGCATTTTTAATTTGGGGAGAAGCAAAAATATGAAGCAGTCTTGCAAATTCAGGAAAGTCAGAACTTAATTTTTTTTCCAGTTCAGTCAGATTAACCTTAGCTCCAATAGTATAGAAATGATCTGACTTTTCTACTTGATACAAATTTTCAATATTATTCAAACTCAGTGTTTTATTGAGCTTTAATTTCCCTTTGTTGGTTACGACTCCTAAATCCGTCGCTCCTGAGATCATTTTGACCTCATGAGTTTTATAGGCAAGGGCCTCATCTATTGTTTTTGGTAAGAAGATTTCTTGATCAGGTCCCGTAATTTTAATACTTATTGGTTTTTCTTTTTTATAATCAGCGAGAATATCTTCATCCCGGTAGAGATCTTTTAAAGAGGGAGTGTTCTCAAGATCGAGCTTTAACCCTGCTTGTATAATAGGTTCATAACCAGTACAACGACAAAGGTTTCCTGTGAGATAATTTTTAACTTTCTGAGCACAGGGCTTTTGATTTTTTATTTTCAAATCTTCGGCTAAACCGGCCATGGCACAAATAAACCCTGGGGTGCAATAGCCACATTGGGCCCCTTGCTCATCAACGAAAACCTCTTGAACAGGGTGAAGGTCCATGGCTTTACCAAGACCTTCTACCGTCAGTATATGACAGCCCTCATAAAGATACATTTTAGCAATACAGGCATTGATCGATTGATAGGGAGAAAGTTGATCATTGTGAATGCGGGAGACGAGAACACTACATGCACCACAATCACCTTCAGCACAAACAATCTTAGTTCCAGTTAATCCTCTGATATAACGGAGGTATTCCGCCATCGTCATAAAGGCATGATCCTGGTTCAGTTGGTAACGCTTTCCGTTAATATAGCATATAATATGATCTCGCATAGGAGCAAATTTTAGCAACAAAACTAAAGATTATCTAATGAATTTCGAGTTCTAAAAAGTTTTATCTCAAGGGTTTTATATCAAACCTAAGTCACGACCTTTTTCCATCAACTCTTCTTTCTCTTCTTCTGTCATGTTCATAAACATGTCTTGCATTTGTTTGATTTGATCAGGACTCATATTTTTGAGCATATCCCCTGCTTGTTTGAAAAGTTGTTCTTTATCAAAGGGATTGATTTCGGGGTTGGGTGCCTCAGTTGATTTTTGTGAAAAAATAACTTTCTCATCTGTTATTTCAACATCTATATCAATCGTATTTTTGAGTTCTTCGATAACCTTGTTAAAGCTTAGCTCCCTTTTATCCGCAGCTTCATACATTTTAAGCGTGGGAAGGCTCACTTTTTTATCAGGGAAACCATTTTCTTTTAAAGTATTAAGGATTTTTTCGATGAATTCTAACATAGGCACCTCTTTTCAGAAGGGCCATATTAACGTGAAAGTAATGCTTTGTCCATTGACCATACTTGCACCTTCCTCTTCGCATCCTGCTCCAAGGTGCAAGTTAATCCCTGCGTTTGCTCACATCCTGTTTGCAATAATTTTGTATATTCTTATTGTGACAGAAATTAAGAAAGTTTCAAATATTACTTTAAATTGTAAGGTATTGTAATGTAGAGCAATTTAGTTGGCCCTCAACCTAATTTAAACCATATTCTACTTTCCAGACATATTGAAGCTGATTAAACTAACACCATGAAAATCTGGCTTCTTTTTATTTTATTAGGCACCGCCTTTGCTCAGGAATCTCTCCCTGTTGATATTGCTCAAGACTCTCCCAAGATTCAGTGGAAACAAATTGAAAATGATTCCCTCAGAGTTATTTTTTCTAGTGAATTAGAAAATGATGCTCGCTTTGTCTTTGAATTAATCAATTACTACAAAGAGGTGGCCAGTCAAACTTACGAACATCACTCAGAGAAAATAACTATCGTTCTCAGGCCTCAAAGTGCGGTGGCCAATGGCTTTGTCGCTTTAGCACCGAGAAGAAGTGAATTCTTTATGCACACCAACTACTCACCTTTTGTTGGATCACTAGAATGGTATCAAACCTTGGCCATTCACGAATATCGTCATATTGTTCAATTCGATTTTCTCAATCGCAGTAATATAGCTCTTGGATATTATCTAGGAGGAGAAGCCATACAAGCCACTCTGTTAGGGTTAACACTTCCCCCTTGGTATTTTGAAGGAGATGCGGTTTGGGTTGAAACCACTCAAACTAATGGGGGAAGAGGAAGATCTCCTCGATTTGCAGCAAGATTAAAAGCGTTAGTGATGAGTGAACAAAATATCACTTATGACCAGCTGCTAGCAGGTGATTATACTCAAGGACTTCCCAACCATTATGTGTTTGGATATTTTTTAGTGACTAAAGCCACACTTAAATATGGTCCAAAGATTTGGGCGCAGATCACAGCCAGAGCCGCTGACGAGCCTCTCAACCCCTACGCTCTATACTCTGCTTTTACGGATATCACTGGAGATAATTTTGATGGATTTTACCAAGAGACAATAAGAGAGCTAAAAAAATTATGGGGTGACTTAGCTCCTCCCCGTCCAACAGAAGAATACAAACTACAAAAAAGACCACACTCTATTGCTGGTGATTTGTACCATTTTGAAAGAACAACGGATCATCTCTGGCAATTGCATAAAAATGGCAAAGCCATGGAGGAGTTTATTCTTGATCCTCAATCTCATAAGTTAGATATCAATGAAGATTATCTCTTTTACACTCAAACAAGACCCCATCATCGATACGGTTATAAAAGTTTTGAAGAACTGATTCGTTTTGATTTAAAAAATTCAGAGAAAAAGCAACTCAGCCATGGCCAGCGTTTTTTTCACCCTCAAATAAGCCCAGCCGGAGATAAAATCTTAGTCACGCAATTTGGTGATGATCATTCTTGGTCTCTTAAACTCCTTACCTTAGAAGGTGAAGAGCTTGATAGTATTGCTCCTCCCCAAGGTCATAAAATTGTGGAAGCTGTTTGGGGAAGAGAGCATGAACTTTATTTACTCCTTCTTAATCTGAGAGGTGAAAAATTCATTTCCCAGTTTGATCTCAGACAAAGAAGTTTCACCGCCTTAACAGAAGCGACCCGCAATAATATTTGGAACCTCCACTTTAATGAGAATATTTATTTTGAAGCCGATTATAAAGGAGCTGTGAATATATTTGAACTTCATCCTCTTACCCAAGTGATCGCTCAATGTACCTCTGAAATAATTCAAGCAAGTGATCCCTTTGTTCAAGTGGATAAAATTTACTACTCCAACACTACAGCTACGGGAAGTGCTATTAAATCTCAAGAACTCTCTTGCACTCCTCTTGAAAATAATAACTTACTTTTAATAGATTTTTTAGGCTCAACACCCAGTGATGATTATCACCAATCACCTGCCAAGACTCTAAGTGAAGAGCAGTGGAATAGCTTTATTAAAAGAGATAAAGCTATAGATCACTATAATGAATATTCAGGGGCCCTGACGCCACATAGTTGGTCCTTTATAGGCTCACGTGGCTCAGAGATATCTTTAAACACGTCAAATATATTGAGAACCCTCTCTCTTTATGCCGCTGTCGGAGTTAATGCTGAAGAGCAAACCCCTTATTACCAACTCAGTTTAAGTTACAACAAGTACTACCCCATTTTTAGTTTGAACTTCGCTCATGTGGACAGAAGATACACTGATGATGATGATGATGATACAGAAGAAGAATTTGAGTGGTCAGAAAAAAAAGTCGGGCTCAGTGTGGATCTGCCCTATGTTTTTCAACGTTATCTTTATAGTGGCTTTCATAATTTACGCTTTTCTTATGATTTGATTGCGGTAGGAGAACAAAGAGAGGACAGAGAAATTTATGATTTAAGTGATGAAACTCTAAAAGCAAAAGGGGTTCATTTTCAAACACAGATGCTGAAAACGAAAATTCCCAAAGAAATTTTTGCGCCTCTAGGCTATCAGCTTGATTTATCTTATACAGATTACTCTTTGCAACAAAATGATGATTTAGTGAATTATTTAGGGGTCTATAATTTAAGTCTCTTCTCACCTGGTTTTGGTGAGCATCATGGCATCCATTTCCGTGTCAGTGGCGAATACAGACCCCAGACGAAGTACTTATGGCAGCAACAAACTGAATATCTTCCCTCAGAGGGTTATACCTTCTCTCGAGGTTATGGATTTGACTTTACCCCCCACTTTACCAAATACACCCTTGAGTATGCTCTTCCAGGCCTATACCCCAATACAGGCTATAAAGATTGGATTTATTTTAACCGTATTTACTTTAAGATTTTCTATGATCACACTTATAGTCATTTTAATGATGAGAGTGAACGCACTCTCAATTCAAAAGGAATGGAAATTTATTTTGAATCTCTCACTTTCAGAAAGTTTCCCCTCACCTATGGTTTAAGGCTTTATAACCGCAATGAAGCATCTGATACCCATGGCGAGTTATTTATAACGCTCTAGCTTTCATCTTAAAATATCTCACATCTGGGCATTATGAGTTTACGATGTCCGACTATCTTTCTAAGCTAAAGTGCATAATTTTCACGAGGAGAATATTTTGAAAGTATTTTTATTAACAATGCTAAGCATTAATTTAGCAGTAGCGGGAATAAGTTTTGCCCCAAAAAACTTTGAGGTCAAAGGCAGTCAGGCCGTCTTCGTCGACTTTATCACAATGGAATCTGTGGTGACGTATGATCTTAAAGAAAAAGAAACAACAGCAGAATCTACCATTCACTTTAAAGTGATCAAGAAAGGGAAACCACTTTTTGATCTCAAAGAAAAAGTCATTCGTGCCACTCTCACGGGATCACCTGTTAAGATCGTGGAGGTTGATTCTCCAGATAGAGAAACAAGCTATATGATGGTAGACCAGACACTTGAGCCTGGAGATTACACTTTAACGCTGACTAACCTTATTGAAGCAAACCAAAGATATGATTGGTATGGAAAATCTGTTCGAGCTGCTTTTTGGATGAGTGACCTCACTGATAGAAAGTACCTTGAGCAATACTTACCCACAAACCTTGAGTTTGATCAATTTGCACTTACTATGCATGTGAAAATGGTGGGCAATGCTAAAATGGATCTGCATGAGGTTTATACCAATGGTCAGTTAACCGTGAATGGAAAAAATGATTTTACCATTGAATTTCCAGAGTACTTTACAGCTTCATCTTTTTACTATCATTTAAGTGTTCAAAACTCATTTGAGAAAACAAGTTTTAATTTTAAATCTATAAATGGTAAGCAAGTTCCAGTTGTTGTTTATTCTTCAAGCACTAGCAATGTGAGATCGGCGACAACAAAGACGAAAAAAGTATTAGCTGAGCTAGAAGGGAAACTGGGAGCATGGCCACATCCAAGTTTAGTGGTGTATGTGGCAGGTTCTGGTGGAATGGAGCACTCAGGTGCCACACGTACGTCTCTCTATGCGCTTGGACATGAACTTATTCATAGTTATTATGCAAGAGGTGTCATGCCCATGGATGGGAACTCTGGTTGGATGGACGAAGCCATTGCCTCATGGCGTGATGATGGCTATCAAGTCGCTCAAAGACCTTCTTTTGGTTCTAGTACCATGAGTGGACACTCTCCTTATAGAAGAACGACAGATCGTAAGGCCTATAGTCAAGGTGCTAATTTTATGGCCTATCTTAATTACCAGCTCTCTGAGCAAGGTGGACTCATTGCCTTCTTGAAGCATTTCCATGACTTAAACTCACATAAAAGTGTCACAACTAAAATGTTTAAACAGGAATTGGAAAGCTATTCTGGAATGAGCTTTACCAGAGAATTTGATCGTTATATCTATGGTCAGAAAAAAGAGCAATCAACTGACAAAGCTGGTGTAAAGGAGAACCCTTACCATGTTGAACTCAGCGAGAAAGAGCTAGAGAATTTATTATAATATCTTATGAGGGTCAGACTCGATCTGGCCCTTTTTTAACTTGATATAACCAAGCGTTTATTTTCAAATTTCAGTTTTCCAATTTCATACATATATTGATAAAACTTCACATACAACTCACTTCTTAATTCGTTTAACTTCAATTCTGCATCTATTAAGTAAGAATTGATATCAAGAATTTTTAAAGGAGAGATACCACTTCTCCTAGAATAAATACGAAGAAATCTTTTTGCCTCACGAAGAGCTTTAGAGTTTTCTAACTGCTCAACTCTGTCTGCAAGATTATCAACCTCACCTTTAAGCAGTACCATATTTGATTCAGATTCTGAGTAATCGACTCTTGCTTTTCGTTGTTTGATAAAGCTCTCAATGGTATTCTCAGCACGCTTCATATTGGAGTCAAGAAAAGGGACGAGGAAACCAAGCTTAATAGAGAGTCGCTGGTCTTCGACGCTCGCATCTTCAAACTCTCTTGTTCCCGGCAATTGTCGTTGATCAAAACCGATTCCTACAAATTCTAAAATTTTATTATCCTCTTCTATCTCAAGCTTGCGCTCTATCTGCATTTTTTCTAAATTAAATTTAGTAAGCTTAACGCTTAAAGCATCGTCTGAGACAGTGGTTTGTTTAAGTTTCTCTTTAATGTAATTCACCGACACCAGTCTTTCATTTTCTGCAAACTGATCGAGGGTATAGTTCTCACCCACCAGATGATTGATAGCGGTGACAAGAGCTTTGATTTGGATGAGATGATTTTTACTTTCTTGTTGATTGGTTTCTAATTTTTCAATAGCATCAAGGTAATCCTTAGCATCAGCCCGGCCTTTATTCACAAGTTTTTTATTTACACTCACATTGTCTTTGAGAACAGTATTCATTTTTTTCAAAAGCTGATATTTCTTACGGTACATATTGAGCGAGATATAGAGTTGAATCACTTGATTGAGATCATCTCCCATACTTATTTTTTGAATGATTTTCTTTCTCTTTTTTTGATTTTCATAGAGCTTTTTTTTGAGTCGATATTCTTTATAATTATCCAAAGAGAACCTGGCTTCGACTTCAATATCACCTTCTTTAAATTCATGATCGTCATCTAAGCGAAGAGAGATTTCTTTGATAAAGGGTTTAGGCATCGTGAGTGAAATATCCTGCTCGATGGCATTGATTTTGGAAATCAGGTCATTTAACGTTATTTTTTTTCCCAAGGCCGTGGTGGCCATCAGACTTATAAATACCAATAAAGCACTTTTCATTTCACTTCCAACTTATTCGAGTTTGATAGTAGACATAACAAGAGGGGCATCTTGATCATTATTATCAAAAACAACAAGAAATTCGTTTTGAGTGGCATCAAAGGTAATCCCCTCTGGCCTATGATCAGAATAGTTCTTAAGCTCGACAACTGGACTTTGATAGTCAAAGCTCGTTTTAAGCACGCGCCCTCGGTTCTTATACTTATTATTTCCTGTAACGATATAGAGGTCTTTTTTATGTAGTAAGAGATCGCTTATCCCCTCATGTCTATCTGTTTTTCTATTCACAGGCAGCTTATAGGTTCTAAAGATACTTACCTGTCGTCGTGAGAGCTTACCTTTCTCAAACATTCTGTCTAAATGATTTATTTGCAAGATACTGACTTCATTATTATCACCCACATCATTACGAAGACCTAAGTAGGCAGTGTTCTCATAAACAACTAAACCTTCCACATCGATTTCTATATTATGCTTCCCTTTTTTCTTCTTTACTAACTTCACCCATTCATCTTTTGAGTATTTATCAGCTAAATCATCCAATAAATTAAATAAGTTCACTTCTTTTTTAGAAATAAGCTGAACGCCTTTTCGCTCTAATTGAATAAGTTTTTGGCGAAGTTTCGAGAGCTTGCCATTTTTAGATTCAGACTGAGAAGATGATATATATATGTTCCCCTTTTCATCTTGGGTGATCGCTTCCATATCCTTTATCTCTTTTAGTCCTTCCACCGTAATGATATGGGGGTCAATGGTTCCATCTCTATTCAGTAAATAAACGAGGGGTTTGTGATCATAATTATCATCACTAATGAACATAAATTTATTTAGCTCTTTAACAAATAATACCCCTGATGGTTCGATATTATTTTCTGATAATTCTCCAGGTTTAATTTCAATAATCTCATAGGAAAAAGACTTAGGATTTGTTTCCTTTGCTACTGACTGATTTAGAAAAGAGATATTATTTCCTTCTTCCACATCGATGAAAACTTTTTCACCTAAGAGAAAAGAGTTTTTATGAGGAATTTCGATCATAACCTCTCGCCCCCAGACCTTAATCTCTGGCGTTCTGCGAAACCTTTCCGGAAACTCGACGATCCTTGTTCCTACTGACTTTACTCTGGCCACCACACTTTGTTTTGATGAAAGGGATTTCACATATACTTTTTTGCCTTCCGCAACTTGATTGGATAGGTTTTCGTGAATATAACCTCTGACAAAACTCGGTGTTTTTTTATGCAAAGTCAGAATGGGAGTAAAAGGAGAAACAAGCTCACCTACTTTGAAGTTTACAAATCCAATATGCCCATCAAAATTTGAGAAAATATATTGTTCCGCTTGGTCTGTTTTGAGAAGTTTAAGTTCTTTCTCTAGGTTTTTAATTTGTATACTCAGAAGGTCTTCGTCTTCATTTGTCCCTTGAGATCTTTTATAATTTCTCATGCTCTTAATATTAGCATTAAGCTCAGAGTTAAGCTTATACTGGGCCCGTAACTCATCAAGTCTATAAGTGACTTCATTTATACTTTTTTCCAAGTCTTTTCGTTCAAGTTGAACTAGGAGTTCTCCTTGTTTAACATACTGGCCAGGGATGACATTGATCCCCTTGATCACAACCGGATGGCGTGATGTGATATTGACTTCCTTAGAATCTGTTTCTCCTACAAACTTGTGAGATGAAGATGTCATCGAGTTAACCATGATAATAGTTAAAAGAGTCAGTATCCACACTGACAGATAAAGTTTATTTTCAACAAACTTCTCTTTTAATAATTCAAAATCAACTTGTTGGAGCAGTTTCATTTGGTCCTTTGTCCTTGTTTTTATTTTTTGACTTCTTCTTATTGAGCTCGACCATCAACTCTTGAGTTGAAAAGCGTAAGCCTTTCATGGAGGAGATTTCTTGCAAGCCCCCCATTAATTGGTCGTGTGTTATATCATTTTTAAGCTTAATTTGGTAGTTATATGCGAGTCGTTTTCCTTTAGATGCTTCAGCTAAGGACACGAGTGAGTAATGCTGACAATGCTTAGACATGACCTCTTCGAGTTGTCTTTTTTCTTCTGCTGTATTGTCTAAACTAAAGCGGAGGATTCCATCAAAATAATCTTCTTTACTAAAAGGCATGGTGCTTACAATCATGGCAAAAATTGAATAACCTATAGTTCCAAGTGCTGCGATGGTAAAAGCATAGACCCCACAAGCAATTCCCACTGCAAGTGACATAAAGACAAAGATCATATCTCTTGGGTCTCGCATATTATTACGAAACCGAATCATGGCTAGCGCTCCCATCATTCCTAAACCACGAGCTAGATTATCGCCTATGGCCTGCATGGCCACGGTGGCCACAATGGATGCTAGAATGAGAGCTTGTACGTAATTTCTTGAGTAACTTAAACCCTGGTAAGTTCGCTGATATGTCATGGCAATAAGAGAAGAGAGCACAAAAGATAAACATATCGAATAAGTGATCGATATTGTTGTTGGATTTTGTACTGTCGTAAATAAGCTCGACATATCAAGCATAGCTGTCCTTTAGTTTATGAAACTTAAGTGTACAACGCGCAGCACAATTCAACAATTATAGAGTCTTTCTTTGTAAATTTTACAGATGTTAAAAAGGATTTTTACGAGATAAGTCATTGATTTTTATAAGAAGGTCTTGGCAAGAGATGAAAAAGTAAGCACAAATAAAGGGTTTCTCACCAAGACCTCATCTTAAAGCTTGAACAAACTCTCTTAAGTCCAAGCTCTAGGATCACTATCGAGTAGATCAGTAAAAAATAATGAGCAGTTCACGAGACTAGTAGCATAAACATAAGGAGTGATAATAGACAGCACAAATAACGTTCACTTGACTCACTTAGTTTTTAATAACTCCAATTTTAGATTTAACGTAACCCTCTCTACCGAATGATTAATCCATGTATTCATTATACGAGAGTAATGAATTTAAAAGAAATAAAGGCAAAGTCTTAAGGGGAAAAGACTGAAAAATTCATTACATAGTGAAAATCAACTTAATTGAAGGGTGACCTATATTGTAGGCAAAAACAGAGGGCTTATAAACTTTTTAAACACTTAGGCTCTTTCCATTTATAGTTGTTACAATTTTTTGAGAAGTTTAAACCAAGGCCTTTAATTTCTACCCGATGATTCTGAAATTCAGGACAGCTCTGATGGGTTTTATAATTGAGCCCTTTACAGTTTTTTTCTTTAAAATTTTTATATTCACAACTCAACACTTTCATTTGGGCCAGCGCATCTCGAGAGCAGATATGACCGAGGTTTTGGGCACTGTCGACAAAATAAAACTCTTTATTCAATTGGCAATTCGCTGCATCTTTATTGAGCTTAAGACATTGGTCTACTGCTTGGATGAAAATTTCTGAAACTTTTGATTTAAAGGTAGGAAAAAGATATCTCGTGAGGCTTGAAAAATTATAATAACAAATCTCTGAGTTGTTTTCATGGTAGTATTTAAAAAGTATCTCTTCGGGATAGGTCTTAAAAGTTTTATTAAACTCTAGCCGATCAGGGGAAGTGAGGTCACTTAAACCAAAATCTTGGCAGCCTTTTTTAAGAAGCTTTCCTAAATTGGCTTCATTCTCTTTTAAACTCAAATCACTATTATAATGATATTGACTTAATTCTCCATAAGCATAGGAATGAAATGCGAAAACGAGGATAAGGAATAAATTGTTCATGAGATTTATTATCCTCAAATTAATTAATAAAACAAGCTCCTTTGGCTATTGCCTTGAGCTCTTAGCTTCATATTTTCTTAAGATTTTTTTTAATGGACCGGTATAGGCCGTTTTGTTGTGAATATCCCCATAAGCAATCTCCACCGGGTTCATACAGTGTCTGATTCCATGGGGAAGTTTTAAGATAAAGACAATCCCCTTTTCTGAGAAATAAAAATTTAAATATTCCTTAAATAACTTCTCGCTCTCTAAATAATAAGTAATTTCATCCTGACAAGCTTCTTGAGTGATGCGCGAGTATAATTTCTCACGTATTAAGCTCAGAGTGCTGGATTTCTTTTGAAAAATATCATCTAGAGTCACTAACCTATTATTTTCGAGATCGTATGAGAATGAGTGATCAATATCCAAACTGGGGTGAACACCGTCGCAATTATAATTAGAGCGGATTTTAATGCTCAAAATATCATTTTTTGAATACTGAATACTCGTATAGTTTTCCCAAAAGCTAAAAGGTTTATCTGCAAAGCGTGGATGACATCTCAGCCTCGCTAATCTTTTGCTCAGCTCAGTGTTAAAATGATGTTTTACCTTTTCATCTGAAAATGTTTCGATAAAAGGTATAGAGCTGTTTTTAAATTTTAAAATTTTTGAATCTGCTGAAAGGTTTTGAATGAACAAGAGCAGAATAATCAGTGTCCGCGTCATGGAGATATCTTAGCATCTTTAGCCATACTTTTAAATATCGATTATTTGAGGCAGCATCTCGTTATGAAAAATAAAATGCCTGAAAAAGTTTGCAGCCCAAAGATTAAAAGTAATATCTCACACCGACTAATAGGTTTGAATCGTAGTCTGTTGCAGGGACAATATTCAAGACGACAGCAGCATCAGCAAATGCTTTGAGAGGTGAGGATCCGATATCATAAAGAAGCCCTACACTTGCTCTGGCTCCGACTTTGTAGTCATCCTTATCTTCTTTCTTTTCGTAAGTTCGGTAACGCACACCCAGTCCGTAGTACCAGGACATGACTTGGCCTTCAAGTTTTAAGGACTCTGGCTTTTTAAATAATCTGGTGACATGAAGATGTAATTTTCTTCTGTCTCCAATATCAAATGAAAGAGCACTGTCATAACTGGCCACATCATTTAGAATATACTCCCCTGAGATCGCAGCATAACTACCGGCACCACCACCGACACCATATTTCAGGTCAGAAGAAAAAGCTCTGGCACTCATAACAAGGAGGATAAAAAGAAGTAAATTTTTAAAAATTGTTTTCATGAAAATAGTTTATTTTTATTTTAAATATATTCAAGAAATATTCTGTTTAAATACAGTGTTAATACTTGAGTAATAATTTTCTCCAAACAAATTATAGTGGTTTAAATTATGATAGAGATTATAAAGAGCCTTTCTTTTTTCAAAGTTTTTATCAAGGGGGTATTCATGATGATAAGCTTCATAAAAATCCTTACTGAAGCCTCCAAATAATTTACTCATAGCGATATCAACTTCTCGATCACCATAGTAAACAGCGGGGTCAATAACATAGACGTCTCTCACTGTAGCAATATAATTGCCAGACCATAAGTCTCCGTGGACGAGACTAGCTTCTGGTCTGTGGTCATTGAGGAGTTGCCTAAGTGCAGCTTCATTCTTAGACAGCCAACTGAGAGCCTGATCTCTTACACTCATCTTTTGGATCATCTCTATTTGGAAACGGAGCCTATTCTCAATAAAGAAAGTAGCCCAGTCATCACAAGGCGTATTTTTTTGGGGGTTAAGTCCAATATAATTATCTTCAAAAAAACCAAATTTATCTGTGGTGCATCTGTGTAGATTGGCCAATTGAAAACCTAATTCAATAAAATGTTCGGGTTGAGCCGGTTGCGATTCAAGATATTCCAGCAGAAGTTTTTCTTGAGTCAAACTGATAATTTCAGGGGTTTTCAGGGCATGTTTTTTATCAAAAAACTTTTGGATTTCTTTAAGACCAGTTGCTTCACATTCGAGTGATCTCGAAAAAGCTATAGGATTTTTCTTTTCAAAAGTTTTCATCACTATAGAGGGAATTATAATCGGTATTGCTCAGAGCAATTCTTAACTAATTCCTCATAGCACATTCCATCCACTCCCCAATAGGCACAACAGCTATCGGGGTTGAAAAATTTCTCTTGAAATAAAGGGGCGCTGTCTTTATAGCAGTCAGGCACAATTTCTTCATAGCAACGCCCATCCCTTCCTCTCACCATACAACATTGGATATTAGGGGCTTGCTCGATAGAATATTTTTGAGATTTTTGTGAGTGAGTGCAGGAACCAAAAAAGACTCCTGCACATATTAGAATAAATAAGTGTAAATTAAGCTTCTGATTTCTCATCGTTATCATCAGAACCTTCAGCAGCAGCTTCATCGCCACCTTGTTCTGTTGCTGGAACCGCTTCAGGATCGAGATCACCTTCTGTCACTTCTTCTTCAGCTTGTTGTTTTGGCATGGTACATGTCACCACAGCAAGTTCAGCTTCATCAATCAACTCAAGTCCACTGGCGAGTTTTAAATCACCAAAAGAAAGTGAGTCACCAATATTCATTCCAGAGATATCAACTTCTATCGAGTTTGGAATATCTTTAGGTGCGGCTGCGACTTGAATGACATCGCGAATCTGTTGAATCATTCCACCTTCTTTTTTACCAGCAGCTTCTCCAACTAACTCGAGAGGAACTTTAACCGTGGTCTTCTCACCTCTTTTCAATTTATGAAAATTGATATGAGTTGTTTTTCCAAAAACAGTTGTATCAATGAGTTTTGTGTTTACGAGAATTTTTTTACCCGCTACATCTAGTTCAAAGATTTTTCCATTCTTGTTGTACGTATCTCTAAAGGCCAAGTAATCTACAAAGACAGGAACTGAATCCATACCTTTCCCATAAACCACGCCTGGAACTTTACCTTCAGCGCGAAATTTATCTAAATCACCTTTAGAAAATTTTAATTCTCTTTTTTCTGTTGTTAATACATCACTCATATTCGTCCTTTTTTTATTCAGTATTAATGCATTAACTAGGCTAAAACACTGTCAACAATTTATCAAGCCACAGAGCTCAAAGGGGGGAAAGTGGACTTTCTTTCCCCTAGTTTTGTAGTTTTTGTTGATCAAATGTTTTAATTTCTAAAACTTTACTGGTCTCTGGTTTTATTTGCTTAGGAAGCAACACATCAAGAACACCATTGGAGTGACTAACTTCGATATTTTCAACATCCACAGATTTAGGTAATGAAAAACTTCGCTCAAAACGACCTTGAGATATAAACTCTCCTTGGTCATCTTTGTACTTACTTTTCCGTTCTCCAGTGATGCTTAAAATATTTTCTTTGAGCTCAACTTTTATATCCTCTTTACTAATACCAGGAATATCTAGACTTAATTCAAAATAATCTTTTTCTTCTCTGACATTGGTGATCGGACTTAAATCTGATTTAAAAGTAGAAGTATTTCCTTCACTGAGAAACTTTCCAAAACTTCTATCCAGCTCGTGAAATAAACTCATTGGATTAACTAATTCATATCTTCCCATTTTAACCTCCAAGTTAAATACTTAAATTATTAAAAAGAGAAAAGGCCTTGTCTCTTGGTCTAATTTAAATATGGGAGCTGAATTTTAAGTGTCAAGGGTCATATCAAAACTTCTAAATATAATTTTTTATCAGGCACAAAATGGCCTTGCTTAATAAAATTTTCAGCAAGATACACTTTTTCTTTCTCTTCTGAATGGAGGTCTTCTATTTTGATGTGGATAGATTTCAGTCCACCTAACCACCACCTTTGATCGGAAAGATAAACAATATCACCTACTCCTACTCTGAGTTCTTCAGCAAGCTTATCACTTATAGAAAGACCTGAAATATCTCTGGCCTGGTAATCAACTGGTACTTTTTTTGGGTTAAACGAATCATTTGGTTGTCCCCCTTTAAAAAACTCGCGCGCCTTGTGGTAACTATCAATCGTCAGCCCTTGTATTTCATGGTCTGCTTTTGGTTGGGTGATAAAGGATATTCCTAAGCCCAGGATGAAGGCGCAGAGAATACCTAAAAAAGCACGCATAAATTTATAGCCACCTTCTGGGCTCACCCCATGGGCAATGGGCTCAATCATCTCCGGGAACCAAGCCGAAATAGCCGTAATAGCGCTGCCTAAAATGAGTGTGAAAAAAGCAGCATTCGCTGTAAAACGCTTCCAAAAAACCGAAAGAAGAATCACAACGATCATAGCTGGAGTCACTGTCGCAATGAACTTTCCATGGGCCACATAAATCGTTTTTTCTGCCGCAAAAATTGGAACTAAAAGCACACCAATGACAGCACAAGCGATGGCCACCATCCTTGCCACATGCAAATAGTAGGCGTCTTCTTTTTGATCATCAATAAAAGGTTTATAGATATCATTCACGAAAATAGCACAGATAGCTGTGATCAAAGTATCAATAGTACTCATAAGAGCAGCAGTTAATGCCGCGAGAATAAGACCAAAAACTCCGGGCTGAGTCACCAGATTAGCCACAATCAAGAAAATCTCATCCGGGTTGATCATCTCCCGAGAAGGTATAAGCCCCATTTCAGTCATGGCGCTTCCCAGCCAGCCGGAATTAGCAATGGCCAAGGAAGCGAGAGGCATCAAAATAAGAACGACAAAAAATACGGCTTTAAAAGAATCTTTGGGACTCTTTGCACTCATAAAGCGCATAAGTGTGCCTTGATTCATAAAATAAAATGCAACAGAGCTAGCAAGAGCATCTTGCCAAAAAATCCCGACAAAATTAAACTTAGGGGGCTCATTAAATTTGGCCAAAGGAAATCTATGGTCATTGGGAAGGTTCTCCCAAAAAACATTGAAGCCTCCCATATAATCTAAACCTAAATAGAGTAAAGAGAGACCAGCAGCAAGAAGCACAAAGCCTTGTAAAAGATCAGTCATGATTACTGAAGTTTGTCCTCCTGCGTGCATATATATAGCAGAAATGATGGCGATGATGACTATCACCACGTACATATTCATATCTAAGATAGGGGCCAATGCCTTACCTAAGGTAAAGAAGTTGATCCCTACATACCCAATCATATAAATGAGAATAAGAACAATAGCGGCAACCCGAGTTTTGCGATCGAACCTTTTCTCAAAATATTCAGGAATACTTGTCACTCGCATAAAGTAAATTATGGGAAGCCAACCTAAAATAAAAAAAGGAAGAATGAGCCAATCATTTAAATAAGTCATCGAACTTGAAAGACCATATTTAAAACCAGCAGCCGAGTACTTCATAAAAGAATATGACCCTACCACTGTGGCCACACAACTCATGGCAATTAACCACCAACTAAAACGTTGTCCTCCGAAGAAAAAGTCTTTGGTTGAAGTTGTGTACCGGGCAAACCATGCTCCGAAACCAAGAATGGTTAAAAAGTAGATAGCGATAACAATATAATCAAGAGAAGTTGCTGTGAGCGTTGTGTTCATTTTACGGCTCCTATGGCCGATAGATTCCATAAAGCGTGTAAGCCTGCATAAGCAAAGTAAGCAAATAGGAAACCAAACATGAGTTTTTTCCCCTCTCTCGATTTTAAGTCAAGCACACCTTTTTTAACTCCTAAAAAGAAAGCAAAAAAGAAGAGAGCTCCCCCTACTCCATATAAATAGAGATAAGATTCCCAATATTGGTTCATGAACAAAACTCCTTAAATTTATTCTGTTTATTGATCTTAAGTTTTTTAATTTTATCCGCCAATATAAATTATGACTAAGGGAAATACTGTAGTTTGATAATCAACTAACTTCTGACTATTTGTGATTTATCCCATGCAATGATAATCTTAAGAAAATTAAGAGAGCATATATCATGACAAAAATCATTATTCCTATCTGCTTATTATTTAGTTTCTGTGCTTGGAGTCTTTCAGAAGATTCAAGGCTTCCTGATATCGATGAGCGCTTTAGAAAAAGAGTTGATTTTTGGAAAAAGGTGTACACGGAAATTGATTCTAAGTCAGCTTTTATTCACGATAAAGAAGACCTCACGATTATCTATAAAAAAGTAAAACTCAAGGCCAATAATTATAGACAACGTTCACGAAGCGCTTATAAGGAAGTTAAAAAAGTCAGAAGACTGCTAAGAAGTATTTACAAAAAGCGCATGAAAAATTTAACTCAAGCTGAAAAAGAAATAGTTAAGATAGCTGGGCTCAAAACTGCAACGGATGCAAGACGAGCGATTAATCGAGTCCGTTCCCAATACGGACTTAAAGATAATTATTTTATCGGGCTGAAACGCTCGCATCGCTACCTGGATTATATCAAAAAAGTTTTTGCTCAATACAATCTTCCTAAAGAACTTATTTATCTTCCTCACGTAGAAAGCTCGTTTAACTACCGAGCGTATTCAAAAGTTGGAGCGGCCGGAATCTGGCAATTCATGAGAAGTACGGGACGTATGTTTGGACTTAAATTCACCTATGTTATAGATGAAAGGAGAGATCCATTTAAAGCGACCGTCGCTGCTGCAAAACTTTTAAGATCCAATTATGACCGAATTAAAAATTGGCCTTTGGCCATCACCGGTTATAACCATGGTATACGCTCCATGGAAAGAGCTCTTAAAAAAGTCGGCTCAGGAGAGATTGCTGACATTATCGAAAAATATGATGGCAGAAGATTTGGCTTTGCCTCTAAAAACTTCTACGCTACCTTTATTGCGACAGTTGAGATTTCTCAAGACCCCAGTCGGTATTTTCCAGAGTTCAAAAAACCTGAGCCCTTTACCTACTCTTCAATTCCACTTCCAAAATCACTGACTGTGAAACAAATCTTAAAAGCAACGAGGCTTAATCCAAATGATTTGAAACTCTACAACCCTGCCATTCGAAGTATTGCTTATCGTACTTCACTCCAAATTCCAAAAGGTTATGATTTACAGCTTCCCTCAATCGGTGAAGAAGAGAAAAAGAATTTACTCGCGAAACTTGAAGCTCTCGAGAGCTTCACAGCTGGAATGAGAACAGCTGCTGTTCATAAAATTAGAAAGGGTGATAATTTATATATTGTTTCTAAAATGTATCAAGTCCCTATGCATGACATCATCGTGTTTAATCAAATAGCGAACCCCTCACGCATCTATCCCGGTATGAAAATCAAAATACCAGGCAGTCAAGATATGAAAAAGCTCAAAGCTGCGGAGCCTAAAGTCGCAAAGGTTGAGCCTCAAATAAAACCAGCACCTGTAAAAAAGGTTAAAACGCCTCCTGCCTCAAGCGAAGAAACAGAACTTAGGAAAGAAAAAGAACCAGGTACCATGGCCAAAGTCGGGCCAAAGATCTCATGGTTTGAGAAATTATTTAAGTCAGATGAAGAAATCATAGCTGAAACTCCCATTGAAAAAGTGGAAGCTGCAGAAGCCGAAGAAGAAAGTCAGTCAGTTGAAAAAGCAAGTAAGCTTGTTAGTTTAGATAACTATCATCTTGATATTAAAAATTTATCTGAAGATTTGTATGAAATTCAAATTGAAACTGACGAAACTCTCGGTCATTACGCTGACTGGGCGGTGATTCGAATTTCAAATATCCGACGTGACAATAGGTTGAATACCAGAAGTATCATCCGTCCTGGACAAGAACTGAAGTTACGATTGACTCCTGAGCAATACCAAGCCTTTGTTTCAAAAAGAGCTGAATACCATATGTCTATTCAAGAAGATTTTTATCAGGCCTATCGAGTGACTGGAACGACACCTTATCGTGTCAGAAGAGGAGACACTCTCAATCAGATTTTACAGGTTAATGAAGTGCCGATGTGGTTGTTTCGCAAGTATCAAGATGAGAAATTTAAAATCACTAACGATTTGATTGTTGGGCAAAACCTTACTGTTCCTACCATTCAAATTATTAATGAATGATAAACCGACCGACTAGTGTGGTGACTAAACTTTCTGAAGATGTCTTAAAATATTCAATATTAATTTTTAAATAAGCTTAGTATTATGAAACTTCATGTAAAGATCAAGATGGAGTTGTAATTTTTCAATAGATTGAGTAACACACCAGCTTTTTCTA
>PAVS01000006.1 GCA_002713145.1 Halobacteriovoraceae bacterium
CTTCGCTGTAGCGAACCATTCCCATAAATTGACTCCTTTAGTTGGTATTATAGTACCAATTTTTATGTGAGTAAATTTGGGGGGCAGGTCACACTCCATTTTTTAAGCGTTAGACTAGATCTAAGTGTCTGTATTTATTATGCCAGAACTGCTTTAAATGATAATTGTAAACTAGGTGTACATATGCTATAATGTAAACTAGGTTTACGCTGATAAGAAGGAAGATGAATGGCGAAAACTATAAAAAACTATTCATATGATGGCCTTGGTTTTCCAATCAAGCTTCAAAATGTGACTATGCTTTTAGTTGATGGTGAATGGTCTCCCAAGATTGATGTAAGAAAGGTTGCTGAAAATGCGATAAGAGAACTTCCTTATCAGAAAGAAAGGCTTTCAGGCAATCAAATTAAGTTTATTAGAACATATTTTGATATGTCACTTCGTGAATTTGCATCACAGGTTGTAAATGAATCTCATAATGCTGTAGCTAAGTGGGAGAAGTTTGGGACTGAGCCAACCAATATGGATGAAAATATTGAAAGCATGCTTAGGCTTTACATTATTGATAAAGAATCCACTAAAACGAAAAAGCAAGCTCAGGAATTTATTAAGTCGTTTAGACAAATAAGAGAAATGAGCTTTTTAAAGAAGTCTCCAGCTCCGTTATTGATGGATGCGGTTTAGTTGTATGGAAAAGAAGATTCACTTTGAAAAGACGTCAGTAAGTTTATCAACAATATTGATCATTTTAATGATTAATTAATCTTCAATAAAATAATAAAAAAGTCTATTCTTTTTGATTATCACACCAACAAATAAATGACTTTGCTGCGAGTTCAATATCTTTATCTGTATAGCTAAAGTCATTTTCTAGTAACATAGGAAAGAAAAAGAGTCCACGCACTAATTTATTGAGAAAAATAAGAACTTGAAAAGAATCGAGATTTTTTGGAACATGCTTGTTCTTTTGTGCCTGCTCTATCCAAGTGAGAGAAGATGATTCCATACGAAGTACGTTTTCAATACGATCTTTTAGAAAGCCAGACTCTTTGAAGCTTTCAGATAAAATTATTCGAGATAGTTTTATTCCATTTGGATCGAGATATTGATCAAGCTTGTTCTTTATAAATTGTATAACTTGATTTTCAAATGAGATGCTTGAATTATATTCAACAAACGTTGCGGAAATGCTTTGTTCAATAAGCCTCAAAATAAGTTCCTCAAGCAAGGCTTTTTTGTTGGGGAAATGTTTATAGAGTGTGCGCTTAGAGACATTTGCATTTTTAGCAATTGAGTCCATTGTTGGGCGATCATAACCTTCCTCCACAAATATTTTGATACTTGCCTCTATGATATCTTCTTTTTTATTTGGCCCTGACATACCGTAAGTCTCCGTTATTATTGATACTTGATAATTATATCATTTTATTTCTTGTTTCGATAAACATATTCTTCTACCTTAAAGATATATGGTAAACGACTTGGTTTACTCAATAAACGAACGATTGATTATGAAAAATGACCTAGAGACAAAAGAAAAGATTTTAAAAGTAGCGCTAAGACTGTTTAGTCAAAATGGTTATAACGAGACATCTATTCGCAAATTGGCCAAAGAGTCATCAGTAAATCTTGCTTCTATTAATTATTATTTTAAAAATAAATTAGGTCTCTATAAAGCCTGCTTTCATTCTTTAGGTCAAGAGTCACTTCAAATTATTGAGAAATTAGATATAACTCCAGCTTCTAGGGAACATACTGAAAATATTATTAGAGAATTTATTTCTGAAATTATTGATCTGTATGTGAGAAATCCAAGCTTGATACTTTTGACGATTACTGAAATGAGAAAAAAAGTCTTAGTTGGAAATTTTGTTGGAGAAAATCATATTATGCTCATTTATAAAAAATTAGAAATATTTTTTCAAAGTCAAATTGACTCAGGGATCATCTCAGACAATTTGGATGCTCGTATAGTGGCAGGTGCAATATTTGGCAACGTTTTTAACGCCATTAATTTTGATGAGGTTCAATTAGAAAAATTAAATATCTCACTTAGAACAGATGAGGATTATAGAAAAAAATATTCTTCACAATTAGCTTATTTATACACATACGGTTTAAATTATAAGGGAGAAGATAAATGTCAATAAACGTCTTTCAACATATTCGTTTGAAGGCCTTACTTTGTTTCACTGTACTGATAAGTACACAACTAATGGCTAAGGAACTTACTTTAGATGAAGCAGTTAATATTGCATTGATAAAGAGTGAAAATATTCAACAATCGCTTCTTGATATGGAACTTGCTCAAGAACAAGTCGAGGAAGCATGGTCAAGTGTTTATCCACAGATATCAGCACAAGTACAAGGAATAAGACATACGAAAGCTCCTGTCTTGCAATTTAATGGGACTTCTGTTCCAGTAAAGCAAGATTGGGAATTATTGTCTTCACTGCAGATCAATCAAGTTATTTATAGCTTTGGAAGAGTTGGTTCAGCATTAAAAATGGCAAAACTTTCTAGTAAAGTGCAAAAAAAAGCGAAAGAAGTTGTGGAGAGAGAGATTCGTTATGCAGTAGAACTTTCTTATTATAATGTTCAATTGGCACAGAATATTCTTAAAATTTCACAGGATTCACTTGAGAATGCTAAGAAGAATCAACAAGCATTACAAAAAAGATTTCAAGGGGGGCGGGTACCTCGTCTAGATAATCTTAGAATGGAATCTGAAATTGCAAGTAGAAAGCCAGTTGTAAGCAATGCCAAAAAAAGTTTAGATCTGGCATATTTACAATTAAACTTATTTCTGAAAAATAAAATTGATGAAAGACCTGTGTTAACGACGAAGTTAGAAAGTTCTTTTGCAAGTCTTAACGAATCAAGCTTAAAGAAAAAAACTGCTGATGCACCACAGATAAAACTTTCTGAACTACAAGTTGATTTAGCGGTAAAACAAGTTGATTTTGAAAAGTCTTATCATTATCCAACTATTTCAGCATTTGGAAATGTGAGCCATAATGGGACAGGTGATACCATGCCACCTGATGATGATAATTTATTTACGTCCACTTCTATTGGTCTAATGATTAATATTCCTCTCTATGAGGGAGGAGCAGTTAGTTCAAGAACAAGACAAAAGGTTTTAAAAAGAAGACAGGCTCAAATTAAATTACAAAAACAAGTTGAAGATTTAGAAATGAAATTACAATCAAGTATTGTTGAGTATAAAACGAATTTAGATCGATTGAAGTCAGCAAAAGAAGCAGTGAATTTATCGAAACAGGCATACTATTTAACTCGCTCTCGCTACGAGACAGGAGGAGCAACGAGGAATGATCTCAATGATTCCGAGCGTTCTTTAACGAGTGCCCGAATTCAAGTTGAAACAATTATGTTTGAGATTTATCAGAATAAGTCAGATATTAGAAGAATAACTGAAAAGGTGGCCCAGAATGGTTAGGGTAATATTTTATTTACTGTTAGTTGTTTTAACTGCGGTGAGTGTAAATTGGAAAATAGGTGTTATTGAAGAAAAAAGAGCAGCTGAAGTTATTTCTATTAATAATGAATATAGTAAACACGGAAAACCAGTGGAAATCTTTCCTGTTGTAAATAAGAACTTAGAGTTTTTTGAAAGAGTTTCTGGGGAGTACAGTAAGGGCGAAGTGATCACTTATATCTCTCAATTGCAATGGCATAAGATTAAAGTGGGGCAAAAAGTAATTGTTAGTGAAGAAAATATTTCTGGTATTGTGACAAGAATAGATCAAAATCGAGATGCTCTTACTGGCCTTTATAAGGCACAAATCAAATTGGAAAAGCCGCTTGCGAGTATGGTACGTAAAAATCTGGTTTTAGATATTAAAGTTAATACTATTGAGAATGTACTACAAATCCCAAGCTCTTCAGTTAAGACAGACACTGAATCGAAATATGTTTGGGTAGTCGATAAAAATAATGCATTAAGAAAAAATATTAAAACTGGTCAGCGCTCAGGTGAATTTGTCCAGGTGCTTTCAGGCTTAGAAGAAAATGAAAAAGTCATTGTAAGAGGAGCGAGTTTGCTTCAAAAAAATGATCAGTTGAGAATAGTTAATAGTGATGGAGAAAAATTATGATAGAAACATTTGTAAAACGCCCGGCGATGACTATTGTCTTTATTCTCGTTTTTGTGGTTCTTGGACTTTTTTCCTATCGTAATTTGATTATCGAAGCGACTCCACGAATTGATTATCCTATTGTAAGTATTAGTATGCCTTATCCAGGGGCGACTCCGATAGAAGTTGAAACACAATTATTAAAAAAAATAGAAGATGTTGTTGCTGAGATATCTGATATTAAAAAGATCAATGGAAATGCCTATGAAAGCTTTGGTCTTTTAATGGTAGAATTTGATATTTCCGCCGATGTTAATACAAAGGCAATTGAAATAAAGGATAAAGTAGAAGCGATCTTAAATGATCTACCTAGTAATGCTGAAAGACCAATTATTTCAAAATTTGACCCTCTGGTGACACCTATCTTCTATCTCTCCTTATCAGCTGAGGGGAAAGATCCAAGAGAATTATATCAACTGGCAGATTTAAATATTAAACCAAAACTCTCTACTGTTCCTGGGGTTGCTTCGGTAGACATTTCAGGAGGTCTAGAGCGTCAAATTAATATCCTTTTAAATCGAAATTTAATGCAAAAATATTTTATTACCTTAAAAGATATTTCAAGCGCTATTAGTAAAAGAAACTTAAATGTTCCAGGGGGAAGTATTACCCAAGGACAAAGTGAAGTGACCGTGCGCTTTCAAGGAGAGTTTCAGTCGATTAAAGATATTAGAGAAATGCCCATTGTTACCAAAGAAGGAATTAGGGTTAAATTATCTGATGTGGCAGAAGTAAAAGACGGTGCCGAAGACATTGATACACTAGCAAGATGGAACAAGAAAAACTCAGTCACGTTAGCACTTAATAAACTCTCAGATGGCGATGCTATTACTATTGCAAAAAATTCACGAAAAAAGATTGCCGAAATTGCTAGTTCATTGGATGAAGGTGTTAAGCTAGAGGTCTCGTACGATTCTACAGTGAGGATTGTAAAAGATACCAATGGGACATTAAAAAATATTGCCATTGGAATTGGGCTAACGGTTATTATTCTTTTTGTTTTTCTAGGGAATTTTCGAGTTACTTTTATTGCTTCAGTAGTTATTCCGACATCTATTATCTCATCATTTCTATTAGTGGATTTTGCAGGCTTCTCAATCAATATGATGACTCTTCTGGCAGTAGGTACAGCTCTCGGAACATTAATTGCTAACGCAATTGTTATTATAGAAGCAGTTGTATCTAAAATAGAAAGTGGACTTGAGGTCCAAGAAGCTGCCATTGTGGGCACTAAAGAAGTCGCTCTTGCAGTTCTTGCTTCTGCTGGAACAAATCTAGTTGTGTTTACTCCAATTGCTTTTATGGGGGGAATGATTGGACAATTTATGAATCAGTTCGGGTTAACTGTTGTCTTTGCAACGATTTTTTCAGTTATTGGTTCGTTTACTTTAACACCTATGCTTTGTGCTGTTATGTTGGATAAACAAATGGCATCTCATGAGGATAGTAAAGATGATGGACCTTTGAGAAAATTACTTCTTTTTCTTTTTGTTCACCCTGTGGATAAAATTTTAAAGTTTTTACTTAATGAGTATAACAAGGTTTTTAAAGTTCTCTTTCGTTGGCCAAAGTCTAGTTTGTTGACCATTGTATTTATTATAATTTCTCCTGTCTTTTTCATGAAATATATTGGGGGAGAGTTTTTTTCAGCCTCTGATGAAGACGTTATTCGTATTACGGTTGAAATGCCACAGGGAAGTGCTTTAGATGAAACACAAAATGCGGTATTGAAAATAGAAAATTATATTGATGAGATTCCTGAAGTTTTAAGTTTTTTGTCAATTGTTGGTGAAGATGGGTATGAGAATGCATCTCTTATTGTTAACTTAAAACCACTGGAGCAAAGAACTCGTAGTGATTTGGATATTATAAATATTCTTATTCCACAGTTTGCAAAAATACCAGATGCCTCAATCACTCTTGCTAGAGGAGCCGGCGGAGGTGCTTCAGGACAAGCCGATATTACGATCGATGTGAGAGGAATTGAATACGAAAAAATGGTGAAGATTTCAAAAGATATGGAAAAAATCATGAAAGAGTCAGGTTATTTTCGCTCTATTACTTCTTCTCATAAAGAGCCTAAAGATGAAATCGTATTTTACCCAAATGACTTATTAATGCAACAATACGGAGTTACCAATTCTGATGTAGGGCCATTGATTAGAACGGCAGTTACAGGAGATGATGTTGCGGTCTTTAGAGAGTTAGGTGAAGAGTATGATATTAATGTTACCATGGCAGAAGAGTTTAAACGAAATATAGACGATATTTCAATTTTATATGTAAGCTCTAAAGGTGGATTACTTCCTATTGACCGAGTGGGTGAACTCAAAGTTCAAAAAGCGCTTCCACCTTTGAAACGTCGTGATAAAAAACGCATTATTCAATTGAGTGCCTATATTTCAAAATCCTCAGCTAATCAGATTCAAAGTTTTTTAGCAGAAAAATTCCAAGGTATCAATTTTGAGGCGGGTTATGATTACGCATTTACAGGAAGAGCTGAAAATATGGCCGAGACTGGTCAAGAAATTATGACGGCATTTTTGATGGCAGTTATCTTGACCTATATGTTATTAGTTTCAATTTTAAATTCTTTCATACATCCCTTTACAATAGTTAGTGCTGTTTTTACATCTTTTATTGGAGTCTTTTATATTCTCTTTTTTATGGAGTTTACCATTAATATCGGATCCATGATGGCGTTCGTTATGCTGGTTGGTCTTGCGGTTAATAATGCTATACTATTACTAGATCAAACGATGGTGCATAGAGAAAGTGGTGAAAGTATAATTGATGCACTTTGGAAAGCTTCTCAGGAGCGTTTTAGACCAATTGCCATGACATCATTAGCAGTTATTGCAGGGACACTACCTCAAATTTTTGATGCAAATGGTGTTAAAGCCGCAATGGGGGCGGTTGTCGTTGGCGGTATGATAGCTTCAATGTTTTTTACATTTATTTTAATCCCACTTATTTATTGGTACTTAGAAAGAATGATTAATTTTGTAGGTAACAGAAAATCAAAAAGAGATGCTGTTGTATCAATTAGTTAGTTTTAAAAATATTTTATTTCTATTTATATTCTTTAACTCAGTTGCCTACGCCAAATGGATTACTGGTGTTGGCTATTTTGATCCCGGAGAGTATCGGGTTGAAAATGAAATCAGCCCTATGCCATTAGGTTGGAATATAGTGCCAATGATTGGCTATGTCAGTCCAAAGATGAGGGTTATTGGCCCCAGAATTAGTTACCATATTGTTGGGAACAAAGCAGTTGAACTAAGAGCCGATATTAATGCCATTGGAGATCGCTATGAATCTCATGAAGTTGAGATGCGAGACACAGCGATTGATGGGGGAATGAGTTTAAGGTTAATGTTCTTAACCTTTGGGTATTCAGCTGATATTTCTAATGTATATTATGGAAATAATTATAGCTGGGGGTTGTCTTGGCGTTTTATTCTTGCAGATAACTTTTTTATTATTCCAAGCTTTACTCAAAAATATTTTAGCTCTGAATACACGAATTTTTATTTTGGAGTTAAAGAAAGTGAAGAGGGGTATTTTAATGCTTACGAGGTAGATGCCTCAAAAATTTCTACTCTAAGGTTAACCACGACCCTAAAGCTTAATGAAAAAGATTCAATTGCTTTCACGGTATCTCAAAGAGAATTTGAAGATGAAGTCTATGATTCACCAACTGTTGCCAAAAAACGTTATCTTTCTTCAAGTTTATTTTGGAATTATTCCTTCTAATATTTGAATAGAGTTAAAATTCCAATTTCAAAAAGAGATCGTTATAAGTTTAATAATCTTGGATGAAATTAAATGAACTCACATTAAATAAAGTGAATTAGACAAGGCCTGCTTCAGGCAAAATTTTAAACTAAGTGATTGTTAATATTGATCTAGATGCCCATTGGAACGCTTCCTTCGGGTAACTCGGGCATATCTATAAACTATTGTTTTTACTAGTAATTGTAAATGTATATTATTCTTTAAGACCTTCTTCCTTTGTAAAACTTAAGTAAAAGATCCCTTAAATCCACTGCTAGCAGTTTTTTAGGCTTAACATAGTTAAGAGATTGTAATCAATCTAGGAGGGTCATAGATGCAGAATCTTGCTGAAAAATCGATAGCAAATCAAGAAGATTGGAGAAAAATCGTCAAAAAATATAAAAGATCTGACTTAGCTAAAAGTAGCTGGCAGTTAGGTTCCACTCTGAGTTTGTATATTTTGGGCTGGGTGGTTGCAGCTTATGCCTGGGAAATATCTCCTTGGCTTACACTTCTTGTGGCTGCACTTTCACAAGTTTATTTTGGAAGGCTCTTTATTTTTATGCATGACTGCGGACACGGAACTTTTTTTAAAACAAAAAAAGCACGTAGCTTTTGGGGGCATGTAACAGGTACTTTATGGATGACACCGTTTTGGTCGTGGACAAAAGACCATGCGACTCATCACCGTCACTCAGGCAATTTAGACCATAGAGGTGTGGGTGATATTTGGACTCTTACTACCGAGGAATATGAGCAAGCTTCAGCACTAAAGAAATTTGCCTATAGAGTTTGTAGAGCTCCTTTTTTTGTATTGGGCTTTGGTGGCCTTTATGTCTATTTTATATCTCAGAGATTCAATAGAAAAACTGATGGCAAGCGAGAGCGTAAGAGTTTATGGATCACTAATGGATTAATTGTTGCTCAAGCTGTTCTTATAGCTAGCTTAACCAGTTTAGAATTCTATCTCTTTTATCAGTTTTTTCTGGTTTATTTTGGCTCAATTCTCTCCGTCTTTTTCTTTTATGTACAACATCAATACGAGGATTCTTACTGGAGTAAAGGAGATGGCTGGGATTATCAAACCGCAGCTTTGGAAGGATCGTCCTATTTAAAGTTGCCCAGAATTATTCAATGGGCCTCTGGGAATATTGGGTTTCATCATATTCATCATTTATGTCATTCTATTCCTAACTATAACTTAGAGAAGGCATTTCATGAAAATGAGATATTTAAAAACCCTACTACGATAAAATTAAAGGATTGCGTCAAATGTTTTAATCTGGCCCTAATCGATTTAAAAAATGAGCAGATGATCTCATTTAAAGAGTATAAGAAGTCGTTGAAGATTGTTCCCACTGCTAAATATGAGAATAAAGAAGAATTTATGCAGATATAGCGCTATAATCAAAGGGGTTTTTAGCTAAGGAGCGTTTGATTAAGAACTGGTGGGTCTTTCATCCAATCACGGTATTTACAGGAACTTTGGTTTCTATAGGGAGTGCTCTTTTTATTTTTATAGTTTCTTATTTAGAAGTTAATAATTCGCTTGTTAATTTTGTTCAAAAACACAGACTTGATTCTTCTCAGCTCCAAGAGACAAACACCTTAGTTATCATCTTGCTGTTATCTATATTAGTGTCTGCTACTTTGTTTGGTGTCGCTATAATCTTTATTTATTATCAAAAATTAATTGGGTTATATAAGTTCCAACAAAATTTTATCAATGGCTTTACCCATGAACTTAAAACTCCCATTGCGAGTTTAAAACTCTATATTGATACATTTTTAAAGTATGACCTATCTCAAGAAGAAAAAAAGAAATATCTTGAGTATATGCAACAAGATACTGAGAGACTAACTCTCAATGTAAATCAAGTGCTTCATTTAGGTAAGATTGAAGATAAAAAACTGAAAGTGAATTTAAGTCTGTTTGAGATCAAAAACTATATGAAGGATTTCCTCCAAAATCATCCTCATTACTTCAAAGATATTAAGCTTAAACTAAATGAAGACAGTAAGAATGAAGTATATTGCGAATTAGATCCTGAGCTTTTCGAGATGGTTGTTATGAATATTATCACCAATGCTATTCACCATACTCAAACAGATAAGGGGGAATTAAGCATAAGCTTTGCTATTAAAGATAAAAATATTGAGATTCATTTTAAAGATAATGGGGTTGGTATTGCCCCAAGTGAGCAAAAAAATGTTTTTAAAAAAATGTATCAAATTGGAAAGAACTCTAAAGGAAGTGGTATCGGTCTTTATTTAGCGACTAATATAATGCGACTCCATAAAGGAAAGTTGAAGGTCGAAAGTAAGGGGATCGGTCATGGGGCCAATTTTATCATTTCTCTTCCCATTGTCAGGGAGAGTGATTCATGAAAAAGATTCTTATTGTTGAAGATGAAAAGCATATTGCTGAAGGGTTAAAGTTTAATCTCACCAAGCAAGGCCATGAAATAAAAGTCGTCTATTCCGGGACTGAAGCTGTGGAGAGTTGGAAAGATTATGATCCTGACCTTATCATTTTAGATTTAATGCTCCCAGGGCTAGATGGGTTTAAAGTCTTAGAAAATATCCGGCTTTATAACGAAAAATTACCTATTATCATTTTGTCAGCTCGGTCTGCCGTAGAAGATAAAGTGCGTTGTTTTAAAAAGGGTGTGGATGATTATCTCTCCAAACCTTTTAATCTGGATGAGCTCATTTTAAGAGTTGAGCGTAATCTTAAAAGATCAAACTGGATTGATAGCGACCAAGATAAAGAAGTCAAAGTTGATCATAATCTAATTTTCAATTTTTCCCATAATTCAGTAGATTTTAATAAACAAAAAGCTGTTTCTGCGAAAGAAGAGATTGACCTTACCATTCAAGAGCTCAAGCTTTTAAAAACCTTTTTTGATAATGAGGGGAAAGTGCTTTCAAGAAAGTATATTCTAGAGCATGCGTTCAGTTATTCTGTAGAGGCAAGCTCTCGCACTGTAGATAATTTTATTGTACGTTTTAGAAAATACTTCGAAACAGATCCTAAAAAACCCCGTCACTTTATCAGTAAACGCACCCAAGGTTATATGTTTAAATCATAGCTTGGTCTTAGACAATCTTTTGACGATCTTAATTGTTTTCATTTATCCACTAAGATTTAAATATTCCTAACATAAAAAACTCTTCAATTCTCTACACTTATAAGGAGAAGCGAGGAGGATTTTATGCATAATCGTGACATAGACACAAAAGATAAAATGAATAAAGAAGGAATACAATCATTTGTAGCTCTTTTTAAAAAATACAAACATAACCTCAACCCACTGATGAATTCACTCATAAAAGCAACGAATGGAGCGATCACTTCCCTTAACGCCCCCGAAGAAGCAGTTAGCAGAAGTGCTGTGGATTATGGTGAAAATAAAGACGCAGATCATTCACATATGGATACCGATTCAGTGGTTCGAAATCAACTGCAGGGTGTAAGGGACTGGCTGGTGAATATGCGCTCACAGATTAAAGGTAGTGGTGCTGAGAATTTTGAACGCACCTTGAAACAAACTATTCGACGCTTTATAAGTGTCTAAAAAATAAACACTGTCAGTAATACCTATTGAATAAGCTCACTAAATAGAGAGTATTGCGTGTAATAGATTGATTTTCTTGGCATCCCATATGCATATTTAAAACTATGCAAAATTTAATTTATGGAACTCTTTTATTAGCTCTCATCTCAACCAGTGTTTGGTCTGAAACTATTTGTAATGTTAAAGATTTTGGGGCAGTGGGAGATGGAAAAACAAAAGACACAGAGGCCATCCAGGCAGCTGTTGATCAATGCGCTCAAAGTGGCGGAAAAGTTCTTTTAGAAAATGGAAAATTCAAATCGGGCACAATTTATCTTAAAAGTAATATCACTTTTCATATAGCAATCAATGCAACCCTTAGGGGATCTAAGAAAAACTCAGATTACCCTGAGCTGACTATAGATTCAGACAACGCTGAACTACGTGATCTCAAGCGCGCTCTCTTACATGCCAATGATGTTGAAAACCTCACTATAGAGGGGCGAGGTATGATTGATGGCAGAGGTGGAAAAGTGCAATGGAATATTCCTTGGATCACTGAGAGTAAAAGGCCCATGGCCATCTTTATTGCTCAGTCAAAGAATGTCGTCATTCAAGATTTAAGAGTCGAGGATGCTGCCATGTGGGGAGTTGTGACCTTAGAAACGGATAATTTAACTATCAAAGGTCTAAATATATATTCTCCTTATCTCCCAAACAGAGATGGCATCGATATCGTGGATGGCCATAATATCCTAATCGAAAATAATACTGTTTATTCTCAAGATGATTCTATTTGTTTTAAATCAGGATCAAAACATGGAATCAAAGATGTCATCGTCAGACATAACACCATTTTAGGTTCAAAATACGCCAATGGCTTTAAGTTGGGAACCGCTAGCTTTGGCTCTTTTAAAAATATGCTTTTTGAAAAAAATACGGTCCTGGATGTGAATCTGGCGGCACTCACTGTTGAGTCTATAGATGGGGCCATTATAGAAAATATTGTTTTTAAAGATATTTTTATAAAAAATACCGGGACACCTTTTTTCGTATTATTAGGGAGCAGAAAACATCGGGTGACTGGTGAGCGAACACTTCCGGTTGGTAGTATTGATGGTGTGCATTTTATCAATATACGAAGTGAGAAAACTAAAAAGAGCTGGGGGTCACCTATAGCTGGATCAGTTTTTCAGGGTGTTCGTTATGCTCCAAAAAATATTACTTTTAAAGGAGTCGAGGTAAAGTACAAAGGTGACAGAAGGCTGAAACGAATTCCGAAGCGACCTAAAGAGTATAAAGGTCAGTATCCTGATCCGCATATGTGGGGTAAATTACCTGCAGCGGGAATCTATTTTCGCCATATTGATGGCCTTAAAATTGAGGACTCTGTTTTCAAAATATCTAATGATGATGACCCACGACCGCTTATTGTAAAAGATGATGTTCAGGAGAATTAATTTTAAAGTGCTCTTTTGGGTGGGATAATCAAGTTACCAAAAAAAGAGCCAGCCACTAAGGCCATCCCAATAGAAATAGTTTTAAATATTGTGCTGATGGCATCCAAGGGGTTTTCTTCGAAAAAGAAACTTAATCCCTGATAGCCCACACTTCCCGGAACTAAAAGAATAATCATAGGGAGGGAGAGAACCATGGCCGGTCTTTGAAATACAATAGAAAAAAGGTTTGAGCCACATCCAACGATAAGCCCTCCCACAAAAGCACTCGGGATAACGCCAATTGTATCTTGCAATAAAACAGCAGAGTAGAAACTTGCAAAACAACCAATAACAATCCAGATAAAATTCTTTACTTCAGCTTGGAAAGACACACTAAAAGCAAGTGAAACTAAAAATATAGAAAGAATTTGGTAAGGAAGCCCTAGTGGGATGGGAGCAATATAGTTGGATGTACCAAAAAGATAAGCCGAGAACTCTGATCCTAAATAAGTTCCAAAAGCCAATTTTAATAAAATTATGAGAGCTCCCGTCAGTCTAGCCGTTCCAGCTTGGAGATTATCACTAGAGAGCTCATGGATCGCCATGGTGAACATCAATCCTGGTAGGTAAAAAAGCAGAGATGCTAAGATGGCCACGGGAGGAAAAATATGAATACCCAATTTATGTATGCTAAGAGCTGTGAAGCTGAGAGCAAAAGCGATAAGTGCTTCAGCGATAGTGGATATTTTCTCTTGTTTAATAGATTGAGTGCAAACACTTATCACCAGAGATATGATCCCACAAAAGAAGGCATCTAAAAGAGAGCCTTTTAAGAAAATAGCAGCACTGAAGGCCAAGGCTGAAATCGCGACATTAACTAGCAAGTTACTAAAGAGAGGAGGTCTTGAGATAATATCATTGAGCTCGCGCTCTCCAGCTTCGATGTCCATCTCACTATCAAGCACCAGGTCTACCACTCGGTCAGCGGAGCAAAGCTTTTCTAAATTTATTTTACCGGGATCCATTCTTAAAATAGATGTGTATTCCGGTTGATCTTTAAAGTCAAAATTAGCAATAAGGCTCGTTGGCGTTGACATGAATTCTGCAGTAAGGCCTAATTTTTCAGAAATTAATCTTGCTGCTCGCTCTATTTTATCAGAACTGGTTCCATAGCGATGAAGTGCGGCAGCTGCACTCATGATAAATTTTGCTTTTGTAGTATTCTTATTCATTTATCTTCATTTTAGCATTTCCAATTTAGCTTGGGTATATTTGATTCTCAGTAAGTTAATCCTAGACGTGGAAAAAAGTATTACGATGTTGACTCATTGCAAAGTAAGCTTTTACTAGGCTCTACACTAAATATAACTGGTATTGAGCAAACTTCAGAAGACATGTATCCTTAGGGGTAATAAAATAATAAGAAAGGCAAAATTCTTGGGTCTCAAAAAAGTCAAAGCTTCAATATTTTTTAAACTGATGGTGCTCGTATTAGGTGCAATTTTGTCTATTTGGTCTTTCAAAGTTATCTATGAGCAACAACAATTTGAAGCAAAGATGGATTTAGAAAATAGTCTAGAAAATTTTATCCAAAAAGTTAATTTAGAATTAAATGCTTCTACAGAAGTGCTTCACGCTGTATCAAATTTAATTAAAACCATAGACTCTTTAACCCCCATGCAATTCAAAACTTTTACTAGTGATTTTGCCATGAGAAATAAGTCTATTCTCATGGTCGAGTGGCAGCCTAAAGTGTTGAGTAAAGACAGAAAGGCATTTGAAAAAAGAGTCAGGGAAAAATTCCATCCCAACTATCAAATGTTAGAGCCTGATCAATCAGGAAGGTTAGTGCCTGCAAAGAACCGCCCAGTCCATTATCCAGTTCTTTTTGTTGACTCTACCAAGGGCGAAAAATCTACTATTGGTCTCGATTTAGCATGGTCAAATGAACGGATGATTTCTAAAATTGATGCTAGAGACTCAGGGCAGGCGAGAGCTTCAAACACTTTTAAAGTTATGACAACAGATGGGGCTAAGAAATTTCCTCAAGGATTCGCTATAACTTTACCTGTCTATGAATCTCACCGAGTTCCAGATTCATTAGAGGAGCGGAAAAATCATTTTAAAGGCTTTTTGGCAGCTGTTATCTATTTAGATGATTTGTTTAACCCCTTTGTAGCCGAACTTCACTCTAAAAACATGAATATAAGTATTAAGGACCTTAATCCTGACAATTTTATTGTTAATCCCAAGATTGATGAATCAGCTTTAATTGTGCAAGATCGAATTGTGGATGTCTTTGGACAAAGCTGGCATCTTAAGATCAGTGCGGGTAAAAGTTTTTTGATGGCCTACCATGAGCCTGTTCACTATATTGCACCTTTTGTGTTTTTGATTTTTATCATAACACTTTTTTATATCTTATATAGAAATGAATTAAAGAATAGAGAATTATCAAAAACAAGAAATGACCTACAAGAGGCTTTAAAAAAGGCTCATACCGCAGCTCGATCTAAAATGTTATTCTTGGCCAATATGAGTCACGAGATTAGAACACCTATGAACGCTATTTTGGGCTATGCTAGATTACTTAAAAAAGAAGACGACAAAGAAAGACAACATTATTTTACCGGACGCATGGAGGATTGTGGTGAACATCTTTTAAAATTACTAGATGACATTCTTGAAATCTCAAGTCATGAAGAAGGAAATATTAAAATTGAGCCTCACTCGTTTTCATTGAAAGAGCTTGTTGCTGAAATTGAAGACCTCCTTCAAAATAAATACTCTGATTCAAAAGTAAATTTTCAATCTCAACTAAAAGTTCAAAATGACTTGTTTTATGGAGACTCTGATCGAATCAAACAAGTGCTTATAAACCTACTTAATAATGCATATAAATTTACTGAAGCTGGAGAGGTTAAGCTCGAAATTGCTGAAGAAGAGATCTCCTCTGAGCATAATGGTTCTGTACTTCATATCATTGTTCAAGATACCGGCTTGGGTATTGATGAAAAATACTTAGATCAAATTTATTCTCCTTTTTCGCAAGAAGATGGTTCTTTTCAAAGAAAAAAGGGAGGAATTGGTCTGGGCCTTGCCATAGTTAACAATATTATAAAGATGATGAAAGGCTCAATAGATGTTCACTCTGTGAAAGACCAAGGGACTAAGTTTTCAATCAAGCTACCTATTGAGCTTGCTAAAGAAAGCGATTCAGAAATCTCTGAGCTTGATTTAATTGAGACAAAACTCACTAACACCGCAAGAAAAAATATTCTTATCGCTGAAGATGATCAAGATGCCCGATTTTTAATTAAAGTGTATCTTGAAGATCAGAACGTAAATATAGATTTGGTGACTAACGGTGAAGAGTTGTTGGAGAGTTTTTCTAAGAAAAAATATGATCTCATCCTTACAGATATTCAAATGCCAAAATTAGATGGTCTGAGCGCGACCAAGAAGCTTCGAGATCAAGGGGTAGCAATTCCAATTTTGGCCTTAAGCGCTCATGCCCTACCAGAAGAAAAAGAAAAAAGTTTAGATGCGGGTATCGATGCCATTCTCTCAAAACCTTTGCATCAGGAAAAACTAATCAATTTTATTAATGATTATTTATGATGTTCGCAATACGACATGACAATCTTGACATGTTTTCTATCTTAATAAAAACTTAATTTGTAATCTGTTTAATTCCATATAGACTAAGGTGGTGAAGAATTCTCGCTATAAAGAACTATTTGATTTGATGCCTTGTGGTATACAAGTCATAGACTTTAATTATAGATATGTATATATCAATAAGGTCTTACTTGAAGAATTAGGTATGAAATCCACAGAACTTGTTGGACATAAGATTCATCAAGTTTTTCCAGACTTTGTTGAAACCAAGGCCTATAGTGTTTTAGATGAATGTCTCAGAAATAGACAAAGTCAAATAGTCACGAATGAATATCTTAATGGGGATACAGTTGTTGTTTATGAACTTGAAATTAAGCCAATTGAAGAGGGGCTGATTATTTTTACCCAAGATATCTCGGAAGAAATCAGAGGTAAAATTCTTCTGGAAGAGTCAAAAAAACGATTAGAGGCAAAAGTAAAAAAGCGTACTGAAGACTTAGCGTATCTAAATAAGTACTTAGAAGAGAAGGTCGCTGAAAGAACAACGGAGCTAGAGCACTTCACCCATCTCGCTGCCCATGATCTGAGACAACCTTGTTCAATACTCATTACTTATGCTGAAATGTTAACTGAAATATTAGATGAAAAAACTCATCCTCAAATTTGGCATATCTCTGAAGTCTTTCTAAAAAATTCTTATACTATGCTTAAACTCATAGATGGCTTCAGGGCATTGGCAAAAATCGATGGACATAATCTTATTAAGAAAAAAGAAAAGATAGGAGAAGTATTTCTAAAGAGAACTAATCTTTTTGAGCTGGCCAATCATAATATTATCGTCTTGAATCGGGTCACTTCTCAAGTTGAAGTGTATAAAGATCTTATAGAGATCCTTTTTAATAACCTTATCCTTAATGTGATAAAACATGCTAAGCAAGAGGACACCGTTTATTTAACTTTTGAAGAAAAGACTGAGAATGATATAACTTACTATATAGTAAAAAATGATTATCCTAAAACTGTAGAGACAAAAGACTTATTTAAGCCATTTAATCGACGCAATAGAGAAGTGACAGGAGAAGGACTTGGGCTTTCTATTTGTAAACGGATTATCGATTATCATGAAGGGCATGCCATGCTTAAAAGTGATGGCAAGCATTTTTCCTTTATCTTTTCACTCAATCAAAATGCCAAACTTCTGAGCAGTAAAGATTCTTTTCATCGTGAGGATAAAAGCAATTAATTCATCGTTTATTTTTCCTCACAGGGATAGGCACTAACTTTCGAGGAGTGATGGTTATTTTATCCATCATGATTAGAATTGCCGGTAATAGCATAAGATCTAATATAAGAGCAGATGATAGAATTACTGAAGTGGCCAAGGCAAAGTTTTGATTAGGCATAAAAGAGCCTAAATAAAAGAGACTAAAGACACAGACGAGAATTGAGGTGGTATAAAATAAAGTCTTACCTGAGTGTTGAAGCACATAGCGAAGTGCTTCTTCGGAAGCCAATCCCTTTTTTATTTGTCTTTTATAGTTGGTGAGTAAATAAATAGTATCATCAATAGCGATACCCAGGCATATACTAAAGATAAGAACACTTCCTACATCAAAGGGTCTTCCGATAATGTATAGGGCCGCGGCACCAAAAGAAGGGACTATGATATTGGGTATAATACTCAATAACCCTATAAGAACTGATCTAAATATGATCATCATAAAAAGTGCGATGGCCACAGTAGCAATAAGCATCGATTCTATAAAGTTCTTAACAATATAGGAATCAAGTCCAGCAATTAATTGGACAAGCCCAGTGGCGTGACCTTTTAAATTGTGTTTGTCGAGAAGTGAGATGAGCTGCGCTTTTCCTTTAGCAATATCATGGGAGCTTGATTTATCCCAGTAAACTGTCAGTCTGAGGTCATCTTTGTCAGTGCTGTGTAAATTGCTGATGGCCTTAGTGGGTGGGAGTGATATTTCTAAAAAGAAAAGCTCTTGTGCTATTTCATCACGTGAATTCGCAACAGAATAAAACTTTTCATCACCACCATTTAAGACTTGATGAACTTGTTTAAGTGGACTTAAAAGCGAGTTCACTTTACTCACTCCATCCATACTTTCAACATCTTTAATATACTGATCAACTTTTGCTAGAAAGGTTGGATCTTTAATTCCTTCAGCTTGATGGCTTTTTACAATTAGCTCGATTGAATTAGCGCCTCCAATATGTTTTTGAAAATAATCCGTGGCCTTGCGTATTTTAGTATCTTTATCAAAATAGTTTTGAATATTACTGTCGATAACATTATGCAAACTCAGATCCATCGTGACGATAGTCAGACCAGTAAAAAAACCAATGACCCAAAGAGGCTTGGTGACGATAAAGTTTCTGATGCGATCAAAGCTAAATATGGATAAATTGGCTCGCATTAAATATTTTTTCTCCAACGGAATCAGCTTTAATATAGGACAAATAAGAAAGATGGTGTTTAGCCAAGCGAGAATGATACCAAACGAGCAGATAATCCCCATATTGGCTATAGGAACCAGCTCTCCAGTGGTGAAACTCAAAAAACCAATGGTAGTGGTGGCCGTGGTTAAAAAAGTTGGGACAATATTTCTTTTTAGAGTTTGTGTCAGGATTTTAGATCTGTCTGAGATCTCATCATTTAAATAACTTGAGAAAATATGAACTAAGTCCACAATACAGATGGCCATAATTATCAGAGGACACATAGCTGTAACTAGCCCGAGCTTTATACCCAGAAGACCTTGAAATCCAAGGGTTGAAATAACTGTAACTGCAATAAGTCCCATGGAGATAAATGTTGCAGTTAAATTTTTTAATATGAGCACTAATATTAAGAAGAGAGTTATAAAAGCAATAGGGATGATAAATTTCATATCATGAAAAGTCTCGCGCTTAAAAGCTTCGCTTATACTTCCTGAGCCAGTGAGCATTATACTTAAATCATCATGGCTAAATTTCTCTACGATATTCTCTTCTAAGGAATGAACAACATCTTTAGAAATTCGACCTTCTTGGCCTTCTACGTTTTTTAAAACACTATAGATAGCAACAGATTTTTGATCTTTCGAGAGTAGAAAGTTTTTAATTTCTTTAATCTTATGAGCGGTTTCTTTTCTTTCTTGCAAGTAGCTTTTAGACCACTCAGTTTCCTCTGGTGATTGAATAAAACTCTCGATATTAATATTATCTCCATTTCCAAAGGTATGAGAGTAATTCGTTAGGGAGTCAACTCTGACAATATTAGGAGTTTTCCAAACTTCCTCAGTAATAGCATAAATTTGTTTTAAATTTTTCTCTTTAAAAACATTATCTTTAAAAGAGAGGAGCAAGATCACTCCAGTGTCGGAGCCATATTCTTTTTTGAAAAGATCATAGTTTTTAATAAGCTGATCGGATTCTCTGAACCATGATTTTTGATCATAGTCCATCTCAAGATTTCCCAGACCAAGAGAGCATACAAAGATAACTGCGCTCATGAGAAAAATAAGATTCTTTGGATGCTTATTAACTAAGTTGATAATTTTTTGCTTCATTGTTTTTTATTCCATCAAAAGTTTTAATAAATGCTGAAGCTAAAAATTAGCAAATGTTTTGCGATGTCACAATTTTACTTATCCCTTTCAGGGCAAGTGTAAGACAATATTGTTCTGGGATGTTCTGTTAAATATTTGTAGAGTTTTAAAAGGGCAAGTTGACACTTTTTATTGGTTATTTACTTCTTCAGATAAAGTTTTTAAACCTTGATGTGCAGTGACTAGCAATTGTGATAATTCTGTATAGTTATTATCAAGCATAGCGAGTATTTTTTTGCCTTCTTCATCAGTTATTATATCTTCCAGACATTCAATACTCATGCTTATGACCTGTTGATTGGTTTTGATATCGTGAAAAATCTTTCTTATTTCTTGAACTTTCATAAATGACAATATTCTTTAGTTTGTGTTAAGTTTATTTTGACATTTATATAGCATGAGAAACTGAAATGACAAAACTAGATTTAAGCAAGATTGACTTTGAGCATTGCGCAGAAGAACCTATCCATATTCCAGAAACTATCCAAGAATATGGATTCTTTTTTGGATTAAATCCTGATACCCATAAAATTCAAGTTTATAGTGCTAATCATGATCAACTCTTTAATCAGAAAGCAGATGTATTTAACTGCGATTTTTTTGATTTAATCAATATAAGTGAAGAAGATAAGGACTTTATTAAGGATTCCTATACAAGGGCCAAAGAACGGGACACTCGTCTACCTGTAGAGCTTGCTTTTCATATCGATCATATGACAGATAAAAACCAAACTTCCTATCACGCAGTGGTTTACCATACCCAAGGGATGATGGTTTTCGAAATTGAGCCCCACGTTAAATTTATTAAATCTAATTTTGCAAAGCAGTACAGTAAGCTTTATTCGGCCAATATTTCCCCTAAATACAAGGAAATGGATAATGTTAGGGAATTAGCCCAATCAATAACCGATACCGTTAAGAAATTAACTGGCTATGAGCGAGTTGTCATATACATGTTTAATCCCGACAACTCAGGGAAAGTCATCGCAGAGTCTAAAGTCGAAGATATGGAATCTTATCTTAACCTCTATTATCCAGCAGGTGATATTCCGCAGCAAGCTCGTGAACTTTATAAAAAGAATTGGATTAGGTTAACACCTGATGTGAATTTAACTCCTATTCCTTTACTCCCGTCGGTAGAAGAGGCAGGTAGAGAGAGAATTGATCTTTCAAAGTCTTTACTAAGATCAATGTCTCCGATTCATCTGCAATACGTAAAAAATCAAGGGCTAAAGTCTTCCATGTCTATTTCTTTGGTAACCCACGGTGAGCTTTGGGGGCTGATCTCATGTCACCATCGAGAAAAACATTATATACCTCAAAATATTAGAATAGATTGTGAAGAACTCTCTCAGCTTTTTAGCTGGCAACTTTATGCCAAGGAAGAAGAGTTAAGACTACAAAGAAAAACAAAAACTGAAGAGTTTGTTGATTCAATCCTCGCAGAACTCTCTGAGAAAAAATCAATAGTTGAAGTGTTCAGAACAAATGAGTCAAAGATTTTAGAAGCCATGAATGTCTCAGGCTTTATTTTTAATTTTAATGGCCGCAAACTTACCTTGGGAGAGGTCCCTGACGAAGATACACTTGAGCTGCTTCAGTCCCAAGGAGAAAGTGATGAAATTAGAGTTTGGAAAACTTCCAAGCTTGAAGATAGTTTAAATTTAAAAGAAGGAACTCTCGCTCAAAAAGGAGCTCTCTATATCCCTCTTACCAAAGAGCATAATTGCTACACCGCCTGGTTTAGAGATGAGAAAGTTAAAGTTCAAAAATGGGCGGGAACCCCGGAAGAGAAAACTTTTAAAGCAAGCAAAAAAGAAAGATTAACTCCTAGAAAGTCTTTTAAAGTTCATGAAGTTAAAATTAATAATACTTGTGAGGACTGGACCAAAACAGATGTCGAAATCGTAGAAAAATTTCATAAATTGTTTCTAAGTTTTTCCCTTAGCCAACAAGAAGTTATGCAAGAAAATATCTCTTTTCTTGAGGAAAAAGATCAAACCAAAGATCAGTTTTTGGCCACACTTGCTCATGAATTAAGAAATCCACTCTCTCCTATGGAAAATGCCATCACTCTACTGGAAGAGATGCATGAATTATCTCAAGATGAAATCAATAGTGCTTTAACTATCCTAAAAAGACAGCAGAACCAGCTAAGCTCACTGGTGGATGATCTCTTGGATGTCTCCCAAATCACGCGCAGAAGAATGCGTATGAAAATAGAAAGAGTTAATTTGCAAGAGTTGATTGAAGCTGCTGTGAGTACAGCACAAGGTCTTATTAAGCGTAAAAACCAATCAATGTCGATTCAAATGGATAATAAAGATATTTTTATTCGAGGTGATTTCAGCAGACTTTTGCAGGCACTTGGAAATATTATTAATAACGCATCCAAGTACTCTGAGAAAAAAGGTTCTATTGAAATATCCGTTGAAGTTGTTGATAAAGAAGCAACCATCCATATCAAAGATGATGGAATGGGGATAAGCCAAGAAAATCTCGACCATATTTTTGATATGTTTTCTCAAGTTGATACAAGCGAGAACACGAGAGGGGGTCTTGGGATTGGGCTTACTTTAACCAAGAAGATCTTAGAACTTCATGAAGGGCGTATCGATGTCGCCTCAGAAGGGGTGGGGAAAGGTACCACTATGTCAGTGACTCTTCCCTTAGCTGAGACTCACTCCGATAATGACCGACCAGTAGAAACTGTAAGTAAACTCACTCGATTGAAAGGCGCCAAAGTGCTTATTGTGGATGATAATGCGGATATCCTTAGCTCTTCAGAGTTTCTGCTTAAACGTAAAGGACTCTCTGTGGTTACCGCCATCAATGGAGAAAAAGGGCTGGAAGAATTTGAGAAATTAGCATTTGATTTTGTGGTTCTAGACATAGGTTTACCGGATATAACAGGCTATTCTTTATGTCGCAGAATGAATCAAATAATAGATTCTCAAAACTCCATAAGACCTATTTTTATTGCTCAATCCGGTTGGGGGCAGCCTGAGGATATGGCCCGGGCCAAAGCAGCTGGTTTTGATAGGCACTTAACCAAGCCTGTTAAAGTCAAAGATCTTTATAGCACTATGGAGGAATTACTCAAAAAATTCTAAGTAATGTCTAAGTACAAGAGTCGTTAAGACGGGTACTTTCTGCCCGATAAAACCCACCTAATTTACTTGTTGCTAAAATAAAAGGACAGACACGCAACAAGACACTAGGAGGGTGCATGGAAAGAAAATGGATTTTCTTTTTAGTGACACTAGCATTTTTAACGAATGCTAATGCTTTGAGTAAAACAACGTATTTTTTTGAATTTAAAGATCAAGACCTCACCAGTAGAAAACAAAAAGCACTCGATTTAATTCAAGACTTTGGTCTATCCATTGAGAATACAAGTTGGAAATTACAGCTAGGGCCTTTGCAACTTGAAGCCCTAAAAAAGACGGATGCTTTTTTATATCTTGAAAAGGACAGAGTCAATCAACTGATTAAAACCCCTAAGAAATCAGAGTTCAGTGCTGAAAATAAACACTTCTTTGCCACTTGGAATAAATATTGGCACCTCAATCGTTTAAATATCCAAAAAGCTTGGGAGACAACGAAAGGAGAACCTTCAGTTAAAGTGGCCATATGTGACTCTGGAATAAAGTCAGATCATAGAGAGCTTGCAGGCAAGGTCTTACCCGGCTGGAATTTTATCAATAATAATAATGACACTTCACCTAATACCAATCACGGTACTGCAGTCAGTGGTTTTGTCGCTGCAAGTGAGACTAATAACTATGGTGCTTATGGTGTGGCCCCTGGGGTTTCACTTCTGCCTGGTAAAATAGTGACAACAAGCGGAGGAGTTCCAACCAGTGCCATGCTTGGATGTGTTCGCTGGGCAGCTGATCAAGGGGCGAAAGTTATCAATGTCAGTATGACAGGTGTGAATTCAAATTCATCAGCAACCGCTGCAAGATACGCCAATAGTAAAGGTGCAGTTGTCATTTGGGCAGCAGGCAACCAAAATTGGGCCACTCGCTGGAGAGATAAACAAGAAATTATTGCTGTAGGGGCAACGGATATTGAAGATGAGCGCTACTATGCACGAGTAAAAGTAGATGGCCGCTGGAAAAACTACGGCTCGAATACAGGCTCTTTTGTGGATATTACCGCTCCTGGAGAAGATATTTATACCATGAATAGAAATGGAAATTTTTATAGATCAAATGGTACTTCTTATTCAGCACCTCTTGTGAGTGGAATAGCAGCCCTTATCTACTCGGTAAACCCAAACCTGAGTCCAAGGGAAGTCACTGATATTCTCAAGCAAAGTGCGAGAGATCTGGGTAATGATAGATTTTATGGTGCAGGAATGGCCGATGCTGCTGAAGCTGTGAGATTAGCAAAACTTACTTTATAAAATAATTTTCTAAGTTAATATAGAGGAATGATTATACTTTTAATTTGTATTTTCATTCCTTTTTTAATGCTCACTCTTGAGAAAAGGTTTAAGGCTTTTAACTCTGTCATAGCCTGCTATGCTTTGGGTTTTGCTCTCAGTCTGCAGCCTTGGTTGGGCATTGATAAGGAATGGGCCCAAAAGGTATTAGGCTTTTCTATTGTCATGGCCATTATCTTTTTACTGATGAGCTCAGATATAAAGGCTTGGCTTAAAACCGGAAAAGATTTCATAAGGTCTGCATTAGCTTTTTTTATCATTGTCCCCATTATGTCCATTTGTTTTACCTTAATATTAATTCCTGAGCATATTGAATTCGATAAAATCGCTGCCATGCTGACGGGGGTTTATATTGGAAGTATTCCCAATTTGTTTGCACTAGGGCAAGCTTTGAGAGCTGATTTAAACTTAATCGCCACACTACAATTGGCTGATATATTTTTTAGTGGTGTTTTTTCTCTCATCATTTTATCACCACTCATTAAGAAGATTTATGCTTTTCTTCCTCACTTGCCTGAGAGTCATGATTTCTCTCTCCCAGAGTTTAAAAGCTTTCAATTTAGAGAAAGTTTTAAATTATGTTTGTGGGCATTGCTCATCTTCTTGGTGGGCTTTGGGATCAATTACTTAGGAGAGTTTCAAAACTCCCAGTTGGTGATTTTAACATTGGTCTCAGTTCTGGCGATGGTTTTCTCTTATCAATTTAAAGTGACAGCTCAAAAAGAGTTGATGAGTATTGGAGAGTATTTTTTACTTATCTTTTGTGTGATGATTGGATCTCAAATTGACTTCTCTGAGATCTTTGCTCAAAAAAATTTTATTCTTTTTATTCTGACTTTTAGTATCATCCTCACAAGCATCATTATTCATATGCTTTTTTGCTTTTATCTAAAAATTCCGAGGGATATCGCTATTATTACCATGACGGCAGGTATTTACAGCCCAGCTTTTGTACCTGCGGTGGCAAAGAGTTTAAATAATAAAAGCATACTTATTGGGGGAATGACTGTAGGTCTATTTGGTTTGGCAATGGCAAGCTATATTGGTCTTGTGGTAAACTTATTACTTACGAGCCTATTTTAGAAGTTTTAAAAATGCATTATTTACAAATAATGCTTGTGATAATTTCCAACGCTGCTCAAGACCCTCTTTAAGAATATGGTCTATTTCACTAGAGATGGAAAAAAAATCATAAGAAATGCGATCATTTAAATCATAAGATGTATTTCTACATCGAACACTTTCGCACCAAGAATGAAAATTAGGCCAGATTTTACCGGCAAAAGGGATCCAGCGCATTTTATCAATGGTGCCCAATTTAACGATGGGCTTAATAAGAGAACTCTCATACATGGTTTCTTGAAGATAGGTTTGTTCAAAGGTAATAAAATTCTTCATTTTCTCTTTGGGGTCTTCGCTCGTGAAAAATAGTTTTAAATGATCATCTTGAATAAATGAGAGCATAAATTTTGCGCCACAGTTTTTTTCACCTAATAATGGCCAGTACAGTTGATAGAATAAGTCTTCACTATAGAGCATTAAGTTTTCAGCTATTTTTTTTGCCTGTACTTTAAGAAGTAAATTCAAACTTTTTCCAAATATAAGTGCTTTATCTTGCTTGGCCAGTTGATTCTTTTTTGGCCAGTAAGGATAACGTGTGATCCGACCCAAATGAAAAGAAGCATGGGTGTAGATATAACTGATGAGGTTATGATTATTTAGCTCATGTGTTTCATCTCTAAGCTCAGAGTAGAGCTCTGTGATAGTATAATTTGTGTTATGTGGGTTAGGCACTAAATTGTGAGTTTGAAGTTTGTCCTCTAATTTAATAATAGCTTGATTGATCCAAAATTCTTTATTTTGATGTTCAGGGATGCATAACTTGGAATCTGCAGAAAAGACTGCAGTCGACAAGAAACTGATGGATAAGATCAAGAAAAGAAAGTTCATATTCAAATGCTAGCACATAAAATTATAATGTAGAAAGAACCTTTTCGAACTTCTCCCACATCGCTTCTTTGTTGCCGCAAAACCCAATACTCATACGTAGGAGCCCATCACTTAAGCCTATTTCCTTACGCTCTTGCTCGGGTATTTCACTTGATGTGCTTTTTGCTGAACAACTCATAAGTGTTCTCGCAAAACCTAGTGAGACGGCATAGAGACCGAATTTTTCTTGTTGAAGTTTGGTGGCCAAGACCCGGGCTTTTTCTGAGTCCTCACACTCTAAGGTGAGAATTCCTCCATGGCCAAAGTCACCGGAAAAAGTCTTGTTTATATATTCTGATTGGGGGTGAGAGCTTAGTCCGGGGTAGATGACTTTTAAATTTTTACTTTGCATTTTTTCTGCTAAAAATTGAGCTACTTCAGAATGGGCCTTCATGCGAATAGGTAAGTGGTCAAGGCGCATATAAAGCTCATGGGCAATTTTAGGGTCCATCACAGGTCCTGTGAGCATGACTGCTCCATTATTGACATCAATGAGTGAGTTGATAAATTCCTGGTCTCCGGCTATGGCCCCAGCGATAAGGTCACTTGCACCAGAGATAAATTTAGTACAAGAGTGAACAACAATATCTGCTCCTAGCTCTAGTGGCTTTACCAATAGAGGAGTAAAAGTGTTATCAACAATCAGTTTGAGTGAATGTTTTTTCGACAAAGCTGCCAGCATAGGTATATCACTGGCATTCAAAAGGGGATTACTCAGAGTTTCAGTATAGATAATTTTTGTTTCACTGGTGATCGCCTGCTCAATGGCAGAAGGATCATTGATATCCACAAAACTTACTTTAACACCTCTGCTGGGAAGAATATTATGAAAGAGAGCATAAGTTCCTCCATAGACGGTTCTTGAGCTTATGATATGACCACCCTCTCTTGTGAGTTGATCGATAGTACAAGCAATCGCCGCCATTCCTGATGCGACTCCTAATGCCGCTTCAGCATTTTCCATGGCCGCAATTTTCTGCCCAAAGAAGTTAACGGTAGGATTTGAGTGTCGGCTATAGAGATAGCATCCATGTAAATCACCTGAAAAAGTACGTTCCATATCTTGGGGGTCAAGAAATGTCGAAGTCGCAGCCACATCTATGACGGGGACAACTCCGCCTTCTTCACCAAAATGTTGGATCTCTCTTATGGCCTGGTCAGGTAAATGCTTTTTCATAAATAATCCTTTATCTATGAATCTATTTTATACTGTTTTCATTAAAATTTTAGTTGGTTAAAATATTTGCCCCATCGCCAAAAAATATTTTTTACTGCAGTTAAAAGTTCAGCCTTTTCAAATTGGTCTCGAGGGATTTGATCTACTTCCAATTGCTCCATATCCTTTGGTTCCCAATAATACATGCTTGTGATTTGAATGTTGCAGTACTCTTTATTTTGGTTCTTGCTGTCATGATACTCACTCATGAAATTGATATTTTTACATCGATAGTCTTCTAACCCATTTCCTCGGTAAAGTTTTCTTAGAAAATACTCTTCCCAAGTTTTAATCGTCACTGGTCGATTAAAAAAAGTATTATCTAAAACATAGAGTTCACCATTAAAATTTATCAGTGACGCCACATGAAACCACCATTTATCACTCACTTCTCGTTGGAATTTTTGAGTGAAATAGATAAAAATTTTCATGCTATCCACCGAAAATTTATCCTCCATGTATTTGGCCCAGAAATGAGCGCGGTTAAAACACTGAGTTAAGGGTTTAGCCGTCCATTTATTGGTATTGGGAAGCGAGTAAAAAATATTCTTTAATTCTTGTTCCGAATTGATTACGGAGGGAGTGTAATTCCACATGGGTGTTAAAACATCAGAGTCGATACTTTCCCTTAAATCGTCATAAGTTGTTATTTGTGCAAAACTAGAGAAAGAAAGTAAAAGTAAAAAGAGTAAGGTCAGTGATTTCATTCATTAACCTCCTCATCAATAATTCTTTTAAAGATAAAATAACTATGGTTCACCTGAATATCTCCTTTAGCCGAGCACATTTTAGATCTATTATCACAGCCATCAAAAAGCCCTCCTGTGAGGAGTGAGCCATAATGGTATTCATCATTGAGCCCTAGCATATGCCCAATTTCATGAGTCATGATATCGAGCTTCCAGTCACGGGACCATCTGACATCATAAGGTCCATGGACGGGAGTGAAGATACTGGTCGAAACAGTTTTGACATTAAAGTGAGCTTTAAGGGGATCTTCTTCCGCTAAGAATCTAAATTGAACAGAAAAACTTAACAAGCTCTTATCAATTCCCTGTGTCCAATAGTCTGCAGCTTTTTTCAACATTTTGGTGAAATGAGCATAATCACCTGTTCTTGTATTTCTAAAATGGATTCGCACTTCAATAACAGCCGTGTCATCTTCTCTTAAGACATCATAAGCATATTTGCGAACAAACCTTCCTGCATAAGTCATTGTCCCTCTTACTTTTTTAGGGGCAGGGAGATGAGCGTTTTTAAGACTTTCAAAACTTGGATAGTAGGGATGGGAGTCAAACTCATGGCGTTGAAAAATTCTATTGAGATAACCTCCTATATAACCATTGTCGATTCTATAAGAGTTATAAACCTCATCTCTTACATACTGTCTTTCATCAGCAAAACCCAATGATACTAAAAAGCTGAGAGCGGTCATCAGTGTCGCAAGTTTGCGCATAAGCATAGGAGTCTCCTCGAATTAAAATTTGCCTGAGTATATGAGTTTGAGAGAAAAGATGATCTGCGAGATGTTTCGAAAATGTGTAGATATCGTTACATTCACAGAATGCCCCGCATGGGCCTGAGCATGTTGTTTTCCTGCAAAGAGCGAAAGCTAGACTCAAATCAGTACTGTGAATTAATTACAATCTAAGGAGGTTGATCCCTTTGAGGGTTGGAGAATTTCTAAATTTGAGTAAGTAGTTTTTCAATAATTCTTTTTTTACTCCACCACTTGGACTGGCGTGAATAAGAAAAATTTGACCATGCTCTTTAAGCATAAGCCCTTGGTGCGAGATATTAAGGTTCGTCCCGATTGTTTGCCGGAGATTCCAGTTAGGTCGTACAAAATTGACTACGTTTACACTTGAAACGTTATTTTTGAAAGTCCCCCAATTTTTTAATAGAGTGACAAGAGGTAAGTAATCTAGTGTGGCAAGTCTATTTGGTAGATGACGAGCTGAATTTCTAAGATCTTGAAGGATTGTGTTTCTTTGATTAAACGTAGCATTTGGAATTTGAATGCGGTCAATTTTATGCATCTTAATCCAATTTGCTTGTTCGATCATGGCCTGAGCTTCTAAGGTTCTAAAACCTAAGTCTGCAGTCACGTCTGTGAAGTAACCCAATTGCTCATTGGCATTGATCCAACTCAAACTGATAAAATGATGTCTCGTTAGATAAGAGATATAGCCATCTTGATAGCGGATATCTTGCATTTGTTTTTGAAAGTCATCATAATTATTATTTTGAGACAAAGAGATGATGGTTTCTACAAAAGTAGTGCAGTCAAATAGGTCAAAGCGATAGAGGGGATCTTGATCGTATTCACCAAACCTTCCTTCACCAAGTGGTCCTTTATCTCCATAGGGAAGATTGATAAATTTATGTGCCCAATGATGGTAGCGCTGATCCTTACTTAATGTGCTCACTTGAATTATTTCTTTGGCAATATCTTGCGCATATAGATTCGAACAAAGAAAAATAGTAAGTAAGAGAGGCCATATTAACTTCATATGGCCAAATTATTCATATTGAAATCATCTGACAAGTTGGACATAAGTCAGTGTAAATATTATAGATTTAAAAAATCTATAATTACAGAGCCTTACCTAGTTAAAGATAGGAACAATGGCCCGAGGCCCTACCACTTCACTAAATTGTTCATAGACCACTCGCATGCGAGCGGGGGAGAGACCACCATTGGTTATAAGTCTTACTCCGCCTTCACCATATTGAGCTCCTTGCATATCTGTAGCAAAGACTAAGGAGCGCTGTTCTGCTGGAGTGAGGACTCCCTCAAGTCTTGATCTAAGCGCTTTTTCAAAACCTTCACCTTCTGTGGCTACAATAGCCCTGGTCGATGTGTTATCAATTCCATCACGGAAAAAACTGATACGCATACTTGAGGGGACATTATTACGTGCTTGCTCCAGTACTATTTCGTCTCTAATTTCTCTGGAAAGAGGTTGGTTCGGAATCGCCACCAGATCATCACCACTGATAGTGATTTCTCCGCGAATATTATGGCGAGTAAAAACTGCTTCTAAGGCAGACCTAGCACCTTCTTTAATTTCATCTAGTCTCGCGGTATATTCCGCCTCCAATCTTCTTGTTCTCACTATGGCCTGTTCCAAAGTTATTCCTCTCGACAGGGCTTCTGCTGTAGCCTGAGCATTATGACTTCCTACTCCAGCGAAATCGATTGTAAGTCCACCGTTGTCGGCCAAATCAAAATTGTGTTGAACTCGACTTTCAATAAGTAGACCTGGAGAAAAATCATCTACACGATTAAAATACATCATGAGCTCTGTTGCATGGGCGGTATTCATACGTGGGTCTAAATTATATCTTCTGTTGAGTATCCTTGCGATCTCGCCAGGGTTATTCTTCTTTCTCAATAATTCAAAAACTTCTGGTGTAGGAACCCGTGATATCCCATTTGTAATTTGCATCATCAGAGGACTATTTCCCCAAACTTCCTCAATATTCTTTCTATAGTCTTCAACATGTTTCCATGAATCTCTGATTGTTTTCCATGAAGTTCCTGGAGGAAACCTTGCCTGGACATTTGCTTGATCAGCTGTTCTCGCCACCCCGAAACCAAACCAGTTTTCTCCTCGAGCTGAATCAGTTAGAGATGTAAGCCCTCTGTTATTTAAAAAAGCAGTGAACTCGACTTCTACATTTTCCATCATAGCACTGATTTCTTGCATGTATCTCGATTCCTGACCTGGAGGACCTTGGATAGCAAAACGAATTCCTTTATAATCTGAATAAGTTTCAATATTAAAGTCTATGTCAGGATGACGTGCTCTAAATCCAGCTAGAGCATCTTGCACGATCTCATGGTGCTTATTATTGATAGCATCGATAAGTGGTTTGTTATCCAACATATCATTTAATTCTTTTAAACGTTGATTTTGAATATCAAGAAAAAAGAGTCCCGGAGGATTGTCCGTTGCCCTAGCAAGTCTTATAAAATTTGCATTTTGCTCAGGGGTGCTATTAGTTCTCAGATAATAATTATTCATAAAATCATCTTCGACAATTTGACTTGCTTGAGGTGGGGGAGTTGCTGCAGATGGGTTAGGAGTGCTCACTCTCGAAGGGACGATTCCTGAATCATCAAGTCTTCTTATAATACCTTCAATTTCAGTAGGGGTGAAGTTATCATCACCTGCTCTCAATAATGTTCTTAATCTTTGATTGCGCCTTATTAAAGAGAGGTTTCCAGTATAGATTTCTTCAAGTTGTGTTTTTTGAGAAGGAGTAAGTGCTGTTCCTGATATATCTTCGAAAAAAACGACTCTTTGATTGGGAGTCAATTCTGCCAGCTGCTCTGGAGTTAAGTTTGTCTCTCCTGGAATAATTCCTTTGGCCCTAAGTTCTGTCCTTGCGGCTTGAACTTGCTCGCGGGTGAGGGCAAAGTCTGAAGGAGTAAATTCCCCTTGCACTTGAATCGTTTGAGAAGAAGGAATCTCTACATCGTTGGCAAGTCTTCTCTCAATTCTACTCGTCGTGACTTCCATGAGGTCGTCAACTGCATCTTGATCACCCCCACTCAGTCTGTTGATTCTTCTTATTGATTGAATCGTATCAATACTTGCTGCCCCAAAGCCAACAAGGCCAATAAGACAGCCTGCTGTATTTGCTTCTGCCATAATTTCATAATACTGCTTTTCAGCGTTACAGCTAGGATGAGACTTTGAAGTTAAATATTCTGAACTAAAACATTCACGGTTAACATCTGCGTAAACAGTGGCCACATCATATGTAGCAAGACCACCCAATAACAGTCTTCCCGCATGAGAACTGGTTATTCCTCTACCGATCGCTTTTGTAACATTGGTAGAAAGTTGTCCACCGGATCTTATCAGTTGTCCTGCCCGTGTTGAACCTATTGCAGTTGATATGGCCGATCTAGCGTAGGAAGCTATTCTCATGGTGGCAATAAAATAAGGAGTAAATAATCCTCCAGAGATGGCCATCATTACAGCTGCTAACAAAATTTGCGCACCTGTATGGACGATTTCCCCTCGCTCTTGAGAGCGGTAACGGCACATATACTCTGATTCAGCAAAACTCTCGAGATTATTATCAACCAGCAAATTATCGATAACACCCGTTTGCATAAGATCTCTTTTGGTGCGCATATTGATATCAAAGATAGGGTGATCAGGATCTGTACCTGGATTTGAGAGGGCATCTATTCTACTGAAAGCAGAATTAGCCTCGCTTGTTAGCTGGTTGAGAACCACTTGATGATAAGCTGCTTTGAAAGCTGATTCATTCATATTTTGTCTGGCAGCTCTTTGTAGAAATGATTTCATGGCATCTCTATTACCTAGAGGTACTGAAGCACAGAGTTTAGCAATTTCTGCTTCGTGAGGACCTTTAGCGGTAGAAGCTCTTTCGTATATATTTGTGATACGCCCATCAGAAGTAGGTGCGGTAGACATGGCAGCAGCTCTTAATTGTCGATCGCGATCTTCTGATATTGTGTCCACAGAATTTACTTCTCCTCTAAGTTCTGTTTTGATTTGGGAGAAGGCCACCCATGCACGCTCTTGCATATCCGTATGTTTTTGGGGGTCATTGCGATAGTTTCTATAGAAACTAACCTGGCATTGATTAAATTTATAAACATCCAGTGCAGCCGTTTGAAACACAATATTATCTGTGACTTGTTGGAAAACTGCTGGTGTTAGAGAGTTATCACCCCAAGAATTATCTCCATCGTGCATATAGCCCAGATGCCCTTGAACTTGAAGGCCACATCTGACTTGACGATATTCATCTAGATTAGCGTGAGGATCACAGGTTCTGTTGCCAACTAAGCGATCATAAATCCTACCGAATCTGGCGTCGGCATTTTCTATAATTCCATTTTGTGCCACCTGACCAAAAACATTGGTGGTGATAAAACAAATTAATGTGAGGCTAACTATAAAGAATTTCACGATTCTTTATCGGAATTAAGGAGATGACAATTAATGTATTTCCTTAATCCGATAAAGATTTTTTAATAAGATTTTAGGTACTTAGCGTTTTCTAAGTGAACTTAATGGCATCGCCACGTCTGGACGGTAATTATCAATGTCTACAATGGCCCATCCGTTATCGAAAAGATGCTCAATATCACCTTTTCTGCCACGGCTATCATAAACATCATCATCTTCTTCCCAGCCTTGAAAGTATTCAACTTCACGACCAAGATCTTCTACTCTGGCCATGACATCGTCAGCACCTTCCAGATCAACTCTTACCATACCGTCAGAGTAAACTTCTTCAATTTCTCCCCGCCATCTATTTGCATAAAGAACTTTTGTTCCCTCTCTAAATCCTCGGTAAGAACGAACTTCTCTTGGTGGCTCAACTGGAGAGATCACTCGTCCGTCATCACCTCTAACCGGTGTGGCCGGAAGTACCGGAACAACTCTATCCCAACGACGTCTGAGAGCATCTTTATAGGCAATTTTCATTTGGTTTTCTCTATAACCCCAAGTTTGTTGTCTATCTTCAGCAAGGTTTTCTAACTGGTAAGGTTGCCAGTAGTATTGACTTGAGAACATGAAGTAACAATACTCTCGTCCACTTCCATTCTCACGCTCATACATAGTATAACTTTTAACTTCTCTACACTGGGCTTTATTTTGAATAAAGATATTTTTCCAGTTCTCTACGTTGTATGGAATTTTCGTAAAACCACGGTCAAGAACATATCTTTTGTTAGCATCATTAACATGAGTATAAGGGGCCACGTGGAACCACCACTTATATCTAAACTCACGGATATATTTTCTAGAAAAATAAATCCAAAGTTTACCAAGGTTAACTCTGTTATAAGCTAGTGCTTCATAAGTCCACATATGAGCTCTATTATAGCACTGAGAATCATCATGGGTGCCACCTTTCATACCGTTCATTACTTTTTGAGCGGCATCGTAGCTAGGTAGCATAGAAATATTGGCATTCTCAAGTGGATCTAGCGTTCTAAATTTTTGACCTTCAAATCCTTCTGGCGAATACATCTGCTTAATCTGGGGTCTCGCTCTTTCAGTGATAATAGCATCTGCAATAAGGTCAGGAGCTTGAGTATTATTTGAGATCTTAGTGATACTCACTTTGCTCTGAGAATTCATGGCATCGGTTAAGGTGTCAATCAGTTCAAGATTTGATTCTTCGACTTCAATAATCTCTCCGTTATCAAGAAAAACACTATAGCTATCTTGGCTCAACTCGCCCGGGGCATGAATTTGTTTAACTTGATAATCAGCATAAGCTGAAAGGGTTAAGATAAGTGTTAAAATTAAAATTTTTGGTGTACTCACAATATTCCTCTCTTTTGTTTAAGCTTGTTCTCTCTGAGTCTATTTAAATTCTAAACTTTGTATAGCAAAACTGTTGGTTGTTAATATAACTACACACGAGCTTAAATAAGCCTTTGCATATTTTCTATTTGAAGAGTGAAGTGATCAATGGAACTCTTCTGAAGTTCACTCTTCTTGGTCTCATCATTACTTTTAAAACTCGCAACTGATAGGCAATATGTCTCTCAAAAGGTAGCATCGCCACACTGGTGAGCACGATCATGCATCCTAGCAATCCATTAGCGGTTAAGGTTTCATTGAAAACGATAAAGCCTAGGATCGCTGCTGCAGGAGATTCAAAAAGAAAGATAAGACTTATTTTATGAGGAGCTATTTGCTCTTGAGATTTTACTTGCAAGAAAAAAGCAAGAGCTGTGGATAAAACTCCCATGAATACCAACCCCCAAAAACTAGTGGGGTTAGCTATAAAGTTTGAAGTTAACTGCGTTATGTTTTGTCCACCCTCAAGTAAAAAAGCCAGGGGAAGGGTAATCAGACAGACAAAAAATAATTGAATAAGATTGAATTGACCCAGATTAAAATTTCTACTGAATTTCGATACGGCAATAATATGGCCGGCAGAAGCAAAAGCACATAAAAGGGTTAAAAAATCACCTAAATTTAAATTAGCAAAATCTAGATCTAAGAGCAGTAACACCCCTAAAAATGCGATGATAAGTAAGCCCCAATAAGTCTTTGAGAGCCTGTTTTTGAAAAAATAAAAACTCAAAAGCGGGGTGATAAACGCATAGAGAATAGTTATAAAGCCACTTTTGGCCACAGTTGTATATTCTAATCCTTTGATTTGTAAAAACATAATCATGGAGAGAAAGAAGGCACAAATAAAAATTTGAAAATACCCACCCCATGCAATTTTCTTTTTCTTGATAAAAAATAAAGCGGGGAGAGTGACAGCAAAGGCAATAGCAAAGCGGCCAAAAGTCACCCACATGGCACCAAGTTCTTCCAGGCCGTAACGACTTCCAATAAAACCTGCCCCCCAAAGAAGCGCTGTGAATATAGCGTAGATATAAGCTATCATGGTGAGGAAATATAAAGTAATGTCTATGCTTTGGCTAAACTCATCAGTAATTCTTACATGGCTATGTGACCAATAATATTGGAAACTTAAGAAAACTTGAAGAAATCTACACACTTTTAATACTCAAGGTAAAAAAACCGATAAGAACAACAGAATGGCTAAAGTTTTCATCATGATATTTTTTGTTCATTATACTGCTCTGGCCTATAGTTCAGAGATTATTCGCAGCTATAATCAAATCCGCTTAGATGCCAACGCAGGGGTGAGTCTTTTCTTAGGAAATGCTGGAAGAACCTGTGCTGAAAACACATTGGCCAACTGGCATCATAATCAAGTGAGCTGTGGAGAGCAACCAAGCTCTGATGAATTAAGTGACCTCTCACAATTTTTGAATAATGTTAATTTAAATCTAAGAGAAAAACAGTTTATTACCAGAGCGAGAAACGAGCAATTATCCCATCTTAATTGTGAAATAAATCAGCTGCAATCTTTTAGACCAAACGGTATTTTTAAAAGTTTTTATCGTGACCTTATGAAATCACTCTGTATTCGTATTCCTGATCTTCGAGCACATTATCAAAAAATGGCCGCCCTAAGAGATGAAGTTAAAGTTTATGATAACTTGTTAGATCCACCGGGAAAAGATTATTACAATCCTTTTTTTGAAGATCAAAAAAATGAATGGAGAGAGAAAAAGGAAAAATTATTTGCAGACTATAGAGTTGAGCAAAGTAAATTTGAGCTTATTAAATCTTCCACTTGGCGTTTTGGTGACCCTATCATGCTAGGTTATATCCATAAGGCGATGGATGATAACGAGGTCTACCAAAGAATATGTCAGGGGGGAAATCCTAACACCAATTCAGCAACCCAAACTGAGATCTACCAAGAGTTTTATCGTAATGTAATAGGTCCCATGTTGTCTCAAGCGCGAGAAGATAAAGCCTCGCTAAGAAGTAGCACTGCAGATATTGGCCCCAAGCAAATGAATATGCTGCTGAATAGAAGTTCATGGGAAAATTATTTAGATCAAGATCTGTCTCGTAATGAAAATGAACTTCTTATGTGTCATATTGATAGACGCTATTTAAGTGGAAATGATCTCACTAATAATGTTTTAGGGGTCGCCTCTTTTGCAACGGGAGGTCCTTTTCTTTTTTTAAAAGCTGCAAGATGGTTAAGATTTGCAGGTAAATTTAAAAATGTTCGCATGCCTTGGTGGGGTAATGTTTTAGTGCTTGCCCCTGGGATTCCTTTTTCACTTAATGTCGCCCAAGATGCTTGCACTGAACCAGAACAGGCTTATGAAGTTCATGCACCCACTTGTCCCATGTCTTCAGGGGGTGGTTTAGATATCAATAGAATGGTTCAAATTGAACGCACCAAATTAGCAAATTTAAACTGTGCTCTGGGTGCTACCGTAGGAATTATTTCACCTAGCTTGGCTTATTTAGTTAACCAAGCAGTGGGAAACTAAAGTCTTTAAAGGGATAGCCCTGGTATAGTGCCTGAAACTTCACCCAGTTTATTCGTGCTTCCACCAATGGCATTCAAGCCATCTACATAAATCCTCGCTGGATGAGCTTTGTTGGTAGCAATATGATGACCGTTTTTAATCTTGTCAGGAGTCCCAGCAACTAAATAATGAAGTCTACTTCTTCCATGAGCAGAATTCCCTTCTGAAGTCATAAAAGTTAAAAAGGTATTATCGAGCAGTGTTTGCCCACCATCTGAGAGATTACTTAAATGTCTCACCAACATTCCAAAATGGTTAACGGCCCAATTATGATTAGCGGCTTGGACATCCTTAGAGGCGAAATGGGAATCATGGTGGATATCTGGAACACCTGATTTACTATTAGCGACAGTGCTCCCTCCCGTTTTATTACTATTAAGCCAAACTTGATGTCCGGTTAAGGCCCAAGTCACAACACGTGTGAGATCACAGGCAAGGGCATAAGCGATGAGTTCCGCTTGTATTTCACCACGGAGTGTTTCATTGGCCCATCCTCCAAAATTATAAGTGGTGATCGCGGGGTCTGCTGCTGGCTGATTTGGACTGGTACAACTTCCGCCAGTACTTCCCCCTCCAGAACCGGCAGCTAATCTTTGTTCCAGTTCTCTAATTTTAGTAAAATGTAAATCGAGTCTTGCTTTGTCTGCTGCAGGAAGGGAATTAACTAATTTATTTCTATCGGCAGTAATAAAATCTAAGACACTTTTATTGGAATTAAGTAGGGGACCTGATCCTCCACCCGTAGCAACTCCCGCACCGAATAGTTTTTTATAGAGCTCAAGGGGGCTAATTATAGATTGTTGGGGGTTTAAAATACCATTTTCTTCTCTCACAGAAATAGGTTTTAAATAGCCCTTTTTGTCCATTTTATTATTATAGAGAACAGGTTGAAGCTGCACATATAATGATCTCATAAGAGACCCACTCCCAAGAATGTCTGCTGCGTATTGATCAGCAGTTTGCCCTCGGATATAAGTATAATCGGACCTATCGAGTGATCTCACTCCTGAAAACAAAGGACTCTCGACTTCACCATGCTGTGATTGCACAGCTTCACCAGGGCCAACATCGGCTTCATTATTTCTTTGAATAATTTCTAAGTTACTCACTATCGATATATGTTGCTTAATATCTTCTAGGCTTATAATACTTTTTTTAAGTTGAGCGGATAAAGGACCCGTGGCACTGGGAACGATATTGGAAGTCCCCCCATTGGTGGATCCATAATGAAGATTGATGAATCTGCGCTGACCAGTCACTTGGGCAGAGGCAAATTGGGGTAGCATAACCTCTAAAAAGGGTAGGGCCACTGCTATACCTGCACTGCCTTTTAAAAATGTTCTTCTGGATAATTGCTTACGTTTCACTGCCATTATTGAACCTTTCTATATTTAATCCCTGGGCTTGATAGCATTTTCTTAATTATACCTTGTAACGTCTTTTCCTCAAAATAAGTTCCATGGAGGGCCTCAAGTGTTTTTTCATCCTCTGCCTGAATATTTCTTCCGGTAAAATACTCAAATAATCTTTGGGTGGCACAACCGCTTGCTGCTACATTCTCAGAGAGGATTTTACCCAACTCAGTTACTCCATTAAAGGACTCGCCCATAAGAGCGCCATCCCCACTTATCTGACAAGTACTAGACCCAGGCTCTGTTGTACGGTATTGTCCATCGCCACTTATATTTTCAAGTCCAAAACCAATATTATCTGTAATCTCATGGCATCCCATACAACTTGGATTATCTTTCATTGAGTAATTATCTTCTTTACAGTTATTAGCACTTCCCGGTGGCATATTAATATCAACAATCGCTGGAATGCTTTGATCGAAACTGCCACATAAAACTCTTTTATAAACTTCATAGCCTCTGAGCGTTGGACTTGTATCACCGAATTTTTTCCCATGCCCGGCAAATCCAGCGTGTGCAAGCACACCAGCTCCGCGCCCTGCTGGGTAATCCACCCAGGTGGCACTCCCACTCACGTTCCCTAATTGGTAAAAGCTTGAGAGCTCAGGGGTCAAAAATGTTTTGCTATAAGAATAAATATTGAGCCAGTCCTGGGGATTATTAAAATTAATTTCTTTAATAAGTGTCTCTGATTCAAGCAGCATATCTGACTCAAGGTTTTGATTGAGGGCGAGTTGACCAAAGCCTAACCACTGAGCATGGAAATGAACTAAACTTTCTTGAGCTTTCTGATCTTCCAGCATATAAGTGATCACCATGTCTCTACCACTTGCTTTTGTTAAATCATACTGAGCGACTTTCTCCCAAAGTTCTCGAGTGGGAGCTTGGTTCCAAAGAAAGAAAGATAATCGACTTGCAATTTCTTCAACACTTAAAGCAGCCAGGCCGTTTGCATTTATGGCCTTGTTTTTAGCTTCGGTCTGGTACAAAAACTCAGGATGAGAAAGCATAGTTGTGGTGGCAAGTTTAGCGATCATTAAATTGTCGCTAGAATTTGTCTTAAAGGAGTCAAAGGCATTTTTGTAGTTGGTCACTTCCAAAGGTGTGACTTCTCTTCTTAAAACAAGCTTTCCAATTTCAGAAAGATATTTATCAATACAAGTATTATTGCTATCACTTGATATATTACACTGAATAAGTGAGCTCACTTTATTACTGGTGATAAGTTCAGAGATTTTAACTGCTAAATTATAATAACCTTCAACTTGGGTGTCGGTAACAGACAGCTGGTTTGAATCTCTATCAAAGTATGTGTTTGAATTCGGGTCTGCTGGAATTTCATCAACAAGATTTCCTAGTTGTAATTTAAATATATCTTCAACTGTTTTTTGATACTGCAATTTTGAAAGTCTTTTGAGACCAGATTCTCCAAAGGCTTCATCAAGCGCAAGATCGGCGGTATTAAAACTTGGAGGAGCGGGAGGATTGGGAGTCGGCGTCGGTGGTGGCGTCGGTGTTGGTGAAGGAGGAGTTGGTTGAGTCACAGGTGTGAGCCCTTCAACCCAGGCATCAATATAGTCAAATTCTGCCAGTGATAAATTCCCATTTGTAGGCATATTCCCACCTGGATAATGAATCATTTTGGTCACAAGTAAAGATTGGTCAGAGTATCCGGGCTTGATCAAATCACTGGGGGTGTTATTTATCCAGTCACTTTCCGTTGAGTCAGGCCCAATATTCCAATCTGAAACTTGACCTGTGTGGCAGCTAAGACATTTATCATTTAAAACATTTTGAGCTTGTTCAAAAACTGTGAGCTGAACCGGTGGAGTCGGTGGGTTGGGATTCACTGGTGGCGTGGGCGTAGGCGTAGGATTGGGAGCTGTGTTTTGATTCAGACTTGCAATCCAGCTCACGATTGTTTCATATTCAGCTCTGCTTAAAGTGTCATTGATAGGCATATTCCCGCCAGGGAAATGAATCATTTTTTTTACCAGGTTGGACTCGAAGGGAGCCCCGGGTTGGATAAGATTTGCAGGAGTATTGTCTATCCACTCTTGTTCCGTAGCAGATGGGTCTACTCCCCAAAAACTTATTTGACCTGTGTGGCATGAAAGACATTTATTATTAAGAATATCTCTGGCTTCAGCGAATTCTCCACTAGCAATAAGAGTATTGCCATCAGCTTCAAATTCTAGGTCTGTTTGAGGAATTTCTTCGAGATTATTCACACATGACATGAATATAAGCAGCGCGGGGAGAAGAAGTAGGTGTAAGGATTTGAACATAAAATCATTTTAAAAGGAAGACTGCCCCTGACGAAGAAGTATATTTAAGCCTTGTTATTCTGGGGGGTTAACTGTTTTTGTGCAGGAGGAATCGCCATATTTTATGGGCAAAATGAATTATTTTTCACCACCTTGTGTATTTTTGATCTATTTAAAAATTCTTAATTTGAAATTTAGAAATTATTAGGTAGAAGGTTTTTTAACATAGGGTTGTGCATGAATATTTTAATTAGTTTTTTATTATTGTTTGGGTTCACAAGCAAAGCTTCAGAAATTTATAGAATTAGTAAAATCCTGGCCGATGATCAAAGGGATCTTATCTTTCTTAATACAGGTGAGGTGGTAGAAAGTCCTGATGAAAGTATAACGAGAATTGCCACTCAATCACTCAAAGAAAAAAAAGGAGTGATTCTCAAGCTGCAAAAACTGGATGACGAATTCAGAAGAAGTATTGTTGATATTGAGAGTGTTGAGTATGGAGAGTTTGAGCCTCAGCCTGAACATGAATTCACAAAATTTAACGATGAGAGATATTTTCGAACTCCCTTAGATCACTATACTGTTCATCAGTATCGTAAATATGAACAGGCCCAAGCACTCATGAATGATTTTAGACGAGATACTCTCAACAGTTCTCAATGCTATAACCGTGCTCATGTATGGACCTATGAAGCCTTTAAAAAATATAATATCTACATGGGAAAAATGTGGATTTTTTATACTGATAAATACATTAGAGAATTCAATAATAAGTGGTGGTTTCATGTGGCCCCCTATATTCATTTAAAAGGGTGGACTTACCCAGTCGTTTTGGATCCTGGCTTCACTCAAAAGCCTTGGACGCAAAACACGTGGACAAATTTATTTATGAAGAATAAAGCGGTCTGCAAAACCGTGAGCTATTATTCCCACTACGAACAAAATCAAGAACAAGAGTGGTGCTACCTCATCCGCTCTAGTATGTATTATTGGCAACCTTATAATATTGAAATCCTCGAAAAACTGAAGCAATACAAATGGGGCTATTTACCTGAAGAAGTTGATCACGCTTATAGAGATGCCATTTATGGTCAATAACGCTCTTGGTAACAAGGTTTTTCAATCTTAGTATAAAATAAACTTAGAGAAGATATCTCACGGAGGAGATAAGTTGCGAGTTATTTTAGCTCTCTTTTGTTTTTGCTATTTTAGTCATGCAAAAGAATTTCAACATTCTTGCCATTATGGTCAGCCCATTAAGCATACTTATTATCAGCTTTGCTATGATGACTTTCATAAGCAATCGTTTTGGACGGCCCACAGATTAACTCTTAGTGCTCTTAATGGGAATCAAACGAGAACAAATGATTTTAGGGTCGACCCATATGTTTTGAGCAGACCTGTATATAAATATGATTACCGTGGCAGTGGCCATGACCGGGGACATTTAGTTCCTGCGGGAGATATGAAACTCAATCATAAGTCTATGAGTGAGAGCTTCTACATGAGTAATATGTCTCCTCAAAAACCAGGTTTTAATCGAGGTGTATGGCTGAAGATTGAAAATCAAGTGAGAAGATGGGCAAAGGAGCATCAAAGTATTTATGTTGTCACTGGTCCCATCTTAACAAAAAATCTTTCTCGTTTAAAAAGCCAAGTCAGTATCCCTGAGCTCTTTTATAAAATTGTCTATATTGATCACCCACAGCGGCCCAAAATGTATGCCTTTCTCATTGCCAATGAAAAATCCAAACAAGATATTTCTTCTTTTTTGACCAGTGTTGATCGCATTGAAGCCCTCGCTGGTATCGATTTTTTTACAAATTTACCTAGCACTTTGCAGTCGAAATTAGAATCTATCGTAGAATCAGGTATATAGCCCACTAACCCGATCAATACTCTCGGTCTTAAAGTTTTGATAAACACTTTTTCCTTTTCTAGAATAATGAAAAGGATATTTATATGAAAAGTGTACTTATAACTCTGTTAATTGTTTCAATCACAGTCATGGCCGAAGATAGGATAGCTTTGGATAAAAAAGCAAAAGCAGAGTTCCTTGATCTCAACTTCTTTTATAAAGGCAGAGGGATGGTGGTGACACCAGATATGATTAAATTCTATGACGCTCTCAAAACAACGGGGGTGGGAACTCAAGTCGATGAACAAATAAGCAAACGATGGGGCTTTAATACCCACGATAATAAAATTGTAGGTCTGTTTAATGAGCCTTATAAAAAAATGGCCATGGGTGTCCTTGGCTGTGTGGCTTGTCATAGTGGAAAAGCCGCCGGGGAATTTGTCATAGGGCTTGGAAATAAAAATATGGATGTAGGACAAGTAGGCAGTGATGCTTATATTGCTCAATTGCTGTGGGGAAGTCTTCCTAGAAAAAATCCTGAATTTAAAATTGCTCATAAAAGGGCGATGGAATTTGTCTCTGTGATCAAAAATAAAAATATCAATAACCTCTCTCAAGGACTCGTCCCAACGAGTCTTGTTAAAAGTTGGTTTTATGATGTGACGGATACACCTATTCCCCTTAAATTTGGGCGAGGACAAGTTAAGATTCCTCATCTTTGGGGTTACGGTGAAAAGAGAAAAACAGGCTCTTTTTGGGATGGTTTTGCAGACGGCGTTCTTCCTGGTTGGGCAGTTGCGGTTGAATTAAGAGGTGGGCAAACACCTGAGAATATTCGAGAGTATTTAGATAAGGTTCACCATGCTGAAGATGCTCTCGGTCACTTTTTTCCACCCAAATACCCATTTGAAATTAATACTGAAAGAGCTGCCCGTGGTAAGCATCTTTTTAACCAGACCTGCTATAAATGCCATGGAACTTATGAGCGTGACAGTGAAGGGCTTCCCCTTTTTAAATCTCCAAAATTTATTCCACACCATGTGGTCAAAACTGATAGTGAGAGGCTCGACTTTGTCTCAGATAGTTTTTTAGAGCTTATCGATATTAATCCTCTTAATGATATAATGCGCTATAAAGATCGAGCAGAGAGACGTGGTTATGTCGCTCCAAGATTATGGGGGATTTGGTCTAGGTTCCCTTATTTGCATAATGCTTCAGTTCCCACATTGATGGATTTACTCTCACCTGGAAGCACCAGGCCTGTGGTCTTTGATCTCAATGATGCCGGGGAGAGGGAAAGATTTGACGAACAAAACCTAGGTCTAAAGGTTAATCGTGATAAAAAATCTTGGAAATATAAGATGATGGCCTATCAAGCTAAAAAGGGCAAGAGATCCATCTATGATACTTCTAGAGACGGACATGGTAATCAGGGTCACGAGTTTAAATTTTATAAAGACTTAACCTTGGAAGATAAGAAAGACTTAATTGAGTATCTAAAAACTTTATAAAAACTTACACAAACACAAGCATTTACTGAATAGTTTTTGTCTCCTATGCTAGGGATTGCCTTACTATAGGAGATAATAATGAATAAAATAATTATAGCTTCACTGTTCACCCTCATGAGCTTTACTGGATTTAGTTCAGAAATTCCGCCAGAAGTGATCAGTCGTATAAATGTGATTTCTATTGATCTTATGCATGATCTTTCTGATGAAAGTTTAAAGCCTGAGATGAAAAATATCGCGATTTTAAATAGGTTAGGACCTAGTTTAAAAGTAGAGTTTAGTTTTACCGAGGAATTTTACGGTAAACGAACATGTAGCTTTCACTATTATATGGACTCGGGACGTTTTAATAGACCCCTTTGCGATTAACTTCTGTACTTTTTTTCAAGGTATTTTTGAAATCTCATCATAGCAAAATGATGAATTTTCGCTTGAGTAAATTTATAGATAAACCAAGGCATAGAAGGTCTATAGTCAATGAGTATAATGAGATGGCAGTTACGAGCAGGAACATTCCTAAACTCAAGCCTCCCACTTAATGTTCTTTTCTTGGCCAAAAGTCCACCGGTTATATAATAAACCCACCTATCTTCAGTGCTGCGGTTTTTTGCAAGTTTGAGTTTTAATATCCTTAGGTTTCCAAATAAACAAAACTGAACTTTATCATCAAAAACTTTGACATTGATAAATGGCCGCATAAAACGAGGCAACCACTTAAAATACTCTTCAGCGAGAAATTTTCCACTATGGTGAAGAGGAATATGGATCCTTTGGATATAAGTGACATTTTTAAGCCATTTCATGCTTATTTGAGAGGTGTAATCAATAACCTCTCTAAACCAACCATCTTCTTCTCCAGTAAAACTTTCCTTGAGTGCTGGAATATAATGTTTGTACTCATGCCCAGGTATTGTGAGTTCTTTTTTAGGATGAACGACCATGGAGTGCTTTAGAGATTCAACGAGCGGATAGATGAGGTCTTTAGAAACCATCGTTATATTTGATACCCAAAGCTTTGATAAAGTGGGTGTGAGTAAAGGAACATTGAAAAAATATCTTTTTTTATCAAGGACTTTTGCACACAACATCATCATCTCTTTATAAGTGAGGATGTCAGGCCCACCAATATCATACGCACCGGGGGCAATATTATCTTTGATGACATAATCAATACTTGCTATGACATCATTCAAATGAATGGGTTGTGTTTTTGTTCTGGTCCAAGCGGGACAGACAAGTATAGGCAGTCTTTTAATTAATCTTTCAATAATTTTAAAACTGCTTCCATTTTTACCAATAACAATACTCGCCCTGAGAGCGATGAGATTATTCATTTCTCCTAAGGCCTTCTCGACTTCTAAGCGACTACTTAAATGATCTGATAACTCTTCGTTATGCGGAATGATGCCAGTGAGATAAATAATTTTTTTAATTTTGTGCTTTTTTGCTGCACGCATAAAATTATCGGCCAAATAAAGATCAAAGTCTTTAAAATGTCCTTGGGTGAATGAAGTTGAGGGAAGCATAGAGTGAATTAGATAAATAAGTATGTCGCAGCCCTCAGTAGCTTTTTCAACATCTAGGTGGGAAAAAGCATTGCATCTTCTCCATTCAACGTTGCCTTTTTTTGCTCCACTGAGTCTAGGAGGAAGCTTTCTACTGAGCGCCACTATATTAAAGTCATTATTCTTTTCAAAGTGCGTTAGAAGATTGCTACCTATAAATCCAGTAGCACCTGTAAGACAAATAGTAAGTTTTTTTGCTTTATCCATTTTATTTATTGTAGCACAAAGACATTCATTCGTTTCTTTTTAAAATGTATATAATACTAAAAAACTTTTACACGCAAATTACGAGATTAGTTTACTTAATTCTGTAAAATGTTTAACAGGGAGTAAGCTTTGAAAAATATTATCTTTTTATCACTTGTATCATTTTTCTTTTTGATAGAACCCAGTCATGCTCAAATTGAAATAAACGAATCCAATTATGGCCTGGACCGAGCGGATTTTCTTGACTCTACTATCGCTGGAACTTTTATTGGAACCCCGGGGGGAACCCGTTGGACTCAGATTAAATTCAATATGCGAAAAAGAAAAATTAGAGGTTTTTCGAGTTTTATGAAAATTCGCTATCACCAGTCTTTATGTGGTCGTAAGTCAAATCATCTCATTTTTATCATACCGGGGATTGGGGCCAAGGCGAGCAACGGAAGAAGTAATTATTTTGCCCATGCTTTTAAGCAGAAATGTTATGATGTGGTTATTCTACCGTCTGCTTTTACTTCTCAATTTGTTATCACTGCGAGTAAAAATGGAATCGTGGGTGATTCTCAGCAGGATGCTCGGGACTATTATGAACTTTTAAAATACACTCGCAATTATCTCTATAGAACCCGGAGCCACCGCTATTCAGAATTTTCTATTTTCAGTTTTTCACTAGGCTCTCTTCACAGTGCTCATATAGCAAAATTAGATAAAAAAGAAAGAGCGTTTAATTTCAAAAAAGTCCTTTTGATTAACCCTCCTAATGATCTTCTCAAAAGCCTCACAGATATAGATGCGATGGTCAGACAAGGACGAGGTATCTCAAGTCGAAGAAAGTTTAAAATATTTTATAAAATGGCTAAAAATATGTGGGCCAAGTATCGCTATAGGTTTAACCCCAGTCAGTATAAGATATTCCTCAACCGCGTAAAAACGCTGCACCCACGGGAGAAGAAATATTTAATTGGAATGGGACTTACCATAACACTAGATGAGGTGATATTAAGCTCTCAAGGAGTTATGCAATATGATAGGGGCAGAGATTTAGGAGTTCTTCCTCCAAGTCGCTACGAAGAAGCCAGAGAGGAAGCAGCTAAAAATTATACAATGCTTGATTATGTTTATAAATTTGTCATGCCTTTTAAAAGAAGATTCGAAGGAGTCTATGCTACAGACGCTGAACTCAACTATACCTTTGGTTTAAGTTCGCTAGAAAAGTTTTTTGGCCAATCTGATAATATTTATTTGTTTCACAACCTCGATGATTTTCTTCTCACAAAAGGTGATATAGGGTTTTATTCTGATACACTTAGATCAAAATTTACGCTTTATCCTCACGGTGGTCATTGTGGCAATATGTGGTTTACCATGAATATAAACAGTTATATCAACACAATGACCAATGATATGATTTAATGTTTCTTAACATTTTTTTCAGGATACTTGTCAAACGACTCACCTGAGGTTTCCCCTTGTTCACCTGCGTTTTGCTCCACGTCCTCTTGGTCTTTACCGTCAAACTTCTTCTCATCGAAGTCTTGCTCTAAGTGCTTACCACTTGAGTTCATTTTACCTTGATGAGATTTTTTTTCGTTTAATCCATCTGAATTTTGTTGTTTAATTCCCATTTTGTTCTCCTTTTTTAAAAGCTTAAAAAAAGAAGTTCACTTAATCTGCCAAGAGATTTGCTTTGTTTGTTAAAAATATTAATTATTATTGAGAATAACCCCAGTCAATATTTTGTTGAATCATACGGGGTTGGGGGGCCATTGGAGTTCGTATTGGTCGTTGTCTTGAATTGATTTCTGCCGGTAAAAAGAATTTATCGTATTTTTTATCAAAATAGGTCGGTTTAAAAGTCCCATTTTTATTAAAATGGGGGTTCGTCGTTTGACTCAGATGACGTGCTATTTTTTCTAAGTTTTCAGAGCTTGTTCCGGTAAAGGGAAGGCTTCTTCTTCCTTGTTCAGGGTCACATGTGTTTTGGGTTTGAATATTTGAAGTTTCAGGTTCATCAAAATCGACTTCGTTAATGACTGTGACTTCAGGCAGCTCAACTCCCTCTCTGCGCTCAAAGCCTTGTGCTTCCAGCACTGAAGTTATAAGGGGATTTAGACTCTCTGAAGAAACACTTAAATTCTCCATAATACTAGCACCTGAAGTTGGTTTCCACACTTTTCCACGCATTTGGGCTTTGTCATTACAAGTAACAGCTTGAAATAAGCCTATCACTTCTGCACCAGCACTATTGCCTGGAGTTCCTAAGGATCTGCCTGTTGATATAGGTGTGGTGTTTGCTATGACGCTGTACCAAGGTATTTCATTATTATGTTCTGATCTGGCATGGGAATCATTATTATACCCACCACTCAAGGGTTCAATAAGTGCTAGGTTATGGGCATTTTCAAAATAATCTCTGGTGCAATAGACTCCGGCTTCATATTGATCATACTCATACTCATCACAAAAACCGAGTGTGTGTAAATACTCATGAACCATAGTAGAGTTAGGAGCAGCTTTTGTCATAACTGGAACAGAGCCTCCGCTTCCTCCATGACGATCAATATTAGCTACGACCATAGCTTGGTCATGACCACCTCTTACCGCCATCCTATTAATTCTTTCTGTTTCGCAAACAATCAGTCTCGCTATGCCATCGCTGGAGGAGCAGCCCAAAGTTTGTGATGTGGCAGCTTCGATAGTGTACTCAATATTGTAATAGGAGAGAGGCGGATTATTTTGGAGATACTGCACTAGTTCTTGGGCTCTCGTCTGATCCGGCTCATCAGTATAGATGACAAATTTTTTGGCCCCTGCAAAGCATAGAGTTGAAAAAAGAAAGATAGAAATAATGAACCTATTCATTAATCTCTCCTTCACTCAATAACTTTTTCTTTTTTAAATGATAAACTTTATAAGAATCAATCGACTTAGGATCAATAGGAAATTTAAGTATTTTCGAATCTTTGATTTGTTTAATCTCACCCCTAATCTGGTCTTTTTCAAAAGTTTCAAAAACCACGCGCTCAGGCCATAGCACTTCTAAGGTATAAACGACTTCATCACCTTTAAGTAAATCAATCTTGATATTTGAATTAATCATTTTAGAAAAATGATCACAAATTTGCATAGGGACAATTTCTTTAAGCTCAATAGTCTCTTGGGATTGATTAAATTCCCATACACTGGAGAAACCTTTATCTGCGCAGTCACTGGCCCAGGTATTGAGAGCTAAAGTTGAAAATAAAATGAGAAATAATCTACTCAACTACTGTCCTTATCATTGGTCTAAACCTAATTATAGTTTAACAATGCAGCTCAACAGAATATAGTGAGAAAAAAATGTGTATTTTACGTAATTTCAGTAAATTACCAGGTATTTGAAGTAGATTCAAATGGCTTTATTGTGTCCATTTCTCGTCAGTTATATTTTAAGCATCTAAACTGTATTTTTCAGCAATATAGTCTTCGTATTTAATAGGTTTATCCTGAACAATTTTTTGATTGAGATCTATAATTCTATTGCCAACAGTTTGCATAAATTCATGGTCATGAGTGGTGAGTAAAACCGTTCCTTTAAATCTGGCGACCCCTTCATTAACGGCAGTGATACTTTCTAGATCTAAGTGATTGGTTGGTCCATCAAGCATAATAACATTTGGCTCTGAGAGCATCATCTTTGAGAGCATGCATCTTACTTTTTCTCCACCAGATAGGACGTTGCTTTTTTTAAGTGCCTCTTCTCCTGAAAAAAGCATTTTACCTAAAAAGCCTCGGATATAAGTTTCAGTTTGATCTTTAGAAAATTTTCGAAGCCAATCCACTAAATTTTCTTTGCCATCAAAATATTGATCATTATTATGCGGAAAATAGGCGAGCTTGGTTGTCACTCCCCATTTGAACTCTCCTGAATCAGGCTCTATATCACCGGCCAAAATTCCAAAAAGGGTAGAGATCGCGAGATCGTCATCACTGATAAAGACAACTTTATCCCCTTTATTAAGGGTGAAGCTTATATTATCGAGAACTTTCTCACCATCAATTGACTTCGTAAGTCCTGAAACAGTCAGAATATCTTTACCAGCTTCTCGTTCTTGTTCAAAATGAATGAAAGGATATTTTCGAGAACTCATCGGTAGATCATCGAGCTCTAATTTTTCTAATTGCTTTTGTCTGGAAGTTGCTTGAGATGATTTTGAAGCGTTGGCACTGAAGCGAGCAATAAAGGTTTTTAATTCTTTTGCTTTGTCTTCAGCTTTTTTCTTCTGATCATTGCGCAGTCTTTGGGCCAGCTCACTTGATTTTCTCCAAAAGTCATAATTACCCGCGTAGATAGTGATCTTTTTAAAATCAAGGTCTGCAATATGGGTGCATACTTTATTGAGAAAATGTCTATCGTGAGAAACAACAATAACAGTATTTTCAAAATTGAGTAAGAAGTTTTCTAACCATTTGATGGCCTTGATATCCAGGTGGTTAGTAGGCTCATCGAGGAGAAGAACATCTGGGTTTCCGAACAAGGCTTGACCGAGTAGAACTTTTACTTTGTCACTCCCAGTGAGATCTTTCATCTTTTTTTGATGAAGATCATTTCCAATTCCAAGCCCCGAAAGTAAAATAGCTGCATCACTTTCCGCTTCCCAGCCATTCATCTCAGCAAATTCAGCTTCAAGCTCCGCCGCCTTAAGACCATCTTCATCAGTAAAATCTTCTTTAGCATAAAGAGCATCTTTTTCTTGAATCACTTCAAAAAGCTTTTGATTACCTTTCATAATAGTTTCAAGAACTGTATCTTCATCGTGTTTAAAATGGTCTTGTTTTAAAACAGACATTCTCTTGCCGGAAGCAAGGTTGACTTGACCTGTATTGGGTTCAATTTCTCCAGAGAGAATTCTGACAAAAGTTGATTTTCCCGCTCCGTTGGCCCCAATCAGACCATAGCAATTACCTGGGGTAAACTTTAGAGACACATCTTCGAAGAGCTTTTGCCCTCCAAAACTAAGAGATACATTATTTGTTGTTAGCATAATCTATATATAAAAGTTGAGAATTGTATTGTCTAGCTAAATAATTTCAGCATCTTAACAAAACTTGTTGAGCGAAAAAACATGGACAAATATTCAAGTTTCTCACTAAGTCGCCGATAAATGAAGGACTGAGGAGTTAAGTTGCCAAAACCTACTTATATAAAAACGTTCAAAAAAGGTGAAATCATCTGCAAAGAAGGTGAGCGAGGTAAATGCGCCTATCTTTTAGAACATGGAAGAGTAGAGGTGCTCACTCAGCATCATGATAAGCTCACTCGCGTGGCGATCATTGGGGCCGGTGAGATTTTTGGTGAAATGGCGGTGCTCAATAGTACTGTGCGCTCTGCAACCATCAGGGCGTTGGATGACTGCGAAGTCGTGGAAATCTCAAAAAGCTCTCTTAAAGAAAGAATTGATGAATCAGATGATATTGTTAAATATTTAGTGCAGGTTTTAATTGGGCGTCTCAGAGAGTCTTTGAAATTTGTAGACGAAACTTCACCCATGGATGATAAAACCACCAGCACTCTCATTGATATCCAAAATTTTAAGAAAACTCAGGAAGTGGTTGAGAAGATAAAGTTAGAAAAATCCCTGAAAAGTGCCTTAGAGAATGATGAATTTGCTGTTAACTATCAACCCATCGTTGACCTTGAATCTTCTGAAGTCGCTGGCTTTGAGGCTCTTATGCGTTGGAATAGTCCAGAAAGAGGAGTCGTACGACCAGATATTTTTATGGGATTAGCTGAAGAGACGTCTCTTATCATTCCCATGGGACAATGGATTATTAAAAAAGTTTGTTACGACTATGCAAGACTCAAAAAGAAAATGAAGGCAGCAGGTCGCTATCATTCCAAGCTTTTTGTCAGTATAAACGTGGCGGTTAAACAGTTTAATGATCCCAAACTTTTTGAAGTGCTAGATCAAGCGACTCAAAAATATGGACTTGAACCAAGTGAAATTAAATTAGAAATTACTGAACGTGTTCTTATCGCTGGAGATTATGTTTTTGAATGGATCAAAAAAGCCAGATCAAAAGGCTATTCAGTTGCACTCGATGATTTTGGAACGGGGTATTCTTCCTTAAGTTATCTTGCAAATCTAGATGTGAATAATATTAAAATTGATAAATCATTCGTGGATAAAATGACAAAGGATCGCAAAACGTTTGCTATCGTAAAGTCAATTATTCAACTCTCACACGCCTTAGAGATGACAGTCATTGCTGAAGGAATTGAAGATCTCAAAGAATATTCAGTTCTTAAAAAACTAGGGTGTAATTTCATGCAAGGATATTACTTTAGTAAACCTTTGACTCTTACCGACACCATTATCCTGATGACAGGAAAAGAAGTTAAAAAAGCAGCCTAATTTACTTGAATTTTGATTTTCTCTATTAAAAGTTCTAATACTATAAGGAGAATTCAAAAAAGGGTAAATATGAATTGTTTAAATGTCGCTATGGCACTCATTGTATTTTTGTATAGCTGGGCCATAGCATCCGAAGAAAAATATCCTAAAGGCTTTACCTCCGCTCCTTATTACGAACAATTATGGGAGAGTTTCAAAACAGATGACTGTGAAGTCTATAACACTCAGAATAGTAACGAAGACGAGTTAAGGGCCAGAGGTTTTCGGCGCTGTAAAGATAATAGTGTCAGTTTTATCCAGCCTAAATCCCGGGGTCTAGGTGGCTGGGAAGGCAAATGCGGTCAAACTTTTGGGGCCAACACTGTCTATTATACCTGCAAGAAAATAGTAACTCCTGCAAAATATTTTAAAAGGTTTTTTAGAGATATCACCCCAGGGGTTCACCCCCAAACTCTCAGCCGTGGACTTAATGAGGTTTTTCAAACCCTCAAAGGGTGCCCTGAATTCTCGAAGGTTCAATGGAGCTCAAAGCATGCCGGTCACACGGAAGGTTTTATCGCCCAAGTGAAACAACATATCATTCCTCGTTACTCCCATATCAACCAACTGCAAATTTCTAGAAACGGAAAAACTTATTTAAGAAATCCCGTTGCCGCATTGATCGTGAATCCAGGAGCTGAATATCTTCACTGGGTGGCCATCGTAGATGTTGTGACAAAAAAAAATCAATGTCATTTTGTAGTCAATCATTGGGATAATCAATATACTGTTCCTTGTTACAGATTGGCCGAATGGTCTAGAAGTGTAGGGCGTATGTACCCCATTATTTTAAATTCTTATACCTTTGTGAGTTATCATGATTAACTGGAATGTTGACCCAGAACTAATAAGCCTAGGCCCCATATCAATTCGATACTATAGCTTAGCTTTTATAGCTGGCTTCTTTTTTGGTGAGAGATACGTTTCTCGTTATATGCAAAAAAAAGGTTTTACCAAAGATGAGGTGGGAAAGCTTTTCGTTCATATGCTCACGGGAACAATAGTAGGGGCAAGGCTTGGGCACTGTCTCTTTTATGAACCAGGCTATTATTTCAGCAACCCACTTAAAATTTTATATGTCTGGGAAGGTGGACTGGCCAGCCATGGTGGTTTTTTAGGGGTTATGATTGGGGTTTGGCTCTTTAATCGCAATGTTAAGAAAATAGATTATCTGTGGCTACTAGATTTAGTCGCCGCACCCTCTCTCATCACTGGTGCTTATATTAGACTGGGAAATCTTATGAACTCAGAGATATTAGGTCATCCGGTTGATCCAGATAAAATTCCTTGGGCTTTTGTTTTTGAACGAGTCGATAATATTCCTAGGCATCCGGCTCAGCTTTATGAGTCTTTTGGGTATCTCATTGTCTCTCTTATAGTATTTTATCTTTATAAAAAATATCATGAGATATGGCCTAAGGGACGTTTTGTGGGAATCATTTTGCTAGGGGGAATGAGCTGGCGATTTTTCACAGAGTTTTTTAAAGACAATCAAGTGGCTTTTGAAAATGAAATGGTGCTTAATATGGGACAGGTTTTAAGTATCCCAATGGCCATCATCGGGATACTTCTTATTTTTAGACAACAAGTCTTTGGTAAAAAGTCCTAAGCTGTTCTATGGATGAGATGATATCCAAATTGAGTTTGAACTGGGGCAGAAGTTTTTCCCACCTCAAGGTCTAATACTGCTTCCTCAAATGGTTTAACCATCATACCTTTAGAGAAAAGACCTAAATCTCCTCCGTTTTTTCCAGATGGACATTTAGAATATTCTTGAGCCAATTTCTCAAAACTCTCACCACTCTCCATCTTTTTTAATAAGTCATTTGCTTCGAATTCTTGATCGACAAGAATATGTTTTGCTCCTAATTGCATAAATGCTCCTCTTTAATCATTATACTTATGTTCTATAAAGCTTTCTAAAAGATCATCGATAAAATTGAGTTTATCCTGAAGATGCTCTTTTTGCTTCTTTGTCATTTTTTTTAACACGCCAAAGACGGCATTACTAACATTTTTGTATGATTCAGAATTTTGTAGTTTTTTTAAGTGAGTGGTATCCGTAAAAAGTTTGATAAATAGTTGCTGTCTTTGAGAGGGGTCTCTTTTATATATCTCTTTTATTTCTTTATATTGATATTCTTTGTGTTGCAGCAAAAATGTTGAAATCTGCAAGAGGTGGGGTTGTTGTTTTTTGATCATCAGCTTTTGAGTGGGAGACAACTCTCCTAAGAACTCTTCACACTTATCGATAAACTTCTCATGCTGCTTTTTCTTATTAATCTTTTTTTTGTTTTTTTTGATTTGTTTTTCAATGGTAGCGAGAAAAGGCTTTTGTTGTTTTTCAGTAAGTTCAGCTAAGTATTTGGCCAAGGTGGCAAAAACTTTTTGGTTCCCCGTCTTGTAGGCTTGTCCAAGTGTTGTGATAATTTCTTTTTTGGGAAGTCCATCCACATTATCAGTATGTCTTAAAATGATTCTTAACTGAGACTTTAGGATTTTGGCTTCAGGCTTAATCTCATCGAGAAGCTTTTTTACATCCTCTCTGAGGAGATCCTCTTGCTTAACATAGAGACCTAGTCGATCTGCTGTTTTGTAGGTAATAAGCCAGTCGAGTTTACCAATAAAAAGTGAGCCTAAACTGCATGAGATGATAAGTAAGAAAGGGGTTAGGAAAAAGAGTTTCTTCATATGGTATGGTAGATAGCGGCAAAATGGCAGCTAGCTCCCAGTAAAACGAATAAATGCCAAATACCATGGTTATAGGGAAGCTTTTTCATTATATAAAATATCACTCCTACACTATACAGCAGCCCTCCCAAAATTAATAAATTAAAGGCGAGCCTAGGCATATGATCTAGCATTTGTCCTTTGGCCAATAGACACATTAGCCCAAAAGAAAAATAGAACGTCAGGGACAGAACTTGATTCTTAAATTGAGATAAAAATTTATAGACGATACCAAAGGCGACTAAAAACCAAACTAAAGCAAGAAAGTGATATTTGTAATCCGAGACCATATTAATAACAATAAAAGGGGTGTAACACCCTCCCATAAAGAAGAAAATACTCGCATGATCTATTTTTTTTAATATCTTTCTGCGTCTTTCATTTTTTGTATTATGGTAAAGAGAAGAGGCGCTAAAAACAGTGATAAAAGAAAGTCCATAGATGAGGTAGCTTACAATTTGAGCAAGACTGCTTTGGTCGTAGTTTTTCAGCAGGAGAATTGCGACAAATATGGCTCCAAGCACCACTCCCGGTATATGGGTGATGACATTAACTATTTCTTCTCTTGGACTGCATTCGATTATCTTTTGATTTTTTCTCATACCTGTATTTTACCAAACTTTATAAAAATGAAGACAAGTAATTTGATTCGCACTGCGTAAATTGTGGAGAAAGTATTAATGCATAAGCGCTGTCTAAGGGATTTATGTCTTATGTTTAAGTTATGCTTATGTGTAATATTATTTTTGCTTAAAACCTTTTGCTTTTTTAAACCTATTTTGGAACAATTTTTGTCAACTACTACAAGAGGGAATTATGAATCTGAAATTAATGACATTAACTTTGTTAACACTTACACAGTTAGCATTTTCGGCCGGCAACATAAAGTCAGATGTAAATATTTCCATCATGACTTATAATTTAGAGAACTTATTTGATAATAAGCATGATAAAGGTAAAGAAGACTGGACCTGGCTACCTCTCAAAGTCAAACAAAACTCTAAAGAAGTTCAGGCTTATTGCCACTCTATGACCAATGACTATTACAAGAGAAGCTGTCTCGAACTGGATTGGTCTGATGACATTCTCAATAAAAAGATAAAAAACCTATCCAAAGTCATCACACAGTATAATAACGGTCAAGGAGCTGATATCGTTGTTTTCCAAGAAGTGGAAAATGTGAATATCTTAAAAGAACTTGTTGATAAAGGTCTAAAAAATCTTGGTTATCGCTATATCGCCCTCAAAGAAGGTCCTGATACCAGAGGGATTGATGTTGGGATGATTTCTAAAATCAGAGTCACTTCAAAAAGACTTTATAAAATCAATCTCAAGCCTCACAGTCATCGAACGACCCGTGGTATTTTGAAAGTTAATTTTAAACATAGAAATAAAAGAATCACTGTATTTGCCAATCATTGGCCCAGTCAAGGTAATAACGATTACACCCGTCTCAAAGCCTCTGAAGTGCTAAGAGATCTTACTGATCGCACTCGTGCTGACTTAGTGGTTGCGACAGGAGACTTTAATACCCTCCACGATGATATGCCGCATGGTCTTAATCGAAATATCTATCCTATTTATGAAGATGTGGAAGAAAAAGCAAGAAAGGTGGCCAGAATAAAAGCTCCAGGCACACACTGGTACCGAGGTCATTGGGAATCACTGGATAAAATTTTCGTCCTTAAAAAATCCCTGAGAAAAGCCAAAGTCAACTATAAGAGCTTCGATATTTTGTACCACGACTTCATGCTCAAAGATCTTGAATGGGAAGACTTTGATACTGGAGCAATCAATTTTGACGAAGATATTCCTAGCCGTTTTAATACTAAAACAGGTGAAGGATTTTCTGATCATCTTCCAGTCGCTGTTACCATAAGTTTATAGTATGAAGCTGAATCTTGTTTGCGTTTTAATTTTATTTGGACTGGGCCTGGCCCAAGCAAGCGAGAAACGAGATTACCCTGCTCATTGGTGGGAGAAAGTTCCTGAAAGTCAAAGACAAGGGAGCTGGGAAATACTTCCTCATGAAGCAAAAAAAGGAGAGCTCATTCTCTCCAAAAGAAATGAATTAGGTCAATTTTCAAATTTCGGACACACTCCCTTTATTTTAGATGGAGTTGAGTATGCTTCTGTAGAAGCCTTATGGCAGATGATGAAATACCCAGATGTCTATGATCTTGATGACCCACGAATAAAGATTGATTATCCTTATTCAAGGCTTGAAGTTATAGAGATGTTTGGTTTTGAGGCTAAAAAAGCTGGGGATCTTGCGAATGAAATCAATAAACAGCATGGCTTTGACTTTGTTAGTTACCAAGGACATAAATTTGATTACAAGGATAGGGGAGCCGGTTCAGAGCACCATTATCAAATCATAAGAAAAGCACTTATTGCTAAGGTTTTCCAAAATAACCATTTAAAGCAACTGCTTTTAAAAACCAAAGGGCTCATCCTTAAACCCGATCATCATCAAGGTGAGAATAGACCCAAGTCTTATTTTTATCATGAAATACTCATGGATATTCGAGATAATATTCTAAAATAAATCGAAAATAATACTAATGATTAAGATTGCGAATAAAGAGCTAAAAAATAGGGTTTCTCTAAATCTACTTTGAATGAGTTGATATTTAAAAATTTGCTTTTGAGAAGGTGGCTTTCCAGTCACATCAAGGAGATGCTTTGTTACACTTGATTTTATTCTTTTTTGGTAAGCTTTTTCATTTTCTGTAATTAACCTAAAAGCAAATAGTCCAATGATAAAAAAATAAGGGATATAAGGAATATTTTGAACATATATACCTAAGGCAATAAGCGGAAGAAAGATAACTAAGAGATACCAAAAAAGAGTTTTAAACTGGGTTTTTAGAGTATATAAAACTAAATGCATATATCTATTATGAATTTAAACTGAAACTTGTAAAGCATAATTCAATAAGGGCCACATGTTAAATATTTCTAATGTAAGTAAAATATTAGGCGGAGAGACTCTCTATCAGGGAGCAAGCTTTCAAATCAACCCTGGGGAAAAAGTGGGACTTGTTGGACCCAATGGCTCAGGTAAAACATCACTCTTTCGTATGATTATTGGTGAAGAGTCACCAGATACTGGCCAAATAAGTCTCTCTGATGGGGCGACGATGGCCTATTTTTCCCAGAATGTAGGAGAGTTAAAAGGACAATCAGCTCTCTCAGAGGTTATTAGCGGTAATGCTGAATTAAAAACACTTCAGCAACAACTAGATCATTATCAAACAAAACTTAGTGACCCTGAAATGGACCCGGATGAGATGAACTCTATCTTAGAACAGATGGGTGAAGTTCAAACAAAATTTGAAAAGATGGGGGGCTATGACATAGAGGTGAGGGCCGAAGAGGTTCTGACGGGTTTGGGGATAACTCCTGAGCTTCATCACCAAGACCTTGCACTGTTTAGTGGAGGATGGAAGATGCGTATTGCCTTGGCCAAAGTCTTAGTTATTAATCCAGATATTATTATCATGGATGAGCCTACTAACTATCTTGATATGGAAACTATTCTCTGGTTAGAAAATTGGCTGATTAATTATAAAGGCGCCATCTTTATGACAACTCACGATCGTGATTTTATGAATAATGTATGTAAAAAGATTGTTGAGATTAATTTTAAAAAGGTGACGGTCTATTCGGGTAATTTCGATTTTTATGAAAAAGAAAGAGAAGTGAGACGCTCACAAATTATCGCTGAACATTCGAGACAACAAGACATGCTGGCCAAAGAAGAAGAATTTATTGCCAGGTTTAAGGCGAGAGCTTCTCATGCCGCTCAAGTTCAATCGAGAATAAAGAAAATAGAAAAAATTGAACGCATTGAAATACCCCCTGAAGAAGATAAGATTAGTTTTGAATTTCCTGTGCCGCCGAGAGGCTCTGATGATGTTATTTCACTTACAAATGTTGCTAAGAGTTGGGGGGATCATCTGGTGTTTGAGAATTTAGATGCACTGGTAAAAAGAAGTGAGAAAATTGCAGTGGTAGGTGTGAACGGTGCAGGTAAGTCAACCCTCTTAAAGGTCATTGGAGGAGACACCGAGGCAACTCAAGGTGAGGTCAAAATAGGTCCATCGATTAAAATTGGTTATTTTAGTCAATACTCTCTAGAGGTCCTTAATCCTGAGAACACAGTCTATGACCAAATAAGATCGGAGCTTCCCGAAGTAAGTGATGGCTATATAAGAAATTTACTTGCTGCTTTTTTGTTTCGCGGTGATGATGTCTTAAAAAAAATCAAATATCTCTCTGGTGGTGAGAAAAGTAGGCTTGTATTGTCCAAAATTTTGAATCAGAAAAATAACCTGCTCATTTTGGATGAACCTACCAACCATTTGGATATGGCGAGTAGGGAACTTTTACTGGAAGCTTTGAAAACTTATCAGGGAACGATACTTTTTGTAAGCCACGACCGGCACTTTTTACATGAGCTGGGGGAAAAAGTTTTTGAGGTCTCCAAAGGGTCGATTCAAATTTATCCCGGTAATTACCGCTATTACCTAGAGAAAACGGCCTAACTTTATAGAACCATTTTCTTGAGCCAAGGAATATACTGTTTACTATGCTCTTGGTTTCTAACAAATTCTAATCCGAAGCCGGTAGGGGTTGAGCCTTCTCCGTAGGACTTTCTAACCACAACAGCTTTAAGGTTTAATTTATTTTTTCCCAATAATTCAATATCAATGATTTGATTGAGTTCAAACTCATTAAGCTTTGCGACGTCGTTGATCTCTGCAAAGATTCCAGTCGTGGAGACATTGGAAGTCATCGTGTTTATATCAGTGATTCCAGCATGAAGATGAATAGGCTGGATAATATTATATCTCGCAGGAGTTTTCCACCATCTTAGCTGAGGATTCAAAATGATGGCCCTGATTTCTCTATTATAGAATGGCTTAAGTGATAAACCAAAAAGGATGAAACTTAAGCCTACTTGTAGCAGGGAGTAATCTGTTCCATAAAGTCCAACGATTGCGTTATTGGCAAACAATATAAATAATAAAAGTGGAATCACTTTATAGATTTGTCTCGATAAAACAAAGGTTAAAATGCTGATGATAAACAAAGCAGTCATAGAAATCAAATTGAGTGGAGTCAGCATGGCCAGTATCTTCATCGGCTCACTTAAAGGTATAGAATAGAGGAAATAAATTTGCAGGGGAAAGCTTATAGCTATAAGAAAGGCCAGAAGGGGAAAGAGCTTTAAATAAAGGGGTTTATTTCTCATTTTCTTCTCCTTGATTAAAAGCATAGCAATAACTTTTAATATTCATGACATACTTCCGCGCTTCATTTAAAGATTGATCAAAAAGCCAATCTTTTTTATTTTTAAGAATACTCTTTTTAACTCTAAAAGCACCTGAGTTATAACTAGCGAGAAGGATATCTGTTTTAGGAATTTCATCCTCAAAAACAGCTCCTAAAATCTCCATCTTTTCAGGTGAATCCCAATACTGATTGAGATAATTAAGATATAAAATGCCACCTTCAATTGATTTCTCTTGGTCCAGACGCCAATCATTTTTTTTATTGATTACATTTGAGTAAAGTTTACTTTTCAAATTCAAGTAGGGGAGCGCAGTAAACTTGGGGTAAATTTTCCACTCAGGCTTGTATTTATTTATCTCATGGTGAGCCAGGGGTGTGACTTGAGTAAGTCCTAAGGCCTTGGCAAAGCTTAAGGCAGTAGGATTGAATGATGACTCTTGAGCAATAAGCGCAGCAACAAGTGAAGCATTATAGCCATACTTTTCAGATATCATCTCAATATTATTTTTTAGATTACTGCCCACCTGAAAAGGAGAAATACTGAGATTATTACTCTTGATGTCTTGGTAACATTCAGGAACTCTGAGCTTATAAGTCACTGGGTATTTCGAGCCCACAGGGTAGTAGAGAAAACTAATTTTGTTAATATTTCCAGGGAGAATAGATAGGTTTTTGAAATGAACCTTAATCGGATCCCCTTTCTTTTTAGGCGCTTCAACTTCCTCTGTTTGATACCACCTATTTAATCTTTTGTTATTATAAACAACTTCATATCTAAATTTATCTAATTGAAATTTAGGATCATTGATCTTCAAAGTTAAATCATAGGGAGAATTATAATATTGACGATCAGGAGACACTTCAAGTGTAACATCTTGTCTTGCGCTGGATCCGTTAATGCTAAATTCTTCACTAATAAACACATCCCCTCCAAATGGATTTGTAGGACCTGCACAGCTAAATAAAATCAATGAAAACATTGAAGCTAATACAATATTCATGGTCTTCCTAGCAGTATAATCATTCATCATTCTAACCTGAGTTTTGAAAAAGAGCCCTGAGATCGCTCTTAAAATGTTTAATTCTCAATACTTACTTATCGAAAAGCGGCAGGTGAAATATTAGCAAAAAACCAAAAACGTCAGAAATACGAGCCAGATTTAAGCTCTAAGGTGCTGAATATTCATGTCCCCATATAAGATTAAATTTTTAAATAACAAAAGTAGAGAGCAAAACCAATCAAAAAGACTAAGCCAGAATAACTCAGTATTTGCATGAAAAGTGTGGGCCTATATAGATGCCTGACGTTGGGGAGGCTCATTACTCGTAGATTGAGGTAAGCAAACACTGGGGCCACTAAAAATGAAAGAGTAGTGGCAAAGTCGACCAAACCTTTCATATCAGTGAGGAAGTTTAAAAGAATAAGCATTGTTCCAAAAAAGACGACGCCCAAAAAGACCAGGTAGAGTTTTCTTTGTTTGAGAGAGAGTTTTGGGTCAAGAACAATAACTCCTTCTCTAAGAATTCTAGGGAAAGCATCCATGCAAGTTAAGCATGTAGAAAACATGGTAGAGAAGCTACAAATAAGAATGATAGGATAAGACCAACTTCCAATTGTATCGGTATAGAGTTGAATTAATTGTGATGAAAACTCGTTGGCCTTGCCTGAAAATTCAATTCCGGTCGGGTACATGACTTGGGCGCCTAGAGTGAGAAAACAGATGGCCAGTAACGCTGTCCCGATATAACCAATATTAAAATCAAGTAAGGAATTTTTTAATTTTGGTTTATTTAATTGTTGTTGTTTTTCAAGAGTCCATAACGATTGCCAGATTGGTAGATCAAGAGGACCAGGCATCCAGCCAATCAATGCCACCAGGAAAAAGATATGGTCATTATTGAGAAAACTAAAACTGTCTCGTACTACTGTTGGTCTTAAGGAGGTGGAGTTCAAAGACATAATGACAGCGATAAGAGTTGTCAGTGATAAAACAATAATGATGATTTTGATGATATTATCTAGTAATTTATAGTTTCCAATAATTAAAATGACAGAGCAAACGAGCAATAAGATAAATGACATTAAGACTGGATTAAGGGCCAGACCAAAAAACTGGTTGGCCAAACCAGCAGTCACAATGGTGATGGCGGCTTGCACTGTAAATATAGTACCTAGGGTGATCATAAAAAAGAGATAGATCGCCCAGCTTCCTATTCTTCGATATCCGGCGAGTAAGCTTTCATTTGAATAAAGGGTATAAAGGGGACCATTTTTAAAAAAAGGATATTTAAGGAAATTAGCAATGACAATGGCCCATAATAATTCATATCCAAAACTAGCCCCTGCTCGAGTTGATTGCACGAGATGGCTGACTCCAATGGCAGCTGCTGCGTAAAGAAGTCCAGGTCCAAGCCAGGAAAATACTTTCTTAAGCCTCATAGTTTGCTATCCTTGTTTTTAATTTTTTGAGTTGTTTATTCTTACTATAAGCGACTTCTTGATAGAGATCTAAGATTTGCATGGCTTCTTTATTATTTTCATTATCTAAGTTACTTACCATCTCTTTCATTTCTTTGATGGTATGGTAAGTGTGAAGAGAAGGTTTTATTTTTAATTTTTTGGAAAATTTAATAAGGGCTTTATCGAGAGGAGAGAGAGTAGGCTTTTGTTTAAACTGTGTTAAAAAAATGAATATTCCCAATATAAAGCCTATCAAGACTCCGCCTGTGATAAAAAATGTTGTTAATTTTATCTTAAAAAATTGTGATATTTCTTTTTGTTTATTCCTATCAAAGTTATCAAAGAATAGTGAAACTTTATAATTAAGAGTGTTCCAGTTTAGCTTGACTTCATTGAATTTTGATTCCCACCATCCAGGGCTTGAGTTTGCGACGAGGGTTGATTCACTGCTGGTCAAAAACCTCTCTCCTCCAAAATTAATACGATTTGGAGATACAAATCCGGTAGGGTCGACCCTTTGCCAATTGTTATTTTCATAATACTCCACCCAGGCATGGGCATCATTCGATGTGACTTGGTAATAACCTCCCACTTTATTGTAGATGCCCCCTTGGAAACCAGAAATAAGGCGAGTCGGAATCTTATTGAGCCTAAGTATGATTCCTAGTAAAGATGAGTAATGAGTACAGAAACCTTTTTTATTCGAGAGAAAATCCCCCATATCTTGCATTAAACCTGGTTCTAGAGTGTAAGAAAACTCTTCTTTAATAAGAAATCTTTTGAAGTTATTTATGATCTCATGGGCGTTTTTACCCTGGAGATTTATGGCCAACTGTTTTATCTCATCTTCGAGGTTTGGTGGAAGCTGGAGGAAGTATTGAACTCTTTTAGAATTGAGCTGAGTGCTAGTGTTGCGATTAAGATCAGAAAGCGCTCTAAAACTCACTTTTTTTCTTTTTCTATATAATCTAAACTCATTTGTTTGTGGATATTTAAAATAACGTAAATTAGATTCTATAATGCGATGAGGAGAGTCGAGTATAATGAGGTCTCCCTTGAAATCTAGCTCATATTTCATATCGATTGATATTAAGTTTTTTTGTCCAAGAGAATTTCTTTGAGGCTGACTGGGGGGGATTTTATCAGACCACCAACTATAACCATCAGTCTGTGTATTTACACGTCCTCTCCAGTACAGTAAATTGGGGTTTATCTCCCTAGGGGTTTCCGCATAAAAAGCAGTCTTGTTAGATAAGGAGAGTTGAGAAATATTCTTGTTTGAAATATCGCCACTATAGCCGACTTCCCCTTGCGTTGTTGAATTCGCTGAAGGAAGAAAATTATAAAATCTCGGAAAAAAGAAAAATAAAACCAAGGCCAAAACTAAGGTGAAAAAAAGTTGCAGTTTCTGAGTTCTAAATGTTTCAAAGATTGATTTTAGGTTAATGCTTTCATCGCTGGCCTGTTGTAAAAAATAATACAACAAAACAAATGCTGAATAGACTAAATAATTAAAACTAGACGAGAAGACAGAAAAGATACCTATCCATAGGAAAAAAATAAATGACTCTTCTTTGAATTTACTTTTGTTGGCAATGAGCTGAGACATGAGAAAAGCGGCTAGGACTGGTATCATGGTTTCAGGTACAATTTGAATGCCTTTCTCTTTAAAAATTAAATAAGGAATGATGAAGTTAATGTAAAGAAGAAAACTTGGGATTTTAAAGAACGTTAAGATCAGCAGTTGAGAGCTGAGAGCAAAGATAAACCATAAGGGAAGAAAATCAATGCCAAGCCAAAGAGAGGGGATAAGCAAAAGGTGATTGATATTTTGGTAAGAATATTTAATACCCACTGATTTGCTCCATGGCCGAATGGTAATGCTTAGGTCCTTTTCCTGGGGGAATGACTCGATTGGGCAAGACGACTCTAAAGGTTTTGTTTTCAAGATAATATTTGTCAATGAGATAACTCATGTATTTTAAGTTGACTTCTTTTTGATCATTGAAATCACTGTAATTAACTTCATAAGTTGTTTGATCAAAATCAATAAATTTTTTCCAATAAAGCTGATCCGTTCGTGCAAAAACTTTCCAGTCAATACGATTAACACTTAACCCTTTTTGGTAACGAATATGGTGAGTAAATTCTGATTCATTGAACTTAGGGTTTTTTGATTTCGTTTGAGCTAGTTTTTGATTATGAGTAGGTAGTTTCTCAGGATAAATATATAAATCAGCTTCCCATGTGAAATATCTCCAGACATAAAAGAGTTTCCCAGGTCCTAAAGTATAGAATTTTATTCTTTTAATCGGGTAATGACCTCGCTTCGTGATCTCAAGTTTGAACTTGTTGTTGTTCCCATAACTTTTAAAAAAAGATCCGGTTAAATTGCCTTTTTCAGATTGTAGTTCGAGAGAAATATATTTTTTTAGATTCTCCGGTATAAATTTTTGGAATTGACATGAACTATAATAAGGTAAGTGCAAAAACTGGTTATTAAGCTGAAGACCACCAAAAGAAATACTATGAATAATTCTATGTGTGGTAAACATTTGCAAAATAAAAAACATGCTCATTAGAAAAGTAATAAGGAGGGCCATATTATTGGCATAGGAGATTGATATCAAAAATAAAAAAAAGTTAATAACAATAAATTTACATCCATTTTTACTAGGAACGATATAAACATTTTTTTTGCTCTGGGTGTAATGTTCAATCTTTTTGACTATTCTTTTCATCTAGAGAGAGTGAATTAATTGCAAGGCCGTGTTGTGTTCGAACTCGATATCAGAGTTTTCCGGATGAACTAATCTATGGCCTGCAATATAGGGAAAAAGATAGAAAAGATCATCAGGAATGACATAATCTCTCTGTTCTAAATAGGCCCATGCTTTAGAGAGGTTCACCATATCAATCCCACATCGGTTACTGAGTGGAATAAGGTCACTTTGAGTGCGACTTAACTCTAAGAGAGTGTAAATTGTATCAAAGATAGAGTCTTCTATATGGATTTGTTTAATTTGTTTTTGCAGTGTTAACAAGTCACTACCTTCAAGGATTTTTTTTGTTTGTTCTAAGTGAATTTCTGTATCACTATCCTTTAAAAAAGCTAAAGTGGAATTTTTGTCCGCATAACCCATCTTAAGTTTTATTGAAAAACGATCGAGTTGAGATTCAGGCAAGTCATAAGTTCCAATTTGAGCGTGAGGGTTTTGGGTAGCGATAACGGTAAAGTAAGGAGGCAGGGGATAGGTTTTACCCTCCACTGTGATAGAGCGCTCTTCCATGGCCTGGAGCAGGGAACTCTGTGTTTTTGGTGGGGCCCTATTCAACTCATCGGCCAGGACTAATTCCCCAAATAATGGTCCTTGGTGAAAGTCAAAACTATTGGTGGCCTTATTAAAAATAGAACTTCCGATTATATCAGCTGGTAGCAGATCATTGGTAAACTGGATGCGGGAAACTTTCAAACCGCATGATTTACTGAGATATTTAACTAAAGTCGTTTTACCAACACCAGGGACATCTTCAAGGAGGGTATGGCCGTTTGCTAGTATATTGCTGACAACAAGTTTAACTTGTTCTTTTTTACCCTTGAGAACGTTTTCAGACTGAGTAATAACTTCTTGAACTTTATCAAACATAATTAATCTTCCTTCTCGCTATACATAAGTACGATCGGTAATATAAATAAATCAGCTATAAGAGCTAAGATGAGGATTAAACTCACCATAACACCAAATTTAGCATTGGGTATATAGTCAGCTAAAATGAAAGAGCCAAAGCCAATAGCGATTAAAAGTGTGGTGTTTATAAGAGAGGGGGCGGTATTAGTAAAAATAGCTTCCAGAGTATTTCTCAAACTCAAGCCTCTTGTGCGGAATTTCTGAAACTCAAACAAAAAGTGAATGCTATCATCTACAGCAATACCCAAACATACCGCAACGATGAGCACAGATGATATATCAATATACTCTCCAGAAAGAGCGTAGATTCCACTGCCAAAGAGAATAGGTAATAAATTAGGAATAAGCGCCATGAATCCTAATTTAAATGATTTGAGGACAATGATTAAGAGTATGGTGATCGCAATGAGTGCAAAGGTAAAAGATTGTATAAAGGACTTTACGACATAGGGTGTGAGTTGATGAAATAAGGGCATTTTTCCTGTTACTTTAGCATCTAGACCAAGCTCTTTTGCTTTTTTTTCCATAGCGTTCATCTCAATAAAAGCTTCCTTACTTTTTTGGATATTCCAGTTGGCAATGATTCTCACACTGTCTGAGTTTAAACTAATTAAATTATTAACTTCTCTTCCTTGGGGAAGCCCCAAAGAATAAAATAAAATGTTCTGGGCAATGGCCTCGGAGGTTTCTGGGAGACGATGATAATTTTCATCACCATTATGAATATTCTTATTCACGTCCTTAATAATGTCTAAAATAGAAACTGTTTTAATGATGGCATCCCTCGAAACAAGCCAGCTTTCATATTGTTCTACTTTTCGAAGAAAATGGGGGTCTTTTGCTTGCTCAGCACCACCCGCATCGACCATAATTTCAGCTTGAGCAAAAGGCCCAAAATGCTCTTCAGTTTTGTTGAAACTAACTTTATAAGGGTGTGAGTCTTTAAATTGTTTTTGAGGGTCTAAATTTATTTCTAGGTCTTTAGCGAAGTAAAAAGATGAAAGTATACCAAAGCCTGTGAGAATTAAAATATAAGGTTTGGCGCGATAAAGAAAACTAACAAAGCTCTTTGTCCTTTGAGAAATAATAAAGCCTTTTTCTTTCTCCTGCATGCTCGATGTAGGAGACGTTGGGCCGTCTTGTTTGTCTTTGATAGGGGGGAATAAAATGAGAAGGGGTCCAAGTAAATAGTAAGTGGAGACCCACGCAAAGAAAACCCCAAAGCCCACTTGAATACCCATCTGAGAGATAGATAAAATGAGTGAGTTGGTAAATGAAAAAAAGCCAATGGCCGTGGTAATACTTGTCAGAAAGGTTGGAAGAAAGTTTTTTGTCAGTGAGTATTTAACAGCTTCATAGTTGGAGAAATTTTGTCTTTTTGCGAAAAAGTAAACCGTAAGGATATGTATTGTGTCTGCGACTGCAATGGTGATAAGGATACTGGGTGCAGCAGAAGAGAGCGTTGTGAGGGGGTGGCCTAAAAAACCAGAGATACCCACCATAATTCCTACTGATGTGAATATGATCAAAAATGGGTAGAAGACACCAGAAGGGCGAGAGTAGATGCGATAGAGGAGTATACCAAAAACGATGAACAGAACAGGGATGAGCAGCATAAGATCCCGCTCAGATATTTCTCTGAAAATATTAATGAAGGTCGCCGTTCCCGCGGTATAGAATTTAAATTCTGGGTAGAGTTTTTCGTATTTCGAAATAAGACTTTCTATTCTATCGATGGTTTCTTTATTGTCAGTGTTCTGTTTAAGGGTGGGGGCAACCTTTCCACTGATGATCACCATTTTACCATCACTCGAGATATAATTATTTTCAAGTTGTTTCTTGCCTTGGACGGCTTGTTTAATCTCTGTAATTAGCTCAGGGGTGATATTCTCTCTTTCTTCCTCGGTGACAAGAGGATTAACCTCAAGCGAGTTATCAATGCTTTGAATATAATCATAATTTGTCAGGGAATCGACTCTTACAATATTGGGGATAGTCCAGTACTCATCAGTAAAGTCATAGACCAATTCCAGCGCTTTTTTGGTATAAAAGCCTTCAGGGTGATAAATACTCACAATCACTGAGTCATCATTACCAAATCGCTGCTCAAATTTATCATAGGCTAGAAGTAACGGATCATCTTTTAAATACCAAGCTCTATAGGAAAAGTCAGAAGTTAAGAAAAAGATGCCTGGTAAAAATAGAAATAAGAGTAAAGAATAGAGACCAATTGCTTTTTTAGGTTGATTAAGAATAAAGTTAACAATCAAACTTCTCATTTAAAAATTATCTCTTTCATTTCTTTAAAAGACTTATAGTCTTGAATCACATCCTGCTTTTTTGATTTATTAAATTTCTCAACCACGGGGTCAATTTTAGTATAATGGAATGTGGTAAGAGAGATATTTTTTCTCTTACCAAATATGGCCTGCATGCTTTGTGTATGTTTTTCATGATCATCAGCAAAGATAATCCCTCTGGGATGAGTGTTTGTTTTTTTTAATAATGTCTTGAGCATGATACCCTTATGTTGCCCAGAGCCCATGAAAATTCCATTCTGATAACTCACATCTCGTGATGTTTTTAAATCAGCGACGATGGCTTCATCTTTTGTGATACCGTAGGGTTTTAAATTATTAAGCTCATAAGGTCTATAGGTAGCTGCATAGCCATCTTTCGGGCCTATGGCCCTTTTTCTAAAGTCCATATTATTTTTTTTGATGACTCTTTGAGTAGCACTTCTAAACTCAGGACCTCTTGAGGTGAGTAAGATGACTTTGAAGCCTTTGTTTTGCAGATTATTCACGACTTTTACGACATGGTCATCAGAAGGGTTCATGTCTGAAAGTGCAAAGAGCTGGCCTTGGAGATCTAGAAATTCTCCCATTGAGGAAGTGATGCAAAAGTCGGGCATTTTCTTTTTACCGATACAGTTTTCATATTGCCAGTTAAACCATTGATCACTTCCGAAGTTTTGAGGCATAGTCAAAAGAGTGTTGTCGATATCAAGGACGATTAAAACATTATGGTGGCCAAAGCGATGCCCATATTCCAGTGCTTTTGTTTCTATTTCTTTAAATGAGTCTGTTGTGAGCTCTGTTGTCGTCTGAGCAAATGAAAAGTTTATAAGTGAGTAAAGGAAGAGTATTTTTATCATTGGGGTTCCTTGTTTTAATACTTAAACATAAACGAAGCACCAAAAGTTGAGTCTTGGGAAGTCTCAATATCATCCCCTCTAAAGTGCATAGAGTAGAGGGTGAGTCCCGTGTTTTGAGAAAACCAAAGATTCATTCCATAAGCGAGTTGTAGGTAGTTGACGTCATAGGCTAGTATTTTTACGTTGCCATTAAACTCATCTTTTTCAATGTCAGCTTCATCTGTATTGACAATATTTATGCGAGCCGCTGTGAAAAGCTCGAACTCATTGGTAAAGGCAATAGAGGCAATTGTACCTAGATAATAAAATCGCGTGGATTCAGTCGAGCCATAACCTAAGTCAGTGGCGAGAGAAAAACCAGTTGGATTGTTGATAAAACTATATTTAAAAAATAATGCTGAAGTTGAGATGGCACCAAACTCCAAAAGAAATCCGGCATCAAAATTCTCAGTCACTCCTAAGCCAAATTTCAAATGATAAGTGGAATTAACATTTCCTACTTCAGATTGTAGTTTTCCAGCGCCATACGAGCGCCCCGATGTGTTCATGCTCATAGGAGCAAGAGAACATGAATTCAAAAATACAACAAGGAGACATAAACTTAAAAACTTCATTATAATTCAAACTCCCCATACAGAGGATAGTGATCACTTGCCATTTTATAGTTATAATACATCTCTGGAATGAGAACCTGGCAGTTTTGATTATCTTTTTGATAGCTCACTTTTTTGTATTCCTTTACTTGTTCTTTGATTTTACTCTTTGCTGCTTGTTTACAACCGAGCTCAATTCTTTTCATTTTAGGCAGCATGATTTCCCCCTTAAGATGTTTGATATTTTTTGAGGTCACTATATAGTCCAGCATGAGCCTCATCGGACGGGGGGCGAAGTGAGAGCTTTCATTAGTGTAATTCATTTCTTTAAGTGGGATCCAAGGTTTTGTTTTGTTCAAGATGCGCTTCATGATAGATGAGCCTTCCGAGTCTTTATCGTTGAAAGCTACATTGAAATCTCCTACAGCGATAAAGCGATCAGTGGTGTTAAGCGGCTGGTAATCCTGCAATTTAACTTCAAAATCAGTATTCCCAGTTAAGTACCATTCTAGAAAACGGAGTTGATCTGCATTTCTTTTGTCATTGATAGATTTTTTATTTCCAAAATGATAACTAGGGACCGTGTGTAGTAAAATAAAATGAAGCTTCTTACCATCCACATCTAATGTGATATCAGAAAAATTTTTATCAAAGAGTTTCATATCTTTTGGGATAGATGCTCCATCAGGAGTTGCATAGCTATCAAAGTTAATGGCAGGATTAAAATCACGCCATAATAAATCTTTTATGATGACTTCTTTAACGATGGGAAACTGACTGGCCCCACCGCTTGAGTACTGCCCTGGCATGACGCCAAAGTTAAGCTGGTCAGCATGCTCTCTTGCTTGGGGAGAATCTGAGTGAGTATAATAGGTGCCATCAGCCTTTGTTTTGGCATTTTCTCCCGTATTCGCTGGATGAAAGCTCGTATGAGATAAATGTTTAAGCTCAAGGAAACTTAAAAGCTTTTTTAAATTCTCACCCTTTGATTTAAAACTTTCATTGGGAATATTTATTAAATCATATTGCAGTTCATTGATGGAAAAGAGATTAAAATCTTTTTGTTGGGTGACTTTTTGGACAAAGAAAAGTTGTTCGTGCTTGGACTGAATTTTCGCGGAATCTAATTCTTTAATATTATAATGAAGTAACTTTATAGTGCTGGCGTTGAGTCCGGCCATACAAAGGATAGTTAACGCTATTAGTCTTAAAGCCATAGTGGTCCTATATGTTATTTGAATTATTACATTACTATCATATTTTATTTTAATTTTCACGGGTTGACGAAGCTATTTTGGATATTATCTTATAGTTGTAGTCTATATTTAAGGAGAAACACATGTTTAGACGTATTGGATTTTTTATTTTAATGAATGCTGCGGTATTGCTGACAGTATCTATTGTGCTTAACGTTCTAGGAGTTGGGAGTTATGTCACACAATATGGTCTAGATTATCAAAGCCTCATGATCTTCTGTCTCGTTTGGGGGATGGCCGGATCTTTTATTTCCCTTGCACTATCGAAATGGATGGCCAAGCGGATGATGGGTGTTCAAATTGTTGATGGGGATCCTCGTTATGCTGGTCTCGTAAACACAGTCCACAGATTAGCTAAAGCTGCAAACTTACCAAAAATGCCGGAAGTTGGGATTTTCGACTCTCCAGAAGTCAACGCTTTTGCTACTGGACCTTCAAAATCCAATAGCCTTGTTGCTGTTTCAACTGGTCTTCTTCACAACATGCGTGATGATGAAGTAGAGGGAGTTCTTGGCCATGAAGTGGCCCATATTGCAAATGGTGACATGGTGACTATGACCCTTATCCAAGGTGTCGTAAACGCTTTTGTTATGTTCTTGGCCCGTGTTGCTGCCTTTGCCGTACAAAACGCATTGTCTAAAGATGAAGATTCACCTGTCGGAGGTTTTGCTTATTATGGAACTGTCATCGTTTTTGATATCCTTTTTGGATTTTTAGGAATGTTTGTCACGGCATGGTTCTCACGAATGAGAGAGTACAGAGCTGATCAAGGGGGAGCGAAATTAGCTGGAAGAAGTAATATGGTTAATGCTCTTAAAAGATTGCAAAGCCAATATGCTCAAGGTGTTTTTGATAAAAGAACAGAAGAGATGAATGCATTCAAAATCTCAAGTAAAGGGGGAGGGATCATGTCACTCATTTCAACTCACCCAAGATTAGAAGATAGAATTATTCGACTAGAAACAGGACGGTAATTGAAATACCTACTTTATATAAGTCTATTTATTTTTAGCTTTAGCTCAGTGGCAAATATTCCTGAGCTAAAGCCCTTTAAAACAGATTATTGCACCCTTTTTGTTGATGGAACACCTAATAGGCCTCATCTTTGGAGGCAATGTTGTTTTGAGCATGATCTGCGGTATTGGTTTGGTGGCCTTGCTTCAGACCAACTCAAAGCCGATAAACGACTCAAACAATGTGTGAGTAAAAGAGCGGGAGCGACCATGGCCAATATCATGTATTATGCCATCAGGGCCGGTCATAATTCTCCTGTTAAGCATGAAACTCACTGGGGTTGGGGGTGGGATACGAACCAACGTGATTTTTATCAACTATTATCTAATGAAGAAAAACTCTATATCACTCAAGAACTATACAAACTGCCCATCGACTCTGTTCTTCGTGATGAATTCGTTGAGTTTTATCAACTAAATGAGCTTCTTTAAATGATCTTTGAGTTGCTCGGGATTAAACGGTTTATCTAAAAAATAAATTGATGATCTATCTTCAATCAAATTTTTTGCTTCAGGAACATAGCCACTCAATATAATGGTAGGTGTTTGCTTATTTCGTGATGAACTTAGGTTTCTAAGATTATATAAAAATTCTGAACCAAGCATTTTTGGCATTTTATGGTCTGTTATGATGAGATTGTATTTTGTTTCCGTTATTTTAAGCAGAGCATCCATACTTTGTTGGCATGTATCTAGTTGTAGATCCATCCCTTTTAAGTTGAGTTGAATAAAGTCTTTAAGTAGAAACAAAACCTCTTCTTCGTCGTCGATAATTAAAACTTTCTTCATTCTTCCTCCAAAACTCTCTGCCTTGCTTGCTGGTACTCGGCCTGTATTTCAGATACCACATCTGAGACATTTGGGTAAGTTTTTATTAAACTGCATATTTGTCCAACTTCCAACTCACCATTGTCGAGGTCTCCCTCTAGCATACCTAGTTTGGCTCTTCCTTTACCAAGGTGTTGTAGAAGAACATCTTTACTAGCACAATTATTTTCTAAGTCTTTTATTTCTTCATAAAACTTATTTTTGAATAGACGAACTGGAACGAGGTTTTTCATCATTAGCATTGTGGCATTATGAGGCGCATGGGCCAATAATTCTTTATAATTTTTATGTGCCGAACTCTCTTCTGTCATTAAAAAACGAGTGCCCATCTGTATCCCCTCAGCTCCAAGGGCAAGACCTGCTAAGACTGATCCACCAGTGGCAAAACCTCCAGCGGCAATGATAGGTATGTCCACTGCCTCAACACATTGAGGGATGAGCACGAGAGAGGTCGTTTCATCTCTACCATTATGCCCACCAGCTTCAAATCCTTCTACAATCACTGCGTCCACTCCAGCATCTTCGCATTTTTTTGCTAACTCTGGCGTGCTTGTGACATGAATAACTGTTTTCCCCTTTTCTTTTAAAAGTGAGGTGAATTTTTTTGGAGAGCCTGCACTGGTGATAAAGACTTGGATGTTATTTTTAAGTGCGACCTCAATTTGTTCTTCGATTTTTGAATAAAGGAGCGGAAAATTAACTGCCAGCGGTTTGTCAGTGAGACTCTTTGCTTTTTTGATATGATAATCAAGAAGATCAGGCTGCATGCTACCGGCACCAATAACACCCAAGCACCCAGCATTACTACTCGCAGCTGCCAGCTTTGCACCTGAAACCCAGACCATTCCTGCCTGAATGAGGGGTAATTCAATATTCAAAAGTTCTGTGAGTCTATTTTTTTTCAAGTTTATCCTCTCAATACATATTCATGATAGTTATTATCTGTAAGTTCTGGAGCAGGAGATCTTTGTAAATGATCAAGAATTTCTTGATCACTCTCGCCGGCAAGTGTTGCTCGCGTGGATGATCTTTTGGGCCCAAACTTTTCTCCTTTGCGAACTTTCCAACCTGCACAGAGTAAAGATTTGCGAATAGAACTCGAAGAAGAGTAGGTGCTCAATATCGCCTCTGGTGTGACGACTTGACCGAGGTCTTTAAACCATTCAGTTGTCCAAAGAATAGCGTTTCTTTTGGGCGAAAAGGCATCTTGGTAAACACAATCAAACTTTAAATTATCCTGCTTTATCTTTTTGATACTTTGACGTGCATCACCTCTCCAACAAGTAAGCTGAAATGATTCACCCTTTACTTGGAAAAAGTCATTTGTTTGTTCAAAACTTAGATTTCTTTTTTTACAAAAATAAATAAATAACTCATCATCTATTTCAAAGCTATGAAAATGAAGATAACACTTATAGCCGGTACATGTGCTTAAAGTCTCTTCGAAACCGAGTCCTGTTCCAAAGCCTACTTCTAGTACAAAAATTTCCTTTTTTTGCTCTGCAAGTTCAGGGACGGCGCAACCTTGGATATAATGAAGCTTAGTTTCTGATCTTGCACCAGAGGTTGAGTGACAAGCTTCATTAAACTTCTTAGAAAAAAGCGTGGTCGACCCATCCTCCGTTTGGATAATTTTGTACTGGCTTAGTTGGTCCATTCTTGAATAATACCTCATTGTAGCTAGAATGAATATATGAAGTTCTCTAAGAAAGATCTATTTGATCAAGCATATACTCGTTTTACACCGGATGTTCTCCAAGGAGAGAGCATTAAAAAATATATAAAAGATAACAACCAAAGCTTAGTTAAATTTATTAAATCTTATTTTCAACAATTTGGTGGGACTGAGCAATTACGTGGACGTCATATTTTAGAAGTGGGGTGTGGACATGGGGGTTGTCTTCACTTTCTGGCCGAACAGACAGATAAATTGTATGGCATTGATCTCAGTGAGCTTGCCATCACTCAGGCTAGACAACTGGCCAAAGAAGCTCAGCTTAATATTAACTTTTTAGATGCGGATATTACTAAAGGTATTGAATTCAATCAGACCTTCAAACTGATCGTTGACTCCCATCTTTATCACTGCCTTACAGATAAAGAAGAAAGAAAGGAATACCTGAGTTTTCTGCATAAGCACTTGGATGACGATGGGGTGGTTCTCATTGAAACAATGACTTATAACGAAAATATTCGGGAGCCTCTGGATTTTGAACTCTGTGAAGATTATATTTTATGGCAAAACATCCAAGGCCAGAGGTATCCTACCAGACGTATTCTTCCTTCGATAGAGATAGAAAAAGAAATTAAACAAAGCCAACTTAAGATCAAAACTTTTTTCTATCATGACGAACTTTCCTTCCAAGTGTTTCCTCATATAGAAAATTATCCGGAGTTTAGACTGCCTAAAACGATCAGGTTATCTTTAGAAAAAGACTCATTTTTCTTATTTGATAATAAATGAACATCTATTAGAATAAATTCAAATCAATTATTTAAGGAGTTGTCCATGAGCTATCCTTGGTATTCTAGTTATCAAGAGGGTGTACCCCAAGAAATAAATCTCAATGAATATTCATCGATTGTGGATGTGCTTGAGCAATCTTTTAAAAACTATAGTAGTCGAAAGGCATTTAGCTGTATGGGAAAGTCTTTTACCTATAGTGAAATTGATGAATTAAGTCGCAAGTTTGCTTCTTATCTTCAAAATGATCTGGGACTTAAAAAGGGTGCGACAGTAGCACTTATGATGCCCAATATTTTACAGTATCCAATCGCTCTCTTCGGAGCACTGAGAGCTGGGATGGTTATAGCCAATGTTAACCCTCTTTATACTGACAGAGAGTTAGAGCACCAACTCAACGATTCCAATGCTGAAGTTATTATCATTTTCAAAAACTCTTGTCATATTTTACAAAAAATTAAAAGCAGAACAAATGTCAAGCATATCATTGTCACGGGTATTGGAGATCTCTTAGGCTTTCCAAAGTCTTTGATCGTAAATTTTGTTATTGAGAAAGTGAAAAAAATGGTGCCTGCATGGGATATCGAAGGATATAAGTCTTTTAATGATGTACTTGCTGCAGGAAAAGCTGAAAACTTTAAACCAGTCGAGCTTAATCATAATGATGTCGCATTTTTACAATACACTGGTGGAACAACTGGTGTGGCCAAAGGTGCGATTCTGACTCATGGGAATATCGTTGCGAATATGATTCAGGCTAGAGCATGGATTAAACCTGTGATCACCGATAATGAAATCATCATTACTCCGCTTCCTCTTTATCATATCTTTTCTTTGACTGCGAACTGCTTTGTCTTTAGTTCGGTGGGAGCTGAAAATATTCTTATTACAAACCCAAGAGACATTCCTGGTTTCGTTAAAGAACTAACGAAACATAAATTTACTTCTATCACAGGAGTTAACACTCTTTTTAATGCCCTCCTTAATAACGAAGATTTTAGAAATTTAGATTTCTCATCTCTAAAGCTAGCTCTTGGTGGGGGGATGGCTGTTCAAAAAGCCGTGGCACAAAAGTGGAAAGAAGTTACAGGCAAGCCTTTGATTGAAGCCTATGGGCTTACGGAAACGTCCCCTGCTGCTTGTATCAACCCTCTTGATATCCCAGAGTATAATGGAATGATTGGGGTTCCTATTTCTTCAACCATTGTTAAAATTTTAGATGATGATGGTAATGAAGTTGCAAGTGGGGAGAGTGGAGAGTTAGCGATCAAAGGGCCGCAAGTGATGAGCGGTTATTACAATCGTCAAGATGAAACAGATAAAGTCATGACCAAAGATGGGTTTTTCAAAACCGGTGATATCGCCATTATGGACGAAAAAGGATTCTTTAAAATCGTTGATCGTAAAAAAGATATGATTTTAGTTTCTGGATTCAATGTTTATCCTAACGAAGTTGAAGATGCAGTTGTCGGCCATCCTGATATCACAGAAGCAGCGGCCATTGGTGTGCCTTGCGAGAAGTCCGGTGAAGTCGTAAAACTTTTCGTCGTTAAATCAAATAAATCACTGACGGAAGACGATGTTATTTCTCACTGCAGAACCGTTCTTACCGGTTATAAAATTCCAAAATTTGTCGAGTTTAGAGATGAGCTTCCTAAAAGTAATGTTGGGAAAATTCTCAGAAAAGACCTTCGTAACGAAGAAAAAGCAAAAGTATCATAAATAGGCTGAATAAGTGGTCATGGGGTTAGGGCATAAATTGCTGTAATCCCGTGATAACTTCCTTCAAATTCCAATTTCAGTTATAATAAATAGCTGAAATGATAAAAACAATCTTATTCACTTTCATTCTCATCCAAACCTCTTGGGCACAAACAAATCCAACTCCAAGTGCTGCCGCTGAAGTTGACCCTCGCGAAGTGAATCTCTTTCTTGAAGCTGTAACTGAAAAAAATGTTGAGCGGCAATTACTAGAGTCGCCGCAGTTTGAGCGTTGTAAAAACTCCTTAGGAGAAAGTACTGGGGAATTAACTTCTGATGAAAGAACTGCGCTAAGAACATGTGTCGCCGAAGAGTTTGCAAAGCTAGATGACTCTGCCATAGAACAAATTTCAGATCGTCTCAATCTAGGTAGTTTTGATAAAACGGCAGCTAAATCTACGAAATCAATTCGAGAGTATTTAAATGAAAGATTATCAAATGCGATCTATGGGGAAGAGACAGATGCTAATGGAAAGCTTAAGGCGCTTAAGGACAGGAAAGCAGTAAACCATGATATTTATTATCAACTCTACCAAGAGCAAATTGGTAAGAATACCTTGCTGTCTATTTCTCAGTATTGTTTAGAGAATTTTGGTTATGAAAACAAATTAAATATTGTAGATCCCAATCTAAATAAATATTACCCCGTGATTAATAGTGATGGTTCAGAGATACCAGGTATAACTTATGGTGACCTTACAAATGGAATCCATCCTCAAGATAGCCCTAGTGATAAAAAAGTTAAAGGAACTTTGAGAGTAAATGCTGATGGTTCAAGCGTATTTATCTGGTCTAATGCTAAAGAATACACAGTATGCTCAGGTCAAGCAGATTGTAGTTCTAATAGTAGCAAAAAACGTAGTGTAGAGCAGATTGACGGTTTAAAAAAAATGGAACTAAAACTAGGAGCTCAGTCACCAGACCAAATTTTCATAAAAAAAAGATATGTATTTTGTGCAACACAAGTCATAAAGAATATGTGTGAGAAGTATAAATGTAAAAATGCCTATAATAGCTCTAATCTACCTCAAGGTGACCCAAATACGATAGGAACATTGAGATATTGTAGTGTCACTTTAGGTGTAACTCCAGAAAACAGAACCGATGCAAATTTAACAGCTGAAGGACAAGTCGCGGCACTGTCTGACCTCAGTAATAATAATATGGAGGGACAACTTGCTTGTAACCTTCAAGAGAGACTTCGCGAATTTAGAGCTGCATATAATTTAACTAAAGAAACTCAAGAAGACTTTCGTGAGAGTGCAGTTGTTTCGGCAAACTTTAATTCTGGCCAACAGGTATTTGACGGAAGTGGGCGTAATGGTAATAAGTCCGTTGATGAGCTAACCTCTATCGCTTCTTCTGAGTTTGGTGATGTTGAAGAACTAAAAAATAGTGAAGATACAGCTCAAGAGCTTAGGGACAATTGTTTCGAAGATAATGGTAGTGGTGGGAGAGTTCTCAAAGATGGAGCTGAGGATGACAAGAAATGTGCTCCTATTATAGCAAGTTTAAATAAAGAGTCCTTCCAAGAACTACAAAATGATGCAGAAGCCGAAACAGCAGTTCTAATTGGTCAAGTAGATAAACTCTCTGATAATAAGGAAGAGATACAGGAATTTGTTACTAAAAATGGATTAGAAACAGTAATTACTGCAGAAGAAATTGAAACATTAGATGCAAGCCAAATACAAGAGCGTATAAAAAGTTATTATAGAACTAGAAAGCTATCTGAGTTAGATGCTATCAGACAAAGATTTGATGCAGAAGTACGTTTGGAAACAGTGGCAAGTGAAACACCTACTCCTGGAGCTTCAACAAAAGATGAAGTTGCTGAAAAAGCTGTAGAAAACATAGAGACTCACAAACAAAGAGTTCAAAACCTCTATCAATATTCTAATGTTGTATCTTCTTATTTAAGCTTAAAAGATGCAGACAATAATGTCATAGAAGGCTCAAACACGACTGGTCGAAATATGGAGATGGATAACCCACTTGATGATGAAACAGAAAGTATCTTAGAGCAATACACTGGCGGTAGCGAACAAGCCTCTACTTCTAACGGTAGCGGTGGCTTTCAATATGTGGACTTTTTAGATCAAGTCTTAGGTCTTAAAGAGACTGAAAATGATGGGGCTAACTAAAACCTTTTTGCATTTATAAATTTTGGAATCTCCCTAGCATAAATAAGATCAACTAAACATTTAGCAGTGTGAAACGCAAGGCCTAAACCATGGGCGGTGAAGCCTCCAATAAAAAAGACTTGGTTTTGAGAGGGAAGGGAGCCAATCATTGGTTGCCCATCAGCTGAAAATCCCATCACACCACTCCATCTGTGAGTTATTTTTGCTTTTGAAATTTTAGGTATATGTTTTTTTATAAAATCTTCTAATGCCTTTTGGATTATGTCGGAAGTTTCATCAGAAAAACCCACTTCAGTATCTTTTTGCAATTGTCTAAAGCCTCCTATGACAAGCTCTCCGGTAGAAAGTTGGCGAAAATAATCCAAAACAAAATTAGCATAGCATGGTCCTTCCATAAATCTTGCCACAGGTTCAGTGGCCAAAATCTGACCTCTAGTGGGAAAAATCTTATCTTTGAAATAATTATCCAATAGGGACGAATAACCATTGGTGGCCATGATAGCGATATTTGAAGTAATCACATACTCGTTAGTATTTATAGTCACCTCATCATTTTTATTTTCCATATGAAAGACTTCATTTTTCTCTAAGAGTTGAAAGCCACTGAACACTGAACACCTCTTCTTAATTTCAGCTACCAGCTGCATAGGATGAATAGATGCGTCTTGGAGATATTTAATACCTCCGGTAAAGCCCTGAACACCTAGTCTTGCTTCAATATTATTCTTTGTTATTACTTCAACAGCAATATTCATCTGCTTCATCAGTTCTGCTGATTTTTTTAATTGTTTTAATTCCTCTAGTGTGGAAGCCAGGGAAAATGATCCTTTTTCCTCGAACATTAAGTCATTTTTCGAAGGATCTATTATTTCTTCCTTGAGAAGCTCAAGGTTTTTCTCTGAAAAACTCCAGATCGCTTGTGCCTTTACTGAGCCATGATGGGACACCATTCGATTAAAATGCTCAACAGAGCCACAGGTGATAAAACCTGCATTTCTTCCTGAGGCTCCTGCGCCCATACTATATTTATCTAAAACTACAATTTTAAGTTGAGGATCTTCTTTGAGTAACCAATAGGCGGTAGAGAACCCAGCGATACCTGCTCCAATGATTACGATATCTGAGTTTAATTTGTTTTTAATTGATAAAGCATTTTGATCTTGCCACAGGGATACACTCATTCTTCTTCCAAAGGAAAATAATAAATCATCTCTTCGGCGCTACATTGACACACTTGAGGCTTGCAGCGTGGACATTTATAATCTTTAAACATCCAAAAGTTTTTGTGTACCGAAACAGGCTCAAAGCCAAATTTTAGAAGGTATTTTTGAGAAGAGTTATTTGGAGATTCCACCCAGCTATGGCAAACAACTGCCATGCATCCCATCTGATAGAGAACTTCCAAACTTCTCTTAGTTAACTCGCTTCCAATTCCCTTGCCTTGAAACTGATGATCAACAAATAGACTTTGAAAATAAGCGGCTTTTTTGTAAGGAACATTATACATATGAGTCGATATATAAGGTGCGATATGATCGAATTTTGTCCATTGATAGGGGATAAGTGTAATTCTCGCTGCAATGATCTTACCTTCATACTCAGCGATAAAAGATGCATTCAAATCCTCATGAACCCCTTGAAGCAACAAAGCACGTAATTCTTCTTTATTAAAATAACCATCACCAATCCATTTGTTGGTAAAAGCCAGCAAAGCATCAAGATCTGATAGCTCAATATTTCTTATCGTATGCATGAATTTATTTTAATTGAGGGCGATCAACCATAAGACTTAAAAATTATGAATTCTAAGCTATGACCGTATACTTTTTAGACATGACCTATAATTAATTCCCGAGTCAACTTCTTAGCTCAGGTATCGTGTATCATTAAAACATTATTAATTTATTAGGAGTTTGCATGAATAAGATTGTTTTAATGATCTCTCTATTGGCCTTAAACGTTAGTTTTGCTGAAATTAACTTAAAACTCTATGTTCAGTCTCAAGAGGTTTTTACCCTTCAAGATAACTTACTTTCTGACTCACATACAGTTTTGAATGGCCGTATAGATTATAAAATCAAGAAATTTAGAATCAAAAAAGACGGTGTTAAAGATATCACTCAAGAAGAAGTATCAGATACAATCAGAACGTTCGAAGTATTAAACGAACATACTATCAAGATGACACATCTTGAATCAGGATATTCTGCAGAAATGCCCGCAAAAATCATCTTAAATGAAGCAGGAGAATTTGAAAGTTTTCATGTATCAGCGCAAGACTACAAAGCAGGCATTGATCCTTTTCACAGCATTATGGACAAAGGAATTCTTAGCATGATTAAGTCTAAGCTTTTAAGTAAATTGCCTGTTGATATCAAGTTGGAGATGTCAGATCTAGCTTGCTTTAAAGTAGAAGGTGAAGAAAAAAGCGAAGTCCAAAACTTGCAAATTGAGTGTGTTCAAGAACATTTTCTAAATGTAGGTTATTAATAACTAGTTGTAATAATAAAGCTTTAATATATGTTTTGCACGATAATGTTTCTTATCGTGCAGTGCAGTATCAGTTAATTTTCTTAAAAACAAATAAATTAAGCATCGTATTCTGCTTGCCCTTACTGAAACCTCTCGAAATTCGAGCTTGTTTCTTGTTAGAACTTAGCCAAATCAAGCCCTTTTCAGCCTGCTTGCCGTCAAAGTTAAGCTTTATTTTAAATGTATTTACGGGAACGAACCCGTTATTCGAATTGAAGACTTCACCAATTTTATAGCTTCCCATTTCAGATATTATTGAAAAAGGCTTTCCTGTACAGGATGAGCTTTTGTACCATTTGCGTGTGAAGGCCATTTTTTCAGGTTGAATAAATTGATACGTATCTTTCACATATCCGCTAGTATTACCATTATTGTCAGTCATTTGAGATGATATACATTCAGCAGCCCAAGTTCCTATAAGATCTGATTCTGTAATGGCAGCTCCAAGCAGACAACTATGAGTGACCAATATAATAATAAATAACTTCATAGCATATGACCTTTTTGTTACATTCCGTTATCACAATCCATAATATAATGTGGAAATTCACAATCCATTTTTATGGTCTCTGCTTGAATACCGTATTCCGGTTCGGCTGGTGTAGTTAATACCCCCTCACCTCTACCTGGTACTCCGGCTATAGTGTATTTAAAGCTCATTCCTTTAGGACTGGTTTTTGGGGTGATCGTTACCATATTTCCCGATGGAGTCTGCTTAACTTTCATCTTGCCCAACATAACGGATACATCATTACCTTCAGGCCCTTCAGCAATTATTGAAATCGCCACATTTGAGTCTATTTTGTTTTTACAATAATTTACTTCGCCATTTACATGAACGATGAGTTCAAACTTGCCTGGCTCGACACCGTTATAAGGCATATCAGCACCGGTACAAATAGCTTCTGGCATAAGCCCTGTAGCGAAACTAGATAATGAAACAAGACTTACAAGTGCAGCTGTTTTTAACTTCATAGAGATTCTCCTTATAATATAATGACTGAGACATCACTAGCACACTAAGTTTAGGCTATGAATTGGAGTGTAATAATTACAGAAAAGATGAAAATAAAAGACTTTTAAGTTACATAAAGCCCAAAATATTTTTATTAACGAGGTTTAAATATGAAACTAATCACCGCTTTAATTGTTCTATCTATCACAACTATGGCCATGGCCAAAGATTGCTATGAACTAGTGGATGAACCCACAAATTTAAGAAATGTATCTGCTCCCAAAGAAGTTTGCGTGTCTCATTTACGAGCTAAAGCTAATAAGTTGACAGGAAAACTTTTTATTAATGGTAAGGAATCTGCTCTAGAAGCTGAGATAAAAGATAGAGTTGATCTTGGTGTCCATTTTGAATCTGCAAGTGCTATGGTCTATACGGAAAATACTTACAGACGTTATTGTGATGAACTAGAGATTATTTCACTAGATCTTAAAATGACACTTGATTATGATGGCTCACTTATAGGCCTTGGTGATTTAGTGGGTATTGCTGGATATACACCAGATATCTGTCACACCACCGCGAAAACGCAAGATTTAGTCTACAAAAAAGTTCAATAATTTAACAAATACTCGAGCACCTCGTAAGATTCTACGGAACTTACTTGGTGCTCATCCATTCTAAGCTTATAATGTTCCTATGAGCTTTTTCAAAGAGATTACACTTTTTACCCTAAGCCTTACCGCGGTTTATTTTTATCAATGGGACTTAACGGATCTTCTTTGGAGCTTTTGGACTTCAAGTTTTATCGTCGGCTACCTGACTATCCTTCACTATGCATTTTTTTTACCGATCCAGGCCATAAAGTTTTACAACAAAGACACACCAGAAATAAATGAATTCAAAAAGAAAATGAAAATCGATGGTTTTTTAGGTTTAATAGGGGCCATAGTTCTTTCAAGTTTACCAGGTCTGCTTTTTATTATACCTTTTTTTACTATTCACTTTGGTGGTTTTCATAGTGTGCACGCTATGTTTTTACAACAATTTGCTCCTATTGAAGGAATCATAATCACACCCCCATCTTTTGTGTCTTGGTTTCCTTTCTTTCAAAAGTTTCCAGATGTCTTGCGCTTATTTGTCATGTACTGGCCAGTGGTGTTGGCCACGGCTATTTATGAATTTAGCAAAAAGTCTAAACCAAGTCTTGCCACTAAAAAGCAAACAGGAAAAGCATTTATGCGTCCTTATGCGAATGTCATAAAAATTCATATTCTTATATTTGCTTTAGGTTTTGCTAAGTTTCAAGGATTAACAGGGTTCCCTGTGTACGCAATAGCGTTCACTTTTTTCTTTTTTCCTTTCTCTAAGGTCTTTACTTCTGAAAAGTCATCGCAGACTTCGCGATAATCATTTTATAGTTGAATAGACCACCAGAGGAGCGCTCTATTTCTGTGTGAAAAATTTTAAATCCCTGCCTGTAATAGTCATACTCAAGATCATCACATTCCATCTGAGAGACATCAAAAAATTGAATGGTAAAGGCCATGTATTCATGAGGGATTTCATATTTAGCGTAGGATTCAAAGTCCAGGGGTGATTTATCAACTTTTTTTGTCATCGTCTTGGACTACTTTATATTCAGCATCAATGACATTGTTATCATTTCTGTTCTGTGCTTTTTTCTGGGTGTTCTCAGTTTTAGAAATATTTCGAATGACATGTATGATAAGACCTATGATTCCAATTATTAATACTTTGCTTATCATGATGTTTCTTCTTTTTCCTTATTGTCGTCTAGTTGATCTATAGCAGCTTTTGCCTTTTCTTCCAACTCTTTTTCTTGTTCTTCTTGTCGTTTGCGCTCTTCTTCCTCAGCAGCTTCTGCAGCAAGTCTCTCCTTTTCTTTATCTTCTAAGTATTTTTGCTTTTGAGCCTCAATTTCTTTTTGTTCTTCTGCTTTCTTTTGTTCATGTTCTCTAAAAAAGATGTCGTTGATATAGCGTCTGAGTTTTTGTCTCTCTTCTTCTCCTACCCCATGGATGATACCATAGTATTGGGCATCAATTTTCCCATATTCAGGATACTGACAAACGGTAATATACATAGGAACAGGCAATGAAACTCTAAGTACTGTCCCATGAGCTATGGGAGAGTCAGAATTGAAGTAAAGATCATTTTCTGAGCACCCTAAAAGCGTAATATCGGACTCAATTTCAACATAACAGATGTCTGAGTTTTTATCGATATAAAGGTCACTCTCTTTGGGTTTGGGAAGTGTAGGTTCGACCTTATTGCGAAGCATCTCACACATCTTAAGCACCATATCAACATCCATAGGGTCTTTTATGGATAAAACATTTTGATAGTTGAGTGATTTTTGCAGAGCTGTTGTTGAGTGATCTCCTGCATTAAATACAATAAGATAAGGCTGGTGTCCCTGAAAAACTTTCTTTATGGCGTCAGTAAAGGCCATTAAATTAATCATGTCGTTTAAGATAAAGGCCCGCTCACCTTCAGCCTCTCTGTCTTTTGGGTCTATATGCTCTAAATTCCAAATGATAATTTGTGGTTTAATTGAAGTTAATTCACGAGTGGCATCTTTAATAAAAGGTTGATTACGGAAAACATAAATATAAGAGTCTGTTAAAGGACGGTTATCATAGAAATGTCCTTCTTTATCAACAATAAGAGCTTTGAGAAATTTTGGCCTTGAAAACTTTTGATGCTCTTTGATCCATCTATTTAGTTGAGACTTTGATTGATTAAGATCATTTTCTCTTTGGGTTTGTAATTTATCAAACTCTTCTTTAGACATATCTGCGGTGGCTTCTACGGGATCTGCATGGGCCATCTGTAAAACTTGTGAGTAATCATATTTGTAGTAAAGGTTTTCTTGAGACTGAGAGTGGCACATCATTAAAGTAGAAAGCATGATATTTGACCGGGTCCAGTGATTATGAATCCTCACTTGTTGTTTTGGTTGGAGGGAAATATCTGATTCGATTTTTAAAAAATTCTCATTGATCAAAGAGGCTTTTGCTGGGTAGTAAGCTTTGATATTATCGCTCATCTCAGCCGTCGCAAAACCGTGGTCTTCTACTAAGCTAGGAAATATCAAGGCATTGACATCATGAACAACCGCTTCAAACTCAGAGGACTTGACATGCACGCAAGGAAGTTTTGCCATAATACTTTTTATAACCATAGACTTTCCTTGGTTATAATCACTCAGTCCGATAAGTAGACAGTCGATCACTTTATTTTGTCTCGCCCAAAGCCTTGCAAGATGCAACATCGCGATGGCATTTTTAGAAAAATCTAGCATGACAACTTTCGGCCTAAGATTTCTAATAGTATTGATAAGTGATTGCACTTCAGAGTCAGAGCTGATCTGTTCAGACTGGAACTCAACATCAATAGAACAGAGCTCTTGATATTTTTCCTTAAAGCTTTTGAAGTATTCCAGGTCGTGACCAAAGTATAAGATCTTATTAGACCCGGCTTCTTCTAAGCTTTGCTCTTTTTTAGCACTACCTTTTGGTGTGGACGCTTCTGACATATTTTCCTCTGTATAAACATTAGAATATAAGAATTTTTACTCTGTGCAAATGAATTTACGCTTCAGCGAAGTATAACGCTCAAGTAAAGAATGTACTGTCTGGTCATCGGTATGGTGAGCTTTTGTAGCAAAATAGTTTTGTTGCTGGGATACATATTCTAAGTGCTGGTTATTACACAAAGAAATTCCACTTGAAATAAGAGAGATCTCTTTATCAGCATGAGGGCCTAGGGAGATGATTTCATAAAATTGATTTTGGCACAACAATACCTCTTCACAGTAGACTTTAAATTGATGATCAAAGAGAAACTTTCTTAATTTGTGAATATGTTGATTGCAACAAATAATTAAATCAAATTGTTGATTCAAGTTCATACTTTTTTCGAGAAATTTAATAATTAAATTCGCCCCCACACCGGCTAGACATACTAGAGAGTGATCGAAAATATCGAGGCCACAAATATCACGGGCCTTAAGAGTAAAGTTGAAGTCAAATTTGCTTTTATCAAGCTTTTGCTCCAGCTCATTTATAATATGCTTTTTAATGTCTATAAAATGGATGTGGGCCTGTGGGTGGGCTTCATGAAGCAATAAACCTAGAAGTCCGTGATCACAGCAAAGATCATATATATGCTGATATTGTTTTTGAGTGGAAAGTTTAGAAATCCGATTTAAACGCGTTGAAGCTTTAACTAACATAAGTTAGAGAAAATTATCATAATTTTGACCATATTTTCTATCATTTTCTTCTGTAAAGTATTTGCGAACAAAGTATTGACCTGATCGAATTGTTTCAATGAAATTAAATCCTTCTAGCTTCCGAATGGTTTGATATAAACTATCCAAATTGATGTCTAATTGTTTCGCTAAATCGGCATGACTTATAATGGGCGCAATACCAAACTTCCTGTGAAGGTTTGGCTTACTCCAGGTCAGACGATATAAATACATCAAGCATAAGGTCTCAACTCTTGTAAGCTTAAATTTTAATAATATCTCATCAAAAAAAAGATCTGGGATTTCTGAGGTAGAAGCTGCAACTTCATCATGAGTCGATTTAACTGAACTGTTCACATTTCCAGTTTTTGAATGATGAGAGGAAAGAATTGATCTCAAGTCTTCCATAACTCACCTCCTTAAAGATGTTTCCATCTCTAAGATACATTATGACACAGTATGAATAAATAACAAGAACATTTATTTAAGGGAAAATTTAGCCCGGGCCATACTTGATTCACCCGGGCCAGTATTTTTATTATATTGAAATTTCTAGCGGAGCCCCATGCCTCATAGTATTAATAGCAAAAGCTCTGCAATGAGTATAGGCCACAATTCCTTCTGCCCAATTTTCATTTTGACCAGCGTAGATAACTCGTACAAGATAATCCTTATCTTCTTTATTTAACAGAACTTTGACAAACTCACCGCTATTATTGATGTTAGATAAAATACAAAAGTGAAATTCGTTACTCTCTAGGGCCGTTAATAGACTTTCTCTGGAAACCTTAACTAAGTTGAGGTTAAAGCTAGAGAAACCATTGAGATAAGCAAGCTCTACTATGCGCTCCCACGTTTCAAAGGCTTTCTCATTGGTACAAAAAATATTGATCCCATTTCCGACTAAAAGATTGATAAAAAAATCTAGCACCACTTGAATATTGAGTTTCTCGCAGGTCTCAATTAAACATCCAACTCCTAAAGGAAGATCTCGTTTAGAAAAGCTAATTTGACCAGGTATATATCTATTCGCAAACTCAATATCACTTAAATTAAACTCATTGTTATTGATAGCATCTTGAAGTTTTATAAGTTTTTCTTTGTCTTCCTCAGTAATTTCTTTAAAAAAGACTTCGAATTGTCCTATCACTTGAGCAAGGAGTCTCTTGGTATTATAGATTCTTCTCTCGAGTGAGAGTCCGGAGTATTGTAAAAAGAAACTAGAGTCTGCTGATTCTACATCAAACACCGAGTTATCACGGTTGAGATCTCTGTTTTTCATTTGATTAAATTTACTTAAATAATCTACCCCACCTGCTTTAGGACCACTTCCACTCATTTTAAACCCACCAAAAGGTTCAATCGCTACCCTAGCTCCTGTATTAGGTCGGTTAATATAGATATTTCCAGCTAAGAGTCTTGGGGCGATATAATCAATATCATCTTGAGATTGACAGAAAATACCTCCGGTCAATGCATATTCAGTAGAGTTAAAAATTTCAACGGCTTCATCTAAATCTTTATATGGAATGAGGTGAATAACAGGACCAAAAACCTCTCGAGTGGCCACTGTATTTTGACTTAAGACAGTTTTTTTATCGAGCTCAAACACACTCGGTCCCACGCAAAACCCTGGCACGTCTTCTTGTGAGCGATCAATAATGACACGGCCTCCGAATTTTTCGACTTCTGCTCTTGCTTCAGCTGCCATTTTTCTGACCCGTTTTTGGTCTTCTTCAGTAATAAGAGGGTTAATCATAGTGCTAAAAATAGTACTTTTACCTACTGAAACATCTTTAACTGCTTGCTTAAAGCGATCCACAAAAGCCTCTTTAACTTTCTCGTCAATGATGAGTCTTGAAGCGGCAGAACATTTTTGTCCTGCGTGAGCAAAAGCTGCATAAAGAACTCCTGCCACGGTTTCATCTAACTCACAATTATTAGTGATGATAATTGCGTTCTTTCCTCCCATCTCAGTGATGGCAAATTTATTAATAATGGGAAATGGATAAGCACTATCTGAAACTTGGCCTGTGATATTTTTGTAAATACTTTCTCCCACTGGTTTTGAACCAGTGAACACAATACCATTAATCTTTGAATGACCTACAATAGCTTGACCAACCTCTGCTTCCCCGATCACAATTTGTAACTCATCTTCTGTAATGCCAGCTTCTCTACAAAGCTTAACTAACTCGATGGCAATCAGGGGTGTTTGCTCTGCAGGTTTTAAAACGACACTATTTCCTGCTGCGAGTGCAGAAACGGTCATCCCACAAGGGATGGCCAGAGGAAAATTCCAAGGGGCAATCACGCCGATGACACCTCTTGGGTAACATTCATTTTCTCGCTCCAGTTTCAACTGCTCAGTGACATAGAAATTTATAAAGTCGATAGCTTCGTCTACATCAGCGATCGCTTCATCTATCGTTTTACCAGCTTCTAACATAATGAGAACAGTTAATCTTTCTCGGTGACAGAGAAGCAGCTGAGCTAAAAAGCTAAGTTTGATAAGACGCTGAGAATTATCATATCCTTTGTAGTGATTTTTGAAATAATCAAATAGCTGATCTATTTTTTGGTTAACCTCACTCACATCGGTATAATCATATGTCCCCACCACTAACTCTGGTGCAGAACTACAAACTTTTGGAATCTCTCCTACATTGAGGAGGGGTTGCTTTTTTTGTAATTTGTCCCATGCCAGGTGCAATTCAGTTTGGATGAGTTTTCTATGCTTTGCTAAATAAGAGCGCAAGGGGTAAATATTTTTGAAAACTTTTGAGATTTCTGAAATAGAATTTTCATACTCAAGGTTTTTTTGCTCCATTTTGAGTGATAAATTATCTAGAGGTGTTTTAAAATCTATGGATTTATTATGAGAGCGCATAATAGTTAAAACACCAACTTGCGATGAATTTTCCATTATTCTTCTCACGAGGTAGGCCATTCCCACCAGAAGATCCCCAACGGGTATATAGTTTCTCACTGGCCAGTCTAATTTTGCCATCCCCATGCTGAGAGCTTCATAAGTCATATGTAAACACTGATGCTCAATGACTGCGGCTTCAGGGAAAAGTTTATCTCGCAAAACTTCTCCAAAGCAATGGTCTTTAATATTATGTGAAGCTATGGCCAATTTTATATATTCATGATTTTCAAGGGACTTAAAGACAAGTTGTCTAAAATGGATATCTGTTTCTTCTTTGTTTAGAAATTCCGGTGCTTCAAAGTTATGAGCGGTAGCTTCGATAGTCTCAGCATCCCAATAAGCCCCCTTAACGAGTCGTATGGGCATAGGGATATTACGAGTTTGAGCAAGCTCTAGTATTTCTTGGAAATGAACATAGGCATCTTTAAGATAAGCTTGGAGAACAATTCCAGTTTGACGATAATCTTTTAATTCATCTGTCTCGAGGAGAACTTTTTTATAAACTTCAAACACACAGTCACGGTAGTGATAATGTTCAGCATCTATATTAATAAAGACATCATGTTTGTGAGCAGATAAAAGAATTTTTGATAAACGAGGCGATATTGTCTTATAAGTATATTCAAAATCTTGAGGTTTAAAGTCGTGAGTTAAGGCCGTCACTTTAATTGAAATATGGGCCTTGTTAACACCACTCGCATTTTGACTTCCCTTAGGAATACTTTGATCAATCCCTTCGATAATTTGAATGACCTGGTCACAGTAATGATCTGCTTCTTTTTTTGAAACAACCAACTCACCTAGTTGGTCGATGGTGATATCTCGCTTGGTATTAAGCAGTGACTTTATTGAAGATTTTGCATTGTTTATGTCCACACCAGCAATAAAACGTTTGGCCATAATACTCGTGGATCTGCGTATTAAATAAGCAAGCATCTTTGGTGGAATATATTTACATACACTATATACGAGCTGGGCGACATGAACGTACAAATCAGGAAGCGCTCTTGCTTGTCCCTTAGCCCCTGACTCTTTAGCTTTTTTAGAGTCACTGACTAACCTGCGCATAGCTTCTAGAAAGGTTCTTTTTACTTCTTGTCCCTTCTTGTCATGGTCAAGACAAGGAAGAATCGCTAAAAATTTTAAAAGATGAACTCTAATCAATAAGAAATTTGCAGTCAGATCAAGGGCGAAGTCAGATACTTTTTCAAATAAGGACTGTTTATAATCTTTTAACTCCTCTACCAGTTTCTCCGTAAGAACTTGTTCAGCTTCATTAACTCCTGAAAACTGACCTTCCGTAAATGTAGGTAGATCATAAACACAACTAAGATACTCTATTTCACTGGGAGAATGTTCCACGGGAATTTTAGCTATACTTTCAGCAAACTCTTTAAGCTGCCCATCAGATATATTTTCATCTAACCCAATTAACGTCAGTTCAAATTGCAAATTCTTACTTGCAAGACGAATAGTTTGATCTTTAGGGAAAATACCTGCTATTAATTGGATGCCACCGACTTCAACATGCCATCTAAAATTATTTTTAAATTCATTTGTGCGTACAAAATGAATGAGCCGTGAAATCTCGAGTTCGAGATCGTGTGCTTTAAAATATTCATGGTAGAGTTCACAAAAAGAGATGTTCCACTCTGGGTATTCAGTCATTTTAATTGTAGAAATTTGATAATTCATTTATTCACCTTAATATTTGACGGTATCACGCGTAAAAGCTAGAATTTTTACATGGATAGCATGTTTTTTAAACTCTTTTTTCTTGTAATCTTTGTTAAAGGACATGCTGCACAAATTCCTTACACTATGATTGATTTAAAAAAACTCGTAGAAACTAAAAATTCCTTTGAGTTTTTTGATCACGCCTTAGATATTAAACCATCTCAGAGAAACAAAGAGTGGTCGGCCATGACTGAAGAAATGGGACAGACTCTGCTAGATGAATTGAACCAGAAAGAAAGCATTTCAATTGATCAATTCAAGTTGGTACGAAAACTTTCTCATTGGCCAATATTTAAAAACAATGAATTTTTTATCCTCAAACGAGACAAGATATTCATAAAAGAAGCTAAGAGCTGCTTAGTCACGACTCCAGCAGTGATGGCCAGTGAAAAATGCTATAGCAAAGCGATTAAACTTTTAAATGATTATCAACATTATGAAATCTTTCCCTTTGAACTGCTACAAGCCCTTATGCCTTTGAATTTATCAACTCAAAAGAGATGGGCATTAATTAAGGATTTCATTAAAAAAGATGTCAGTGCTTATTATTGCGATAAAAAAGCTATGGTGATGAGTATTTCAGAACAGATACAAATAAAAAAAATGAGTTATGACCAAGCTAGAAAATTGTTCAACAAAAATTGCTTAGCAGCTTTTCTTAAAGAAATTGCTCAGAACTTCAACTTTGGTCAGTCTAAAAATAATTTATTGTACAGCTATCTTATGGCGGCAGACCTGGTAGAAAAGGATAAAGAGAGTGTTTATCTCATCACTCAATACTTAAACTTGCCTACCCAAGACAGCAAAAGTATTACTCTCACACTCAAGAGACTCAAAGAACTTGCCACCAACCACGACAAAAGAATGGGAATCTTAGAGCAATTTAAAAAAATCGAACCTATCCCAAGTGAAATTTACAGTGAAAAAACGAAAGTGACTGTCACCAAGACGAAGATTTTAAATCGTTATTTTCCTGAAATCATCAATCATCTCTCTCTTAGCTGCCTGGATTACTTCGATGGAAGTAAAGAATTTGCCAATGGCTCACCCAGTGCTTATTGCCATAGTTTTTTTAATTTAGCTAAAGAAAATGGATTTATCCCTGAAGCGTGGGTTGAAAAATACAACCATCTTACAAATTTATAAAAAAAAAGCCCCTTTCTAAAAGAGGCTTTCTTTAACTGAATATTAAATATTCTTAACTTAAGTGCTTAGAAACAAGTTTAGTCATTTCAAACATTGATACCGTCTTCTTTCCACCAAATACAGGCTTAAGCTTTTCATCTGCATTAATATTTCTCTTGTTTTTTGGGTCCTGAAGATTATTTTTCTTGATATAGTCCCATAGCTTTTTAACAACTTGAGTCCTTGGTAGTGGTTTACTACCTACAACTTCTGCTAATTCCTTAGAAGGAGTAAGAGGCTTCATAAAAGCAGCATTAGGCTTTCTTTTGGTTTTCTTCTTAGCCGCTTTTTTAGCTACTTTTTTCTTGGTTGCCTTCTTAGCTACTTTCTTTTTAGTCGCTTTCTTTTTTGCGGCTTTTTTCTTTGTTGCCTTCTTAGCTACTTTCTTCTTAGTCGCCTTCTTTTTTGCGGCTTTTTTCTTCGTTGCTTTCTTAGCTACTTTCTTCTTAGTCGCCTTCTTTTTTGCGGCTTTTTTCTTTGTTGCCTTCTTAGCTACTTTCTTCTTAGTCGCCTTCTTTTTTGTAGCTTTTTTCTTCGTTGCTTTCTTAGCTACTTTCTTTTTAGTCGCTTTCTTTTTTGTTGCTTTTTTCTTAGCCATAATTTGTTCCTCCCTAAGAAACTATATTACTTTAATTTTTTTTCCCACTCTATTAGATTAGCGGTTCCTTTTATTACTTTTCCTGTACGAACATAGTGATGCCCTTCGTTTAAAGAGATCATTCTAAAGTTATCATCACGGCAATAGTTTACTACCTTTTTAAGACCTTTATCCTTAGCGTAATCTTCATAAAAATCTTTAATGATATGTGAGTAACCATTTCCTTGATGAGTTATTTTAATAGGTGTGTTTTTTGTAAATAAGGCCTTATCTTCTTCTTTAATAAAAAGTGCGCAAACAATATCGTTATCCGCTTTCACCGAAACAATATTCCAACCTTCTTTAAGTTCTTTTTTTATGTTCTCTTTGGTCCAGTCGAAATCTTGTGAGTCTGCAAACGCTTTTACATCGAAGTTATAAATTTCATTAAGCATTTGATCTTTAGGATTTTGGATAAAAGAAAATTTTAATTCTGACATTAATCAACCTTTTTGATTGGTTAATTGTAAATAAAACTCATGTTTAAAGCAAATTTTTTATGTATTTTTATTTTTTTGTGAGTTGAATAAAAATCATCGCGCTGTAATATACGTAGCTGTGATCTTATTAAACTTACAGAAATCTGACTTAAAAAGATTTGTCATAAACCTTTGGCAGAGATAGTATAGCGAGGTTAACAAAACGGCACTTATATGAATAAAATCAAAGATTTATACAGCAGGCTTGAGAAGCTTCTCTCCAGTATGAAGTTTGCAGTCTGTATTATTTCCCTCTTCACTCTCGCCCTGATCTATGGAACTTTTATGGAAAGCTTTCATGGAGCAGAATATGCGAATCGCTTGGTATATAAATCGTGGTGGTTTATGTTCATCGAGCTTTGTATGTTTATCAGCATTTTAATGGCCGTTGTGGTGAGGCTTCCTCCTAAAAAAAGGCTCTATGGCTTCTATACCATACACGCTGGACTGATTGTACTTTTCATTGGTTCTTTATTTACTTATACCAATGGAATAGATGGTTCTATTCAGATCATCCCTAACACTCCTTCATCAAAAATCTTTATCAATCGAGATTACGCTAAAATTACTTTCCCTCAACTCAACAAGGTCTATCGCTTAAAACTACCCTACACCGCTAGCCCTGAAGATCTAGATACAGAAATAAACGGTCTCGAATTACAGACCTATCTTCCCTATGCAGAAAATGCCCTCGAATGGGTGGAACGTAAGAATTTTAACCCTGCTCTCCATTCAAGTCATTATCAGCTGTTTAACGCCAATATGTCTCAAGAGTTTACGCTCTCACTTGACCCGAATTCTGACTTTAAATCCTCGACGAAGATGGGGCTTCTTTCTATTCATTATATGCCCGTTATCTTAGAGAACTGCATGACAAAAGAAAGTCAGTCCAATCTTGTGATTTGGAACCTCGAGACAGGAGATTGCTTCACTCCAGAGGAAAAAAACATAGAAGTTAAAAAAACACCCAAAGACAGCCGATTCTTAGTGATTGATTATCAAGGGAAAATCCTTAAATTTTTTCCCGATTTTTCACCAGTAGCGGTGAAAGATGATCTCACTAAAGACCCTAATTCTCCTTTTAGAATCCTTTCTCGTAATGTGTTTGAAGATAAGCCAAACTTATTTTTATTTGGTGAGTCTTTGGCCTATTACCAAAAAAGAAAGAATAAATGGGTGTTAAAAAGTTTAAAAGAAGGTCCTGCTTCATTACCTTGGATGGGGTTCAGTTTACGCTTACTCAAACATGATATTGAAAAATATCCAGTCCAGCTCCCGAAGTACGTGAAGCCTGTTATGGATAATAACGAAATCATAAAAGGTGCAGTGACAGCAATAAAAGTTAATTACCAAGGGCAAGAATTCTGGGCCAGGAACGATGGACCTCTTGAAATTACCAATGGTCAAGACAGCATCAGAATTGAAATTGTCCCGGAAGAAAAGAAGCTCCCATACCAGATTACCCTTGATCGCTTTGTGATGAACAAAGATCCAGGGACCAATAATCCCGCAAGCTATGAAAGCTATGTGCACCTATTAGATGGTAGAAATACTGAAGGGATTAAAAAACATCATATCTATATGAATAATCCTCTCAAATATGATGACTTTACTTTCTATCAATCCTCTTATTTTCCTATAGGGCCTAATGAGCAATATGGCTCTGTTTTGAGTGTTAACTATGACCCAGGCCGTGCCTTTAAGTATTTAGGCTCTTTACTTATCGTCCTAGGAAGTATTTGGCATTTTCTACTCAATCGAAGAAAAAAGGTTAAAAAACATGCATAAGATTTTATTTTTATTTGGGTTATTATTTTTATCAACTCCGGCCTTGACTGCCATTGACTGTGAAAATGGTCTTATGTCTGAAGACATGCCCACCCTAGCAGGGGGAAGAGTTAAGCCTTACTACGTCCTGGCCCGGGAAACCTTTAAGTTCTTAGAAGGTAAACCTAAAGATAGCCTCACTCGATTTTGCAAGCTGAGTTTAGGAAAGGATGAGTCTCAGGTCCCTGTCTCCATCCTCATTGAGCATGTTGATACGAAAAAACTTCTTGGGTTATCCCAGAGTGAGAAGAGTATACCGGCACAAGAGCTGGTGCTAAAAAAGGAACTCATGAGAGCTGAAGCAATGAAGCTTAAAGAGAATAACTCCTATAAAAAGGATCTTAACAAAACTTTTAATCGCCTCATTACCTATGAAAAGCTCATCCAGGGTGAAGCTTTTCATGTTTATGGCATGATAGATGGAAATATGGACTGGCATATTTTTAAGAATTATTTAACTCTCGAGAGCGAAGACCTTACTGAAGCGATACAAAACTCAAAACAAATGTATATTCAACAAAATAACGATACCTACCTTTTAGAGCTTACCTATTTTAAATCTCATATATTTGATATCGCTATGCTTGTCGCATTACTTGGAATATTTGTGATTGTTTTATCCAAAAATCTCACTTGGGGAATCATCTTTGCTTCTGCAACAATCGTAATTGAATTAATTGGTCTTACCATGAGAGTTATCATATCTGGCCGAGCTCCTATTACCAACATGTATGAAACAGTTTTATTTAGTGGTTTTGGTGCCTTGCTTATAGCTCTTATTATTCTTTTCTTTAGAAAAGAGAAAACGTTTTTATTGGCCGGACTTGGCTATAATATTCTTTGCCTGTTCATGATGAAATTTGCCAATAATATGCTCTCAAGTTCAATCTCACCTCTTGTTCCTGTACTCAGAGATAATTTTTGGCTCTCAACTCACGTAACCACCATCATTCTCAGTTACGCGGCTTTGGCCCTGAGTTGGTTAGTGGCCAATATAACTTTGATCAAACTAAGGTTAGGAAAACTCTCTAAAGCTGAATACCGCTATAACGAAGGGCTCACTTACACTTGTATCAAAATTGGGGTTGTGTTGCTCGCCGCAGGTATCATCCTGGGAGGGGTTTGGGCCGACTATTCTTGGGGAAGGTTCTGGGGATGGGACCCTAAAGAAACCTGGTCTCTGATTGTGCTTTTATTCTACATGGCACTATTACATGGTAAATACACCAGTTGGATAAACACTCACCGCTTTGTCATGGCCACTGCAGCAGGTTTTATGACAGTCATGATGGCGTGGTTTGGAGTCAATTATATTCTCGCTTCAGGGCTTCATTCTTACGGATTTAGCGAAGGTGGAGCGGTTTTCCTGGGTAGCTTTTTCTTGATCCAAACATTTATCATCATTGTTTGTGGGGTGAAATTTAGGTATTCGAATGAAGCTTAAATTACTCGCGCTCATTATCTTGATGAGCTGCGCTCACCACCCACCGGAAAAATCTCTAAAAAAAGAAGTGAATGATGGTGATGTTTCAGTCCAGTCGATCCTCGATATCAGTCGCTCTTCTTATCTTAAAGGTTGTGTCGAAGGAATTAAACATCTCACTAAAAAAGAATCCAAAGGTATTTATTTCGAATTTTGCAGAACAAAAGCAAAGCTTCATGAAAAAGATATTAAAGACATTATTAAGTAGGCATAAACCGACCGACCAGTGTGGTGACTAAACTTTCTGAAGATGACATTAAAAATTCAAAATTAATTTTTAAATAAGCTTAGTATTATGAAACTTCATGTAAAGATCAAGATGGAGTTGTAATTTTTCAATAGATTGAGTAACACACCAGCTTTTTCTA
>PAVS01000007.1 GCA_002713145.1 Halobacteriovoraceae bacterium
GTTCTCTTCTTCATGAAGAAACTCCTTTAGGAGCTAGGTCTTCATTGACCTAAGAAGAGACAACATGTTAAAATTAAACATTGTTGCTGGTCGCTAGTAACAAGCTGAAAGTTGTTTAAAACCTCACCTCGTGGTGGGGTTTTTTTATGCAACAAAACCAAGCACAGGATTTCTCCTGTGCTGGTTATCAATAACAATTTCTTGAAGATAAAAAAATCAACAAGATAATTATTATTAATAAATGTGTAGTTCTCTTCCTCATGAAGAAACTCCTTTTGGAGTAAGGTCCTCATTGACCTTGAAAGAGACCACATGCTATTATTGAGATATTGCTGGTTATTAGTAACAAGTAAATGTGTAGTTAATAAACCCCTCCTTTATGGTGGGGTTTTTTTATGCAAAATTTTGTCCAAGTTTGATTTTTGTAAGTGGTTAATTTTGTTGTGATTAGCCAGAGTGAATAATGTTTTTAGAACTTAAAGTCCTTTGGCACAGGATATATCTTAAGCCAATCTTCTAATTCATACTTTTTTATATTCAAGCTTTTAGGAATGTTTTTATTACCAATGGCATCATTCTTTTTCATTCCTGGAATGCCTAATCTCTTTTGGGTGTCTAGCTCATGCAATTGTTCTTTGGAAATCCAATAAAAATAAGTACGAGGTTCAATATGAGTATCTGAAATATCAATAATGATCATCAAATAATACATTACCTTCTCTTCCCACAATCTTAAACCTGAGATGGATACAGATGATCCTTTTAATGGTGTTATAAAAGAAGTTTTAATTTCGACACCATCACCGTTGTTTAGCCAAGCATCACCCTGTTCTGACATCACCGATTTTTTCCATTGGTTCAGATTGATTATTCTTTTTTCAATTTTTATACCTCGTGATTTGATATTCATTGTGCTTGAAACTTTGACCAAATCTCTCCATTCCATATGGTCCATATTTAAGAGTTGATATTCTTTTTGTATTTTCCAGTAGTTTTTAAATATTTTATTTAAGTCAGGGATATTAGTTACAGGTGTCACTTCAATTTCAGATTCATCGATATCTTCATTTGTTTCTTCTTCAATAAAGTCTGAACCTAAGTACTCTCTTAATCGTAAATAACTTTCCTCTCCCGTGGTTTGATTGTTTTTGAATATATCAACGACCTCATGCGAGGGAGTGTGAGAAACACTTTTTGAATGAGGTGTCTGGGATACAAAGTGATTGATTCTGGCATCCAAGACATTTAATTCTATGCCTAATTTATCAGCGACTTTCTTTCTATTTTCTCGACCAATCTTTGCTTTAAAGCAATAAAAAGCAAGCAGGTTAGGCTCTCCTGCCCATTTGAAATTAGGGCCTTTGGTTGTGCGAGGTTTTCTTAATTTTGTCATAATTATCCTCTTTTTTAGTCAATGATGAGTAATTTTTCTTTCTTTAATTTCTGAGAAGCACACAGAGGACAAAATTCTCCATGAAACTCTATCACTTCTTTCGTTTTACAATGCTCACATTGAGGAGTGGGGGGAGTATAAAGGTCTAACATACCTTTCTCTACCTGCTCAAAAAAATCTCTTCTTATGATTTCAAACTCAGCTCTCGCTGATTGATGTTCTTTTTCTCTTTGCTCTCCATTAAGAGTTTTGAATTTATCAAAGAAGTATTTAAAGAAAGTAGGCTCTTTCACTTTGCCTTGCAGCTCAACACCTGCTTGGTTTAATTCGCAATGAGGAGAGCTCTTTAAGCAATCATAGCAAAAATAGGTTGTGAATGAGGTCAATCTCCCAGCACCTTCAGTTTTGGTAAAACTAAAATCGCAGTGCTTACATGTGTATTTGATTTCTTGGGCCATAATTAACTCGTTTCTCCTTTTCGGTTAAATAGATTTTAATGTGAATTTGTCTCAATTTTTAAGATTTTTCTTTGTTAGAATAATTCCACTGAAGCTTAAACGAAATATTCCGATAGGGATAAGCAATATAAAGGTATGAAAAGTAAATATGAATGATCTCATCAGTTGGTTGGGGCAGATACCCACATTTTCTCGCAAGTTTGTTATATTACCCAATAAAAACTTTCACTTTGAACTCAGAAAAGCTTTGGCAGAAGCTGAACAACTAAATTTATTGTTTAATTGTGAACTGCTTACTCCAACGGGCTTTGTCCATCAAAAGCTCTATGAGCTGGATGGGAGTAAAGTGGTAGGTTTACTTGATCTTATGTACTCCTTTCAAGTTTGTTTGGAAAAAGATCTCTTTGGTGAATTAGAATATTTCGATAAGGCTCAGATCAAAGACGGTACCGGATATGCTGAGTGCTTTGCAAGATCCATCCTGGAGCTCGATCAAAGTGGCTTTCGGCCAAGTGATTTACTCCAACATAAGAGAAGAGAAGTTTCAAATGAACCCCGGGTGAAAGATTTGGCCCAAATATGGCAGAAAATAAACGAGCTCGCTTTGAGTGATAAGGTGCTCTCTTATACCCAAGCCATGGATAAACTAGAGCAGTTAAAGCTTAAAAATATCTACTGGCTGAAAGCGGATGATTCTTATTCTATATTGGATAAGATTTCTGCTCTGTTTGATAAGAAAACACTCAAACTACCTAGGCCTTCAATTGAATTTGAAATTGAGGACTGGGCCTCGGCGGAAGAAGAAGAAAAAGCCACACTTTATTGGATTATTGAAAATCTACAAAGAGGTTGTGAGCTTTCTGATTTGGCCATTGTCAGTTCTGGACCAAATCCTCGCATGATTTCTTATATCAATTATTATCTTGGTGGTGATTTTGTCTATTCTCCTCGAGGGGGAGAAGAATTCGGTGTAGGTGTGAGAGCAAATATTAATAGAGTGCTTCGGGCCATTGAAGAAAATCTTCCCGCAAAATTAATGCCCCGAATATTTTGTCAGCTTATTGTGGATCCAAAGAGTTTTCAAAGCGCTAAGAAAGCTCAATATGCGGGAATTAAGAATTGTTTCTATCCTATGACAGAAGAAGACTGGATTGAGATTATTAACACAACAGGAAGTGTAGGTGGCAATAGGGCGAATAGCTCTGGAATTACGGACTGGAGTGAACGAATTTATGAGTACTGGCCTCGAATTCATGCCTTTAAACCCAGCATCACAAAATTAGTGGAACTCACCAGGCTTGTGAATGAGAATCAAAGTTTAGATCTCATTGCACCGATATTTTCGACATTCTTGAGAGACCATCACTATTTCTCACCCAAAGATAAACCTTTTATGGATCTCTTTTTCGCTGAGCTCGCTGAATATCAAAAAAGAAATTGGGCCAAAGACGTCAAAGGAGAGAGATGCTTGAGTTTCATCTCAAGTTTATTATTTGATACCAGTTCAGCTTGTGGGAAGCTTGGGGAGAATAAAATTTTCTATGGAACTCTTGAGCAAGCGCTAGGTTTAAAATTTAAATCCCTCCGCTTGGTTGGTCTGCAAGAGGGAAGTTTTCCTCGTCTCCCCAAACAAGATGCGATTATACCGGATGAGTATAGAGAACAGATAAGCTCACATCTAGCAACAACCCTGACAAAAATTGAGCAAGTGAAGACTAAGTTTAATATTTTATTAAGTTTTGCAAGTGAGAATTTAACTCTGAGCACTTACTCTCAAAATATCGATGGGTCTGAGAAGTCCTACTCAGGACTGATCTTAGATATGCTGGATAACCTGGGGCACTCCGAAAAACTTAAAGATCAATTCGCAAAGAAAGTGAGCGAGAGAAAACAAAAAATAGCTGAACTTAAAAAACGCAATCCCTACTTAGGCTTTTTAAAACTCGAAAGTATCAAACGCAAACCGGAAGAAAAACATCAAAAAATCCCTGAGGGTATGTTGCCACTGAGCTACGCTCTTAGCCGTAAGATTGAGGGCAGGCCAGATAAAAAATATGCTGGAATTGAAATAGACAAAGAACAAATTTTTAGTCCAAGTCAGGTCGGCACACTTTTGACCTGTCCCCAGAAATATCTTTATGAGCAAATACTAGGCTTTAATGATATGGATGAGGTCTTAGAGTTAGGTGGGCTTGATCCTATGAGCCGTGGAACAATGATCCATTGGATGATTGAACAAATTGATAGGGATATGGGCTTTGTGACTCTGGGGAAAATGCCCCAAGCTGAAAAAGATCAAGTGATCAGTCGGGTGATTAATCAATGTCTCAGAGAATTTCCTATTGTGAATTTTTTTGGAAGTGAAGAAGCTCTTGCTCAGGAAGTCGAGGGATTTGAAAATATACTGGAACAAGTCATTCTCAGAGATACTGAATTAAATCTCGTTGAAACCCAGCCTGAAAAAAAGATTGAGTTCAATTTGGGAGAGCTTAAATTCAAAGGTAAGGTCGATCGCATTGAAAAAAGAGCGAATGGTAAATTTCGAATTGTGGATTTTAAGTCTGGTCGTGGCTTTAATAAGAATAGAGAAAATAATCCCTTTGAGCCAGGCTACGATGTGCAGTTGGTTTTATATTTAAAAGGAATTTTGGATTCTCAATTACTGAAGAGCTCTGATATTGAAGCCCTTGAATTTAGATATCCCGAGAGTGATGATTTAGATTCAAGAGAGTTTACAAAAGATGATCTCAGCACTTTAATGAAGCTAGGGAAAAAGTGGTTCGATTTTATTCTCCATGCCCATGAAGAGCAGTACTATCCTATGAACCCAAGTGACGATAATTGTTATTACTGCGCTTTTTCAGAAATTTGTGAAAAAAAACATCCGGACATTTTTGATACACCCGCGGCTCAATTATTTTATGAGATAGCTCAGCTAGAGGAGAGTGAAGATGAATAAGACCTTAGCTGACCAAGCCCAAAGAGATGCGGCGATATTTGAGAAAGAACGTGACGTCACCGTGATGGCCGGAGCGGGGACGGGAAAGACGGAACTCTTAAGTGATAGGTATATTGAATTGATAGCTCCTAAAAATGATAAGGACCCGGCTCTTGACGTGAAAAGAATCGCGGCGATCACTTTTACCAGAAGAGCTGCAGGTGAAATTAAAAATAGGATTCGCTCTAAACTGCTTAATCTTAAGCATGAGAAACTCTCTGACATTCGGTCCAAGCGAGTAGAAGATGCCCTACGAGATCTTGATACTGCTCTAATGGGAACGATTCATAGTTTTTCCGATAGGCTGCTCTCACTGAGACCTATTGAGGCGAAAATCTCTCCGGTTTATCATTTAATAGAAGATGAAACAGCTCTTATTAATGAAACCACGAATAGGCTGGTGGAAGGAGCAAAGTCTTCTACGCTTAAAGATCAGTGGAGTTCAGTTGAATACAGACCTGATGAGCAAGCTTTGAATATCACCAAAGATTTTTTTAATGATTTGAGAAGAACCGGCACACTTATCGAAGACATAACCAGAGGATTTCAAACCACTCCAGGAATTAAATCTCTCATCATAAGTTGTGTGAATAATCGGGATAAAGCGGATTTGAAATACTATCGGGCCACTCAATATGATGAAAAACAATGTGAAGTTCATTTAAAGCAACTCTACCAAGATATCAAAAACGCACTCGACGCCGAAGATGAGGGGGAGCCTGCTTATCGCGCCCTAAGAGAGCGTCTTCCTCGTATTCAAAAAGCGATCAAGGCCAAAAATTTAGGGACGAGGGCCAGGTATTTGCAAAGTGTCTTTAATATTCCTGCTTTTAAAAAGGGTGTGGATTTTAATAACAAAAACTTCGGCTACCAAATTAGAATAGGGCTGACGGGAGATTATAATAGAACATGCACTCGCTATAAGGAGCTGATCATGGATCCTATCAGCGAGGCAATTATGGCACCTCTGCCCCAAGTCTATCCTGTGATTTTAGCGATGTACGAAGATGTCAAAAGACGTTTTGAAGCGATCGATCAAATGGATTTATTATTAAAACTTCGGGATGTGCTTGGACGTACCGAGGTTAAAACTTATTATCAAAGTTTGTTTGATCATTTATTTGTAGATGAATTTCAAGATACAGATCCTATTCAAGCGGAAATCGTGCTGCATTTATGTGAAAAGCCAGGAAGTCTGACCATCATTGGAGATCCAAAGCAAAGTATTTACCGCTTTAGAAGAGCCGAGATCTCCGAGTTTGCACGAGTGGTTCATCTCCTAAAAAAACGAGGGGCTTTGGAGTCGAGACTGAGTGTGAACTTTAGATCCAGCGCTGGGCTGATACGCTCTTTTAACCAGGCTTTTACCCATTACTTAGGTCCAATCGAAGAGGGACAGAGCGAATTTAATGCAAAAAGTGGTGAAGTTCACTACAGTCCTCTGGTGCCTTTTCATGGGGGTGCAAAACACCCTAGTGTTCGCTTCTTGCAACTTGATTCTGAGGGGGAGTCGGCTTCTACCGGAGCAAGAGAGTTAGATGCAAAACTCATGGCCCGGTATGTGGCCAATATTGTGAAAGGAAATAGTGATATTAAGGCCAAGCCCCATGAAATTGCTATTCTAACCAGAGCGATGACTCATGTAGGTTTGATTGTAAAAGAATTAAAAGGACTCGGCATAGAAGTTTATGTTTCCGGGGGAACCACCTATGGTGAATCTCTGGTGGTGCGAAAATTTATTTATCTTTTAAGTCTCGTCAGTCGAGATACAGCAGCAGGGCGGGCCCTATTGTTTAGTCCTGAAGTCAGTAGCGCTGGTGTGAAAAGTATTTTTAATGAAAAAGGAAGTGAAGTAGAACGTTGGTTATATCAATTGAGAAAAAAGAGAAATCTAAGAGCGGCCAGTCTAACGGCATTAGAAGTGATGGAAGGGCAACTCTTCTCTCAGATACTCGGACTGGGGATCAATAGCGAAGATGATCTCTCCAATATTTATCGCTTTATCAATCTTTTTGATCAACAGGTGCAAGACTCAGGACTTGGCTTTGATGAAGGTGTGGACTGGGCACTGCAATGGCTTGAAGATCCACCTAAGATGAGCTCGCCCCTTAGGTCTGGAGAGAATGCGGTGAAGATCCTCACGATCCACCAAAGTAAAGGCCTAGAGTTTCCGGTGACGATTCTCTTAGATGCTTATGCGGGGGAGGGGATGTTTCGAACAGGTGCCCTCATGACCAGTGTGGATGGAGAGCAGTGGTTTGCGAAAGTGGGACAATTTGAAGCTCAGTATCCGACAAATGGTTTTCAAATAAAAGAGCGAGAAGAGCTGCAACATAAAAACGAGCAAAAAAGATTACAGTATGTGGCCTGCACTCGCGCTGAAAAATACCTAATTGTTCCCACCGCCCTTAATACGAATGAGAGGTGGCATGTGTATCCAAGAGTTTGGTCACAACTTAAAAACGAAGGTTCCAAAGATATCCATGTCTATCCTGTGAGTCGCTGGAATGAAGAGCAAGACTTTCTCTATCCCTATGAACAACTCCCAGAATATGTTCCCCTAAAGGTGGACAAAGAGATAGATCAAAAATGGAAGCTTCTTGATGAGGAAATGGCAAAGCTTATTGAGAGCTCAACCCAAAACAAATGGCTCATCACCAGCCCAACCAGCTTAAAGTCTGATCATCAGCATATTGAGTTTGAAATCATAAAAAATGATGAAGTCATCGCTCTTCAAAGTGGAGGCGCGGAGCTGGGAAATCAAATCCATGAAGTGCTCTATCACCATTTCACCCAGGGGATGGATCTCTCCTTGGCCCTGGCTAATTTTGCGGGTAATAAAGAGCAAGTGAACTCCCATGTGCAAAATGCCTTGAAAGCTCTTAGTCAAATCAAAGAAGCAGGGGGAACGCGAATGGGGGAAGTGCCTTTTACTTTGTATGAAAAAGAGGCGGGAAGACTCATCAACGGCATTATCGATCTTATTTTAGAACAAGACGGTGTTTACCATATCATTGACTTTAAAAGTGATGGAAAACTCACGCCTGAACTTATTGAACAATACTCCTCCCAGCTGGCCTGGTATAAAAAAGCGGTTTTACAGGCTAATCCCAAGGCCCAGGTTAAATTAAGTCTGTTGGGGACTGCTGCTGGGGAGTTGGTTGAGATTCTAGATAAAGAATAAAATTCTTAAAGTCTAAAATCTCAAGAATTGAGACCCAAATTTCTATAATAAAAGCATAACAAAACAGTACCCGCTCCTGTAGCACGTATGTGAACGCTCCTGCTGTCCTCTAATCTCACAATAGGAGATTTTATGAACAATGTATGCTTTTTAATGTCCACCCTTTTAGTTTTAATTCTCACTAGCTGCGCTTCTCACCAAGATCAAGTCCTTCAAACCATGGAAGATATTGAAAGACCTGAGTGGGCTACTCTTTCACAAACCATTCACTCTAAAGGAGGTAAACTCTATGCCGTGGGCTACACGGAAGGACAAGCTTCTAACCGCATCTCTGCTCTGATGCGTATCTCGGATAATAACGCTCGTTATGAATTCTCACGAGAGATCACTAACCAGATGAACTTTATTTACCAAAACTTAGAAGAAGGGGTGAGCGAGGGGGGACAACTATCTCGTTTTTATGGAACTGAGGTTTCAAAATTTCTCGCCCATGGCATTAGACAAGAAAAAAGGTATTGGGAAAAAGTCAAAACCTTTGATGCAGAAGGTGAGCCTACCATTCGTCTGCGTATTTACTCGCTGATATCTATTCGTGAATCAGATATGAAAAAGGCCATCCGCCAGGCGATCAATGACAAAAAAGAAATCACCAAGGCCATCAAACAAAAAATTGATGATCATATGGTCTCAGAAGTAGACAAGATGATGCAGTAAAAAAAAGTTTTTCACTTAAACCTTTGAGGGGGAACAATTGAAAACATTACTCATCGTTTTACTGACATTCACTGCCACCACTCATGGAGCTGAGTGGTATGAACAAATCGTCTCTGAAGATCAAGACCATTTTTATTATGTGGGTGTCAGCAGCAAGAAGAAATCCCGCAAAGAAGCTATGGAAGATGCTTACGCGGATGCACTGAAAGAAGCGGTCAGACATAATTTCGGAGTGATCCATAATTATATGGGGCAATACGATCAAAGTGAAACCGATGTGCAGGTACACCAGAGCACCCTTTTGTATCGCTCAGGAGTGAAAGTTAAAGGAACGATTCCCCTTAAATTAAAAATCATTGAAGAAGACGATCGCTATATCGCTTATCGCAAAATTAGCTATCCCAAAAGAGAGATCGCCGCTGAAAAAGATCGTCTTAATAATATTAACGAGAAAAAGTATCAACTCAAACCGGTGCAGATGACGAAGCTGGAAGCTAAGCGCGAGCAGAAAAAAGAACAAAAGCAGAAGAGTAAGCCTGCTCCAAGTTTAGAACTACCCCGTTTTTCCTGGGTGTATAACCCGGTGATGGGGGACGAAGAGAAAACGGAATTTATCAATCTCCCTTTAAAAATTGAATTTTATATGTGGAAACATTTAAGTCTAGGCTTTGCCTACTTTCAAGATAGTGATGAATATAAGGAGGACTACGATGCTAATAAGGATGATTCTTTATCGAGTTATTACGATCATAATGCCCAGGAAACTTATACGGAAGATACCACTGATTTTGTTGTTGATCTTAAGCTTTATCCTATTCGTACCAAATGGTTCGCAATTGGTATTGGAGGGGAATACATCTCCCATAACGAAGTCGTTTACCGAGGTGACACGAATAGCGAAGCAAATATTCAAAAGGAGACTAGTTTCGAGACTACTGGAACCAATCTTACCCTCAAGGTCACGCTGAGAGAGTATATTCCCCATCAGCAAAATGGGATCTCCCTCTATACAGATATGCGGGAATATGAAGATAGGAAGATGTATTCCATGGGGCTGACCATGGATTTCTAAATGGCTAAGTGCTTAAAATAAGGGGAATATCATGCTGATTTTTTGGATTTTACTCAATCTCGGACTAAAACGCTCCGATAAAGTCGGACAAGGAAATTCTATGAGCAAAATGAGTAAAACCGAGAAAATCATCAGCGTTCTCTACGCTATCGCTAAGGCCCCAGGCCATAGAATCGGGGAGGCCAAACTTTGTGAGTTATTAGGCAATCCCTCTCGGGCGAATAAATATAAGCTCATTGATGAACTCACCAAAGGCATGGGAAGTATTCCTCCTATCCTAATTGAAGAGGCCGATGGCGAGGCCAGTGACAAAATTTATAAGCTTAATAACTCCGCATGGGAAAATTTTGTCTTTGCTGATAACGAAGGGTTTTTCTTTCTCGAGGCCTTTAAAAAAATTGGCAGTGTGCTCAATTGTGACTACACCCATATGGCCTTTAATGATGCCTTTGAATTTGAAGGCAAAAAAATAAGTGATCCGGATAGGAAGTTTATCTATCTCAATAAAATCACCGCCCGTATTGATGAAACTTATAAAGATAAAATTGATAGGCTAGTCTCGGCGCTGGTATCCAATAAAAAACTAAAAATTGCTTATTCTCCTGGTGATCAAGAACATGAGTACACTCGGGAGATCGAACCTCTCACCCTTTGTCAGTACCGGGATGATCTCTATATCTTGTGTTATAAGATCGAAGGTAGTGAGAGAATTCAGCGCAATTATAAAGTCTCTAGGATAACTGAGATCGAAGTACTCGATGAGACTTTTAAATACCCTTCCAAAAAGAAGTGGGACCCTGAGAATAAATTTCAAAGAGCTTCCGGGCTCATTGTAGGCGAGGAGAAGCTCGCGACTTTTAGAGTGTATGGAGTATCTCGGGTGGCCTTTCAGGAAAAAGATTTTTTCAATTCCATCCTCATCCAATCAACGGATGAATATGACCAATACCAATGTCATTATAGCCATGAAAATGAGTTTATAGGGCAGCTCTTTGTTTACGGCCAAGATATTGAGATTATGGCCAGTTCTCAGCTCAGAGAGCTTTTCACGCAAAAAGCCCAAGATATTCTTAAGCGAAATAATATTGAAGTAAACATCAAAAAGTCCGCTTAAATCTCAAATTTAAAGACAGCTTGAGTTTATTCTAGTGTCTCCCATTTTATTAGGAGAGACTATGAAATACCAGGCCATGTATGCGCGCAAGCGTTCTCAAAATGAAATTGTAAGAAATATTCTACTCACACGTTCTAATCGACAAAAACTGATTGAAAACGCTCAGTACAAAGATATCTCCCTTCACCAGGCTTCAAGCCAAAATATTGTTCATCTCTTCTCTGACCTCAAAATCCTTCACCCCATTATTGGAAAGGTCTGTCAGAAGTTTAAACATCAAACTAAAAATAACGAGCACTCCGTCCTTATTCTCACCCGCAACCAATCTCGCAAGGGGATGAATATGCCCTCCGCCTATTTAAGTTCTAAAGAATCTCTTTTCTATGCCATCAACTCTTATTTGCATTTTCAAGATGAATTCTCCTTTGCTAAAGAGAAAATCTCTAGGCTCTATGGCAGTGCTATGAAAGAGAGAAGCTATGTGGAGATGGGGATGTTCTCTTTGGGGGTCTTTGCCCTAAACAATGCTCTTCGCAGAAACTTTGATACTGAGCTTCTGATCCTTGCTGGTGATCTGTTTGGACGCATTAAAGACTCAAAACTTCTCAGCGAGATTGCAGGGGTGTTTCAGGTGTTGATATCCATCTTACAATTCGATTTTATTCAAGCAGATAAAATTCTAGCTAAGTCAGAGTTTAAAAACTCATATGAGTTGAAGCTTAGTATGGAAGCTATGGTGAAGAAGTATTTAGCGTTAGAAGTTAAAGTAAAAGTAGATAATGTCATACCACTCAAGCTCGTTGCTTGAGTGATATGATGAATGAGTTAGCTAAGCATTTTTAAGCGGGGATTGTTGAATTCTTTAGTTTTGGTTTTTGTTTCCAGTTCTTCTAGTTTTTCCGTGTCATTTTCTTCCACTGCGATATTTTTTCTGAGAACGAGGTATTCTTTATCATAAGGGTTGCGGGCCAGAGCATTGTCGATGAGGTATTTAGCCTTGGTAGTTTCATTAAAATGCAGGTGATGTTTGACCATCATATATTCCAAGTTACTAGTGACACGACCATTGATGAGACAAAAATTATAGAGCTCCATAACGTTGTCGCGTTTGTCGGCTTTATAGAGATAGTGATCGATATCTACCATGATATTGTCGTAAATGGTCATGGCCAATAGTTCTACAGATAAATTAAAAGGATCAAGGGCGAGAGCTTTATTGATATAAGTCGCAGCTTCCATGATTTGATGACTATCATTAAAGCAAAGAGCGATCTGGTAGAGTAGAAAAGAAGTCTCTGTTCCTGAGTCCAGAGCGATTTGATAGATTTCGAGATAAATTTCCAGCGCCTTTTCGTACTCTTTTTCATCAAAGAGCCGTTTGGCGCGACTAATGTCACAAAGTGTTTTCATGGGTGCCTCCTGGGTGTTTTTCAATTTTAACTATAAGTTGTCTCAGATTTTGAGATGTTGAGAGGGCAGAATAGATTTAGATGAGATAGTTGAATGAGGAGGAAAATGAAAAAAGTAAAAAGGCATATAAAATCATTCGTACTCCATAAGCGATGGCACTTAGAGAGATAAGAAATGAGAAGTTTGAATTATCAAAACGAGAATAGATAATGTTGAAGATTGATTAACCTCCTAAGGGGAAATTGACGCTTCTAGAAAATGTAATCACTCAGGTGATTTAGGTTTGTACTTGTGCGTTAAGTAGAGAGAATATTACAAACCCCTTTGTATCAACGGAGTTTTACGTTTCATTGTATTTAGTTGTCATTCATGGTCATACGCCATACAATTTATAAACAATATTAATAGGTTGGAGTCTTTATTATGATGACTGAAAGATGGTTGTCTGTGGATGAAATCGCTCAGCACTTGGGTATTTCTAAGGAGACAGTTTATCGCTGGTTAGAGAGAGGAAAGATCCCTGCTCATAGAGTTGGGAAGCTTTGGAAGTTCAAGGCCAGTGAAGTTGATGAATGGATTTTGAGAGGCGAAGCAGCTTCTAGGAGTGCACACGCTTGAATACTGATTATCACACAAAGATATTTGCTCATGAGTTGTCTCTGCTTCAAGCAGGTGATTCTGTTGATAGGTTATCAAGTGCTATGTTTGATGCTTGTATTGATTTAAATCCTCATCAGATTAATGCAGCTATCTTTGCTTTAAAAAACCCATTAAGTCGTGGTTGTATCCTGGCCGATGAAGTTGGTCTTGGTAAGACAATTGAAACAGGTCTTGTGCTTTCGCAGCTTTGGGCAGAAGGTAAGCGTTCTTTTTTGATCATCGCTCCAAAGTCTCTTCGTCATCAATGGAAAGATGAACTCAAAAACCTATTCTTTCTTGATTCAGAAATTATGTCTGGACAAGATTTTAAAAAATTTAAATCTAACCCAAAAGAAAGCCCTTTAAATAAGAGTGAAAAAATAATTATCACCAACGAGCACTCTGTAGATAGCTTTCATGAAATCATTGAAAATGAGAAATGGGATCTAATAATCATTGATGAGGCACACAAACTTAGAAATGTTTGGAAGAAAGGTAAAAACGAAGCCAAGAGAGCTAAAAGAATAAAAGAGGCTATCAAGCCTTTTAAAAAGTTACTCCTTACAGCAACCCCTATGCAAAATAACCTTATGGAGTTGTATGGTTTAACAAGTTTTATTGATGATTATATTCTAGGATCAAGAGATAGCTTTCAGGCACTGTTTTGTAATCTAACGGATGCAGTTAGAGATATCAGGATGATTGAGCTAAGAGAGAGGATGCAAGGTTTCTTTAGAAGGGAGCTTCGAAAAAATGTCTTAGAGTATATTAATTATACTAAACGAAATGCTGTCACCTTCACTTATGATCCTACAGACTATGAAGAAGAGCTAAGAATTAAGTTTGAGGAGTTCCTAAGAAGAGAAGTACTCATATCAATACCAGCATCGGCCCTTCCGCTACTAACACTTGTTTATTTAAAACTCATTGCAAGCTCAACCTTTGCAATTAAAAACAGTCTTTTAAACCTATATAAGAGATTACTATGGATGGCAGTAACCCTTGATCATGAAGAGTTATTTAATAAAATGTGGGGAGAAGCACAGGAAGAGTTATTATTGGAAAATGGTAAAAAATCAGAGCACCTCGAAAGATTAGAAAAATTATTATTTTGGGATGTTCCAGATAAGACTTATCAAGGTCTAAGAAAAGAATTAAGACCTTCGTCAACTCTTGAGGATGTTACGACTGAAGAAAAAGAAGTAACTGATAATTACTCTGATCAAGATTTAGAGGATGCAAAGAACTTAGACGAAGTTTTATTTAAGCCTGAGGAAATTGAAGAAGAGGCTCGTCTAATTTTAGATATGATTGGACTTAGTCTAAAGATTACTGAAAATAGAAAGGCAGACGCTCTTGTCGATGCCTTAACACAGCAATTTGAAAAAGCCAGGAATGAAGGATGGCCCGAAAAAGCCGTTATCTTCACTGAATTTCGCTCAACTCAAGAATATATTCTTAAGAAACTCAAAGAAATGGGCTTAGATACTGATAGAGACGTCGTCATCTTTAACGGTGATTCAGGGGATGCTGAAAGCAGAAGAGAACTAGTTAATCAATTTAAAGCCGATAAGAAAATATTCCTAACTACTGAAGCTGGATCAGAGGGTCTTAACCTTCAGTTTTGTAATTTATTAGTAAATTATGATCTTCCTTGGAACCCACAAAGAATCGAGCAACGTATTGGGAGATGCCATAGATATGGACAGAAGCTTGATGTTGTTGTGGTCAACTTCGTAAATAACAAAAATATTGCTGATAGAAGAGTTTTAGAATTACTTCAGGAAAAGTTTAGCTTATTTAAAGGTGCTTTTGGTGCAAGTGATGAAGTTCTTGGAGATATTGAAGATGGTCATGATGTAGAGAAAGAAATTCTCAAAATTTATCTTTCTTGTCGTACTGAAGATGAGATCAATAAGGCGTTTGAGAACCTACAAGTTAAGTCCGCAACGGAGATATCTTCCAAATTAAAAGAAACCAAAGAAATGGTTTTAGAGAATTTTGATGAAAATGTTCACTCCAAGCTTAAGCTTCAACTAGAAGAAGCTGAAAGAAGAGTCGATAAAATCTCAGAGATGTTTTGGGCTATAACAAAGAACGTTTTATCATCTCACGCTAATTTTAATAACGATGAGTATAAGTTTGATCTAACTACTTCTCCTTTTGATGAAGTGCAGTCAGGAGTCTACCAACTTGGGAATTACAAGATGATTGGCAAGGGGCAAGAGCGAGATGAAGATGATTTTACCTACAGACTTGGGCACCCACTTGGTCAAAAAGTTATTGAGCAGGCAAAAAATACTGAGTTAGAAGCAGCGACTCTTGAATTCGACTTAACAAGGAATAATTCAAAGATATCAATACTTGAGCCTTATCTAGGAAAGTCTGGTTTCTTATTGATCAGTCAGTTGTATGCTGAGTCTTTAGATCATAGTGAAGAACTCGTGTGGACTTGTGTTGATGAGAATGGTGATGAAGTCTCAGATGAAATAGCTAAAAGTCTGTTCAAGTTAAATGGCAAGGTAACTACTTCTTCAATAGATTTAGATACTGCCGTCTCTGAATTAATTCAAAAAATCAAAAAAAGTAAAACTCAACAATATCTAAAAAGGATAGAGGAAAGAAATAATCAGTTCTTTGTAGATGAGAGTGAAAAGCTTGATAAGTGGTCAGAAGATGTGAAAGAGGGGCTTGAGATTGAAATCAAAAATCTAGATAAAGAGATAAAGAAAAAGAAAAAAGAAGCAAAAACGATATCTGTTTTAGAAGAAAAAGTGAAAGCTCAGAGATCAATCAAAGGCATGGAAAAGAAAAGAAATGACATGCGAAGAAAGCTCTTTGAAGAACAAGATAGAATTGAAGAAGAGAAAGAGAAATTAATAGAAGAAATCGAACAACGAATGAAGTTAAATTATAAAGAAAATGAAATAGCTAAATTAAAATGGAAGTTAATATAAGAGGTATTAAATGAGTTACAAGCAAAGATTAGAGTTAGACTGGATAGGAAAAGATGACATTAAAAAAATTGAACCAAGGATTCTTATTGAAGACGAAAAATACTCATTTGGTATTTCGTCGAGTAGCAAAAAAGAAGAAAGTAATCTATTGATTAAGGGAGACAACTTATTAGCTCTAAAAGCTCTTGAAAGTGAATATAAAGGAAAGGTTAAATGTGTGACAATTGACCCTCCATATAATACTGGTAGCGCATTCGAGCATTATGATGATGGCCTTGAACACTCGATATGGCTTTCACTAATACGTGATAGGTTAATGATTTTAAGAGAGTTATTAAGCGATGATGGTTCAATATGGATTACAATTGATGATAATGAAGCTCATTACTTAAAAGTATTATGCGATGAAATATTTGGTAGGTCCAACTTCGTTGCTTCATTCGTTTGGCAAAAGACTTTAACTAGAAGGAATGATGCTCGAACAGCTTCGACTGCACATGATTATGTTATAACCTATTGCAAGAATAGGGAGTTTTTCAAAATGAACAAGCTAGAGGCTTCAGAAAAAATCAGGTCTACCTACACAAATAGAGATGATGATCCTAGGGGAGATTGGTTAGCAATACCTTTTCATGCACCAAACATAAGACCAAACTTAACATACCCAATTGTTACACCTAGCGGGAGAACTCTGATGCCTCCTGCAGGTAGGTGTTGGAGTACAACAGAAGAAAAATTTCAAGAATTATTAGCAGACAATAGGATCTATTTCGGTCGAGATGGAAACGGAATGGCTCAGCGTAAAAAGTTTTGGGCAGAAAGTGAAAATACAATGGTTGCTTGGACTTGGTGGCCATACCAAGAATGCGGAGATAACAGAGAAGCCAATAAAGAAGCTAAAGAAATAGCGAAGCTGGCAGGAATACAATCAAAGTTTTCTACACCTAAACCTGAAAAGCTTTTAAAGAGAATTATTGAGCTCGCTACCGTGCCAGGAGATATAGTCTTAGATTCTTTTGCTGGATCTGGAACAGCTGGAGCTGTTGCTCACAAAATGAATCGTAAGTGGATAATGATTGAAATGGGTGACCATTGTGAAGAGTACATAGTTCCAAGGATGGTAAACATTATAAATGGAAAGGATAATGTGGGGATTTCAAAGGAAGTCGGTTGGTCGGAAGGTGGAAGTTTTAGGTTTTGTAACTTGGCACCATCATTACTTAATAAAGACAATTATGGAAATTGGGTTATAAATAATGAGTATAATGCAATTCAACTGGCAGAGGCTGTGTGCAAACACGAGAAGTTTAAGTTTCATCCTCACGATTCAGTTTATTGGAAGCAGGGCTACTCTTCAGAAAAGGATTTTATATTTGTAACAACTCAATTCTTAACAGCTGAACATATAGATAAAATTCATAATCAGCTCGGCAAGGATGAATCCTTATTAATTTGTGCAAAAGCTTTTAAAATTAAGAAGGATAAGTATCAAAATATAACAATGAAAAAAATTCCTCAGATGCTTTTTGGAAGATGTGAATTCAACAAGAATGATTACAGTTTAAATATAAAAGAACCTGTACAGGAAGAATTTGAACTTGGTGAAGAAGCTTAAGGTATATTTATGGCAACGAATTTAAAATATATTAGTCAGAGGTTAAGTCTAAGAAAACCACAGAAAGAAAGTCTTGAAATACTTTCTAAGTTGACATCAAGTATAGACTTAAATAAAGAAACCAATAAGGATGAAGCCTTGGAAGCATTTCAGAAGGCTGGAAGTTTTGAGAAGCTTGTGGACTTTGAAAGAGGTTTTCCTTCAGTAACATTCGCCCTCGCTACAGGTGTTGGGAAGACAAGGTTGATGGGAGCTTTTATAAGTTATCTCTATAAAGAAAAGGGTTTGAGGAACTTTTTGGTCTTAGCTCCAAATTTAACAATTTATAATAAGTTGATCACCGATTTTAGTCAGGAAACGCACCCTAAATATGTTTTTAAAGGCGTTCAGGTGGAGCCAAGGGTTATTACTGGAGATAATTACTTAAAAACGAATACTGTTAGATATTCCCAAAACCGATTCGGACAATCTTCTCTTTTTGATGATGAGATCACTATAAATGTATTCAACATCTCAAAGATTAATTCAGAAGCTAGAGGTGGAAAGGCTCCAAAAATTCGAAGGGTGTCTGAGTATTTCGGAGAATCTTATTTTCAATACCTACAAAATCTTGATGACCTGGTATTGTTGATGGATGAATCCCACCACTATAGAGCTTCAAGAGGAATGGAGGTTCTCAATGAGCTTAATCCTATTCTTGGTCTAGAGCTTACTGCAACTCCAACACTGACAAATGGAACACCATTTAAAAATATTGTTTATGAGTATACATTGGCCCATGCTATACAAGACGGTTATGTCAAAGAACCAGCTGCTGCAACAAGAAAGAATCTTACTAGAGAGCAGTTAACGTCAATGTCTCCTGAAGAACTTGATCATATGAAGATTAGGGACGGAATTGCAGTTCATGAGGAAACTAAGCATAACCTAGAAGTATATGCACGAAATAACAAAAAACCGATAGTTAAACCATTTGTTTTAATCGTCGCTCAGGACACAACTCATGCAACAGAATTAAAAAACTTTATTCAGTCGGATGATTTTAGAAATGGTCAATATAAGGATAAGGTCTTTGAAATTCACTCTAATCAACGAGGTGCTGAGAAGGAAGAAAATATTCAGAAGCTTCTTGAGTTAGAAGATCCTCGAAACAAATATGAGATTGTCATTCATTGTAATATGCTTAAGGAAGGATGGGACGTAACGAACTTATATACAATCATTCCATTAAGAACATTTGCTGCAAATATTTTAACAGAGCAAACATTGGGTAGAGGTTTGAGGCTACCTTATGGAGAAAAGACGGGAGATGAAAATGTTGACCACCTTACTGTTATGGCACACGAGAGTTTTGAATCATTAATTGCTGCTGCTAATAATCCTCACTCAATCGTAATGAAGCAATTCTTTGTAGATCCAGATGATGAAATCTTTAAAAAGAATCAAGAAGTGGTAACTTCAAGAAGTCAAGCAGAAGAAGAAATAGAGGCTCAGCAAAAAGAAATAGAACAAATTGAAGATGAGGAAGAACGAAATAAAGCTAAAGCAAAAATAGAAGTTCAAAGAGTTATACTCGCTGAAACGACAAATAGTGATAATGTAATTGACCTCAAGGACCTATCTAAAGACGAAGTAAAAGAGAAAATTAAAGAGACCGTTAAATCCAAGGTAAAGCAGGGCGTTCTATTTACAAATGTTGAAGATGTTCAAATCGAGGAATTTTTTGAAGAGAAATATGAAAAGATAATAGAATCTGTAATCTCTAAAACTATAGAGATACCAAGGATAACAATTCAATTGAAAAATGAAACAGAGTTTGGATTCAAGGACTTTGATTTAGATTGTTCAAATATGCCAAATTACAGTCCTGTGGCTGAAGAAATATTTGTCAGATACCTTCAGGATCAAGAAAAGACTCATACTCATTCAATCGCCAACTCTGATACTTCTGATGTGCAAAGTTGGCAAAATACTATCGTAAATGAGTTATTGAACTATGACGAAATTGATTATGATGAGCAAGTAGACTTACTTTATAAGCTTGCGGAAAAAGCAGTGTCCCATTTTAAGAGCTATTTAAAGGACGATGCAGAGGTTGATAATGTAATAAAATACAATAAGCAAAAGATCGCAGAGTTTATATATACTCAAATGAATGAAAATGTAGTGTACAATCCAGGTGAATTTGAATCGGCTGAAGTCTTACCTTTCACTCGAATAGAAGAGCATAATTATACAAAGTTTAAAGAAGAAGATATCCATAAGTCTCGGGACCATGTTGCTACAAAGGTTGAACTTACTAGACGAGTTTATGATTATTATCAAAAGTCCTGTCATACTTTTTATAAATATGATTCACTTCCTGAAAAGGAGCTGGCTTCTTTATTAGATGAGGACAAAACTGTTCTGAAATGGTTAAGACCTTCACCAAGACAGTTTAATATTTATTGGAATCATGGAGTTAGTAATTATGAACCTGATATTGTTGTTGAGTCAGAAGATTGCCACTATATAATTGAAGTGAAAGCTAAAAAAGATATGTCCAGTTCAGATGTGATCGATAAGGCAAAAGCGGCAGCTCAGTACTGTAAGATAGCAAGTGATTACAATAAGAAACATGGTAAAAAACCTTGGAAGTACTTGATCATTCCTCATGATGAGATCACTTCGACAAGAGATTTGAGCTATTTCACATCATTTGAATTTAAAAATGATTTGTAATAATTTGTAATTTATTTAAAATTCACCTTAGTAATTTCGAGGATATATAGAGTCATCACCACCTCCACCAAAACAAGAAAGTTTTTAACTTAAAAATTCTTTATTAAAACTTAAGAGCGGTTTAGATAAATTACTTCTTTGCATATACCGATATGGATATGAAATGTTATTTCTAGGAGAGATATGAAAGATTTTCATCAAAAAGTTATCAGTTTTCAGAATGAATTAAAGTCAGAAGATCAAGAACATGGCTTTCATCGTTATAAGTCTTGGGAGCATTGTTATCATGCTTTTGGACAAAGTAATATAGATATTGATCATTTAGCACTACATTTAAGTATCTATCTTGCAAGTTGGGGGATGTATAGAGGCTCCAGTTTTATCTTAGAATTTGATTATAAATTAAATGTCGAAATAGTGAATATTATAAAAAAACATAAAGATCTATATGATATTTCCTTTGAGGAATTTGGTGAAAAAATCCCGATAATTGTTAAGTTACATAAAGAAGTTAAAGCTTATTACGAAGAAACGTTAAAGGTTTACAGTAAAAATGATAAAGTTCTGAAAGTAAAGGCATCAGAAACATTAACCACCAAAATTTTAATGGGCTCTTTAGGCTGTGTTCCAGCTTATGATAGGTATTACAAGGCAGGACTAAAAAACTGTGGAATCAAACAGAGTTTTAGTTTGAAAGGGCTTCAAGAATTGTTTGAATACGTTTCACAAGCTAAAATAAACTTTAAAAAGACTTCCAAAGTTTTAGAAAAAAACTCAGGGGGGCTAAAATATCCCGAAATGAAGATGGTTGATATGTACTTTTTCCAAAGTGCTAGGAAACCTTATCTTTCGGAAATTAAAATTGCAGCCTAATATGAAATCGATTGATTTCAATACAGTTGAACAAAAACTTTTAGATCTTTTAAAAAACTATCTTGATTTGAAAGGAGCTGTTTTTTATGGGGCTAATAATACATTAAAAGTGAATGATTTGTATATCATGGGAATAAATCCGGGGGGAGGAGATGGAACAGAGCTTGTCCCTAATTTGAAAGAAGATATTATGGCTTTTAAAAATCGAAATATCTGTGCTTATACAGATGAAAATTGGTGTGGTGGAGATTTTTATTGTCCTGAAAAAGCTGGAACTCATAAATTTCAAAAAAGAATTAAGTATTTAGTCAATTTATTTTCTCATGATATTAATTCAGTTTTTGGAACAAATTTAATTTTTAGACAAACTCAAGATGTTAATAATCTGGATTTTTGGAAAGAAGCTGAAGCTTACTGGCCAGTACATGATTATTTTATTTCATTAATTAGACCCAAGTTAGTTATTTGTATCGGAAATAGTGAAAGTCGTTCAGCATATTCTTTTATAAAAAATAAATTTAATGTTGAGGACATTGCTAATTATAGAGCTGGACATGGAAACTACAAAATCAAATATACTCGAATCAGTATTCAGAATAGAGAGACTTATATACTTGGAATACCACACATTAGTTACTATGAACCTAATAAACAAGAACTCTTAGATCTTGATTTACCTAATTTAATACTAGGCCAAAGTTTAAAATCTGCTTAATTATCTTTCCCCAATAAAACCAATAAATTCTAGTTACTTAACCCACCTAAATTCTCCATTTTCAGTTAAACAAATGTGCGTAATTAGCCGATAGGTTTAGTCCGGTATATTTTTAGCAGGAGTTGAAACAACAAGATGACGAACCCTAAAAGAGTATTGAAAAACCTAAGCGCTTTAAGTGCTTTGGAAGAATATGAATATTTAGGGAAGAGCTACTCCGATATTAAAAGTGAGCTGGAATCATTACCTCTCGATCAAATTTTTTCTCAGTATAGCTATGAAGCGCTCGCTAAAAAATTGCTTCCAGAAATTCAACCGGAGAACGGTGAGTTGATCCTGGCGGCCATAGCTTTTCGAAATAAACATATTGCCAATAGAGATGTGCAGCGAAAAGTTGAGCCTGAGTATGCCATGATCGGTGATGACAGTTTTGATGAAGATCATTATAAACAACTGGATTTACAACTTAGAGATAAAGAAGAAGTAACGTCGTATATTGAAGCTGTTCAGAGGATCGCGGTGGCCAGTGAGTTCGCGTTTGAATTGATATGTAAAAGACATGATTTGCAGGTTGTGCGTCTCAATACGGCGGGTGATTATTTTAGTAAAGAGGACTTTGAGGTTAACGGAGTTCGAGTTGACGTAAAAGCTAAGTGCCATATTGGAAGTAAGAGTAAAAAATACGAAAAGCAGCTCAAAGATAATGCCAGTCATGAAGTGATGGCGATATTTTACTCGCTCAAAGACTTTGATGAGGATACCAATACTTTTTGCTGTCTCTTAGGGATCATAGATCTAGCTAAACTTAAAAAATATAATCTCTACAATGTTTCATTAAATTATATCAATCCCTGTCTGCTTATCGATTTTAAAGAATACTTTAATCTTGAGAAAAAGCATTCTCTTTTAAAAGAAAATGTGGGCTATGAACTTTTAGATTTTTATTTACTCAAGAAAAAAGAAAGTGATTTCCCGGTGATAAATGTGGGGGAAGCCTGTGAGTATTTCGGCTTTCATCAGGTGATGAACTATCTGGCTCAGCATGAATATTTTGATGCTGACTTTAAGCAATTGTTTGATGAACTCAGCGTTCCTAATTATGAGTTTGATGACTCTATTATTAAGTCTTATAACTGGCTTGTAAGAATGATCCAAAAGAAAAAAATCTTTAATATCGTTTTGTTCCAACGAACAGTGATGAAGGGATTGATTTTGACTCCTCAACAAGCAGAGTATCTCAATGCTCTATTGAAGGTGATCAACTATTTGCCTAAGTTTCGTTGAAAATTTACCGGTGTGGGGATCGGTGAGTGTGAGATCTCTATTTCCAATGACTTCATCATCGCTCGCAAGGACTTTCAATCCAAAGGAAATACTCTTTTTGCCAGAAGCTGGTATAACCACGACATATTAGTGCTAGGGAGTGAGGGGCACGAGCAATGTGATGATGAGGACTGTGGCTGTCTCACTCATACCATTCGTGAAATTAAGATAGGGCGACTTCGGTGTAAGAGGTATGGAAGAGATGCTTTTTATGAACAAAGTAAAAAGAATAAACAAAAAAGACTAAGGGATAAATAATGCAAGATCTTTTAAAGTTGAATTCATTAGAGTTATTTAAGCAGGTGACGGGGAAGTCCACGGATGAAGTGATCTTGATGATGCTCAATTCTACTTTGTTTATTCATCCTGAAGTGGTGAGAGAGACTCCCGTGAAATTTCCCAATGCGGTAAGAGAGTCTAATGAATATCACGCCGGAGTGAAAAGAAGACAGAAAAGTATTTGGATGGGAGAAGAGGTGAGTGTTCATGATAATAGCAAAGCCAGGCTTGCTTTCGGACAGTATGCGAACTTAGTTATGAAGGGAAAGCATAGAAATGTTCCCATAGGTTTGCACGTCACTCATATCTGGGAGAGAGTGTTTGATCCCGAGTTTTTTACCGCTGGGTGGAATATATGTCTGATGCCTGATTTTTTAAAGATCTACACGGAAAAACAATCTGGAACAGACTATATTGCTCGTTGCCTAAAACAAGCTGGCTTTGATTTATATTTTAAATCGGGTGTGGTTGCGCCTAATGAATATGTAGTAGACCCGGGAATTGATCTCAAAGCTAGGTTTCCAGATTGGAAGCCAGTGTTTACTGAAAATAAAACTGTATTTAAAGATGTTGCTTAAGGGGATTTAAATGCTTAAAGGTAGAGTGGTAAGCGTAAACAAAGAGAGTGGATATTTTTATATCTTTGTTAAATCAGAAGATATTAAAGCTTTTGCTCATATTTCTCAGATGGAAAATAGAGAGCTTCCCCAGGTTGAAGATGAGGTTTCAGTGACTGAGCTCGACTTTAATCCGGATAAAAATCGTTTCGAGGCTTTGGGAATCAAAAACCTAGCTTCCCATACCCCCAATAATCTCTTTAAGAATGTAAAGTATGTGGACTTCTCGCAAAATAAAAAAGAAGTTAAACCAGCTCCTCCCAAAGAAGAAGTGAAACCAGAAGTAGAAGTAAAACAAATTGAGCCTAAAAAAGTAGAACTTAGCAGTGATGTAAAAGCCGGCAAGCACTTTTTAGTTGTTTTTAATCCGCTCTATAATGAAGCAGATGATATGGCCCAAGAAAAACATAGAGGCGAGACCCAGGCCCATTGTTTTTATAAACTGCTCAAATCTAATATTATTGAGGGAAAAGAGAACTCCTATTGGGGAAAACTAGAAGCACCTAACACTGAAGCGCCTCGAATCAATTTTGAATCTTATCAGCAACAATTTTTAGTCAATGAGCAAAACAAACAAGATACTTATTTGTTTATCTCGGATTTTAGTTATTTATGGGTGTGTAAGATTGAAGCTGTAGCTAAAACCATTGAGGCCAGTGAGTTAGAGAAATGTCTGTATTTTTATCAGAAGGTAGAAAAAGAGAAACATTTCAAAGTTGAAGTGTGGTTTAAGGTCTCTGATATGAAACTGCTCGCCACTAGTAATAAGGAGACCTATAAGTATATGGCCAACTTCGATGTGCCGTCTCAAAATATTAAAAGCTTTAATCCTTATCTATGTAATATAAAATACCCGCTGGTGCTAGAAGACACTTCTCAAGAGAATTATTTCCCAAGGGCCGATGAGAAAGAAGTCCTCAAAGAAAATGAACTGATCAGCTCTAATACCTTAAGTCGAGAGCTCGTTCACCGTATTCATTCTTATCTCATCCCTGAAGAAATCTTTGATATCGTACCAGTCGCTGCGCAAAGTGAAATCAAACTGGCCGAAGCCCTCTATATCCAATTGCAAAAACATAAAACGGAAGAGAAGGCACGAAAGATTCAAATATTCACTCATTATGCAAAAGCTCTTGAAGCTATACTTAGAGATCTCACCCTCGTAAAACATAAAATAGATATCGGTGAGAATATGTTCTCGCTAGGATTCTTTGAAACAGAAATAAAAAGGTATCGAGAAGGAAAGAGCTCTATTATCCAAAACTTCACGGAGAATTTAAGATCTTTTTTTAGCACTCCGGATTTTCACGACTTCATCACTTGTGTTAAAGATTTGAGAAATCTATCGGCCCACGCCCTCGCAGACCGCTTGGAAGAGGGGTCCGCTGAGCTACGCTATTTGACCTCGGTTCGAAAATGCATGCTGGGAGTGGGGTCCAAAGGTTTGATCATAGAGCTCTATCAAATGCTAGATAAGAAAACCAAGAAGGCCACCTCCACCAGTCTATGTGATCTCTACGCCGAAATTAATACGGAGAAATATCGCAATTATAAGAAGGTGGCGTAGAAACTTATGGCAGCACCAACTAAAACGAAAAAAGATAACTTTCACTATTTAAGCCTGTATAATCTTTTAGAATCATGGGTGAATTCAAGCCCAGATGAAGTTCAGCTCGATGGAAGTAAAGCCAAGACCTCTAACCCTAAAGGGTGGATATATTTCATATCAGGTCCTAAGTTTTACAAAATCAATGGTGATACCACCAAAGATGCTGTGGAGACTTTTCTATCCCTTCATAAAGAACATGATGGAGAGTTTGAGGATATTTTTGAGGTGGCTCAAACTGATAGTGGTAAGGAATGTTTACGTCTACGGGATAACTCTGATAAAGCTCATGGTTGGTATTGTTATTTAGCATGAAAAACACCAAACAATTCTACGACCTTGAGGTTGAGTTTATTCTCAGTGATAAAGACAGAACGTCGTTAAAATTATATGATAGGGCCTTAAGACATCAAATTAAGATGTTAAATAAGGAGAGTCCATGAACACCACCCATATGAACCAAAATGCTATCGCTGAAGAAAACGCTCGTTTTATGAGTGGGGTGTATAAGTGGATGACTTTCGGGATTCTGCTCACGGGGATGGTGTCGTATTATACCGCTCAGTCAGAAGCGGCGATCCAGCTCATACTTGGTAATAAAATTATATTTTATGGACTTATTATTGCGGAGCTTGCGGCAGTGATTTTTTTATCGGCGCGGATTCAAAAAATGAGTCCTACGACGGCGACGATTGTTTATCTTGGGTATGCCACGCTTACGGGGCTGACTTTTTCTGTGATCTTTTTGGCCTACACTCAAGAGAGTATTCAAAGTGCTTTTTTTCTCACCGCTTTTAGTTTCGCTGGACTCAGTGCCTTTGGTTATTTTACCAAAAGGGATCTCGGGCCCATTGGAACTTTTTGTCATATGGGACTTTGGGGGCTGATTGGTTTTGCGCTTATATCGATGTTCTTTCCCTCACTTATGAGTTCCACTAATAGTAAAATTTTTGGAATCGCTGGGGTGTTAATTTTCTCAGGGCTCACGGCTTATGACACTCAGAAGATCAAAAATAGTAATATTATTGGTAATGAAGGGACAGCGGAAGATCATAAAGAAACTATCATGGGGGCTTTAAAACTCTACCTGGATTTTATCAATCTCTTTTTAATGATTCTGAGACTTATGGGTAATAGAAGACAATAAGAGGCACCGCCAAGTCTGACATTATTAAATGTGTAGAAAAATTCACATATTGCTTTAAAAAGGGGGTTTTACCCCCGAATTCTTTCATACTGGGCGATTTCGATTGAAAAAAAACTTAATCTTAAGTATCTTCAGTTTTTTAATATAAGGTATTCATGAAGCGATTAATAACCAGCGAAAAACAACTCAAAGAAATCATTGAGACTATCCCTCAATTAGTTTGGAGAGCAGATCAACATGGTCAAATTGATTACGTGAGCGAGCGATTTGCCAGTTTTATGGGGGCCAGTGAGGCAGAGCTTAAAGGTGAGGGGTGGATAGACTTTATTCATCCAGATGATCAGGCTGCGGTTAAAGCGGAACTGGCTCGTGCTATCGAAAGTTTAACAGCGTTTAAAATTCAATTTCGAGTCAAACCTAAACACCAAGATGATTATTTATGGGTAGATGGTGAAGCGAATCCTCTTAAAGATAAAGAAGGGTCTCTCCTCAATTTCTTTGGAACACTAAGTAATATTAATGATGCTAAAGTTGAAGAAGAAAAGCGGCTTGTCAGTGAGAGCCGTTACGAATATGCAACTCGCGCTACCAAAGACGCCATTTGGGATTGGAATTTACAAACAAATAAAGTGAGATGGAATAAGGCCATCGTTACCGTCTTTGGTTATGAGGATTCGGCGCAAGATAGTGATGTCCAGTGGTGGTATGAGCATATTCATCCAGAGGATAGAGAGCGCGTAGTGGCGGGAATTCATAATGTCATAGATTCTAAAGATGGGGAACATTGGGAAGATCAATATCGTTTCTTACGTGCTGATGGAACACCGGCTTATATCTTTGATAAAGGTTTTGTGGTTAGAGATGAGCAAAGCCTGCCTCAGCGTATGATTGGGGCCATGGAAGACATCACGATCAGACGGGCTAAAGAAAAAGAGCTTTCTGAGCGAGAGCTGCAGTATCGAAGTGTTTTTGAATCAACCAATGATGGTATCATGATTTTTGACCAAAATGGAAAGTTGGTGGAAGTAAATCCTGCTGCATGTAGGATGCATGGTTATAGCAAAGATGAAATGATAGGCATGTCGGGAATACAATTTGTACACCCTCAGGATGTAAGTGAGTTTACCCGTTTTGTGAAAGAAGTGAATGAGGGGAAAACGTTTACTGTGACGGCCAGACACCTCAAAAAAACAGGGGAAGTGATTAATATCGATGTGGCAGGATCAGATTTTTTATATGGAGAAGAAGAATGTCTACTTGCCATTGTCAGAGATATCACCGAGAGAAAAGCCGCGGAAAGTGCTCTCGCTGAATTAGGACAGCGTTTTAATCGTATGACTAAATCCACAGGTTTTGGGGTTTGGTATTGTGATCTTCCTTTTGATGAGCTGATTTGGGATCATCAAGTGAAAGAGCATTTCTTTATCCCTCCTGAAGATAAAGTTACAATTGATGATTTCTATGCACGAATTGTCCCAGAGGATAGAGAGAGAACGCAAAACGCTATTAATACATCCATTGAAAAGCAAACCAATTATAATATCGTTTATCGCACATTCAATCCAGAAAACCCAGACGATGATATTAAATATATTCAGGCCATAGGTTGGACAGATTATGATAGTGAAGACAATCCTATTCGATTTGATGGGGTGACTCTCGATATCACTCAGAGACAGCAATATGAAATTGAGCGCCTCCAGATGGGGGCTATTGTTGAAAACAGTAGAGATTTCGTTCTTATTTGCGATAAAGAATTTAAACCAAGGTTAATTAATCCTAGTGGAAGACAAATAAGCGGACTTGATGATCAAGCCTTAAATGATTATAGCTTTTTTGATTTTTTTCCAGCTTCTGAAAAAGAATTTATTCAAAGCACGATCATCCCCAAGGTAGAGGCGAAAGACTTTTGGAAAGGGCAACTATATTTAAAAGATATTCAAACAAATAAAAAGATTCCTGTGAATCTACATATGTTTCGTATCAACGATCCTCTCACTAATGTGTTTAATTCTTACGCTTGTTTTATCCGTGATATCACCGAGCAAAAACAATATGAAAAGGATTTAGAGCTGGCCAAAGAGGTTGCTGAGAAAGCTAGTGAATCTAAAACGAGATTTTTGGCCAATATGAGCCATGAAATCCGCACCCCTTTATCAGCTGTTCTAGGTTTTAGTGATCTATTGCAAACTCGATTAAGTGATGATGAAGAAGCTAATATGTATATTAATCGCATCACCAGAAATTCTCTTCATTTAACTGATCTAATTGATGATCTACTTGATCTCTCGAAAATTGAATCGGATAAAATTGAACTAGAAAAAATCTCAGTTGATCTTGAAGCTATGTTGGAAGACGTAAAAAATATGTTTACCCTAAAAGCTCGAGAAAAGAATCTTAAGATTAATTTCAAGTGGACCACTCCTGAAGTGAAAACAATCTACTCAGATGCAGTGAGACTGACCCAGGTTTTTACAAATATTATAGGGAACGCTGTTAAATTTACTGAAAAAGGTGAAGTGAATGTCCTCCTGGCTTTTGAAGATGGTATTCTTAAAACGTTAGTAAGTGATACAGGTATTGGTATCTCAAAAACACAACAACAGAAAATTTTTGATCCCTTTGTTCAAGCTGATCTTTCTGTTTCTAGAAAATACGGTGGAACAGGGCTTGGGCTGGTTCTTGCAAAAAAGCTGAGTCAACTGCTAGGAGGAGACTTAAAACTAGAAGAGAGCACGCTAGGAGCTGGAACCACATTTTCTTTTTGGGTAAAATCATTTGACAAAAATATGCATGCGAGTGGGATAGATGGACTTGATGATAGCTCAAAGGCAAAGGAATTAAAGGATCTTCGTATCTTGGTGGTGGATGATTCAAAAGACAATCGAATTATTATAAGAACGTACCTGCGAGCAGTTGGTATTGAAGTCCTAGAGGCAACGAATGGTCGTGAAGGTGTTTCTGTGGCTCTTGAAAATGATTGTCATATGATTTTGATGGATATCCAGATGCCGGTGATGGATGGATACACCGCCCTGTCTGAATTGCAAAAAACGAATTATGATCAACCTATTGTGGCTTTTACCGCCCATGCTTTTAGCGAGGAAAAGAGCCGTTGTTTAGAGGCGGGATTTTCAGAGTATATAGTCAAGCCAGTGGATCGAAATGATCTTATAGAAGTTATTAAACAGCAGTGTCTATAATGAAAAGCAAAGATCTAAAAATTATTGGCTGGCGGGAATGGATAGCTCTTCCGGATTTAGAAATACCCAGCATAAAAGTCAAGGTGGATACGGGAGCTAAAACTTCTGCCCTTCATGCTTTTGATATCGAAACTTATAAAAGGGCAGGGAGTGAATTTGTAAAATTCACAGTGCACCCCGAACAGCGAAGTGTGAAAAAAACGATTCATTGCCAAGCTAAAATACTTGAATATAGAAAAGTGAAAAGCTCGAATGGAAAGAGTGAACTCAGACCGGTGATTCAAACTCAGGTGCATATGTTGGGTGAGAAATGGCAAATAGAAGTCACTCTTACCAATCGCGATGAGATGGGGTTTCGTATGCTCTTAGGGCGCGATAGTATAAAAAATAAATTTTTAGTGAATGTTGGTAAATCTTTTTACTCTAAGAATCCAGTTAAAAAGAAAAAAAGAAAAAAGGCATAAGATGAAGTTAGCAATCCTTTCTAAAGAACCTAATAACTACAGCACCAAACGATTGGTGGAAGCGGCCAAAAAACGAGGTCATACCGTTAAAGTTCTTAACACGTTAAAGTTTGCCATTGATTTAGAGCAAGAAGATCCCGATCTCTATTATATGCAAAAGCGACTGGGTCATTATGATGCCATCCTTCCAAGAATAGGGGCTTCTATTACTTATTTTGGAACCGCCATCGTGAGACAGTTTCAGCAAATGGATGTGTACACTTCCAATACTGCTGATGGAATTCTCAACTCAAGAGATAAGCTGCGAAGTTTTCAGATTCTGAGTAAACATAAAATCGGAATTCCTGCCACGACTTTCGTTAAAGATAAAAAAGATGTGCTGCCTGCCATTGAAAGGGTAGGTGGAGCACCAGTGGTTATTAAACTGCTGGAAGGAACCCAAGGAATAGGTGTATTACTCGCCAATACGGTAGAGATGGCTACATCTATTATTGAGTTGCTGCAAAGTCAAAAGCAAAACGTATTGATTCAAAAATTTGTAGCTGAGAGTAAAGGCAAAGATATTAGGGCCATCGTTGTTGGTGATCGTGTTGTAGCGGCTATGAGAAGAGTGGCCCAAGGACAAGAATTTCGCAGTAACGTTCACCGAGGCGGACTAACTGAGCCGGTTGAATTAGATGATGAATACAAAGAGACGGCGATCAGAGCAGCCAAAATCATGGGTCTAGGTATAGCAGGTGTGGATATGCTAGAAGGAAAAGATGGCCCGCAAATTATGGAGATCAATTCTTCTCCGGGACTAGAAGGAATTGAAGGTTGCACTAAATTAGATATTGCAGGAGCTTTTATTGATCATATCGCTGCAAGGGTGGATTTCCCTGAAATTGATATCCGTCAAAAAGTTGCGGTTAGTAAGGGCTATGGCGTCACTGAGATTTATATTCCTAAAGAATCGAAGTATGTGGGAAGCACTATTGGCGATTTAATTGAAAAAGATATTAATGTTTTGAGCTTACATCGAGATGGTAAAGTGATTCCCAATCCTAAAAGAGCTCGTGAAATTATAGCTGATGATAGAGTTCTTTGTTTTGGTAAACTCGATGCCATGAGAGATCTTGTTCCTGAGAAAGTTCGTAAGAAAAGAAGACCGAAGGCGAAAAAGCTTAAAGTAAAATAAGATTATGTCCCACAAAAGGTTTGATACACTCGCTCGGATGGTTTCGGGGGAAGAGCAAACTCTTCACACTCAGTTTTTTCACTAAATGGATGAGTCAGCACTTCATTAAGCCTATGAAAAAAATCAAAATTCCCGGTATAGGCTTCATCAATGGCTTTTTGGATCAGGTGATTTCTTGGAATATAAAGAGGGTTGATCTGATCTAATTCATCCACGTTCTTCACACGGTTTTTCCATAGACTTTGAAACTCGTCGAACTCTTGAGACTTGGGAAAAAAATCACTTGGAGAGTGATAAAGATTTTTCAGCTCTCTAAAGGCAAGAGTAAAATCTAAGGATTCTTTTTCAAGATATTCCAAAAATTGTGTCACCAGTTTTTCGTCACTTGTTTGATAGTCAGAGATACCCATTTTCTTCGCGAGTGCCTTCATTCTCTTAAAATCAAAAAACTCCAAAGGCTCACCTAGATTTTTTTCTAAGAGTGCTATTGCCTGATCTGTATTTTCATCAATAAAAGGAATAAAACATTCCGCAAGTCTAAAAATATTCCATTTTGCGATAGGGACTTGATTAAAAAAAGAGTAGCGTCCATGACGGTCAATAGAGCTAAAGACTTTATCAAATTTAAATTCATCAAGAAAAGCACAAGGTCCGTAATCGATTGTGATACCGGCCATGGAGAAATTATCAGTGTTCATCACTCCATGAATAAAGCCTAGGGAAGTCCACTGGGCAATGAGATCTGATTGGAGTTCAATTAATTTGTCTATCAGCCCCAGGGCTTGGTCTTTTTTGTTTTTAGCAGCAAGCTCTGGGTAATGACGATCGATAGTGTAATTGAGCAAAGCCTCTAAGGATTCGAGATCATTTTTAAAGGCAAAATATTGAAAGGTTCCCACGCGGATATGACTCTTGGCCACGCGGGTGAGAATTCCACCGGGCTCTGGTCCATCTTGTCTGTACACTTCCTCTCCTGTGCTCACCGCACATAAGGATCTGGTGGTGGGAACACCCAAGACATGCATAGCTTCACTCACAATATATTCACGAAGCACAGGTCCAAGAGCACTTCTACCATCGCCTCGCCTGGAGAAACGAGTTTGCCCGGAACCTTTGAGTTGAATATCAAAACCAGCGACTTCTCCTAACAGATGGGCTCTGCCATCACCTAGTTGAGGCACCAGGTTTCCAAATTGAAAGCCCGCATAAGCTTGGGCCAGAGGTTCTGAGCCGGGTAAAATTTTATTACCCGAGAATATCTCTGCTAATTCTTGATCTGTCGTTTCCTGCCATCCAATATTTAGCTCTGTTGCAAGCTTTTGGTTAAAAACGATGAGCTTGGGGGCAGCGAAATGCTCTGGATTAATTCTTTCATAAAATTGTTCAGGTAGACTAGAATAAGTATTATTAAAGTTTATATTCAAATTCATCAATTCCTATTTGTAAGAGCTAGATATATAGCAATTTTATCATTTGTTATAGAAAATTGCCTATTTTTTAGACACTCTCTATGAAATTTTCAAGATCCATCCCCATTTCTCTTCTCTGAGGTTAAGATATAACTATGAAAAAGTATTTTACTCTCTTGATCATTTTAAACTGTGTTAGTCTCTCCCTATCTGCCAAGTCCAAGCAAGAAGTGGAGCTCATTATTAATGATGAAGTTCATTATGAATGTTTGAGCGGAAATTGTATCAAACGACTTCCTTATATGAAATTTAATGAGATAAATAACCGAGGGGACCATCTTGAATTTAGCGCCCAAAAAGTAAGAATGCGTAATAATTCGATCGTGTTTTATCATCCACGTATGAAAAACCGCCCCTTTGCTCCTACCGCTTCCGTTTGTGCAAAATATAAGAAAAATTTCTTTGGCCGAAATGTATGTCAAAAGCTAGTGCCAAGGGATATTAGAAACACTCTTTGCTCAAAATTGGGTTTAGGTGAAAGTCGTAATCACTCTATCGGAACAGCTCGCTTTCGCTCAACTCACTATCCTATATTCTATAAGTACGAGAAAGATTCAGACGAATGGAGCATCCTTCGCATTGGAAGTGTTCTTGTCCCTGCAACCAAGTATATCGGTGTGAAGCGACTGGAGTGTACTCTTCGCTAAAAGATCAGTCTTGGATCACTAACTGAATATCTTTGAGGCGACCATCACCAATTGAGACTGTGTTCACTTCTTTATCATCTTGAAAAAATTGATGAATCAGTCTTCGCTCTTTAGGGTTAAGAGAATTGAGAGTGATAGGCTCTTTTTTACTCAGCAGGGTTTTTCTTTTCGATGCTGCCAGCTTTTTCATTTTTTTCTCAAGATCCTGGTCGTCACGTGAAGGTTTTCTTTGGTTTTGAACTTTTGATTTTCCACCTTTCACCACTAACTTAAATTCTCGCTTGAGATAAACTCTCGTCTGCAGATAAGTCATAATCAATTGCTCAAAAGCTTTTAGTAATTCGTTTCGATCACGCTTAAGCAACCCTTCATCTTCGCCTTTAAAACTGACAGTGAGAACTTCATCTCTAAAAGCCACAGTGATAAAGAGTTTTAGTTGTGACAGCTTCATGATCTCTATTAGAAAAGGAAGCAGTAATTTTTTATAGATTGGCTTTACTGTAAATTTATAAGTGTTTTTTCGTGGACCAAATAAGATAAATTGCTTTTTACCCTCTTTTATAAGTTCACTTTGAATAAGATCTTTGTCAGCGATTCTAAAATGATTCAATACCTGTGAAGTAAACTGTTCGGGACTACTTCCAGTGAACTCTATCGATCTTCTATCCACTCTAGGTCCCGTGTGTTTTTTCTTTTCACGAGGAGGTCTATCCTCTTGAGTCGCAGACTTTTGAGAGTCACGCTTTTGTTCAGGTTGATTTTTAGAAATGGTCTTTTTAGGTCTGGGTGGTCTTTGTTGTTTCATATCTCTTTTTTTACTATCTCTATTATCTGTTCTTAGGCTTAGGGTTTTACGATCAATTCGCGGTTTAGGGCAGATATCATCAGCAAAGTCCTCATCTTCAAGATGAAGAGTTTGAATATCTGCTTCAATAAGCTCTTTAATAGGTTCTATGTATTCACAATCTTCATGGGCGCAAAAACTGATAGCTTCACCTTCAGCTCCCGCACGACCGGTTCGTCCAATACGGTGGACATAATTAGCTGCCTCTTGGGGCAGATCATAATTAATCACAAGATTAATTTCTTTAAAATCCAGCCCACGAGCTGCCACATCGGTACAAACGAGAATGGTCACTTCTTTCGCTCTAAAATCTTGCAATAGCTTTGTTCTTTTATTTTGACTCAGACGCCCTGATATCGGTTTGGCCTTAAGACCCATTTTTATCAACCATTCAGCTACCGTATGGGTTTGCACTTGGGTGTTACAAAAAACAATGGCGTAGGCGTCTTCTTTATCTCGTAGGGTTTTCACTAGAAGAGGAAATTTTTCTTCAGTGCTCACCATCGCAACTTTATGCTGGATATGATCAACCAGAAGACTGTCGGAATTTAAAATCAGCTCTTCTGGGTGAGAGTTGAATTTATATGCCGTTCGTAAAATTTCTCTATTACTGGTGGCCGAAACCATGATCAGCTGTCTGTCATTGGGAGCTTTGCCTAGGATAAACTCAATATCTTTTTTAAAGCCCATATCGAATAAGCGATCGGCCTCATCAAAAACAATGGCTTTGCAATTATCTAAATTGGCGATTTTTTGTTTGATCAAATCACAAATACGTCCCGGTGTGGCCACCAAAACTTGTGTTCCTGCTTTAATTAATTTTTTTTGTTTCTCAATACTCTCACCACCAATAATACAAGTGGCTTTGATATTGGCTTTTTTACCAATCGTATTAAAAGCGCTATGAGTTTGTTGGGCCAACTCGCGAGTAGGACTAAGGACGATATAGCTCATTTCTGTTTGAGCCTTTTCATCTTTTTCCAACGTGCGTAGGTAATCTTCTACTATGGGGATAACAAAAGCCCCGGTTTTACCACTGCCTGTCTCAGCTTGGGCAAAGACGTCTTTTTTAGCTAATATCGTGTCTAGGGTAAGTTCTTGGATGGGAGATGTTTTAATAAACCCTGCGTCATGTAGTGATTCTACGAGTATAGGGGATAAATCTCTTGTACTAAATTCAGATACTGTTTCGATGGGTATGCCTTCTTTTAAGTTTTTTTAAGTTTATAATATCATTTAGAAAGTGACCAATATATTATAGTAATTGCTCTCATTAGACTAGCCATCAAATAAAGGATGAATTGTGATAGATATCGGACAGATGAATGAATTAATCGTGCATGAAGAAAGCGATAAGTATTTTATTTTGCGTGCTCCAGACTTTGATGTTGATGTCTATTTGGCTAAAGCTGAAACTTCAGAACATTTTGAGCGAGGCCATAAACTTGAAGTATTTGTCTATGTGGATAACCAAGACCGACCTCAGGCCAGTCTGAGTCGCCCAGAGGCAGTGGTAGGGGAATATGCTGTTATGCAGGCCCGTGAAACCCATCAGTTTGGGGCTTTTATGAACTGGGGGATCTCAAAGGATTTACTGGTTCCCGACACGGAACAAAAAGATCCCGTGGGGGAAGGGAAATTTTATATTGTGCGGGTCTGTTTGGATGAACGCACCAATAAAGTGTATGGCACCACCAAAGTGGGGCGTTATATTAAAGATCAAAAATTAGATATCAAAGAAGGGGATCAAGTAAGTATTATCCCTGCAGCTCCAGAAGAGCTAGGCTATCGCTCTCTGATCAATAGAAAATTTATAGGGATTATTTACCATAATGAAATTTTCCAAAAAATAAAACTAGGTGAAGAGCTCTCTGGGGTGGTTAAAAAATTGCGCCCGGATGGACTCGTTGATGCTGCACTACAAGTGCAAGGCATAAAAAATGTGGTCAATTCCCAAGACCAAATTTTAGATTATCTTTCTAAGCGGGGAGGTAAATCTAAACTCAATGATAAAAGTGATCCCATGGAAATTCGCCGAGAACTTAATATGAGTAAAAAAACCTTCAAGAGTGCTCTGGGTATGTTGTATAAAAAACGCAGTATACTCATTCATAAAGACGGCATTGAGCTGGCTTCTCACGATCAAGAAGATATATAGTCTTTAATGACTCATAAAATTTACTATAGCTAAAAGTAATGACTGGTATTTATATTTCCCATTATAAAACTATTCTCTACCGTGCTAACATCTTTTAAAAGGATGGCCACTATGAAAATACTTCTCACACTTTTTTCTATTCTTCTTACAAATATATCTTATGCCAATTTATTACCCCTTGCCGCTTCTTATGACGGTGTGGGTGGTGTCGCCGGTGCAGGATACTCTCATGAATTTGGCAATGGCCATAAGGTGCTAGTGGGAGGTGTTGGTGGAGACCTCACCGCTTTTGGTGGCCTCTATACCTTGAGCTTCAATCAAGACTTTGAACTCTCATTTGGAACTGTTTTTTTCGATCAAGTTCAACTTACAACGACGTATGAAAGAGGACTTGCTGATGATGAAGACAATCGCTATTTGCTCAACTTAAAAGGTCATGCCTATGCTCTAGGCTCAAAGCTCTGGCTCTTAGATAGCTATCTTCTTTTAGGTTTTTCGGCGAGTCAATTTACAGTGGAATTTGATTCTGTTGAAGACGGTGGTCAAAATGAGATCAATCTTGCAGGAGCGAATCTTTTTGATATTGAAACCACTCAAATTAAACTCTCAGTGGAGGGAAGATTTTATGATGACCCACGGGCCCCTAAAAAAGGCTTAGGAGTCTTTACCAGTCTTTCCCATATCAGTGGAAGAACGGGGCAAAGTGATCAAATGCTTTTGGATTATGGATTTAATGGGGTTCTTCCAGTAAGTCCTTTTTTCACTTTTATAGGGAAAGCAAAACACAGTGATGCCCTCGTGGAAGTGAATAAAAAATATGATACCGATTCAGAAGTACGGGATGCTCTTGATGCCGATTGCTCGACGATTGCTGATGCAGGAGAGCGATCAAAATGTGAGCGACTGGAAAATGATTTAGTTGATTATATTGTAGATAATAATAATCGAGGGACGGCTCTTCCTATCGGTGGAAGTGGAGGACCTAGATCTTTTAGGCAATTACGTTTTAGAGCGGCTCATACAGCTGTTTACTCCCTGGAAGCTCATACTTCTCTGTCACAAATGTTTAAGATGATGAATAAGAAAGACACAGATCTAAGTCTTTTTGTTTTTCATGATATTGGCTATGCTGATGATGATAAGACCGAGCTATTTAAAAAATCAGTGGTCTCCAATGGAGCAGGTCTTAAGCTGGCCCGAGGGACCAACTCAATCAATCTTCAGGCTGCAAAGGGGAGTGATGACTCAAGTTCATGGTCACTTGCTTTTGGAAGTGGGATTTAAGAGATGTTGCAGCCCGTTAAGAACTAAATTTATATAATATTCCCTCTTAACTCTTCATTGCTTCTTAACATTCAATGGCCCATGAAGTAGATTTTAAAAGTATATCTAAGTATTAAAAGGTGGATTTATGACTTTTAAAATTGTTTTAGCACTTATGGTGTCTGTTTTTTCCATGAACAGTTTTGCTCAGTGGGATGTTCTCAATGATTATATGGCCCTGTCCTACAAAGATATTAAATACTTTTTTAACTCAGACGCAAGAAATCTCAATGACCTGCAAGACTTTAATGTAAAGATGGAAAAAAGTGAGAAGCTGAGAGCGAAAGCCATTAAAACAGTCACCATGAATTTCACTCAAGCTCTTAATAAATTAGAAGCTGAAACTAGTGCCTATGAAAATCGCTATCCAAATAATCGTAATCTTATCATGTTCTTTGATAGCCTTAATAATGCTGCTGCGGAAATTGCCAGAGACCAACTCAAAATTATGGCCAAAATTAGTCCCCGAGTAAAAAGTCTTAGAGAAGCCTATACAGCAAAAGTTGAAAAGGTTGTGACGCTTGATCCTGAAATGCAGGATATTTATTGGAGAGGCGAGAAAAAACTTTCTCAAACCATTAAAACAGAACTAGATAAAATTGAGAAGCTTCTCTATTTTGTGATGATGAAAGATGGAGAGTTTTCTCGTTATCAAAAACTTGATGACCTTGCTATCTTCTCTATTTTTCTTACCAGTCACAAAGGCTTTATGCGCGAGCGAATGGGAACTTATATGAAAGATCTTCCTCCCATTTTAAAGTACAGAAGTGAAATCATTAGTGAATACGGGAGAGTTTTGGGACGTCATCCTCATACATTACCTCCTATCATGTTTAATTTAAAATTAGATAGAAGTTGTGAGGATGGAGAAACACTGGCCAGCAAAATCCTTTGGGAGAATTTATCTTTTGCCGTTTACGATGGTGTGTTTAGATTCAATAACGTAAAAGTCCATACCGTTATGGATGCAATTGCGGCCATCATGAAAAATGATTCTGTGCGAGTGGTTTGTGATAAAGTTTGGTTGGATTCAAGTATAGGAACTGTTTACTCTCGCAGAGATAATACGATTTATTTTAATTATAAATATGATCCTGTAGGTTGGTGTCCAGATGGGCATTGCAGATCACCCTATATCTTCTCTAAGGGGATGGTTGTAAAATAAAAAATGTCAGACATAATTATACTCGCCGGAAGCAGTCATAAAAATTTAGAACTCGCAAAAGATTTTGCTAAACGCATGGATGCTAAAAAACAACAAGCTAAAGTCATTGATCTGACTGAACTGAATCTTCCTCTCTACACAACGAAAGAAGAGAAAAAGGGAATTCCAGAAGCGGTTGCGGATTATGTTAGTCAGTTTAGCGCGGCTAAGGGTTTTATCTTTGCGGTTCCTGAATACAATGGTGGAGTCCCTCCGGTGGTTTCTAATACTATTGCTTGGATCAGCAGAGGAGCTGACGATTGGCGAGGATGCTTTAATGGCAAGCCGGCTATTATCTCTAGCTATAGTGGTGGTGGTGGAAATCATGTTTTGATGGCCCTACGAATTCAGCTCTCACTGCTGGGGATGAATGTGTTCGGAAGACAGATTATCGTGAACTCAAAACAGCAGTTAAACTCTGAGCATATGGATGCCACTATTGATCTACTTATTGCAAGCCTAGTTCATCATTAGAGAGTTACTGACGGTTTCTATGCCAGGACATCCCAAGGCTCACGAGTTTTCCAATCAATTCTTTATAGCTTAAACCATAGGCTTCTGCTGATTCCGGAAATTCATCTCCTGCTTGAATACCAGGGTTAGGGTTGGCTTCTAAAAAATAGGCTTTTCCATTTTCTTCCAGCCTGAAATCTAGTCTGGCATAACCAGAGAGTCCCAATGCTTTATAAACTTTTTTGGTGAGAGTTGTAAGTTGTTTAATTTCCTCTTCACTCAAGTTTGCTGCCCGTATCGATTGGATCCCATATTTTTCCCGATATTTGTCATCCCATTTTACTTTTTCAGTTGCAAACTTTTTTGTCCCTTTGGGAAGATCTGAGAACTCAAGCTCCCATACGGGAAAAGTTGTCACTCGTTTATTGCCGAGTATCCCCACATAAAGTTCACGCCCTTTAATATATTGCTCAGCTATGGCATCTGTTTCAACATGAGTATGGATGAACTCAACACGCTCTTTAAGGGCTTCAAAATTATTGACCACTGAGGCTTGAGAAATTCCGGTAGAAGCCTCTTCTGTAGAAGACTTTACTATGAGTGGATAGATATATTTTTTACTTTCTTTCACTTTTTGGTTTTTGGGAAAAACAAAAAATTTAGGAACAGGTATTTTATGAAAAGCCAGAATCTTTTTACTTAAGGCTTTATCTCTGGCTAGAGTTAGGCCTCGGGGGTTACAACCCGTGTAAGCTTGTTTTTTTAATTCAAGATAAGAGACAATATGTTGATCAAAGGTTCTATCTCCATCAAATTCTTCGAGTAGATTAAAAACAATATGTGGTTTAAATTTATAAAGGGCAGAGCGAAGGAGTTCTAAATTTCCAATGATGCCTAAGGGCTGGACTTCATGCCCGAGCTCTTTCAGTGTTTGGATGATATCGTATTCTGTTTTCCAGTCTGCAGAAATATATTCTTCTTGGGTGAATTCATCCGGGGGGATGAGGTCTTTATGCATAAGAACTAATACTTTGAGCTTTGCCATGCTATCTCGCTATTCTATGACTACCGTTATGGATATATTCTATCGTAACAATGGACAACATCGCAATAAATTGATTTTTTGATTCATCAAAAGGCAGCTTAAGTTTTAAATTCAATTCATCACAACGTTTGATCACTTCTTGTAAGATTTCATTAATGGTGTACTGATAAGCACCGGTCCAAGGAGACACACTTTTACGCACATCTTTTTTTATTTCTCGAATAAAACGTGAAGCTTTTATATTGAGGGCCACATCTGGATTATTGGTGAATAGCTTGAGGAGGTGGACATCAAATTCACTAGGGTAATCAATCCCATAATGCTCTCTTTTATCATCATAATGTTCTTGGAGCGTTGTTGTCATTTTTGACTGAGGGTCAATTTGTTTGCGGGTAGAAAGTAGGGGCTTTTGATGTTGCAGCTCACTCATAAGCTCATCCATAAAAAGTAATTTCTTATAAGCCCCTTTCCAGTTTTTATATTTTTTACGCCAAGCAGATCTCGGATTGAGCCAAACCGCAAAGGTTTCAGCAAAATCTTCATCGGGATGGCTTTGAGAATACCAGCCGTTAAGATGAGTAACATATTGTTTGCTAAAAGGTTTAGGGGCATACGTTTCTTCGTATTTAAGACTGGATTTTCCAAAGACTTGTTGCCGCTTACGCCTACGTCTGAGCTGAAAAGCATTATCAATCGCATGACCACATTCATGGCGCAGTAGTTTCATAAAAGTGGTAGGTGTTCCACCTTCAACATCATAGATGAGCTTTTCTTGAATTTTAGCCAGTTTCTTATGAGCAAGATAGAAAGGAATAGCTATGCCTGTGTGTCCATCAGGAGTAAACCATTCATCAGAAAACCAAAAGTAAGGTTTAAATTTTTCTAATCCCTTTAGGTCTAATTCGTATTGTAGTTTTTCTAAATAGGGCTTGAGGTTGGATTGATCCAGGGGGATATAGACATCCTTAAGTTTCATCTTGAGGATTTCATTTTGAGTTTTTTTGGTCCACTTAGGTTCTTTGGTCAGTTTTTTAAAAAGACTAATAATCTTACCCTTTGTTAAGTTTTCATTGTAACCTATTTAGGGTAAAAAGAGAATATTCAGTTATAAAGGGCATTTTTATGAAATACATTTTAGTCACACTTTTAACTCTCAATATAAGTTTTGCAAACTCAATCTCCGGAGTGGTCACGCTTGAGGGTAAGGCTCCAAACGGTGTGCTTTTTATTTTTGCTAAAAAATATCAGGGAAACATGCCTATGCCACTTGCTGTAAAGCGAATAGAAAAGCCAAGTTTCCCTGTCAAATTTAATCTCTCTCAAGCTGATGCCATGATGAAACAAATTCCTTTTGAAGGTCCCTTTACAGTGACCGCACGACTGAGTCCTAGCGGAAGTGCAATGGATAAGTCAGGTATAGAAGTTTCAACGACTCAAAAAATTGAGATGGGTCAAAAAAATATAAAATTAACTCTCAAAAATAATTAATAGCAGCGTATTCTGAGACTTTCGATATCATCTAATCCGTCTAAGTCACGGGCTCCATATCCATTATCAAAATAGTATTTGAGATCATCAAAGCCTTTATCTTCATAAAGCCACACTCTTGTGTTGTAACCGATCATAATACTATCTGGATCATCACCTACAAAATTGTCGAGTTCTACATCATAGAGATCTTGAGCTCCTCTAAAGGTGGCCCTTCTTCCTCGAAAATTATCTTTATCGAAGAAAGTTACCCAACAACCTCCGTTATTATGTCGTACATAATCTCGGTCACGATAGGTATCACTCTCAATACTGGCCATGGCTAAACCAGAGAGGGTCAGAGTGGTTAATAATGCTAAGTTCTTAATTCTTTTTAAGATCATGATAAAGCTCCTTTGGGATTACTATATGAATACATCAAGATGACATATTAATTAAAAAATAGGCCTGGGGATGAAATTGTTTATAAGGGATGACTTCACTCTTTTTTTGAATGGTCGTTTTACAATCAATCTGCTTTTTTATAATATCTTTGAACTTCTTTAAAAAACCAACCCACATTGCATCTTGTATCTTAGAACCTAGAGGAAGATAGTTGAAAGCTATATTAAATAATTTATCGCCCGCCCTGGATGTCGATCTAATTTTTAATATTGCATCTCTTCTATTTTTATCTAAAAAAAACTCAATGAAGCCAGCTTCCTGGTGATATTGCAGTGTAGAAAAACGAAAATAACTTTCATTAGCTTCTTCTACTATGATAGGTCCATTATATGGACCTCTGAGATGCACTAATAACCTTTTATCTTGTATCAGTTTAATATTACCTGTGGGACTTTTATATTTGCCTAAAGATTGAGGAGCACAGATATTGATATCCTCTAAGAGTTTATGAAACAACTTCTCCGCCTCATGACAGCCTTCTGTCATTTCCAATTCATAAGTTTGGATTTTGACAGGCCCATAACCACGATCTATGGGTTGAATTTCTAAATTTTCCAAATCTCTTGTATCTAGTAGAGAAGATTTCAAAATATTCATGATTTAACCTTTTCGCTCCCAATAGCGTAGCTCTTTTGCTTTTTTTATATATTTTGAAATATTCTTATGAGTGAGACTTATCATTCCTCCATCAGTTTCATTTATGGGCAGTAAATCGAGTATTAAACTCTCTATCTCTTTATTGAAGCCAATAAATTTTTTGTGAAAAAAGGCATCATTAACAAAGTCTCTAAAGGCTATTTCTTTACTGAGCTCTTTGACTTGGTCTTTAGTTCCCAGAACAATAACAGCGTCATATAAAACTGAAGGTGCGCCATCGATAAACTCATCACCGCTATGGGTTTTACCATCATCCATTTTTACTTCTGAAATTTTTTGTAAAATAAGATCATATTGGCACTTTTCATTATTAAGCTCTTTTTGTATTGAACTGAGAAGTTCATTTTCAGCGTTTTTAGTGACAATAATTCCAATCTTTCGTCCTCTGAGAGTGGATTTAACATTTTTAAGGATACTGAGTGCATCAGAGTTGCCGACATCTTTTACTTTCTCTCTGGCCATCTTCATAGGCTCTGGCAAGTTTTTAATACCTAGGCCTTTGGCTACTTTTTTCGCTAGATCTTTATCTATATTTAAAAGATGTGAAACCATTCGCTCACGTATGGCCAGTGTTTCTACTTTGCTTAATTCAAAGATCAAAGCGGATTGAATATGTTCTTGTTCGATCTCAGTCTGACTTGTATAAAAAAGCTCTGCTTGGCTGTAGTGATCTGCAAAACGTTCTCCACGTTCAAAAGTTTTATAGCCCATCTCTAATGCCGGGTAGGGATGAAAACCTTCCTCTTTAGACTCTCTAGGATTATTTTTATCCTGCTCCCAGGAATTAGGTTCATAATTCACTCGCCCCTTAGGGTTACGCATGGCCATATGACCATCTTGCTGTAAATTATGCACAGGACATCTAGGAGCATTAATAGGTATATGAGTGAAGTTAGGACTTCCTAAGCGCTTGAGTTGAGTATCCAGATAAGAGAAGTTTCGCCCCTGTAGAAGTGGATCATTAGTAAAGTCTATGCCTGGGATGACATTTTGGGTACAAAAAGCAACCTGTTCTGTTTCAGCAAAAAAATTATCCACATTTTTATTGAGAACCATTTTACCCAGAGGTTTTATAGGCACGACTTCTTCAGGTATGAGTTTAGTTGCATCTAAAATATCGTATTCATAATTTTCTTCAAATTCTTCATCAAAAACTTGGACACCTAACTCCCACTCAGGGGCTTGTCCATCTTCAATCGCCTGCCACATATCACGTCTATGAAAATCAGGATCGGCTCCGTTTATTTTAACAGCTTCATTCCACATCACTGATTGCATTCCTAGAAGAGGCTTCCAATGAAACTTCACATATTGTGATTTGCCCTTGGCATTGATCATTCTAAATGTATGCACACCAAAACCTTCCATAAAACGAAAGGAACGAGGGATGGTACGATCGGACATGATCCACATTACCATATGCATTGACTCTGGAGACAGTGAGATAAAATCCCAGAAATTGTCATGAGCGGTTTGGGCTTGGGGGAAACCTCGGTCAGGTTCTGCTTTAGCCGCATGAACAAGATCGGGAAATTTCTTGGCATCTTGAATAAAAAATACCGGAATGTTATTTCCTACTAAATCCCAATTACCTTCTTCAGTATAAAATTTAACCGCAAAGCCTCTTACATCCCTGGCAAGATCCACCGAGCCTTTATTGCCTGCAACAGTTGAAAAGCGCACAAAAACAGGTGTCTTTTTACCTTTCTTGGTCAAGGGATCTGCAATGGTTAGGTCTGAATGATCACCATAACTTTCAAAATGCCCGTGGATACCATAGCCTCTAGCGTGGACCACTCGTTCCGGAATTCTTTCATGATCAAAATGAAAGAGTTTTTCTCTAAATTGAAAGTCTTCTACGAGAGTAGGACCTCTATTTCCCACTTTTAAAGTATTTTGGTTGTCAGAGACTTTAACCCCTTGTTGAGTCGTTAAGGTGTTGTCTTTTTGGGCTTGCTGGTGATTTTCTCCACTTTCAGTATAGCTTTGGTTGATGAGATCTTTCTTCTTCATTTGCCTTTATCCTTTGCTTATTAACTACGGTTTGAGTACAACTTTTATACAATTATCTTTTTTCTCATTAAACATTTCATAAGCGGCGGGGGCTTCTGCGAGAGGCACAGTGTGTGAGATTAAAAAAGAAGGATCTATTTTTTCTTCTTCAATTAAACTAAGAAGTTGTTCTAAGTATCTCTGAACATGGGTTTGACCCATTTTAAAAGTAAGGGCTTTATTCATCGCAGGTCCCATGGCAAATTTATTGACTTCATCGGTATAAACACCAGGAATAGATACAATTCCACCTTTTCTACAACTCTTTATAATCTCGTTTAATACGTAAGGACGATTAGTAGGCATATGTATATTCTGGAGAGCTGAATCCTTCGCATTCATGATTGAACTTGTAGAATGTGCTTCAGCACCTACCGCATCAATACATTTATCGGGTCCCATACCTTTTGTTAAGTCCATGAGTTGATCATATACATTCACTTCCTTAATATTATATACCTCTGTGTTTTTAATTCCTCTGGCCATCTCGAGTCTTTCAGGAACATCATCGAAAGCGATCACTCTCTTAGCTCCTTGCAACCAAGCACTGTGGATAGTAAATAAACCGACAGGGCCACATCCCCATATTGCTACCGTGTCTGTGGGTTGAATATCTGCATTGATAGCGGCCATCCACCCTGTGGGAAAAATGTCAGAGAGGAATAGAACTTTCTCATCTGGTAAATGGTTCGGAACTTTAATAGGACCGACATCAGCATAAGGGACTCTTAAATACTCTGCTTGTCCCCCTGGTATTCCGCCAGTGAGGTGAGAGTAACCAAATAGAGCCGCTGTGCTATGGCCTAATTCTTCTCTCGCTTTATCTTGTTTGGGATTTGATTCATCACAAAGTGAATACATAAGGTTTTCACAGAAAAAACAATGACCACAGGAAATGGTAAAAGGCACTACAACACGGTCACCTTTTTTAAAGCGCTTAACTGCAGATCCTAGTTCAACAACTTCTCCCATAGGTTCATGTCCTATGATGTCACCTTCTTGCATACCGGCCATCACTCCATTATAGAGATGCAGGTCTGAACCACAAATAGCTGAAGAAGTTACTTTGATAATTATATCAGTGGGCTCTTCTATTTTTGGATCGTCCACTGTTTCAAATCTCATATCTTGTCGACCATGCCAGGTAATTGCTTTCATTATTTTCTCCTTTATTTTTTCGATTAGAAGGTGACATAATGAAGTGAAATGATCCTTAAAAAGTCGTGTGAAGTTGACTTCTAAATTTACACATATTGCAGTGTTTATTTTCAATAGATAGAAATATTAAGATTCGTACACGGAAAAATGATTCTGTCTTAAGGAAGTCTTATCCCATTTTTCATATCTAAGAGAATACCAAAGGAGAAGTAAATGGTTAAAGATCATGGACCTCAGATAAAAAATGATAAACAATACGAGAGACTGCGGGATAAAGGTATGAGCAAAGAAAAAGCCGCACGGATTGCTAATACGGACAGTCATGAAGCCGGTAAGAAGGGGGGCAAACATCCTCCTTATGAAGAATGGAAAGCTGAAGAGCTAAGAGATCGTGCCGCTGAAATAGGTATTGAAGGGCGCTCTAAAATGAATAAGAATGATCTCATTGATGCTCTTAGAAATCACTAACACTATTTAAAATTGACTGCTGATAGAGGTCGACAAAGATCCACGCACCTGTGGCAGAGATGATTCCGGCTATCAGACCCACCTCAAAACCATTGGGTGATTTCGTTATAAATTGATACATATCACGGGTGAGTTTATACTCGTGATAGATGTGATATAGTCCAAAAGTGATGATGGTCAAAATAAGCCAAAAGAGAAAAGAATATTTTTTCATTCCCAGCCATGTATTAAAATCCCTAATTTGACGATACTGCATCCATATATTCCACAACCCTCCAGTCAGGAGTATAAGAATAAAATCTATAATAAGATTTTTTTTATCAATTGAGTTCATGGCTCATCCTATTTTTAGTTTCTAAATAAAGAAAAATGATAACTGATAGTTATATTAACATCAACAAAACATAGAAAATCATGTTGAGTTGTGAACTTATTTTCACAAATATCCTCTCTAAGTAATTAAAAAAACTTGGATATGTATATTTGATACCAGTTTTGTGTTTATTTCTACACTAAATTTAAATACTATAAATTCATCGGCTGTTCAGCTCTAAGCAATTGGAGTTGGTATATGAATACAAAAATTCTTTTTACAATTTTTCTTTTGAAATTCACTTTGATCAGTTCTGCTGAACAAATCCAAGACAATCAAAGTAATCCTGGTAGACCTCAAATACATAAAAAATCTAAAGGGCAAAAAACCATTATTGGAGACGAGCTCAATTGGTATAGTCGCGAAGATATAGACGATAGGAATCAACGCAAAAACTCACTGGCCGTGGGGCACTTAAATCTTCCGGCCCGCATGGCTTCTTGCACTGCCTTTTTTATCAACGAAAATACACTTATGACCAATCACCATTGTGTGACAAGGGCATCGGATTTAAAAAAATCAAGTGTGAGTTTTTATGACAAGGATGACAATAGAGTTAAATATAAATGTCAAAAGTTTGTTGGTTCCAACTTCTATCTTGATTACAGTCTTATTCAATGTGATGGCAAGCCTGGTGCAAAGCATGGTTATCTCTCCTTAGATAATAGAGCTCCTGCTTCTAAGTCAAGAACCAGTATGTATGTTGTGCAAGAGAATTGTAATTACCAAGATGATCCTTACTGCAATATTGATCGGTACATATCTTATGGAGATATCATCGAAGTGAGAGGAAATCGAGTGAAACACCTTGCTGACACTTTGGGGGGATCATCTGGAAGTCCAATCATTTCGACTGAGACGCATAAAGTAGTGGCCCTTCATAATGCTGGGGCGAATGCTAATGCTGAGCAAGTCAATGGGGGAGTGACCATGAGTTATATAATTAAAGATATAAAAAAGAAATTTTCACATATAAAGATTTATACCAGGAAGTAAGGTTGGAGGCTGTCGTTAATTTAAACGTTATAAATATACCTTTTTTCTGTTCACACCGTATCCTGGCTGAATAGTCCGATACACGTTTCAATCTCTCAAAGAAGCTGCCTAGTCGAGCTAAATAGGCAGCTTCCTTTTTCTACTTGTTTTTCTTATCTGTTTGATCTTTTTCTATCTTTTCAATTTCTTTAAAAAGTTTATCTGCCTCTGTATATAGTTTAGCGTACTCGGCCATTTTACCATTGCGTTGGGCATGAACAGCTTTTTCTAACAAGAGATCATGTTGCTTGCGTAGCTTCTTCGTTGGATTGCTTTTAAATAGACCGAACATCATTTTATCCTTTTATAGAGTCAATAGATAACTTAAACCAGCGAGAAAAATTTAGGAATAGCTGTCAAGCATTTGTATAGTTTTGTTACCATGGCAAAAGCTAGGATAAAACTACATATTTCTATCACATCTAAATTAAAACTTAAGAGTATGATCTCTTGGAGGTAGATTATGGCGAGAGCAAAAGATTATACTTATTTTCCCTTTTATGACACTCATCTTAGAGATGGTTATGGGCCTGTTTTAAATCGAAGCTTTGTCATAGAAATACCTGCTGATTTTGCCACCATGCAAAGAGTTTTTAAAAAACTCCAGCAGCGTTTTAATGATTTTACTGACTCTGACAGCTTTGAATGGGTGCGAACTAAGAAATCACAGCACAAACTAAGAAGTATGTTTAGAATTAAAAAAGTGATTAAGTTTCCCGTGATCTCAAGAAAAAATTCTGAAAATGAGATCATCCTTCAACACAGTAAAAAGAATACGATCATGGGAAACACTAGATTCACTATTGTTGAATCTAAGAAGAATTACTTACAAGTTGATATGCGTATTCGGTACCGAAACGTATTTTCATTTTTTCTGTTCGAAAAAATTGGTCTAAGTCGAGAGCTGCACAAAGCCTGGATTCAAATTCTACGCTATTTTTATTTTGAATGTACCGGAAAAGAAACTCCAGCGCATAAGATTTTTATAGATCAAAAAATGATGAATATCGAAAGAGATAAAGGACACTTATTTTAAGTTTACATGCTCGCTGGCATTTTGGGGTATACACCCGCTGGAGTCTGTTTAATCCAAAGTTTGAGTGTTTCCAGAATCTGAGCTTTGTCTTGAGGGAGAATGCCGCCAATAGGCTTGGCATTAGAGACATGATTGGCCCTGAAAATGACTTTATTCAAATCAAAAGTTGATTGCTCTAAGATATCATGCATCTCAATCAAAAGTTCTTTACTAGTCAGAGGCTCAATTAAACCTCGCTCTACCATGCGATGATAAGGGGTGCCTGGTATGGCAAAAGTGGTTAAGAAAGAAAAATACTCAGGGTTGGTCTGGGATAAGACTTCTGCTGTGGCCCGAATATGTTGTTCGGAGTATTTCTTACCTCCAATCCCCAGCATAGCAATGGTGGATAATTTGAAGCCTTGTTCTTTGATTTTGAGTGAAGCTTCAATCATATCTTGAGCGGTGTTACCTTTCACCACCATATGAAGAATTTTATCATCTCCACTTTCAAGACCTAAATACGCCATAGTCAATTTTTTTTGAGCAAGTGTTTTGAGTTGCTCTGATGTTTTCTCTAAAATATTCTCAGCGGTTGCATAAACTCCTATTCTTCTCACCTCAGGAAAAAACTCATGAATACAATCAAGTGTCTCCTCGAGAATGTCCATCGGTGCTCCGAGGGCATCACCATCACAGAGAAAAATTTTCTCAGGCTGCATTCCTGCCCGTGCACATTTTGCTATATCAGCTTTAATGTCTTGGATAGGTCTGACTTTATAGGTCTTAGAGCGATACATATCACAATAGGTGCACTTATTATTTGAACATCCGATGGTGAGCTGTATAAGCAGAGATCTCCACTCGGAAGGTGGTCGGTAGACAGGGGGTTCATATTCAATTGGAGGCGTAAAAAACATGTCTAACAAATAACGTCGTTCCCATTCATTTTCAAGCCTATAAATTTTATAAATAAATTCAACAAGAGCTAAGTCTTTGATATAACGAATCATTAAAAATTTTGATATGGGTAAAGAGTGCAAAAAATAACCACCGATATAGTTATTATAGGAGCAGGTGCAGCAGGAATGATGGCCGCTCATTTTTGTGCCCTTAAAGGAAAACAAGTTTATCTTTTGGATCATAATAAACAAGTGGGGCGAAAAATTCTTATCTCTGGGGGAGGGAAGTGTAACTTCACTAATATCTTTGGATCAAGTGCAGAAGAGTATCATAGTGAAAATAAACATTTCGTAAAGTCTGCTCTCTCCCGTTACACATGTTATGATTTTTTAGAGCTTATTGAAAAAAATAAAATACCTTATGAGCAAAGAGAGGTGGGGAAACTTTTTTGTCTTCGCTCGGCAAAAGATATTGTAAATGCTTTGTTAGAACAACTTCAAAAACCTAATATCCACTTAAAGCTCGAACAAAAAAACTTAGATGTGGAAATCCATGATGATGGCTTTCGAGTTTTTAATTCTCACGTTGAATACTTTTGTAACTCTTTGGTGATAGCGACAGGAGGGATTGTCCTGCCTTCAATTGGGGCCAGTGACTTTGGTCACAAACTAGCGAAGAGAGTGGGACACAAAATTCTGCCCATGTCTCCCGCACTCGTTCCCTTTAAAGTGGAAGGTTGGAGTGAACTATCAGGGAATGCCATTAAAGCAGGTATTACTTGCAATGGATATTACGTCGCAGAAAATGTTTTGTTTACTCACAAAGGATTAAGTGGGCCTGGTGTTCTTAAGGCCTCTCTTTTTTGGAATCCTGGAGATTTTATTGAAATTAACTGGCTGCCTCAATATCATATCTCCGATATACTCAAGTCAGCTTCAGGACAAAAACAACTTAACTCCGTTCTCTCAGAGTATCTACCTAAGTCATTTATAAAATTATTTTTTGAAAAGATAGATTTCGATAGCTCAATTCATATTGCAAAAATTTCTAAAAAAGAAGAACTGATGTTAGAAAAAAATCTCCATCATATGGTGATCACACCCAGTGGCACAGAAGGTTTTCGTAAAGCTGAAGTCACCCGCGGGGGAGTGAGTACTGAGTTTATTTCATCAAAGACCATGGAGAGTAAACTGCAAAAAAAACTCTATTTTATTGGTGAGGTCCTCGATGTCACAGGTCAGTTGGGAGGCCATAATTTTCAATGGTGCTGGGCCAGCGCCTATGCCGTTGGGCAAGCGATAGCGGAATGATATTATTCTAAATGTGAAGTTTTTATAACAATAATTTGACCAACAATGAATTCAAGTTCCTCTAGACAAAGGTATGATTCCTTAGAAATTTTATAAAAGGGGAGTCTATGAATAATTACCTTAAACTTGGCTTGATTGTATTAAGTTCTATGTTTGTCATGTACGGAGTTACCTATCTGAGTAGTGTGGATATGACTCATGTGTACTGGAGTGAATCTAGACTCTATATGACCCTTATTATGGGGGCGGCATTGACAGCTATTTTGCTGGGGCTTATGCGCAATGCTTTTTACCACAAACTCGCCAATAAAGTTATTTATGCGACTTCTGCTGTGGTCTTTGTGCTCTCCCTCACACTTATAAGATCTCAAATAACTGTTGGTGATCATGGCTGGATGAGTGCTATGATCCCGCATCATTCAACATCAATTCTTCAGAGTAAAAATGCTGATATTGAAGATGTGAGAGTGAAAAGACTGGCGCAACAAATTGTAAAAAATCAAGAGCGCGAGATTCAAATCATGAAATGGCTTATGAACGATATTGATAAAAATGGACGTGTCAAAAACTCTGAGTTTCTCTTAGGTCGAACGTTACCCGACTTTGACGAGTTTAAAGATTCTGATGAAACAGAATATTCTGAATAATCAATCGTCCATTAAGACATGGTAGTGGGGGTCATGATCTTTATCATACTCTACCACCGCACGTGCCTTACCTAGTAAGTCCGCACATTCAGGACTTACATGGCGCAAGCACACTCTTTTACCCAGTTTAGCGTACCTCTCTGTGAGATAATTGAGGGCTTCAATAGCACTTTGGTCTGCCACTCGTGACTCTTTAAAATCGACAATAATATCTTTGGGGTCGCCCTTAGGATCAAATTTACTATGAAAGTTTGCAATCGAGGCAAAGAAAAGTGGGCCATACATTTCATAATGTTTCACACCTTTCTCATCGGTATGTTTGCGTGCTCTAATCCTCACCGCATTATCCCAAGCAAAAACCAGGGCCGCTAAAATCACACCGGCTAACACAGCAATGGCAAGATCGAAAACCAGCGTTAATATAGTCACTCCAATAATAATGATGGCATCTGATTTAGGAATACGATGAAGAATATTGAGAGTGGTCCATTCAAATGTACCAATAGACACCATAAACATAACACCCACTAGGGCGGCCATGGGGATTTGCTCAATCAATGATGATCCTACAAGGATAAAAGAGATCAATCCAAGAGAGGCGACAATTCCTGAAAGCCTGGAGCGTCCCCCGGAGCTGACATTAATAATACTTTGTCCAATCATGGCACAACCACCCATACCACCAAAAAATCCGGTGACAACGTTAGCTGCCCCTTGAGCGACAGACTCTTTATTTCCTCTTCCTCTGGTTTCAGTCATCTCATCAATAAGAGTGAGGGTGAGGAGGGATTCTATAAGTCCAATTCCTGCTAAAATAAGCGAATAAGGGAGAATAACTTTGAGCATCTCAAGGTCCCAAGGAACATCGGGGATATTAAATTGAGGCAGGCCACCTTTAATTGAAGCCAGGTCACCTACGGTTTTCGTATCAAGATCAAAAAGTATAGCGATGAGGGAAGTCACCAAAATACCGGCTAGAGGTCCTGGGATGGCTTTGCTTATCTTGGGTAGAATATAAATAATCGCCATGGTTAAAAAGGTTAGCCCCATCATAATAAAAAGGGGGACACCTGTGATCCATTGGACTTGTCCAGCGACTTCTGTTTTAAATTGGGGAAGTTGCGCTAAGAAAATAACGATGGCCAACCCATTAACGAACCCATAAATAACGGGGGTGGGAACGAGTCTGATAAATTTTCCAAATCTTAAAAGTCCAAAAAGAATTTGTATCATTCCCATTAAAATGATGGCCGCAAATAAGTATTGCACTCCATGGCTGACCACTAAACTGACCATAACAACAGCGAGAGCTCCCGTTGCCCCAGAAATCATCCCCGGTCTTCCACCAAAAACAGATGTGATCAAACAGACGATAAAAGCAGCATAAAGTCCAACTAAGGGGGAAACCTGAGCAATCAGGGCGAAAGCCACCGCTTCTGGAACCAGGGCCAGAGCAACAGTAAGACCTGAGAGTATTTCAGTTTTATACTCTATATTTTTGAAGTTATTCAAATTTAATAGCATGGGGATGCCTCTAGAAAAAGATTGTTTAAGTTTCCTTAAGGTAGTGGATTTACTGCTTAAATACAAGTTTAAAGTGAGTTAAATCTGTATAAATGACGCTCATGAAGGAGTGGGATACCGACCAAACATTGATCTAGGTCAAATTGATTTAGATCTTCTTTTTTGATATTTTATTCTTATGAATCAAAATATTTTAAATTTCCAGAACCAACTTGTGAGTCATCCGGTCTATAACCAGCTCAACTCATTAGAAAATATTCAAACCTTTATGAAGTACCACGTTTTTGCAGTGTGGGACTTTATGAGTTTATTAAAATCTCTGCAAAAAGAAATCACCTGTGTTGAGCTTCCTTGGCTGGACTCTCGTTATTCCGCTGAAACAGTCCGATTGATCAATGAAATTGTTTTGAGTGAAGAATCTGATGTGGACGAGCAGGGTGTGGCCACCAGTCATTTTGCTTTGTACCTAAGAGCGATGAAAGAGGTGGGAGCTGATACCAGTCTCATTGAGACATTCCTTGAAACTCAGGATTACTCAATGCTGCCAGAGGAATTAGCTGAGGTGGTTCAGTTTCATATTGATCTCGCTCAGAGAGGAAAAGTTCATGAGGTCGCAGCGTCTTTTTTCTATGGTCGTGAAAAGCTCATCCCGGATATGTTTATCTCTATCGTTCAAACAATTATTCTCTCTGGTGTGACTTGTCCAGCGTTCACCCATTATCTAAATAGGCATATTGAATTAGATGGAGGGGATCACGGTCCCAAAGCCGAGGCCTGTTTAAATCAGCTTTTAAAAACTGATAAAGATAAGAGCGAGTCTGAAGCCATTGCTATGAAATCTCTTGAGATGAGAGATAAATTGTGGAATTTTATTTTAAGCGAGATAACAATATCTAGGCCCAAAAATTCAGAATCTTTGCATTCAGAACAGCTTTTAGAATATCAGACTGAGTAACGATACCAATCAGTGTTTTGTTTTCACTCAAAACCGGCATGCAATGAATATTCTCATGCAGCATAACTGATGCGAGCACTTGTATTTTAGTATGCTCTAAACAAGCAATGATATCAGCGCTCATAATATCTTTTAATTTCTGAGTCGCTTTCGCTTTATAGAGATCTCGGTCGGTCACTATTCCCACTAAGGTATTTTCAGCATTAACAACAGGAAGATGTTGGATCTGGTATTTCTCCATGATTTCAATGGCATTTTGAACTTGCTCTTGGGCTTGAATGGTTTTCACCGAATGAGTCATGATATCCACAGTTTCAAATGAAGAGAAATTCTTTTTGGGAGAAGAGACTTTTTTGTAGGCTTCAAGTGATGTTTTCTTTTTCTGCTCACTATGAGTTTTCAATTCCTTTTGAAAATCGGACTCTTCATCTTTAACTTTTTTGCTCACCGTTGAGTGAAAGAGTTCACTCACTTTTTCATGGTGAAAAGTATCGGGCAGCTGATAAGTTTTGAATTGTCCATTAAAAGTGACTAAAAAGCTCATAAAGAAATCATAATTTATTTCCAAGACTTTGTGTAGTAACTGACACATATTGCTTTATTCTTTTAGAAAATTGATACAGGTGGTAAGTCTTAATGAGAGAGGAAGACTATGAACAGTTATATCACAAACTTTATTCCCCATGATGTGAACCCAATTCTACAAAAAGAGACGATTAAATGGCTGAAAGCCTATCATGCTCACGATTTCGATGAACTCTTTGATCGTTATAGCGTCTCTTCGGAGATGATTCACTCCAGAGTCAGTTATGCCAGTGGTGTGAATAATTTTACCCCTAAGTCAGATGATCTTTATCGTATTGGACACGCACAACCATATATGGAGCATAGAGCTGGGGAAGCTCAAAGAACCATTCAAAATATCTTCGATGAGTTGTATTCTGATGAAAAAGATTTTCAAATCGATCGTTTGAATCATATCAGCTGTTCTCATTATCAATCCCCCTCGGCTGCTCAAATTAAAGTCGCCAGTTTTCCCAAAGAATCAAAAACGATTGTGAATCATCTCTATCATATGGGGTGTTATGCTGCTCTTCCTGCGCTTAGAAATTCTCAAGCCATGATTGCAGATGGTGCTCAGCGGGTGGACAATGTTCATACGGAACTTTGTAGTTTTCACTTAGACCGAGATGATATATCCCCTGAGCAAATTATTATGCGCACTCTTTTTGCTGATGGGGCCATCAAGTACTCTTGTGTGTCTGAAGATCATTTCAAACAGCACAAACTTTCGGGCTTTAAGTTGCTTACTTTAAAAGAAGAGATTGTTCCTGAAACAGAAAAAGAAATGACTTGGAAGTTAAGTCGTTTTGGTTTCGCCATGACGTTGTCTAAAAAAGTTCCTCTGTACTTGGCCAAAAAAATTGAAGCCTTTGTTGAAGAACTTATCCAAGGAGCTCAGCTTGAACAAGTCCCAAGAGAAGAACTTGGTTTTGCCATTCATCCTGGAGGACCAAAAATTGTAGAGCTGATTCAAAAAGTTCTCAAATTATCTGACGGGCAAGTGAAACATTCATTAGATATGTTGTATCATCGAGGGAATATGTCTTCGGCCACTCTTCCTCATATATGGAATACATATCTTAAAGATACAAAAGCTCCTCGTTATATAGTGACAGTTGCTTTTGGGCCCGGTTTAACTATTACAGGAGGCATTTTAGAAAAATGCTCAGCTTAATTGTTTTTATATGGATCCTGCAAGGAATGGCCATGTTTGTTGATGAGTTTTATTTTCATCACAAAAGGGGACTTGGTGCATGGGAGCGAATTGGCCATCCCATAGATACTTTGTTTTTTGTAAGCTGTTTTATTTTCACTCTTTTTTTAGATGCAAGTGCTGCAGCAACAAGTGCCTTTGTCATTTTGGGTCTTATGTCCACACTCATTATAGTTAAAGATGAGTTTGTACACGCTAAAGAATGCGATGGGGGAGAACACCTGCTTCATGCGTTTTTATTTATCTTGCACCCCTGCGCCCTCATCGGTTTGTATTGGATGTGGCAAGCAGGACAAACTTTTATCATTGGAGTTCAAACTCTAATTATTTCACTTTTTATGATCTATCAAGTCGTATACTGGAACTTTGCAAAAGGAAAAAAATATGAGCAGTTTGCCACAAGTTAATAATGAGTATTACCATGGATTAGGAGAGCGTTGGTATCAAGCAGATAATGATCCCATTGCTGTCTTAAGAGCCGAACAAAACATAAAAAACCCTTGGGTGCTAGATACAATTCAACAACATTTTGCGACCTCAAATATTCAGATGGAAGATGTGAAAATTGCAGATATTGGTTGTGGAGCCGGATTTTTAACTAATTATTTAGCAAAACATTTTAACCATGTTACAGGAATAGACGCTTCCGAAAATTCACTTGAGATAGCAAAGCAATATGATGATTCTGGGAAAGTGATATATACCTTTGGTGATGCCTATCATCTACCTTTTGAAGATCAAAGCTTAGAAGTCGTATGTGCCATGGATTTTTTAGAACACGTGGAAGATCCAAAGCGAGTGATTGCTGAATGCTCTCGAGTGCTCAAACCTGGAGGACTCTTTTTCTACCATACATTTAATCGTAATTGGCTCTCTTATCTTATCGTGATTAAGTTCATGGAGTGGTTTGTTCCTAACACACCTAAAAATCTGCATGTACTTCATCTTTTTATTAAACCCAGCGAGCTGAAAAACTGGTGTCGTGAATATCATCTCACTCCTCATGAAACGATAGGTCTTGGTCCAAAATTTAATAAAGGTTTTTTTAAATCACTGCTCAAGCGTAGAGTGACGTCTGACTTTCAATTTGAATTAAAGGATTCTTTAAAACTGGGCTACATAGGATTTGCAACTAAAGAGGATATGAGTTTATAATCTTGATATGAAAACAAAACCTTTCTTATTCTTAGCTTTAATTTTCTTAAGTTTTTCCTCTTTTTCTAAAGATAAACAAACGGCCGTTTGGGGAAAGATTATGGCCAATAACCAATTGATTGCAGGTTACGAGTACTTTGTGACCTATGAGGAACAGGGGAAGTTCTACGCTTATCCTATTAAACTTAAACAAGGCAGTGTAAAGAATATCAAGTCCTATACAGGCAAGTTGGTAAGGATTGTGGGAGATATTAAGACTGAGACAGTCAAATTGGATGGTCAGCTGAAACAAACCACTGTTTTTGAATTGGCCAGTCTTAAACCGATGAAGCTCTCTCAATTATCCCTGGGAGATGACAATATTACTCCCACTCAAGTTGAAAAAGAAGGCCATGTACCTAATATTTCAAAGAAAAAATCCAGTGGGGGCTTTGAATTAAGTGATACAGCGGCTAATACCACCATTTTTGCTGGGGCAGCTCTTTTGATCGGAAATATGCTTAAAAATTAATTTGAAATTTTTGATTGTAAAATACGCAAAGATGACATAGTATGTCGGAAAGTATTAGTTTATTTAGTTCTGTTTAATCTTATCAATTACTCTCTATCTAAATTTAATATAAAATATAAATGGAGAAGCTTGATTCTTGGTAATCAAATAAAAATGTTAAATGATTGAATGTTCACTTTTTGAACGACGAGCTAATATTCACTCGAAAGTTCATGCAAAATATCTAGATAAATATCTTGGTTTTAAAATCCCCAAAATTGAAGTAAAGCTTCAGCAAAAATATCGCTCTTATGATCAGTCAGCTGATCAGTCCAATAAGAAAAAGCATTTTGAAGGCACACAAACTTGGATTGGGCTTCATCCCCAAGCGCTACAAACACCTTATAATGACATTTATGAAGTTCTTGAGAGCATAAAAACTCATGATATTGAAACGGTTGTGGATATTGGCGCAGGGTATGGCCGAGTAGGTCTCGTGACCAGTGCCATTTTTCCAAAAGCTAGCTTTCTCGGTTATGAAATATTGTCTAAACGTCGCGATGAAGCCAATAGAGTTTTTAAGCTCCATGGATTAGATAACTGCGAACTCGTCCTGCAAAATGTATTGGAAGAGAGTTTTCAGCTTCCAGATGCAGATGTGTATTTTATCTATGATTTTAGTGAGCTGGATGATATTTGCACTATATTGGATGAACTCTCAGAGCGTCTGATTGATAAAAGTTTTTTTCTGATAACAAAAGGTGATCGAATAGATTATTTGATTGCTAAAAAATATAAAGAGTTTTGGAGGGCCAATGGCTATCTCCAATTTAAAGAATTAAAAGTCTATAGTTCACATATAGATTTAAAACAGGAGTAAAGTATGTCTACAGGTAAAGTAAAGTTTTTTAATGATCAAAAAGGTTTTGGATTTATTACACCAGATGATGGTGGGAAAGATCTTTTTGTTCACGTTTCAGCTGTTGCTCAAGGAACTTTGAGTGAAGGTGAAAGTGTTGAGTATGAAGTAGGTGAAGGTCAAAAAGGACCATGTGCAGTTAATGTTAAATCTAACTAATTCACTGAAATTTAGGGTGCATGCAAACTGTGCCCTAAATTAAAAATTCCATTTGTCTGGCATTATCCAAATGCACACATTTCAAAATTTTACTTAAGAGAATATCTTCTGCCACCGGCTTTGAGAGATAAGCTGTAAAACCTGAACGAAGAGCTTTTTGTTCTTCTTCTTTCATCGCATGTGCGGTGAGGGCAATGATAGGAGTCTCTATTCCATGATCTCTAAGTCTTTTAACGACTTCGTGGCCATCATATTTCGGCATTTGAATATCCATCAGGATAACATGGTAATCATTCTTTTTACCTTTATCTAGGCCTTCTTCACCATCAACCGCCATATCCACTTTGGCCCCATGTTTCGATAAAAGTATTTTATAAAGAAGTCTATTTTCAGGAGCATCTTCTACTAAAAGAATACTTAAGTTCTCAAGACTACCGATAGGTATCTCTTCATCCACAGTTCCTCGCTCCAAAACAACTTCTGTGTCAGGCTCAATAAATCGCGTGCGGAGGGAAACTTGGGTTTGGATAGAAGCTAGGAATGTTGATCCCTTTCCATAGGTGCTTTGGATGAGTTTAAAGTCACCTCCGAGGTGCTGGCATAAACGGCGAGTGAGAATAAGACCCAGACCTGTTCCTCCAAATCTTCGAGTGGTTGATTGATCAGCTTGCATAAAGGGTTGAAAGAGTCTTTCTTGCTGTTGTTCAGAGATTCCACGACCGGAATCTGATATTTTGAAAAATAATCGAGAGGGATTTTCTTCAAAGTATACTGTCAGTGTCACTTGTCCTTGAGAGGTGAATTTCACTGCATTCCCCACAATATTATTTAAGATCTGTCTGATTCTAACCTTATCACCAATCACAACTTCAGGAATACTCCCTTCGAATTCTAAATGAAAACGAATGCCCTTTTCTTTGGCCTTGAAATCAAATATAGATTTAAAATCAATGAGAAGCTTTACAATACTGACTTTACTCTCTTCAGTGACAATTTTTCCCGCCTCAACTTTAGCGAGATCTAAAATGTCATCAATAATTCTTAAAACCTGATGAGAGCTTTTTTGAATGATAGATAAATAAGACTTATGTTCTTCTTTAGATAAATCTTCTTGTTCGGCTAGTTTAGAAAAGCCCATAATTGCGCCTAGGGGAGTTCGTATCTCATGGGACATATTGGCCAGGAATTCACTTTTGGCCCGACTTGCATTTTCTGCTCTAACAGTTGCTTCTTGTAATTCTATTTCATATTTCTTTTGCTTGGTAATTTCTTGAGTGATGCCCGCGAGTTGAAAAATTTCACCTTCATCATTCCTATGGGCTTCACCTTTGGCGGCAATGATTCGAACCTCATCGTTGGGAAGAATGACTCGGTATTCTATGCTATAGGCTTTCCCAGTTTCCAGGCATTCATTAATTTCTTTCGTCACAAACTCTTGATCTTCGGGGTGAATTCTATTCAAGCATTCGCTCAGAAAATTTCTAAAAGTCAGCGGATCTATTCCCCAGGTTTTCATAAGACCTGAACTTATTTTGGTGTCACCTGTAAATTTATCATAGGTCCAATAGCCAATATCAGCTGCACTCAGAGTGAAGTTCAGAATTTTTTCCGTTTGTTGCGCCTTATCTTGAGCTTGTTTGAGGTCATGGATATCAGTATTGGTTCCAAACCATTCGATGACATTGCCGTCTTCATCTCGAATAGCTTGGGCCCTACCTAAATGCCAGCGATAGACTCCATCATGACGGCGCAGACGGTATTCAATTTCGTAATTTTCTCCGGTATCAATACTATGTTGCCAACGCTTAACGGTTCGCTCTAAATCATCGGGATGATGAATGGGATATTCTTTCCAGCCCCAGCCTTCAGTGCCTTCAACGGCTCCTATATATTCGTACCAGCGACGGTTAAATTTATAAATAGAACCATCCGCTTTTGCCAAGAAGGTCATCTGTGGAAGCGCATCAAAAAATTGACTGAAATTATTTGTCTCTAAATCTCTACCCAAGTGAATGGCCTTTCCTCATGCTTCTCATTCTGTATGCGTACATTATAATACATGATGACTTTTTAGAACCACTTAATATAAAAATTTAGGAATGTGTAAAAATCTGCAAAATTAAAAGTACAGAGACCAAAAGTTTTACACTCCAAAGCAGTGTGCGAATCCAATTGGTTGAAATTAAACGGGCGATGACCTTGGGATGGAAAGCTTCAGAGAGTTTTTGATGGCAGGGCATACTTATGAAAATAGTCACTAACCATATACCTAAGACAAGTAAAAGATTAATAACTGTCATAAAGTTTAAAGCGTAGTAAACAAGTATTATCGAGAGAATTAACTCTAATAACATCAAAGGCCCTACAATGAGAGTAATAGCGCTTTGATGAAAAGAGGTGAATCTTTTAAATTCAGAAGGGGCTATATAGCGAAAACTCGGATAGTGAACCATTTGGATGGTCCAAATTAACCCCACCAAAAGGGAAGTGGTGATTAAGTGAATTAAAAGGATGATATCCATTTCAGTGGTTTCTCAGGTTTAGCATAGCTTAAGCGCCCAAGGGATTTGAGGGATAAATAACGATCCAACCCACTCACTCCCACGGTTTTGGAACGAGTAATATTCAAACTATAATCTTCATCTAACGCATCCTTAGGACAATAAACCGCCGTAATTTCGCATATTAGAAAGTGAGTGCCATTTTCTTCAATTTTAATTTCTCTTAAAAACTTTGCAGCAAATTTTATATGACTACTAAAGACAAAAGGGGCGGGATGGTGGTCAATATATTCTGATTTAAGCCCACATTTTTCAAACTCATCTACACCTTTTTCATAGCGAGCGCTGGTTTGGTGTGCTTGTTCCACTATATCCTCATGGACATGATTAACAGTTAAAAAAGGATGAACTCTTAAGTTATCTAATGTATCTCGAGGAACAACGTCCGGACGGATCACAAAGCCAAAGAGAGCGGGATCAGCCCCTAAGTGAACGACTGAGCTCACTATACATAGGTTCTTAACCCCGTCACTATTTTGGGTCCCAATTAAATTTACCGGCTTAACTCCAGCAAGAGAGTTAATGAGTCTTGCTCTATCTCTGTGCTCTAAGTTATTGAATTGGATTTTGTCAAAGGAGATCATACTCTCTTTTTAAAAGATAAAGACTAAAAAGTCAAGATCGTTCATGACAGCGTGAACGATTTGTGCTATAAAGAATGAGATGTTTTTCGAAGAAAGAAAATATATTGAACTTATTGACGATATTGGTGCCTTTATAGAGTACTGGGGATTTAGAAAAATTCACGGAAGGGTCTGGGCCAGTGTCTACTTAGCTGAAAAGCCTCTCTCTACTCCTGAGATTGTTGCAGGGCTTGGGGTTTCTAAAGCTCTCGTGTCAGGTGCTATCAATGAGCTACTTGAGCATGGGTTGATCGTGCAAGTGGGGCAAGTCAAGTATGGAGGCCATACCTATCAAGCCTGTTCCAATCCTGCGGAGGTGGTGAGAGATGTGGTAAAAAATAGAGAGCTCGTTCTTTTTGAAAAAATTGAAAATAACTTAATGAATATTTCCAAGTCTAAAATCTCAGATTTTAAAAAATCGGGGGTTGATCCGACTGCGGTAGATCACCTTAAAACCCTTACTTGCTATCATAAAAAATTGGCTCATAAATTTTCGCGAAAAAAAATTAAAAGCATGAGTGATTGGATTAGTTTTATGCGTAAACTTTCAAGGTTTACCTTATGAAGCAGATTAAAAAAATTAAAAATTCATTGCTTTCTCGCCAAATCACCACTGCCAAACTTGGTCTAATGACAGCAAAAGATTTGATTAAAAACCGAGACAAAAACTCTCTGAAAGAAACTCTAAGAGGAGCTCTTGAGAATAATATAGATAAAGTGGTTGATGAATTAGATGTTATGAAAGGCTCGCTTATGAAGATGGGGCAGATGCTCTCTCTTTTTGGAGGATCATTTTTGCCTAAAGAAGTTCAGAGCTTTCTTAAAAAACTCGAAAATAAAAGCTCGTATTTAGAATGGAGTGAAATCAGTAAACAGATCCCGAGTCATTGGCCGGATGAAATTTCTATAGAAACCCAACCCCTTGCTTCAGCCAGTCTAGGACAAGTTCATCTCACTAAGATAGAGGGGAGCGTTTATTGTATGAAAATACAATATAAAGGGGTGCGTAGAGCCATTGATAATGATATCAAAACCTTAAAATATCTTATAAAGCTCCTTGGATTTATCCCTAAGGAGATTGATCTCAATCATTTATTCAATGAAATTAAAGAGATGCTTTTAAAAGAAACCGACTATATTCAAGAAGCTCACAACACTCAGGAGTTTTTTCAATTATTGTCTCCTTATCCCGAATATATCGTTCCCAGGGTTTTGGATCAATACTCTAACGATATAATTCTCACGACTGAATACCTAGAAGGTGTGACTCTTCATGAAATTGAAGAACTTAAACTTACCCAAGATCAGAAAGACCAACTCGGTGTTGAATTTATGAAGCTCTTTTTATTAGAGCTATTTATCTTCGAAAAAGTGCAAACAGATGCTCATTTTGGAAATTTTTTAATTATCCCGGGAGAAAAACCTAAGTGGGGTCTTATTGATTTCGGAGCAACGAAAGTACCCCCTAAAAAATTTATTAAAAACTACCAATCCCTCATTTTATCTTTAAAAAACAAAGATCAAGAAAAGTTTTTTGAAACTGTTTTTTCTATGGGGTATTTATCTCGCAAAAAAGACTCCAACCAAGATTTATTTTGGGAGTATGCTCAAATTATTGGTTCTCCTTTTCAGGAGGAAGTTTTTGATTGGGGAAATACGGATATCGCTGATCAGGTCTTTGAGTATATACCCAAATTGCTTAAATCTATTTCAATTGGTAATCCTCCTGCGGATACATTTTTTATTGATAAAAAGCTGGGAGGAGTGTTCTTTGTCCTACAACAACTCAAAGCTAAATTTAATGTAAGAAAGGTTCTTGAAGACGTCATACAGATGCAAAAGGAGTTACCCCAATGAAACCCGCAATACTTTATGATTCATTTTGCAAAATTTGTGATGCAGAGGTTATGTATTATAAAAAGAAAGATGAGCAAAACGTTTTTGCTTATATTGATATCATGAATCCAAATTTTGATCCTACCCAGTACGCATTAACAAAAAAGGAAGTGCATAAATATTTTCACGTGATTGATGAAAAAGGTCATATACACCGGGGAGTGGATGCTTTTTACCTGATTTGGAAAAAGCTTGATCGCTTTAAGTTGCTCCAAGCGATCTATCACTCCTCATTTGGCAAAGCCTTTATGAAAATAGGTTATAAGGGCTTTGTCATGGTGAGGCCATATCTGCCTCGTAAAAAGCACTGTGAAGATGGATACTGTGAGTTATAGCTATGGAAGAACTTATTCGTGATAAACGTAAAAAAATTATTGCTCGTTTAGTGAGTGAGCTGGCCCGTGAAAATATGGATTTATATTATACCGATTCTATGACGGTGAGCTCTTTAGTTGTGGAGAAAATTGCACAAAAAAAACTGCCTAAACAAGATTATGATCTGGTAAAAGATTTCTCGGCAAGAGATATACAAATACTTTTAAGTTATAACTCAAGCTGTTGTTAACTAGGGAGAGAATAATGAAAACTTTTATTATGAGCTTAATGATATCACTTTTTGCCTGTGCCTCAAATCATCACCCCCCTCTGGAAACAGTTGAGTCTGTTGATCTCAATCGTTACTTGGGTAAATGGTATGAGATTGCCCGTTTTGAGCAGCGATTTCAAAAGGGATGTACCGCCACAACTGCAGAGTATTCAAAAAATAATGATGGAACGATTAAAGTCGTCAATAGATGCCGCTTAAACAGTCCTGATGGGAAATTAAAAGAAGCCATAGGTAAGGCCAGGGTTGTGGATAAAGAGACAAATGCTAAATTAAAAGTACAGTTCTTCCTCAGATGGCTGCCTTTGAATTTCTTAGCTGGAGACTATTGGATTATCGAGCTGGGCGATGACTATGAGTATGCCATGGTGGGAGCACCTAACCGTGAATATTTATGGTTTCTAGCGAGAACGGCTACCATCGATGAGACACTTTATATGGAGCTAGTGCAAAAGGCTGAAAACCACGGATTTGATACTTCAAAACTACTTGTAACTGAGCATTAAGTTTAAGACTTTTTAACAACAGAGCATTTCAGATACATTTGCCCGTGTCCATCTATCTTGCAAGCTATATCATGGCCGTTTACGGGCTCTTCTAAAAGCCGAATATTCTTAACTTTGGTCCCGGTTTTTATTGTGCTTTTTCCAGCTTTTAAATCTTTGGCCACTGTGACAGTGTCTCCATTTGAGAGTGCAACACCGTTGACATCAACAAATGGGGTGTGCTCTTCATTTGATTCGGTTTTTTGTTCAAGTGACCACTCATGAAAACATTCAGGACAGACCCAAAGTTCTCCATCCGGATAACCGTAAGGGGATTCACATTTAGGACAAGTTTTAGATTCTTCGCTCATATTCTGATTATAGCCTATTTTTTATGATTCCAAAGCCCAGATTAATAAAAAAGACGATAAAAAGAATAAGCACAGTGGTAGGAAGTCGATCATTATATGTGGTGAGAATAAAAGCAAGGATAGGGGCGAAGCTTGAGAGAATAAGTTGAACATAGATATCTTTTTTAGGGAGTCTAAAAAAAGAATTCATAAGAGAGGGATAACCAATCACATAAGCATGAACATTTTTTTTAATGCATGAGCTGTCAAAGGATTGAGCCGTTCCAAGAATGCCTTGTGGCCAGAAAAGAAAAAGAGCTTGCAAGAAAAGGGTATAAGAATTTACACCATCACTTAGAGATCACAGGAATCTGTCCTGCTTGCGCTTAATGATCTTACTCTTAAAAAGGTCCACATACCAGGGCCGGTTTAACACTGGCAGAAAGACTGTCTAGTCCCTCGACCAAACGATCTTCACCCAATAGGATATCCAGAATTTGTTTAGAATATTTAGCAGCAGACTCTTTTTCAAACCCCATCATGGGCCATCCCCACAGGGCCGCAAAAGAAATACCATCTAATTCAAAATGGGGCTCTGTTAAAAAGGTGCATTGAATCACATCTTCGACAGGAGAGCGGTTGGTCGCTGAACCACCAACTAGATCAATAACTACTGTTCCTTTTTTAAGCAAATTTTTTCTATGCTCACTAGTGATGAGATACAACTTTCCTCTCAGAGCAACCGGCAACTCAGCGCCATTGACAATCACATCCGCATCTTTGATAAATTCATCGATCTCAGAGATATGAGAATGTCTGCGTGAGAGAACTTTTACGCTATGGACATTTTGACTTAAAACTTGATCAATGGCACCCGCTGCCACATTTCCATAACCAATGACGACAACCTTTATATCAGAAGATTTTTTTTCTGGGTGTTGTTGTAAAAAAAGATCAAGTCCATATTGGGCACCCGCTTGCCCCGTTTCATGGAGACATTGAATTTTCCTGAAAAGTCTTTTGGGTTCTCTTTGTACCATTTTGGCATATTCCAGGGTAAGCTTTCCTTTCTCAGTTTTATATTTTTTTAAGTTAAAATTGCTTTCAATTTCTGTTTCTTGGGATAAAATGATTTGTGAAGGATTTGTTTTGCTGTTGATCTTAGCATTCGCTTGTTCATTCTCAGGATAAAGAGTCACCGATTTTGGATTGAGATTGGCCGCTCTTCTCATGGCCCCCATGATGAGTTCAGAGAAACCTACAAAAGCTACATCTCGTTCGAGCAGACTGTTTGAATCAATCGCTTCATCTAGGAGGGCATTAGCTGCATGTTTACCAATGAGCTCATCATCAGTTGTTGGGTCTGATGTATATTCTACAAATTCCATAGCAATAACGTTGATCTGATGCTTTTCTAGAAGTTTGGCCCTGTCAGGGTAGCTATGGAAATGGGCCATACAAAAAAGAACTGTTCCTGGTTGCATTAACGGAATAGATTCAAGAGAGGGACCTTTAAATTTTATCACCAGATCTTTGTCTTGATAAAGTTCTTCAAAATCTACGATTTTTGCGCCCATGCTCTCATATTCTGAATCTTCAATACCAAGTTTAATACCAGCATTCTTTTCAACTTGAACTTCTGCCCCAGCATCAATCAGCTTTTTTATTTCTTGAGGAAAGAGGGCCACTCGTTTTTCAAGTTCTCCTGGATTCTCAGGAGACTCACATTCTCTAGCAAGTCCAATTTTTTTTAACATATTTACCCTTTTGATATATGACCTTATCGGGTAATTTGCCCTTGGATTGAGTGAAGATTGAATAAATTACAGGTCTCTATTCAATAGAGAGAAAGAATGCTAAATAGCTAAAAAAAGAGGTGAATATGAAAAATGTAATTGTTTTATTAAGTCTGGTTTTGTCAGCTAGTTCATTTGCTTGTCAGACATACCAAGCCCAAATTTTAGCCAAAGTCAGTAAAGTAGAAACTGATTCACTGACCTACTGTAAAGCGTATGTTGATTCCACAAGGGTTGAAATGTACAGTGAGCATGGAATCTGTCCCTTATCATTAGAATCAGTTATGACCAATGGAGTGGACCTTCCTCTAGAAAATGGGCATGACTGTGAAGTGAGAGTCGGAGATACACTGACAGGTTACTTAGTAGACGATGGAAATAGAATTATTCTCGAGTAAATAAGATTAGTTAAAACCTAATTAAAATCACTTTAAAAACGATTATACCTAATAGAGAGTTAGGATTAAAATGGGGAGATGCAATGTCTACCCCTCACTCTCACTCGGCCAAGATCTAAAACTAATCAACATTTAATCAATGGGATGATCATTGAGCTGGAAGAAAAAGGCTGGGTGGCCATGAAAGATTTTCTGCCTCAAGCTCTGTGTTTAAAGATCTTAGAAATTTACCAACAGCAATTCAAAGCTGGCCAGTTTGAGCAAGCTAAAATTGGGAGCGACCTTTCAAAACAATTGATTCTTGATATTAGAGTGAGCCAAACTTGTTGGTTAGATGAAATCACCTTTGAAAATGAATTAAGGACTCTGCAAAATTTTTTCAATGAGCTTATTACCTCTTTGAACAGAGCTTTTTTTCTCAACTTAAAGCGCTATGAGTCCCAACTTGCTTTTTATCCTGAGGGGGGATTCTATAAAAAACATCTTGATCAAATAAAAGGACAGATGCACCGTCAACTCACCAGCATTTTCTATCTCAATGACTGTGAAGTAGGGGGAGAGTTAGTGCTCTATGATCGTGAAAATAGGAATCATGTTTCCTCTGTGATTAAACCGAAGCAAGGAACTTTTGTTCTCTTCTTTTCGTCGCAAATTTTTCATGAAGTTCTTCCAACTCAATCACCTCGCTATAGTATGACCTCATGGTTTCGGGATGATTTGGCGATTTGAGAATTCGTAAATAAGACTGAGCAGTAATGTCCAAGCAATCCCCAAAGAGACTCCAGCAATCACGTCTGTTGTATAGTGGACTTGTAAATAGATTCTCGAGAAGCCAACTGCGAAGATAATGAGAAATGAGAGGAGGTAATAAAAGACCTCTTGCCGCCAACTTTTAGCAAAGCGACTAAAAATAAAGGCAAAAGATAGGTAAACACTCGCTGCCGCAAATGAGTGACCGCTGGGAAAAGAAGAGGTGTAAACTTCAGTGAGCCAAGCCTCACTTTCAGGTCTTGGTCTGTTAAAAATCATTTTAAGGATAAAAGGAAGACCTCCCGCTCCTATAAAAACCACAAGCTGATAAAAAAGAGTCTTAAACTGCTTTAAGTTGCGAAGAGCGGCAGCGATGATAAAAAAGAATATACCCATAACTGTGACTGAGCCGAGAGCGGTTACATCTCGCATGATTTCACCGGTAAATGAGTTTTGGATACTCGCTATATATGATTTCACGTTTTGATCAAAAATTTGAGCCTCTAAATCACCTTTAGGAATATCATCAAAAATATCATCATAAACCTCTTCAAACGTAACGAGAGTGATGACGATACCTATTAAGAAGAAAATAATGCGAATATTTTGTACCATCCATAATTTAGATTGGCTTAAGTAATAAGTGTAAGGTTTTCTAGCTACGAGTTCTGTCATAGCTAGATTTTAGCAATCTTCTTTGTAAATGAGTACGAAAGCTTGGTCAAAAAATTGTGCTTAAACTTACAAAATATTTTAACATGCATTGCCTTAGGCTATACCCTGTATACGGATTTCTCATTTCAAAGTTTCTTTGAAATGACCTATTATGTTTATTAGCAGAGGAGATTAAATGCCGTATACTAAATTTATATCATTCATTTTACTCATGGGTTTGTTGCAAATAGCGAGGGCTCACACGGAAAGTCATGGAGTGATTAAAAAAGAAATTCAGATAAGTGCAAGTGCAGCTGTAGTAGATGTTAAGCAATTGGCTAAAGATAAAGGGATCACACTCTTTACAGTCATTAATCATCAAAAAGGTGCTCAGAAAGTAGGACTTAGCTTGGATCCCACATACACAATCATTTTGGGAAATCCCAAAGTAGGGACTCCACTTATGCAATCAAATAGGAATATAGCATTAGATCTGCCCCTTAAAGTTGTTATTTATGAAGAGAATTCAAAAACATTTCTTGTGCTTAATGATTCCTCTTACCTTGCTAAGAGATATCACCTCGAAGGAGCTCAAGAATTTAAAAAAATTACGAATTTTATGGAGCTATTAAAAAAGAAGCTTTCTCATAACTAATTGAGGTCAGTTCGATAACGTTTAATAGAGTTAAATAAACGTATTGATCCAGCTCCCATAATATTGAGGATGACTGAAATATTCCACAGCAAAAGCATATGGGGAGAAAAGCTTGCTATCGCTCCTGACCCAATCACTATGGCAATAATTAAAAAAGAAAATAAAACATCTAATGACTCACCTGTATCTTCTGTGAGTTCTGTTTTTATTTTAAAATTTTTACCGAGAAAAAAACCTAGCATGGCCAAGGAACAAGTAGGCAAAACTTTTTTCTTTTTAATTGAAATCAAGATAAAATTGAGAAGATTTATGGCAATATCCAGTAAGCCCCACCAGATGAGAAAATTCAGATTATAATAGATTCCACTCAGAAGCTTAAAGAGTCCAAAGGGAATTCCAATGGTGAGTATATCGTAGAGAGAAAAAAACATATATTTAATATAGCGAAAGCTTAAGCATTCGACTAGATGAATTAAACTCTTACTCTTGAGAACCGATGAGAAAGCAAAGGGAGAGTTTATGATAGGAAGTGCAACTTTTAGTGAAGACGGCATGTATCGCTACCATCTTATGCGTGAGTGGGATCAAAAACTAGATAAGATTTGTTTTGTCATGTTAAACCCAAGTCTTGCTGATGGTATGCACACAGATAACACCATTAGACGCTGTATTAATTTTGCTAAAAGCTGGGGCTATGGCGGTATCGAAGTGGTTAATCTTTTTGCCTTTATTACTCCTTATCCAGAAGAGCTATATCAAGCAGCCGACCCTATTGGTCCAGCAAATTTACGTTATCTTAAACAAGTCACCAAAAGCTCTAAGCAAATTGTCGCGGCATGGGGTAATCTAGGTGTCCTAGAAAAGCTGGCCCATGAGAAAATCGATTTTACTGCTCTTGGTAAATTGATGTGCATTAAAGTCAATAAGACAGGGGAGCCAGCACATCCACTCTATTTATCAGCAAAATTAAAACCAAAAAGCTATGATCTGAAAATTGCAGCTTAACATTTTGATTTAAATGTTTAGAATGAAAACATGAATATCCAACTAGCGACACAAAGCGACTATGAGTCATGTCTTCCTTTTGATAAGAGATTAACTCCTGAGCTCTTTACTTATCTCACTGAACAAGAGCAATTATTTATTGCTCGTGAGGGTGAAGACACAGTAGGCTATCTAAGACTTGAGTACATATGGTATAAGATTCCCTACATCAGCTGGATCAATGTTAGAGAAGATCTGCGTGCTCAAGGTATTGGGCGTAAATTATTTGATCATCTCTATGAGTTTCTCAAAAAGAAAAACTTCACTTTCCTTCTTAGTTCCTTTCAAGACAATGCTGATAAATCACAACGTTGGCATAAAAAAATGGGTTTTTATCACTGTGGGAAAATTGCAGGACTTAATGAAGACGACTCCCATGAAATTTTTTGTAAGTTAGATATAAAGAGTTAATTATGGTCATAATGGTGGTGAAAACTTTAATAGCTGCTATGCTGATCAGTTTTGTATCTTGGTTATCAGGAAAAAAAATTGCTTTAGCAGGTTTTCTTACAGCGCTTCCGGTGACGACTTTACTCGCTCTCGCTTTTTCTCAAGCTGAATGGGGGGACGCCAAACAGTCTGTCGAATTTGCGAAAAGTATTTTTTTGGCCATTCCTGTGTCTTTATTATTTTTTATACCTTTCCTATTAGCGGGTAAGCTTAATTTAAGTTTTTGGAGCTGTTACGTAACAGGAATTTTATTACTAGGCATCGGTTATTTTATTCATCAATATATCACTAAGCTTTTCTGAAAAATTACATTCTTTCCTTTAAACTTTTTTCAAAAGACGAAAGCATGTGGATTTGGAAACATCTTTAAACGAAATTTAAAAGATTCAATTTAATTCTCCTGATATGAAGTTATTTGGAGATAATTATGTCAAAAAAAGTTATGTTAATTACTGGCGCTTCAAGCGGTATTGGAAGAGCAACGGCTCTTAAAGCGGCTGAAGCAGGCTATAGAATCGTGATCACCGCAAGACGGGAAGAAAAGCTGGATGAGATCGTCAACCAAGTGGGGATCGAAAATGCATTGGCAGTGAAAGCGGATATTACTGACTTAGCACAGATGGGCAAGGTGGTGCATCAAGCAGTGGATCGCTTTGGAAAATTAGATGTGGTTTATGCCAATGCTGGTGTTGGTTTAAATAAAAGTGGTACTGAACATGGTGATCCTGAAGAGTGGAATAAGCTTATTGATGTCAATATAAAAGCCCTCTTATGGACAGCAAGGTTAACCTTAACTCATTTACGAGAGACCAAAGGTCATTTCCTCGTCACGAGTTCTGTTGCCGGTAAAATCCATATGAAAGGTTCTATCTACGGTGCTTCCAAATGGTTTGCCTATGGTTTTGGGCAAAACTTAGCTAGAGAAATGGAGGAGTGGGGAGGTCGATGTACCGTCATTTGTCCTGGTATGGTGAACACTGAATTCTTTGACGAACCTAAGCCGGATAAATTAAAACCTGAAGATGTTGCAGATGCAGTTTTATTTGCCATTCAAGCTCCGCACCGTAGTACCTTGCGGGAAATAGAGCTGATGCCTACCAACTAGTTGCTGAATCCTTGCAAATCAGCTAGCACTTCTGGACACCACATAATAGTTTCCCCACTGGTAATATACTTAGCTACAAAATTCGCCATATCCGCAGCGCCCTCATTCTGCCAATACATAACACCATCAGAGTTCATAGTGTGAGAACCATTTTCAGTATCTTGATGATTGGTTTGCATTGGAATTCCATTATTAACAAGACCTAAGGCATGACCCATTTCGTGAACGAGTGTTGACTGCTCAACGAATCGACGCACATAAAATCCACCCGAGTTACGAATGACATTTTTAAATATGGCAATGATGGGAGTGCCGTTAATACTAAAACCAATGACGTTATTACTTGAACTGGCATTTCCATTGAGAAAATAAATATAAAATCTTGCATGATCAGCGCTAGGTTTTGTAAGTGCTAATTTTTGATGAAGCTCGAAGACATCATCTGCACTCCATTGGGAAGTTTGAGAATCTTTTATTTCTTGCATGCTTGCTAGGTCCATAGGAATATTGCGTTCTGGAGGTCTCGTTCTAAAGCTGAAAGCTTTCTCTAAATTATCATCTAAGATCTGCCAAAGTGGTTGTCCATTTTGCCTATTTCCCGCATAAGGCTCTGCCCCTGTTTCATAATAAACTTCTAACGTGATCGCGGAAGCAGTATTGAAATAGTTTTCAGGGGTCGCTTCTGGAAAAGAATCAGCAGGGGAAGTTGTCTGATCAACCTTTCCGCAAGAAGCGATAAACAAAGTAAATATTAGGATAAGTATTTTGTTCACATCATACTTATCGGTCATTCTTTAAGAGACTTAATGACTCTGGCTTTTTCTTTTTTTCTCTTTTTCTTCATCTGAAGTTTTATTTTCTTTATTAGGATAATACTTTTGTACCTTATCAGGATTCTTAGGTCGTACCAGATGCTTTTTGTTTTCTTTTGCTTGTTCTTTGTGTTCGTTTACGTCTGCCATTTCTATCTCCTTTCTATGGTTTTTTTACTTTGATATTTTTAATAATCTCTTGAGCCGGAATGAGGTTTCTATTTTTAACTTCTTTTTTGTGAAGTTTTACATACGCTATCGCCTTATATTCTTTTTCAACTTGATCCGGTGTTGAGTGAGGGGGACGTGTGACAGGCCCTGCTGTGAAGTAGGGGTAAGTATAGTTAACAAAACTTGGTCTGCCATAAACATCTCTATAGTCATAATGATCTTTTTGTTCATTAGTAAGATTTTTTATCGCTTTCATATCTCGGCTAATAAACTCTATAAACTTCATATTGTTTTTCTGAGCAAGCTGAGCTGAGCGGTAAAGCATATAATCATCGACTGTAGAGCGCTCTGTTTCCTCATTGCCTAAAAAAGTGACCTTATAGAAATTTTCACCAATCTTAGTGTCAGTGTAACCATATTTTTTATCTGACTTTTCAGCAGATTTATATTTGGTACCACTTTGGCAAGATATCATAAACAGCATGGATAACGTTATCAGGGAGAGGGATCTAACTATCCATAAATGGGTAGTCGGTATATCCAGTTTCATCCCCTCCGTAGAGTCCTTCTTCTCTAAGCTCATTTAGTTCTGCTCCTTTCTTAAATCTAGCGACCAGGTCTGGATTCGCTATAAATTTTCTTCCAAAACAAACAAGGTCTGCTTTATCACTTTGTACTAATTCGTTAGCTGTTTGAAGATCTAAACAGTTATTACTCATATAAGAATTTCTAAATTTATTTTTTAATTGTTGATAATCAAAAGCAAATTTAGTTTTTCTTTGTTCACCGGTATGACCTTCAATAACATGAATATAGGCAAGATTGATTTCGTTAAGTTGGGATACGTAATACTCATAATCTTTTTGAGGGTCTTCAGTTTCAATATCATTGAAATGGCTCACGGGTGCAATCCTTACCCCCATTTGGCCAGGATCCCACACTTCAAGACATGCTGAAATGACTTCGAGAGGAAAACGAGTACGGTTCTCAATACTCCCTCCATACTGATCATCCCTGCGATTGCAATTACTCGCAAGAAATTGATGAAGGAGATAGCCATTGGCGCTATGAATTTCTATTCCATCAAAGCCAGCTTCTTTAGCGCACTTTGCTGCGTGCACATAATCTTTGATGGTATTTTTTATATCTTGATGGGACATCGCCTGAGGCTCACTTGTATCTACCTTACCATTTTTGGTAAAAGCCTGAGCTTGTGCTTTGACTATTGAAGCAGACATAGGCTTTACACTATTGGGCATGAGATCTTTGTGACTGATTCTTCCGCAGTGCCAGAGTTGGCAAAAAATCTTACCATCCTTGTCGTGAACGGCTTGAGTTATTTTTTTCCAACTCTCAACTTGTTCTTCAGTATAAATCCCAGGAGTCATGGCATACCCATAAGCATAAGGACTTATATTGGTGGCTTCTGAAATTATAAGTCCTGCTCCAGCTCTCTGAGCATAGTATTTTGCCATGAGATCATTAGCGAGTCCCTTCTCATCGCTTCGACTTCTGGTGAGAGGGGCCATGACAAATTTATTTTTAAGCGCAATATTTCCTAGTTGTACAGAAGTGAATAGATCTTTTTCACTCATAGCTCTTGGTCCTTTATTATTTTGATGGCCTTAATATTGACGAATTCGTGAAAACTAAAGCGGTCATGCTCTCGTCCGTACCCACTATCTTTAACCCCACCGAATGGAATTTGAGGTCTGGCATTTACAAAACCATTGATATTCACTTGCCCGGTGTCTAATTTATTTTTGGCAATTTCAATAGCTTTATCTTCATCTCTACTAAAAACGCCACCGGCGAGTCCAAATTTAGAAGAGTTTGCCACTTCAATAGCTTCCTCAAGTGAATCTACTTTTATCAGAGAGGCAACAGGTCCAAATAATTCGTCATCATAAGCGGGCATACCAGGCTTTAAATTCTCAAGTATGGTGACTTGAAAATAATAGCCATCTCTAGGGTCTTTATTCCCCCCTATGACAACCGTTGCCCCCTTGTCGAGAGACTCTTGAACTTGATCATCCAGCTTATCAAGAAGATCTTTTCTCGCCATAGGTCCCACTTTGGTTGTTTTCTCCATAGGGTTACCCAACTGAGCTTCTTGCATTTCTTTTTTGAGTGCTTCTTTGAATTGATCGTATACACTTGAGAGCACGATAAATCTTTTAGCTGAGGTACATGTTTCTCCATTATTGATCAGTCGCCCCAGAGAACTGGCTTTGGCGGCCAGTTCAATATCTGCATCCTCTAATACTAAGTAAGCATCATTTCCACCCAGCTCGAGGACAGTTTTCTTTAAGTTCTTAGAAGCCTTTTCAGCAACTTTTCTCCCTGTCCCAGCACTTCCAGTAAATGTGACACCTCTTATTTCTCTTGCGGAATAAAGATCTTCAATCGCATCTGAGCTGGCATAGAGATGTGTGAATACACCTTCGGGCAAACCTGCTTCTTTAAATAAACTTTCTATTTTCTCAGCGCATCCCCATACACAACTAGCGTGTTTTAAAAGAGTGGTGTTTCCAGCTAAAATATTGGGAATAGCATAACGAATCACTTGATAGAACGGAAAGTTCCAAGGTTGAATTGAAAAGATGACTCCTTGGGGGCAATAACTCACGAGAGCCCTCCCTTCCTCGAGGTCACGTTCTTCATCCGCTAGTGCATCGGGAGCTGTTTTTATCGAATAGTCGACTATTCCCTTACATAAATCAATTTCTTGATAACCCTGCTGAATAGGCTTTCCCATCTCTGTGGTCATGAGTTTTGCTATTTCATCCTTATGCTCATCAAGCAGTTCTCCGAACTTTTTGATTGGCTTGATTCTTTCATCCAGTGATTTTTGAGACCAAGTTTGAAAAGCAGAGTGGGCGGTATCTAGTTTCTTTTTGACTTGTTCTTTAGATTCTAAATTATAGGTTTTGATGACTTCACCTGTGGCAGGATTGATCGTCTCTTTGGTTTTACTTGATTGCTTACTAGCTTGTGAACTTTCTTGAGTTTGCATATTTCTTTCCTTTTATTTTGCCTACCATATGAATTTATGCACATCAGCTATAATTGTAATCTAGGTGATATAAACATTTGTTTAGATAATTTCACAAGATATCTAAGAGAAATCTAAGCTATCAATAATGGCATCGATTACATTTATAAAAGATGGATGATCTAATAGAAAAGTTAAATATTCTCGTTAACGATTTCACTCAGAAGTATGCGGGGGAGTATAGTGTCTTGGTGAAATTTGCTCTGCTTATTGCAGCGGCTCTTGTGACTTTATTTGTTTTCTTCAGTTTGGCTAATTTTCTACGTCACCGCCGGTGGATCACTGGAAAATTCTCAATGCCAGTGCTGATGGCAGATTATATTGAGCAAACCATCTCTATTGTAATAAAGATTTTTGCTCTGGTTTTGGCCCTGCAAATTATCGGAGCAGGATCAATTGTGGGGACAATAGTAGGAACTGCAGGGGTCTTGGGACTAGGGATAAGTTTTGCTTTTAAAGATATCATCGAAAATTATATTGCAGGAATTATACTAAGCTTTAGACAACCTTTTTTAAAAGGCGAGCATATTGAGGTTGATGGGTCTGAGGGGATAGTTCAAAGAATGACGAGTCGTATGACTATGATCAAAACTTTCGATGGAAATAATATATCCATTCCTAACGCCACTATATTCAAGTCAAAGATCATTAATTATTCAAGAATTCCTGAAAGGAGATTTGAATTTAAAATAGGTATTAATCCTGAGAGTGACCCTGACCAAGCAAGAAGTGTTGGATTAAAGGCGATGGATGCCCTGGAAGAAGTTTTAGATGATCCCACTCCCATCGCAGTCACTGATGAAGTCGGAGATTCTTCTATTGTCATAAAATTTCTGGGATGGGTTGATCAAAATAAATATGATTTCTTTCTCACAAGAAGTGCTGCCATTGGTAGAGTGAAGAATGCCATAGAAGAAGAGGGAATTGAAATCCCTGATCCAAGCTTTATAGTCAAACTCAGACAACCAGGTGAGCAAAAAGATATGAAAGCTTTTAAGAAAAGCATTCCTCTTCAAGATGAATTAATCTCATCTGAGAATAAGCAAAGCTCTATTATATTTGATCAAATCAAAAAAGAAGAAGTGAATAGAGATTTATTGAACAGTGCAACCACTGAATAACCTTTTATAACTCATTTTTTAGTTTTTTTAGAACAGATAAAAGCTCGATTGGTAGAGTGCAACTTATATGGATAGGATGAGAGGTGTAGGGATGAATAAATATGAGCTCTTTGGCATGTAAAAAGATGCGGTCTAGCCCATAGATCTCTAGAAAGTGGTTATTCACAACACCTTTCCCATGCTTGCGATCTCCAATAATGGGCATAACCGCTTTTCTAAAATGTCTTCTGATTTGGTGATAGCGACCTGTTTTTATTTCAACTTCGGTGAGTGTACAAAACTCATGTTTAAATACTTGTAACGGATTATAGAGAGTAAGAGCCTCTTGTTTAATGTCTTTGTGAATCTCTTTGTTCACACTTCTTTTAGAAAGAGGAGAGTTAAAGACACCACTTTCTTCAAGAAGACCACGGTGAAGGCAGGTGTATTTTTTTTGAGTGGAATCCAGATGCCAGATGTCTTGAAATTTGGTGACAATCTCTGGTGACTTGGCAAACAACACAATTCCTGAAACCGGACGGTCGAGTCTATTGATGGGCCAGAGTTTTGTTTGAATATGATCTCTCACTGAAAATAATAAACAGTCTTTTGAGTCGGCTTCTCCCTGCATCGGGTGTACAAATTGTTTGGCCGGCTTTGTGACAGCAATGACATATTTATCTTCAAATAAAATTTCCATTCATTATTTATATATCATTTTCGACGTCATGCCACCATCAACAATAAAGTCTTGGCCAGTGATAAATTTAGAGGCAGGTAAACTTAAAAAATAACAAAGATGAAATATATCCTCAGGCTCTCCAATTAAGTTTACTGGATGTTGATTGACTTGATCCTCGGAAAAATCATGTTCAGTTTCAGCTATCCATCCTGGACTAATCGAATTCACTCTTATTTTTCCTTTATCACAACTCATCGCCAATGCTTTGGTAAAACTGGTGATCGCTCCTTTTGTCATACAATAGGCTTCCGTATTTTTTTCGGCCATAAAGCTTCGAGTAGAGCTAAGGTTGATAATACTGCCTTTCGTATAAGATTTTTGATGTTTGACCATCTCTTTAGCGAGAAGAAAATAGCTTGTGACATTAGTATTAAAATACTCTTGCCACTTCTTGAGAGATAAATCTTCTATGGGATCATGGTAAGGATCGGCAATTCCTTGGGTATTAATGAGGGTGACAGTTTCATAAAGATCTTGGCGAAAAATCTTCTCCATCACTTCTTTGACATGAGATTCATCAGTTAAATCCAATTCAAAACTATTATGGGAGTTTGCGCATTTCATATCAAGGCCTATGGCCCGATAACCTTTCGCTGCAAAATTATGCAAAAGGTTTTGACCTATAAGTCCCTTCGCTCCTCCAATAATACATAAATCTTTACTATCTTTAATCATCGTATAATATTAGGCAATATAACGAGTAATGTTCTCCTCACTTTGATAAGAAATTGTTTAAAAATATGTATAAATTTTATTCCTCAGATCATTACCAAGTTCAACTTGCTGAAAATCATAAATTTCCCATGGCTAAATACCAACTTTTAAAAGAAAGTTTGGTAAGTGAAAAAATTATTACCATAGACCAATTGGTTGCGAGTGAGCCAGCTGATAAAAACAATCTCTACCTTGCTCATGACAAAGAGTATGTGGATCATGTTCTCAACCTGACCTTGCCAGCAAAGCGAGCGCGCCCTGTAGGTTTACCACTCAATAAAGAAATGGTGACAAGAGCCTTAGTGTCACTAAGCTCATCTCTTCTAGCTGCTGAGAAAGCACTTGAGGTGAATATAAGTGGTGCACTTTCCAGTGGAACTCATCATGCCTCTACTGACCAAGGAGCTGGATTTTGTTATTTTAACGACTTTGCCATTATTGCGAGAAAATATTCAAACAAAAAAATCTTGATCGTGGATTTAGATGTTCACCAAGGAAATGGCAATGGTGAAATTCTAAAATCAGATCCTCATGTAAAAATAGTGGATATTTATTGTGAGAATAATTATCCTTTCAAAAAACAATTTTCTCCTGACGGATTTAATATCGGTCTCCCCCGAGGGACAAGAGATGACGCATATCTCTCTACACTTGAACAAGTCTTAAGAAGACTAGATACCCATTTTGATTTAATTTTATATCAAGCTGGAGTGGATATCCTTGAACATGATCATCTCGGTCATTTTGATATCAGCTTTGAAGGTGTCGCCATGAGAGACCAGATGATTTTTGAATGGGCCGCATCCCATGAAATTCCCATTTCATTTGTCATTGGGGGAGGGTATGCCAAAGATATTTCACAAACAGTAAAGGCCAATAAAAATACATTTTTGAAGGCGAAAGAAATTTTTGGTTTTTGAAGGAGATCTAAATGTATATTGATGGATTTGTAACTGCAGTGCCTAAGGCGAATAAAGAAAAATACATAGCCCATTTAAAAGAAGCTGCACCCCTGATCAAAGATTGTGGAGTCACTCGTATGGTTGAAACTTGGCAAGATGATGTTTCGAAGGGAAAAATCACTGATTTTTTTAAAGCAGTCGAAGCCAAAGAGGATGAAGCGGTTTTGTTTAGTTGGTTCGAATGGCCTTCCAAAGAAGCACGGGATGCCGGTGTGAAAAAGATGATGGAAGATGAGCGAATGCATCACTTAGAGATGCCTTTTGATGGCAGCAGAATGATCTTTGGGGGATTTGAAGCCATTTTTGATGAGACGCTAAACTAAGTTAAAAATTCTCAAGAAAAGGTATAAAAAATACGAAAAGACAGTTATGCTTAAGTATATGTTAAGAACTTTTATCGTATTTTTAGTAAGTTACGCCCATGCTGGCTACAATTTTTATAATATAGCTCCGGTCCCTTATCAACTTGATCAGGTGAGTTTCTCAAATGGATCCCTTCAGTTAACAAAAAATGGAGAGGTCAAAAGAGGACAAGGACTTTTTCAGGCCCTGCGAGATGTGGGCATTGAAAATGTTCAAGCCCTCGAAATAATCAATGCACTCAGAGATGAGGTTGAGTTTTCAAAGCTAAAAGTGGGCGACAAATTAGAGGCCGGTTTTGATACTGCTCATCGCCTGGTTTCATTTAGTTTCTCTCAAAACCCAGCAGAAAAACATATTTTATCTCTGGACCCTATCACTCATCAATGGCTCTATAAATTTAAAGAAGAACATACTCACTGGTACAGTCGAATCATAGAAGGTGAAATTAAACAGGGGGAAACTCTACAAGGTACTTTGCTTAAGCAAGGTTTTGCTCCTGACGTAGTTAATAATATTGTGAGTGCACTGACTTGCAAGGTAAATTTTAGAATGAACGCAAGAGTGGGGGATAAATTTAGGGCCCTTATAAAAGAGCGTTTTTTTAATGAACAAATTATAGCAACGAAAGTTCTCTACACTTCTTATGAAGGGAGTAGAGCAGGTTCTCATGAAACCTTTATGTACGAAGATGCTGAAAAGGGATCAACCTATAATGCCCATTATACTGAAGACGGACAAGCACTCATTCGGGCGGGTTTACGCTATCCTCTTTCAAGACTTCATGTGCGTTCGAACTATGGAATGAGAAGACATCCTGTCACTGGAAGAAGAGTGATGCATAGAGGTGTCGATCTTCGGGGAAGAACAGGCACACCAGTTCATGCTGTGGCCAGCGGTAAAGTTGTCCTCGCCACTTATAATAAATATGCAGGAAACAAGATTGCCATTCGACATAGAGATGGATCAACTTCTTATTATTTTCACCTTAATAAAAGAAAAGTTCGCCGTGGTGATTATGTGCGCTCTTACCAAGTAATAGGGACCGTGGGGTCTACGGGGAGAGTGACAGGTCCTCATCTTCATTTTGGATTTAAAAAACCTAATGGTAGATGGATGAATCCACTCAATAAAAGAATGATCGCCACTCCCAAGCTGACTGGAGAGCGATTTATTAAACTTCAAGAGCAAATAGCCCAAATAAAACAAAAAATGATTGATCTTGATATAAGTAAAAACTCTAATTATCTGCTGGCGCAGATTCCTAACTTACCAGTAGCAAAGCCGATCAAATTTTATGATATCGAGAGATTGATCGCGAGTGTGACTCCAGAAGAATCGACTTTATAAAGCAACTGAGTGCCGTTAAGGGTTAATGAAACAGCACTCAGAAGATTTTCAATTGACACTAAAGCCTTAGAAAATGCGTTACGCCAAATATGGCATATGATCTCACTGATATGTTTTGTATGTCAAATGGAATATGTTGAGGAGTGGGAATAAAATCGATTTTATTTTCTTGGCAGAAATTTATTTTGCCCTGATAATTATGCATGCAAAAAAAACAATCTTTTATTTTCAGCTTTCTTCTTCTTTTGGCCTGTACCAAAAATAAAGTGACTCCTAAGCCAGCTCATACTTTATGTGAAACTAGAAGTGAAATGCGCAGTTGTCCTCAGAAGCATGGAAAGATTTTTCTGCCTAGAACTTATACCGCTCGTGCCATCTATTTAGGGTATTCGGAGGATGAGTATCATAAAGAGTTTTTAGAACTCATTATCCAGCAAGTAAAACAGCTTGAAACGAGACCCATGGTGAACATTCTTGTCCCTAGAACAGAGGACCTCTTTGCCTATGATCATCTGGTAAAGTACTTTGCTAAAAAAGACTATGAGTTTTTAAATATAATTCCCACTGCCTCTAATGAAACCATTTGGGCCCAAGATTATATGGAAATCCTATTTGATACTAAAACGGGTTTTAGTCAAATAGTCGATCTACCTTATATTGGTCGTGAAGGGGAAACCATTCCTGCCTCTATTGCTCTTTCCTGTCAAAAAGAGTTGATTGAGCAAGACGAATTTAAGTCAGGTAATATTCCAGGCAATGGTGATTACGGTGGAAATATCGAGCCCATTACTCCTAAAATTTTAACGGTGGGAAATAATCTCACCAATGAAACTTTTAATGTCCTTAAAGCCAGTACTTCTCAAGAACTTATCGATATTGATGTTCAATGGCTAGAGACAGGACATGTGGATGAATTATTAACAACTCTGCCTCTGAAAAAGGATGCAGGTCCTTGTGAACAAACACTCTTAGTCGCTTCTCCAAAGCTTGGGTTAGAGTTAATTAAAAAACTCCCTATGACAGAAAAGCCTGCGAAAAATCAGCTGATGCCTTTTTTTGATGATTATGATAATTGGCCTGATCTTTATCATTGTTTATATCCCAAAAATTTTAAGTTAAAAGAATGCCTTGAGCTCTACCGAGCGAATGAAACTTATCAAGCTCATATTGATAAAAGTGTGGAGAGCTTACAACTTGCCATCAATAAACATCATCAATGTCGATTAAAAGTAGAGAGTTTTCCCCAAATTTTTGTTCCCCTTAAAAAACAAAAAAAATATGGAGAATACACGGATAGGGCGATCGCTTTAAATCCTAATAGCGTGAACAATATTTTTTTCTATCCCACTCTTATATTGCCAAAACAGATTTTTCCTGTTTTCCAAGAAGAAGTTGATAAAGTGTTGTCCCAATATCCCTATAAAATAATTTTTGCTAATGGAAAGTTTGTGCACGAGCTTAATGGTGGTATTCACTGTGCCACCAATATATCTTATGGATGTACACCCAGAGCTCAGTGATTAGCTAACTTCAAATTCTCTTTTCGAAGTTTCAATCACCTTACTCACTTCTTCGTTGGTACACTCCGCACCTTTGTGGTCATCTTGCCCAAACTTTATACCGTTTGAGATGAAAAGAGCTTCTTCGTCCCATTCTTGTAAAATACCGGTCCACTTTTTATCATTCACTAAAGTGACCTCTACCCATTTACCTAGCAAAGTGTCATTCATATTTATTTCCTTTCTGTTTTAGCTTATTATAAGGCCTATGATGAAAAAAAGAAAATCCACAGCTCTTGTAATTTCAAGAGTTTTTCAGTCTTTACTCTATATTATTGCAGGGCTAAATCATTTTCTATCCCCGGAGATGTATTATAAAATTATTCCCCCCTTTCTCAATCAATATAATTTTTTTATCAATATTGTTTCTGGAGGGGCTGAAATGATACTAGGAAGTATGCTTCTTTTGGACAAGACTCGTAAATGGGCTTGTATCGGGATTATCATACTTCTGATAGCCGTTTTTCCCGCTAATATTTATTTAGCACTTGAGATGGGCAAGCCGCTGAATACCTCGCCGTGGGTAGCGTGGCTGCGTTTACCTCTGCAATTTTTACTCATATACTGGGCTTATACCCATCTAAAAAAGGATTCAAATGAATAAGTTTAAATTTCTTATCGTAAGTGGTTGCGTTTTATTAACTTCTCTTTCTCACGCTAAAGATTGTGAAAAATCACCTCTTAAAAACTCCCAACAAATTGTTCTTAATATTGCTGATGATAGTGAAACAATCCACAGCCAAACTTATTTGTTTGAAAAAGACGGCAAGAAATTTAAAAAAATAAATCCTGAGGGATGGAAATCAGTGCTGGGAAGATCGGGGTTAGCTCAGGGAAGAGGTCTTCATCCTGAAGATAAGAAGGCTATTTACAAAAAAGAAGGTGACGGCAAAGCACCTTCTGGTATTTTTGAGCTTACTTCTAGTTTTGGTCATCATGAAAAAATTCAAAATAAGAAATTTCCCTACCAACACGTGGATCATCAATCTTTTTGTATCGATGATGTGAGGCATGCTGACTATAACCACCTCAAACATAGCTTTGATATAAAAGCGGAAGCTAAAAAATTAAAAATGAAAAAAATAAGTTCTGAAAATTTACAAGAAGTTGGCCCTGCCTACGAATATGCAGTGGTGGTCAATCATAATAATATTAATAGTAAAAAAGCCGAAAAAGGGGCTGGCTCTTGTATCTTTTTGCATGTGTGGAAAAGAAATGAAAACAATAAGGTCAAGCCTACTGCAGGATGCACCGCTTATGCTCAAGAACATATGAAGACTTTAATCAATTGGCTAGATATCAAAAAGAAGCCGTTATTGGTGCAATTGACAAAAGCTGAATATGAAAAAAATAAAACAAAGTGGTGTCTACCTCAAGTAAGTTTATAAAAAACTAAACATTTCTATGAATATTTATTTTTTGAGCTATGTTTCAATAGTTCAAAAGGAGTAGGAAATGTCTGAAGCCACTTTAAATCACGGAAAAATTAAAGGTCTCAATAAACTAGATGAAGTCATTGAGCTGATGGAAAAGAGTAATCAAAAAGGTTTGGGGTTTAATTTTTTAAAAGATATGAAGGAGTCTCTTCTTTTGTTTAGTGAAGCAGGGAGAGAAGAGTTAGAGGAGTTATTTTATAATCTCAATCAAAAAACTCTGAGCCTTATATCTGATATTGAGGGTGCCAAAGAAACTTCAGAAAAATTTTCAAATAAAGTCCAAAAGCAAAGTATGCAATGGATAAAAAACGTCTCAAGCGTTGCCGAAGAAACATCCCTTAAGCTTAAGGAAGGAAATATTGCCGCTGCAACTAATTTTCTCATGGCCAAGGCGACTTATCAGCCAGCTGTGATTTTCGGAATGCTCACCCTCGCTTTTAAAGAGTGGAAAAATGGGCTTAAAAATTATCAGCAAAAAGTTTCATCCACGTTTCCAAAAACTCCTCTTTAACCCCCGTCTTTGCTTTCGTTCCCCAAATGGGACCAGGCCAAGCTCTATCATTTTTAAAACGTGCAATGATATGGATATGAAGTTGGGGCACTTGATTGCCCAGACTGGCTACATTAAGCTTGTCAGGGTTCACAGTAGACTTTAAAAATTTACAACAACGATCAATTTCTTGAGTGAGTCTTAATTGATCTTGCAGATCGAGATCACTCCAATCAACCATATCTTCAATCTTTGGAATTAAGAGTAACCAAGGGTTCTCTGAATCTTTGATTATTCTTAATTGGCAAAGGTCTAAATCAGCCAAAAACTCACTGTCTCTGGCCAGGGTTTTATCTAATACAAACATAAATTATCCTTATACCTTATTTAAGCTGAAGTTAAGAAAAGTGTCGAGCCCGCTTGAAGCGGGCTGATATGGTCAATCGATACGATCAGGCTTAGATAGGTTAGGATCAGTGGTTACTGATATAAATATTCTAGGTACTCACTGTCACTATGACTTGTTTGAAGTATTTTTAAAATGTGCAAAGTCCATCAAAAATAAATGATTCTTATTTTTATAATTCTTGATTGACTTGGTCGGAGAAGTTGAATTCAAACAAAAAATAAAGAAAAATTAATAATAAATATTATAAATATCATGATTAAGCCGATAATACTTAAGAGGTTAATGATGAAAAAATATCCTATTCCCCATAATGAAAAAGAAAGACTAAAAAAACTCCGGAATCTTGATATCCTTGATTCAGCTCAAGAGGAGTGCTTTGATGATCTTACTCATATGGCAGCTGAATTATTTGAAGTTCCCATTGCCATTGTGAGTCTCGTTGATGAAAACCGCCAATGGTTTAAATCTTGTGTGGGAATCGAGGCGGATGAAACTTCCAGAGAAATAGCTTTTTGCGCCCACGCCATTATGCAAAATGAAGTTTTTGTTATAGAGGATGCAACTGTAGATGAGCGCTTTAAGAAAAATCCTCTGGTTATTGATGGGCCAAAAATTAGATTTTATGCTGGATGTCCTTTGACTATAGAAGACGAATTTAATCTAGGTACTCTTTGTCTTATCGACTATAAACCGAGACGGTTTTCAGAGGGAGAAATAAAACAACTTAAAATATTAGCTCGTCAGGTGACTAAGGAATTAGTCCTTAAAAAGCGGCTCGAACATTTAAAAAGTCAGACAACAAAATTACAAAATAGTCTGTTGATTGAAAGAACTCAGTTTGCTGCAAAAATTGGAAGTTGGCAGGTCGATATTGCAACTAATATATGTATTTGGTCAAAGATGACTTATGAGATCCATGAGGTGGATTATAATCAACCAATCAAAGTTGAAGATGGCATCAATTTTTTTATAGAAGAGCATAAACCAATAATTTCAAAGCTCGTAGAGGATGGAATTAAGGAGCACAAAGGTTGGAATGTTCAGCTCCAGATTAAAACTGCGACAGATAAACTAAAGTGGGTGCATGCCATAGGCTATCCCGTTTATGAACAAAATGAGTTGGTGCGTTTGGAAGGAACTTTCCAGGATATTACAGAAGCCAAAGAGCGAGAAGATCAACTTCAGCAAGAAAAAATGATTTCAGAACAAGCGCTTAAAACCAAATCCATTTTTCTGGCCAATATGAGCCATGAAATCAGAACACCCCTCAATGGGATATTTGGTTTATCAAATCTGCTCTTAGATAAAGAGATTGAGGGTGAAGTTCGTAGGTATGTTGAGGGTATTAAAGATAGTAGTGAATCGCTACTAGATATCATAAACGATATTCTCGATTTTTCTAAAATTGAAGCGGGAAAGCTCTTTTTGGAAGAAGGGCCAGTTGACCTCAATAAGATTATTATGACTATTTCATTATTATTCAATCCACGTGTTGAGCAAAAAGGTCTTCATTTTGATATTGAATACGATCAAGATATACCTGAGTATATCTTTAGTGACGGAGGAAGAATAAAGCAAATCCTTTATAATTTAGTGGGTAACGCGGTTAAATTCACTGAAAAAGGAACGGTTTATTTATATATTGGCAAAGAGAAAACGATTGATAATAAATTCAATTTAGTGATAAAAGTAAAAGATTCTGGACTTGGAATCAAGAAGTCTTCGCTTGAAAAGTTATTTCAACCCTTTGTTCAAGCTGATAATTCCGTCACCAAAAAATATGGAGGAACGGGACTAGGACTTTCCATCGTCAAAGAAATAGTCTCGACGATGAAGGGAACAATTGCTGTCGATAGCAAATTAGGGATAGGGACTGAGTTTATAGTGAAGCTTCCCACTTTTGAGACTAAGAACGAAAATTTTCTTCTCTGTGAAAATAAAAAATTTATCGAAAATCATTCTCATATTCTCAAAGAATTAAACTGCTTACTAGTTGAGGATAATACGATCAATAGATTAGTCGCTAAAAAAACGCTTGAAAAAGAAGGGATCACCCATATCCAAATAGCTGAGAATGGACAGGTTGCGGTGGAGATGTGTGAAAAACAAGAATTTGATATTATCTTTATGGATATTCAAATGCCCGTGATGGATGGATTACAAGCGACTCAATTGATCAAAGAAAAAAAACTGTGTGATTTTATCATTGGGTTGTCGGCGAATGCTTTTAATGAAGATAAGCAAAAAGCCTTAACTGTGGGCATGGATGACTATTTAGCAAAACCTTTAAAGAGTGAAGATTTACAAATTTCACTGACCAGTTATATTCTTCGTAAAAAGAAAAGTGTCGAGCCTGCTTCTGAAGCAGGCTGATATGGTTAATCGATAGATTAGGGTCTCAAGGTCATTTTGGATCAGTGATTACTGATGTAATAATAATATGAAGTTTGGCCGGAATATTCTTTTCACTCCTTTGCAAAAAATGTGCATATAAATTCGCAAGTAAACAAATTTCTATGTTTTGCAGCGAGCTAAAAGCATTTGTCTGGTTTACATATGCTCACAAAAGCTTAGACTTAAGCCATGATTCGAATTTTATTTTTCTTAGCCATTTTGACAAGTTGTTCTACAAAAAGTTGGAGAGAAGCCTCTCGTGAGAGTATTGGAATCGCTCCGGTTCCTTCAACTCATCAAGAAGAAGTTTTTCAAATTTATTATGCCAGGGCATTTTCATGGAAAGGCTATTTTGCCATTCATCCTTGGATCTCATGGAAAGAAGCTGGCGAGAGCACCTATACGGTTGCTCAAGTGACAACTTGGAATGTAAGACGCTTAGGCAGTGCCATCAGCGTTGTTAAAGACCTTCCTGATCGCAAATGGTTTGATTCAGAACCTAGTCTTCTCTTTGATGTGAGGGGGGAAAAAGCAAAGCTTATCATTGAAAAAGTAAAAAAGGCGATCGAGCATTATCCCTACAAAGATTTTTATAAAATTTGGCCCGGACCTAACTCTAATACATTTGTTTCATATATTATAAGGGAAGTACCCGAGATCGATATAGAGCTTCCTTCCACCGCCATCGGGAAAAATTATTTTCCCGGAGTGGTTTCATCTACCGCTTCTGAGACAGGATTTGTTTTTTCACTTTTTGGACTTGCCGGGTTTCATCTAGGAGCTGCAGAAGGGGTGGGAGTACATTTTTTAGGACTCAACTTTGGTGTTGATTTATGGACCCCTGCGATCGAAATACCTTTTGCCGGAAGGCTAGGCTTTCCAGATAAAGGTTTTTAGTCTTTTCTATAACTCAAAATATGCTCTAAGTATTTTGAAGGTGCATTTAAGTAATAAGCCCCTGAGTAGACCAACCATTCATAAACTTTAGTGGGAGCAATATCGGGCTCTTTATCTATGACATCATAAGCATAACAGTGATAAGTTTTTCCATTATCATCTTCTATATCAATCTCTATTCTTTGATATCCATTATCTGAACACTCTATCTTATCCAAGACTTTTAAATCTTGTTCGTTAATACTTACAATCAGTCCGAGCACATACTTTCCAGGCGCATAACTCATATCAGCGACACCACCTTTTCGAATGGGGGAGTAACGAGTATAGCGAACTTCATGGTCTTGTACTTTTCCTCTCGCAATAATTTTTGCACTTGGACAGCGCTTTTTAATTTGAGCAAGATCCATATTTGAGCCAAATCCAAAAACTAAATTATTTTTTTCAGTTGGAGGATCTCCATAACCACCTCCTCCTGGAGTGGTGAGAGAGAAGCGTTGACCAGCAGTGAGCTCTAGAGAGAAACATTCAGCAAGCTCTTGCCAGTGCCCATCCTTTTCAACTTGGTTAAGCCCTCTCATACCCTCAAGGCCATTTTTTAAACCAGCAGGTGGGATGATCCGGGATTGAGAAATCATATTGAGCGACATGTTCTCTGTAAAAAACAGCTGGCGATATATTCCATCTCCACCTCTGTTTTTTCCAAGGCCACCACTGCCATACCTAAGGCCCATGAGTTCTACTCTCACAGGAAAGCGCTCTTCAAAAACTTCCACATCAGTTAAGAGCGAGTTTGTCATATTTACTTGAACTGCACTGGCCCCTTGGGCCGTTTGGCTCGCTCCACTTCCTCCACCTACGGTTTCGTAATACTGATAGGATTCATTACCAAAGCTCAGGTTATTCATTGTCCCATAGCTATTGGCCTTAATATGAAAGGCTTGAAAAACGAGGTCACATAGAGCTTGTGATGTTTCTACGTTACCTGCAACCACCGGGCTATTCTCTTTGGGGTTAAGCATACAATCTTGAGGGATAAGAATTTCTATACCCCGCATAAGCCCTGAGTTCATCGGTATATTATTTTTCAACATACTTCTTAAGGCAAACATAATAGTGGCTTTCACAATGGGGATAGGAGTGTTGAAGTTTGTTTTAAGAAGACCTGTTGTTCCTTCAAAATCAAAAATTAGTTTGTTTTTATTTTTACTAAGGGAGAGCACTAATTTTCTCTCAGGAGTGATATGCTTAGCACTCGTACTCTTTTCAATTTTTTTAGTGAGTAAGGCTACTTTTCTATGAGAATAATCAAGAAGTGATTCGCACATACGCTCAATATATTCAACAGACTGCTCTGAAACAAGCTTTTCGATTTCGAGAACACCTTTTAAGTTGGCAGCAATCTTTGCTTTGATATCATTTAAATTGACATCAAAATTTCTCACAGGGTAGGGGACCTTCACTAAAATTTCAAAGAGTCTCTTTTCATCAAATATATGCTCTGAAACGATTTTAGTGGGTTTGATGATGACACCTTCTTCACTCAAAGAAACGCTATCTCCTGGCATAGAACCGGGACTCTTCCCGCCAATATCAGCATGATGCCCTCTGGACGCTGTCCACAAGACAATTTGTTGATTAATAAAAATAGGCGTGACAATGGTTACATCCGGTAGATGTGTTCCCCCGAATTGAGGGGAATTACAAATAAAACTATCTCCTGCTTTTATATCAGCTAATTGACCTACAGCTCTCACGGCTTCGTTCATAGAGCCTAAATGAACGGGGATATGAGGGGCGTTGGCGATGAGCTCAAAATCAGGTGTAAAAAGAGCACAGGAAAAATCATTACGCTCTTTAATGTTGATGGATTGAGCTAATTTTTGTAAGCGGTAACCCATTTGTTCAGCAATAAATTGAAGCCTTTGATAAAAGATTTCTAACTCGATTCTTTGATCTCGTTTTTGAGTTGAGTTTTGTTTATGAGTTGGAGTAAAGAACCAAGTCTGCTTGCTGTTCTTTGTTCCTTGCCATCCTTCTTCAACTATAATGGCCGTATTATTTTGACTTAAAATTGTTTTCTCTGAAACTTTTTCTTCTTCTCCCTCTAGTTGAAGTTTTATCGCTTCATCTTTTAACGCTTTTAGAGAAATAGCAACGCATTCTATTTCACGGTCAAGCTCAAGGCCAAAAGTATGTTGATAGTATTGAGTGAATTTATTTTTGGCTATTTCAATATTTGCTGCTGAAATTTCGACTTCGTGATCACTACCTTTGGCACGAAGAAGAAAGTTTTTTTGAGTTTCATAATCACTAAAATAAAATTTTTCTTTGATTTGCTCTTCAAGGGCGGTGAAGTTATCAGTCTGAGTGCTTTTAACGCTCAAAGCATGATTGGCCTTACCCATTCCAAAGGCGGATAAAACAGAGCTCAAGGGATGTATAAGAACTTGCTGAATATTGAGATTCTCAGCAACTTTAATAGCAAGTTGCCCCCCGGCCCCTCCGAAACTGATAAAGGTAAAGTCAGCGGGGTCATAACCTTTTTCTATTGAAATTTTTCTCACGGCCCGACTCATCGTAGCCACGGCGACATCGAGAAACCCTAGGGCGATGTCATGGGCCGGAATATTCAGTTCTTTTTCAAGTTTTAAAAATTTCTCTTTTACGACTTCTTCATCTAAAAACTGATCTTTATTTGGCCCGAAAACTTTGGGAAACTTCATGGGATCAATTCTTTTTAAAAAGAGGTTAGCATCAGTAACAGTGAGAGGACCTCCATTTCTATAACAAGCAGGCCCTGGAAAGCTTCCAGCAGATTCAGGTCCAACTTTGAATCGACCGTCATCATAACTAAGAATTGAACCACCACCAGCGGCTACTGTATGGATATCAACCATAGGGGCCAAAAGATTAATACCGTAAAAATTAGGGTTAGGGTTGATTTGCAATTCTTCATTATAAACCGCGACATCAGTCGAAGTTCCCCCCATATCAAAAGTAATAATTTTTTTTATTCCATACTCTTTGGCAATATCGATAGCCCCTATTAAACCTCCCGCCGGACCGGAGAGAAGAGCATTATAACCTTTAAGGTCAACTCCTTTGCACAGCCCACCATCGGACTGCATATAAAATATGGCATCAATACCGAGCAGTTTCTCTAATTCTTTGGTGTACTGATTTAAAAAAGGAGAGAGGTAACTGTCTACAACTGCAGTTTCCGTTCGGTCAACATACTTGGCAATGGGGCTGACTTCATGAGAAAGCGAAATATATTCAAAGCCAAGTTTAAGAGCAATCTTTTTGAGTTGAAGCTCGTGACTTGGGTTTTTAGTAGAGTGAAGTAATGAAATGGCGACTGATTTAATTCCACTGTCCAAAATTCTTTGTAATTCAAATGTAGCGATCTCTTCATCTAGAGCAATAAGTTCATTTCCGTGTGAATCCATTCTACCTTTTATGCTCGTCACGAAACTGTATAAAGGGGGAGTTTTTTCGATATCAATGTCGAATAATCGAGGACGACTTTGTCTGCGTATTTCGAGAACATCTCTGTGCCCAAGGGTTGTGATTAATGCACAGGGATGACCTTTCTTTTCAAGAAAGGCATTGGTCGCCACTGTGGTACCAAGTCTAATTTCTTGTACGGATTTTCTAAAATCATGATGACCTAAGATCTCAGTGATCCCTTGAACCACAGCTGATTGATAATGGGGAGAGTGGGAGAGAATCTTATGAACTTTATGCTCTCCTTTTTGATTAAGAGCAATAATATCTGTAAAAGTTCCGCCGCAATCGATCCAAAATGTCCATTTATCATTCATCTGGGTATTGTAGTGGATTCATAACATAAAATCCAATGGGGTGCCTTGCAAGAATACTAAGGAAGAATAATTTTTGGTATTTTTTTTATTTGGCTATCAATCGCTTTTTTATCCACATAAGAGCTTAGATCTTCACCTGATTTAGGAGCAAGAGTTCGGAGGTATTTTTTTTCCTTGGGGGTAAGAGGAACATAGCCTCGATCATAAGTCCATCCATAGCCCCATTTAAATGAAGTGGCATAGCGAGGACTGCCTCCTACTTCTACTCCAAACTCCATTAAAGATGCTAATTGAGTGTAGCCTTTTTCTGCAATACATTGCTTAAATTCTTTATCTGCTAAATTCTTCTCTCCTTGAGTTCCCCCTCTCCAATACTTTAAATCATGAAAGACACAACATTCTAACCATAGAGAGCGGTCTTGTGCTGTTCCTTCTGGCCATAGACTACAGCCATCGGAAATAAAAGGTTTTAATTGTTGGGAAATATCTTGTTTTTTTTCGTCACCCAGCTCCGTTCTTGAAAGGGGAACTGATGAACAGCTAAAAAAAAGCAATAAAAAGAGAAATGTTTTCATTCTACCACTTTTCATCCACATAATTGAAAAGACAAGCTTTATTTAAAGTTTAATAATTGTTAGACATGAAGAGAATACTTTTACTGCTATTCCTAATTTCACTTCCCGCACATGCATTGCGATATACAAACAAATACCATAGTTTTAAGGAAACAATGCTCGACCAAGGTATCGTTTTCTCAGGTCACACCCTAGGTTATCTATTGACTCAAAAAGGTACTATCGAAAAAGAAGGATCATGGGCGAACTATAAAGATAATTTTGGGCATTTCACTGTTGATAATGATAACACCACCTGGAATCTTTTAGGACATACCTACACAGGCTCACAGGTTTATCTCTATTATCGGGCCCGTGGCTATGTTGAGCAAAAGGCACTTTTCTATTCTTTTCTCTCGAGTTTTTATTTTGAAACTTTGATAGAGACTTATACCGAAAGACCCAGTTTTCAAGATACTTTTAATACACCTTTCTTTGGATCTACTTTGGGGTATGTTTTTGAAAGAGTTTCCGTAAATTTTATTAACTCTGATAATAGCTTTAAGTATTACCTAGGACGCCTTATCAATCCTTTTAGTTATCTCGTTGATGGGGAGGCTTCAATCTTTGTTATGCCTACAAGTGATGCCACTGGTGGAGTTATTCTTTGGAGTTCAACATTATGATAAGAATCTGGATACTTTGTTTAAGTTTATTTTCGAGTGTTTATGCAGCAAAAGTAGAGTACCCTCATCTGTATTTCGCAGTTGGTATTCCTTATATAGAAATACAAGGGAATCATCCTGCTAGGGCCAGAGATTTTACAGCTCTCAATATAGGGTCAACTCTACAATATAATATCAGTGAAGAGGGATCTATTGGACTTGTTATTGACGCCTCTTATACTCCTGATCGTAAGGATATGAAAATTAAAGAAAATTATGAAACGGTTGAAGGTGACACCAGTCTTTTAACCAGTTTTTATTCTTTAGTTTATATGCAGCGCTTTGCTCATTTTGAAAACCATAGACTTTGGTTCACTTTAGGCCCAACCTTAGGCTTATACACTTTGGACTTTAGAACCCTCCATCAAAACGAAGCAGATATTTCAACTGTTAATAGAGTCAGAGTGAGAAATCATGGCTATAGAGTTAGCTTTAAACTTATGAATAAAGATCGTAAGACTTTTTATGAACTTGCTTTTTATAGTGTGGAAGAAGAGAAGTTTACTATAATCGATGATTCCTCAAATGATGCTGAGGAGCTTTATGAAGTTCAGTCTCAACAGAGAAGGACTAACCAAGCTATTATTCTCAATTACGGTTTTAGACTCTTTTAAAATTTACTTACCGACTCACTACCGTGGGATAGAGAAAACTCAAACTAAGCAACGAGCAGCTCTTTCACTTGATTAATAATAGTTTATTCGAGGCGCAGGCGCTGCTAGTTTATTGTATTAAGTATTTATCTTACTAGATCTTGTGACAATACAGACATCTAACAAATTTTTTTACTTACATTAACTTTGCTTCTGTCTGTGAGTTTGAGTTTTCTCTATCATCCTCATTTTAGTAGGTCGGTTATTAAAATTTATAATTCATAACGATCCCACCACCATCTTCCATAGGTTCATATCCTAAAATCAGTGGAAGCTTGGCCTTATTCACACCATAGGCCACACTAATTCCAAGAGCTGCTCCAAAAACAGAATCATGAATATAATGATCATCACTGGCTACTCTTGATGCGGTTACAAAATAGGCAAGGGGCACACTTAAAAAATTCCAATACCACGCATGCCTCATGGCCACATTGGTAGCAAAGGCAAAGGCTGCAGATGCATGACCTGATGGAAAAGACTCATACTTATTGGGGCTATTAGGACGCTCTTGGCTAACGGCTATTTTTAAACCGAGAGTGTATAATGAGGTGTATAAAGTCGACTTCCACATAATTTCAGTGTTCTCGAGGGCCTTTTTATCCTGATCATAAATTCCTGGTAATTGAGTAAGGGTGTATCCAACCTGAAGGAGACCCCACCCAATAATATTTCCTTGGCAGCGCCAATCACACCAGACTTTTTCTGCATGATTTTCATCGTACCCAAACTTGCCTGCATTTCTTTGTTCTCTGTAAACTAAATAGGACAAAACCGTACCGGTTCCTAAAATCCAAGCAGATGTATTATTGGTGAAAGGAGTAAGAGCATTTTCTTTTTCAATCTCCCATACACTTTCATATTCTTTTTCCTGCTTGGGTTCATTGAAGTCTGGAGATTCATAAACTTCCACTGACCAAGCATGTGATAAAAACAAACTAAAAATAAGTAATAAAATCATACTTTTCATTTTTTTAATCCTTTAAAATTTATATGTTATTCGTAGATAAGGCGCATGGGCATTCATTGATAATGTGGTGCTAATATCCACATGTTGTTCCATAAAGCTTTTGTAAAGAAAGTCACTGATATAAGCCCCAAAAGCGTTACCGAGTAAAATATCAGACAGATGGTGTTTTTCTGCTTCAACTCTAGCATAAGCAACGGCACTGGATAAAAATATCGCAGAGAACTGAAGGGTATCACCCAAGGTGGTATCGTCGATATCAGAGTTCTCAATATTGTTATAGACCATTCGTGACATACCTGAAGAGGCAGAAGCATGACCTGATGGAAAGCTAAGCAGATCAGAGCTATCAGGGCGATCTCTTTGTACGGAATACTTAACAGCATGTATGAGGCTAAAATCAGCAATAACCATTATCGTTTGAAAAGCTAATAGCTTTGAGCGTTGACCAAAATCAGTTTGATCAGTCTGGCGGTAGAGCTCTGCTTGAGTGGATGAGTACACCATCATAGGAATAAGCGATAGAAGCAGTCCATCACTGATATGAGCAGCGTTTTCACTAGAGCCAAAGATATAGTTTTGATCTCCAATACTTTTTGAAAGGTTCCCATCAAAAAGCACAAGACTGGCAATTCCAGCATAAAAGGGAATTTGAAATTGCTTTGTTTTGTAAGCGGCAATGGCAGATCGTTTAAACCTATTTTTCGTAGGCCATTGATAAAAATCTGTTTTTATCGTTGCATGGGCGTAAGTTGCCATAAACAAAAAAATAAATACTAGTTTAGCTGAGCGAAATTCCACCATGAATCTTTGTTTAAAGTGTATGCTCACCTTGAACAGGTTTTACAAAAGAGCTCTCTTTACTTTGTTTTGTACCTGAGCTGGTTAGATTTACTTTCGATTTCTTTTTTGATTTTTTACTGACGAGAAAGCCCGTGAGAAAACCTAGTCCAAAGAAAATAAAAACAATAAAGAAGAAGTTCACTTTAATCAGGTTCCAAAAGAGAAAATTAATTTCTACAGGTCTGGCATTTTGTCCCACAAAAACCAAGATTAAAAATACAAATAAACCAATGTAGAAATTCTTATTTTTTAACAAGTGCATAACTATCCCTTTCTTAATTGCGTCGAGGTTTATTCTAACAATATATAACCCCAGAGATAATGACCAAGAATTTTAAATAATGTGTTAAAAACTAAATAATTATTAAGCCACTCTTAGAGTTTTTCCCTCTTCTTTACGCTTAATGTTCTAATATGTTGAATATACTAGCAACGGCAGTCCTTATATTTTCACTTGTTATTTTTTATACCCGTTTGTGTGGGCTTCGCAGCTTTTCGAAAATGTCGAGTTTCGACTTCGCCATGACTATTGCTGTGGGATCAATCATGGGGGCAACTATATTAAATAAAACCATAACCATGGGACAGGGGGCTTTTGCGCTGTTGTGCTTATTTTTTATTCAATGGTCAATTGCAATTCTAAAGCAAAAATCCCAGTGGGTGAGTGATCTGATCGATAATAAACCTATGCTTTTAATGAAAGACGGAGAATTTTTAGAAGCGAATATGCAAAAATGCCACGTCACAAAATTAGATATTCTTTCTAAACTGAGAGAGTCTAATGTACTAAATTTAAGTCAAATTAGGGCCGTTATTTTTGAAACGACAGGAGACATCCATGTCCTTCATGGGGATGAAGCTCTTCAGTCTGAAATTTTAACGGGTGTAGAAATATAATGAGGAGAAGAAAGAATGAATTTTGAATTAGCATCTTGGCCGCTATGGGTCAGTCTCGCTTTAATAGCCACCATATCATACGTCTTATTTACTAAGCCGATGAAAGTGTCATCCCCCAAGGGTAAACATTTCTCGAATCCTATCCATACTCATCCCTTATTTAAGCTTGGGTGCGTTTTTGTCATAGGTTTTCTTTTGTTTTTGTTGACACCCTTTCTTTTTAGGTAACAATGCTATCATAACCCTATGATAGTGAGGTTTTAATGGGGCCTATTTCAAATTTTCTAGAAAAGAACTTTAAACATTTTAATGCTGCTGCACTTGTGGATGCGGCCAAAGCTTATAAAGAGCATAAAAAACAAAATAAAAAAATGATGGTGACTCTCGCAGGAGCGATGAGTACTGCGGAGCTTGGGATTTCATTCGCCGAAATGATTAGAGCAGGACAAGTGGATATTATCTCCTGTACTGGTGCTAACTTAGAAGAAGATATTATGAACCTCGTTGCTCATAATTCTTATAAGCGAGTCCCTCATTATCGAGATCTTTCTCCTCAAGATGAGCAAGAACTTCTAGATCAAGGTTTTAACAGAGTGACAGACACTTGTATTCCAGAAGAGGAAGCCTTTAGAAAACTACAACGGCATCTATATAATCATTGGTGCGAAGCCAAGGACAAAGGGGAGAGGCTCTTTCCCCACGAGTTTATGTATAAAATTCTTCTGAGTGGTGAGTTGGAGCAGTACTACGAAATTGATCCTAAAAATTCATGGATGCTTGCTGCTGCCGAAAAAAATATACCTATCGTTGTTCCTGGTTGGGAAGACTCGACCATTGGGAATATCTTTGCAAGTTACTGCCTCAATGAAGAGCTAAGTCCGAGTCTTATGAAATCAGGAATTGAATATATGGTGTGGTTAGCAAAATGGTATAAAGACAATGCTACCGATCATGGGATTGGCTTTTTTCAAATTGGAGGAGGGATCGCTGGGGACTTTCCTATTTGTGTCGTCCCTATGCTCTCCCAAGACTTAGAAGAAGACGTCGCATGTTGGTCATATTTCTGCCAGATTTCTGATTCCACTACAAGTTATGGTTCTTACTCTGGAGCAGTTCCTAATGAAAAAATCACCTGGGGTAAATTAGAAGTTGAGACCCCTAAATTTGTGATTGAGTCCGACGCAAGTATAGTTGCACCACTTATCTTTGCCTATATTCTCGAGCAGTAAGTATTAGACTTTGAGAATTCTCAAAGTACTAACTTATTGCATTTGAAAATAGGTCGGAGCATCAGGTCCTACTGGCATGCCAAGGACAAAAACCCATAAGTAAAAGAGAATCGTCCAAAAAACGATAAAGAGCATGGAGTAGGGAAGCATGGTGCTTATGATGGTTCCTATACGCATTCTTTTATCAAACTCTTCCGCGAACGCGAGGATAAGTCCAAAATAACTCATCATAGGAGTGATGATATTTGTGGTGCTATCCCCAATTCTATAGGCCGCTTGAATCACTTCAGGGGCGTAACCTATTAACATAAGCATGGGAACAAATATAGGTGCAGTCACGGCCCACTGAGCAGAAGCTGACCCAAGCATTAAGTTTACAAAGCAGCACATGAGGATAAAAGGTACAAAGATACCCGGTCCGGTAATCTCCATACTTTGCATCAGGTTAGCTCCGCTCACGGCCAAAATAGTTCCCAAATTTGACCATTTAAAAAACGCAATAAATTGAGCGGCAAAAAAGACTAAAACCATATAAAGCCCCATACGACTCATCGCTTTGGTCATACCTTCAATAACATCCTTATCACTTTTAATACTTCCTACCACTTTTCCATACACTACTGCTGGAAAGAAAAAGAAAATAAAAATCCAAGTGACTATCCCTTTCATAAAAGGAGACTTGAGAGCGTCACCGGTCACAGGATCACGCAAAATTCCCCAACTAGGAAGAATGGTGATGGCCGCAATGATGGCCAAAAGAATAACTGTTAAGCCCGCATACATTAACCCTCTTTTCTCTGAACTGGTTAAGGGGGCCATGGCATTGTCAGTATCTATATTTTGAGAATATTTTGGATCATATTCACCAAGATTGGGCTCAACAATCTTTTCTGTGACAAAAGTACCTATGGTTGAAATAAGCACAGTGGAGATCATCATAAAATACCAGTTAATGGCAGCATGGGTGGTATAGTCCGGAGCAATTAATCTTGCCGCTTCTTGAGTGATCCCACTTAAAAGGGGATCGATCGTTCCAATAAATAAGTTTGCTGAATACCCCCCTGAGACTCCGGCAAAAGCAGCGGCCATACCTGCAAGGGGATGCCTTCCCTTGGAGATAAACACATAACCCCCTAGGGGAATGAGAACAACATAACCAAGTTCTGAAGCCGTGTTTGAAAGAATTCCAGCAAAAACCACAGCAAAAGTTATAAGCCTATCAGGAGCTTTTAATACCAGACCTCTGATAAATGCAGTAAGCATCCCTGAATACTCTGCCACACCTACCGCCAGCATGGTGACCAGTACAGTTCCAAGGGGAGCAAAGCTCGTATAATTTGTCACAAGATTTTTAAAGATCAGTCTTATTCCCTCTGGAGAAATTAATCCAATGGCCGTGATGAGTCCGTTTTCCGCTCTGTTTTTTGATCCTTCAGGTCTAGGGTCAAGAACTTGCAGGTCAATCCAGTCAGCAATTTGACTGACACCTAAAACAACTAAGCATAGGATGGCAAAAAGTGTAACTGGGTGAGGGAGGACATTACCCAGTCGCTCGACTGTGGTAAGAAATCTTTGGAAGGTCGTTTTTTTTGTTTGCATGGTGAGTTGCTACCTCATAGACTTTAAAGATGTCAACGCACAAAAAATCCACCTCCCGTGAGAGATGGATTTGGTATCATTTTGGCACTTTTAAAAACGGCAGTCTCTTACATACAATAAATTTACTTGGGAAGGATAGTTACCACTTCGAGTAGGAGGCATGATTCGACCAAGTTCATCCGCAAGATTCTCTCCTGATTGAGACTTAATGATAAAATGAGTCATATATAAATTCATCCCCGTCGTTTTAAAGACAATATTTTGCCCTTTAACTTCTGGCTCCATCTCAAAACGATTATCCGGGTGCCAATAATAACCTTCATGCAACGAAAGAAGTTGAGCTATTTCCCATTTTTTCTCAACTGTTGTGATGTGATCTGAGTCAATAACATCGAGAAGAAAACAGTCTTGAATTTCTCTCCCGGCTCCATTGCCTCCCCCTATTCTATAATTTGGGTAGTGTACCTCAGCGATGATTTCTTTTTTGTCTACTCGTAGCGCCACGGCCCTTAGATCATCAACATCAACGATGTCTTCATTATTGGCCAGTGCTGTGAGACTCAAACTTATAATAGCTGTACATAAAATGGCTTTCATTTTTTCTCCTTTGTTGTCTGCTAGGAGAGTTATAAATTGAAAATAGAAATAAAAAAAAATAACTAGATTGAGTAATTGTGATAAAATAAATTTATGTCTGTTCGATCTTTTTAAGGTCTATCTGCTCTCCGTCTGAGCTATAAGTAATTTGAATAGGCCTACAACAAACCTGACAGTCTTCTATATAGGTTTGTTCTCCGTAGTAAAGCTCAAACACCATGGAAATTGTTTCACCACAAAAAGGACATTGAAAAAAGACTTCTTGTTCACCTTGCATTTAATATTCCAACTCTTCAAGACTCTCAAAATAAACCAACTGCACTCCCAGCTTTTTGGCCCGCTGTAAATAATGATCGAGATTATGAATGGTTTCAGTCCACCAAGATTTTCGAATAAGGATCTTGTCAATTCTCTTGGGGTATTTTTCGGCTATGCGAAGATAGATATCGGCATCTTTTTGACCGGCATCGCCGATAAGGATAAGCGGAAGTTCAGGGTAGAATTCTGCTATTTCACATATACGATCCAGCTTGTGACCATGTTCAACTTGGTGTTGCTTCTTGCGCTCGCTGGCCATATCTTGCATGAGGATGGGGCCGCGGGGGAAAGAATTTATTTTCAGAAAGCTCTCAATCAATGGGAATATATTCCAAGTGCTACTAGAAACATAGAAAAACATATTATTTTCCTGTCCATTCGCTCCCTTTTCTAAGGACTGATAGGCATGAGCAGCTTCGGGAAAAGTTTCTCTTTTATGTGTCGGTGAAAAAAGGGTCAGGGCTGCGACATAAAGAAAATTAGCGGCTCTACTTTTAAGCACGGTATCGTCAATATCACTGATGATAATTTTCTGTGTTTTCTCATTTGGTTTATAAACATCGGCCGTGAATTTTGTGGCTTCAGGAGTTGAGAATTTTAATTTTTTTATGTTTTCTAGTTGGTAATAAACATTTTGACCCGCTTGATAGGGTACAACTCCATAAAAATATCCCTGCTCATTGGTCATCAGTTGATTATGCTGGTCACCGCTGTAACAATCTATTTTAGCTCTTGCATATTTGACTGTGAGAAGAAGTTTTAAAACATGAATAAAGTGATTGATACGGCTTTTGATGCGTTCAAACTCACCATAACGTATTTCTTCTATGACCCGACCAAACACTCTTGCTTCAGTCTCATTGGCGTATATAGGATAGGTTAAAATAACGGGCTCACGTTTATCTAGTCTCAGTTTATGATAGATTCTAAAGAGCTGAACGATCATTTCTTGAAAATAATTGGCCACTCGTTTCATGCTGAAATTCCCTGTAGCAAAGTGGATATCAGCAGATAGGATAAGTAAATACTCAAACTGATCATAATCAGCAGAGTGATCACAATCATAACAATAAACCATAATGATTTCTTTGCTGTCTTTTGAGGCTGAACTTGGAATTCATTTAATAACTGCAGGTTTTTTTGATTTGACTTGAAACCGAAGTCGGCGAGGAAACCTATCAGAGGTATTTTAGAGATGATATTATCAATGAGTATATTGATCATCATTCTCGTGATCACAGAAAGTTTTACATCCCTCATGAAAGCATTAAAAACAATACCAAAAGCCATGATGGTCGTGATGATATCCCCTATACCAGGGATAAGTCCAATGAGCCCATCAAGTCCAAAACGAAAACCAAAGGGACCTTGGAACTTAGTATCTAATAGTTTGGCTAATTCTTTAGAGCTGATCATCGTTGAATTAGTTGACTAGTTTTTGAATAGCTTTTTCTAGTTCTGAATCAAGTGGTTGCACAGCCGATTCAAAACGGGCGTTGAATTTTGCATTTTTATCAAAGAGAAATTTTGTGAAATTCCATTTGATCTCTTCGTTATCGGACTTTGAAAGTATGGACTTAATAAGGGGATGTTTTTCACTTCCTTTGACTTTTAATTTCTGCGTGAGAGGAAAACTTACTCCATATTCGAGTCGACAGAATTTAGCGACTTCTTTATTCCCTTCTGGGGTTTGCCCGCCAAAATCATTGCTGGGAATACCAACGATCACAAGTCCCTTTTTTTTGTATTTTTGATAGAGTTTTTCTAGTCCATCCAGTTGTCCGGTATAGCCACATTTCGTCGCAATATTAACCACCAGAATTATCTTTCCTTTATAATCTTTAAGATTAAGTTCTTCTCCAGAGGGTTGAGTCACCTGAAAGTCATAAAGGCTTTCTGCAAAGGCACTCAGAGAAAAAGACATTATAACACAACAAGCAATGATTAAGTTTTTCATATGATGACTCCCTATTTTTGTAAATACTTACACAGATTTTACTTCATATCTAGATTTATTCTAGTCGTGATTTCACTTACTATAGCAGTAAGGAGGAAACAATGAAAAATTTAAAAGTCTTTTTATGTCTAATGCTGAGTTTATCTATTTTTAATATCTCGATTGCTCAAGCGACAAATGTAACATCTAACGCACAAATGGTAAGCACTATGGATGCGGTTAATAGTTTTGACCGTGCAGCTGTAGAGACAAAAATCAAAACTCTGGCCAGTAGTGACGAAGTCAAAGCGAAGCTAAGTGAATTTGGTCTAACGGAAAATGAGATTGATTTAAGACTGGCAAGCTTAAGTGATGCTGAATTGGCCGAATTTGATCAAAATATTCAACAAGCTCAGGCAGGTGGAATTTTAGTGGCCATTCTCGTCGTTATTTTAATTATCTATTTTGCTCAAAGAATTTAACTTAAAGTAAGATAAATAATGAATAGGCTGATTTTATTATTTTATATATTAATATGTGTGGGGTGTGCAACACGTGCGCCCCAATCACAACATGTCTCTCAGCTTAAATCTGAGCTTCAAGAATCAAAACAAATTTCTAAGGTTCCTTATATTTTACAAAAAGATGCCTTCTGCGGCCCTGCAACTCTGGCCATGGCATTACAATATAGAGGTGAAAATCTAGGGCAAGATGATCTCGCTGAAAAAACATTTATTCAAAAAGCCAATGGTACCTTTCAAGGAGACATGATCGCAGCGGCGAGAAGAAATGGTTACTTAACTATTCCCGTTAGAAATCTCAAAAGTCTTTTTAAAGAAATAGAAAAAGAGAACCCTGTAATTGTTTTTGAAAACTTAGGTTTTAGCTGGTACCCCCTCTGGCATTATGCACTCGTTCATGGCTATGATTTGAATGAAAAAGTTGTCTACCTCCATACAGGTGCAGAGAAAAACAAAAAATGGGATGTGGATAAATTCGAGCGCACTTGGAATCGTGGCAGTTATTGGGGAATGGTTGTGATTCCTCCCGGATCAATCGCGGCAACGGGCACTGAGCTAGAGCATATGAGAAGTGCAGCTGCACTAGAAGAAAATGGCATGACTCAAAAAGCTAAACTTTCTTATGAAGCCATTCTTAAGCGCTGGCCCAGGAGTTATATGGCAAATATAGGAATGGGGAACATTCATTTCAAGCTGAAGAACTATAAATTGGCCAAGAAATACTATATAAATGCTAGGCAGATCGACCCTAAAAACTCAATCGCCCCTAGAAATATCAAGGTGTTAGATCAATACATTTAATTCTCTTGTGTTCCTCGTCATAATGCGATAGGTTACGCCACCATATAAGATTTAATCAAGGTCAGGCTCGCATTTTCGCTAGATTAGGGTATTCCTTCATTAAGCTTATTTAACTTTTTGATGAAGGAAATTCATGAGCTTTTTTAACAAATTTTTACCTGAGAATATTAACCGAGCTATAGCAGAGCTGGGTTATAAAGAACCAACTGAGATTCAATCTCAAGCCATCCCCATGCTAATAAACGATCCGGGAGACTTTGTTGGCCAAGCCCAAACAGGAACAGGGAAAACCGCTGCATTTTGTCTGCCGCTTCTAACACGTATTGATGAAGATGCTGAAGGTATTCAAGCCCTTATTTTGAGCCCGACCAGAGAACTGGCCAACCAAATCCAAAATGATATTAAAGATTATGCTAAATACACTCATATCAAAGCTACCACTGTTTATGGTGGCGTGGGCTATAAACAACAAATTGATGGTTTGAGAAAGTCACAAATTGTGGTGGCGACTCCAGGTCGTGCCATCGATCTTATCAAATCAGGAAAATTAAAACTCAATACAGTTCATACATTTATAGTGGATGAAGCAGATGAAATGCTTAAGATGGGCTTTATTGAAGATGTTGAAATGATCATGGAAAACTTTAATTCTGAAGTTTCAACTTGGATGTTTTCAGCGACAATGCCAAAACCAATACTTAACTTAATGCAAACAAAACTGCATTATCCAAAAGTCATTAAAGTTGAAGCTAAGACTCTTACTAATAATAGTGTTGAACAAACATACTTATGTTTACATAAAAAAGACTTTTTAAAAGGTCTTCAAACGATTCTTCTCTCTGACACTCATTTATACGGAATTATTTTTTGTGAGATGAAGGTGCAAACCAATGAGCTTTGCGAAAAATTAGAAAAATTAGGTGTGAATGCAATAGCCCTTAATGGTGACCTCAATCAAAAACAACGTGATCAAGCAGTTAACCTGTTTAAAAACAGAAAAGCTCAAGTGATGGTATGTACCGATGTTGCTGCCAGAGGCTTAGATATTTCAGATATCACTCACGTTATTAATATTGGTCTTCCAAGAAAGCATGACTCTTATGTTCACCGTATTGGAAGAACCGGGCGTGCAGGTAAAAAAGGGATGGCCATCACTATCGTAGAGCCCAATCAGGTAGATGATCTTAGAAAAATTGAAAAGCTTACAAAAACAAAAATGGAAAAATATAATCTTCCAAGTTTAGAAGAGACGAAAGTCAACCGCGTTCACCAAGTACTAGGTAAGATGCAAAAAATCAAAACAGCCGTTGTTCAAAAAGGTGATGACTTTGATATAGATGAAAGCTTTCATCAGTACGCCGAGTATTTTGAAAATCTCAATAAAGAAGAAGTTCTTAAGCTCATGTTTACCATGCAACTCAATCAAGACATGAGACAACTCACTGATTCATTTGATATTGAGTGCCAACAGTTCGCTGCTCCTAAATTTAGACCTCGCAGAAGAGGAGAAGGCAGATCAAGAAGAAGCGGGGGCGGAAGAAATGGTGGCCGAAGAAGAGAAGGCAATCGCAATATGAGAAGCGGTGGCGCAAGGCAAAAAAGAAGCATTTCTAGATAGTTATCAATAGGAGTTTGACATCTCAAACTCCTTTTTAGATGCTTGTCCTGAAACTCATTTATCAGGACAAGTTATGCAATTTTTACTTTTAATTTCACTCTCATTTTTAAGCACTGTGCTTCACGCAGACACCTTAGTTTTTATGGTCGAAGATCAGCATGGAAAGCATATAGCAAAAAGTAATGATCTCAAAAATTATCAGTTGGTCACCAAGGGCAGTGATTGGAATCTCTATCCTGCTATCTCTAGTGATGCTCATCAACTGGCCTATATCTCAGGAAAAGATGCGACCCATCTTAAACTCGTTGTAAAAAATAGGGTGACTGGTCAACAATCAACTCTGACTGAAGAAGGTTTCATTCTTCACCCCCATTTCATCCAAAATCAAAACCAACTTCTTTTTTCCGTTCAAGATAAAGGTGTGAATAAAATTGGAAAAATAAACTTAAATGAAGTGGCCCCAGGTAGCTATGGGAAAATTAATTTTTTAACGACAAAAGTTTCAAGCTTTTTTCCCTCAAGTTTTCAAAATGGTGAAAAAGTCGTTTTCCAAAGAAATAACACTCGAAAAGAAATCGTTGTTTTAGATGTCAAAGCAAAAAAAGAAGAAGTGATTGGCTTTGGTATGGCTCCGACTGTATCAAAGGATGAGCGCTATATTGCATATACCTCAGAGCTAAACGCTAATTGGGATATTTATGTATATGATCGTTTTGAAAAAACAACTCGAAAAGTAACCACAGATAGTGCCAGAGATTTTTCACCTACCTTTGATCGTTATAATAATTTAATTTTTACCTCAGACAGAAATGAAAATGGTGTCTTTTCCATTTATAAGCAAAGCTATTTCTCATGGTCAAATGATCTGGGGATAGAGGAACTCTTGTTTTCAAAAACAGGAGTCAGTTTTTACGCTCCTCGAATTTCGGGAGATGAAAATATTAGGATCTCTCAAATGCCTAAGATGATCGGAGAACCAAGATCTTCTTTTGGAGCAATAAATCATTTAGGAAAAATATATATCGTGGGTGGGCATCAAGGTCCCGAGCATACTTATCCACCGGAGTCATTCACCGGGAGAGTTACGAGCTTCGATACCACTATAAATATGTGGCGAGATAGAGCTCCCAGACTTAACCCCAGCCACGGTTTTCAAGTGGCCGCTTTTGGTAAATATCTTTATGCATTTGGTGGCTTTGCTTATGAAGCCAGCACCAATCCGAAATGGAAGTCCATTTCAGTTGTTGAAAGATATAATATTAAAGAAGATAAGTGGGAAGAAGTTGGGCATATGCCAAGAAATAGATCTTCCAATGCCGCTGTTAAAATCGGTAGCAAGGTCTATTTGATAGGAGGCTGGGACGCCACTCCCAAATTTGATAATGATATAGATGGCACTTTTCATGATGAAATTGATGTTTTTAATTTAAAAACCGAAACCTGGTCCACAATGAATGCTAAATTGCCGCTTAAGCGTAGGGCCTTCAGTGCCTTTGAAAAAGAGGGAAAGATTTATCTTTTAGGTGGCATTAGTGAGAGTGGGAGTCACTTTAGCTTATTGGATAATTTCACTGAGTTTGATCCTCAAACAGAAACATTTAAAGAATTAACACCGCTTCCCTTTGCAACTTTTGCTCCGGCCACAGGTAGTATTGGTCATCATGCTTATGTCTTCGGTGGGATGTTTAAAACAGGTGAGTGGGACTATGATTATATTTCACATATCTATGTTTATGATTTTGATACCTCGAAATGGTCACATACAGGACGTTACTTATCTGAGACCAAAGGCTTTTCCGCTGTAGTACCCCTGCAAAATTGTTTAGCGGTTCTCGGTGGGCATAGCTACCAAAACAATCGAGATAAGCCAGTAGAGAGTTTTGAGAAGTTCTGTGCTAATGTTTCCCCGTAATGGATTTATTGGAAGTACTCATTCTAGGACTGGTGTTATCTGCGGATTCTTTTTCGGCAGCACTTGCTATGGGGGCAAGAGATCATTCACCCAAAGATGCCTATAAGTTTGCTTTTATGTCGGGTAGTGCTGAAGCTCTAATTGCTCTGGTAGGAGCGCTCGCTGGGCGCTCTATCATATCCTATATTGATCAGTTCGATCATTGGTTCTCATTTATACTCCTATTGAGTGTTGCTCTCCATATGTTTAAAGAATCTTATGATCAATTTAAAAACCCTCTGCATGATTCACAGCCTAAAGCTTTTCATAGCTTTTCTAAAATACTACTGGTCTCAGTAGCGACAAGTATAGATGCACTGGCAGTAGGCGTAAGTCTAGGGATTATGGGAAAAACCCTATACCCTTATATTATCTCAATTGGTTTCTTTGCCTTTATCTCTACTTTGTTAGGGATGGCAATTGCCAAAAGAATTGCTAAACTAGCTGCACCTATTTTTAACACGATGGCCGCTATAATTCTTACATTTATGGCCGTTAATTTTTTATACGAAGGATTAAAATGAAAAAACTATTTGTTATGACAGCTCTTACCCTCTCCATTGTGAGTTGCTCAAAAAAAACAGAGTGCACTCAAGAGCCTAAAGAGAAGTGGCAAGATCAAGAACAGTTTAAACAAAATCTTTTAGATGAAGGTTACAAAATCAATGAATTCAAAGTTACTAAAGGTAATTGTTACGAAATCTATGGGTGGGATAAAGAAGAAAATAAAGTAGAGATTTATTTCAATCCTATTGATGGATCTATCGTTAAAAAAGAAAATCATTAATTATGAGTGAGCGCTATCCGCTTTTATTTCGTTTTATTCATTGGTGGGTAGCGTTCACTGTCATTTTAAATTTCTTCATCCTTGAGGTTGGAGAAGTTCCTCACCGCTATATAGGCTATATTGCTTGTCTGTTAGTTCTTATAAGGGTTACGCTCAGGACTAAAAGAACCATATCTCACTATAATCCTAAAGCTAAATATGTCTATTATCTGATATGGCTAGGAATACTGTTTCAAGGGATGACTGGTTTTCTCATGGGAACTGACACTTTTTGGGGAAGCTCAACTCTTGAAGGTATGCATGAATTATCAGCTCAAATTATTGTTGCGCTTGCTAGTCTTCATATAGGAGGGGTCTTCCTCGATGCTTGGAGACATAAGCGTCGAACCTGGATGCTCATGATCAGTGGAGTGAAAGAAGAATAATTACTGTAGCTTTTTATAAGCTGCCATAGAACCCATAAAGACATCTACTTTTTTAAAACCATGGGCCTGCATTAAACTCGCAGCAATGGTTGCTCTTTTTCCTGATCCACAATAGAGTGTATAATTTTTCTCTGGATTTAAATCACCGAGAGCATCTTTTAAATCACCCAAAAAGATTTTTTTGGCGCCTTCGATGATCCCTTCTTCCCATTCATCAGGTTTTCTCACATCAATAAGGTTTAAATCATCTCTTTGATTCAAAACTTCTTTAGCCGAAATGAGGGGTGTGTTTTCGATATCTTCACCACTTGTTTCCCAAGCGAGCATCCCTTTCGTGAGAAGATTAATTTGGTTGTCAAAGCCTAAAATTTCCAAGGTCTTCTTAGCTTTAGTTGCTTGTTCATAATTATCAGCAACTAAAAGTATATTTTTTTGGTAATCGAGAAAGTACCCTGCATAAGCCCCTAACATATCTTCAGGGATATTTAAGGTATGTGGAATATGACAACCTAAAAAAGCTTCAGGAGCTCTCACATCGAGAGTCTGAGCGTTGTCCTTAGAATTTTTAAACTCTTGTACATTAAAAAGATGAATTTCATCATAGTTTTTTAATGGCTGATCATTACCTTTTAAATTAAGCTCTTCCATTTTTCTAAAATAAGGAGGTTGTTGATGTTTTTCTTTTACTTTCTTTTTTATAAACTCCTCACGGGAGAGCTGGAGCATGGGATTATTCTTTTTTTCAAAACCTAATGTGGATACTTCTCTATCCGCAATGCCTCCACCACAAACTGAGCCTGCACCATGGGCGGGGTAGAGAACAACTTGATCTCCGAGGGGGAGAATTTTTTCGAAAAGTGAATCATAGAGCTTTCCTGCATATTCTTCCATTTGATTGGGAAAGAAATCAGTCCTCCCCACATCATTTACAAAAAGGGCATCACCTGTAAAAACTGCTACCGCATCTTTTTGTTTTTCTGGGTAGAGCGCAATAGAAATAGACTCGGGAGTATGCCCGGGAGTGGCGAGTACCTTCGCAGTCATTGATCCTACTTTAAACTCATCTCCATCTTGAGCAAATTCTCCAAATTTAAAATCAAGCCCTTCTCCATGAAAAATTTTAGCTCCACAATAACGTTTGAGTTCTCTGGATCCAGTCACAAGATCTTCATTACGATGAGTTTCGAATATATACTTGATGCGAGCATTCTGGGCCTTAGCTTTATTAAGGTATTCTAAAACATGGCGGCAAGGGTCTATGACAATAGCATCACTTCCATCAATGATAAGGTAGGAGAGGTGAGCAAGACTATCTGTTTTTATTTTTTCAATAATCATGCCTTTATACTAACAGGTAAGAGCAATCTAGGGATCGAATAAGTGTATTTTTAATGTGTAGGAATTTAAAAATTTTTATCTAAGAGGTATTGAATATTTGTAAAAGAAAAGTCTCTCCCTACTTTGGTGATATGCCCCTCTTTTTCTAATGAACTCATGGTTCTGGTGACTGTCTCAAAAGTGGTTCCAGCATATTCAGCAATTTCCTTACGGGTCCAAACCTGATCGGGATACTTTTCTTTTAAAAAGATCAACGTTTCTACTGTCCTAAGATGAGCTGATTTATCTTGCAGGCCCGCAAGCCTAGATTCGGCAATTCCTAGATCTATGGCAAGGAGTTGTGTGACTTTCTTAAGTAACTCAGGATGTTGAGTGCATAATTGCTCACATTCTTTTTTAGAGATAAGTAAAAGCTGGGTGGGTTTAAGAGCAATGGCACTTCCTTGATAAGCTTCATTAGCAAAAAATGAGCGAAGACCACAGATCGATTTGTTTCCAAAAACTCTTAGAAATGTTTCTTTACCCGTTTCTGAATAGTGAAATAAACCGACGAGACCTTTTTCTACCAGGCATAAGTGATCCGGATTATCACCTTCGTGGAATATAATATCGCCTCGCTTAAACTCACTGGTCATTGGATTTGAGTGTGAAGAATAAATGAAGTCGAATAAATTAATTGTATTTTCAGTCATTTACGCATCTTTTACTTTGAGGAATATCAAAGAATGATTATATTAAACATACTATCCTGTTGATAGGATAGCGCTTAATTTTAATATTAGGAAATAAAATGACATCTATGATTCTCCTCCCTCTACTAGGGGGAATACTTATCGCAATCTCAACCACTCTCATGTTAGCTCAATTGGGTAAAATCACTGGAATAAGTGGGATCGTTTCTCACTCTTTGTCTCAATTTAAGTTAGGCAATGACTGGCGCTATGGCTTTTTAATCGGGCTTATTTTAGGTGGTTTTGTCATCAAAATGCTTTACCCTCAGTTCTTTAGTTATCCCATCTCTGAGAATTATCTCAAACTTGCTATAGCTGGCTTGCTGGTTGGCTATGGAACTCGGCTTGGGCATGGATGTACATCTGGACACGGTGTTTGTGGAATGGCCCGAGTCGCAAAACGATCGATTGTCGCCACTTTTACTTTTATGTTATTTGGCATCATCACGGTAGCGATAGAGGGGTTATTATGAAAACGTTTTTTATTAGTCTTATTTCAGGAATTATCTTTGCCATAGGTCTCAGTATCTCTGGGATGATTAACCCTCACAAAGTGAAAGGCTTTCTCGATATCTTTGGGAATTGGGATTATTCCCTTGCTTTTGTTATGGGAGGAGCTGTTGGACTCAATTATTTTACCTTTAAATATTTTGAAAAAAAGCATGAATTAAATACTCCTACAGCTATAGATAAAAATCTTATTATCGGATCGGCCCTATTTGGCATCGGCTGGGGACTGATTGGTATTTGCCCTGGTCCTGGAATTGTGAATCTTATTAACTTCGACTTAGGCATCTTAGTCTTTGTGGTAGCAATGCTTTTGGGGATGAGTTTATATAGAATGCAAACAGGAAAGAGATGACAGATTTATTGGCCGCCAGATCACAAATGGCCATCTCTCTAGGCTTCCATATCATTTTTGCTTGTATTGGTATGGTGATGCCTTTTTTTATGTCACGAAGCTATTATAAGTTTATCAAGACTGGAGATGAGGACTATCTTAAACTCACTAAAATGTGGATGAAAGGTGTGGCCATCTTTTTCGCCGTTGGAGCTGTGTCAGGAACATTGTTAAGCTTTGAGTTAGGTATGTTATGGCCAAACTTTATGGAAAAAGCTGGACCGATCTTTGGGATGCCTTTTTCTTATGAAGGAGCCGCATTTTTTTTAGAAGCCATCGCACTTGGTTTGTTCTTATATGGATTTGATCGACTTCCTCAAAAAATTCATTGGCTCTCAAGTCTTTTGGTGGGAGTGGCCGGAGTTTTTTCCGGGATCTTCATTGTCAGTGCCAATGCCTGGATGAACGCCCCAAGTGGTTTTGACTTTGATCCCGTGACTAAGACTTATTCAAATATTGATCCCATCGCGGCAATGTTTAATGACGCCTGGTTCACACAGGCTTTGCATATGACCCTGGCCGCCTTTAGCGCCACTTCAATTGCTGTCTTAGGTATTCATGCTTATCTTATTTTAAAAAATAAAAACCCCACCTTTAATCGCAAAGCTCTCTCGGTGGTATTGCCTTTTTTCGTGTTCTCCTCTTTACTTCAACCACTGAGTGGAGATTTGAGTGCCAAGGATATAGCTGTTCGTCAGCCTGAAAAGCTAGCAGCGATGGAAGCACATTTTATGACTGAAAAAGGAGCGCCGCTCATTTTAGGTGGAATTCCTGATGAAAAAAATGAAACTGTTTATTGGGCGCTTAAGATTCCCTATGCTTTGAGTTTTTTGGCCTTTGCAGATTTTAATGCTGAAGTAAAAGGACTCAGTGACTTTCCTCAAGAAGATCGCCCTCCCGTTATGGTCACTCATTTTGCTTTTCAAATTATGGTTGGGATTGGAAGTCTTCTTGGTCTTTTAAGCTTCATTTTTCTCATAAAATATTTCAGAAAAAAAGAACTCTATTCTCCATTTCTCTTGAAAATACTTGTCCTATTTACCCCCTTGGGTTTTTTAGCTGTTGAAGCAGGTTGGACTGTCACTGAAGTGGGGCGTCAACCCTGGATTATATATAAAGTCATGCGAACCAGTGAGGCCTTAACTCCTATGCCAGGGATCCAATATAGCTTATATTTTTATATCCTCATGTATCTGTTTATGTCTTTTGTGGTGGGGTGGTTATTCTCAAGACAGATCAAGCGTTATCAAGGTGAAGTATGATCTTTTTTATATTAAGTGTTCTAGGTGTGGCCTTTATTTTATATATTTTACTTGCTGGGGCAGATTTCGGTGCAGGTATTCTTCAGCTATTTAAAGGTCAGAGGAAAATTCTGGAGCAAGAAAAACTCATTGGAAAAGCAATGGGGCCGGTGTGGGAAGCAAATCATATATGGTTAATTTTGATCGTTGTGATTTTATTTGTAGGTTTTCCTCGTGTCTATACTCAATTGAGTACCTTTTTGCATATACCTCTTAGTTTTTTCCTTGTGGGGATAGTGGCCAGAGGATGTGCTTTTACTTTTAAGCATTACGATGCCATTCAAGATCGATCGCAAAAAGTTTATTCTTGGATTTTTAGCACTTCTAGTTTGTGGACAAGTTTTTGGTTTGGAATGATAGCAGGGAGTCTGATACTGGGTGATTTTAGACCCATTTCAACAGAATCTCATTTTCTAGATGTCTACGTTTTTCCCTGGCTGAATGTTTTTTGCCTCTCTCTAGGTATATTTACTTGTGCTCTTTTTTGTATGTTAGCTTCCACCTTTCTCATCGCAGAGGCACAAGAGGCAGAGGTGAAAAAGATTTTTGCTAAAAGATATAAAATATCTCTGCTCGTTGCTATCGTGATAGGAGGCTTTATTTTTATGCAGGGTTTTATTTACCAGATAAAATCACTTATTTTCTTTTTTACACTTCCTACAAGTTTGCTTTTCTTTATTTTAGGGACTTTAAGCTTGGCCCTCACTTATTTCTTTTTAACTCACCATAAATATTCATGGCTGAAATATATGAGTGTGATTCAAGTGAGCTTTATTTTTGGAGGTTGGGTTAATGCTCAATTTCCTTATCTCTATCAACATCGAAATATGGGTGATATGAAGCTCAATATTTTACAAGCTGCAGCTCCAGATCCTACTCTCAAAGCACTAATGATCGGATTAATCATCGGACTCATTCTGATTATCCCTCCCTATATATACCTTATGTACGTGTTTAAAAAAGAAGCCATTCAAAAATAACCAAGTTTTCTTGTCGGCTTTTAAGGTTAGTGTTCAACATTTCTCACAAAATATCCGAAAAGATTATGGGTTATGGGAAACAAAATAAGAAAAGCTCTATTCATAATATTGTCAGTGCTGACTTTCTCAGCAGCTTACTCCCAAGAAGGGCTTCAACAAGCAGCGGATAGTGCTCTTAAATCTGTCTTGGCTTCTGATTACAAGGTTAATAATTATAATCTTATTCATGGGACCTTTAACTATAATGATAGAACCTATAATTTAAGTGACTTCCCTAATTACATCCCTTTTATTTTTGAATCTAAACGCTTAAATAACTCCCAGAGAAAGCTGATCCTCAGCGATTATATTAGGAAAAATAAAGATTACCTACGTTCAAAGAAAAAATTTAATAGAAAATTTTGTCGCAATAAAAATAGCCAAAAATGCAGAGAGGCCCTGGCCAAGAAAGCCGAAGTCACAAGGTCACTTGAAATTGCTCTCACGCTTATTGATGATCAAACTCATTTTGTACCTTATTGCCGGAATTTAGCTGAAGAGATCTGGCCTGAAGCCAACGACCTTTTAGAGAGTTTATCTGAGGTGAGCACCGCTCAAAACTGTAATGAGCTATCTCCTGGTTCAAAAAGATTAATGCAGGATAGTCGCTCAGAGTTTTTACTTGAAAGAGAAGAAAATGGAGATTATGTTGCCACACTCAATTTAGATTTTTATACAGAATCAACGGATTCAAATTTACAAAATCTCCCTGCCTCATTGCGAGCAAGAACGAACGAATGCCTAAGTTTAGTTAATAATTATATGACGGGTCCAGATGGTTCAAAGCTAAAGATAAAAGTTCTAGACCCAAGAAGTGCAGAGTCTAGCATCTCAGATGATTATAGACCATCGGTTTCTCGCATTGAAGCCCTCGCTGGCGGCAATGGTTTTGCTGATACAGCTAATATTGGTATCGAGAGCGGCTGTGGTACTATTTTACACGAACTGCTTCATCACCTGGGGCTTCATGATGAATACTACGATGGCCATACTCAAAGTGATGGGACTCAATGGGGGAGATGCCGAGTTGTGAGTCAACAGGACTCAATCATGAATAATGCTTTTATGCTCCACCAAGTCATCCCAAGAAAGTCCACATGTGAATGTGATCAAAGTTGCCAAAATATTATAAACGGTACTGATGAGCAGATTAAGAATATTTATTTGGGGGTAAAAGCTAGAGAGGTTCTGCTTAATTATCCCGTCTTCTATTCTTTTCAAACAGGAGAGAAGAACTGCTCATTTTCTCAGTATCAGATGGTTGAAGATATTCGTGCTATGAACTCACCTAACCAATCACTTATTTTAAAAAGTGAAAGTGAAACAGGTTTTTTACTTGAAGAAAGAAAAGTGATGAATAACGGAACTGTTTTTAAAAGAGATGTGCAATGCAAATGTCAAAGTTTTTGGCAAGAAGGTTGTACGCAAGCTATTGAGAGAGTGAAAAACTGGACAGCAACTCCTCGTCGCTCGGCTTTTTGCCCAAGTCATGATGGAAATTTATATGGTTATCAATACGAGAATTATAATGAGAACTTAGGTCAAGAGATTGAACCTCAGTTAAATGGCTCAAGTCTGGTGTTCAGCAATGAACCCTATCTTCCGAGCTTGCTCTTGCCTAATCAATTTAAAAGAGTTCTCTATGGAGAGTGTCCAGGAAAGTCCGGTGGATATAATGAATGTGGTGACTGGTCTTATACTCCCCAGAATAAAACTTGTGAAGTGGCGACTCAGTGCCAAGATCCAAGCTATTTTCAAGGAACATTTGATTAGAGAAAATTCATTCTGATGGTGAAATCTTTTTCTCCATTTCCTTTAATAGATATGCTTTGGTTAAAAGTCTTTGATTGATATTCAAAGGTGACGGTTTTAAAGAAGTTGGTAAACCAGAGAATTCTGTTATGAGCAAAATAGTTAAAATAGGCTTGATGATAATCACGAGCAAATGTTGAGTCTTGAAACATCGTCCCTAAAACGTTTGACTTACGGATGATTGATCTCGGAATACTAAGACCTTGAGCAAATGTTTTTTTCTGAACCACAATAGCATCAGTGATGTAATCCAAGTTCAAGCTTTGCGTCGAGGGGCTTTTAATAAAAGCCTCGATCATATGAGCGGTATTGCTCAGCATACAATAATTATGGTTCCCACCGGTATATGTAATCGTCGTTTCTGGCTCAGTAATTATATATTCATTATGACCAGAAGGACTGACCAGAACCGCTGTCTCTTTGGGGAGCTTGAGATCAATTATACTGAGATTTCTATTTCTTAAATAGGACCCACCATTCTGAATAAACATTCCGGGGTCTGCAAGAGAGGCTTTCATATAAGTATCATCTAATAAAACAACCTGTTGTTTCGATGGGTCAGAGAGTTTTTCTTCGACGATTGTTTTTGTTGCACCACTATAGTCATAATTAAAATAGGGGTGAACATTTATATGAACTTCAGGTTGAGTGAGTGCATGGTATTTTTCAACCGCAGTTTCCATCCAACACTTGAGGTTTTTGATATTAATTTTCTGAGCAAAGCTAGAGTGAGAACTAGCAAAGTTGAGCATTTTAACTTTATAGCCTCGGTATTTCTCTGATTTGATTTGAGCTGAAATCTTTTCTGAAGCATCTTTTGAGCTAAGAGTCGCGTTATTTTCTCGGTCAACTTTGATAGCGAATTCAGTTTGGTTGGCCACAAAATGAACTTTGACATATTTATTTTTAATGAATTCCTCAGAAAGTTTATTCGCTTTGTAAGTGGGTGAGTCATTTAAATATTCACAACCAATACTGATTGAATTATTGACTCTTTCATGTGCAAGGGGGGCTTGAGTCGCCAGTTGCGCATGAGCAGAAAAAGTAAAACTAACTGTAAGTAGGGTCACTAAACTCAAAGCATTCATTTTCATGTTTTTCTCCGTATCAACAATAATACTTTGCCTTAAAAATTTCGGGGAAAAATCTCAAAAGAATGTAAATTTTACTTAGCTCTTTACATAATTTTAGCTAGAATAAAGCTTTTGAGGAGTTTAAATGGAGCCTTTTTTTAATTACATTTCTACATTAGCGATCCAATACCCTTTTATAAAAACAATACTTTATACGTTGTTAATGGTGATCTTTTTTGGTGTCCTCAAGAAAATTCTGAATACTTCTATCAACAAAAAAAAGATCTCCAAGCCTGAAAAATTAATCCTCAAAAAGAAAGCTACTCGCTATCTCATTTACGGTCTTTTTACCTGTAGTTTTTTATTATGGTTTGCTCAGCTGCAAGTCTTTTTTGTCTCACTCATCGCAGTTGCAGCAGCCATTGTTATTGCCCTTAAAGAATTGATCATGTGTTTAACAGGGGGAATTCTTATCAATATCTCAAATATATTTAAAAGTGGGCAAAGGATAGAGATTGACGAGTACAGGGGTTTTGTTATTGAGAAGAATTTACTCACAACTAAAATCCTAGAAATTGGCCCTGAAAAAAACTCTCAACAAACGACAGGCGATGTCATTTCACTTCCCAATAGTCTGATGCTCTCCCAAGGTCTAAAAAATGAGTCTTATTTTAAAGGCTACTCAATAAAATCATTTAATTTCAAGATCAAAGATGTAGATAAATTAGAGGATTTTGAAAAAAGACTTCTCACTCTTGCCTCCGATTATTGTTCAGGATACCTCGACGATGCCAAAAAAAATATTAGCAAGTTTTGTGAAAAAGAAGGAGTGATTGTTCCTTCTTTGGATCCCAGAACAAAACTTCTGGTTGAAGATGGAGAGGAATTTTCTGTTTTACTCAAACTTCCGGTACAAAATTCTGATATTCCTAATATTGAACAAAAGCTCAATCGTTTCTACCTAGATTGGAGAATCCAACAGCAAAAAAAACATGGTCAATTTAGCGAATATTAATTTGAAGAAAAATATCGCACCGTTTAATCACTAAATTATTTATATTTTACAAAATTTATTAAAGTTTTATTTTTGTAATAATGCTACATTCTTTTTTATGTCCATAAACGAATGGGAGCTTTATGAAGTTTGTGATTTTATCTATTAATAAATCCTTATACTCTACCAAGAGACTCGTAGAAGAGATCAAAGAGCGTGGTCATAAGGTCGAAGTCATCGATCCTACTAAATGTTATATGGATGTATGCTCTGGTGCTCCGATGGTTCATTATATGAAAAAAAAGTTACATAATGTCGATGCCGTCATCCCAAGAATTGGAGCAAGTATAAGTAGCTATGGGATGGCCATTGTCAGGCAATTTGAAATGATGGGTGTCTACTGTCTTAATTCATCAAATGCCATAGGTCGCTCTAGGGATAAATTAAGGTCTTTGCAAATTCTGTCACAAAAAAACTTACCCCTTCCTAAAACAGGTTTTGCCCATTCAACTCAACAAACAGAAAGTCTTATGAATTTGGTGGGGGGAGCCCCTATGGTAGTGAAGCTTTTAGAAGGATCCCAAGGCAGAGGAGTTGTGTTGGGAGAGACTGAAAAAGCCTCTGAGAGTTTAATTGATGCTTTTCGTGAACTCAATGCCAACTTTTTAGTTCAAGAATTTATAAAAGACGCTAATGGCTCAGATATCAGATGTTTTGTTGTCGGAGATAAAGTTGTTGGCACCATGATGAGGCAAGCAAAAGAAGGTGAGTTTCGTTCAAATATCCATAGGGGAGGGGTAGGTATTCCTATCAAAATCACCGCTGAAGAAAGAAAAGTTGCCCTTAATGCAGCTCGGGCCATGAGGCTCAATGTCGCTGGAGTTGATATTATCCGCTCAGCAAGTGGGCCAAAAATATTAGAGGTTAACTCTTCTCCGGGACTTGAGGGAATTGAAGGATGTACCGAAAAAAATATTGCAGGAAAGATAATTGAATATATTATCGATAACTATCAGAATGTAAAAAAGGATAATTAACATTGAATAAAGACATCTATGAAATAAATGTTAATGATTTTGAGGTAGGTAAACCCAAAACGGAATATGTGATTTTTCCCTCCTTCTACGGTATGCAAAGAGTAAGGGCCCCCTTATACGTCTATAGGGCCACAAAAGAAATCTCTCCTTGTGTCGTCGTGACTGCTTGTATCCATGGAGATGAAATAAATGGGATGCGTATCGCTCAAGCTCTCATGACAGAGAAGTTTAAACTCTCTCAAGGTACTTTGATTATTCTTCCTATGGTCAATATCTATGGTTTTTTTAATAAGCTAAGGTATCTACCAGACCGCAAGGATTTAAATCGTTGTTTTCCAGGGAATATGAAGGGAAGTTTTGGTTCTCGTTTTGCTCATTTTATTTTTCAGAATATTACAAAATATGGTGATGTTTTCATCGATCTCCACTCCGGTGGTCCTGGTCGATTCAATATTCCACAGATCAGATGTGACTTAGAATTGAGCGAAGTCAATTCGATTATTGAAGATATTAGTATTCCTTTGGTCGCCAACAGCACTCTTAGAGATGGATCTCTGAGGGAGGCCATAAATGACCTCAAAAAGCCTTGTATTGTTTTTGAGGGAGGAGAAGGACTAAGAGTTGATCCTGTCATTACCAAATATGGAGTGAATTTAGTTAAAAGTATCCTGGCCCATTATGATATGATTTCTGAAGCAGCGGAGTTTAATGAAGATAAATTTATTATTCATAAAACGAAGTGGATAAGGGCCAAACAAGGTGGAATTTTCTTAAGTAAATCTCAATATGGTAAAGTTGTCAGAAAAGGTGAAGTTCTGGGAGAAATACGCCATATGACAGGAGAGCTTGCCACTACGATCAAAATGGAGAAAGACGGTGTCATACTAGGTATGTGTAGTACGGCCTTGATTATGTCAGGAGACGCTTTATTTAATGTCGGTATTCTTGGAGATACCTCTATTGATGATGAGGAAGAATTTTTTGATTACTTTGACTTTGAAATGTAAACTAAGTCATACGTGAAAAAAATTACATTCTTTCTACTCTATTTCTCTGAAGGGGCACCTATTGGTTTTATTTGGTGGTGCTTACCAGTTTTACTTAAAGACCAAGGCTTTAGTTTAGCTGAGATTTCAACCGTGAGCTCAATTGCAACCATTCCTTGGATCATAAAATTTCTCTATGCTCCCTTTGTCGATATCATTTCTTTTAAATTTCTCTCACTCAAAAAGCAATTAGTTATATATCAATTAGTGATGGGAACCAGTTTGTTTTTTCTCCAAGATGCTCTTCATTCTGAATCCCTCTCTTTTTTAATTACTATTCTATGCTTGCATGGAGTGTTCGCAGCTCTGCAAGATATTTGTATAGATGCTCTTGTCATTAGAAGTATACCGAACGGCGATCTCGGAAAAATGAACGGCATTTTGCAAAGTGGGATGTTGGTGGGAAGGAGTATTTTTGGGGGAGCGGGAGTTTTTATTGCTGCTAAACTAGGAGTGAATTATTTAGTCGTTTTTTTAATGTTGAGTGTATTTGTGAGTTTGATCTTTTTAGCTGCTTCGAAAATTCAAGAAACCAAACTTCCGAACAGGACAGTACGTGAGTATCTCTATGACTTAAAAGCGGTCCTCGCTCGAGTGAGCTTTTGGATGCTCATCATAATAACTTATTTTGCAGGCTTTTCTTATAATGGCATTTCTACTATCGGAAGTGCTCTTTTAAAAGAATTAGGTGCCTCAGCTCAAATTCATGCCACAACCTATAGTTTATTCATCCCCATCTCAATGTCTCTTGGAGCCCTCATCTGGGGGAGATGGTCAGACCGCCTCCCTGCCGCCAAAGTCTTAATCGCTGCTATTGCATCCACTGCAGTTGTCTCTATAACGGTAGGGCTGGGACTCGATATTAAGCTTCCCCTTACGGTGCTTATTTTATTATATGTGATCTTTTATTTTTTTATAGGGGGTTGTACCGCCAGCCTCTATTCATTTTTAATGAAGCATACTAAAAAAGAATTTGCAGCTCTTGAGTTCTCTTTATTTATGGGGGTGGTCAATCTTTGCGACTCAAATGCGAGTTATCTCACTGGCCAACTGACTGAAAGCTTTTCCTACACGGTGAATACAATTATTTTAGGAAGTATCTCTTTGTGTGCACTTCCCCTGTTAATAAAATGCCGCTTCACAGTAAATAAGAGTTAAATATTTACATCGACTTTAAAACATTCAATACTAGATGGTATAAGTTAAGTTTCTAAAGAGGATAGTGGCTTTATGAAAAGCAGCGTTTTCATCATTTTCATTTGTTCAATCTTATCCACTTCAATATTAGCTTCTGATCTTAATTGTAATCAATTAGAAACAACGAAAAATTTCAAAGGGGCACTCAGTCTCATTCAAACCAAAATATCGAAAGTCCAAGCTGTTTTGAATGGAAAAAAAGTCGATGGGGTTATTTTTAGAGAAATTTTTGGCCTAGACTTTGATCTTTCTAAAACATCTACAAAAATTAGTTCCATAAAAAACACCATTTATGAGTTTAATGGTGTCGCTCTTGAAAATCGAACCATCGCGAACTGTTTAAAACAAGCTGAGCAGCAAGAAAAATGGGAGCAATTGACTTCCGCTTCTACTCAATTAAGAGAATTAGAAATTCAGCTTTTACAAAGAAATCTCGAACTTTCTGATAGTTTACGAGAGTCAAACTTAACAGAGACAAGCATTCCCAGATTAAGAGAGCAAATAGTTCTCGATTCTCAAACAGCTTTGGGGATTAAAAATAAATTAGAAAATGATCTTTTGAGAAATCAGAAAGAAGCTCTTAAAAATACGAATGAAGAAAAACAGGACTTGTTATCACTTGAGAATGAGCTGACAAAAATAAAAATTGAGCTGCTAGAGAAAAAAATTACATTTAATAATAATCTTGAAACTAAGATTAAGTATTTTGAAAATCTTAATGAAAAGTTAGCTACGTCGTCCTCTCATCTCTCTTCACAAAACCGTGATGAGCTGGTGAATCATTTTATCTCCGTCCAAGAACTTTGGTTGAAGCTGAGCGAAGAAAATTATCAAGATTTATTTCGCTTTGATAATAACCTCGAACTACCAACGATACCCCCACTTGAGGGAATAGAGGAGAGGAAAAATACGGAAAAACTAAGAGAACTCAGAACAGAGTTAGTGCAGTTGAGACTCAATATTGTTCAATCTTATACAGAAAAAAAATATTATGAATTAAAGCTTCTGAACCAACTTGTAACCAGTAGTAATGCGATTCGAACGAGGTTCTTTCGAAAACTAGGCTACTCTTATTTCTTTAAAACATTTTTGAGCACAAGCTCTTTCCAGCTCATAAAAAATGAAATTCTCAATGCACCCTATAGAATTCTAAGTTATTTTTATTCAAAATTTCTTTACGTGAGAGAACAGATTTCCATAGGACAAAAAGGGTATGTAAATATCTTTTCAAAAATCTTTGGGCTGATTCTTATTTTCTCTTTTTTGGCCATGTTAAAAGTGCTCTATGGAAAAGGAAAGGAGCGATTAGATTCATTTCTTCAAACGGCCCTAAGACAAAATCCACGATCATATTTCTGGAAGAAAACTTATTTCTTTTGGGTCAAGATAAGGGATATATCAATCCCTTTAATGTGGTTATTCACACTTCATTTAATAGATGACCTTGCGATCGTATCGGAAATTCATCTCTTGTTTAAAGTTGTTGAAATTTATTTATGGTCCATTATATTAAAATCTTTTCTCACTAGTTTTCTTGGTTCTGTCTCAAGGTTAGACTCAACAAATTTTTCGGCTTTTCGTATCAAGGCAGAGGAAACATCAAACAAATTTAAGAATATTTTTCTTATTTATTTTTACACAATGATTTTCTTTGAAATAACGGTTGGTAAAGTTTATATCTACACTCTTATTAATATAATTGTCCTGGCTTATTCAGTTTACTCATTGATTATGGAATCGAGTCGTTGGGAAAGTGAATTCTCTGTCTACACAGAAAAGAAATTCTCCGGTGTGATCGTTGAAAAATACTTTCAGCTTATAAGTTTTCTCCCTTCTCAATTAAGAGCCTTTTTTATTCTGCTCTTTATTATCGTTTTTAAAGCTGTTGATTTTGTTATATCGCTGACTGAAAATTTTGAAATTTCAAAGAAGCTCTCTGCAAATTTATTTAAAAAACAAATCGAAAAAGTCGAAGCTGAAGAAGGGGAGGATAATAAGATTCCTCATGAGTACAAAGAACTGTATTCTCCCAAATCTATTGATTCGAGTGAAGAATATGTTTTTAGTGCTCAAGGCCTGGAAGAAAAACTTCATGGAGAAGTTCAAGAATGGTTGAATGAATCATCAGATGAACACTCCTTGGTTGTTTATGGAGACAAAGGAATAGGTAAGACAACATTGCTTAAAAAAGTCGCAGCAATGGTTGGAGAGAAAGAAGAATTGGAGGTTCACTATGCTAAAGTCCCCTCCAAAACTATATCAAAAGAGAGTTTAGTTTTATTTATTTCAGAAATTCTCACGGGTCAAAGGATTCAGGAAGAAGATGTGGACTTCTATGAAATTGACAGGAATAGTGACAAAAAGAAACTCGTTATTTTAGATGAAGCTCAGAATATATTTCTTTCTCACACTGGTGGTTTTGAGGCTTATTATGCTTTAACCAATCTAGTGAATTACAACACAAAGAATGTTTTTTGGATTTTGTCTTTTAACAAATATAGTTGGCTCTATCTTGATCGAGCGTTTGGAAGAACACAATTTTTTAGAAATATTTTTGAACTCAAAGGCTGGACAGACACTAAAATTAAAGAACTCATTCTTAAACGCCACGCTAAATCTCAATATAAGCTCTCTTACGATCTGTTGATTAGTGCGACAAAGTCTCAAGATGAAATAGATAAATACTCAAGTGTAGAATCCAAATTTTTTAAACTTTTGTGGGAGATGTCGAATGGTAACCCTCGCTCAGCTCTCTTTTTATGGATATCGGCACTTTCACGAAAAAACAGAATTTATTTTAATGTTAATATTCCTAAGGATGTTGATCTCGCTGGCCTAGAAAAGCTTCCAGATGATCTTATGTTTGTGGTGGCCCATGTGATTAAGCATGAAAATCTTACTTCCAGTGAGATTGCCAAGACGACCGGACTACCAGAGGGAATCGTTCGTAATGCGATAAGGCTTGCTTTAGAGAATAAGTTTTTCTTCAGAGATAAAGGCCATCGTTATATGGTTGATATTTCAACTCAATATGGCGTAACTAAGTATTTAAGACTAAAGAATTTTATTTATGGAAACTGAAAAAGACATATCTCTGCTTATTTTTGATTTTTTTAAACTGGATAAGGTTTTTTTATTTTTACTTCTCATAGGTTGTATCTATGTGATTGTAAAAATTGTCACCGTTTGGTCTTTAAGGTTACAAACTAAATTTAGCGGAAAACGTTTGGCCATTCTCCAATTGACGACTGTGTTTACCTTTCTCGCCTATTTGGTAGGGGTGCTATCCGTTTTCTATTATGTTTTTAAACCATCTAAAGAGCTATTGGTGGCTTTTGGAGGTTCTGCAGCAGTTGCTATAGGTTTTGCCCTTAAAGATTTGGTGGGCTCCATGATCGCAGGATTTATCCTTTTATTTGATAGACCTTTTCAAGTAGGGGATCGAGTCAGCTTCGATGGGGAGTATGGAGAGATCCGCAGCATTGGGCTTCGTTCTGTTAGACTGGCCACCTTAGATGATAATTTAGTGACTATACCTAATTCTAAGTTTTTAACCGATATCGTCTCCAGTGGAAATAGCGGCGCGTTAGATATGATGGTGGTCATTCCTTTTTATATTTCTATTCATCAAGACCTAGAGATCATCAGAAAACTTTTACATGAAGTGGTTATTACCAGCCGCTTTATCTATCTGGAAAAACCGGTTGCTGTGGTGTTTGAAGAAGTTCCTCTGTCCAATCAATTTGTCATTAAAGTGAGCGTGAAAGCTTATGTGCTAGATGTCAAATTTGAGAAGTCTTTCCTCACGGATGTGACGGTGAGAGGTAATAAAATTCTAGCCGCGAATGAGATTAAGCGACCTTCTAATACCTAATTGATCTATTAAAAGTGCTCCATTTAGTGTAGTTTGATGACATGATAAATGCGTTTAGAAATATAATCTTAGATATAAAAGTGATTCCTTTTCTCATCTGCATTTTAATATTTTTTTTCTTTCATTTTTATAATATTCCCTTTCACTCAGATCTCTCTCATCATAACTTTCTTACGATCCATACCAGTTTTGAGTTAGTCTCATCTTTTCTGGCATTTGCTATTTTTGTTTTAGGTCTTGCGACCTGGGAGTTTGTCCGTACTCCAGCGATCATAAAGTTAAGTATATTTAGTCTTTTTACATCGATACTCGATATTGGGCATTTCATGTCCTACGCAGGAATGTCAGACTTTATTACCGCTAATAGTACAAATAAATCTATCTATTTTTGGATTTTTGCACGTGCAGCAGAGGTCATTGGGTTATTGCTTATTTCTTTTGGCTCATTTGAAAGGCTTATTACTAATGTAAAATCACTTCGGTTACCTCTTGTATTGGGCGCTAGCTTAGTCCTCTTTCTAATCTTTGGTACGGTCTTGTTTTTAGAAGATGCACTTCCGACCTTATTTATACCCGGAGAGGGAACAACCTTTTTAAAAACTTTATTAGAGGCAATTATTTGTACCTTAGCAATTTGTGCGGGGCTGATATTCAGTATAAAATCGACACGGCTTAAAGAAGATGAAAGTGAAATCTTTAACTCATTAGCTTACGGTAGTTTTTTACTCGCTCTTACCAGTGCGTGCTTTTTAACTTATTTTGAAGTTGATAACCGCTTTAATTATTTGGGTCACGCTTTTAAAGTTGTCGCCATGGTTTATATTTTTAGAGCGGTCTTTATTGAATGTATCCTTTTTCCCATTGCTTATAATCAGCAGTTGGCCATTAAAGCAAATCTCGCTAGTGATGCTAAAACCAAATTCTTGGCCAATGTCAGCCATGAATTAAGGACACCTTTGGGAATTATTTCCGGCTACACTGAACTTTTACTGGCCAATAAAAAATTCACAGATGATGAAGGGAAGGGCTGGGGAGAGACCATTGTCAATAATGCTAAGCAATTGCGATTTTTGATTGATGATCTTTTAGATATCACCAAAGCAAATGCGGAAAAATTAGAAATCACACCTAAAGTTTTTAAACTAAGTCCCTTTTTAGAAGCCATTTCAAAATCTTTTGATCTACCAGCAAGAGAGAAGAACATTGATTTTATAGTCGATATAACTATCGATGAGAAGACTCGTTTTTCTTCAGATCAAAAAAGACTGGAACAGATTTTAAATAACCTCATCAGTAATGCAATTAAGTTTACTCACAAAGGTGAAGTGAGATTAACTGCAGGGCTTGAACAAGATGAGCTGATCATCAATATCAAAGATTCTGGTATTGGTATTGATCCAAAGAAATCTGATTTGTTGTTTAAACCTTTTTCCCAGCTGCATAAAGAAAGTAAACAGCAATTAGGGGGAACAGGACTTGGGTTAGCGATTTCAAAAAAATTAGCAAACTTACTTCAAGGAGACCTAGAGCTCGTAGCGAGTCAAGTCGGAGAGGGAGCGGAATTTAAACTCAGTGTTAAGTCTTTCGAGACCGCTGCAAGCCAGCCCAATGAAAAAACTAAAAAACGACAGATCAAAGATTTGAAAGATCAGAATCTTTCCGGCAGAAATGTTTTAATTGTAGATGATTCATGGGAGAACTTAAATCTTTTAAAAGTCTATTTGACACCCACTCAAGCTAACCTCATTATGTGTGATGGAGGTGAGCAGTCACTTGAGCTTATTGAAAAAAATGTACCTGATATTATTCTTATGGATATACAGATGCCTGGTTTAGATGGTTACGAAACAGTTAAAGAGATTAGAAGCAGAGGTCACGATCTACCCATTATTGCCGTATCGGCTCATGCTCATCGCTCAGAGCGGGACAAAGCTTTTAAAGTCGGCTTTAATGATTATATTGCCAAACCTATTGATATCACCAAACTTAAAGAAGTTATTTTACAAAACATATAATGATTAAGAGGTAAACTTGCTAGAATACTTAAGAGAAATTTCCTATCCCCTTTCACTTACCCTGATATTTTTATTCTTAAATTTTTTAGTGCGTTTTAAAATCACTAAAGTAGAACGCTCAAAACTTAAAAATATAAAGAAACGAAGACTAGAAGAGGCTGTTGAGACGGATTCACCGGTAGATAATCAGATGAGTGATCTACGCACGAAAGGGATTGAAGATATTGAAGGTAAGTTCAACTTTATCAGAAGTCTTTTTCCCATCCTTTCATTTGTTCTTTGGATTTTGCTGATTTTGATTCCCTACCTTGACCGTATTTCTAATGTTTATATCTCTGTTATAGCAGCTGTTGTTTCAGTGGTAGCGGGTCTGGCACTTAGGCCATTTTTAGAAAATCTTTTTTCTGGTGTTGTCATTTCTTTTTTTAAATCGATTCGAGTAGGAGATACGGTCCGAATCGATGGGCATTATGGAATTATTGAAGAGATCGGACTTGCTTACTCCATTCTTAAGCGTTGGGATTGGAACCGAATTGTCATCCCCAATACAAAATTACTGCAAAAAGAAATAGAAAATATGACCATGAACGACCATTTTATATGGGCCCATGTGGAATTTTTTGTAGCTCCGAATTCAGACCTATCTAATGTGGAGGAGATTGCCAAAAAGGTTGCCCGGGAGTCTCAATACTTTCTAGGTAATGAAGAACCAGCCTTCTGGGTCATGGATCTCATGAAAGATTCTATTCGTTGTTGGATCGCAGCCTGGACCAAGACCCCTTCAGAGGCTTGGGAGCTAAGAAATCAAGTAAGAACAGAACTATTAAAAGAGCTGCAGAAAAATGGAATTTCTTTTCATCAGTATCATATTTCGCAAACATAAATTGTTTACACAAGTTCGGTAATTCCGAACTTAGTTAACCATCTGTTTACTTTTACCTAGATAATTGGTTAAATAGTCTTATGCAAGGCAATAATGCTTTGTTTAGGAGGATTTATGGATCAAGAGAACACACAACAGAAATCTCATTCCAAAAGCAATGAAGAACTTTTAGAGGAATTCAACGAAACAATGGTTGAGCCGAGAAACTTTACTCGCGCAGAAATTTTAGAGGATGATTGTTTATCATATCTATAATTAGTCACAAAAACTTTCTTTATTTAGCAAGTTTATTCATAATCGCATTCGTATTTTACTAACATAAAACAATTTATTATTCTAACTTTGTGGAAAAGTTAAAAGATATAAATTGGAATCATCTTTATTGTTTTTATGAAGTAGCCAGGTCTCAGTCCCTTAAAGAAGGTGCTCAGGTCCTGGGAGCTGCTTCGTCAACAGTCAGTGAACAAATTAAAAAATTAGAAGATAAGTTTGATAAAAAACTTTTCCATCGCAGCTCCAAAGGATTGGTGCTTACTGTAGATGGCATCAAACTTTTTGAACGAGCGAGATTGGTCTTTGAAGAGGGAAGTAAACTCTTAGAAAACTTTTCAGAACAAACTGTGGGTGGTTATCCCGTACAGGTTGGAATTAATAGCACACTTTGTTTTGATCTCTCGGAAGAGTTTATATCTCAATATTGGGACCTCTACACTAAGTACGGTACTGTTAATACCCAAAGCTTTGCAGATCATGAGATTCTTATGCACAATCTCGTGAGAGGGACTGTGGACTGGGGCATATCCACTCAAAAGCCGAGAAGAAAAGCACTGCTGTTCTCTCAAATCGGTGAATATGAAGTAGAGTTTGTTTGCTCTCCATCACTTTTCAAAAAGTTTAAGGACTCACATGATCTCCTGACTCATATACCTCTTGGTTTTAATAATTGGGACAAAAGTCTGCACCAAATCATTCAAAAGAATTTAAGAAAACAAAAAATTTACCCCAAAGAAAAATTCACTAGTGATCATCCAACTTATTTACAAAAACTGTGTAAGAGAAGTAGGTGTGTGACCTATATGGTGAGAAATCCTATGGCCAAAATAGAGGGGCTGAAAACCTTCCGTTTAAATGAACCGATCAAGATACAACTGTACGCCATTTGGAAAAAATCAGATGATGGTTTGATCTCTACACTTATGTTAAAAGAGCTACTCCAAAGTCCTCTCGACGTTCCTCCTTTGAGTTATTTTGACCATAAACATCAAATTCAAGTTTCAGAAATAGCTAAATCTTCACTTAAGTAGTTGATTTTTTGGTTAGTTGCCTATGCTTATTTTGTTGTGCTCAAGATGGGATTGAGCTAAAATAAGTAAAAATTAGATTTCAATAGATCAATTCTTATCAAGTCTTGGCCTTAATGACTCTAGTTAAAATTTTTTAGATAGAGGTTATGGCCGGTTTTAATTTTCAAATTTTGCATTTATTAAGTAAGGAGTAAAAAAATGGCTCAAGGTAAGGTTAAATTTTTTAATCAAGAGAAAGGTTACGGATTCATCACACCAGAAGACGGTGGTAAAGATTTATTTGTACACGTTTCAGCTCTTGCAAGTGACAGTTTAAATGAAAACGACACTGTGGAGTATGAAGTTGGTGAAGGCCAAAAAGGACCATGTGCAGTTAACGTAAAAGTAGTTTCATAAATATAAGCCCCAGTTCTGGGGCTTTTTTCAAACGTTTATATTTCTTCACATTTATTCTAATCATAAACAAGATTTCCTTGGAAGTTCGACTAAAATTACTCTTATTTATTAAGGAGTAAATATGATTAGAACAGGCTCACAAGTGGAATGGAAATGGGGAAACGGAACTGCAAAAGGTGAAGTTGTCGAAATCTTTAAACGTGAAGTGACTCGTACTATTGAAGGCAGTGAAGTGACAAAAAAAGGAAGTGACGATTGTCCCGCTTATCTCATCAAACAAGATGATAATTCGAAAGTGTTGAAATTAAAGTCTGAATTAAAAGGACAATAAATGAGCTCCCAAATTAAGTTTTTTGAACAAGTAAGAGAGTTTAGTGAAGAAGCTGCTAAATATCTTGATGCTCCCAAAGACGTACTCAAACAAATATTACAAAATAACACCATCATACATATTCGTTTTCCTATCAAAAAGGATGATGGGACAATTCAAGTCATCGAGGCTTGGCGTTCTCAACATAGCCACCACAGGTTACCTTGCAAAGGAGGAATTAGGTTTTCTCACTTAGCAGATGAAGATGAAGTTGAAGCCCTTGCAGCACTTATGAGTTATAAATGTGCCGTGGTAGATGTTCCTTTTGGAGGGGCTAAAGGCGCAGTGAAAATAGACCCCAAAGACTTTACCGAAAACGAACTGGAAAGAATTTGTCGTAGATTAACCTATGAGCTTTTCCAGAGGGGGTTTATCGGAGCAGAAATTGATGTACCTGCTCCGGATGTGAATACCAGTGGAAGAGAAATGGCTTGGATCGCAGACACCTATCGCACGTTATCACATGATATAAATTCACTGGCCTGTGTAACAGGTAAACCTAGGGATCATGGTGGAATAGCAGGAAGAGTTGAGGCTACAGGGCTGGGGGTGGCTTACGGTATTCAAGAAATCCTCAATACCAATAGTATTTGTAAACAATATAAAATAGAGCCAGGTGTAAAAGCTAAGACTATAGCTATTCAAGGCTTCGGTAATGTTGGCTATCATAGTGCCAAATTTCTCTCTGAGATGGGTGCAAAAGTTGTGGCCATCGGTGAATATGAGGGGATCATTACTAATCCTGAAGGGATCGATATTGACGCTTTAGCCGAGCATAGAAAACAGAGTGGTAGTATTAAACACTTTAGTGGCGCGGAGTTTTCTGAAGATCGAGAAGCTATCCTTTACTTTGAAGCAGACATCCTGATACCTGCTGCCTTGGAATCTCAAATAACGAGTGAGAACTATGATAAAGTTAAGGCTAAAATCATAGCCGAAGCGGCAAATGGTCCTCTTACTGCAGATGCAACTAAAAAACTTTTTAAAAAGGGCTATCTTATCATTCCCGATATCTATTTAAATGCTGGAGGGGTGACAGTCTCTTATTTCGAATGGGTTAAAAATATTTCTCATATTAGGTTTGGTCGAATTGATAAGCGCTTTGAAAAAAGTAATTTTAATAATCTTGTCAGTCTCTTTACCGAGTCTACCGGAGCAAAAGTGAGCCATGACTTGATTAATAAATTCAGCAAAGATGGAGATGAGTCGGCGTTGGTGGCATCAGGTTTAGAGGAGACAATGATTACGTCCTTTCATCAAATTAAAACGATACTAGAGGAACATGATTTTAAAATCGATCTGAAAACCGCAGCTTATATCAGCGCTTTAAGAAAAATTGTCTCCTCTTATAAGTATGCAGGGATATTTCCTTAGCCTTATCTTTTATGTATTAAGACTAAATCCGCACGACCCCTGTCATCCAGGTGGCTTTGATATATTTCAGTTTCATCATGATTAGAAACTTGTTTCTCTGGCTGATCATTATCTCCGCAGGCCATCGAGACAGGAATGTTGAGTACTAAAACTGTAAATATAATTCCAAAGAATGCTTTCATAATGACTCCTTTGTCGTCAGCAACACCATTATTTTTTCACAGAGACTCACCAAATTGAAATCTCGATCTTCTATCGAGGAATAGATAAAAGATATCCTGAGAAATTGCTCAAAATACCTATGTAAATTCAATTAGTTAAACTATTGTTTTGAAATAATTTCAAGTTCCCAAACTTATATTGCGTTGCGTAAGGATTTCAACTATAACCTCGCCATTCAAATTAAAAGGTGAGTTATGAAGATTTTGTTTTTATTAGTTATTTTAGCATGTTCAAGTTTTGGGAGTGAAGTTCATTTTGAGACAATAGAGCTAAATAAGAAGAGAATTGATTTAGATTTTCAACCACTCAGTGGGGAACTGGTTGAATATAATCTTAAATTGCTGATTACACCAAATACACCCAATACCGTGAGATTAACATTTTGGAAGAATAGATATCATTCAAAAGAATGTATCGATAGGACCTTCATTCACGATGTTTATTATCCAGGAAGTGTTTGTAATGAGTATCGAGTATTTACTTTAAAGGACTCTGTAACGTTAAAATTAAAATTAGCACAGCTGAACTCATCAAGCGGGGAGGTTAATTTTAAAATTAAACAAACAGACTTAGGGAGTAATGCGTTTAATGGGGATTACACGCAGTATTCAGTTGAAGATCACAATTATGCAAATGAAATCTTTCTTGGTTTTGGAAGATTTTCTAATAAGCGTGTGATCTATTTTAATCAAAGGAGCAACTAATGGTTAAAGTTTATGTATCAATAACATTATTTATATTCACGCTGACAAGTTTTGCAGGAGATGTTTGTATTGTAAAAGCAGGTAAACGTTCAACTGTGGCATCAGTTTCTATTCACTGTGCAAACACTCCGGCAGAGACGGTTTTCTCTAAAAAAGATGTTGGCAACAGAGTTGACCTAACGAGGGAAAAGGCTAAGGCCATGAAGCGTTTGTTTTTAAGAGGCTATAAAATGGAGTCAGCGGATACTTTTGTAAAATATGATCGCTAATAGACAACTCAAGATTCCTCATAAATAACAATAATGATTTCAACTGCTTAAATAATACCTGATTTTTTGACTTAAGTTCTTTTCCCGATTGACCGATCAATATCTTATGGTTATCGGGAAAATGCATAGCTGGTTTTTACTGGCGTTTTTATCTTTTAATATTTCTGCTCAAATCACCTGCCAAGGTGACAATCACTGCGCATCACAAATGCTGAGAGTGGATATCAATAATAATCTATTTAATGAAGAGAATATCTCAACGCTAAGACCTGCATTGGAACAGCTCGCAAGTCCTGAAGTGCTTCCTAGCCTCATAGAGCAAGAATATCAACTCATGGATATCCCTTTTCCTCAACGAACCGCCACGTGTCTTCGAGAGAAAGCAGAAAATAGTCCAGGCTTTGAAAATATTGATTGTCATGAAAGAGGATTATGTCAAAGAGAAGACTTAGACCCTAATATTAAAGAGCAACTTTGTTTTGCTCTTCCATGTGCTATTTTTGAAGGTAATCTCATGGCCGGAAGTTGCCAAGATGTGGAGATGATTTATACCACTGAACTAGGGTTTGAGAATCACCCCCTTGATCTTAAAAAAGCACGATTTACTCCAACGAGTATTGATATAAATCAGTCAGAAGTTAATATGTGTTTTACGATTAACGAACTTGAGCTGAGTATGGGGATGGAGCTTACCTACGATAGCACAGGGACCGCCTTCCCAAATAATAAAATAAGTTTATCCAATATCAATGCTAATTTAACTGAACCACGCAATGTATGTATCAAAGCGAAGTTAGATGTAACCAGTCCTAGTATTATTTCTGATATAGAAATCATCCCTCAAGATGATGGTTTTTTTATTACAACTGATGTGATTCGAGCTGCTTCAGCTGCTTTGCGTATTGATGGACTCAGCGGCTATAGTCCTGAAAACATCGCTGATGTACAGGCAGAGTTATTACCTCGACTTATTCACCCCATCCGTCAAAGTGTAGAAGAGGCAGTTAAGGAGAGTCTTGGAGATGTTTTTGAAGAAGAGCTCACTAAACTTGTGGCTCCACTTTCTCCAAGTGAAAACAGATCTACCTTTGTGCATGCTGATGATTTTATGACTCAAATGGGGATGGCAAATCAAGAGCTGCGGCAAAAACTTGATAAATGGGAATGCAGCCAAATTGTGGCCAGTAATCAAACTATTCCGCAGCATCATAATTGTCTCGCCGATGGCATGGGCTTTAACCGTGACATGACGGCAGGAGATATGGTGGGGAGAGTTGAATCCCTTAGAGAAGATGTTGTAAGACATGTTATAGAAAATGATATCTCTTCTAAGTACGTTGAAAATCGTATTCAACAAATCAAAGAACTCATTCCTCAAGATGTCTCTATGATCAGTATGAGCTTTTTTGATAGTTTAAACTCCAACACACAAAATGATTTGAGAAGAAGACAAGAAACGAGCAATAACTTTGCAGTAAGAGAAATTGATAGACTCATAGAGAGAATTCAAACAGGACAAACAGCTCAAGTGACTCAAGACTTTATTGAACTCACTTCAAATATCGAAGATTATAATATGAGAAGTATTGGTGTGAGCTTACCTGGATTTTGTGATGTGCTCAATCCATCTCCCCACGCTGGGAGGTCAATGCCAGGATGCCCAGCTCAAATTTATACCGACCTAGAACAGATGAATGTATTAATTGCAAAGTTATGGGAAAACGGAGCTCTCTGTTCCAGAAGTTCAGGCGCCTATGTCCCTGTACTAGATGAGCAAGGTAATCAACGCTATCATCCTGATGATATTGAAGCTGAGGGGCCGGTGATGGCAAGAAAGGGATGCATGATTGATATTGATCCTAAGATGTCTTGTTTTATTAAAGAGCCACCCACAATTGAATATAATGCGCAAAAAGAAAAGTATAGCTTAGATATATATCTGCAACATTGTTACCGAGGTCCTGAAACATTAGTTTTTGGACGCTTTGGTGGAGACTTTGAAGCCACAGTTGATTTCACTCCTTCAGCTTGTGGAAATGGAGACTTCTGTATCAGCGAAGCAGAGGTGGACTGGGAAGTTGTTCCTGGAACAGAGAGATATGCACTCAAACAAACAAGTTTTTTCCATGGGAAAGTCATGGAAGCTTTAAATGATAATATCGCAAAAGCAACGGGAGAAACGATTCAGCTCCCAATGGCATCAGTGGTACCTGGATTGGAAAACATGCCTCTTAGAGCTGAGGGAAGAGTTGATACTGGTCCAGGTTTCTTTGGAATATGTATGGAGTTAGCATCAGAAGAAGAATAATTGTCCTTATATTATTAAGTGTTTCTAGCTTGTATGCTCAAGAACAGGGATGTGGCAATGCTATCAATTGTCAGTCTCAATTGTTTCGCCTCAATGTGAGTGAGCAAGCTGTGAATGATATGTTTGGCAACCGAAATGTTCTTAATCAATTTGGTGCGCCAGCGCTCGAGGCATTTTTAAATTCAGACATGTTTCAAGAAAACTTTGTGACAGAATATCCGATGGAAAATGCCATAGCTTTTCCTCACAATAAAGTTAAGTGTTTGAGAGAAAAAGAAGATGGAGACCCTAACTTTGCAGATGTCGATTGCGAACTTCCCAATCTTTGCTCGGATGCTGATATTCCTGAAGAAGCAAGAGTTGAGATTTGTCTACAACTTCCTTGCTCTCTACTCATTGAAGACTTTGAACAATGTCGTTCCGAATCTGTGGCAAGACCTACCAATATCACTTTTCCAAGACCAATAAGTTTAAAAGATATTGAGTTGGAACCGACTCAAAGTGAAGTGCTTGAGAGTGGAGAAATTCAATCCTGTTTCAAATTAAAGAAATTAGATATGAGTTTAGCGGTGGATGTGAGTTTTGAAACTGAAGATGATATTGAATATCCTCAAATTGGCATGGATAATATTAACCTCAATTTAGATGGGGAGCGTGATGTATGCGTGAGATTAAAAGTCGATATGACCCAGTCTCCACCTATATCCGATTTTCAAATCATTCGTGGTGAAGGGGATTTTGTTTCTGATGACATGATCCAAGCTTCTGCTCGAGCGGCTACCTTTACAGGTCTAGAAGGTTATAGTGAAGTCACTCAAAATATTGCTAAGAATACAGCGCTTCCTGCCATGGCCAGATATCTTAGACCCTCAGTTGAAGATGCTGTTCAATTAGCATTATCTTCTGCCTTTCAAGAGCAAATTGCACTCCATACAAGTAATTTAGATAGTTTTAATGGTCTCAATCAAACGCTTCCTGTGGATAATTCCATTTTATCAGAAGTTGGAATTAGTAATTTGATGTTTAATGCTCATGTGGAAACACTCGAATGCTCAATTCTCAAAAAAGAACTTGGTGGCCTTCCTAATCCACATTCTTGTCGAGAATTGGATGATGTCCCTAAAATTAAAAAAGCCGTCAAAAGATTAGAAGAAGCAGCAAGACTGTACTCAGGGGTGAGTTCTGAGCGCACACGTACCAAACTCAATGAGCTCACCGCTAGGATAAATCAAATACCAAGCCGCAGGCAATATGCACCTCGGGTGGCCACAATAGCCAATATGATCCAGTCAAACCAAGATAATTTGGATATTATCGAGGGCCTCGAATTTATGGTGGATGTGAATGAAGATGATATAGGGCTGGGAGTTGGATTAATTGGTATTTGTAATGAACTTCAACCTTCAAGCTTTGCTGGGCGATCTATAGAAAACTGTCCTATTGAAGCTTATTTTGATTTAAATGAGTTTAATAATTTATTCAGAAGAATGTATGAAACGGGGGCTCTTTGTCATCAGGGTGCCGGTGATTATGTACCAGAGCTCAATTCCCAAGGTCAGCAAATATATAATAGTGATGGTTCTCCCAGAGGATCTGGATGTCTTTTTAGAATGGAAGATGATGAAGATGGGATGAGATGTTTTCTCAACGGACCTCCGCGTTTTGATTACTTAGCTGAGTCGGATACTTATAATATTTCTCTCGATACGGTCGGTTGTTTTAGAGGAGCGGTCTTTTTGGGTCAAGGTAAGATTGGCGGTGATATAAATTTTGATATCGCTTACACCCCTGAAGTTTGTAATGGGGGAGACTTTTGTCTGAATAATGGAAATGTGAATTGGAATGTTGTTCCAGGAACAGCGCGATTTGCACTGAAAGACTCGAGCATCTTGAATGGAATTGTTGTAGGAAAAATTAACGACACCCTTCAAGAAACCCTGAGTGAATCCATTCAAATTCCACTGACCACTGAAGATAGCCCCATGGCCAATATACCCCTAGTCAGTGAAGGGAGAGTCGATCGAGGACCTGGCTATTTTGGCATGTGTATGCAACCACAACCTGAGTAATTTAAATTGTGTAAATAAATAAACAAAGCTTTATGCTCCTGTGGGGAATTTCACTTCCTCTCCATCTAATATTTATCTAACTTACTCGTCGCTGGAATAAAGAGATGAATATTATCAAATTTTTTAATAAAGCCGTGGCTAAAATTTCCACCAATTACTGGGCGATACCAGCTTGCTTTGTGTTTGGAGCGATTGTTCTTAATCTCATTGCTTATTATTTAGATATCTATCTCAATGATACTTTAAAGGATATTTCCTTTTTGGCGATTAAAGATGCTGAAAGTGCTCGCACGATTCTCTCTACCATTGCAACTACTATGATGACTGTTGCAGGTGTGAGTTTCTCCATGACTTTATTGGCCGTTGTTCACGCAAGCTCTCAAATAGGCCCTAGAATACTCTCAGGCTTTTTAGATGATACAGGTAATCAAGTCACACTGGGAGTGCTGGTGGCCTGTTTTACTTTCGGACTACTCACGCTTATTTCAGTTCAAGCTCCCAGTAGTAGCTTTTATGATAATCCAGAGATTGCTATTCCCAAACTAAGAATCCTTCTCTCCTTGGCAGGAGCGCTTGCTGGGGTCTTCTCTTTTATTTATTTTATCCATCATGTTCCCCTTATGATTAGAACAACTTATGCTGTCAATCGAGTAGGGAATAAAACAATTGAAGAAACCCAGGAGTTTTTTACAAAACATATATCCGACAAGCACCCGGTTGCGGTGAGCCTAGAAAAAAAAGACTATATACATTGTCATGAACTTAAACCTAAAAGAAATGGCTACTTACAACTTATAAATTTTGAATCCCTTATAAAAACCAGTGAGAAACATCAATTTCAACTCAGGTTTAAATTTAGCTTAGGGGAGTTTCTCACTACCGAAGATGTGTTTGTAGAAATTTTCTCTCCTCAAAAATTAAGTGAAGAAACCTTGGGGGAAATAGAAAATGATATTATCTATGGGGGGGAAAGATCGATGCAGCAAGACTTTCAATTCGGTTTTTATCTTCTGTTAGAAATCGGAGCGAGAGCGCTCTCCCCTGGTATTAATGACCCTTTTACTTTTAACGAATGCGTTGATCAGTTGTATGCGGGACTGATTACATTGGAGAAACACCATCGTAAAAAACTGGTGGTATACAATTCAGATAATAATATGGTCATGAGGTTGCCAGACTTTTCTAAAGATGAATTTATCGCTGATCTCTTAGAATCACTTTTTTATTATGCTAAAGACGATCCCCAAGCAAGACCCTATTTGCAAAAAAAGATGCAGCGTTTTACAAATGAAAATATAAAAATAGCTCAAGTTTGATTAAGAAAATTACTCCTGAGTGCAAATCAAATCTAGAACTGTATCTTCTGGGTAGCCAATATTTCCCGCTGGGAATGACAAAACCGCTGTGAGTTGATCGTTTGCTTTGGTAATAAGTAAATAACCAGCATCACCGTCTCCATCGCATTCAATATAAATGCCTCGAGGAGTATCAACAGTGTTTTGTGCTGGATAACAGCCTGGAACTTTTTTGTTTGTGCTTTGAACACTCGACTGTGAGAAAGGTGTTCTATCATAACTTATACGGCTGACACCATCTGAATTGATCTCAACCGTATAAACGTCATAAGGTTGAGCGTCTGCTTTTGTCTGGCATTTAATTACTTTTGCCCAAAGTGAAGACATCATCGTGAGAGTTAAAATGATCATTAATATTTTCATAAGTATCCTTCTTCTTAAATCAGTGGCTTCTCGTTTAAACTCGCATTAATAAAATTCAAAATTCTCGCTTGAATGGAATCATAACCACCAAGCCAAGCTCTTTCCATGGAAGGAGCAGGGAGTCCCCAGATATTTTCATAGGCATCAAAAAGGTAGTCCTGATATAAACCTTGCATGGACCTCCAACCGGCATGAATACTTCTGAGACAAATTTCAGCATCAGCTTGCGGAAAATTTTTAGCACATTGATCTTGTATACTCAAAGGAATTTCATTTAATTGTGATGGGGTGAGCATTAATGATTTCAAAAGTTTACTGCTTTTAACCAAAGGTCTGAAACAAGCATAAGCAGCAAAATAGTCTTGCTCTAAATGCTCAAAGGCATAGCTCAGCTCATTGGGTGTATAGAAGCGAGCTATTTTTAAATCATGACCGATTTCATGGCAAAGCACCATGGCCAGGGCATCGATTGTCATGGGCTTACTATCTAAGACACCTTGAAAGATACGCATGGGATGACCGGAAAAAGCACCAAAACCCCTTTGATTTTCAAGCACAATGATTTCCTGCTCAAACTCTGGTTTCACCTTTTGAGCAAAGGGGACAATAAAAGAGAGAAAGTCTTTTTTAAGCACTTCAAAATCTTGTTTTGAAACACTTCCATAAACAGGTCGATCCACCAGCAGAAAAATAAATAAAATGATCTTAAAATAAAACATAGCTTCTATTAGTTCAGCACGGGCCATATGAGAAGAGAACGGATAAATATTACAGTTGAAACTAAGCTAAGTTGTTGAATTTGGGAGTTCAATTATAAACTCGGTATGCTTTGACTTTGGATTATATTTGAGCTGGCCTTGGTGGAGATTGATAATACCCTTAGTTAAACTGAGTCCTATTCCAGATCCCTCTCCAGCTGGTTTGGTAGTAAAAAATGGATCTAAAATTCGCTCTCTTATTTCTGGCGGAATACCACTGCCCGAATCCATAAAAGAAAGTGTCATTGGTGTCTGTGAGATGAGCGAGACTCTAATCCATGGATTTTCTTGATCTCGAATGGCATAGCAAGAGTTATCAAAAAAATTGGCAAACACTCTTTCTATCAGCTCTGGGTTGACATGAATTGTTAACTCGTCACTATTAATTTGATTGGAAAAGATGATCCCTTTCTTTTTCTCGTCAGGTATCAAACTCCAAGCACTTTGGATGATATCTTTGATTTTTATATCTTGCATGTCATCGATAATTTCATCTTCAGAAAATGTTCTCACCGCTTTTATAATGTCATTTATTCTTTTGATTGAATAATTAATGGCGTCAATATCTTTATCGATTCGTTCTCTATCAATCTTGTCTTTTTGTAAGTGAGTATTAATGAGGTAGAGCTTTCCCTGCAATATCATAAGAGGATTATTGATTTCATGTGCAATTCCGGCAGACAAAGTTCCCATGGAAGCTAGCTTTTTGTTAGCGGCGATCTGACTCTGAATACGAAGGAGTTTTTTTTCTGCACGCACCCGATTTTTCTCATAGTTAAATGTTAGAATTGAGACAAGAAAAATAATGATAAATAAACCGATCCCATAGTCGAGGTCACTATGAAAATAGCTAACAACTTCAATATTCCATATCTGTGGGGTTGAAAATATGATCACTTGCATGAGTGAAGCTAATAAAAAAAATAAGCCAATTTTAGGGGAAAGAACCATAATGGCAAACAAAGGTTGGACAAGATACCATATACCAGAAGGTGAGCTTATACCTCCTGTGGCCGGGACTCTAAAAAATAATACTCCGTATGAAAAAATTAATATTAAAATAAAAATGAGTTTTGGTTTTAAATCAAATTTGACGGCAATTGCTTGAAAAAATACGACTATAGCAGCGAATATAAGAATATAAAGTTGAGAATAGCTCGCAAAATCCTTGAGCAAATAGCGAATAATAAAAAGAATGACAAGCAATGACGAAGTAATAAGGCTTACTAAAATCATAGAGCTATATTTTCTCTTTAACTGGACTAGCTTAAAGCTATGGGAATAACCTTCAATTTTGCCTTGTAGGGTGTGAGGAAGGAAAAATGTAACTATTTTACTAAGCAAGAAAACTCCTTAAGATGATATAATTTATTATACCTTTAATAGGCAAAAATTTTAAAAGACATTTTTCTTATACTGATTTGTATAAGTTAACTATAGTAACTGTATCAATAGGCTTATCATCTCGCCTTTAAACTGGCTGAAATCGACCATATATATTGGCGTATAGGCTTATTCAAATATGAGTTTATCCAACTTGCTGTTGATCTTAAATGCTGTATTGATTAATCCGACATGACTATAAGTCTGAGCGAAATTTCCCCACTGACTACTATCAGTTGGATCAATATCCTCACTCAATATGCCCAAGTGATTGCTGGTTGAAATAAGTTTTTCAAAAAGTTCTTGAGCATCTTCGAGACGTCCTACATCAGCAAGTGCTTCAGCATACCAGAAACCACAAATCATAAAAGCGGAATGAGTATCACCGAAATCATCTCTGGCGCGATAACGATAGATAAAACCTTCTTCACTTTTAAGATTTTTTTCTAAAACTTCCAGATGCTTTTCTGCTCGTTGAGGAGAGTCTTTGAGATAATTCATGGTAATAAGGAGTAGTTCACTGGCGTTGTAATGATCTCCACCACTGTAGGCTTTATAAGCCTGATCACCTTGATCAAAACAGTCTTCTATATTTTTCTTGGCCCTCGCTAAGAGCTCTTCCGCTTTTTTAAGTAAACTTTCTTGCTCCAATTGTTTTGCAATTTTAATAACAGCTTTTATACCGGCCCAATGAAATATTAATGTTCCTGTGTGCAATTGTTTCATCGCTCGATATTCCCAAATGCCAGCATCTGGTTGATCGAGGGTTTCATCAATTTTTTGTAATAATTTTTCAACCATCTCTAACAAGGAATCACTATCCCATTTAATTCTTTCATCTATAAAGAGGGGAAGGATACTGAGTATCACTTGCCCATACACATCATTTTGTATTTGGTGATAGGCCGCGTTTCCAATACGAACGGGTTTATTATCTTTATAGCCACTGACATTTATTTCATTCTCGGTAATGCTAGCCGTGCCATCAATGGTATAAACAGGCTGCATGATATCGCCAGCATTAATAAAAACATTTTGGATGTAATGAGCATAGGCTTCCATTTCATCAAAATGGCTAAGAGAGTTTAAAGCCGCGAGAGTAAAATAGGCATCTCTCATCCAGCAATAGCGATAATCCCAATTGCGTCCCGCCTTTGGATGTTCAGGTAAGCTGGTGGTGCCTGAAGCGATAATGGCTCCGGTATCTTCATATTGATGAAGTTTTAAGATAAGTGCTGATCGAATCACTTCACTTTGAAAATAATTGGGGAGAGTGGCGTGTCTAATCCATGTTTTCCAATAATCTTTTGTTTTCTGCAAGAAATCTTCGAAGGTACTTTTAAGAGGCAACTCCATTTTAGAGTTATAGCTGAGTACCAGATATTTATCTTCTGTAAGTAAAAAACTTTTCTCTTTAATAATATCAGAAAGTGAAACATTAGTTGTGAGCCTCAGTCTAAAGGGGAGGTTGGTGTAGGTAATATGATTACTCCCTCCTAGATTCGCTTCGGCTTTTACTTCTCCATATTGGGAGACGGGGTTACAAACAACTTTGATGACAGGATTGCCAGAAATCTTTTGGATTTTTCTAAAGACTTTAAGCGGTTTATGCCAGCGTTCATATAAACCAAAGCGTGGAGCGAAATCGATAACTTTAAAAGCTCCTGATTTACAATAAAACTCGGTAACCAATACGTTCGTGTTTTTTACATAGTATTGCTTTGAACTATAATCATCGTCTGCAGGCGAGATAGAAAATTCTCCGCCCTTTTCTCCAGCGATAAGGCTTCCAAACACAAAGTCACTGTCAAAGTGAGGCCAACATTGCCAAACAATATTTGCCCGTTTGTCGATATAGCTTAGGAATGAGCAGTTTCCAATCATCCCAAAATCATAAGTATGTCTTGCTTTGATCATTTTTTATCCCTTAAGTTTTTTATCCAATAAGGACTCACTATAATACCTATAATTAAGCACATGGCCACCCAAATAGTACGAGATGGGACAAACTCAGGTGTTGTCCCTTGGACAATTAATGTACCTAAACCTACCAGCAAACTAAAGCAAGTAAGGGCACAAAGGATCAAAGAGAGCAGTCTTTTTTTGAATTGGCCCATCTTGATCTCATAATTTTTTTTATCTGCAGCAATAGCTTTCCAAAAACCAAAAGGTTGCACTTTTTCATAAAATTGTTGAAGGATTTTTTTATCTTCTGGTCCTTTGACAAAAATGGCTATTAATGTGGCTGTAAGTGATAAAAAGGCAATAAGCAGAAGGGATAAGAATTCACTACCGTCATAGATGAGAAAAAAAGGCACACTGACTGTTGCAACAATGAGACTTGCGATTTCACCCCAAGCATTCATTCTCCACCAAAACCAACGCATCAAAAGCGGAACTCCCATCGCTGCTCCAATAAGAAGAGACCCTTTCCAAGCACTTTGAATAGAGTCAAGAAAGGCCATAATAAATAAGGCAATAAAAAGAATACAAATATTGGAGAATCGTGCCACCCAAACTAAAGTTCGTGGATGAGCATTTTCCTTTTTTATTTTTTCACACCATATTCTTTTATAGAGATCATTGGTCCAATAACCTGAGCCCCAGTTGAGATGAGTATCAACTGTGGAAGCCAGCGCCGCTAACATGGCGGTGATCATAATTCCTTTGACACCTACAGGGAGAAGTTCTTGGATACCCCAGATAAATGAAGCTTCTGATGTTGCGGTAAAAGTGCTTAGATCACTTCCAACTTCAGGAGTAAATATGACGAGTAAACCAAGTCCTATGGGAAGCCAAAGAAGGGATCTCACTAAAACTTGTAAGAAAGTAAAAAGAACGGCCGCAAATTTTGCATCTTTTTCTGAACGACAGGCCATAGATCTTTGAGCGAGATAACCCGTTCCATCTGAATTCATTTGGATGAGCCATTGGAGACCAAAAACTCCCAGGAGCCCGTAGCTGACTTGGTAAGCTTGGTCGGGGGTAAAAGCGAGAATCTCTTTAGAATTAATCCCACTGGGGAGAGCAAATGTATCAAGGTTTTGAATACTTTGATTGAGACTAGCTAAGCCACCCGCTTCTTTAATGACGAAATAGCAATAAATACTCGTTCCAATCATCATGATAAAAAATTGTAAAACATCCGTTTGTACCACTGATCTTAAACCCCCAGTGGTTGAATATAAAGTTGTCACTATCACAATGGTAAGAATAGAGATGAGATTGTTGGTGGAAAGAATCCAAAGGGTTTCTGGATTATTGGTGTTGATAGTAAAAGGCACACCAACAAATTGCACCATCGATTGCACACTTTCAAATAGACCAACTGGAAGCCATTGATTCCATAATAAAAAAGGCTCTGCAATTCTAGTGGCTGCTAAAAGCACCATGGCCAAAACGGTACAATTAAAAATGGTTCCAAAATAGATGGCTTTTATACCTCTAAGGGCCGTGGCCAGATTGCCATGGTATCTAATTTCTGTGAGTTCAGCATCAGTGAGTACATTGGCCCTGCGCCAAGCTCCGGCGAGGAGAAAACCCATAAGCAAGAAGCTTAAAGCATAGATCCATAATCTCCAAAGTGAGAAAATACCCGAGGTCGCAATAAGGCCAGTGACAAGCAGGGGAGTGTCTGCTGCGAACTGGGTGGCGGCCATGCTCACTCCTGCTTTCCATCCCTTTAGACTTCGGCCTGCTAAAAAATACTCTTCTAGATTTTCTCCAGCTTTATCCTTATTGAGAAACCCAGTGATCACTGTGTAAAAAATAAAGGCTAGAAGAATAGTTGCATCAATCCAATGAAACATGACAATTCCTTTAAAATGTTCGAAAGCTCTATTTTATAAGCTTATCCAAGTTATTTAAAGCACTTAGTACTTGTCTAAAATTCTACACAAAAGAAAGACAGAAGTGATACGCGCCTTAGACAGTCCCATGATATTTCTTAGACAAATAAAATGTGTGGGGGAAATTATGAACAAGATTTTTATCCTACTAAGTCTCATTAGTATTGTCTTTTTCGATGCATCAGCTGCATCATTTTTTGGAGACAATCTCCGCAGCCAAGCTTATTTTGAAGAAGGAATGGTTGACACTAAGCGAAACTTTACTGAGAAACATCTCATGTCCAATGGATATTTTGATCTCATGAAAATTCAACTTTTTATGGGGAGATTAGAAAAAGAAAAAGAATTTTTTCTCTCAACGATGTATGAAACGAGACTTATCCGTGAAATCGAGATGCAAGTGAGCAAGCCTTCTAATGCCTTAGAAGAGGCAAGGGAGGAAGCAGATGAAAAGAGTTCTGATTTTGGGATCACATTCAATGAATTTCTCATCCCTCGTATTTCACAACTCATTGAAGAAGTTGAAAATAACCCTAATTGTATGGATGTATGCTTTGCCCTCTTAGATGAATTTTTTGAAATTTATTCGAATTTTTATTCCCCTGATAAATATAGAAATTATTTTGTCCGTGATTATAACTGGAGAGAGTTTTTTAACCATGCAGGAGGTTACACCATCACCCGTGATCAGAGAAAGTTGGAAGCAAATAATCTCATTGCCCATCCTGGATACTTAGATCGCATCAGTAACTGTCTGAATAAAAAAGTGAATAGATCTTATTTCTTTAATCAAAATGAACTGAGAATGTTAAAGGATTGTCGCTTTGATTTATCTCTTCTCGATCCAGGAAAAAGCATCTATTGGAAGCCAAAGAATAATAGTTTGGAAAATGTCCTTGATATGAATAGTCATCTTTATCCAGAGGATCATGAGAAATTGTATTTTAAAAGTGTGAAGTTCTCTGGAAAAGGTTCTCCGAAAATTCGAACTGAATTTGAAAGAGGACATGACGAATATGATGTGAAATTAAAAATCGGGGGCTATGAAGCCCATACAGAAAATTTTCTTGGCCGAGTGGGAGAGTTGATTGGTTTTTCTCAAGATTCAACTCAATTTAGAAAAACCCAAGAAGTCATTTTTGAAGATAAAGACGACTTCAATGAATTTGAATCATTTTTGTATCGCAAGTATGGCCACCGCTCAAAGAACTTTATTTATGAAATGAATGACTGGGGCAATGAGGGTGGTAAGATAATTACATTTAGAAATGTTTCACTCGAAGTAGAGCCAAAAAATTTAATAAAAATTTCTTCTCCCGATGTTTTTGGCTGGGGAAGGAAAAATAAAAGAGAATTTAGAGGGGCACTTTTATGGTTTGGATTTTTTGATCTCCTAGATCTTAAAAACGCTAACTGGCGTACTCAACTGGTAAGAACGAGTGAAGGACTTCAGCCCGTTCTCTCTCTTCAAGATATTGGTTATTCTATGGGGGGAGGCGCCACATTTAATAGCATCACTCAAGCTCCAAAAATTAAGGCCAAAAGCTGGAACGTCAATTCATTTAGAGATAGTTTCTTGGTGTACGACCGAGATAAAGTTACTGTCAAATGGAATGATTTAACAAGCTACGAAAAATTATTTGATACCACTACCATTTCTGATCTTAAGTGGATGGCCAGAAAAATACTTAAACTTTCTAGAAATGATATTAAAACACTTCTGACAGAAAGTGGCTTCGCCCAAGCTGAACAAATTTTATATTTCAAAAAGCTCTCTGCGAGAAGAGATGAGATGGTGAAAGCCTTTCAACTTGAGGATGAATACCCCCTTTGGAATGAAGCGAGTTATAAAACGGTTAATATTCCCGGAGTTGTGCAAAATGGAGAGGTGATTGATACTTCTGTTGGCTCAGTTCATGAGTTTACCGATGATAGTACTCTTATGATGATTGGTCAGTTTATCCAAAGAACAATCTCACCTAATAATTTTGAGCAAGAGTTACAAGCATCTATTGGTAATGAGTTAGGAGTGACCATCAATCCACACCTGCCCATTAATACGATCGAACATAAAGATTTTACTCTCTATATAGCAAGACCTGGAATTGAAATTGGTTTCTCAAGAGAAGTGAGACCTGGCCAATTTGTCAGCTATGATAATGCGCAAGACCAGAGTGTGTATGCAATAGACCGCTATTCGTTTGCCCTTACTTCACGAAGTGGAGTCGAGGCAGCATTGAGTCAGTTCTTTCCCGTAGAAATGCAAGCGACGATCAAAGGGTTTAAGTTTACCATTGAACATCACAGACCTTACGCCAGTGCAGCTAAAGCTCTTAAAGCTCCTGCGGTGATCATGCATGTACTGCCGCGACTCAAAGAATATATTCGCTATATGAAGCGAAATGAATCTATTACCTACTCAAATGATACAGAGTTTGAATTCAAAGTTCGAGTTGGACAAGGGCAAAATTATCGACTCCAATATAAACATGAAAGGATAAAGTCTCAGCCTGTCACTGTTCATAAAAATGAATTTGCTGAAATTCAAATTTTCCAAGAAAAAATCAGAAGCAGAGCTAATTATGTTGAAGCCAGTGTGGGAGTGGATATACCTCTTATCTATATACCGCTTTTAAGTGTGGAGTATGCCTTTGTAAACTATGAGGCAAGTTCAAAAATGTATCATTTTGAACATGAATCCAGAACTCTAAATGATGCTATTGAACAATACTATCACACCACTGATCAGAGACTGATTAACGAACTGCTTGATGGGAATTATAACCACCCTTTACTTGAGTCTAAGGTGAAATATTTATTAGAAACTCATGGTAATATGAGAATGAGAAGAAGTCGTTTTGCTCTTTTATTTTCTGGGAAAAGAGATGAGATTTACTCAAGCTCCAGCTTGACTTATGAAGGGGATACCAAAAAATTTCATAGGTACTATTACGCCAGTGAAGATACTCTAGGTCTAGATAATATGGTGTCTGCTCATGTCCTCTGGGATAAAGATAAAACAACAGTGGAAATTCAAATGGATAATGAGGACCCGGAAGACTTTGTGGTCATCGTGAATAATTTTGATTTTAAAAAGAGCTTAACGAGCTATGGACTTCAAAATTTTCTTAATCAACAAAATACTCTTTATTCAGGCGATAAAGATTTCTTTCGAACCGATATTTTACCTCCTGCAGATGAAGTGAATCACTATAAAAAAGTCATGTCCCATGTGAGAGTCTTTCTTTATGGGAAGGGGCTGATGAAAAAGCTAGATAAACTTTGGGACAATGAACTTCATACTATAATTAAGCGACAACTTGGAACATATTTGGACCCTGTGGATACTGTGAAGGCCAGAGGAATTTACAATAAGCTCAGAACCGCCAGAACCCTCCATCGTCAAGGTAAGTTAAATACCAAGGGTTTTCTTCAAATGGTGGGAAAAGCCATCTATGGGCTTAAAACCAGAGAAAAAGGAGTGTATGCACTCAAAGAGCTCTTTGGGAAAAAGCATATGTTTGTGATGGGTGAAGTCTATGGGATCTTTCCTAGCTACACCTACCTCCAAGAGCATGCCACCGTTTCTGATAGTCGCTTCACCGGGAGCAGTTGGGGAAAATATCGTAAACGGCCCCCATTTTGGAAATTCTTAAAAGACTTTCCTATTCAAGTGCGACCAGGGATGATTCCTTACCGTGTGAATGAGGAACTTGTATTTCCACAACTTCCTACAGGGGCTGATGAGAGCGTCTTTTAGGCCAGCTCTTGCACATCAGACTGAAGTAATAATATCTCAGAAGACTCGCCTTCTTTTTTTATTAAAAACACAGGGCAGTCTTTTGAGCCATTCATAATGACTTTTGAGCCATTGATTGTTTTCGAAACTATACGATGGAAGACTTCTTTCACTTTACCTCTGGCAAATCCATTGCGCCATTTCCATCTTACTTTAGAACCCATTTTAATCATACGTTCTCCTTTGTTATTAAAATTTCAACATGTGACTCAAAAACTGTCTTGCACAGGTTATTGCTCTTATGCGTAGAAATTTAAAAATTTAAGGCTTTAATATCTTTTTAATGTCTGTCGAAGATAGTTTTGATTTTGTCTAATACGAAAGTTAATTCTCTTTATAGCTTTTGATAAGTTCTACAACCGCTCGTTCTTCTTTATTAGAAAATTGTTTGAGCTCTTGGGTAAGTTTAATATTATTGAGAATATTCTTGATGGTAGAACCACTTTGATAAAGTTGAATGACTCTTGGGTCAATATAACTTGACTTAGCGATTGATCGAGTGTTTCCGAGGTGAAGTGCCACTTTATCTATCACTTTGTTGATTTCTTTTTTCTGCTTCATGCTTTTTTTTGGGAGATCAAGTTTATCCAAGAGAGTGGCGGCTAAAAATGTTCCGGCCCAGGTTCTAAAATCTTTGGCAGTGAAATCATCTCCCATCAATTTTTTTATATATTGGTTAAGATCATCTCTATCGAGACTTTTGATCTCGTTGTTTTGGTTTATATATTTAAAAATTCTATAACCTTTGAGCTCATCCAGTTCTTCAATGACCTGGATGAGTTTATCTGCTTCTATCATTTTTTTCTGTTCTTTTCCCGACTTTCCTTGATAATGAAATTCTATATGATCTTTACTTATATCTAAATGTTTAGATCTTAACGTTGTGAGACCATAGGTACCGTGTTCTTTTGCATAATATTTGGAGCCTGCACGAAAATATGCTTCGTCTAATAAGCGGGTCATACAGGCCAGCACTTTACGTTTAGTCAGTGTTTTATCTCTGAGATGTTGAGCTGTGACCCTTCTCATATGTGTGAGCTTATCTGCAAACTCTATAATACGATCAAATTTGGCAGCTTCTCTTTGAGAGCGCCAATTATCATTGTAAATATATTGCTTTTTATTTTTAGAATCTCTTCCCCAAGCATGAATTTTTGCGTCTTTATCTGTATCAATCCAAACATTTTTCCAAGCTGGAGGTATGGCAAGAGATTTAATCCAGTCTTTAAGCGACTCTTTTTTTAGAGTTCTACCTTTTTCATATTGATAAGTGAAACCTTGGCCCCAAGGTTTTCTGTGGATGAGTGCGCTCATTAGTTGAGTCTATAATGGTTGATATTATAAGATGTTTATAAGAGATGATATTTTGTCATTGTTCATGCAAAAAACGTAATGCTTATTCACACTGATCTAAATTGGGCCTATTCACCAGTTCGATCACATCTTCAAGATAGAAATTATCTGAAAGAAACTGAGAGAGCTCTGTGAGTGAAGCAAAACTTGGACAAAGTTCTCCCGCATTGTTGTCGATCTTTACGCTGCTTAAACCTTCGTTGTCAAAGGCAAAGGAAATATGACCAGAAGTGAGATGAGTTTCATCTGCAAGCAATTCTTTTTGACTTGGGGTCTCTGAGCCAGAAGAACTAATGGTAAGTTTATTTTTAGTATAGACAAATTTACTTCGCTCCGGCAGCCATTGAGTTTTTTTGATAAATTCTGAAAAAGAAGTCTGGGGGGTAATCACCAGTTTTTGATCTTGATTGGCAGGAACTCTTTCAACTCCATTCATGTGTGAACAACTCAAAATAAAAGATGTGAATAGAATCAATTTCAGAAAATGCATTTTCCTAAGCTCCTTCCCAGTATTAGTCTAACACATGGCCACTAGGGGGAGTAGGTAGGTAAAACTGCCTTTTCTACTAAAGAAACACTAAATTTGAGATTACTATGAACTACAGCCGGAGTAACCTAGTCGGACTCTAGTTTCTTCTCTGTACTTGTATTCTTATTTTCAAGGGGGACTTCTTCTTCAGCAGCTTGACCGATAACATCTTTTTTTAAAAACTCTTCTTCTTTCTTAAGGGCTTTTTTGGCCCTTTCGTTATCTTTTATATAATCTTTATCACTCATAAATACCTCCACTGCTCATACTAATCTAACAAATTAAGCTATTCATGTTTCAAATAATAAACTTATGTGAAATTAGTTAAGTAAATTTAGTGAACGGTTTCAGAAAGTTTCACTAAAAAAACCTTAATGTCATATGGAATATCTACCCCTTGTGTAAATTCTACAGAGCAAACTAATTTAAGTTATAAATAAAATTGTTCAGTAATAAGATGAGTTCATTGAAGTTAATTGTTTATCAAGTTGAGGTGAAATGTGAAAGTATGTGTGATTGAAGATAATCGTGATATGAGAAGGCTTTTGGAGTTATTACTTGCTTCAAAAGGCTACGAAGTTGAGAGCTATGGCGACGGGCTAACAGCTCTGAATAGTCTTAAAGCAGAAGAGAAATTACCGGAAATAATTTTTGTTGATAATTATATGCCCATTTGTTCTGGCCCAGAATTTCGCAAATTACAAGTTCTAGATAAACGTCTCTCTCATATAAAAACGTTTCTTCTTACTGCGTCCCTAGATTTTGATTCAGAAGAATACACTTCTGCTTTTGATGGTTGTATCTCAAAAGTGATGATAAATTCTAATAAATTAGCGGATGTTATTGAGAGTCATACTCGTATTCACTAAGAGCTACGCAAAATCTTTTTGGATAAATTTAGCATTTTTTTGAACTCTTTTAAGCGTGTCTTTTGGTTTTATTTCAGTCATCTTAAGAGCTCTTCGACCGGAATTAAGCAGTACTCCTCCGGAGATCAAAAGAAGGGAGCAGATAATAAGTGCTGACTCAAATAGGGTGAGATAGAGGGAGAGAGCTAGGATAGATGCGATAATTAATGCACCAATTCCAAAAAAACAAAACGTGATTCCAAAGAAAAAACGAAAACCTGCTTTTTTAATATGATTAGATTTAGATGTGATTTCTGTTTTAAGTAATTGCGCTTCAGTGATCAACAGATCTTGAAGTTGGATAAACATTTTTTCGATTTTGTGATCTAAATGCTCAAGAGAATGCTGATCTTTATTTTTATTGTCCATAAATCCCTAAACAAAAAGAGCGGTTACAAAACCGCTCTTATATTCGTTTGATATATTTTTATTCTGACATTGCCTCTCTTCGCTCAGCTTTTTCTTCAAGAGCGTCTTCATAATCAACATCTAATTCGTCTAGAGTTTCTTCATTAAGACGTCCTGTAACGACTAACTCATTTGAACGTTGAAATTCTTTAATAGCTTCTTCTGCTTCAGGGTCTAAATTCCCATCAACATTTTTAATGTTATAACCAGCTTTTGATAATGCTTTTTCTGCATCATGAATTACCGTTTTAGGCATTTCGCCTTGAGCGTTTTCTTCTACATCTGTTGCAGAAATCGTTGTTGTTTGTTCTTCTGTGGTTACTTCAGCTGCTTGAGCATCCACAGGCTGTGTTGCTGTTTTCGTTTTAATACGTGTTTCAGCAGGACTGGATGCATCTGGAGCATTTGTGATAGCGACAGACCCTTCAGTTGCAATTGCTGAGGCACCGATTAAAAGACTTGTGATAATTATTCCATTTAATTTTCTTCTTGTTTTCATCATTTCTCCTTATGAATTAAAGAAAACTGCGATAACGAGCTTTTAAACTCATTAAGCAGTTCTTTTAAAGGTTAACGATAAATGAAGAAAAATTCATGATAGTGCTGATAAATTCAAATGTAGATATCTACAAAACTTACAAGATAGAAATTGACTCATGCCACCAATTAATTTGCTTATCAATGGCGTCATTAGATTCTAAATCCAACGACTCATAAGTTAATGAATAAGCACCTAATTTACTAAACCAATAATCTTTAAGGGTTCCAACGAATTTCTTACCAAAAAACTTTTTGGTGTTGGCCAGCTGAAACTTAGGAGAAATTGATTTTTGTGCAGCTTTAATGATTTTCTTTGAACGGATATCATCAACTAACTCAACTGGAGGAAGAAGTGCGCCTCCACAGCAGTGATAATCAACAGCAAATAAAGCTTTCGCCGACTCATCCTTGAGGTCATTCTCTACAAAATTAACCAAGAAATAGGACTCTTGATTCACTAAACGTTTATCGTCAAAGTCTCTATTGAGATCAATTCCCATGGAGCTTAAGCGAGAACCTTTTTCTACACCATCTGGGTTTATCATTGGGAAAACATAGAATATCAAACCTGCAGCTAATTGTTTGTGAAATTTAGCACGAAACTTTTCCAGCTTTTTAGGTGAGTTAATGAGCTCTTCAAGAATAGATTTATATTCATTTCCATGAGCACCTTCTGTTAATATAACCGCTTTTCTATTTGCATGATTGCTTCCGACATCTGCAATTTTATAAGCATAAAGCGGTTTGTTTTTAAAGGAATATCCATATTGGATTTTCTTAACTTCCATGCTTGCCATAACCGAGAGAGGCAGAAGGAGAAAGAAAAAAGTAAATGTTGTAATAATTGTTCTTAACATGTGTATATAATAACAAATTTAGTGCATATATACTACAAATGTAAGAGGTTGATAGCCTTTGACCCCTTGATCTAGAACATGTTTAGGGCATGTATGAGGTTTGTCTAAGTTTAATTATTTTTATTAACTAGGCTTTGAGCATTGGGTGTTTTGATCGTTCTTTTTATACTGTGAACGGTATTTATCGGCTTCTTTACGAAGAGTTTTTATTCTTGAATCAGGTGAGGGGTGAGTGGAAAGAAATTCAGGGGGTGAGCCTCCAGCTTTTTGTTTCATTTGAACCCAAAGGTTGGCTGCTTCTTGCGGATTAAATCCAGCTTTACTCATATATTTCAACCCCAGTAGATCTGCTTCTGTTTCATGTTTTCTAGAGAAAGGCAGAAGGACTCCAACTTGTGCCCCAACACCTAGGGCAGCTATAAGAAGCTGGTCTTTTGTAGTATCTTGGCCTATGGCCAAACTAGCCGCTGCCATCGTTCCTTGTGCGACTATATTTTGCGAAACTCTTTCATTCCCATGACTAGCCAAGACATGTCCAATTTCGTGTCCTATAACGGCTGCAAGTTGATCTGGGTTTTGGGCCAGATCAATCATTCCTGTATGAACGCCAATTTTCTTACCTGGCAGTGCAAAGGCATTGGGTGATTTATCTTCGAAAACGACCACTTCCCAATCAGAGGGTTTTTCCCCCATGGCCTTAAGAACTCTATGGCTCACACAGCTCACATAGGTGTTGGCAGCTTGATTCGTTGAAACTTTCTCTTGTTGTTTTAATTTTTCAAATGAGTCTTTTCCCATTTGTTGCATTTGGCTTTCGCCGACTAGGTTGAGCTGCTTTCTTCCCGTAGGAGAGGTTGAGCACGCAACTAAGAGCAAGAATGTTAACAAGAGAAAATTCAACTTCATACTAAGATTATACTCTATTTTTAGGTTCTTGTGTTAAAGGCATTTGAAATTAAATTAAAAACAAATAATGCTAAAAATACAAAAAAGAGTACTTTTGCTACTGTTGCTGCGGTTCCCGCAACGCCACCGAAACCAAAAAATGCAGCAATAAGCGCGACTGCTAAAAATATAACTGACCATTTCAACATATTTCCTTCCTTTGTTGAGTGTTTACTTAATTGAGCTTAATCACAGCCACTTTATTAGTAATCGCTATAAAAAGATTTTATTTTTTAGAAATTTACACAATTTCGAGATATTAATAATAAGCTTTTCATCTTGGCAAAAAGTAAAATTAGATTTGTTTTTGACAACTATAGGAAGGTGAACATGAGTAAAGTTAAAACAATGAGCGATTATATAGCCTTTTTTCGTTTATTGGCGAAATATATTCAATTAAATGATCTCACTGATTTTAATAAAGAAGAGTCAAACGCATTAGATGAACAAATAAAACAAGATGCAGCTAAATTTGTTGATGCACTTGAAGATTTAGGCCCTACCTATATTAAGCTTGGGCAACTTCTTAGCTCGAGGAAAACTTTATTTCCAAAAGAATTTATTCTCGCCTTAGATAGGTTACAGGATAACGTTAAGCCGTTGGATTTTTCAACCATTAAAAATATTGTAGAGACAGAACTGAAATGCAATATTAAAAAAGTTTTTTCCGATTTTAAAGAAGAGCCCATTTCAACCGCTTCTTTAGGACAAGTTCATAAAGCAACATTAATTACTGGTGAAGAGGTTGTCGTCAAAGTTCAAAAACCCGACGTCGCTGAAATTATTAAAAATGATTTAAAAACACTGGGGCGTTCTTTGGAGATACTGAATGCAATAAGTGAGAGATTCAAACGTTATCATATTGAAGGAATTCTTGAAGACTTCAAAGACAATATAAAACGGGAACTAAATTATCAGGAAGAAGCCAATAATATTGAAGTGTTTACCGAGAATTTAAAAACTTTCGAAAGCATTGTCCTACCAAAAGTATATAAAAGTTATTGTACACATAAGATTATCACGATGGACTTTGTCCCTGGGGAAAAAGTATCTCAGGTCTCTGGCGTTGGACAAACAGAATATGATGGGGTGAAAATTCTTAAATCAGTGTTTAGGGCCTATCTCAAACAAATACTGGTTGATGGCTTTATTCACTCTGATCCCCATTTAGGTAATTTACTTCTTATCAAGCCAGACAAAATTGGAATCATTGATTTAGGAATGGTGACTAAAATAGGTCCTAGCACTCAAGTGGATTTTCAACATCTCTTGCTCGCTATGAGTGAGGGGAAGGCTTCCGAGTCCGCAGATATTGCATTACGAATGACTTCTCCTCTTAAAGATACGGAGGTGGATATAGATGAGTTCAAACAAAAAATTTATAAACTCGTAAAAGATCAGCAAGGGCGACATCTCAAAGACATGAAAATAGGAGAAAGCCTCATTTTCATCACTGATATTGCTGCCACTTCTGGTTTATACTTTCCTAGTGAGTTTAGCTCTCTGGGAAGAACACTGATGTATCTGGATCATTTAGCCACTTATCTAGATAAGAACTTTAATCCCTATAAAGAATTAAATGAAACAATCCTTTCATTTATTAGACAATCAGAAGCTAAGAAATTCTCATTTAACGACATGGTTAATCATGGTTTAGAGATGAAGCATCTTATCGAAAAAATGCCTTATAAAGTAAACACTCTGCTTGAAGACATCATTAATCGAAGACTGCAGATCAAAATTGATGCTTTTAATGAAGATAACCTCATACAAGGATTTGAGAAAGTGGCCAATAGAATTGCCACAGGTTTGGTATTGGCAGCGCTCATCATGGGGGCGACTAAAATGATGACAGTACCCTCTCACTTTACTCTCTTTGGCTATCCTGGATTAGCAATGCTCTTATTTATTCTAGCATTCCTGGGCTCAACGATACTCTTAATTAATGTGCTTATTAGGGATAGATAAATATGAAATTTAAAGTTTCATATCTCCTATTAACTTAAGGCGAGGCCCTTATTCTGTGAAACATCGACGTTTCTGTAGATAGCTTCGGTAACACTATAAAGGGCAAAAAAGATAAGCCCTATGGCCATGGCAAAAACCATTAAGGAGCCAAAGCTAAAACTTTGTAAAAAGATCCAGGCTTGGCTCATTCCTTGACTCTCATTTGGATTAGCTGTGTATGCTGCATAAACCACATAGCCTCCAGCGATCATAAAAACAACAGCACGAGCACTTAATCCAACTTTAGCTATTAAATTAAGAATTTTCTCATGCCTTTTAAAAGTCATATATTTTTTATATTTCTCTTTATAGGCCTTAATGATTTGGGTAATTCCGAAACCTATGACAATGACTCCAGTAAGGGCAACGATCCAGCGACCAAAAGGCATGGACATAAGAGTATTTATATTTTCACTGGTACCAGAACCACTTTGATTGGATTGGCCTTGAAAAACTTTATAGGCATAATAGGCGAGTGCACCATGGGTTATTGAACTGATAAGAAGTGCACCTCTTGCCATAAGACCCTTCACATCAGTCCCATGATTATCAGCATCTAAAAGTCCTTGTATGGCACGCCATATACTATAACTAATAAGCCCCACTATCAGAAGTATCATAAGGGGAGCGGCATAGCTGGTTTCAGCGATGGTCGCAATGGCACCTTTGGAATCTAATGATTGTTCGCTTGTCTTCCAAACGGTGAAAAGAGAGAGTGAAGCTAGCAATCCTATCGTAAAATATAACGAAGCTCTTGCAAGATAACCAGCTTTACCAAAAAATGTAACCATTTCACTTTTCATTTTGTCTCTCTTCTTTTTTTTCTTTGACGTTGCAGGATAGGTGTCAAATTTTCAAAGTTAACTGCTTTTAAGCACTATTCAGAGCTTGGCAAGTTAGGTGTGTCGTTAACAATGTGTCTCTGTCTTTAAGTTTAAAAAATTCTCGAATTTTTGTATTTTATCATTGAGTCCAATGATTGCATCTTCAATTTCATCATAAAGGATATTAGCACTTTTGGTGTCACCGTCATTCACTTTTAAAAATAATGCATCCACTTCATCGATGGCATTATAAAAATAGGACAGTAGCCTTCTATATTGGAAGATACTATCGTTAGCCATCTCTCTAGACATTAATTTAACTTCAATATACTTAAGATTTCTTTCAATATGAGAAAGCTTTTGACTCAGCTCTATTTCACGGTCTTCATTTATCTGAATTTCTTCATCGACCTTCAGGTCTATAAGCTGAGAAAACAGGTGGTTATTTAATCCATAGTTCAACTCAACACTCATACAAACTCCTTTTAAACTGATGAGATACTAAAATGTTATAGTGAAGCTTAAAAACTTTACTCCATCATTGGTGAAGTGATTGTGTAGAAAAATCAACAGACTGCAATGCGTCTGCTAAACCCTTTCCACCTTTAATCCCAAAATCAATGGTTCTAATGGGAAAAGGTATTGTGATCTCATTTTTGTCGAAGGCTTTTTTGATATTTTTGATAGCTGTATGTCTAGCTTTTAAATAGGATTGATGACCTGGATATTCCACCCAAATACGAACTTGAAAATTAATCGAACTGCTTCCAAATTCTTGGAAATATATTTCAATCTCTCTGTCAGTATCTCTTTGTTCGATAGCTTCTAGTGCCTCTCGAGTGATCTTCTCGACCTGATCCAGATCATCGCCATAAGAAATTCCTACTAATATATCAAGTCTTCTTGTGGGTGTGGTTGTGTAGTTGATAAAAGGTTCAGTAAAAAGGTATTTATTCGGGATATAGACTTCTAACCCGTCAAAAGTCATTAGACTTGTTGTTCGTAAATTAATTTTGGTCACTTCACCAAAATAATCTTTGGCCTTAACAATATCTCCAATTTGATAGGGTTCTCTGAAAGCGATTAATATTCCGGAGACAAAATTTGATGCAACTTCTTGGAAAGCGAAACCTAATGCCAGACCTATGACTCCGGCACCAGCTAAAATTGATGTAACTGTCTTATCCAGATTTAAAATTTCGAGTGCAACAAAGAGTCCGACTAACATCACTCCGAATGAAGTGAGGGTTGTTAACAGGTTAATGACGGCTTTATTTTTAGTCAGTCTGGGAAGAATTTGTGCTACTAATTTTTTAGCCATTTTCGCCAGTATCATAAAGGCGATGAGGACAATAAAAGCCACTGCAATATTAGGTATAAGTTTGATTATCCCTTCATACCAATCGCTTATTTTTCCTTCTAAAAGTTTAAGTGATTCTTTTAAATCAATATCCATTAAAGAGTCTTTCCTTGGGTTAAGTAAGCCAACTCTTGGATAAGCGTGTTCCATGAACTTGGAGTGGAGTCACCAGCTGATCCGGTATATCCAAAACGAATAGAATCATTGAGTCGAACCCATGCATATTGAGTCACAATAGTTTTTTCTTGATATTTGATGATGATATCTGTTAATAAAACCGGTCCAATCATCTCAAGAGAAGGATCGTTGGATCTTAAAGCAGCATCGGCCATGATAAAGCCGACGTAGGGATAAAATTCAGTGTTCATTGCTTGTTTCAATAAGCCTATATGATTTTTAAAAAGAAGTGTATAAGCTTTATCTTGCGAATTATCAGCTGGGTATTGAAGTTTTTTATAAAGGGATAATGAGTTCTCCATTAAAGAAGTGTATTGACTTAGAAATTGATTGTTTTGATCTTGACATTGGGAAAGCTCGTTGTTTAGAGCTATACAGTTTTTAAGTCCCAAATGAAGGTCTTCGATAGCAATTTGATTATTTGTTAAGTCATCCAATTTTTTTCTTTGAAGACAAGAATCTACAATTAAAGCAATGTCGTTTAAGATTTTTCCTGAGTCCTGATTCTCCCTTTCAGGCAGGATCTTTAGAAATTCGAGACTTTCATTGTTTTGTATCAACGTATGAATGTTTTGCTCTGAATATTCTTGGATTTTAGTTTGAATTTTTACAGTAGGCCTTGAATAAAATGAGAATAAGCTGAGTAGTCCCAGGCTCATAAGTATTATTTTAAATAGTGATTTCATATCATCTCCTTACTTAAGTATCATAAAGTTTGTAGAGGTAATGTGGCATTACTCAATTCTAGTTTTCATGTGTAAATAAAATAACAATTCGCAATGTGTAAAATCTTTCACAGATATTTAATTTTTTTTCTAAGAAAAAGAGCATCAAATTATCCATAATAGAGAAAAGCTCCATAGGGAGCGAAGGTAGAGCGTAAAGGGACTTATCTTCTACCAAAAATGATAATTAGGTTTGCATTGAGAATAATATTGATGCAGCCACTTTTCGAGAAAGAAAGACTTTTTCGAACTTTTAGAACTGAGGAGCTTTTATGTATCTAACTCAAAACATGAATGCATTTGATTTATTTAGTCCCGCCTATATTAAAAATGAAGATATAGATGAGATTCTAAATGGAGAACTTGCTGCTGTAAGAGCTTATGATCAGATCGAAAAAATTTTTGACTCTAACTTAGCAATTAAGCAAATTAAAAATATTAAACTTGAACATCAGCAAGCTGTAAATTTTTGGCGCAATCAAGCTGACATATCTGGCTTCTATACGGAAGAATCTACAAGTATGTGGGGAATCGCTGTTGACACTCTCATTTGGATCTCAAAGCTCATGGGGGAAAACACTGCCATAAAAGTTCTCATTATGGGTGAAGAATACGGACTTGAGAACTATAAGAAAAAACTTCAAAGTGATTCATTGTGTAGAACTCAAAAGTTGAAAATTACGAATCATTTCATTCCTACGCAAGAAAATCATATTGATGCTCTTAAAGAATTGATTCACTAAGAGGTTTCGTTGGAAAGTAAACAAACTTCAAAAAGTGATATTAAAGAGATATTACAATCAAAACATTCTTACCAAACAGAGTTTCGTGACGCTGTTCTAGAAGTCATGGATGATGTCATCAACTACTATGATGGTGATTCTTCAGAAAATATTCTTAGCTTCTTTAATAGGCTAATTGAGCCCGACCGTACTATCAAGTTTAAGATAGAATGGTTTGATGATCAAAATATTCTACAGGTCAACAGAGGGTTTCGGGTGCAGTTTAATAATAGCATTGGGCCCTACAAAGGTGGGATTCGGTTTCATCCTACTGTAAATGAAAGTATATTGAAGTTTTTAGCTTTTGAACAAATCTTTAAAAATGCACTCACTGGTTTTCCCATGGGGGGAGCTAAAGGAGGGTCAGACTTTAATCCTAAGGGGAAGTCTGAACATGAGATTAGAAGATTCTGCCAAGCCTTTATGATGGAACTTTATAAATATATTGGCTCGAATAAAGATATACCTGCTGGAGATATAGGTGTCGGAACAAGAGAAATTGGTTACCTCTATGGAACTTATCTACGGCTCACGGATAATTTCTCAGGTGTTTTAACAGGTAAGCACCCTAATTTTGGCGGAAGCTGTGGCAGAGAAGAGGCGACGGGTTATGGTTGTGTTTTCTTTCTCAAAAATGCTCTCAACGAACACCAGATTGATTTAACTGATAAAAGGGTTCTCGTTTCTGGAGCCGGCAATGTCGCACTCTACACGGTAGAAAAGCTTTTAGAAGAAAACGCCAAAGTTCTTACGGTTTCAGATTCTAAGGGGACATTATATTTTGAAAACGGTATTACCTCAAAAGAATTGGATGATTTGAAAGAGTTAAAATTTACCCACAAGCAACCTCTTAAAGAATGGAAAGGTAAAAATGGGGAATATAGAGAGGATGAAAAACCTTGGAGTATTAATGCTGATATAGCTATGCCTTGTGCGACTCAAAACGAGATGGACGCCAATGACGTAAAGACTTTAATTAGAAATGGAGTAGAGGCAATTTGCGAAGGGGCTAATATGCCAGTCACCGGTGAAGGGGTCGAAATACTCAAAGGAAACAAAATTCTTTATCTCCCAGGTAAAGCTGCAAATGCGGGAGGAGTTGCTGTTTCTAATCTAGAACTCAGTCAAAATGCAGTAAGACAAAGCTCGACTAAAAGTGAAATTGAGAATCATCTCTCAAAAGTTATGGAACGCATTTACAGAAACTGCATTGATAATATTGAGAAGGAAGGTGGCCAATATAATTATAAAGCAGGGGCTAACCTCTACGCATTTAAGAAAGTCTATAAAAGTATGAAAGACTTAGTTGGCTAGTTCTCTGAAGGTTTGAACTTATAGCCTGCACCATGCACTGATTCAATGATATGTGCCACTGGTCCAAGCTTCTTTCTAAGTTTACTGACGTGAGTATCAACTGAGCGTGAATAAACATGAATATCTTCACCCCAAATGTCATTTAACATAGAGTCTCTGTCGATAACGTCCCCAGGTCTATTTGCAAAATAAGTAAGCAGTTTGAACTCAAGGGCAGTCAGATCGATGGGCTTAAGTTCACCATCAGTTAAAACCTTAACTTGCTGACTCGCTTTATTAATTTCAAGCTCTTTCCATCTCATTTTGTCCGCGGACTTTTTGAGGACTTCGATTTTTTTAAGTTTAGCTTCAACTCTGGCTTTTAGCTCAAGTGGATTGAACGGCTTAGTAATATAATCATCAGCACCAGCGGAGAAACCTAAGACTTTTTCTGATAAATTATCGTGACTCGTCAGAAAAAAGATAGATAAATCAGGCTTTTGCGACTGAATTTGTGAACAAAACTCAAGCCCATTTCCATCAGGAAGTTCAATATCGAGAAGAACTAAATCATATTGATTTTTCAATATCTTAGCTTCGGCTGCATTGACCGTATCCGCCCAATCAACATCGGTAAGAGGCCCGGAGAGAGCCTGAGTCACCATTCGGTGAATTTCTTTACTATCTTCAACTAATAAAATCGTATGTGTACTCATAATCCAACTTTTGGTTAAGTAAATTTAACAATACTAACAAAACATTAATGCAAATGTTTGCCAGTTATGGCATATATATACAACAGTTTGATATGCTTGTCATAAATAATCTTATATTGCGGGGAGCCGAATGATTAACGAAATTTTAGCTAATATACCGAACGAGAAAACGTTAGATGGTCTACAAGAATTTGTAGGTGAGTTCTACAGCGATAGAAATGACGAGTTAAGTCAGATGCGTGAAATGCTAAAAGAAAAAAATTATGAGGAACTCAGGGCAATGGCGCATAAATGGAAAGGCTTTAGCGTTCCTTATGGTTTCAATGGGTTAGAGACTCTCAGTAGACAATTAGAAAAAGATTGTGAGAGTATGGATTATGGGGCTGCAAGTGAGCGAATTGAGCAAATCTCCGATTATCTCAATGCGAAAGGCCAAACCCTCCACTAAATCCAATTTTCATCTCTTGGAGGGCATTGCAAGCTCAATAGATATAGAAACTGGAGCTTTTTAGCATGGATCAAGCTAATAGACTTATTCAAAACACCAAAAAGAAATTTCTTATCTTGTCTGTATTAGGTATCTCCCTAATCTCTTTTTTCTCAATAATAGCCCTAAGTTGGTATAATGATACGATCTCACATCAACAAGCAATGCAGAAATCCAGCGCATTGCTGAGCCATCAAATATCTCTCGTAAGTAAGATTTCTTCCTTAAGTGAACGTTTTGATGATCTCAACACTGGAGTTGAGCATGAACAACTCCAAGCTGAATTTCGTGAGCTCATTATACAATTAGAGGGAGAGCAAAGGAGATTTAAGGACTGGCAAAATGAAGTCGATGATTTGAAGTATAAAGTTCTAGGAAAAGTTATCGATGAGAAAGGGACAACGAAAGAACTAGATCTCTTTATCCGCAAAGCCAAAGAACTACTTAACGACAATTCATACTCTTATATTGATATAAAGAAAAAAATCATATCCCTTACAGCTAATTATAGAAATAATCTTAACGCCGACTTTTCTAAGGCGATAGAGCAAATTGCTCAAGAGCAAACTGAATCTTCTAGTAAACAGAACAATATGGCTTTTCTTTTAGTAGGGATATGTGTTCTCCAATTTTTCCTCGTTTGGTTTCTTGTGTTTAGACCGCTCTATACTACAATTATTGAACAACATAATAGGATCGTGGATTCTATTCACAGAGTAGAAAAAGCAAACCAGTCTAAGACTGAATTTTTGGCCAATATTAGTCATGAGATTAGAACACCTATGACTGCGATTCTAGGCTATGCAGATTTATTACGAAATCAAAGCATTCCTGATAAAGATAAAGTAGGTGCCGTCAAAATTATCAATCACAATGCCGATCACCTTTTAGGAATTATCGATGAAATATTAGACATCTCTAAGATCGAAGCTGGTAAATTGGACTACGTCTATGAAGATATTGAGCTCAGCCGACTTCTCAATGAGGTCTTTTCTTTAATGAATGTAAGGGCCCAAGAGAAAGGGATCGATTTAATTTTAAGAAGTGATGGCAAGATACCAGTTGGGATCAATATTGATAAAAAAAGAACAAAGCAGATACTCTTTAATATTATCGGTAATGCTATCAAATTCACTGATAAAGGATTTGTGGAAGTACAAACTTCCTATGATAAAAGCACAGAGTTGCTCACTTTTTTAGTTAAAGATACGGGTAAAGGTATAAAACAAGAAGAGGTGGATAAACTCTTTAAGCCGTTTGAACAGGCTGATAACTCACTTCAAAGAGAATATGGTGGAACAGGCTTAGGCCTCGTTTTATCTAGAAAACTTGCTCAAGGTATGGGGGGAGATGTAAATATTATCCATTCTCAAGAAAATATAGGAACCACCTTGGAGATCACATTAAAAGTAGGAGAGTTGAGTGAAGAGCAATTGGTTAGCTCTCTTTCAACTCATATTGAAGAAGAAGTTGATGTGAAACATTCTCTTAATGATCTAGCGAATACATGTATTCTCGTGGTGGATGATGCAAAAGAAAATGCAAGACTTTTTGAAACTTATCTAAAGCAAGCAGGTGCACAAGTTCAAGTGGCCAATAATGGGCAGAATGCCATCGACATAGCCTCTGAGAATTTTTTTGATTTGATATTGCTCGATTTACAAATGCCGGGTAAAGATGGCTTTGAAGTTATAAAAGAGCTTAGAGACAAGGCGTTCACTAAACCTATCGTTGCGCTGACAGCACATGCTATGCAAGAAGAGCGGGATAAAACCAAAAAAGCGGGCTTTGATGAACATCTAACCAAACCAGTCACTCCCAGTGACCTAGTAAAGTCTGTAGCCAAATTGATAAAAAACCGATCTAAATCAGTATCAGCTTAAATATGTAATATCTTACACAATCTTTAAATAATCCCAGTGAGAATTTGAGACATTTCTTTGGCAATATCTATACATAGAGTTATACAAAGGAGACATCAATGCGAAGTCATTCAAACGAACAATTAGAAGCATCAAAAGACTTAACTATTAATGAGAGAAATATTGAAGATCTTGTGAATACAGTATCTCAATTCTCTGATCAGGCTATAGAAAACTCCAGAGTGGCAGTGGATAAATCGGTGGAGTTAGTAAAAGAGTATCCCGTACATGCTGCCATTGGGGCTGGTGTTTTAGGCTTTATGGTGGGAATGATTTCTAAAAAAATTCTGAGGTAATAATATGAACAGTGCAGTTAAGTTATTATTACTAGACTTTGCAAAAAGCGTTTTTATAGATGAAGAAAAAGAATCTATCAAAGATGCTCTCGCGATGAGAATTATGCAAGATTCAAAAACTTTAGTTATTATGTTTTTGCTCATAAATACAGCATTTGTAATGACCATTTTTGCTTTTGCATGCTTAGGTTATTATCTCATTGAGATGAATAATATTCCTATGCCTGATAGTATCTTTTACTTAGGGATAGGGCTGGTTAGTATTGCTCTCTTATTATTTATCGGGTCTTTTTTATTTTTATCGAAACGTTTCAAAATGTATCGGCAAATGAAGAATATTAAAGACAATGTTGAGAAGGGAAAATCTTTTTTAGATCCAATTAAGGATCAATTAAGGCTTGAACATCAGCAAATGAAACAAGACTTTATGGTCTTCCCTCAATAGTCATATATTTAAAATGGTAAATATTACACATTTTTTATACACTGATTTCAAGCCTTCAATAGGGCATGTGGGTATACTTTATGAAGATAAATAAAGGAGGAAGTATGCTTTATTGGGCTGTAATCTTTTTTATTGTAGCACTTATCGCCGGCGTTTTTGGTTTCGGTGGAGTGGCTGCTGCTAGTGCAGGTATTGCACAGATTTTATTTTACATCTTTTTAGTGGGATTTGTTGTATCAATTGTCTTACACTTTGCGAGATCTATTGATAACAAGTCCGGGGTATAATATCACCCCTAAAATTTATCAGTAAGTAGCCCCATCTTAATGGGGCTTCTTTTTTTAAGCTAGGGACATATGAAAGAAGAAATCTTTTTACTTGCATCCAAAGAAAAACAAGACGAGTTTTCAAACTTTATCCAAGATCTTAAAGCTCACTATCAAGTTAAATCATTTGCAGAGATTCAAAGAAATAAGAGTACAGTCATCGTTTTAGGCGGGGATGGAACTCTAAACTACTTAGCAAATCTTGTGGGAGATGACCTTGAGGGCATCTTCGTCATCTATTTTCCTGCAGGAACAGCAAACGATTTTGCTAAGTCGATTAAGATTTTGGAAGGTGAACCTTCACTTGATAAAGTCAAAAATATACAAGAGCATTCACCTTGGATTGATATTCCTCTGATGAAATGTAATGATAAGTTTTTTATAAATGTAGCGACAGGGGGCATCCCTGCTGAGGTCACTAATAGCGGAACGGATATTGTAAAAAAAGCAGTCGGTAAAGTTGAGTACTATATCAGCGCTATAAAAGAACTTATCGCTCCAGAGACTATTGATCTCGAGTTTACAGCGAAGGAATTTTCTAAGAAAATAGCAACTTATGGTTTTTTAATCTCTCAAGGGTGCTATGCTGGGGGAGGAGTTAAAGTAACCAGTAATTTTACCAGCAATTTTAAAAAAACTTTTAATCTCGTGACTATGGAAGCAGATAAATTAACTGAATGTTTGGGGGCATTAATGGACTTACAAAAGAAAGAAATACTCCAAACCAACGACTGTGTGATAAGCAAAAACTTGGAAAACTTAATGATAGAGTCGAAGAGATCTATACCCCTTAAATTAGATGGGGAAGAGTATGAAGCAAAAAAGCTAGAATTCTCTAAGAGTAAGAATAAGCTTAATTTTTATATCTATTAAGCCAATAAAAAGGAGCAAAAAATGTCAACGAATGATCCTAAAATAACACCTAATACGCCTGATCAACCTGATCGTGAGCCAACCCCTGAAAAGCCTGCAAAACCTATTAAAGAGCCTAGTAAACCAAGTGAAGATCCTGACAGACAACCTATGGAAGTTCCACCTGGACAACCCACTGAAATACCAAATGAAAGGCCAGGTAAGCCAGCAAAGTCTCCCACTAAAATGTAAATGGAGGGAAGCCAGGGAATAGTCTCTGGCTTAAGTCTTGGCAGGGGGCTGTTGGGTAGGAATTTATGAATTGGCTTCAATCTCTCGTTGCTGCGGAAATCAGGACTTGCAAACTCCTGGTTTCTCACATGCACTCTCGGCCACTAAGATAGATAAAAACTTTCAAGATCTCTCTTGTCTGAATATCTACTCTGTATATGTTTTAACACTTGCAGTGTTTTTTCATTTATTTGTGATAATTCGTCATATAGATCCATTCTGAACTGTTCATTATTGTTTTGAATGGAAGGCGAAGCATTTTTAAGTGCAAGAGTTCCTCGTTCGATAAGTTCTAAATGACCATAGAGATAAGCGGTAACTTTTCGTATTTTATCTCTCTGTATTTGAGGACAATAAATATTTGCTTGAACTTCAATTTCTAGAAGATTTGCTTCTGTATTGTTATAAAGGTTAAGGAAATTATTTATATTTAAATCAGCTAGTAATTGCTTATGTATCCGGTCCCAGTTAATAATTTTTTGATCCGTCAATCTATGTGAATCCATAAAGACTCCTCTTTGAGTTTGGATTTTATTACTTGTTAAAATTGTAAGCTTAAAAAACGATGATGGGGTTTCTTAATGTTTTAAAGGATGTGCAGAAATTATAACAGTTAAGAAAAAGTATAACTTAAGTGTAAAATTGTTTACATCTATACACAAATATTAATGTGATGCTTAAGGTAATTTTTTTCTATACGTACGATGATTGAGAAGAGAGACACTCTCGTTTTTAAGGGGGAGAAATGCTTATGTTTGCTAGGACTTCTTATCATTACGGAGTTCTTTTTAATGAAGAGCCCCATAATCTTGATATCGATGAGCTCATAAGGGGCGAGATGGCAGCTATTGATGCTTATAGACAAGTTGAGCAAGATGTTTTTGATGAGGAAGAATTTAAATACTTAAAGAAAATAGAATCTGACCATATCAAAGCCTTGAATTATTGGAAAGATGAAGCTCGAAAACACGGAAATATACCAGAGAAAAGAAAAAGACTTTGGGGGGCATTCGTGCAAGGGGTCTTGATACTTACTCAACTCGTAGGGGTGAGGGCAGAGCTTAAAACCTTATTCCGGGGTGAGCTGTTGGGGTTAAAGAACTATAAGAAAATGCTCAAAAGCAGGATGCTGAGTAAAGAACAAAAAAATAAAATCAAAAAAGTCTTTTTACCTCAACAACAAAATCACATCAGATTCTTTAAACAAAAATACAGTTTTTTCTAACAAAAGGGAATGTTATGAATATAGAAATGTTAATGAACTCACCAGAAGATTTTTATGATACCCCAGGGGATGTCCTACGCGATGATCAACTCTCTGAAAAGGAAAAACAACAAATTTTAAAGAGTTGGAAGAATCAAAGCGAACATTTAAGTGAAAGTGAATCTGAAGGATTGCCTTCAAGAAATAAGACCACTCGTTTGGAAGACATAAATAAAGCGTTAATGAAGCTTGCAGAACATTTCACCATCACAGATCATGAAGCATTTTATTGGAAACCACAAGGGTAATTAATTCCATAATTTCTTTTTAAGATTTGAACTTCTTATCGCCGCATCAATTACGAGTGAAAAAGGCACACCTAAAAATAGGCCATATACACCGAAGATAATACTCCAAAATATTAATGATAAAATAATGATCACGGGACTTAAATGTAGGGCTTCACCCATAAATTTCGGCTCAATTATATTACCTATGATAAATTGCACCAAACCTGGAAAGATAAGCAACGCTAAGATATCTGAGCCTGTCCTTTCTTCAATACCAAAGACAGGAATCAAAAGAAGTGTCGCTATAATAGATCCAAATGAGGGTATAAAATTAAGTAAAAAAGTTCCAAAACCTAGGAAAAAAGCAAATTCATAACCCAAGAAGAGAAGATAAAAATATATAATTAAACCAGTCACTAAAGAGGTGACAGATTTTATAAGTGCATAATGCCTTAGTTTTTTCTCAAGCTTGATTAAAGTGAAATTCTTTCCCATCTTTCTCAATGAGAGGGGGTCAAAAATAAAAAAGAGTGAGCAGATAAAAGATAAGGTCAAAATTTGGATAAAATCTTTTATGCCTGTCGTTGAATACTGTATGATGCTTGCAATTGGACCACTCATCATATTTTCAGTATTAATCATGGGGATTCTTTGTTTGAGTCGAGCCAAGTAATTTTCTGCAAAAGTTCTAAATTGAGTTATATAAGTGTCAAATTCATTTATAAGAATATTAATTGACTCCCAGAAATATTTAAAAAAGAGAAAGAAAAATACTCCTAGGAACATCAATATAATAGTGGCATAGATTTTTTTAGGAAAACTGAATCTGCGACCTAGAAATTCAATAAGTGGGGTGACAAGTAAATAAAATATATAAGCTATGAAAAGTGGTATAAATACCATCTTTGTCTGGTATAGTCCTATGCCTATGATGACTGATGAAGCCAAGAATAGGCATAGGTTAATAGAATTGAGTGTTGATTTGCTAGAAGCTACTTCCACGTTTATTCTGTAGGCATAAATTTATAACCTGCTCCATGAACTGATTCAATGATATGCGAAACTGGTTTTAACTTTTTCCTTAATTTACTAACATGTGTGTCTACAGAACGAGAATAAACATGAATATCTCTTCCCCAAATGTCATTGAGCATAGTATCTCGATCAATCACTTCTCTAGGACGGTTAGCAAAATATGTTAAGAGCTTAAACTCTAAGGCGGTTAAATCTATTTGTTTGTAATCTTCACCTTCAAGAATTTTAACTTGTTGGCTGGCTTTATTGATTTGTATTTCTTTCCACTTTAAGCTATCAGCAGATTTTTTTAGTATTTCTAGTTTTTTTAATTTAGCTTCTACTCTTGCTCTTAGTTCAAGAGGGTTGAATGGTTTTGTGATATAATCATCTGCTCCTGCAGAAAAGCCAAGTACTTTTTCAGATAGATCATTATGACCTGTGAGAAAAAATATGGTTAAGTCTGGAGAAATGGCTTGAATCTTTGAGCATAATTCTAATCCACTTCCATCTGGAAGTTCAATGTCTAATAAAACAATGTCGTAATGATTATCTTTCAGGCTTTTTTCTGCTTCTGTGACCGACTGAGCCCAGTCTAGTTGAACTAGTGGCCCTGATACTGCTTGTGATACTAACTGATAGATTTCTTTACAATCTTCTACTAGTAATGTTGAATTCATTTCGTTACCTTCCTCTCATAAAAATTTAAAACAATTCAAAATTGTTAACTTGCCATTTATTTTGTGTAAACTCCTTATACTTGTATTGAATAATTTGTTTGAGTTTTGTTTAGATTAATTGACAATCATGCTAATTGACTGATTTTGCTCGGAACAAGAATGTGTTAATTCTGTAGAAACAAACAATTCTTTCTGCTTTGCGAATATATTTCCATTTGTATTAACTTACACAATCTCTAAAAAAGACATTGCGTGATTTTCACTTAGGCCTTCTGCATAATTGAATTTGCAATAACTTTAGACAAAAGGAGAAACGTATGGAAAGAGTTAGAATGCAAGACATTAGAGAAAATGGTGGGGCACTTCCCCAAGCTAGAAACAAGTTTGATACAATGAAAAGAAAAGCTTCGATTATGTCGAAAAAAGCTGTTGCAAACTCAAGAGATGCTGCAGATAAATCAGTTCGTGTCATCAAAGATTACCCTCTTCATTCAGCATTAACAGCTGGTGCAATAGGGCTTATTGCCGGACTTATCGGTGGTAGATTTTCAAGAAGTTAAAAACAAAGAGTATAAAATATAAATTGTTTTTAAAGGTAGTATTTATAGTACTACCTTTTTTTTTATGAGGACACACATATGAATCAAGATGATGATAAATTTCTAATACTCACCGATAAACAACTCTATGAAAGGGGAAAACAGCATAAAACCCACAGAACTAAGAGTAGAGAAAAAGAAGATAAAGACTATCTACCTGTCATCATAAAGAGAACGGATGAAGCTGTTAGACACCCTGATGATATTTTAGAAAAAGCTATTATCGAGGGGTATGAGCAACACTGTCGTTCTAAGTTATCATTGTTTATTTCTGCAATATCAGCAGGACTTATTCTTGGTTTTGCAGCCATGTGCGTTTCCTTTGCATCCCAATTATTTGATGGAGACAACGTATTTATTCAAGAGCGGCTGGCCATGGCCATTGTTTATCCGCTAGGTTTTATAATATGTATCATGAGTGGAACTCAGCTTTTTACAGAACAAACCGCTACGGCAGTTTATCCCGTTCTTGATAAGAGAGCATCTGTATTTTCATTATTCTCATTATGGGCAATTGTACTGATTGGAAATTTAGTGGGGACTGCTCTTAGCTCAATACTTATTGCTTCTGCTGACAATGTCATTATGGTCAAACAGGGGGTTTTAGAAGTCGCCCACCATCTCCTTGATCATAGTTTTTTCGAAATTTTTATTTCAGCAATTTTAGCTGGTTGGCTTATGGCCCAAGGGGGATGGCTGGTCATGTCTACACCACCTGCCAGTAGTCAAATTATTTGTATTTATATTGTGACTTTTATCATTGGGATTGGTGGGCTTCATCATTCTATAGCTGGCTCTGCTGAAATATTTGGTGGTCTCATCCATAGCTTAGATCCAAACTATTATAAAGCGTCCAAATTTCTACTCGCATCGATTTTAGGTAATTTGGTTGGAGGAAGTGTTTTTGTCGCCATTCTTAATTATGCCCATATACGCTCAACTCAAGAAGGTTAGTATACAAAATTACACAAATCTTTCTTAGATAAGACATTTTTAATCTAAGAGGAAAACATAAAATAAGTATGATTTAAGGAGAAGAGATGCTTGTTTTGGCTTTTTTATTTTTTGTCATTTCTATTTTTGCAGCTGTACTAGGCTTTGGTGATGCTTTGATTGCTGGTGTAGGTCTCGCTCAGTTATTATTTGGATTTTTACTTCTTGGTTTTTTGGCGACATTAGTAATGTATTATATCATTGCTATAGATTATAAAAATAAACTATGAGTAAATTCTTTTTCTTTTATATTGTTCTTCTTTCTCTAAACGGTCTTAGCGCTACTCCTCATTATTTTAAAAATCATTATAACGAATCAAAAAGAAATATTGAAAAGAGAATAGAAAGTATTCGTATGAAACTCAATGTTCTTGAGGTGAATACCTTCACAAATCAAGAAAGTCAGTTTACAAACCAAAGGACACACCTCATCTCAGAAATTTCTTCAAAGCTAGACGACATAGAAAAAGAAATTGAGAAGGTGAGGAATTCCAATCACACCCATTGGGATGCTGAATTAGCTGAGTTTGAAAAGACGATAGCTTATGAACTCGATTAATTTAAGGTGTGTACGAAATTTCATAAATATTAATCACAGAGGCGATTCTTAAATTAGATATAACTTATACAATTTATTAATGAAAGTTATGAGTCTTATCATATTGATTTTTTTAGTAAGTTGCGGTCAGTTTGTTGATTCGCCCTATGCTACGAATGCTGAAAACCTTCAAAAGAATATTGAGAATATAGAGATTATTCAAGAGTCCTTCGTCACACAAGATTTTAAGATTGCCTTTATCTCTGACACTCATAATTATTATGATGATCTCAGAGACCAAATAGATTTCATTAACTCTAGAAACTTTGATTTTGTTATTCATGGAGGAGATGCAACTAACCTGGGCATGCAGCGAGAATGGGATAAGTTTTTTGGAATTATCGAAGAATTAAATATTCCTTATGTGGTGGCAATTGGTAATCATGATATGCTCTCCAATGGTACTGCTGTTTATCAAAATCTTTTTAGCAGGAAACTCAATTTTAGCTTTTTAAGAGGTGCGACTCTGTTTATTATTCATAACAATAATAATTGGGAAAGTTCTCGCGAGGAAGAAGTTCCCAATGTAAGTTTTCTTAGAGAACAACTAGAGCGAAATGACTATGAGCAAGCCATACTTATTGGACATGTCCAGTTAGATGATGATGATAGATATTCTCAAGGGCAGATAAATCAGCTCAAAGAACTCACATCAAATTATAATGTGCCTTTTGTTATCAATGGACATAATCATAATCCCGGAGAGGGGACATTCGGTAAAGCCACAAGATTAACTATAGGTAGTTCTGCTTTTAGGAAAGTCTTGTCCTTTGAAAAAAAAGGAGATGAATTTATTTATGAATTCTTGGATATATAAGTTTTTCCTCTTATTTTTTTGCTTCAGCTCGCTTTCAAACGCAAAGGAAGACGGAGTAGATAGAATAATCTTTCAACATGCAGGTGAAATAGGAACCTATGTCGCTGGCTTTGGCTTTGATATCAACTCAATATATGAGATAGCACTGTTATATGGGCATGTTCCAAGTTCCCAGTCTTTGAGTGAGGTGGATACACTTGCGGTTAAAAACAACTTTAATTTGTATACGAAAAAAAAATATAAGTTTCATACCGGTATAGCGATATACCATGCTCTCAATAGTCAGTATAAAACCTATTTGAACGATGATTACCCAGATAGTTATTACCAGATTGGATCAATTAGAGGACTGATCTACTTAGGAGGACAATATATTCTTAGCAGGAAATATTCTGTTTTTTATGAAGTAGGGCTAAATGATCTACAAATCGTCGACATGTATAATAATTCCACGGAAGAATTAAATAACGATTCTTTATCAGCGGCGATAGGAATGAATTTTATGATTTAAAAATAAACATGTTTTAAGATTTTCTTGAAAATGTTCAGTTTTTTTTCTTAAATGTGGTAAAACTTACACAACTTCTCCAATGAAATTTGATATTTATCTTAAGCTTAGTTAAATTAAGTACAAATTTTTCTTTAGGAGATCAGAATGGAAGTAACAACTAACGGAAGCAATGGTTCAGGTGCAGCTTATACTTCAGTTCCTACAGATTACAATGAACTGATTAGTATAAGTAAAATTTGGGATGGGATTTTATTTCTTTCTATTTCAGGCTTTTTAGATTCAACGAAAGCTGAATCACTTATTACAAAGTCTCTAGAAGAGATTCAACGCACTGATTCACCATTTATGATTGTCGATATTTCAAGTGTTTATGCCATTGACAGTTCTGTCGCAAAGCATATTTTTGATTTGAATAAAGCAGCATCTCTTATGGGATGTGAGTGTGTGATTTCTGGTTTTAATGCAACTGTGGCCCATTCTTTAGTTTCAATGAATGTTGATTTCTCTGCAATGAAAACACGAACTACCATTCAGCAGGCTTTAAGATATTGTTTAAATCAAAATGGTTACGAGATTAAAGAAGCGGTGACTCTACAATAATGGATCAATGTTTAAGGCCAAGCAATAAAGGCTTTCTTACTATTGTAATTGATCATGAATCTTTAGAGTTTGTGAGTTCTGGAGAAATTTTTCCACTCATCGATGATATATTGGCAAACTATAGAACCTCTAAAGTTGTAATTGATCTAAACAACGTGGTCTATTTATCTAAGTCTGAAATTATGACCTTAAATAATTTAGTAGGAAGTTTGCATCTTTTGGCCCTTGAAATTGAATACACTGGTATGTCTCATAAATTGTCATTATCAATTACGACCCAGGGAGTAAACCTTGCCAGCAGTCAAATCTCTCCATGATTTAAATCTTGTTCAAAAGATTGAGAGCGAAAAAGACCTTTTGCCTTTGCTCAATTATATTTTTAATTATGGACATAAAAATGGTTTAAGTCCTGTGGACATTTGTAAGGTTGTAACGGCTACATCTGAATTAGGTACAAATCTCTGTAAGTATGCGATAAATGGTGAAATTACAGTCTCAATCTTTGATATTGACCATGAAATCTTTGCAAGCGTTACCTCAAAAGATTCTGGTCCTGGTATAAAGAATATTCAACAAGCAGTAGAAGATAATTATACTACTGGAAATACTTTAGGGTTGGGCTTATCCGCAGTAAAGCGCTTGATGGATCAATTCGAATTAGAGTCTTCAGAGAAGGGGACTATTGTAAAAGTCACAAAAAAGGTTAATGTTGAGAAGTGAAGTTATCTTTCCTATATTAAACAAGTCTCATATCTTTCAATTGGAAGAGATATTTTATACTGTCCTTATAGATAGAGATTTTAGTCATGTTGGTCTCTCAAAGAAAATCGAAAAAATTAGTAGCTTTCTCCAGCAACACTTTGAGGTGCTAGGCTTTGTTGAGCTGAGTATTCAATCAAAAAGACTTGAAGTGAAAAATGCTAACGAAAATCGTGTCTTTAAATTTGATAGTCTAGAGCTGTTACAAAACGATTTTCAGCAATTTGTAAATAAACAAACTTATGAACAGAAAACGAAATATATAACTGGCTTAAATAATAAACTCGTGGAAAGTAATAAAAAAGTTACTCAACTCATCGAAGATAAAAATTATCTGATCAACTTTCTTGCACACGAAGTACGGAACCCTCTTAATGCCTTGATGAATTACTCTAAGCTTCTGGCCGAATCACCAGAACTTTTAGAGGGAATTGATCTGGGAGAAGTTCTTATGGAGCTTACAGGAGATATGAAGCAGATTGTAGATGATGTTCTTGATTTTTCTAAATTAGAAGCAAGTAAATTAACTGTCAGTCGTACAAAAGTTGATGTGGTTAAATTTGCTCGTTTGTTTTCAAGCCAGATGTCTCAGCTTGTAAAAAACCAAGGTCTAGAATTTAAATTTGTTTGTGATCTTCCAGAGGACACTTTGATTATGGCCGATAAAAATCGACTTAAACAGGTTTTAAACAATTTTTTAAGTAATGCTCTAAAATTTACTCAAAAAGGTTATATACTTTTAGAGGTTTCAAAGACTCAAAATAATGAAATAAGTTTTAGCATCCATGATACTGGAGCGGGAATTTCTAAAGAATTTCAACAACAAATTTTTCAAGAATTTTCTCAAGAAAAGCACGTGGCTTCTTCTGGTAAGGGAACGGGGCTAGGAATGAATATTTGTTGGAAACTCTCGGAGCTTATGGGAGCAAGACTTGACTGTATTTCTGAGAGAGGAGTGGGAAGCACATTTTCGATCATATTCCCAGAAATCGTCTCACAGGATAGTGTTTTGAAAAATGAGATTCAGCTCTCAAAAGAAAACTTATCTCACATTGAAGATACTATGCACTAGCATTCGCACTCATGTGTGACTCCACATGAGAATGAAGCTTAGCTACAGCTATTTTAAAATCAAAAGGCTTTTCAAAATAATCATCAAAACCTGCGGTTTTTAATTTTTGACTAATTGTTTCACAATCTTCACCAGTAGATGCAATAACAGGACAGTCTTTAGCCTTTGACTTGATATACTCAATCACCTCATAACCATTTTTTTTAGGCATATTTAAATCGAGGACTGCAGCAACAATTTTGTTTGAATTAAATAATTCAATGGCTTCATCGCCATCATTAGCTAAAATAGGTATCAGTCCTGTTGGTCTCAGGCATATTTCCCAAAGTTTTAAATTTTCTTTTGAATCGTCCGCAATAAGGATGTTTTTTGTCATGATCGCTCTCCCAATGCTGTTCTACACCTTTTACATATGTTTGAAAACTTAATTAAAGTAAGATTATGTCATCCATAAAATAGCATCTAAGTTATCGAAATTAATATCCTTTGTATATTTTTATTAATATCTGTGTACAAATCTACACTTTATTTAAATATCCTATTATCCAGGCTGTTCGACTCCAAAAACAAAAGGAGTTGTTTATGAAATTGAAATTTCTTTTTACCTTTATTGTATCTAGTATTCTGCTGGTTTCCTGTAGTGATGGAAAGTCTAGCTCTAGTTCAAGCTCAAGTCGCAATGATGGAGCACTCACCTGTAGTACCGACAAGGTTATTATTGGAGGTGAGCTCGATTGGTTTAGTCGTGAGGAGATTGATGATTATAACCAAAGAGCGAACTCACTTGCGGTGGGGCAGTTAAAATTACCTGCTCAGTTTGCCTCCTGTACTGCTTTCTTAATTAATAAAGATACGATTATGACTAATAATCATTGTGTGACGAGGGCTTCTGATCTCAAAAATAGTACATTTAATCTTTATGATGAGAATGAAAATAGACAGAGCTATAAATGTCGTACATTTTTAGGGTCTAAGCCCAGCTTAGATTATGCGTTAATTAAGTGTGAAAATAACCCAGGTGACAAACATGGTTATGTTTATTTAGACACTCAAGCTCCTGAAGTAGGAAATAGCATGTATGTCGTCCAAGAAAATTGTAACTATATCGATGAACCTTATTGTGAAATTGATAGATACGTCTCTTATGGAGATATTATTGATATCAGAGGATCTCGTATCACTCATTTAGCTGATACTCTTCCTGGTTCATCTGGAAGCCCTATTGTTTCCCTAGATAAGCATAAGGTGATCGCATTACATAATGCCGGCTCAACCACGAGTACTTCTGCTTTTAACTATGGAATTCCAATGAATAAAATTATTAAAAGTATGCAACAGTATTTTCCTCGAGTTGAGTTTAGTACTGATTTAAACATTAGGGCACCTAGAAGTAATATTGATCGCAGCCCAAGCAGTTGTGCAGAGTAATTTATTGCGCCAGTAAGGTTAAATATTCTAAGAAATAATAAGACATGGCCCCTCTGGCATGAGATTGCAGTGCAACTTGATTGAGTGCTTGAGGGATCTGGCTCTGAACATGAGAATTAGAATAAGACCTTCTCCAGATACGATCATAAATAGTCAAAGGTTGAGTTCCGGCTTTGTTTATCCATGCGAAATCGGGAAATTGTTTCGTTTGCCATTCACCCCCAACAATATGTCCCAGGCGGTCAATCTCAAGATCATAGACAAATTCTATATCCCGAAGAAGTGGTTCTTTGGGTGATTCTTCTTCTAGTGGAATATCGCTCAAAAGCTTTACTTTCATCCAGATACCAACCACTGTGACAGCTTTTTTTGATCTCTTATGTTTATAAGGGTCGTTGGTAAACTTTTTAATATCGACTTGGGCACTACTCAATTTTTGGGTAGGCCTTTTTGTGATTGGATTTATGTATTGATACTCGTATTGTAGCACAGGCCTATTCCAAACTTCCTTGCCAGGGCTGGTGTCAAGGATAATAGCCTGATTATCTTTACCTACTAAATTTGTCATGGCCAAGTGGAAGCTACCTGGATTGGTATCAAAGCAGCTTGAAACTTGGTCATAGGTCTCTGTGCTCATAGGGTAGTTACATCTCTGTCCTAGCATGGCAAAAGGTGCGGGATTATGGGCCCAAATATATGAAATAAGAACTTTCAAATCTCTCAGGGAAAAATGGACAACCCTTTTACCGTCAGCCGATGTCACTGTTATATCTTTATTTGGTTCTTTTGAGTTTAAGATCGCTGGAGCTGTGCCATGACATGCTCCTGCCCAAGAGGGAACTTTTTGGAATCTATTATATAAATCTACACCTTTTTTCCATTCTTCTTGAGTGAGCGTATATTCTGTTGTTCCAATTAAGTATTCATATTTCTCAATAGGTGAGAGCTGTGAGATTTTATTTTCAAGTATCAACTTTTCAGTAGGAGATTTGAGATATTCATCATATCTTTCTTTCCAGCTTTCAAGACTAAGAAGTTCTTCTCTGAAAGCTGCTCCTCCTACTTTCGTTGAAAAAGAATAGTAGTTCCACCCTTGATTGAGGAGGGGAGACTTAGTGAGTTTTTGTTGATCTAATTTTTCAACTTGAGTAATAGGGTTATTGTTTGCAGCAACTGTTTCGTAGAAACTATTGAAATCATCAGTTGCTCCAAGCATTTCCCTTTTAATTCCCTTCGAGGCGTCCGTTGGACGAGAAACATTCTTATGTTGTAGGCTGTTCAACTCCGAATGTTCCCCGTCCCCCAGAGCATACGACTCGTAGGGAGTCGACATCAAAATGCAAATTACTATTTTAAAACAAGTTGCTATACTCATTTTTATATTTTCTTTACTCCAGTAATCTCATCAATAACTTCTAAATTGAGTTCTTTATTAAAAGTAGACCTTTCTACATTTTCTGGATAAGCAATTACATAATCAGGGTGATCAGTGATAGAACCTTCAGTCCATTCACCATCAGTTACTTTGAATGTGTTCCCATTATATTCACCTATTAAATTATAAGTATATTTTTTTACACTATGCTTTGTACCCACATAGTTTCTATCTCTTACATGTGGAGATGCTAATGTGACCCATGCTACGACATTCATAACTGTCGGGCTTTCTTCTTTTATATCAAACTTTACATTGTATACTGGTACTGTCCACACTGGATAGCTAGGATCATAATCCATTAAAAAGGGTTTCTTTTCTTCGCCTAACCATTTTGTAACGAAACGATGAAATTGATCAGGATAGATATCCATCGGGTCATGGTCACCGCCATCATTTCTTTCACCAAAAATAATGGGCTTTAAGTTTACATTTTCATAACTTTTGATGAGGAGTGCTTTTTTATCACCAACAGTAAAATCAACTCCATGCATACTCGTGCCCGTTTTAGGCTCTTTATATAAAACGGATGCAACGGCCCATGCGTGACAGAGTCCAGACCAAGTTGCTTCTCTTTCATTATAAATCATTGTTTCTTCATAATAACGAGCGTCAGAGCTTTTGTTGTAACGGTTATTAACATAATTATCGTATTTTTCTAATGGTGAGTCACCATTAGGATTATAAAAAAGCTCTCTTTCTCTTAGTGGATACCACCAGCCAGACCAAGGAGTGATATGAGATGAAAGTGTTTCACTTCCAGCATTTATCTTAAGCTCACCATATTGGCTCGTTACAGATCTGGTGTTTTGTGTTCTAGATTCAGGTTGAACTTCGACATATTCAGTTTTTGTTTTCGTTTCACCATCTAATTCACAAGAGGTAAAACTGATGGCACATGTGAGTACCATCAAGGCATTTAATTTTTTCATTGTTAACTCCCTACGTTTTGTAAAAAAAAGAAGGGGAGCGAGCTAATGCTCCCCGTTCTATTAATCATTTAAATGATTATGGTTTTTGTGTAGCGTCTCCACATACAGAGAACATTCTTCCACTAGCTTCAGTTTCAACTAGGTCAGGGTTCTCAGCGATTGCAGAATCAAGTGCTTCTCTACAAAGGTCTTCAAGAGTTACATCTTCACCTGCTACGTCAGCACAAGTTTTTCCGATTTCGATAGTTGCAGTGTGAACAACTTCTCTAAGTCTAGGACATACTGCATTTCTTTCAGGAACTGCAATGTCATAGCTGTCAGTTGATACATGATACTTATCAGAAAATAATTCTGAAGAAATCATTCTTGACTCAGAAAGCTTTACGATTCCTGACTCAACTGGCTCCCACGCATTGTACACATCGTGGCAAAGTAATTTAATTTTTGCTGGTGGATTTTGTGATCCATACGCAGCTGGGTTCTCACAACTTTCTTGAAATTGTTCAAATGTTAGTTCTTTAGCATGACCGATAGATACTAATGTAAAAGCCATAAATAGAACACCTAGTAGTTTACTCATAAAAAATCTCCTTTTTTACTAGTTGTTAAAGTTTAGTATTTACTCCAATGATTGATTGGAACGTTGATCATCATAAGAAGAAAAAAATGGAAATGAATTTAAGCCTCATGTATAGACTGTGTAAAATTTACGACAATCTTTTGTTAACTTTTGACCTGTATAAATCGAAGAAAACATCAAGTTTAATTTTAGAAAAACTCTGTCTATTAATTTAAAAATATAAAATAATTTTTATCGTGCTCATTTATTATTAGAAATGAAAATGATTATTCTTTTGCATAAAAAATAGGTGTTTCTTTTTTTTATTTTTGATTTCTAAATAGGTTTGGTGAGGATGGAGGGGCTTGTGTTTATTTCTTGTCGTTAACGAGGTGAGGGAAATGTAATTTTTTCACCCCCACAAGAGACTTTTTCAGCAGAAAGCAGCCAACGCAAAATAGATAAATGTTTATTGATTTCAATGGGTTACACGCCTAAACGTTAATTGTGTAGGGATAATCACATTTACTAAATATTTACAGGATTTATGAGCTGCTAAATAGGATTAATATCCATGCAATCCAATAGGGGGGAATAACAAAAAATGAGAAACTTTAATGTGTACAAATCTTTTCTATCAACACGTATGTTTTGTACTCTGTTTTTACCGAAAAGAAATCCTTTCGTAAGTAAAAACATCCATTCACTTCTCAAGCCTTTAACCTAACTATGTGAACAATAACAAATATATGGTAGTACATTTGTTATGATTCCCCCTCCTTCCTTTAATTTGAAAAGAATGATGATAAAAAGCGGGATGAAGTAGAGTCCACTCTACTTCATCCTACTTTAAAAGACTTAGTTAATATACATAGGTTCGTATCTCATCATGCTATTAAAGACTGTCCAATCAATATTGTCAGTATGCAGTCTATGCCATGTTTTAACTAAGTCTATTTCCTTATAGGCTTATGGAAACAAGTGTAGCGAGGAAAAACTAAAAAAGCTTCCTGTGATTGCTTAAGAAATATTTAATTAAAGTGACAAAAGTTATTTTTGTGACAACTCTGATAAGTCTAGTTTATTTTCAAGCTTGGGTTCCATGCTGTCGAATTTATTTTTAAGTGAACTCCAAAAAACTTTTGAGAAATCAAACTCCCACTTATCTTTTTTATATTCATAGGGAAGGGTGAAGGCTAAATGAGAATTATCTCTGTTTTTTAACAACCAATTATATAATCCACTCGCAAATTCATAAAGAATATGACTGGTGTTTTTAAAACTTTGCTCAGTTGCTATAACATCTAAGTCTTTAAAGAAAAAGTTTGTATAGGCCTTAACGTCTTTATGACTTACATATTCTCCTATAAGTGTGAGCTCTCCAGAGCTAAAGTCAAGTGGTATATATTTCATCAAAAGCTTATTAATTTCAGTGATTGAAAAGTTTCTCAGGCTATAATTTAAATCCATAATAGGCTGATCATGTAGTATTCCAAAAAGACCATGAACAGATAGATCAGAGTTTCCATTTGACTTGGCCTTGATACTTAAAGAGCTTTTACTTAGATCTTTGGTATAGATATCATTAACTTTCATCTCTATATCTTTTAGAAAGATTTCATTTTTATTCGCGATGTCGATATTTTGAAAACTTATATATCCGTTTCTAACACGAATCTGATCAATATCGACGGGGATTATAGATTCAATTGTATCGATCCAATTAGATTTGGCTTCATTTTTACCATCATCTTTCTTGGATTCATCAGCACTATCTTTAAAGAATAGCTTGGGACTCTCTAAAAAAAGCTCAAACCTTACTAGCCCCGTTTTTAAACTTTGATAATCCATAAAAATGTTTATATTTTGAATATCAATAAAGGGAGAGTTACTCGATTGGGTTTTTTTAGAAATTTTAAGATTGTTGATTTGGTATTTTCCTTTTAAAAAGCTCAAGTCAATATCTTGAACAGATCCAGTATAATTATCTAAATTGTATTTCAGGTTGAGATTAACAACTAATAAGATGAGAAAGGGGAGAATGGCCCTTACAAAACCAAATATGAGGGCCACGATAAGAATATTTTTAACTTGCCTAGAGTATCGATTTAGAAAAGATAACGATATTAAAGAAGTTTGGCTCAAATATCATCTCTAGGTTTATAGTTCTGTTGTTCTTCTACTTTGTCTTTACGGTTTTTATCCGCAAGAGCTTGTTCATCTATCTGAACGTCGTCAGTTACTTTTTTATCAAAAGCTTTTTCATCTTTTTCTGAAAAATTTTGATCATTCTTCTTTGGTTGATCAGACATGTATTTCTCCTTTTATTCTATTTTAGTCAGTTCAATGCATTTGAGATGCAATCCTGTGATATTTTGCTCTTCAAAACTAAGATAAGGCACTTCATCATTAGCTTTAAAATAATAATCTGCTGGTTCGGTAAAGCCATTTCTATAGAGTTCAAGAGAGGCACCAGGGCCTATCACTAAACTAGAGATGAACCCAATGGATTGCTTATTCAAAAATTCATAGCCTAAATTTTGGATTAATCTTTCTCCTTTAAGAGTGATGCCTTCACCTCTAAAATCTCTTTTTTGATAAAGAACGGCATAACAGCTTGGTTTTGCATCTAAACTATCGAAAGTAATGATTTGTATTTGCGATCTTTCCTCGGCTTTCAAGGAAGTATTGAATCCCAAACTTAAACTTAATAATATTGTGATTAAAAAACACTTATTCAAATTTATCCCTCCACGGATTCATCTCATTGCTGAATTTAAGTTAACTCTAAGTTGTTGAAAATAAATCATAGGGTATATGTCATTTTGTTAAATTTTCTTAACAGGTTGGTTTTGATAAATAATTTAAGTGCAGTAATTTCAGACACTTAGCTTCCGAACCTTTAAAGCACAAAGAATTACTAAAGTTTATTGCTCGGTTATCCGATCAAGATAATCGTTTAATGCAAAAGGAAGATTCTATGACAAAACACTTTTTGAAGAGATCTCTTGCTTTGACTTTGACTTTAGCGATGATGCCATTAAGTTCATTCGCTCAACAAACAGTTACAGTAAGTTATCCAGCGATTTATCCGTTTGTCCCTATGGACACTCAAAAAATTTACGATTCAGTCACTACTGTCTCTGAAGACACTCGGTTTGAACGAAATTTTTTAGAAATGAACAATCGAGGTTTATCCAGAGGACAAAGTAAACATCAGCCTTGGACCTCATCCTATTGGCCACTTTCTAAAGGACAAATTGCAGATCCCTATGAAGATTCTTCACTGGCCTATAATTTAGATATTGGCTGGGTTGCTTGGAAAGACAATTATAAGTCTTTAACGAAAAGAAGAGAAGAAGATCTTCCCAAAGTTTATAGTTTTGACCAAGAAGATTTAGACAAGCTTGCCCCTTCTGAAAAGTACGATCTTCTTATGGGGGATATGTCCTTTGATCTCACTAAAAGAGTTGTGCAGTACATGTATGACTGGGGATCGAAAAAAGAAAATGCTTTTATCACCAAAGTTTGGAATACAGGTGAGGGAAGTCTTGATCTCGCTCATCAATATGTAGAAAATAATAGTTATAACTCAATTGAAGATGCCTTTAAAAATAACGATGTTTTGAAAAATACTCTTACAGCACAGTATTCTTTAGATCTTGTGAGAAGAAAGAAATATAAAAGTGTTGAGGATGCTTTTTCTGAAGCCCTAAGCATGGCCCAAAGAGCCGATGATAATTATGTTCTGGAAAAAAAGAACTCGCGTATGGCCGCGTGGGAAGGGATTTGTAATGGTTGGTCAGTCGCAGCCGGTTTAGTTCCACGTCCACGTAAAATTGTTAGTTTTGATCTTCCCAATGGGAAAAAATTAAATTTTTATCCTGAAGATATCAAAGGTTTAGTTTCACTTTATTACTTTAATTCATTGATTCAAGACCCAGTCCCTCAAGGTAATATTGACTTTGAAACCAAGCTTCCGATGGTCCAAGGTGTTGTATCGGCTGGGCTTAGATGTAATTTGAAACGAGCGAAGGAAGACCTTTGGGGAAGAAAGTACGATCATGAACCGGATCCTTTTTATAAAAAGCATGAAGCCAGATGTTCAGGTGTACACCCAGCTATTTGGCATCTAGGAATTGTAAACTTAATTGGTAAACAAAAAAGAAATATTATCGTAGAGAGAAAAGTTGGTGCAGCAGTCGATAATCATCCGTTTTATAAGTACGAATTTAAATTTTTCAATCCAAACACTGGCCGAGGCGAATACGACCCACTTGATCCAGAAAGTGATGATAGCTTTGCCGATGTTGTCGTCAGAGCTGATGATGAAGATCAATTTAAGCAATTTAGACATCCAAAAACGAAGTTTATTGTTGGGGTAGAAGCAGATATGTTTTATATGAACTACCGCAGGCCTAAAAGACAAGAGCTAGATTCAGAAGAGGATGATAAAGTCGTTGAAAAAGAGATGTACTATGATCTTGAACTCGATGCCAACTATAATATTATTGGTGGACAGTGGAGGGCCAAGAAAGTTGGTTACGCACAAGAGAGAGAGTCAGGTTTAAAACATACTCAACCAGATTTCTTTTGGACTGTAACTAAGAATTATAACAAAGATGAATGGACAAAAGGTTGGTTTGAAAATGAAAAAGGTGTTGAGCCTTGGAAAGATAAAACTAAACTCCCTCCAAAGAGCTGGCTGCAAAATGCACAAAGCTATCATAGTTTTAATTACTTAAATAAAGTCGAATGGAATAATGCTGTTTCTTGTCGTGTGAAAAACAAAAAGACAAAAAAATACAAAGACGTTTATTGTGACATGTCGACGAATAGACCACAACCTTATATAAATGTTGTGAACACCTTAGTCGAGCTTTCAAAATAAAAAAAAGCCCCTCAAATGAGGGGCCTTTTTTTTCTTATTTTAGTTTCTTAACTTGATTATTAATTGCATCTTTAAAAGGTTTAAAGTTTGTCTGAAAATCCTTAACTGTAAGGGGGTAAGCAATATCTGGCTTCACACCTAAGTTTTCAATGGGTGTATTGTCAACTCTATCAGCAAGAGATCCAGTGTATCTAAAAGTCCCAACACCAAACTGATTAGGAATCTCAACTCCCAACACATATCCACCAGCACCAGCAGTTCTTACACCCATGATGGTCGCACGCTTATTGTCTTGCATGATCGCCGGAAAGAAGTCACCACCAGAAAAATCCAGCTCATTAACTAAGAGCAGAATCGGCTTGGTGTAATTCACTTCTGGGTGTGGGTTAATCATATCCACACCGTATAGGTGGTATGGTGTGGTCAGAGTCTTGCCAGCATTCCACTCATTAATTGTGAATTGATAGTAAGCTTTCATGAAGCTGAGAAAAGTCATGCTGATAGGATATCCACTTACAGTATCTCCACCCATAACTTTCTTAAGTTGTTCAAGATTAGTCACCTTTTCTAATTGCTCTAGGTTGGTAATATGCTCACTGATCATTTTCTGGTTGATGGCCATATAATGCTTAGGAGTAAACATGGCTTTATCAGCTAGCATAGAAACTAATGAGTAAAGGTAGAATACTGATCCACCGGGGTTATTGAGTTGATCAATAACCAACTTATCAGTTGTTTTCTGAAATTTCTTGATAATCTCTTTAAAGAGTTTTGACTCTTTTTCTCCAGCTCCATACTTAGGAATACGAATATAACCTACGAGTTCTTTGGCATCATTCATATAGATATAGGCATCAAAATGATTTTCTTTATCTGAACTCCAGATCTTCGTACCTAGTTCCGGAAGATAACTTTGACGTGCACCAATTCCAAATCTATTATCTGCATTCACATCACTCATTAAGTCTTCAGCAAGTTGAGTTGTCATTTGCAAATCAAAAGTATTCTTTTGGGCCAAAACGTTATTCAGTTTTTTAGAAAGGTTCTTTCTTAAGATTTGCTCCGGAGTATAATCCCAAATGAGTTGATGTTTTTTAGTGACACCAGCTCTTGTTTTTATCGTTAATTGAACAGGACCACTTGGTACATCGATAGCTTTATCTGCTTTTCTACTTGTAACATACATTTCCGCTAAAGCCTGGTCAGTCTCATCTGTATTCTCACCAAACCCAGCTTTAATTTCTTGTACAATTTCATCGACACTCATTTCATCCAGCATGACGAGTTCATCTCCAAGCTGGAAAGGAAATTCTGCTACTGGTAGTTTTGAACGATCAATATAGACAAAGAAATAACGTCCGTCTGTTCCTCTAATCGTAAAAGGAAGAGTCGCTTTTTCAGTTGCATAAAATTTAGCGCTCACATGGTAATCTTTCATTGAAAGAATGAGCTCATTAATTATTTTATGAAAATTTGAGTTTGTAAGCTCTTCAGTGAGAACTTGCTCTTTCGCTGTTTGAACATTAGCCGCAAGAGTCCAGTTCGCAAATTCTTTTTTCCAAAGTGCGGGGGCGTACATTGAGTCATAAACACCGGCAATAGCGTCTATGAACTTAATCATTTTCTTTTGCTTTTCTGTTGCGGCACTTGCACTTAAGCTAAGTGTCAGTACAAAAATTAAAATCATGTGTTTCATCATATTTCTCTCCTGAATTATGGTTGGTTTTTAGCAAAAATTGAGTTCTCATTCACTTTGCGGTGCAGCAAGGTGGACTAATTTACAATAAAGGCATATAAGGACTGGTAATTATTCAACTTAGGAAGACAATGACAGACACTTGGATAACAATTACAGGTACTTTAGTAGCAGGCATTTCCACTGGTATTGGAGCACTTCCCATCTATTTTAAAAAAAATTATTCGAAAAAATCACTCGATATTGGGATGGGCTTTAGTGCAGGGATTATGCTGGTGGCTTCTTTTGTCTCACTTATTTTTCCGGCTATTGAAACAGCTCAGCAGATCTATCTCTCACGTTCTGCCTTTCCTCTCGTTTTACTGGGGCTTATTTGTGGTTATCTCTTCATTATAACTTTCCATGAATTTTTACCTCATGATCATGTGTTTAAAAGTAAAGATGTAACTCATAAAAAAAAAATAAGCCGCGTCACTCTGATAGTTCTGGCCATATCTCTACACAATTTTCCAGAAGGACTAGCGGTAGGTGTTGGATTTGGCTCTGGTGATATGAGTAGCGGAGTGACTTTAGCTCTCGCTATTTCTCTTCAGAATATGCCCGAAGGATTAGTTGTTGCTTTTGGGCTTTTGAGCGAAGGGGCAAGTAAACATAAAGCATTTTTAATGGCGCTTTTATCTGGGCTCATTGAACCCCTTGCTGCTGGCTTTGGCTTTATGGCCACAAGTATCAGTGAATACTCTCTTCCTGTTGCTTTAAGCTTTGCAGGAGGAACAATGTTATTTGTGATTTGCCAAGAAATCTTTCCTGAAATTTTTAGGGAAGGACATGAGAGGAGTGCTACTGTGGGTGTGATCAGTGGCGTGATTATCATGCTCGCTTTGGATTTTTATCTCTAGATGAAATTTCAAGAAATCAAACATATTATGGTTTTAACTGGGGCAGGTATTTCTGCCGAATCTGGTATCAAGACTTTTAGGGATGAAAATGGACTTTGGGAGAATCATGAGATAACTGAAGTTGCCTCACCTGAGGGCTTTCTCAAAAATCCTGCTCTCGTTCAACGTTTTTATAATGCCAGAAGAGAACAACTCAAAGAAGTTCATCCTAATGCTGCTCATAAAGCTTTAGCCGCCCTTGAAAAAGAAGTACCAAAATTGACTCTTATTACTCAAAATGTAGATGATCTTCACGAGAGAGCTGGTTCAAAAAATGTTTTTCACATGCACGGTGAACTAAATAAGATCAGGAATATAAAAACAGGCGAAGTGAAATACACGACTGAAGCTATTATTGAAAAGGATTTTAGCCATTGGCGACCTGATATTGTATGGTTTGGTGAGATGATCAAACATGCTGAACAAATTGAAAAAGCAGCACAAAATTGTGATCTCTTTTTATGTATTGGAACGAGTAATAATGTCTATCCCGCAGCGGCGATTGTTCATAGGGCCCTTGACGTAGGGGCTATATGTATTGAATTAAATCTCGAAGAAACGCCACTGAGTTCTTTTTATCACAAAAGTATTCATGGAAGAGCAGGGAGTATCGTCCCCAAGTTTACCAATGAGTTGATGACTAATTCGTTTCAGCTCAAATAAAGTTTAATGATTAATCTATTCGCTGAAAGTAATCATAAAATTTTGATTGTTTATCAACTTTATATTTATTGGTTTTAGTAAAAAATCCGCCCATAAGTTCATCTTCAACTCTAAGCTTACAAACACCATCTTCAACTTTAAAGAAAAGCTTGGTGGAGCTTCCCATGAACTTTTCATAGGTGAATTCAGATCTTTTCAAGCTACATTGGTAGGCTTCCAGATGGAGAGTTTGGTAACAAGTCGTTATATTTTTGGATTGATGATTTTGCGTATGACAAAAATTAACTTTATCCACAACATCAAAAGTCAGCCCAGCATGAATTTTCAATGTCCGCCTATCAAAGAGTTCAATAATATTATAAACTCCTTTATAGTCGATGACTTTGAGAACTAAATCTTCTGAGACTTCATAGCGATCGCCAATATGAGCTGAGCTTGCAAATACACTCAACTGAAGTAGATAAACACAAAATAGAATTTTAATTAAACCAAACATAATGATACCTCGAGACTCATTATAAAGAGTCTCGGGGTAATTTCATTAGGATTGAAAAAACTACTTTTATTGTCTAGTTTTTAGACGCTAATTTTCGAGAATGCTCAGCTTTTTCTTTGAGTAGTTTTTCTTTTTTAGACTTGTTTGACTCTTTGTCAGTTTGCTTCGTGGAGGGGCTTTTCTCAAAGTTCATGTTTCCTAATCCACTGAGACCAAAAGCAAAAGACTGTAAACTTACACACATCATGATTAATAAGATATATTTTTTCATAAATCACCTCCTTGATGATTCTTGTTCTCCATCAATGCAACTGAGGGGCCAGAAAGGTCTTCCTATGATTTCGGCAATTTACCTACGATTGAGACCAGATTTTAAGTGTCAAATAGTCCAAAATAAGGCAAAATGACCAAATGAAGAAATACGTTCTTCTCATTCTAGGTTTCACAGCTCTTTGGTTGCTTATCACTGTCCCTCCTATGGTGGAAAATGTAGGATTTGCTCCTAGTTATGATGAGATGATGCGCTATAAGGATTCCCCTCAATTTGATCCAAAACTCATAAAATTTAAAAATAAGCTCCCTGATTTGTTTGAGCGAATGAGAATTCGCAATTTGGATTGGAATGTCATTACTGAATGGTTTGTGGGATTTGAACAAGAGACCCCTCCGAGTCAGCTTCCAGAGGTGAAAACGAATTTAGCTGATTTTTGTGAACTGCAAGATCAAGTGGCCAGTATATGGCTTGGGCACTCAACGATACTGATGAATTTCTATGGAAAGATAGTCTTGTTCGATCCTATATTTTCAGATGCAGCTTCCCCCATAAAAATAATGGTGCGTAGATTTCAAAAACCTGTGTTTGATATTAAGGATATTCCTAAAATTGATTTTGTTCTTATTTCTCACGATCACTACGATCATCTCGATATGGAATCTATTAAGGCGCTAAAGAATAAAACGAAGCATTTTATTGTTCCTCTAGGGGTCAGCTATTATTTGAAATACTGGGGTGTAAGCTCTCAAAAAATTACAGAGCTTGATTGGTGGCAGGGGACTGAAATAGAGGATGTGAAATTTATAGCAACTCCAGCTCAACACTTTTCCGGCAGAAGTGGATTTTGGAATAATGTGACTTTATGGAGCTCATGGATCGTCCAAAACTCCCAGAAAAATATCTATTTTTCAGGAGATAGCGGCTATGGAAAACATTTTAAGCAAATAGGGGATAAGTATGGTCCCTTCGATTTAGCATTTATTGAAAATGGTCAGTACAATGTAAAATGGCGTGAAGTTCATCTGCTCCCTGATGAGAGTGTGCAGGCTTTTGAAGACTTAAGGGCGAAAATTTATTTTCCTATCCATTGGGGGATGTTTGATCTATCTCTCCACCCTTGGGATGAACCCATCAGGTATATATTTAAACTCTCTCAGAAACACCAGTTTCAGCTAGTTGCTCCTAAGCTTGGAGAAACCTACCATTTAGATGACTCATACACTCAAGAAAAATGGTGGCGGCTTTAGGTAGATTCTACCAATCTCAAAATCAATTCGAGCTGTGTTATAATTGAAGGGTGAAATCTTTATGCCTTTTCATTATTTTCTCAAGTATGACTTCCTATGCCCAAGTGGTATGCAGCGGAGATCTAAAAACAACCAATTCCCTTACTGAATTTATTAGTAATCTTTCCACAGTGTCTGAATGTGAAGAGCTAGCGGTGGGTGGAATAAAAAGAGTTGATTCCGCTGGAGGGCATTGGAGCACAGCTAATGCTATGAAAACCAATCAATATGGAGATCAAAGATATCCAAACCCCAATGATAGTCGATATTTGTTGCGCAGACCGAGCCCTAATTCGTATGAGATGATTTTTAATGTAAACTTCTCCACCAGTAATGCCTCTCAAACAGCGAGTCCAGAGCAAATGCTCAGAAGAGCGAGAAATTGTATGGCCAGTGCCGCACCTATGTTGAAAGGACCAAATAACGAAGAGCTGTTTATCACAATCATTTCTCCAGATATGATTAATAGCGAAATTAACTCAACTCAAAATAATAGTCTTAAAAATAGACTGCAAAATCTAACTCCACCCCAAATAGATATCAATATCCTTCCTCCAGCTATTGCTCCTTTAAATCCTGACGGAAGTTTACCTCCGGAACGGTATCGAGGAAATGCCAACAATTTCACCTCAGACTTTTCATGTGCGCAAATAGTGCATGAAATGCTCCATCATGGGGGATTATGTGATGAATATCTTGAGACGAACTTCTCTCCTGAATTTGAACAAGCAGAAGGATTATGCCGAACAGCTAAGGATCCCAATGCTATTAGAGCGCTAGGTCCAACTGACTCATTCATGAGTAGCGGTGCTCAGTTTGTCTATCGAACTTATATAGGTAGAACCAGAAACTGTGAGATACCGAGTACAGCTGCTGGTAATCAAATGAGAGAATTTATAAGTCGCTATCAAAATGAACCAATCATGAATTTAATTATGACAAGAAATTTTGATGACATAATTATACCTGCTCAAGAAATTGGAATTGATGATGCGACTATTCAGGACGCACGAACAGAATTTTGTAGCACTACAAATAGTGGGTACATACCTTTTGAAGAAACGATTGATTATACTCAACCGCTTACAACAATTACTAATGAAGATGAGAATTCAATTCATTTTACTTATTTAGAAAAAATGGCCAATTACAGCACGAGCGTTAATCTGGAATATATAAGACCTAAGAGGAAAACAGCAAGTTGTACATGCTCGGGAGTTGCTGCAAATAAACAAGCTGCTTGCCAGCGATATATCGACACTTTGAAAATGGAAATTCGTCCTTTAGCAGAAGCAGGTACTCATATCTACCAATGTCCTTTTGGGACTAGACCTACTCCTTCAGAAGATTACTCGCGAGAACCTGGAAGTATCGCTTTAGAGGGAAGGCAGATCCAATTTAGAACAAAACCGAGTGCTAATAGGCCAAGGTCTATGCTCTATGAAGCTCAATTTTTAAGGCTTATTAATGGAGAGTGTGAAGTACGTAATAGTATGTCTTCAGAGCAATTGACTCTACTTAGAAATTATAATGCTTGCGCCAGATTTTCTCGAAAAAATTCACGTCGCACTATCAATGATGACAATCAACACTCAGAAACTTTTTTGAGTTGCGATCAAAGACCAAGTTATTGTTACAACCGAAATCAATGGTTAGGTAGAAAACAATGATCGAATCCCTTATCCTTGGTCTCGCAGCTCTAAGAATGGAAATACTCTCTGACTTTAACTACACTGTTAAAGAAAATATCAAGTATGCAACCCATGAGCGAAATGTAGGAGATCTCTACTTAACCTCCAAGAAAAATGCTGGGATTATCTATGTGGTTCATGGAGGGAGTTGGAGCGGAAGAGATAAGACTGATATGAATTATATTTGTAAGTCCCTAGCATCTCATGGTTATAATGTTTTCAATATAAATTATAGACTGGCCCCTGAAAATAAACATCCGGCTCCTGTAGAGGATTTGAGTTTAGCGATTAATTTTATTTCTAAAAAATATAAAGATGATATCAATATTTCTAACTCTGGAATCTGGGGATACTCTGCTGGTGCACATATTGGATTGCTTTACGCTTTAACCCACTCTGATAAGGTGAAAGCCTTTGTAGGGGGAGGAGGTCCTTACGACTTTCTTTGGTGGCCTAAATCACCTATTATTACTCCTTACATGGGTTATAGTATGGATTCAAATATGCAAGGATGGCTTGAAGCTTCCCCCGTCCATTATATTCATAGAAATGCTCCCCAGATGTTCCTCTACCATGGAGGAGGAGATGAGTTAGTGGAACATTCTCAGATGACTCATTTCGCAGCCCAAGCTAAGCTTAAGGGTGTTGACGTTAGAACATTCACTGTTTCAGACTATGGTCATGTAAAAACATTTCTTACGGGGAGAGAAGCCATTGTTAAAGGATTAGAATTCATCCAACAGAATGTAAATTAACCTGATCTTTTTTAAGCAAAACTAAAAAGAAAAATGCCGTCATGGACCCTGCACCCATCATCATAGTCATGATTAAAATTTGATACCTTGCTGCGATCAATGGTTCAACTCCTGAGAGAATTTGGCCTGTCATCATACCTGGCAGCGAGACTAGACCTACTGCCATGTAGCTATTAAGTATAGGAATGAGACAAGCTTGTAGGGCCAGAGCAGCTGCTTGATGAGGATCATGAATTTTAATTTCATTGAGAAACCTCTCACTCGCTATTCCAATCGTATTCATAGATTGAGTGAACACCATTCCTGAGAGTGGGATTAAAAAGGCAGGGTCATACCAAGGGCTATGGGGAATAACCACCATTGTGGTGAGCATGAGATTAGGCAACGCCCCTAAGATCAAGGCCACAAAAGCGTATTTATAGAGCCTTACTCGAAAGGGGGCAACACTATGTAAAGCAATCCAAGCGGATAAACTCATCATAATCAAAACAAGCGGAACACTGATATATAACTTTTGATGAGAAAATATAAAAGTTAAAAAATAACCAACGACCATCAATTGAATGAGCATCCGTGAGCTTGCTAACAAATATTTTTTCCAGTTCATCTGCCACAGATAAAATACAACAAAGACAAAAACGAGGGGTAAGAGTCCAAGAAAAACATTTTCAAGGGGAATAAGTGTTGCTTGCATTGAACCTAAGCTCCCCAGCCTCCAGAAATATTGTAAGCTTCTCCGGTAATTGTAGCGGCACTCTCACTAATGAGAAAAGCACACATATCAGCGACTTGCTCAGGTGAGGTAAGCTTTTTAATATCCTGGTTTTTAAGGAATATCTGATCGAGTACTTCTTGTTCAGATAATTGATTCAGCTCCATCTGACTTTTGATTTGCTTTCTCATAAGCGGAGTATCCACAAAGCCAGGGCAAATTGAATTTACGGTGATCCCAAACTCACCAACTTCTTTTGCTACGACTTTAGTAAATCCAAGCACACCATGTTTCGCTGAAACGTATGCACTTTTATAAGGAGATGCTAATTTTCCATGGACAGAACTTACATTGATAATTCTTCCAAATTTGTTTTTCTTCATCAGGGGAAGAACTGCTTTAGTCGTTAGGAATGTACCAGTTAACATGACATCAATGAGCAATTTCCATTTGTCTGTGGGGAATTCATCTACTGGAGACATAAACTGTAGGCCACAGTTATTTACGAGATAAGATACAGGACCGGCTTCCTCTTCAACTTTTTTTATGGCCGCAAGGACTTCTTCCTCTTTAGACATATCACATTTTATAAAAGCAATATGCTTATCATCTGGAGGGTTGAGATCGAGAGAATAAGTTCTGATTTCTTTTTGATAAAACTTTTGTGCTATGGCCAGTCCAATACCACTTGAGCCCCCCGTTACAATTGCCACTTTCATATTTTTCTCCTCATCAATAGATAAGCTATACAAAATCACTTCTTTATACGCAATCCAATTCAAATAAAAAGAGTACAGACTTAATATATTCAGGCACTTAGAGAGGCGTTATTTGTACGAGCGTAAAATTTATTTTTACAAACGTTCAAAATGATGGTTGATTAAAGTTTATGGATACACTTAACTATGACCCACATAATGACCCCGTGATGGCGAATCTCTTTGAGTTTAAGCTCAGCAAGGGTGATATTAAAAAAAGTGAAATTATAGTCGCGACGATAGATTGTTTAGCCGAATTAGGAATTGAAAAAACAAGTTTCGCTGCAATCGCTAAAAAAATAGGGACATCAAAGTCCCATGTAAATTACTACTTTAAAGATAAAGACGATATATTCTTTGAAATTTACCGCTATATAGCTGGTGTGTACCAATCCTATACTCTTCGCGAATTAAAAAAACTTAAAAGTGATAAAGAAACATTAGATATCTATTTAGATGCCTATTTTAATTGGTGTAATGAAAACCAAAACCAATTAACAGTTATGTTCCTTCTTTATTATTTTTGCTACCACAAGCCTAAATTTAGAAAACTCAATCAACAGATTAGAGATGGTGGTGTGCAGAGAATTTCTTATGTTCTGCGTGAACAATTAGGTCTTAAGTTAACCGCGAAAAAAGCAGAAGTAACGGCGAGAGGCATTCAGGCCATCATGAGTCATACCGCAGTGGACGTTTATACGATGGAATTAACTTCAAATGAACGGGTTAAAAGAATTAAAGAAGCAAGAAAACTCATTAAGAGTTTAATTTATAATAATGAAGAAAGGATACTGCAATGACTTTAAGTATAGTTGGGTTAGGAGTTGGACTTTTTTTATTAGTTCTTCTGACCATCAAAGGGATGAACCTTATGATTGCAGGACCTCTTTGTGCTTTTTTTGTAGCCCTTCTTAGTGGAATTCCTTTATATGGAGAGACTGCTTCGGTCACTTTTTTCAATGGATATATGGCAGGATTTGCTGGTTTTGTTAAATCTTGGTTTTTGATGTTTTTATTTGGATCTCTTTTTGGCAAATTTATGGAGCAGAGTGGTTCTGCAGAAAGTATTGCCAATTGGATTGTGCAAAAAATAGGAATGAAGCATGCGGCGCTAGCTGTTGTTTTGGCCTGTGCTGTTCTGACTTATGGGGGAGTCAGTGTGTTTATCGTAGCCTTTGCTGTTTACCCTATGGCCTTAAGCCTTTTTCAAAAAGCGGATCTTCCCAGAAGATTTATCCCTGGAGCACTTGCCTTTGGTTCCGTGACTTTTACTATGACCAGCGCTGGATCTCCTGAAATTCAAAATTGGATACCCATCAAGTTTTTAGGCACAACTCCCTATGCTGGTTGGCAAGTCTCTCTGATTGTAGCTATATGTATGGCCTGTTTTGGTTATTGGTGGCTGACTAAAATGATTAAAAAAGCAGTGGCCCAGGGAGAGAAGTTTGAAAGTAGAGTGACCGATCCTGATAACGACACTCAACGTGAATTACCTCATCCCATTCTCTCGCTTATCCCACTGGTTTTAGTCGTGGTGACTAGTTTTCTTCTCCATGGAGTACTTCAACAAAATGCACTTATTATTGCTTTGTTGGTGGGGGTGATTTCTTGTTGGTTGATGAATTATAAATATATGAACAATGTAGGACAAGCGGTAAACTTTGGTGCAAACGGAGCGCTTATTGCGATAGGAAACACAGCTGCCGTGGTAGGCTTTGGGGCCATTGCAAAAGAAACACTTGCCTTTGACTATGCTGTGAGCTTAATGACGAGCATACCTGGGAACGAACTTTTAGGTGCAGCTGTTGCAGTATCAGTAATAGCGGGTTTAACCGGTTCAGCCTCGGGAGGACAATCCATAGCACTCCCGTTATTAGCTCCACATTATACTGACTTAGGCGTTGACCCTGAGCAACTTCATAGGATTGTATCTATTTCTTCAGGTGCTATTGATTCTCTTCCTCATAATGGATATGTTGTCACAACTGTGCGCGCTATTTGTGGGGAAACTCATGCCCAAGCTTACGGTCCGGTAGGTGCTTTAACTGTTATTATTCCCACCCTAGGAACACTCTTTGCCATATTGTTATTTAGTTTAGGTCTTTAGGAGAGAGAAGTGAAAAAGAACAATATCATCATTATCTTAACCATTCTATTTATGAACTCTGCATTGAGCTCGTTTGAATCTTTCCCCCATTCGTACAGTGAAAAGACTCCTGTCTTTTTTGCTCTTCATGGTTGTAAGCAAAATGAACAAGATCTTTTAAAGGATGCCTATTTACTTGATAAGGCAAAAGACAAAGTCATTTTCTTTGCTCCCAGACAACGGCTCACTGCTAATGTAGATAAATGTTGGAATTGGTTTATGCCTTATAATCAGCAGAATATGCCTTTTAGTGAAACCAGAAATTTAATGCATAAATTAGAAAACTTTCTAAGAAGACATGAACTTAAAAATAACCCAGTTTATCTTATCGGTTTTTCTGCCGGGGCAGCAACCGCTATGAATTTTCTCGCTTGTTACCCTGAAAAATTTGCTGGAATCGCGACCCATTCAGCCTTGCCTTATCGAGTGACTGATCAAGTGTACGACGTCAATGAAGTGATTGCTTATGGGCCTAAGAAAGCGAGTATTGATTTAATTAAAGACTTTAGTTCTTGCTCTCAAAATAAAAAAGATTTTTATCACAAAAAAATGCTTTTCTTTCATGGGACGGAAGACTTTCGAGTGACGATCAAGAATTTTCAGGCCCTCGAATCTCAGATTATCGAAAGCTATGATTATCGTGATGATCAGATTTTTAACCAATCAGTACAAATGACTAAAAAAGTTAAGCATATAACCCCTGCAAAAAAATACCCTTATCAAGTGAAAACTTATAAGCTTCCGCAAGACACTCTCATTCAGTTTTTTAAGATTGAGGGGATGAAGCATAGTTGGAGTGGAGGAGCAGTTCGGATCGAGCGCAATGATCCCATGGGGCCTGAAGCAACGGACCTAATTCTTGAGACTTTTGTTAAGGATTAAGCTGCCCTCTTTTAATCGTGTCCTCTTTTCTCTAAGATAGAGTTAAATCGTTATCTTTTGAAGGATGGTATATGAGTGCTCTTAATGAGTCTTCGCAAATTTTTAGTTCTAAATCAGAAATAGCAAGCACATTTGAAAACTTAAAACTGTCCTACCAGAAAAATCCCTACCCAAGTTATAAATTCAGACAAGATATCTTAAATCGAATAAAGAAAATTCTGATCGATAATGAACAAAAACTCTACCAAGCTCTCTCTAAAGACTACGGTCATCGCAGTGAGTTTGATTCTCTGATTGCGGATTTTCTTCCGAGTGTATTAGGGATAAAATACACCAAGTCGCAGTTAAGAAAATGGATGAAGCCCGTAAAAAGGCATGCTGGCCTGGCCTTGTTTCCCTCCCAGATCAAAGTTCACTATCAACCCTTGGGAGTTGTGGGAGTGATAGTCCCTTGGAATTTTCCCCTTTATTTAAGTTTGAGTCCCATGGTCACGGCTATTGCTGCAGGCAATAGGGTGATGGTTAAAATGAGTGAGTTTACACCGGCGACCTACTTATGCATGAAAGAAATCTTTAGTCCTTTGTCTGATCATATTCAGTTTTTTAATGGTGAAGCTGAAATCTCTTCTTTCTTTTCAACTCTAGCTTTTGATCACCTGCTCTTTACTGGCTCCACTCAAGTGGGAAAGCATGTGGCGGCAGCAGCTGCTCAGAATCTCACACCCATCACATTAGAGCTAGGAGGGAAGTCTCCTGCGATTGTTCATAAAGATGCTTATCTTAAACGGGCGGTTGAAGCGATTCTTATGGGGAAAACTTTAAACTCAGGACAAATATGTGTGGCCCCTGATTATGTACTTGTGCATAAAGATGTGAAGGATGAATTTGTTCAAATGTTTATGGCCGCCTATAACGAATCATATTCAAACTCAGACCAGTTTCCGTACACTCATCTTATTTCGGATAAACATATTCAAAGAATGAATGACTATCTTCGGGATGCAGAAAATAAAGGCGCTTCTATTATTCACCTAGAAGACTCAAAAAATCAGAGACCTTATGCCCCGGTTCTTCTTTTAAATGTATCTAACGAGATGAAAGTGATGCAAGAAGAAGTGTTCGGAAGTCTGCTTCCTATTTTGGAGTATGATGATATCGACGCAGCTCTTGAATTTGTTAATAAGAGACCTCGTCCTCTTGCCCTGTATTTGATGACTGAAAATAGCCAGATAAAGCAGAGGTTTCTCTACGAGTCTCATAGTGGAGGGGTGTGTATCAACGACACTCTTACCCACGTGGCTGCTGAGGATGCTCCTTTCGGTGGCATAGGTGACTCAGGAATGGGCCACTATCATGGTGTAGAAGGTTTTCGAACTTTTTCTAAGGCCAAAACTGTTTTAACCACACCCTCTTGGCTACCCAGAAACTATCTTTTACTTAAAAACAAAGCCATCGCCTTCAAGCTCTTTAGGTTTCTATTTATTCGATAAAGAGTGTATTACGCTTGGCGTTATTGAGTAAGTTCTACTCACCAGCTTGAGTTCATTGACGAGCAATCGACATTTTGGTTTAAAGTATTTCACCACCTATTCCAAGGAATTTTTAATGAAAAACTTAATACTTATGCTGTCTTGCTTATTTATTTATGGCGCTTATGCTAATGAAGACGCTTGTATTGCGGCCCGAACAAATATAGTAGATAAAATTAAATGCCTTAAAAAGGTGAAGATTAAATCGATAACAAGATACTCCTTACAATATCAAAAAATTGAAATGACATTCACTCAGCCCATGGATCATCAAGATAGTGGGTCTCAACAATTTGAACAACGTATCGTTCTTCTTCATAAAAATATTGATGAGCCAATGCTTTTACAAACCAGTGGTTATGCTATCTTTGGAGTGAGACCAGCACATATTGCAAGAGTCTTTGGCACCAATCAATTGCAAATTGAACATCGTTATTTTGAAAATTCCATTCCTCAAAAACCAGATTGGAAACTCTTGAATATTAAACAATCAGCAGATGACTTCCATGCTATAACTGTTGCCTTTCAAAAAATCTATAAAAAGCCATGGGTGAATACAGGAGCCTCGAAAGGGGGAATGACCTCTACTTATCATAGATATTTTTATCCAGATGATGTGGTGGGAACTGTAGCGGATGTGGCTCCTCTCTCCTTTAGTACAACTGATCAACGCTATAATTATTTCTTAGAAAATGTTGGGGGAGAGGATTATCGTACGTGTCGTGAAAATTGGAAAGAGCTGCAGCTTAAACTGTTAGAGAATCGCGATCTCTTGCTTCTACGTATTCAAGGTCATTTTTCTCAGCTCGGAAGTAGCGATGTGGCATTTGAGCATTCAGTGATTGAAGCCCCTTTTTATTTTTGGCAGTATGGAAACCCCGCTCGTTGTGCCAAGATCCCAGTCAATGGAACGATAGAAGAGATGTTTCAGTTTTTACAGTCTGTCGCTGCTATTAATGATTACACCGATAAAAAATTGACACGCTTTATTTCATATTTCTATCAGGCAGGCACAGAGCTTGGAGGTCCTGATAATGTGACTTATCATCTAGAGCATTTAAGAAAACATGAGTTTCAAATTTCACAATATACTCCGAAAGGTGAAGAGTTGATCTACTCAAATGAAATGATGAAAAAAATAAAAAAATGGGCGGAAAATGAAGCTGATGAAATACTCTATATCTATGGAGAGTTTGATCCTTGGACGGCCGCAGAATATCCAATGAGTAAAGTTGGAAAAAACACCACTAAACTCTATGTTCCTGCTGGAAACCATGGAGCAAACTTTACTAAACTTGTTGGAAAAGCAAAACTACAGGCTTATTCAATCATTGGGAAGTGGCTAGAGAAAAAGCCACAGTCCATGACTAAAAGCAAAGTCGTCCACACCCCAGCTCTGGAAGATATAGAGTTTGAGCTGAGGAAAGAACTTAAACTTTAATACATGACCTAATTAGTGGGGTGCAAACTCATTGCTCCCCATCTTAAAATTTTGTAAAATACTGCTTATACAAACTTAAGGAGTCATTATGCAAAAGCTAATATTACTGAGCGCGCTATTTTCACTTATCGTTTCCTGTGCAGTATCAAAAACTAAACTTTCAGACGAAGGAAGAGAAGTTAAAATTCTTCCTGATAAAAATAATCCTAATTGCCACGTCGTGGACACTCTCGTGGCCGAGAATGAACAAGGCAGTGATGAACTTGCTCGCAACTATGCTCGAAACTTAGCTGCAGATAAAGGTGGGGACGCGCTACTAATCAATCAAGTGGTCTCTAACGGAAAAAAAATTAGAGTCTATGGCACTGTTTATCACTGTGATCATGAACATTAATTTTGGAAGGGATAGATATTTCCCAAACCTAAAAGGCTAGATAGCTCATCTAAAGCGTTTTGACATTCAACCATTAAGTTCGGATCCCTGATATCACTTGGCCTAATTTCATCACGGTAGTGTTTATCGATCCATTTGTTTAAAGCACTAAAGCTCTGGTCTGTTAACAATGTTTTTTGGTTAACACCTGTAAGCTCTTGCTGACTCAGACAAACCCTTAGTCGCAAACAAGCTGGTCCACCACCGTTTTTCATACTTTGTTTTACGTCATAGACTTTAACTTCATTGATAGGATTATCCATAGTGACAAGCTCTTTTAAGTAGGCTTGAACATTTTTATTTTCTTCACACTCACTTGGAACAACAATGGCCATGGAGTCAGGGGTAAGGGAAATCAGCTGGCTATTAAATAGATAACTCTCAACTGCATCCTGAACACTGACCTGTGACTCTGGCACTTGGATAAAGTAAAACGGCTTTTCACCAAATTTTGATTTTATCTCAGCGATGGCTTGGTCTTGTTCATGAAGGGCTTTTTCATGATAAAAATAAACATTTTTATTTCCTACAGAGATCACATCGTTATGAAAAACTCCGGCATCAATCGTACTAGGGTTTTGTTGGGAAAAAACAACTTTATTCTCATTCAATCCATGAAGACGAGCGATGGCCTGGGATGCTTCCTTCGTTTGCCTGGCTGGGAAGCGAGTGGGAGCGATTTTACTCTCATCGAAACCATATTTTCCGAAGACAAAAAACTCTAGACCTTGATCTCCATATTCTGTGCAAAAGCGGGTGTGATTAGCTGCACCCTCATCTCCAAAATGACCGCCTTCAGGTAAGTGCTGGTGATGAACAAAATAATTTGGATCACTGAAAGTTTTTTTTAAGATCTCAGCTGTCATCGCCGGTTCTATACTGCGATGAAATTTGTTATTAAGATTTGCAGGGGTGATATGCACTTTTTGATCATGAGTATCGGGACTGGGAGAAATCGTCGCTGCATTGGCCGTCCACATAGGAGAGCAACTATAACAAGCTGCTAAGATTTCAGGAGCTCTTTTATAAGCTTTCTCTATAATATCTGAGGGCTTGCCGGTAAAGCCCAATCTTTTTAATGTGATAAGATCTGGTCGCATGTGAGGAGCAAGTACACCTTGAACCAGTCCGAGATCAGCTAAGCTTTTTGCTTTTGCGAGACCTTGCTTAGCAGCTTCCTTAGGCTTAGAGACTTCACCCGCATTTTTAAGTGAAGCAACATTTCCAGATGATAAACCAGCATAGTTATGAGTGGGACCTACAATTCCGTCAAAATTTGCTTCAAAGTAATTTTCCATCCTATCTCCTTAAGGCAGGTTTCTCACTTTACTGATCTGTATCTAGTTCTTTGAGAAACTGGATGAGCTGAGCTCGCTCCTCGTCGGTCATCTGAGTTTTATTCGCCAGAGGCATGACTTTATTTTCAACTTGAGGAAGCATCTTGTCTTTATGCAATCTGACTAATTCTTCAGTCTCTAAGATGATTCCTTTTTGAGCGACGGTAAAAATATCATCTGTATTTTGAGTCGCATGACAACTGAGGCATCTTTTCTCAATAATAGGTTGAATATCCGAATAGCTTAAGCCTTTGTTGGCTTCACTCACTGTCATATCTTTTTTACTCGTAAGGGCGACTAAACTCATAAGACCTATCATCGCGGGAACAAGCAGCCATTTTTCAATAGATTTTTTAGTGATCATGACTTGTCTGAGCATGGCTCCCACAAGTGTAAGTATGGCAAGAAGTAGCCAGGCTAATTCATGATTATAAACAGCCGGGTAGTGATTGCTAAGCATGATAAATAAAACGGGAAAAATAAAATAGGTGTTATGAACTGATCTTGATTTCGATTTTTGTCCCAAACTATAGTCAGGAGTTTGACCCGCTTCAGCTTGGGCCAACATTTTTGCCTGTCCTGGGAGAATTCTCACCCATACATTAAGAAGCATGCATGACCCAAAGACGACGCCCACAATCATATAAGCCCCACGGCCACTAAAAACGGTGGGAGTATAATAAATAAGAGCAAAAGCTGCTAATAACCCTATCGTGTTTCTTAGAAAATTAGGGATCTTGATATTGGGATGAAATAACACATCATAAAAAAACCAAGACCCAATGATAAAAATAAGACTAAAAAGAATGGCCTGAAAATGAGAGAGATTCATGACGCTTGGGTCAATGAGTAAACTCGCTGAATTTAAGAAATAAAGATAAATAAAAAGCATGAAGCCCGTAATAAAGGTGAGAGTTGCTTCCCATTTAAACCAATGGAGTTTTTCAGGTAACTGACCAGGTGCAATCTTTTTCTTATCCACTTGGTAGTAAAAACCACCATGAACCATAAACACTTCACCGTCGACGTTTTCACGACTTTTCTTAGGTGGCTCAAAGCTAGAATCTAGCCAAATGAAATAAAATGAACTACCAATCCAAGAAATCCCGGCAACAACGTGCGAAAAACGAATAAGATATTCGACCCATAAGTCTAAACTTTCAAGCATTTTTAAAATTTAACAACTTGCAACTTACCTGTCACGAGCTTTATATTTCGCAGTGCAAATGCTATGTTAATGATGAAGATTATCTATAAATAGAAGCGTGAGTGATATGAAAGTTTATTTAGTGGGTGGTGCTATTCGTGATGAGTTTTTAGGACTCCCGGTCAAAGATAGAGATTATGTGGTGGTGGGTTCTTCAGTTGAAGAGATGGAGTCTCTTGGTTTTGAAAAAGTCGGACAGGACTTTCCCGTTTTTATTCACCCAGAAACCAAAGAAGAGTATGCCTTAGCACGAACTGAGAAAAAAAAGGGAGTGGGTTACAAAGGCTTTGAATTTGAGTGGAAAGGTGTCACCCTCGAAGAAGATCTCAAAAGAAGAGATCTCACGATTAACTCTCTGGCAAGAGATGTCGAGTCGGGGGAAGTCATCGATAAGTTTGGTGGACTCAATGATCTTAAATTAAAAATCATTCAACATGTCTCAGTTCATTTTATTGAAGACCCTTTGAGAGTCCTCAGAGTGGCTCGGTTTTTTGCCTACCTTCCTCAGTTTAGTGTGGCCACCAAGACAAAAATTTTATGTGAGAAAATATCCCAATCTGGCGAAATTGAATCTTTGACGCCAGAGAGAGTTTGGCTTGAAACACAAAAAGCATTAAAGGCTGCAAGCCCTTGGTTATATTTTGATTTTCTTCATGATGTGAATGCTCTCGGAATTTTGGGAGATAAAGAGAGGCTCAACCTCGAAAAGCTAAAACTGATTTCTCAGCACACTGATGATATAGAGATACGTTTTGCGAGTTTATTTGTTCCTCTCAAACACGAAGAAGATTTTCTCAAAAGTGTGATAGGCATTTGCCAAAAACTCAAAGTCCCAAAAAGAATAGAAAAACTCTGCAGGATAACGGCAAAATTTTCTTATTTATTGAGAGAAGAAACTCAGATGGACTCTGAGAATATTTATGAGCTGATCAAAGAAACACAGGCCATGCATGACACAGCTCTACTGGATAAGTTTATTTTTATTTTAAGAGGTCATCCCTCCCATAATCTTTATTTCTCAAAGTTGGTTCATTATTTGAAACAAATTGATATATCAAAGAAGTTAGAGGGAGTACCAACAGAAAAGAAACAAGAGTTTGTAAAAGATGAGATGCTTAAATCAATAGAAGAATTTAATTTAAAATTTTAAAGGAGTTAGTGATGAAGGTTGTATTATGGTCAGTTATGTTTGTTATGCTTAGTTGTGCCACTCAAGAAAAGCAAAAAAGAGGAGACTTTACTTACCAAGTTGAAGGGCAAGATCATATTGGTTATATACAGTCTGGTGTAAGTGATGAGAGCAAGGCCCCAGGAGTTATTGTTGTACATGAGTGGTGGGGACATAATGATTATGCTCGTTCAAGAGTAGATGAACTCGCTGAGCAAGGTTTTGTCGCGATGTCTATCGATATGTACGGAGAGGGGAAGCAAGCCGATCACCCAAAAGATGCAAGTAGCTTTGCAGCAAAGGCCATGAGTGATTTTGATCTGGCCAAAAAACGTTTTTTAAAAGCTGTAGAAATTCTTAAAAGTAGAGATGATGTCAATCAAAATAAAATAGTGGCGATTGGTTATTGTTTTGGAGGAGGAGTTGTCCTCAATATGGCCAGAGCGGGAGTGGATCTTGATTTAGTCGCAAGTTTTCATGGATCATTAAAAAGTGAAAAAAGCTTCAAAGGCTCTGAGTTTAAGGGAAAAGTCATGGTTTTTAACGGTGCGGCAGATCCTATGGTCAAAAAAGAGCATATCAATAACTTTATAGAAGAAGTTAAAGAGGCAAACATCCCTTATCGATTTGTAAATTATCCTGAAGCTCAGCATGCTTTTACAAATCCCAAAGCTGACAAACTGGGAGAAAAATTTAATTTACCCCTAAGTTATAATAAAAAAGCTGATGAGGATTCTTGGCAGCAATTTTTAACTGAGTTAAAAAAACTTTAGCCTTTGAGTTTAAGTTTATTCATTAAGTACATTCATTTATTTGCACTTGGCTTGCTGGGTTGTTATCTTTTGCGATACTATGGCGATCTTAACCCAGTACTGGCCAGTGTTCTCTGTGGACTTCTTTTCAGCTTTCTACCTTTTCAATCGTTCATAAAAAGTACTAAAGGGCAGGGGGCTATTTATGCGGGGACTTTCGCAGCGATGAGCTCCTCAAGAGTACTCAATTCTATCAATGATTTTGTCTTGGTCTGTATTCTAGGGGGACTTATCTTAACTCTTTTTGAAGGCCGCTTCGAGGGATTGGGAGGAAGGAAGGGTATGATTGCTTTTCTTGCGGTGGCCGCATTTTATATGTATAGGTCTGTCTTATGATTTTTTTAATCGTTTGCCTTGCCTTGGTTTTTTCTCTTATTACCTTTGAACTGAATAATCATCACTGGGGAGCTGTCAGAGCTTCAGCTGGTGTGACTCTTCTTAGCTGCTTTGATCTTTATCTTATCCATTATTTCTACCCCATAGATTATGAATATTTTTTATCTATTATTTTCGGTGCGAGCTTTATAGGTATGTGTTCTATTAAAAGATTTCGTTATATTGATATAGCATGGGCAAGCTTTATCTATGCTCTGTTATTTTTGAATTTCCTTCCCATTCTCAAAGGAATGGGAGGCGCTATGGGGTTGACTGCCTTTATAAGTGTAACCATTGTTCATCTTATGAAGCAAATTTATAAAAATATTGCGAATATTTTAAGGTAGACTCACCAAGGTAATTGTTCACCATTTGTATGCCAAAAACTTCCACTGTCTTCAAGACTTTTAGTCATCATAATGTCGTATAGACCATCTGCTGACTCGTCAGTTTCAATTAACCCGTTGTAATTGGTCATGGAGGTTTTTACATAACCAGGGTGAAGAAGAAAAACAGCAATTTCGCTAGGTTTAAGATCTACCGCTAGAGATTTTGCGATGGCGTTAAGTGCCGTTTTTGAGGTTCTATAACCGTATTGTCCCCCAGATGTGTTATCTTCTATGCTCCCCATGCGAGAGGTGAGGAAGCCAACTTTGGAGCCTTTCTTTAGGTTCTTTCTTAAAGAGAGAAATGTTTTTAAGGGGCCTAGAGCATTAACTTCAAACTGTTTGCTTATATTTGAAATATCAATTTTATCTAAACTGTCACTTATCAACACACCCGCACAGTGAATCAACATATCAATATCACCTATCTTTTGAGAGAGAGTGCGCGTCGTCTCTTCTTTAGTAACATCAATATCAGTTATTATTTTTGCTTGAGTGGCAGCTAATTCTTGTGAAGTTTCCCTGCAAGTCACACTTACTCGGTGTCCATGAGATAAAAACTTTTTTACTAGGGCGAGGCCAATCCCTTTGTTTCCTCCAATAATAACGACATGCATAGGATTCTCCTTTAATTCCTCTCTTTGTATAATGTTTCATCGTATCTCTCAATTAAATTTTTGATTAAATTCTGTGGATAAAGTAAGATAATTCGGATGATAAAATACTTCGGAATCACTTTGCTCCTTTTACAAACTCATGTGTATGCCTCACAAGAGGCTGAATTTGAGCAATGGAAAAAAAATTATGCTAAACAAGCGGCCAAGCGTGGGCTCAATCAAGCATTTGTACTAGATCAGTTAAAAGACATCACATTTGATCCTGAAGTTGTTAAAAAAGATCAAAACCAAGTGATTTTGTCTAAAGAAAAAGACTATCAGGAATTTATAAAAAGGTGGCTGCGCTCAGATCCTAGTCGTGCAGAAATTGGCAAAGAAAAACTTAAAGAGCACCACGATCTTTTACAAAAAATTGAAAAAAAATATGGGGTTGATAAAGAGGTGATTGTTTCACTCTGGGGGGTTGAGACTTTTTACGGAAAAATCACAGGAAGCTATGATATCATCTCGTCACTTGCAACGCTTACTTTTGAAGGACGTAGAAAAAAGTTCTTTGAAATTCAGCTCAATGCTGCTCTAAGGCTATTACAACAAAATCATATCACCAGGGATAAACTCAAAGGAAGTTGGGCGGGGGCAACTGGTCAATGTCAATTTATGCCCTCAAATTTTAATGTATATGCTCAAGATTTTGATGGTGATGGAAAAAAAGATATTTGGACCAATCATGCTGATATCTTTGCCTCTATAGCAAATTTTCTAAAAAAAGTAGGCTGGAAGAAAAATGCTGAGATTGGAAGTCTCGCTTATAAAAATACCAATCAGAAACTGCAAGCGAATCAATACAGAACTCCCGAACAGTATAATCAACTTGGTTTTAAATCACTCGAAGGTCAGAAGATCACTGGAAATTGGAAACGAAGACGATTTGCTGAAATTCCTATGAAAAATTCACCGGTGGTTTTAAGAGGCAGCAATTATAAGCCACTACTTAACTGGAATAACTCCAGTCTGTTTGCTGCTTTTAATATTTTACTCATCAACGAATTTAAAAAAGATTAATTTTCGGAATCACCTTCAATATTGTGATAGACAGCGACAACATCTTCATCATCTTCAAATAACCCAATAAGTTTTTCTAATTGTTCAAGGGTTTGCTCATCAACTGCTTTAAAGGTAGAAGGAATGCGTTGTAAACCAGCTTCTTCTGGACTGGTTCCAAGCTCTTGCAATTTATTTTGAATAGCACCAAAAGACTCCATGGGTCCTGTGACTTCAAATAGATCATCTTCTAATTCAATTTCTTCAGCTCCTGCGTCAATCATTTCAAGGGTGAAATCATCTTCATCAAGTTCTGCTTTTGGAACAGTAAAAACCGCTTTTCGGTCAAATATAAACTGAAGGGATCCATCTTTGCCCAGAGAGCCTCCATTTTTTGTGAAATAGTTTCTGACGTTTGCAACTGTTCTGGTCACATTATTTGTAGACGTTTCGACAAAAATAGCAACACCACCGGGACCATAACCTTCGTAGGTTACATCTTCATAGCCTTCTCCATCTCCACCCAGGCCTCGCTTAATCGCTCGGTCAATATTATCTTTTGGAACATTATATTTTTTGCATCGATCAAGGGCTATTTTAAGTAAAAAATTAGTATCCGGATCACCACCGCCGCTTTTGACTGCGCTGGCCACATCATGGAGTGCTTTGGTGTATACTTGTGATTTTGCTTTATCTGCAGCACCTTTTTTGGCCGCTATCTTTGCTGATTTTCTTCCCATTTGAATGCCTCATATAAATCAATTTAGGTCATTACTATGCCAAAACTTAGTAAAATAATCCACGAAAGATTTTTTCGCTAAGTGTAAAACATATTAATATTTCGATAGGTTCTCGATTGATCTAATTTTGGCAAAAGAAACTGAGTTGTACCTTGAGAATAGTTATAAACTCTTTCAATTCTTTTAATCGTCAGGATATAGCTCCCAATATGAATCATATCTCCTTCAATGATTTTGGTCTGGATCACTTTTCTAGAGTTGAGGTATGTTCCATTTTTAGTCCCTAAGTCTTGGATGTAGATACAGTTGCCAAGAATTTTGACCTGAAGATGTTTTCTGGAAACATTAGGGTCTTTAAGGATTAAGTTCGAATGATCGATAGAGCGGCCTAAAATACATTCTGTTCCAAAACTCAAAGGAACAACTTTGAGTTTTCTCCTCGTGATGTCCGAAATATGCATTATTTCTAAATGTAATCTAAATCTTTTCTTCTCTCGATGAGTCAAAACTTCTCCGCTTCCACTGTTTAGTTAACTTAATTATTTTAAGTTTAAACTTAAGAAATGTTTCATGTTTAATTAAGAAGCTTAAGGATATTAGTGGGTTACAAAAAAAAAAGCCCACGAGTCTAGTGGGCCTTGCCAAATAAATGGGTCATTTTTTTATATTGAACTTGAGTGATTTCGAATGATCTTAAGATTGTCTTCGTCTTTTTGGGCTTCAATATCAAGTGACTGGGGGGCTTGTTCAATAGGCTCAACAAGAGAAACAGTGATAATATGCTCACCTAAGGAAAGGACATCTCCTTGAGTGAGATAAGCCTTGTCACTTTTTTCACCATTTAAAAAGGTACCGTTTTTGGTTTTGAGATCTTCAAACCAGAGTTTATTATTTTTCATAAGAATTTTAATATGTTTTCTAGAAGCATTAGGATCCTGAACCACTATATCGGCTTCCTCGGCAGAGCGGCCGAGGATGAATTCGTTTTTTTCATCCATAATTATTTTTGATAATAATTTTTTTTGTTTTTCTTGAGATGTTGATACATCAAGCTTAATTTTTAACTGGGGTGCATGTGCATTCACCTGAAATCTCCTTATACCTATTGTCTATCATCACCTTTAAATATAAACGATTTTGATTGCTGAATGAAAAAGGCTTAGAAATCTAATTCATTTCTACTTGTAAATTCAACAACTTGAGGCTCTTTCTAAAAAACGTTTTAAGTCATGAGAATGCCTTAGATAAGTGGCACTAAATTAATAAGAGAACTGAGGATGGTGAGTAAAAATGCAGAAGTCAGTGGGATAGTAATATTATCGTCAAAAGGTGAGTAGACTTCGCTCAGCGCAATGAAAGGGGAGCAAAGGGAGAGAAACAAAAAAAGCTCACTTTTAAAAGTAGGAAAGTTCAATATTAAATAGCAAAAATTAATAATGAGGCAAGTCCCTACAAAACTAAAAAAACCTAGGTATGATTTATTATTATATATTTTTTTTTCTCCCCATCTTACTCCTATCAGTGAAGCAATAGGGTCAGCAAAAGTTAAATATAAAATCGTCAAATAGGCCAAGTGCTTAGGAAGAAATAATAAACAGAGAGCGGTTGAGAGACAAAAAAAACTGAGTCCTGAGATTTTATTCACCTCTTCTTCTCTCGCTGCAAAGCTCACGACTTTGAATATGAATTGATTAAAGTTTGAATGTTTCAATCTTATCCATTCAAGGCTTAGTCCCAAAAGAGCAATGAAGAGTAGGATGGGCGGGAAGGAGAATCCAGTATTTCTACTAAATACGTCAAGTAGCAAGCAAGTCATACCAAAAGATATATGTGAGATTTTTCTCAGTAAATGCATGTTTGACTTGTTTTTTAAACTGACGGTCATGCTTTATTATTCTCTCTCAGCACAATAATGGCAATGCAAAATGATCAAATAACTGCTTTCATTGGTGTATATGTTTTATCTCATGTATTCTATTCTCTATGAAAGTTATAATTATTTTTTTATATTTTTTTGCAAGCTGTGCAAGTCACAATAAACAAACTCATCTTGAGATAAACCTTGAGTGGCAAAATAAAAATAAGAATTTAAGAATTTCTTATGACTTTCCCAGAGAAGTTGAACTGGTTAAGTTAAGTGGTCTCTCACCGGATCATGCTAAGTATTGGCAAATACAAAACTCAGATTTGCAAATAAAAGAAGTTGGAGGAGATCTTTATATCCTCTCTCAAACTGAAAAGAAAAAAGAATTTAACAATATTGTATTTCTAGTGGAAACGAGGCGGGAAAATCTCTTAGAGATCCCTTTTTATCTCAATCAGCATGAATTATTAATTAGCTCGCAAAGTATACTCGTTAATGCTCTTGAGGGAGAAATAGGCGATACCGAAGAAATAGATTTTCCAGTCAAGCTTATTTTTGGGGGCAAAAAGCCAAAAAGTATTTATCTTGATAAGAAAATGCACCAAACAGATTTTTTAGAACAGCCACTGGATACGACCAAGATATTTATTTATTGGGGGAGAGAATCAAAAGAATTGATAAAAGAAGATATTTATTTATCAAAACGCTTTAAGCACAGTCAAAAAAGAGCATTGCTCAAACTAGGTCAACAAGTTAGACAATATATCGGGAATGAATTTACTAAACAAAAGATAGAGAAACCGACACTCTATTTTTTCAAAGGTAAAACGAACTCTTTTGATCTGGCCAATGATAGCATTGTTCTGCATTTCGATAATCGTTTTGCTCCTGAGGACCTTGTCGTAAAATATAAGTTGGCCATAAAAGCCCTTAATGCGTATTACTTGAAAGATCTTCCAAAGCTCAAAAACTCTCTTGTCTCGCAAATATATACTGATTATTTGGAACTCAAAGAAAAGAGTCTCTTAAAAGTCACTGATCAAGTCAAAAAAGATCAGTGGCTCCTCGATACAGAACGACTTATAAACAAATGTATTTTTTCAGAAGCCCTCAATTATAAACACTACCGGAACTCTTGTGAAAAATTTAAAGTTCTTATTATGGCTTCAAACCTGGAAAAATCTCTTCATTCTTTTTGGGAGAAACTTGTTGTTGAGAATATTGAAAGCGAAGATGTTTACGATGAGCTAATAGAATTTTACGAAGAACATGCTCTTAATAAAGAACTTGAGTTTGATGATATTTTCAATATAGAGTTCGATCAACAGGGCGAGAATGTGATCAAGCTCTTAAATGCGGTAGGCTTTGGGTATCAACCATTTCAATCCCAAAGGGTGGAAACTTCCAAAATGATAGCGGAGTCAATGGTCGAACAACTCTATACCAAAAACTGTCAGGGAGAAAAAAGTCTTAAAGTATTTAATCGTACGATATTCACCCGTGGACTTAGAAAGTGTGAAGGGTTTATAAAAGATTTTTATATTTATAAAGTCAATGGTCATCATATCTTTCGTGAAGCTCACCTGGCCTATGAGTCTACCCGTCTCACTTGTTTAACGAAGGGGGCCATCACCTTTAAAAGTTTAAGCGGTCAGTCACTCCCAGTGAACTGCTTTGGTCTGAGAGGACCTTTAAAACTGGTCCATATCGACCAGGTCTATAGTTTAAAGTAAAAAGCATTATTTATAGCCTGGTTTATTATTCTTTGTTAGAATAAATTGAATTTACAAAGGATGAGCTATGAGTATTTCAAATGTCCCTTTCATTACTCTTAACCGTTTTGAAGAAGGTTTCAAAGAAAAATTTCTTGGTGGAGTTGAAGAATTATTTAATAAAACTCAATTTGTGGGTGGCCCCGTTGTTGCCGAACTTGAAGATAAGCTTAAAGAAAAAACGGGAGCAAAATATGTTGTGGGTTGTGCCAATGGTACCGATGCTATTCAACTTGCTTTAAGAGCATGTGATATTGAACGAGGGGATAAGGTTTTGCTCCCAGACATGACGTTTTGGGCGACCTTCGAGTCCGTTGTTAATGTGGGTGCAGATCCTGTCACCGTTGATGTTAATCGAGATACTCTTCATTGGGATTTAGCAACCTTTAAACAAGCAGTAGAAGAATTCAAGCCTAAAGCAGCCCTTATGGTTCACCTTTATGGTTGGGCCAGCCCTGAGACTATGGCCATTAGAAAATATGCTGATGAAAATAATGTTATGTTAATTGAAGATGGAGCTCAATGTTTTGGGACAAAAGTAGATGGAGAGTCAATCTTAGGCTCTGCTAAAATTGCCACCACCAGCTTTTATCCTGCCAAAGTTCTAGGGGCGAGTGGAGACGCAGGTGCTGTCTTTACTCAAAATGAGGAGCTTGCCCATAAAGTTCGAGTGTTAGGAAATCATGGGAGAACAACTCATTATACCCATGGTCTTGTGGGATGGAATTCACGTATTGGTGCCTATGAATCTCTTTTTCTTTCCTTGAGCCTAGATCATATAGAATCAAGATTAGACTCAAGAATTAAAGCTGTTAATTACTATAAAGAGCATTTATCAGGATTGCCTCTAGAAGTTCAATTAAGTGAAGATAACGTAAAAGAAAATGGGTACTGTGCTGTGGCCATGATTGATCCAGGTTCGAGACCAGCTCTTATTGAGAGCTTGAAATCTGCCAATATAGGTCATGGGACAATTTATCCTGGAGCGATGAGTTTACAAGAAGGTGCAGATAAGTATCTCGTAGGAAAAATAGATAATGGAAATGCTGATTATATTTCTAAGGCGATTTTAAACTTACCGTGCTTTGCTTATATTACTGAAGAAGAGCTTGAGTATGTTGTTAAGCATGTAAGAAACTATTTTAAATAATTACTCAACTCTTTTAATAATATGATAGCCATATTTGGTTCGTACAGGAGCACTTATTTCACCCACTTCTAAGTGATAAAGTGCTCTTTCGAAAGCCGCATCCATGACACCACTGCTAAAGCGTCCTAAATCTCCACCTTTTGCTCCTGACTCACATTCAGAATATTCACGGGCAAGGCTTTGAAAGCTCTCACCCGATTGGAGTTGCTCTTTTATATAGAGGGCATCTTCTTCATCTTCCAGTAAAATATGCCAAGCTTTGTAACTTGTATTCATACAGCTATTATACTAATTAAGTATTTTGGGATCAATAAAGTCTATGACTTTAGCAATCACTTTTGGTGATCTGACTATTCTGTAATGACCTAGTCCTTCTGTTAAATGCAACTGTCCTTGTTTGAGTTTTTTGGCAAGCTGGACACTATTACTATGAGGACAAGGCAAATCATCTCTATCGTGAACAAGTAAAACTTCTGCATCTAAATCACTGGCCATTTTTTTGGGGTTGAGATTTTCAAGATCAAGGCCGTACTTATCTTCTAAGAAGCGATGTGTTTTATTAAAGTTTTTTTTCGACAGCAATGTTTTCTCGCTCCAGCTATTGAGTTCTAAATTTATATCATACTGAGGAGCAATAAGAGCTAGCTTGGGAATAAAACTAAAAAAATCAGCATTGGCCAGGGCAGCCGCGCACCCCATACTATGGGCAATTATACTCTCAACATTCTGATGGTAGTTGATAACTGATTTCAAGCTTAAATAAAACTCAAAGAAATTTGTTGTTATCCCCGTTGAGTCTCCATGCGCAGGAGCATCAAAAGTGACTACCTTATAGCCTCTCGCGACTAAGGGTTCAATAAAGGAATACAATTGTAGACCCCGGCCGGCCCATCCATGCATGAGGATAACCACAGGACCTTCTCCCCAAGAGTAAGACTTAACAAAATGTTCAGTATTTTCAACAGGAATAAAATAGGTGTCAGCTTTATCAGACCATTTCTTAAAATGAGGTTTTTCTCTCATCATTTGAGGTCTGAAAAAATAGTTCGTCACAAAACGTGCACTGAGATGAGGTTTTTTTTGATAAGCAAGATCGATCAATCTTTTGGAAACAGTTGTTAATGTTTCTTTGGTGCGAACGTTCGTGCTTTTTAAGGGTTGCCATAATAATGTTTTATTCATAATCACCTCTCGTTTCTCCTTAAGGATTAGAAAATTTAGCTTTTAATTGTTCGTAGGCCAAGAGTAATCTCTCTTCTACAGATTGATCTTTAAGTAGCCTGGTGTAGATATGTTGACCCACAAGTAGTGAGTAAAATTCGTATACGATTTGATTTATATCCGTATCTTTGGGGAGCTCACCACACTCAACGGCAATTTGAAAGGCTCGTTTGTAAAAATTAATTTGCTGCTCATAGAGAGCTCTGACCACCTTTCGTATTTCTCCTGGCCTATCATCAAATTCAATCGCTGCCGCAAGCAGGGGACAGCCACCTTTCTCATATTTTGACCATTCAAGCCAGTTGGCAATAATGGCGTCAACTCTGGCGAGACCTCGCGGTTTTTTGACAGCAGGCCTTAGCACTTTGGCCGTGAAATTTTCTGCTGTATAGTTAAGGACATCAATTTGCAGTTGTTCTTTTGAATTAAAGTGACCAAAGAGCCCACTTTTGGAAAGTCCCACCTTGGTCGCAAGCTTGCCGATACTTAAGGCTTCAAAGCCAAATTTACTGGAGAGCTCACAAGCTGTTCTTAATATGGTTTCTTTAGTATCAAGTCCCTTACTCATGCCCTTATTTTAGCACGAACGTTCGTTTTTGGGAAGAGAGGTCAAGTCCTCAGAATTACTTGTTTTGAAGCTTTTCTCCGCAGGTGCTACAGAAGTGAGCGGTCTTTTCATGATTAGTCTTATGACATTTTATACATTCTATCGTGGTGTAGTACTCATTCATACGTTGCGAGACAAGATCAACTGTCACCAGTCCTGTGGGGACAGCAATAATACCATAACCAATAATCATTAAAGAGCTGGATATAAATTGGCCTAAGGGAGTTTGAGGAACTACATCTCCAAAGCCCACCGTGGTCATTGTTACAATTGCCCAGTAAATACCTTTGGGTATACTGGTGAATCCGTTTTCAGGTCCTTCAACCAGGTACATAAGTGCACCAATGACAATAACTAAAGTGATAACTGTTCCTAAAAAAATTGTGATTTTAGCTTTTGAAGCACTTAAGGCCCGGAGCAGTTCATCCGCAGCCAGAACATAGCGATTGAGTTTTAAAATTCTGAATATTCTTAGAATTCTGAGAGCTCTAATCACTCCGAGTGTGTGAAGTCCAGGGAATAATGCGGTTAAGTATGCTGGCAGAATAGAGAGAAAGTCGACAACCCCATAAAAAGAAAAAATATATTTTGATTTTTTTTCAGCGCAATAAATTCGTAGGGCGATCTCAAAAGTAAAGAGTAGAGTGAAAAGCCATTCCATAACAAAAAACTGAAATTGAAATTGATCTCGCAATTCTTCAACACTCTCTAGCATCACAATAATAATACTGAGAATGACTGTAACAATAAGGATGAGATCAAATGTTTTTCCCGCTTTTGTATCTGTTCCAAAAATAATTCTTCTCAGTTCTTGTTTTAAATGACTCATAAATTAATTATGACTTAAAGCAAGAAAACATGCAAAATTATTTCTTTCTAAAGACACAAGCAAGCCATGGTCTTTGCTCTATGGGAAGACCATCTGGCCTGAAGTAGTGATGAATAAGCTGAAAGCCTTGAGCTTCCACAAGTGCTTGGTAGGTATCCAGCTGCATATAGTGAGCATATCTTTCGAAGTCGAAGACTTCACCTGTTCCTCGAGGGTTAGAAGAGAATAAAACGCCCCCTGGTTTAAGAGCTAGGTTAAGCTTGTGCAAAACTGATTTAAGTTCTTCTTTAGGAACATGAAAAAGAGAAGCATTGGCAAATACAGCATCAAATTTTTCAGAAGGAAGATCAAGTTCAATAAAATTTTGATGCAGAACCTCACATTGAGAGTAGTCTTTTGCCATTTGAACAAAATTTTCACTTCCATCTAAGCCGATCGCTTTATGACCTAGATCACTTATAGTTTTGAGATCTCTTCCTGGCCCGCAACCGAAATCTAGTATCGTAAAAGGGGGGCTGGCTTGGATAGCATCGAGCATCGCTTTGATATTCTGTGAAACATCATGGTCTCGAGTGCCTTCCCAGAAACTTTCTGATTTTTGATTATAATGGTGAATCGTTTTTTCAGTATAAGTTTTATTCATGAGTCTCTTTATAGGGTAAAAACTGTTTTAAGTGAGTTATTGTTTCTTGTATATAATCTCGCTCTTTCAGTATAAATTGATTAATGGCATCTGAAAAATTTTTATTTTTTATACGATGAGCACTATAAATAGGGGTGGGAGTAAAGCCTCGTGAAATCTTATGTTCTCCCTGAGCACCCGCTTCAAAAACAGCTAGTTGATGATGAATGGCAAATTCAATGCCTTGATAATAGCAAAGTTCAAAATGTAAATTTTTAAGAGGGCGTGTGGTTCCCCAGTAGCGACCATATAATCTGTTTTCATCATAAAAAAAGAGACTTCCTGCAATAGGCTCATTTTCAAAAGCCGCTTCAACATAAAGAATTTGATGTTTGAGGTGTTTTAAAATTTGTTGGAAAAAATCGTGATTGAGATAGGGAAGGGCGCCCTTGTAAGAGATGGTATCAAAATAAAAACGATGCATCTGTTCGGCGTGGGCAAGAGTTAAATCATCTCCTGTGTACTGGGTGATGCTCACCTCTTTAGGAAAAATTCTTTCTTTTAAAATATTTTTTTTCTTTTTAGATTTGAGAGTATTTAAAAAGTCATTAAAGTCTCTATATCCAGGGTTAAAAAAATGATACTGCATACTTGTTCTTATCATAAACTTGTTGGCCAAAAACTCTTTGTCTCTTTGGTTGATAAAAAGCAGATGTGCAGAGTAAAAATCTTTTTTCTGGTATTCTTCTAATAAAATGTGGATAAGTTCATTTTGAGTTTGTTTATCCTCAGCTTTACAAATGAAAACAGACTTGGTTGCAGGGGTAAAAGGACACATCGAAAGTAATTTAGGATAATAATCTAGCCCATGAGACGCATAGGCCTGAGCCCAATTCCAATCAAAAATATACTCACCATAGCTATGGTCTTTAATAAAATAGACCAAAAAGCCAGCTTGAACTTCAATTATTTGGGGGAGCCAACCAGACTGAGACCCGATACACCGAGTTATTTCTAAAGTTTGATAAAAATCTAAAGAAAGGAAAGGGTTTTGCTCGGGTTTAAGCCTCTCCCATTTGCTCTTATCAATATCCAAAAATGACCTATGTATTTGATTCATACTCTATAGTTATATATCCCTTTGCTCGGTTATTGAAATATTATAGGCAATAAAGTTGTGTTCGTCTTTGCGAAGTCATCATTTCTCTTCCATTTCCCGAAAAGATAAATGTTAGACAGCTAAGGGGTTTCCGTGACAATCTTTAAACTTATTTTGAGTGCCATCTTGATGACAAGTTGTGCCCAAATTCCAAAACAGCAAACAAGAAAAATCTCCAGTCTCAATGGTCCTGGAGCCCAGGATAAGATGTCTTACGAACAAATATTTTATCATTTAGAGATGTCAAAAGCTGAATTAAGAGTGGTCAAAGATTTGGGGGGAGACTTATATCTAAATCAATTAAACGACGAACAATATAATGAATTTATTGAAAAAGTTATTTCTCTGAGAAAAATCTCAAGTGGCCTCAAAGAAGATGTGAATGATTGGTATGTCAATTTACCGAGAGAGAGACAAAGAGAAGTCAATCAATCTATTGGTAAGTAGCTCAGTATGGATAAGATGAGAGTTTTCACATTTTTTCTTTTACTGAGCACTCAGCTCTGGGCTCAGAATTTTTTGACTCTTTCAGCTCAAAAAATTATATCTCACCATAAATGTCATCAAGAGATAGATCAGTATTTAAAGAGCTGGCAATCAACTTTTGAATTTGAAAAGTATTTAGGAGATGATCTTTCAGAAATTAAACTCATCACACCAACAAAGAGTCTAGGAAAATGGATTATTGCTGAATTTAAAAATAATCAAGTGAAGCTTAGTTTACGTACAGATTTTGATCAATTAGAAGTTAAACTGGCAAAAAATTGTCAAAAAGAAATTGGACTTCATAAACTCAAGCGTAGACAACAACAGGATTCCTTTCAAAAAGAAGATTTAGCTCAATTACTCCAAAAAAATGAAAAAGGAATGATTTATATTTGGTCTCCCCATATGCCTTTATCTATTGCTGGTATAAAAGAGATAAAAAAAGCTGCCAAGAAAACTAAAATGCCAGTCACCATTTTATTAGACCAAAATGTCAGTCGGGAATTTGCAAAAAAAACTCTCAAGAGTCATGGACTCTCAGAGAGTTATTTAAAATCTTATAACACAATTGAGCTCGCTTTGAGAGGAGCTAGTTTACACTTACCTTCCGTTCTTCTCTATAAAAATCATCAAATCGTAAGAAGGGCCAAACCTGGCCATGAATACACATGGAAATTTATTCAATATATTGAGAAATGGGTGAGCAAGTGAAAATACTTCTTAGCTTTTTTATTCTCTCTCTCTCTTTCGCTGATACTCCTTCTGAGTGTCAATTAAATACAAATCAAGCCACTCATCGATATCAATTACCAACACCACCAAGTTGGTTTATAACTCTGCACCCAGATGGTGAACATGTGGGGGTGATTCATGATAATAATTATGTTTATCGCTTCCCCAAAGATGGAGAAGGGGAAGTCATGAGGACACGAGTTCCCGGTGGAGTTGATCCTTATTTTTCACCTGATGGTTGGTTGCTTGCTGAACCTAATATACTTTATGATGCTGAACAAATCATGAGTAATTTAGATAATGGAATTGAAAACAGTCAAAGTATCGATGAGTTGGGGTTTGCCAATGTAAACAGTGTCTATCAATCCATAGGGGTTTTAGACGGAGAAGGTGATCAAAGAGAGTATATGTATATTGCTGATCCAGACCCTATTAGTAAGGAGAGTCCACTGGCTTTTGCGAGAATATCAGCGCAAAGAAACGAGCAGGGGGAAAAGGAAATTGTAAATGTGGATAATGGCATTCTTTGTCAGGGACAATGGCAAGAAGCGAATACACCCGTCATTTCTAGAGATGGTCAGTACCTCTCAATTTTAAATTTGGAAACAAACTCAACTCAAATATATAAGGTTGGAGCTCAGGCAGATCAATGTGAATTAATGGTCGATTTAGGTGTTCCAACCGGAAAAGTGAGTTTTGATTATGGCCAGGGGAGTGAGCGAAAAATTACTTTTCATATCGATCAAGTGAATACCAATACCTCTTGGTTTGATAGTCCAAGCTCTGAGGTTATAAAAGATTCTTATGTCATGGATATTTCAATTAATAATCTAGGTGCTGAGAATGAAACTTGGAATGTTGAAAGCTATCAACGTTTAACATCCACACAAACTATGGGAAGTGGAAGTTATTATCCAAGATTTGATCAAGAGGGACAGATTGTGCTGGTTCGAGAAGAAGAAGATGAATTTGGTCTCCCTGCTTTTTTTCTTGAGCGCTATGATCCTGAAGCCATGACTGGAATTACTTTCGATGAACAATTATTTAAAGCTAATGAATTGGGGTGTGAGGACAGGGCAAGAAATCTTTTTCCGGAACTATACGCACTTGGAAGTCTGTATGAAAATATATGTACTAATGCTCCAAGTGAAACCAGATTTCAAGATGCTATTCTCTTGGCCCAGTCGATGACCAAAGAAAACTGTTTAGGCCTCGTAGAGAATTACTGGAATGATTTTAATGCCGAGCAAGCCTCAAGCCTCAGCCTGGATGAGTTGACTGCAAGTTGCCTAGACTTTCCAAGTCAAAGCCAACTAGTGCATAGTCCGACATTAGCGGATTTTGGTGGAACTCAGCAAGACGAAGCTCCCCAAGAGACCCTTCTTAGAGTTTGTGGTGGCTGCCATATTGCTGCGAGTATGCCTTATACAAAATTTATTATTCAGGATGAAGATGGCAACTTAGCAACAGAGCCTACCGAAGTGAATGGAGTTGAATACCCTGGTCTTAGCTCTCAAACCACATTAGATTCTATGAATCGAATTCTCAACCGAGATCAAGCTTTTACTCCTATGCCTCCTGGGGGAGCTATGCATGGTAGTGATGAATTAAAAGTGGTAGAATATCTCCAAGAGTTTTATCGAACAACTGGTGGGGATATTAATGATCAGAGATACAAAACTTTGGAAGCTGAAATTGAAGAGCGTAGAAACAGTCAATAAAAAAATTATTTTACTTCTTTTTTTTATCACCGTGAGTTGCGGAGCGCCCACTTTGAAAATCAAAAAGTCTGATCATTTTGATGGTGAAAGATTTTTTAATCCTGAACATAAAGATGGAAAAAGCTTTCTCGATCTTATGAAGTGGAAATTTTCTTCGAAAGCCAGTGAGTGGCCAGATTATGTAACAGTAAAGCAACAAAAGCCAAAGGAGCAAAGAGTCTCTGGAAGTCAGGCAAAAGTGTATTTTATTAATCATGCCACAACTCTCATCCAGATGGATGGAGTTAATATACTTACTGATCCTATTTGGAGTGAGCGCACCTCTCCAGTCAGCTGGGCAGGACCTAAAAGAGTGAAGCAACCGGGCATCGCTTTTGAAGATTTACCGCCCATCGACCTAATTTTGATCAGTCATAACCATTATGATCATATGGATATTCCTACGCTAGAGAATTTAATAGATAAATATAAAAGTAAAGTTATTGTCGGGCTGGGGAATTCTTATTATTTTTCAGATCAATATAAAAAATTTGTTATCGAGCTGGACTGGCAGGATAAGTATAGTTACCAAAATATAGAAATGACTTTTGTTAAGGTGCGACACTGGTCGCGAAGAACCCTTTTTGACACGAATAAGACTTTGTGGGGAGGTTTTTTTATCTCTGGTTCTAAGAATATTTATTTTGCAGGAGATACGGGGTATGCAGACCATTTCAAAGAAGCCAATGCTCAGTTTAAACATATTGATCTCGCACTTCTTCCTATTGGAGCTTATGAACCTAGGTGGTTTATGAAAAGCTCTCATATGAATCCTGAAGAATCTGTGAGGGCCCATAACGATTTGAATGCCAAACAATCAATCGGAATTCACTTTGGATGCTTTCAGCTCACTGATGAAGGGATTGATTCTCCACTTACGGCCTTGGAAGTTGCCAAACAAGATTTAAATCCAGCAAGCTCTTTTATCACATTAGAGCATGGGGATTTTATCGTCTTAAAAGATACTGAGGAATAAAAAATGAAGCTTTGTATTTTGGCTTTAGGGCGATTAGGAAAAAAAGTCTATCAGTTAACTTCAGAAAAATCTTTTGGGACTTATACCCATGAAGAAAAAAAGGGATATGATTGTTTGCGTTTTGATATAAACCAACAAGATATTCCCCATCGTTTTTTCGACGCCACACATATTTTTTTTAATCTTCCTCCAAGTAAAATTGAGTCCTTTGAGAATTTTGCATCTCTATTTTATAAATTAAAAGATAAGCACTGGATATTTATTAGCTCGACCTCAGTTTACGGTCAATCTGGAGAACTCCATGAAGACCATATTGCAATTCCAAAGACAGAGAACGGAAAGTTTTTGAAAAAGTGTGAAGAACTTATTTTAGAAAATGATCGAAATATCGTGATTAGACCGGCTGGCCTGTATGATGAAACAAATCATCCTGGGCAATATCTTGCAGGAAGAGAAAATATTTCTGGTGGAGATCAACCTATTAATCTCATTTCAAGAGATGAAGTGGCTCAACTGACCCTTGACTGTGTTCAGGCAGGGTTCAAAGGTATCTTAAACGCTGTCAACACTCATCACCCTCTCAAAGAATCATACTATCAAGAATACTGCCGACGTCACGGTTTAGACTTGCCCCATTTTATTTCAGAAGGTGAGCCAGGTAAAACCGTGATAACCAAGTATGAACAATATAAAATTGACACTCAACTTCCTTAATCTCTCCTAAACCGACCGACTACGCTGGTGAAACATTCTTTTTGAAATGTATCCCTAAATATACAGAATAATTTTTTTAGATTAACTTAGTATTATGAAATTTCATGTAAAGATCAAGGTGGAGTTGTAGTTTTTCAATGGACTGGGAAACGCACCAGCTCTTTCTGACCAATCGGGAGATATTGTCTCTGAGCATGGCACAAGTGTGATTGAGGGCAAATAATGGGTCCCGTGCGAGCCGTTTAAGTTCTCCCTGTCCGGCAATACAGCCGCGTCCTCCTTTGTATCTGATATAGACTGCACTTGGAAAATAGCGATCCACAAACTCTGGATAAAACTTATGCTCATCTGATCGGATCAGAGCGTTTTTTGCTACTACCTTTTCAATCTTTTGAAACATTTGCTCTAAACCTAGTTTATGCTCACTTTTACGATAGCCATATTTAGCACGTGACTTCTTCGCTAGCAATCCAAATGCCGGGATTTGAGTGGCGACTAGGGCGAGAATTCTGCGAGTTTCAGCATCAACAGCAACACTAATTGTAACAGGTAACATTTTTGTGCGCTCTTTTGTAATTAGATCGTCAAACTGTAAGTGTTCAACAGGATTAACTCTAAGTTTTTGCAGGTATTTCTGGTTAAACATTCTCGCCTGTAACCCTAGGAACTCAACTTTTCTAGCTACAGTCTTCTTATCAACGTTTAAATTCAAAGCAATTCTTCTCATTGATACTTTCGAACAATACATAGCTTCTATGAGGTGGTTAATGGTTCTTTTCTTTTGTCGATAGCAAGGCGAGAGCTGGGCAGTTGATATCCGCTTACCACAAGAATTACACCGATATCGTTGTATATATTTTGAATCACTTTTTCTAAAATAGAACCCATCTTTTTTAAAAAATTTATTATTATGACAGGAATTTTCAGGGCAGGTAAGCTTCATGAAATCTAATGAGCAATATACGATATCTCTTAAAGACTATAAGTGTCCATAAACACTAGTAGTAAAGTTTCATTGAAAGAAGATTTTTCAAGGTAAACAAGTTTTTTACGACAAAATTAACACCACAATAGTCAGTCGGTTTTAATTTCTCCAGTGAGAATTTCGAGTGGCCGAGAATAAAAAGTCGATCAGAGCTTTATGTCTTCTCATTGTTCTATCATGCCTATGTTCAATGATGGGATTAAAAAGACCAGAGGCCGAAAAAATTTGTTTGGGATTTTTCTTCACCCAATTCCACGATCCCATCTCCAAGGTCCATGGTAGAAAGAGTTGATCTGACTTTTTATGTAATCGATGATCATCATAAAGATAATCCCATATATCTCCATGAGTTGTGTAGTTGAGCGACTGAGGTTCTACCTTGTAAATATGATGGGGAAGAGTTTCATCCATTAAGTCTTTCAATGATTGAACTTCTTTAATATTGGGAAATTGGTCCGTGGTTTTAGCATAGGGATACCAAAAGCGATCTTTGAGCCCAAAGCCTGAATGAAAATCAACAGTCAAAGCCGTTGCCGCTGGAAAAACTTTTTCTTTTACATAGTCGATGAGTATTTGAGACTCAGTTTCCATCTTATTTGGATTTCCTCGGTACCAAGGTATTTTATTAGAATATTGATGCCCACTCAGAAGAAAGGGGAGGTTTTTCTTTTCTGCTTCCACCGGGGCATTTCTCATGAGATCAACACCATTAGGGTTGGAGCGCCAACGCTTGGCCATCCCCCCAGGGTTGATAAGGGGAATGGATACAATACGACTGGTTTTTAATAACGTCCTTAGATCATCATCCCATTTCATTTGTTTAAAGAGTGACTGTAGATAAGAAGTAATCACATGAGTTCCCACGCGCTCAAGTCCATGAACTCCTCCAAAAAGTCCCAGCACCGGAGCATCCAACTCAGTGCATCCAATTTCAAAAGAGATAATAGGGTAACTTCTGTGTTTTATATTTATTCTCGTAAGTTCTTGAAATCGTACAATTTCAGGATCGGCTACATGGGAGAGGTTTCTTAAAGCTTTGATTTCTGGGAGGTTTTTTATCATAGATACATTCTATCTAGCTCTCGAATAAAGTCTATAAGATTGCTGACAATTATTATGGGCCTAAGATAGTATATGTCATATCGTGACATATTTTTAACAGCTTCCTAACAAAACATTTGGGATCTCTTGTGCTTAAATATGAAATATCAACGAGGGATAAATGAATAAAGTGCCAACTTTGGGAGTTGAACTTTTAACTGAAATGTTACAAATAGATTCTCAAATCAAGAATATTGAGGGCATCAATAAGATGCAAAATTATTGCGCTCAACTTTTAAAAGAGCTTGGATTTGAAATCCAATTTATCAAGAATACTCAAATCAATACGGCCCCCTTATTAGTGGCAAAAAAATGGGGAAGTGACAAAGAGAACGTGATCACTTTTGTTGGTCACTCAGACGTGGTGACCTCTACTCAAAATGTTCCTTTTAAAATTGAAGACCATATTGCTTATGGTGCTGGGGTGGCCGATGATAAAGGCGGTCTGGTTGTTCTCTTTAGAACACTACAAAAGTTTTTATCTAAAACAAGCACTCACTCAATGACCTTGCAAGTGGTTATTTCTCCCAATGAAGAAACCGGGTCAATTGGTTTTCAAAATCTATTTGCTGATATCGGTAAAGAGTCGCGGTATGTTTTAGGAATGGAGCCAGCACTTCAATGTGGCTCTCTTATCAATTCACGTTCGGGCAATAGGTGGTATCAACTGAATATAAAAGGGATTGAAGCCCATGCCGGAAGGTTTGGACATCCTTTTATCAATGCTGCCCACAAATTAGGAAATATTATAGCGAAACTTGATGAATTAAGTGATGAGTCTCTTATGAGAAGAGTGAATATCGGTTCGTTTAGAGGTGGTAATGGTAGCTTCAATACCATCTGTGGCGTTGCTGAAGCCAAAATCGATATGAGATTTAAAACTTTTGAATGCAGAGATATGCTCCATTATCGATTTGAAAATATTTTAAAAGAGACTTATGCCAACTGTCCTTACTCCCAAAGAGAAAGTGAAGCTTATTATTCCGTCGAAGATGATTGCCCTCCTTTAAGCTTTAAAGAGGATGAAAACTTTGATTATTTATATGAAGTGATTTCAAGAATTGAAGGTCAACCTGTCGCTGGGAAGCATGCGGGTGGAGCAGCAGATATTAACTATTTTTCAACTAGAGAGAATTTTTGCATTGATGGATTAGGCCCTATTGGTGGTGGCATGCATACAAGAGGAGAGTTCATAGACACACTTACTCTTGAAACAAGAAGCACTGCTATCGCAGAATTTTTGAACCGCCAAAATCTATCCAAATGGTTTCCAAGGAGTGAATTATGTCAAACGAATGTGTTAACGAACTAGAAAACGGAAAATCTTTTTCAGAAATTGTAGAGGCAATGGCCATCCGGTTTCTTCCTCGTTTTGTTACTTATTCACCAAATGTTTCTCTCCTTATTGACACTGAAAAATATCAGCTTAAAACTGCTTCTCATGTAGAAGAACTCATTAATGTGTTCAGGCTTCGTTATCAAAACTTCTTAGAAGCAGTTAAGGGAGATGAGGCAACTTATGACCTAGATGAATTTGATCATCTTTGTGATCACTTGGTTATTATTGATAAATCCACCCAACAAATTATTGGAACTTATAGAATACTTTGCAGCGATTTTACTTCAAAGTTTTACTCTGCCACTGAATTTAAAATTGATGAATTTCTAAAAATTCCGGGAAAGAAAATAGAATTAGGCCGTGCCTGTATTGACCCCCATTATAGAAATGGACAGGTGATTGATCTTTTATGGAAAGGTATTGCAGAGTATCACTATGCGACGGGTGCCAAATATATGTTCGGTTGTTCAAGTGTAAAAACTCAAAGCCCACAAGTGGCCCTGGGGATTTATAATTACCTGGAAGCGAGAGGAAATGCTCTTCGTGAATATAATATAGAACCACTTCCTAAGTTTAAAATGGACTTTAGTGGATGCACTCAAGAAAGTGCCATTGAAGTCAAAAATTTTATTCCAGGTTTGCTTAGAAGTTATTTGACTGCAGGGGCAAAAATTATAGGAGAGGGTGCGATTGATAGAGACTTCGAATGCGTTGACTTTTTTACTCTCATCAATATTGAAGAGATCTCACCTCTATTCAAGAAAAGGTATTTTAACAAGGAATAGTTTATGAGTCATTTCATGGCCCTGCTTAAATTTTTAGGGTTTGGGTTTCTCGCTATCAGTTATTTTATATCTACGGCTCCCTTTTATCTTTATGGGAAGTTAAACCGTTATGAAGCGAGAAAGTATCTTTGTAAAATCATGCAATTTCATGCCAAAATATTATTGCAGATTATGGGTGTAAAAACTAAATTGAGTTTTTCAAAACCTTTGTCTCAATATGGTCAATTAATTATTGGAAATCATCTCTCTTATATTGATGTTATTGTGATGGCCGCTCATTTTCCCACTTGTTTTGTGACATCAATTGAAATGAAAAAAACATTTTTTCTGGGCCAATTATGTGAAGCTGGGGGCTGTTTGTATGTGGAAAGAAGAAGTAGGGAGAATTTAACTCAAGAAATTGAAGATATCACCCATGCCCTTCAAAATGGACTCAATGTCATGGTTTTTCCTGAAGCGACGAGTACCAATGGGGAAGCAGTGAAACGATTTAAGCGTCCATTGTTCCAAGCGGCTATAGACAGTGGAGTGGATATTCTACCGGTGATTTTTAATTATATATCTATTGATCATAGGCCAGTGAATGCTTTAAACCGAGATCAAATTTTCTGGTATGGAGAAATGAAATTCCTTCCGCATTTCTGGAAGCTACTTCAGTCCACGGAGATCACCCTCAAATTAGAAATTGCAGAAAATATAAATGTGAGCCCAGAAGATAATATTACTGAGCTTGCTGCGATTTCCCATTACGTTATAAAATCTCATTATCAACCTGTCTGCGTAATATCTTAGTTTACTATTGGTTATTCAGTCCAACTTGTATAGAATTAGAGTATGGATGATATTATGTCGCTCAGTGGTGAGCTAAAATACCTTGCTATCTTTTCGGCTGTTTTGATACTACCTCATATCTTGCTTAAGTTGAAAATACCTTCAGGTATATCGGCATTACTGCTGGGTATAAGCTTTGTGATAATTGATCCGGCCATAAAAACAGATCAATTATTTGTTTTTCTCTCTCAATTAGGTATTACATCCTTATTCGTTTTCTCTGGACTGGAAGTCGACTTTAAAGAATTTGCTGAACATAAAAATTACTTTTTAAAGTATCTCACTAAAACTGTCCTTTTACTTGCTATTATTACTGTGGCTTTGTACGACTTTTTAAACCTAGATCCACAGGCTTCATTTTTATTGGCCTTAGGTATTTTTACACCTTCAGCGGGTTTCATCATTAACTCACTTCATTCTTATAAAATTGGTACAGATATGGAGTATTGGGTCAAGTCTAAGGCCATAAGCAAAGAAGTGATTGCGATTATTTTTATGTTTTTTGCCATGCAAAGTGGAGACTTGAAAAAGATGGTTATCTCCACTTGTTTTTTTATTATTCTCTTTTTGATTTTACCCAAAGTTTTTAAAATCTTTTTTAAGTATATCTCACCCCTTACCCCTAATTTAGAGGTGCCTTTTCTTGTCTCCCTCTCCTTAATAGCAGGAGTGTTATCTAAAGCGATGGGTGCTTATTATCTCGTAGGGGCTTTTGCGGTGGGGTTGATTGGAGCGAGTTTTAAAAAGGATATCTTTAAAGAAGATGAAGAAGTGGTCTTTAAAAGTCTCTCTAGCTTTTTTACCGTCTTTCTGCCTTTTTATTTTTTTATGGCCGGAACAAAATTGAGTTTTTCTGGATTTGATAAAGAAGCCATCACCTTAGGGTTACTTTTTGTTCTGATTTTTGTCCCCATTCGTATGATGGCCACCAATACCAGTTTGAGAATTATGCTCTCACACGTTAAGACTCATCCGTATTCTATTTCACTCTCGCTCATGCCTACGCTTATTTTCGGCTTAGTCATCGCCGGTGTTTTGAAAGAGCGTTCCTTGGCCCAAGAATATATCGTTTATGGTTTGATCTTCTACACACTTATTACCAGTCTGCTTCCGACAGTGGTGTTTGCCACTCAAAAAGTCATGAAGATAGAAGATAAAATTGAAGATAAAATAGAAGAGGCAAGTGAGCATGTCTAAAAAAAAGGCTTCAGAAATCTTCTCTCACTCCCTGCATTTTAGTCGCGTGGTTTTAACGCTGGTGGTAAGCAAAACTTTTCTCTCCTTAACTTTGGTGGGAAATATAATCATACTGGGAATTTCTTATATATTGTATCTTATTGAAAAAGGTGTGAATCCAGTTTTCAATGACTATTTTGATGCCGTTTGGTGGGGGTTCGCTACCGCTACGAACGTAGGCTATGGAGATATTGTTCCTATCACTACTTTTGGGCGATGTGTGGGGATAGGACTGATGTTGCTCGGCACGGCGCTTTTTGCCATGTACACGGCATTGTTTGCTCAAGCCCTTATTGAAGATGAATTTTTAAGTCTCAAAAAAAAGAAAGACCATGTCTAAGCAAGACTACGGTATCCATTGGTTTAGACGAGATCTGAGAGTGGCCGGGAATAATGCCCTTCGTTCTCAATTACAAGAATGTGAAGGAAGAGTGGTTGGTGTTTTTTGTTTTGATAAAAAATTTCTCGCTCGTAAAGACTTCTCCGTTAATCGATTTCAATTCTTTTTAAATTCTCTGGTCTCTTTAAAAAAAGAATTACAAGACCTTGGTAGTGATCTTTTGGTGCTGGATGTGGGGCCTGATGAGTCCTTGGAGAGTTTATTTAAGCAATTGCAAAAATCAAAATTAGGACTTCCTACACGTTTTAGTTGGAATAGGGATTATGAACCTTTTGCCATCAAAAGAGATAAAAGAATAAAAAAGCTATGTGAAAGCTTTGATATTGAAAGTATCCATTTTAGGGATCATTTATTAATCGAGCCGGATGAACTCACCAAAGATGATGGGGACGGTTATAAAGTCTATACGCCTTTTTCTAGGAAGTGGCTTGAGATCTTTGAGAGTGAACCTGTGCAAAAAAGAATGATGGCGCAAAAAAATGGGCTGACGTATTTGAAGAAATTAGAAAAAGGTAATCTCGATAAAGCCTTCTCGCTTACTTGGAAAAAACTTTTAGGCACTGACCTTCCTCAAGATGTGCTTGAAGCATATGTAACGTCTAACCAAGAAAAAGTAGATATCGAAATCCCTGAAGCGGGATCCTTAGCGGCTCTTTCGAAACTAAAAGAATTTAAAAAGAAAATTGATGAATACGGAGACAAAAGAGATATACCGTCCATTGCTGGGACCTCAAAATTTTCAATGTATTTAAAAAATGGAACGATTACGGTTCCGCAAATTATTGCTTACTTTCAACTCACTCCTTATAAGAAAAAGAAAAACTCACGAGATACATTTTTTAGTGAGCTGATTTGGCGGGAGTTTTATTATCATATTCTCTACCGCCATCCTCATGTGGAGAAGAAATCTTTTAATCCAAAGTATGAAGATCTTAAATGGGAAAATGATAAAAAACTCTTTAAAGCTTGGTGCGAAGGAAAAACAGGTTTTCCTATCGTGGACGCGGGGATGCGAGAGCTTAATCAAACGGGGTGGATGCATAATCGGGTGCGTATGATTGTCGCCTCTTTTTTAACCAAAGATCTGCTCATCGATTGGCGCTGGGGGGAGCAGTATTTCATGGAAAAGCTACTTGATGGTGATCTTGCTCCTAATAATGGCGGTTGGCAGTGGGCCGCTTCAACTGGTTGTGATGCTCAACCTTATTTTCGAATTTTTAATCCTTGGCTACAGAGTAAACGCTTTGATCCTGAGGGAGAATATATCAAAACTTATATCCCAGAACTTTCGGATATTCCTGCTAAGCAATTACATAAACCTATCTTAGGCCATGACAGTTATCCTGAACCGATTGTGGATCATAGTGAGCAACGGGATAAAGCCTTGAAGCTTTATAAAGAGCTATAAAACTAGGATGCCCACTGGTGATGATAGTAAGTAGATTTTTTCTGCTTAAGTATTGCGTAAGCGTCTTCGGTTGTTAAGTTTTTTGGCGCAAGCCAATCGTCAAAGCAATTTTCATTTAAAAAGATCGGTGTGCGGTCATGGCCCATCTCATAAATTTCTGGGGGTGGGTCATCGGTGATGATAGCAAAGGATTTAAATTTTATTTGTCCGGTAGGGTCTTGCCATTCATCCCAAAGAACTGGGGCCCACATGATTTCATAATCCTCAGGAGAAAAAGTAATCAATCTTTTTTTTCCCTCATGTTCTACCCATTCAAAAAATTTTATAAAGGGCACAATACCATGGCTGCGCATAAAAAGTGTTTGCCAGGTTTGTCTTTTTTCTAAGCTATCAATGCGAGCGTTAAAAACATTATACTTGGTAGGAATTTCTGTGGAACTTCCCGCAGGACGAACACGATAGCGCATGGGCTCTAGGATTCGTTTTTTATTTTCATCCAAGCGCATGACATGGGTGAAGTAATTTGAAAATAAAAGTCCATCCTCTGCGACTTCTTTGAGTATAGGCATTTTTCTGCGAGGATGTGGTTTAAGCCCCATGAGCTTTTCGAATTCTTTTTTATCCAGACTGGCCTGGAGCTCCATCAACATTTTATGCTCACGGCCAGCTGTTACTGAGATTGATGCGCTAAACAATCGCGCTAATTTTTTAATGTCTCGGTCCACTTGTACTGAAAAACAGATAGTTATCTTCCTTTGTTCCTGTTTTTGCCGTATTTACGGAAAACTTACGGTTTGTTATAATAACTCTCATGCAAGAGTCTATCACAAAATACAATAAGGCCCATACGTTTAAAAATTCTTATTTCCCATGGGAGTTAGGAGAGCTTAGTGTTCCGGCAGGAGAAGTGCTTATTCCAAAATTTAGCATGAAAGTGGCCTGTGGACTCTTTGGGATTCAAGATGATTTTATCGAAAGTTATCAAAGCATTGATTCCCGTTTTATTAAAAATAAAAATAGCACTTTTTTCTTCGAAGCCGAGGGGGACTCCATGGAGCCTACTATTTTTCGGGGAGAAATTCTCCTCGTAGATCGCTCTATCACGGAGGTTCAGAATCGAGTGTGCATTGTGGCGCTAGAAGGAGAACTTCTTTGCAAGCGAGTGGTGAAAACGAAAAACGGAGTGGTGCTGATTTCTGATAATCCCAAGTATAAAGATATTCTCATCACGAATGCCGAAGCGGTTGAAGTGTGGGGAGTTGTGACTTCACGTCATGGGGAAGTATGAAACGCAAAATTTATGCCCTGGTGGATTGCAATAGTTTCTATTGCTCTTGTGAGCGCTTATTTAGACCCGACTTAAAAAATCGTCCCGTCGGGGTTCTCTCTAATAATGATGGCTGTTTTATCTCACGTACCAATGAACTGAAAGCTCTCGGCGTAAAGATGGGAGCACCATACTTCCAAGTCAAAGATCTTTGTGAAAAAAATAATGTGGCGGTCTTTAGTTCTAACTTTGCTCTTTATACCAATATCTCAGATCGAGTGATGAATACTCTGGCCAAATTCACTCCTCATCTCGAAGTGTATTCGGTAGATGAAGCCTTTATGGATTTAACTTTTATCGCAAGCAAAGATCTGGATAGTTATGCCAGAGAGATCAAGGCCTGTGTGGAGCGGGAAGTGGGGATTCCTGTGAGCATTGGGGTGAGCTTTTCCAAAACCCTGGCCAAGGTTGCTAATCACTTGGGTAAGAAAAGCGAAAAAGCAAAAGGAGTGGTGGTACTGACTGAGGATAAGCTGTTGGATATCGCTCTTGAGCGCACACCTATAGGTGACGTGTGGGGAATAGGGCGTGCCCGTACCGAACAGCTTAAAGCGATGGGTATTACCAGCGCAAAAAAATTGAGAGATTTTAAAAATGATCGCGTGATTCAAAAGCAGTTTACCAAAGTTGGACTTATGACCAAAGAGGAGCTGGCGGGGGAAGATCGCTTTACCTTGGATTTTTTGTATCAAAAGAAAAAAGAAATTATGTGCTCCCGAACCTTTGCCGATAGTATCGTTGATATGGATGATATGAAACAAGCGATTGCCAATTATATCACTGATGCCTGTGAGAAATTACGAGAGCAAAATTCAACTTGCGCGAAACTAGAAGTTTTTGCACGAACATCTCCCTATAAAAATACACCTCAAGATTATGCTTTTGCGGAAGTCAAACTCTTGAGTGGGACTCAAGATACCTTACGCTTGATTCAAGTGGGCATGAAAGCGGTTGAAAAAATGTTTAAACCAGGCTTTGAATATAAAAAAGCAGGAGTGAGGCTCTGTCATATTGTGGATGAGCGTGAATCCCAACTAAGCTTGTTTGAGCCAGGTGATGATACGCGTTCAAGTCAACTGATGCGGGTGGTGGATCTTATCAATAGAAGAGAGGGAGATGGTACGGTCAAGTCTATGGCCTGTGGGGTGACCAATATTGCTTTTCGTATGAATCGAAATTTTAAATCTCCCCGGTATGTCACAGGGTATTCTGAACTTCGAAAAGTGAATTAGATATAAGACCTAAAAACGGCTACGCCTATAATACTGATCAAAAACAAGGTAGGCACTTCATTGAGAAGGCGACACTGTTTGGACGTAAGAAAGATATCATCTTTGTTAAAACGCTTAAAGGTGTAACCAATATAGAAGTGGTAGCCAATGAGCAGCACGAGTAAAGTAAGTTTGATATGCATCCAAGGCATCAACATATTATGGGGAGTGAAGGCGAGAGTTGTGAGTCCAAAAGCCACTGTGGCAATCATGGCCGGCATGGTTATATAATAATAAAGTTTACGCTCCATGGTTTTCAGCATTAAAGTCGCATCAGGCTTTGCTTTATTCTCAACATGATAAACAAACAAACGAAACATATAAAAAAGTCCTGCAAACCATGCCACCATCGCGATCAGATGAAGGGCTTTGAAAATAAAATAGCTCATAATTTTCTCCTAAGCATATAGTATAGGTGAGAAAGCTTGTGAAGTTAAGCCCTAGGCGGTAACTGTTAGTTTTGCTAATTTATTTTCAAGAGAAGTCATTTTCACTTTTAATTCAATGGTGAGAGAAGATACTAATAGATCTAGCATGCGAGCATCCATATCACATTCAAGCCTTTGCTTTTGATAAAAAAGCTTTGCCTTTGCGCTATAGCCTTTTTTTGTTTTAGTGATTATTACCTCTAAAGAATCATTAGCCCCAAGGTGCTCCGCGACAGTTTGTAAGTCACATTCAATATAATTTTCTAAATAGGCTGAAGGGGTAAAATGCGTATATATAATTTTTGTTTTCTTTTTCATGTCAACAAGATGGGGGCAAATCTCATATGTGCAAGACGAATGGGAAAAAAAATTAGCTATGAGATGTAAAATGTTGCAAAACGATACCTTGCGTGATGGCCACATTAAGTGAATTTTTGCTCCCAAAGGTCTGAATTTTTATCAGTTCATCGCAATGCTTAAGTATGTCTAGGGAAAGTCCAAATTGTTCATTGCCTAAGATGAGGGCTATCTTTTGGGGCTTTTGATCTACTTCATGCAATAAACGAGCCTTTTTAGCGGTCTCCACTCCATAAACTGTGTATCCCTCATTTTTAAGACTTACGAGCAGGGGAATGACATCTTCACAATATTCCTGTTGGATCTCCTTTTCACAACCCATAGCGGTTTTTATCACGCTGGGGTGAGTGGCCTTAGGGGTGAGACCACAGAGATACATTTTTTCGACTCCAAAGCATTCTGCATTTCTTATCATTGCCCCAACATTATGTGCAGAGCGGATAGAATCTAGAATGCAAACAATGTCAGCTAATGGTTTAACTTTTTGTGCTTCACCATCTTTGGTTTCAACCCATGCATGATACTCTTTGGTGCTATGACCTAAAAATCTTTCCAGGTGCATAAGATACATTTGAAATTGAGCAGAGGGTAATGCTTTGATCTTCTTAAACTCTTTATGTAATTTTTGGATAAATTCGTTTGGACTTTGAGTTAGGTATTGATGATAACTCTCAAGCTTTTTAAAACAGGGGCTCTCAAAATTATATTGATTCGTTTCGATAAAGCGAGCAAGATCGTAGAGTATTTTGATCTGTTTAGCCGGGGTAAAACTATTTAATTTTTCGTGGGTAAAACTTTTATTCATTATTGTGTCTATACCTGGTTAATACTGCATGATTGACTGTTTTAGCATTTGCGATACGATAATATAACTAAGGAATTTATACCATGAAATTAACAATGATATTAGTTTTCATTTTAAGTAGCTTATCCCTCAGTTATGCCCAGAGCATGAGTAAATCATGTAGTGGAACTATGCGCTATTGTGATGATTTAGGAATATGTACTGATGAGTATTTTTATTTGTATGCTTATCAATATGTTAAATTCTCAAATGGTCAACTCAAACGCTCAAGACATCGTTTTAATTTTAGAGGGTATGTTCTTGGAGAGGAAGATTATTACCAATTTTCTGGTGTGGTGAGTGAAAACCATTTGATTTACACTGGTCCTGATTTTGACTTGGCCATTCCCTGGGATGAACAGTTTCCTATTTATATGGTCAAAAGAGAAACTGAGGAGTGGGAAAAAATCTGTCCTTAGTTCTTAAAAAATTCCGATATTGCTTCCAATCCAGTAGGGAAGAGTTGCATCAATACCAATGGCTTCAACTTTTGGCTTTTCAACTTCATTTTCATTGATCACTTGAGCCGAATTTTGCCATACAAAGCCAGCATCTAGCACCATGTTTTGGGGTGATAAGGGAGCTGTGGTGATAGTCACATTTTCACCGGTCGCAAGAGTGATGGTCACTTTCTCAAGACTTGAGAGATCATTTGTTCTTACCAAGCGATGGGGTCTTTTTAGAAAATTATAAAGCCCTTTCGAAATACTCTCTGATTTCTCCGAGAGTTTATTTCTTTGAATCTTAGCGATCAGTGTATCAAAGAAAATATTTTGATGGTGTCCTAGATAATAATCGAGCATGTCGACCACCTTAAGCATTTGAGTGCGGTGATTTAAGCTCTCATCTAAATCAAAATAAGTTGATAAACTCATTATATTTGTTTCTAGCTCTTTGAAATGATCTACCGGATTAAGGATTAAATAGAAAACTTCAAGCCATGCGGCATCTGATAGATCATGAACACTTGGTAATAATTCATCATAGCGACCAGGAATCATTTCGTTTGCGGCCAGTATAAAAGTCATTTGCTTAAACTTAGCTGCGCCCCAAATATTAACTTTCGGTTTTTGGTGAACCGTTTTGAGCAATGAATTTTCTTCTTTAAGGGTAAAGCCATATCTGATGAGGTAATCCACCATGAGAGCTGTAAGTCTTTTAACTTCCATTTGTACTGAAGTATCAGGAACAAGTTTATAAGTGTTCACTAATCCAAATAAAACAGCTGTGTATTGATCGATATCAATACCATCTCCTTGATAGGCCACCCAGGGAGTGTTATCGAGTTCACCTAAAATAAGACCGTTGCCGATTTGTTCCCCATCTGCAATGAGATCTTGAGCGAGCTTAGAATCTAGCGGCATAATACTTCTGGCCAAAAGTCCACTGTCATTATGTATCTTGAATAGCCTAGAAATTCCTTTGAGTGATTTTTTGACTGCTGCTAAATTTTCACCTCTCGATTGAACGCGGTATTTATTAGCAAGAGCAGCGAGGTGAAGACCACTTAAATAAGCTGAGTTTAAATGAGATTTTTCACTCTCAACTTCACCTTTGATATTTTCGCTATGATCATCATAAGCCTCTTGCCAAGAAAGATCTGTGGTTTGCTTCATCTGTAAAGCATGAACAGTGGACAGTTGCATATGGTGATCAAGAATTTTTTTATCAATATTATTTATAACACTTGCAAGATTAACGGGAGCACTCTCATTAAGAAGTTTTGGTATGTTTGCTCGTAAGGGCAGAAGGGTTTTATTCACCAAAGGCTTAACATCTAAAGCAAGATGATCTACAAATTCACTTATGCGCTCTTGCATAAACTCAGGGTAAAAAGCATTAAGGGCTTCCAGTAATGTGGTGATAAGAAACGAACTAGAATTAATATTCATCTCATAGCCAAGCTGCTTATTATAATGTTGAATGATTTTGACCTGTCCATTTTCTGCTCGCCCAAATCTCATCGGAAAATTGAGTTTAAAACGATTTAAAGTTAATTCTATGTCTTCATCTGTTTTAAACATATCATTTTCATAATGAACATTCATATGAAATTTTATATTCCATGATCCTTGGAGAGGGAATTTAAAAATAAGACCTTGTTCATTAAATGTTTCTACCCCAAAAGGAACCTTTCCCACAATAAAGTCAACTTTTGTGATTTCATTAAGAGTGACACCATAATCTGGATTGTCCTCAAAAAACTTTTTGATATGAGCAGACATTTCATTTTTTATTCTTTGTCGCAAATGAGGCGCGAGCATTTTCATTTGTCTGGCAATGCTTAGATTGATGGCTTCTACAGCTCCACTTGAAAGAATCTCACTTTGTATTGTCTCAATTGATTCAGGTTGATCGATCTGAGTAATAGTCACTGCACTACCCGTCGTTCCACCGGTCATAGCTGAAGGTGTTGGTTCAGAAGAGGAAGGGGGAGTTTGTTGGTTAAGGGCCTGATTCCCTACAATATAACTGCTATAAACTTGTTGGTTAACCGCTGGAAGGTTTTCCGGTACATCAATTTTCTTTTGGTATTTGTTTTCTTGCGAAGGTTCTCTTTTTTTAATTTTGGAGTTTTTCTTTATCAGTTTTTTCTTAGCTTGGATTCCTTTTCCAAAAGAAAAACTTTGTTTTTGAGATTTTGCCTTGGCCACTTCTTTGGTTGGTTTTTCTTCTTTCTTATCTTCAGCCTTTTTGGCTACAGGTGCTTTTTTTACGCTAAATTTTTCCATTTTTTGAGTGAGCTGTTTCAGCGGTACTTTTCCCGCTTCACCTTGAGCTAGGTCAGCACTAAAAAACTCAGTATTTTTATTATAGCGATTATAACTACTCGAGGTGTAATTCTCTTGATCATAATATTCAATAGAATTAGAATTCGTCACCTGTTGGATGAGCCCAAAAGTGATCAAACTTATAAATATGGCCGGAATAAAAACCGTTTTTAACATAATTTACCTCACCCTATATAGAGCAAAGGCGGTGCCATATTGGCTTACTCAAATTCAAGGGGTTAGAGGATGAAGTTTGATAAGTTGAGCACTAAACTATGTTTTTCTTATACAGTGTCTAAAATTTAGACAAATTCTAAACACTTATTAAACGCTCATTAGAAAAGGATTTAATAACGGACAAATCTTCTTACATTTGCTTAATTTTCTGCAACTAAGATAGAATTACGGTAAAATAAATACATGATCACCAAGGAATGGTGAAACGAAAGGGGTTCAAGGATGATAAACCGAAGTTTCTATTCACATATGGCCATAGGCCTTCTTCTCTTTATAACTGTTTCCTGTAAAGACGTGTTGCCACCAACAATTAAAGGTGAGCCAACTCATATACGAGCGATGTATAAATCTGATCCTGCGACTTCAGTGGTGATAGGATGGAATAGGTTTAGAGGGAAAACCAGGCTGGATAAACTCTATTGGGATACGGTCGATCACGGAGATGATCTCGAAGCTTATCGCAATGTTGAATCTCCTGATTACAGAACTTTTTATTTTGGCATCTATAGTGCCTTTGTTGAATTAGAAAATCTCGCTCCCAACTCAAGAGTCTATTTTGTTATCGCCAATAGTTATGGTGTGACTCAAAGATATTATGTGGACACACTTCCAGATTCTCGAGATGCAAAACTTTCTTTTATTGCAGGAGGAGATTCACGCAATCATAGAGATGTTAGACAGAATGCTAATTCACTGGTAGCCAAGTTAAAACCCCATGCTGTTTTGTTTGGGGGAGACATGACGGATAAAGGCTTACCTGGAGAGTGGCATAATTGGTTTGAAGACTGGCAACTCACAATTGATTCTGACGGAAGAGTGACTCCTATTGTTCCTGCGAGAGGAAATCATGAACTTTCAAATAAAATACTACATAAACTCTTTTGGCTCCCAAGTGGTAACTACTACACCTTGAGAATGGCCGATGGGTTGGTACAAACTTATGTTCTTAATAGTGAAATGTCTGTAGGTGGAAATCAACTCACATGGCTTAAGAGGGAGTTGGAAAAAAATACTGATGTGGTTTGGCAATTTGCTGTCTACCATAAACCCATGAGACCTCATGTGGCGAGTAAATCAGAAGGAACGAATGAATATAAATATTGGGCGCAACTTTTTTACGATCACAGCGTTGATCTGGTTATGGAATCAGATTCACACTCGGTTAAATCAACTTGGCCTATTCGCCCTTCAACTGAACCAGGAAGTGATGAAGGGTTTATTCGTGACGATGAAAATGGAACAGTCTATGTCGGTGAAGGCTGTTGGGGAGCACCCACCAGGGCCGCTGATGATAATAAATCATGGACCAGAGATAGTGATGAATTTAATCAATTCAAACTCATCCATGTTTCCCAAGATCAAGTAGATGTCAGGACAATAAACGTTGATAATGCTTATGAAGTTGGAGAAAACAGTTTGGAAGAGAGATTTGAGCTGCCAGAAAACCTGATGATCTGGACTCCTGAGAACGGAGATATTGTTACTATTCGCTAATTATGACGGAAGAACAAATAAAGAAAATCACTTTTATTATAAGATTGGCCTGTATCGCTTTTTTTCTAGGTCGTGGTTGGGAGTATTTATTTTTTGATGCTCCCTTTCGAACTCTTCTCTGGAGTCAAGGACTGATGCAAGGAGTGATTGAGTCTCTCACAAGTATGAGATGGGAAGAGTGGGTTAAAGGGGGAGGAGCAGGGGAGCTGTTTATCAATGGCCTTACTCGTGCTCTAGGTGTTTTTTTTATTATGGCGGCCATCGTCAGTTGTTTTATAAAGTCTCATCAAAAAAAACTAGGAATTGTTTTGCTCTTTGGCTCACTTGCCATGGTCATGATAAGCTTTTTACTCTTTATGGGAAAAGGCTTTGCTGTCGGGATGTTTATAGAGCATGCCATTCAAATGGGAATAGGAGTGGCGTTCTATCTCACACTTTTTTATCCCCAAAACTTTGATAAATATCTGTTCTATTTTAAACTGCTCATCTCCTTTACTTTTATAGGCCACGGATTGTTTGCCATTGGTTATTATCCTATCCCCGGTGGATTTATCGATATGATTATTAACACCTTTGGGTTTACAGAAGACAATGCGGTTTTAATGTTACGCTTTGCTGGGATTCTTGATTTCTCCGCAGCTATTTTTATTTTTGTGCCTGGACTTGAACTTTATGCCCTTGGCTTCAATATTTTTTGGGGACTCACCACTGCTTTTGCACGATCGGTGGCACATATTGACATCAATTTATTAGAATTAACTTCTCATCAATGGATTTTTGAGACCATCTATCGTCTTCCCCATGGGCTTTTGCCCCTGGCGCTATTCTTCTATGTGAGGAGCCGTTCTTTGGACCCACAAGATGGTTATAAGAGTAAGAGTACTCAACACCAAGAAGCCTAAAACCAAAGGCGTAATTGTTCCCCTAAATTGACTGCCGATAAGAGATCCAAAACCAATTGATATAATATTATTAATGGTGCTGATGATAGATGCTGCAACTCCGGCCATATCTCCCATGGGCTCCATGGCCAATGAATTTAAATTTCCAAAAAGAACTCCTACACACATAAAGCAGGGGATGAGAAAAATCATAAAGCTTATAATATCTGGCTTAAAATCAGATAATACGAGCAAGAGGAAATACCAAATAGAACTAAAGAGTATGCCTAAGGTTCCCCATTTAGTGAGTTTGGCCATACCAACTCTTTCAACCAAGCGGGAATTTATAAAGGAGGCCACTCCAATAGTGAGAGCAAGTCCACCAAAAATATAAGGAAATTCTTTTTCAAGTCCAAAGACGACTGAGAAAATTTGTTGAGAAGAGATGAGATAGCCTAGAAAAGCACCAAACACTAAACCACTGGCAATAGCATAACCTAGAGATTGGGGGTGAGAAAAAACTTTTGCAATCGCGGTTTTAAAATAACTTATCCGAAAAGGTTTTCTGTGCTCATAGCTAAGTGTCTCTGGTTGCCTGAGTAATAACCATGTGAGACCGAACAAACTCAAAACGATAAAGATAATAAATATTCCACGCCAATGAGAAAAGCTTAAAATAATAGCTCCGAGAGTAGGAGCAATGGTGGGGACAATAATAAACACCATATTGATAAGTGACATCACTCGCGCCATCGTGTTGCCAACATACATATCTCGAATCATGGCCATACTGACAATGCGGGTACTGGCCGCACCCAGGCCCTGAAAAAAACGACCCAAGAGCATGATTTCAAAATTATGGGTGGAGATGGCCACAATATTACCCACCGTAAATAAGGTGATCCCAAAACCAATGACTTTTCTTCTGCCAAAGGTATCTGATAAAGGTCCATAAAAGGTCATTCCTAAACTCATGCCAATAAATAAACTCGTGATGATAAACTGATTATGGTTAGGGTCAACCACTCCAAGTTCTTCACCTATAATGGGCAGAGCTGGCAACATGGCATCTATCGCTAAAGCGGCCATAGACATGAGAAGTGCCATAAGTGAGACAAATTCCAGCATATTTAGTTTTTGATAAGGATTAAGACTTAATTTCATGAGGGTTTAGTGTATAATGCTCATCAAGTAACGACAATGAAATAGATTATGATCGCAAAAATAAGATATTGGCTTAGAATGCTTACAGCAACAATCTATTCCATAACAATTTTTTGTTATGGTTTATTGCTATGTCTTATCCGTCCTTTTCATCCCAATAGTATGCATAAGATTTGTCGAATCATAAGTTGGCGCTCTCAAGAAATTCTCGGCATCGCTATAGAGCACCGTGGAATGGAACATCTTCAAACAGAAAACTCAGCTGTTATTATGAGCAATCATCAAAATAATTTCGATGTTGTTTTAGGGGCAAGTTGCTATCCTCCCAGAACCATTCTTATCGCAAAGCGATCTCTTTTTTGGGTGCCTTTTTTTGGTCAGTTCTTTTGGCTTTCTGGAAATATTTTTATCAATAGAAAAAATAAAGTTTCGGCCAAAGCTTCTATGGAAAAAGTCACAGAGAAAGTGCATAAGCAAAAAGTTAAAATATGGATTCTTCCTGAGGGCACCCGCAGTAAAGGGAGGGGATTACTGCCCTTTAAAAAAGGGGGATTTATCACCGCCATCAACTGTCAAATACCCATTATACCTGTGGTGTGGAGCTCCTATAAAGGCAAGATCGACTTCTCTAAACCCTTTAGCGGTAAGGTGATTATTTCTGCACTTAAACCCATTTCTACCCGTGGCTTGTCTCTAAATGACCTAGGGCCCTTAATGGATAAAGTACACTTGGCCATGAAAAATGAATTGGCCCACATCGATGGTGAATTGCAGGGAAAGAGTACGCTTTAAAAAACTTTGGTCAGATATTTCTTTGATAATTCTGTTTTATCATTATGAGTGTCGATAAGATATTGTTTAAGCATTTCACCGACTGGCCCTGCTTCAAATTTATAATCTTCAATTTTGCCATCTTGATCAAGGACACCAATCACATCCAAAGGAACCAGTGTGGCGGCAGTTCCCACCGCAAAGACTTCTGTGATGCTTCCATCTTTGTGGCCATTTATCAGAGCTTCTAAGCTCAATTGAGTTTCATGAACTTTTAAACCTTTGAGCTTTGCAATTTCGATAATAGTTTTACGAGTGATTCCATGGAGGATTTGGCCACTCAGTTCAGGAGTGTATATCTCACCATTTTGAACCCAGAAGAAATTCATTCCCCCTAATTCTTCGAAATTTGTTTTGGTTTTATTATCGAGATAGAGGACTTGTTGGTAACCCAGATCTTGAGCTTGATTCACAGCAGTTAATGAAAGGGCATAGTTCGCAGCGGTTTTCGCTTCTCCCGTTCCCCCTTCAAAGGCACGAGTAAAATGTTTTCCCACCAACACTTTGGTTTTTTTATCTCCTGAAGCAAAATAATCACCCACGATAGAAGACATCACCATAAAGATATAGGACTTCGAGCTTGCTACTTTTATTTTCTCATCATTCGCAAACATAAGCGGTCTTAAATAAAGTGAGTGAAGTGGGTAATCAGGGATATATTTTGAACATTCTTTTACATATTCAGAAACACATGTTTCAAACACTTCTGGTGGAAGTTGCACCATAGACATAATCTTACCAGAGCGGTGAAATCTCTCTGCAGCGTCTTTAAGGCGAAATATTCCGGTGTTATTATCTAATTTATAAGCTTTAAGTCCTTCAAATATAGACTGTCCGTAGTGGAGAGTCGCGCTAAAAGGATTGATGGGGTAATTCGATAAATTTCCTAGATGAACTTCATCAGGAACAGGATTATCTTTTGTCACTTTGCACCATAAAAGTACAGGGACTTGAACCTCACCAAATCCAGGATTTGGTTCACAAGTAAAATCAGAATGTTCGACTGTTTTATTGAATTTCATAGCTGGCAGGAGAATACCAGAGAAAGAGCTGATTTGGAATAAAGCATTTAAATAATGTAAAAATAGGAATAATTAGACACTAAAATGAAGCTTAGGTATAAATGAAGCAATTCAACGGAGGAAAATTATGAAATTACTGATTCTTTTAACTCTTGCTCTCAATATCGGCTTGACCAGTGATAAATCCCCTCAAACCTATGGAGATAAAATTACCCTTAAAAATCCAGTGAGCCTGGCAGCGGCCATTGAAGCTAACTCAGATAAGGAAATGCTCATAAGGTCAAAAGTGACTAAGGTTTGCAAAATGAAAGGCTGTTGGATGATGCTGGAAGATAAAAACAAAGAGTATAGAGTTACATTTAGTGATTATGGAACAACGGTTCCGATGACACTTATTGGAAAAGAGATCCTGGTTCAAGGGAAAATTAAGCAAAAAAAACTCACTCTTAAACAAACAAAGCATTATGTGGAAGATGAGGGAGGAGATCCTTCAAAAATTACTGAGCCTAGAACTGAATATAGAGTGGTGGCAAGCGGAGTTAAAGTTCTCTAGACTTAGCGATAATTACGTTTTGATTTTCCTTGCTTGCGATCAAGTGATCTTTTCAAGGAGTTAAAACCTCCTTGTACACTTTGCATAAGATCATTAAATTTTCTTCCCCCCGGTGCTCTTGCACTGGACTCTTGCACCACTTTCTGCTGGGGGGAGCCTGAACAGGCAGATTTGTTTAAGTCCTCTTCTTTAAGTGCAATTTGATAGGGGATCTCAATGGTTTCCCCGTTATCTTTGATAGTGTATTTTTCTATATAATAGGTTTTCCCCCCGATAATAAGTTCTATCCCATAGCTTGAAGTTGTGGTGAGAAAAATCATCAAAAGTATTAAGCGCATAATTTATTATACAGCAAGGGGGACGCAAGCTCATAGATATGTATGTATTTACAATACTTTAGCTGATCCTATGGAGTTTAAGCTGGCCATTTTTCGACTCACTTAAGAGAGCTATCAATGACTTTTCCCGAAAGGCTCATCATCAGTTTTTTGGGAACAAACCTATTGAGTATAATCTGAAATTTATTGAGATTTCCCGTCACAATCGTAGTCTTTTTTTGAGAGGTCTTTGTGAGTGCTTCTTTGACAACTTCTTTGGGAGACATGAGTGCCCATTGTTTATTTTGCGGCACCTCTTTACCCATGTTTTGCATAAAAGATGTATCCGTCGCTCCAGGGCAAACACAACTCACAGAAATATTGGTATCTCTTAATTCATAAGCAATGATTTCTGATAACTGACGCACATAAAATTTAGTGGCACAGTACACGGAGTACTTAGGCACTTGAATAAAGGAGGCGGTAGAAGCTACATTGATAATAAATGATTCTAGGCCATGGGCCAGCATATGTTGGCCAAAGAGGTGAGTGAGTTCAGTGAGAGCAGTTATATTCAAATGGATCATATTTTGAAAAGTTGCGAACTCTTCCTCAACAAAAAGGCTGTGGTGTCCAAGGCCTGCATTATTAACAAGCATTTGTATTTTTAGCTCATGCTTTTGAATAAATTGCAGACATTCTCGAGCGCTGTCTGTTTGAGAGAGGTCGAGTGGGAGTACTAAACACTGGTTTAAATGGTGATGCTCAAACTCATTTTTAAGCTCAATGAGTTTACCCTCACTTCTCGCGATTAAAACGAGGTTATATTCACCAGCAAGTTGATAACAAAATTCCTTGCCAATCCCACTTGATGCTCCTGTAACAATGGCCCATTTTTTAGACATAGCTATCCTCTAAAATAAACTCAACTGATCACCTTGAATAAGTCCATCAAAACTTTTATTGAGGGGTTTTAAGAGATCATCAGCAATTGGTTTAATTTGTTTTTCTATATAATGTTGGTAATCAAAGCGTCGGGGGTTGTTCTCTACAGGTTCAGGACCATTTTTGGTCATGACATAATTCACTTCTTTGAGACGGTAATGTCCTTGATAATTTATTTTAGCGGCTGCTTGAACATGAGGAGGAATATTTTTTTTATATTCACTAATATCTTTACTTAGTTTTTTAGTATAGGTGAGAGAGTCGTCATAAAAACCGGCCTCAAGAGATTTTATAAATTCTTTAATATATTCTTCTAGTTCCACACCATCAAAGAATTTCTGATACAGTTGTCTTTGAAAGTTCTTGGCCAGCTCGGTCCAATCACTTCTGACTGCTTCCATGCCGGTGAAAACCAGTTCTCCATTTTTGAGGCCACAATACCTTTTTTTAGCGACTCCTTCTCCAGAACGAGCTTGGGAGAAGTATATTTTAGAGAACATCTCTTCAAACTCAAAAACAAGCTCGGACAAAACGCTAAACTGATCCTTAAGTCTTTTTGTGAGATGGTTATTTACTTCACGGGCAAGGGATTCGGGGTCAGGAATATCACCTTTGATAAATAAAGAGTCCGTATCCCCATAGATCACTTTAAGTTGATGAGCTTCTAAAAATTTTTTTGATTCTGTGAGAATATAATGTCCAGTAGTGGTAATCGCTCTCGGGTGATCAGAGTGATAAAACCGACATCGACTTGAGCCTAGGATGCCATAAAAACTATTCATGAGAATTTTTATCGCCTGTGACAAATAGACGTTTTTATCTCGTTTAGCTTCTTCTCGTTTTTGCATGAGATTTTTAATGATTTCAGGCAAAATCGTCTTTGTTCGGGAATATTGATAACCCTCTGGTGTGTGGATAGGGTCAGTATCTTCAAATACTTTTCCTAGCGGACATATTTGAAAAGTCATCATGATACTGGGATATAAACTTTTAAAGTCAAAGACATAGACATTTTGGTGCAGCCCCCCGGTGGGCTCGATCACCATGCCTCCCTTCGCGCTATCGTCCCTCTCTATATCAAGCCTATTGGGGGCAACAAACCCTTGCCTGTGCAAAAAAGGCAGATAGAGGAAATCAAAAGCCGCAGTTGAGACATTAAGCCTGTCCATTAATAAACCACAAATTCTTACTCGTGCAGCGTATAGTTCTAATATGGCGAGTTTTTGAAAAAGGGAGGTGACAAGTTCTGAGTCGAGAATATTATATTTGGCCAGGGCCATCTTATCATTTTTAAAGCGACTCTCAATCTCATCAACCTTATTTTCATCACTGGCGATATCTTTCCCTCTGCCTAAAACTTCAGAAGCCACTGTCTCTAATTTGAAGTTTTTAAATTTATAAAAACAAGCTCGAAGGGTAGGGGGTCCATCGAGCACTATTCGTCCGGTACAATTGGCAAAATAGCCAATTCCCTTGCGCTCAATTAATTGTATAGCAGAGCCATCACGTCCCAGATTAAGCCCTAGACCAAATTTTTGGCATCTTCGCTCTAGAAACATGAGATCAAACCCAATAACATGCCAACCGAGAATAATATCTGGGTCAATAAGCTGAAAATACTCTATAAAGCGAGTCAGGAGTTGGGACTCAGTGGTAAAAAAATGAGTGAGTGAATCATCTTGATATGAGCCAGCCTCATCACGCATTAAGACAAGAGACTGCTCTTCCCCACGGTGGCCCGTATGGCAGGCGATAGAATAAAGAGATCCATCAACTCCCGTTTCAATATCAATAGACATGGTCTTAAAAGCGATGGGCCTTTGCGTGGTAAGCGGGCGAACTTGAGGGGATTCAAATATTTTATAAGCAGCCGAAGTTGTGCTTTCTCCTTGATATTCAATATCTCCTTTAATAAATCGTTCCATTAAAAACCGCTCTGTCATAGGTACATCGGATTCAAAATGTTTAACTCCATTCTGATCACAATATTGAAGAGCTTCTTGAAAAGACTTTATTGAGTCAAAATACAAGACATCGACTTCTTCTTGACTAAAAGATTGCAAGGGAAGTGATTTTCTAAGAGATTCAAACCGAGCAGGTAGCTTAGCCTTTCTTAAGATAAACAAAGGGATTTTTTGTTGGCTAAATTTTAAAAGATGAACACCTTCAGAGGTGCGAACGTAGTATTCTAGAACTAATGAGGGTGAGTCATATTGCCTGGCCTGAACAATAAAACCTTGAAAAACAGACATAGTTTATTCTAACCACCCCCTCGCTTTTTGTCTAAATAATTGACACCACCAGGACATTTTACAATGACCATACAAATCAAACTTCATCTTTAATACCCTGTTAATAATCATTATTTAAAAGTTGGATTTATTTTAGGAGTGTACATGAAAAAATTAGTTTTTGGTTTATCGGTTTTAATGGCTGCGGGAGCGATGGCTTCTGAATGTAGTGTGCTATATAGCACTTATTCAGAGAAATATTATGTTACTAATAATGGTAATCGTATGAGTGACTTTACTAAAAGCCTAGATCGAGCAGTTGATGATGCCTATGAATTAAGCTCCTATGGAGTATGTAACCAACCTACACCTAAAAAAGAATGTAAGTTAATGTATTCCACTTATAGTGAGAAATATTATCTGATGCTGGGAAGTGACCGCATTTCAGATTTTAAATCAAGGCTAAGTGAAATAAGCGATGTTAAACTTAAGCTAGTAAGAAATGGCATTTGTTATGATAACTCGTCGAGAACTACTTGCGAATTGAAAATGTCTACCTATAGTAATAAATGGTATGTTATGAAAGGAACCGATAGGGTTTCTCCATTTGTTACGACAATTAAAGATGCTAATAGTTATGCTCAAGCGCTTGCAGATGAAGGAGCTTGTTTAGTGAGTGGTTATCAACCAATACCAAGACCGGTTTATTCATCAAATGATGATGTCAACTATGTGTATGACTTTAGAGGTTCTGCTGAAAACCTAAGTGAGAGAATCATCTCTCTGGTAAAAACACTTGAACCTTATATCAATAACGCTCACGAAGAGGAAATGGACGATATTAAGAAAAAGGCAGCCAGACTTAAAGCGAGAGCACATACCAGAGATATCGTAAAGCTTGCCACAACAGCAAGAGAGTTGGAGGCCATCATGGACCGAAATGAGGGCTATATGATGGAGCTTATGGAGACAGATGCTTTAGACAGACTCTCAATAGAACTTATTACTATTTCTGAGAATCTCAAAGCTATGCTGGATTATCTTCAGGTTCAAAGCCAAGATTATATGTAAAATCAGCACTATAGCGCCCAGTTTCGACTGGGCTTTTTTTTTGTCCATTCTTTAGACACCCTCTGAAAAACCTTTACTCAGCAGTATTAAATTCCTTGAAAAAGCTAAAATAGAGAATACAGAATTTAATTTTTTGGGAGAATAAATGAGTTCTAAGCACAACGTTTTAATTTTTGTTTTAACTTTCGCATGGCTTATCAACGCTTTTGCTGGCAATGAGCTACCTTTTAACGATCAACTTAAACAGCTGATCACTGAAAAATTTGTCGATGAAAATAATGGGGTGATTTCAACGTCTAAGATCAATGCTTTTGAAAGTGAGATAATGGTTCGTAGAAACCAAATTGCTAAAATGATTGAGAACCATTTAAGTAAGTATGAAAATGAAGATAATGAAGAAGTGCGTGAAGAAATTGCAGAAGAAGGACTCATTCAAACTTACGATCTTATTCTTGAGAGTATCACCAAGTTAAAGTCCACCTCAGATTTTATTGAAGCCAATAGAATTGCTCACTTTATTTTAGAACTTGAATACGCCACTAAGGTTGAAGGTTCTAATGAGAGTCTTGCTCGAATGATCAAATATGCCAGAGAAGCTCTTAAAAACTGGAGCATTCATAAATATGCTGCTCCTGAAGGGGAAGCCACTAACCTTGTCGACCCTCAATCTGGGCTCTTTTTTAGCCAAGATGAACTAAGTGATTTGAAAAAGAAAGGTCATGATATCTCAAGATACAATCCCCCTCATAATGATTCATTTTGGACAGATCAGTTTATAGAAAATTTAGATGTAGAAAGAACTTATACTGGTGGTGAACACAGGTTATATGATGGTGTCGATATGAGTTTTCCTATGGATGATAACTGTCGATTGCATAAAGTTCGCAAAACCCAAACCAAGCCTAAACTCGATGTTAAATGTGAGATCAATGGACAGAAGGTTAAATTTAAAGTGAAGCTCGCTTCAGAGGTTTATTCAGAGATCACCGCTTCTTCACTCATGGCCACCCTTGGTTTTAACCATGACCCTTCAAAGCACTATCAAGAATTTAAAATTACTTTTCCAAAAAAATTATCTTATGGAGAGTTTGTTGCAGATTATGCTAGCTATTTTGATGATGCTCGATTTCCTATTGCAGATTATTTAAAAGAGCGGGGAAAAGATGAAGATGGTAGACATTATATCATCTTAAGAAATGTATTAATTGAGAAAAAGCCAGAAGAGCTTCTGCGAGTGGGTCCTTGGGCCTGGGGAGAGTTAGGTCATCGCGGCAATCGTGCTACCAGAGGTCTTCTTCTTTTCAATATGTGGGTAGCGAATCTAGATCTTAAAGAAGCCGAAAACAATAAACTCGTCGTCAAAAAGAACCGCTATGGTGAGAGTGAAATCTTCCAGTATCAACATGATATGGGCTTTGCTTTTGGAAATTTTTTTAGAGAAAAACCAAATGATTTTAAATGGGAATTAGTCAATAAAGTGACCTCATCTAAAATTCATTTAAATTATAGAAATTTTCAAGTCAATTCTGGCTTTAGCAATGTCACTTTTGCTGATGCGAAATGGATGGCAAGACTTATAGCAAGACTCTCTCGCAAGCAAATTGCAGATGCTGTACGCTTAGGCGGATGGCCCCATGAAGTGCAACTTCTTCTCACAGAAAAGCTTATTGCGAGAAGAAACCAATTGGTGAAAGCTTTTGAGCTCGAGGATGAATTCTCAGAAATGCCTTTTGATAGATTGATTACTTCTGAGAGTGGAGTGCTCCAAAATGGTATTTTAATAAAAACTCAATTCGAAAATATTCCACAGGATTTTGGAAGAGAGCTCTATCACTTAGTTAAACCAGCGATTGAAGGAGCTGAGAACTTAGCTGTGACGGGTTTGAAAATGATTCCGAAAGCCTTTGATGAATTTGAATTTAGAGGAGACCAGTTTGGTTTTGATCCAGACTATTTGACTCGAGTTGAGTTTGATATCGATAGAAAAGTGGTGGTGAATCCCAACGCGGAAGATGACGATGATTTATATCTCGTCCAAGACACCATGGATATTAAATTTAGTTTAGGTTATGGAGTTCTCTTTAGAGGTTATGGGACTTATATCAAACGTTATAAATTGATTTACCCTGTCGCTTCGAGAGAAGAAGGAAATTATAAAGGTGATTTTATTCTCAATTTCTTACTTCCTTATCAAGCACGGGGAAATAATCTTCCCAAGCATTATGTGCTGATTGTTGAAGATGCTGTAGAGGCAGAGGGGGAAGTTGAGTTCGAACCAGTGACTGGACTTGTTGGTCTAGAAGTTGAACTAGAGGCAGCGAAAGGAAAACTCGGTCGAGCAGTGATCTCTAAGAAAAAAGGGGAGTATCAAGTTTATCAAGACAGCTCTCTTTACTCGAGATTATCAGCAGAGATTGAAGCGCAATTATACTTATTAGATTTGCCCGTTTTTAGATTTGATCAAATGGCCGGTATGCTCAGTCGCAGGGCCTATAAAGTTGATTATAAAAAAGAGACAAAAGATGAAGCCATGCTGGCCCTGGATGCTTATATTCTCAAAGGTGATATCAGACCCATTATGGATATGGCCGTACTTGACGAAATTCAAACTGATTATGTCACCAGAAGAACGAATTTTAGTTTGTTTGGTTTGCTCTCAACGAGAACAAATAAGCGTACTGATAATATTCAACACGTGCTCTATGATGAAGATAATAATCGAGATGAATTTCATCGCTTGCAAATTAGAACCAAAAACAAATCGGGCTGGAGCTTTTTTGGGGATGGGGAACAAAAAGAAAAAGATATCACCTTTGTTGGTGAACAAGATAACGGTGAAATTAAAGAGCCTATGATTCACTTAGCGCTCAATATTGATGATAAATTTACTAAAACCAAAGAGCTGGGTGAGCAATATATCTCTTTTATTAGTAAACTTTCAGGTAATAGTCGCTTTATTGATTTTAATCCAGAGCTCCATACCAAAAATGATATCTGGGGAAATACTCTTGTGATGGTGGATTTATTCTATAATGAGAATGCCTTGAATAAACTTATCTATGCTGAGGAAGAACTTTTCTGGCGCTATTTTAGACAATCCACTGGCTGGACACAAGAACAAATAGAATTTGTGCTAGACTATCGTAGAAGAAATAGAGGCTCTATTGTAAATCGCTATGGGCAGAAATATTCTAAAGAGCGAAAACTTATTCGCAGATTACAAAAGATGATTAAACGCTTTAAAAAGATTAGAAAGAAACCTAATAACAAAGATAAATATGAACTGCTCACTGACACTATTTACGATGCAACCTACAGAACAGGGGGAAGCTTTACTCCTCATATTTTAGCAGTCTTTAATAAAATCGTTGGTGAGAAAGATCGCTATATGAGTGCTATTATCACTCAAAAACCAGGTAAAAAGAAAGAAAACAAATACCCAACGAGAACTCCTCTCTACAATCAACAAGGCGAGGAGATGAATCTCTATCAAGGGTATTATGAATTCGAATTCAACGATCCAAGATGGGTATGGCGAAATTTTGATGTCTAGATTTTAATGTGACCTCAAGACACCACCATCAATGGCAATACTCTGGCCGGTGATATAACTGCCTTTATCACTGGCCAAAAAAGTACAGAGATCAGCAAGTTCCCTAGGCTCTCCCAGTCTTCCTGCTGGCACCATCTGTTTAATTTTTTCATCACTGAGTTGCAGGGCTTGAATGCGTTCTGTATTGGTATAACCAGGCAAAAGAATATTAAAGGTAATACCAAATTGTGAATACTCATTCACCAGAGATTTCACAAGCCCAGGAAATCCCGCGCGAAAGGCATTGGATGTGGTCAGACCATCCAGGGGTTCTTTGGCAGCGATACTTGAAACCATAAGAATACGGCCGTAGTTATTTTTTTTCATCTCAGGCAGGGCTTCATGCATAGCTTCGATAGGACTCATCCATAGGGATTGATAGTCTTTATGCCATTGCTCTACACTGGTTTTGGAAAAGCTATTTTTCTCAGGTCCTCCGGTGTTGGTCACCAAGATATCGACACGTCCCAGTAATTCTTTGGCCTGAATCATAAGCTCTTTCGCCCCATGAGGCTTAGTTAAATCACAAGCAAGAAAGCATTCTGCACCGATTTCACTTGCTACTTTCTCCAACTTGTCTGCACTTCTTGAACTAATACAAACTTTAACCCCTTCAGCAATTAAAGATTCTGCGATGGCGCGTCCAATACCTTGAGAAGAGCCCATCACCAATGCGGTTTTATTTTCTAAATTGAGTTTCATCTTTAACCTTTATAATCTTCGAGTTTTAATCCAAGCCATTCAAGTGCATTGAGGGCCATGATTTTTTCTTTAATATTATTATTAATTTCTAAGTCATTCACTATTTTTCCAGGAATATGTTCTCCCAGAGGAAATGGATAGTCTGTCCCTAAGGCCACTTTGTCTTCACCCATGAGTTGAATAAGATAACGTAGAACTTCTGGATCATGCACAAGGGTGTCTACCCAAAAATGACCAAGGTATTCCTTGGGGTTGACGCTATTGTCTTTAGCACAAAGATCCGGTCTGACATTAAAACCATGTTCAACCCGACCTATGGTCATCGGAAAACTTCCTCCACCGTGGGCAAAAGCGACTTTGAGTTTAGGAAATTTCTTAAAGATACCTCCAAAGATCATAGAACAAATGGCCCTTGAGGTTTCGGCGGGCATACCCACAAGCCACGGTAGCCAGTACTCACTCATTTGATCTTTTCCCATCATCTCCCAGGGGTGAACAAAGACCGCCATATTATTTTCTTCAAGTGCTGCATACACATCATGGAGTTCAACTGCATTGAGATTCCAATTATTAATATGAGAGCCGATTTCCACTCCTGGAACATTCATTTTTTTGAGCCGCTCAATTTCTTTTATCGCTCTTTTGGGAGACTGTAAGGGCAAGGTTCCTAGGGGAATAAAGCGTTTAGGGTGTTTCTCACACACACCTTGAATATGATCATTTAAAAAGGATGAAACATACTCACCATCAGCTGGCTTGGTCCAATAAGAAAACATAACGGGGACAGTTGAGAGCACCTGCACATTTAAATCATATTCATTCATGTCTTCAATTCTGGCATCAGCTTGATAGCAATTGCGATGGATTCTTCTAAAAAAGTTCCCGCTATCATCCACCATATCTGCACCACAGCAGTCGGCGTGTTCTTGAAGTTGAATAAAACCTCCATAGCCAAAACGTTCTTTAAACTTAGGAATTTCTGGGGGAAGAATATGAGTATGGATATCTATTTTAAACATTACCACTCCCTACCGTTGATATGTCCACAGACACATTTTACATGCTCTGAATCGTAATAGCGCTCAAATACTGCGGGAAACTGAGTCTCAATATCGGTGAGTTCAAAAAACTCTTCATAAAGTTTCTTGCTGCATTTACTGCAATACCATTGCAGTCCATCTCGCTCACCGGCAGTTCTGGTTTTCTCTATCACCAGTCCAATGCTTCCTTCGCTTCTTTGAGGTGAGTGGGGGACTCCACTAGGCAGCATAAAGATCTCACCTTCTTTGATATGTATTTCTTCAGGTTTTCCTTCTTGATTGATTATTCTCAGAAAAATAGAACCTTCTATTTGATAGAAGAATTCATCAGTTTCATTGACATGGAAGTCAGTTCTCGAATTAGGTCCTCCCACCACCATGACAATAAAAGTAGAATCTTTATAAATGACTTTATTTCCAACTGGTGGCTTAAGTAACTCTCTATTTTCATCAATCCAGGCTTTAAAAGAAAAAGGATTTTGTAATCTCGTATAGGGGGAAGGCTTCATGATTTCTCTCCTAAGTAAGCGACACATTTAAGCTCGATGGCTATAGGAGTGGGAAGGCAGTTAATTTCTAAAGTGGTGCGACAGGGAGGATTTTCCCCAAAATACTCTTTCCACATCTCGTTATATATTTTGAAATCATCTTTCATATTAGTAAGAAACACAGTGACGTCAATGAGATCAGTCCACTTTGCTCCAGCATCATTGAGAATGGTTCTGACATTTTCAAAGACGGAGATACATTGTTCTTTAATATCGTAGTTTAAGATTTCACCTTCTGCACCTAGGGTGACTCCTGGAATTTGTTTTGAATTCTTTTTGCGAGGACCTACACCACTTAGATAGAGAAATTCCCCTGCACGTCTGGCATGGGGGTAAGCTCCTACTGGTTCGGGAGCTGTTTGGGAATCAATTCTCTCACTCATAAACTATCCTTTATTATTAAGACAAATATTTTGAACATTACTAAAAAACTTTAAAATATACTGGCCACCTTCTCGTCCTCGTCCGGAATCTTTCATGCCTCCAAAAGGAGTGCGTAGATCACGCATCAGCCAAGTGTTGATCCACATAATACCGGAGGATATTTTCCGTGCCACTCGCTTTGCTTTTTTAATATCCTGAGTCCAAATCGATCCGGCAAGTCCATAGCGGGTTGAATTGGCAAGAGCTATGACTTCATCTTCGCTCTCAAAGGGCTGAAGGGTGGCGACAGGGCCAAAAATTTCTTCCAGGTTTGTTTGGCAGCTCTCACTCAAACCTTCTATAAGCGTTGGCATGATAAAAAAACCTCTTTCTCCAAAACGCCCTCCGCCTGTGAGAATTTTTCCCCCTTCAGATTTTGCCTTCTCTATGGCGCTCATCACTTTTTCGAAATGAGCTTTCGAGACCACCGCTCCTTGCTGAGTTTTCTCATCTAGGGGATCCCCTTGGATCAGCTCATTAACTTTTGCCACCAACACTTCTTTAAATTTAGGGTAGAGACTTTTCTCCACATAAATCCGTGATCCACATAAACAGATCTGCCCTTGATTAGCAAAACTTGAACGAAGAGTATGATCTATCGCCTTGTCAAATTCACAATCAGCGAAAACGACAGTGGGATTTTTCCCTCCCATCTCAAGATGCAAACGCTTCATGGTCTCACTGGCTTGTTTGGCTATGATCTTTCCCGTAGCGGTTGAGCCAGTAAATGAGATGGCCTGAATATCAGGATGGGTATTGATAGCACTTCCCACCTGTGCTCCCGTGCCATGGACGATATTGAGAACACCGGGGGGGAGGATATCTTTTGCTATTTTACTTAACATAAAAGCAGTCATGGGGGTGACTTCACTTGGCTTGGCCACTACCGTACATCCACTTGCCAGGGCGGGGGCTATTTTCCAAGTGAAAAGATAAAGGGGGAGATTCCAAGGAGAGATACAGGCCACAACTCCTAGGGGAGAGTAATAAACGGTATTCTCACCCATGCCTTGATCATCAAATCTCTCTTCTCCAAAGCGCAGTATTTCTTTGGCAAAATATTTTAAATTCTCAATTGAGCGTGGAATATCAACTGACCTAGCTAAACTGATAGGCTTACCATTATCAATTGATTCAGCTCTGGCAAATTCTTCAAAATTTTCTTCAATAGCATTGGCCAGTTTTAAAAGACACTCACTACGCTCTAGTCTTGAGGTCTCAGACCAAGAGGGAAAAGCCTCTTTGGCCGCCTGGACCGCTTGTTCAATATCTTCACTGCTAGAGTCTGGCACTAATGCATAAGCCTCATCTAAAGCAGGGTTAATTGTTTCAAAAAACTTTTCTCTTTGGGCATCTAAAAGGTTTCCGTAAATATAGTTTTGAATTTTAATCACAGATCCCCCTGGATAAGAACGGCCCTCACCGGTGATGCATCTGCCCCTTCGATCTTTAGGGGAAGGGCGCACAGAGTGTAAAGACCATCTTTCACTTGATCGAGAACAATACCTTCAAGAATGGCCATATCATTTTTATAAATTTCATTATGGCAGGGCAGCTCTTTAGAATCAGCAGGGTCTACTGAAGGTGTATCAATGCCAACAAGTCTTACCCCATTTTTTGCGAGAAACTGAATCGTCTCAAAATGAATACCATTAAAATCCATATTAAATATTGTTAAGTCTGGGAAGCTTCCTGTTTTAAAGAGCACTCGAGGAGCTTTAATTTCTGTTGTTATGTCTTTGGGTTTGATAGTTTCCCCTCTGGGGATATTCACCGTGATCACTTGCACCGGCCCAAAATACAAAGAGAGGTCACGTTTATCTATACCCATACCGTCTGGATGATAATGATTGGGCGCATCCACATGGGCTCCAATATGCATTGATGTTTGCATGTCTGAGAGGACTAAATTATCACCTTTGGTGAAGTCAAGCGCGACGGTTCTTTTAAAAGCCGTGTCCCCTGGAAACACAGCATAGTCTTCATTTATGAGTGGGCTGATATCAATGAATTTCGTGGTCTTGTCTTGGGGTATATTCACTTGCACATTACCTTTTAAAAACTTAGAATCGAAGGCCAATAATAACCTAAAAGAAGAGAATAGTGAAAAGGTAGATCAAATGGATCAAAAACAAATTAACGATATCGCTCATACCTTGCATGACGCAAGACTAAGTGCTCAGGCGCTGCCTCAGTTTTCTGCTAGCTTAAAAGATTTTAAGCGCGAAGACGCCTATAGCATTCAAGAAAAGGGAATTGCGCTAAGAGTAAATGACGGTGAAAAAATAATTGGTCTAAAAATGGGGCTGACCAGTGAAGGTAAGCGCAAGCAGATGAATCTTGATGCTCCTCTCTATGGGATGCTCACTGACACAATGCAAATTGAACACGAAGGGCGTTTTTCACTGCAGGGCTCAATTCACCCTAAAATTGAACCTGAAATTGTTTTCTATATAGATAAAGATATCAAAGGAAAAGTCACCAGGGATCAAGTTCTGGAGTCATGTTCTGCGGTAGGTGCTGCACTAGAAATTTTAGATTCTCGCTATGAAGGATTTAAATATTTTTCAATGGAGGATGTGATTAGTGATAATTCAAGTTCTTCTCATTATATTTTAGGACCTAAGACATCAGACTTTAAAAATATTGACCTCAAAAACCTTGAGATGAAAATGTATGTGAACGATGAACTGGCGCAAGCGGGAACATCTGACGCCATCAGTGGAGATCCGGTGGTTTCTGTGATTCAGTTAGCTGAATTATTAAATCAAAGAGGACAGTTTATACCAGCAGGTTGTTTTGTCCTGGCCGGTGCTGCCACCGCTGCAGTAAATTTAGAAAAAAGGATGCAAATAAAACTAGAAGTGCAAGAGCTTGAGACAACCAAGGTCAGTATCGATGAATAATTCATACACTTCCCAAGATAATCACCTCGATAGTGCCAAGAATTTAGATCAAAAAGAAAAGATCAATCTACGCTCAGAGTTTCATTTTCCTGGAAATGAATCAAAGCATGAGACGCTTTATTTTTGCGGCCATTCACTAGGTCTTATGCCAAAAGATGCCCGTAAGGCCATCGATACCGAACTGAATTCCTGGGAAAAATACGGTGTTGAAGGACATTTTAACGGACCTTATCCATGGCTTCCTTATCATGAGAATATCACGAAAAGTTTTGCTCACCTGGTAGGGGCCCAGGAGAATGAAGTGGTGGCCATGAATACTCTCACCACCAATTTACATTTGATGCTTGTCTCTTTTTATAGACCTTCCCAAAAAAGATATAAAATTCTTATTGAGAAAAATACCTTTCCTTCGGATAAATATGCCGTTGACTCTCAAGCAAGATTTCATGGCTTTGATGCTCATGACGCTATTGTGGAACTCAAAACCGATGTGAATGATAAAGTCGTCTCCCAAGAATATCTCTTAGAGCAAATTGCTGAGTTAGGGGATGAGCTGGCTCTCGTGATGTTAGGCAATTGTAATTATCTCAGTGGACAGGCTTTTGATATCAAAGCCGTCACTGAAAAAGCTCATAGTGTGGGAGCGATGTGTGGCTTTAACCTGGCCCATGGGGCGGGAAACCTTGCTCTTAATTTACATGATGATGGTGCGGATTTTGCTGTTTGGTGCTCTTACAAATATCTCAATGCAGGACCTGGTGGTATTGCGGGAGCATTTGTGCATGAGCGCCACTTAGGACTTAAAGATATCCCACGCTTTGAAGGATGGTGGGGTAATAATAAAGACAATCGCTTTGAGATGCGACCTGAATTTGATCCGCTGCAAACTGTAGAAGCTTGGTCTCTTTCAAACCCACCCATATTTCAACTGGCAAGTTTAAGAGCAAGTATGAACTTATTTGATCAAGCGGGGATGAAAAATCTAAGAGAAAAAGGGGACAGACTCACAGCTTATTTGGAGTACGTTCTTAAAGAAAACTGCGGCGAAAATTTAGAAATTGTCACTCCCAGCTATCACCCTGAAAAACAGATGAGAGGGTCGATGCTCTGTGTGAAAATTAAAAATGCCGATACTCAAGCTATGTTTAAAAAATTTCAGGCCAGAGGGATTATTATTGATTTTCGTGAGCCGGATATTCTACGAATGTGTCCTGCTCCTCTCTATAATAATTTTGAAGACTGTTATAGACTTGCTCAAGCGATCAAGGAGTCTTTCTAGGTGGAGTCATCTCAAAATATTCTCATTGCTGGAGCAGGGCTGGTAGGTAGCCTCGCTGCTATTGCACTCAAACGCCGTGGTCATCATGTGACTCTGGTTGAAGCCCGATCAGATATGAGGGCCCAATCAAGTGCAGCTGGTCGTTCTATTAATTTAGTCCTGACGATCAAAGGAATAGAGCCCTTAAAAAGAATTGGTCTTTTAGAAGATGTTTTAAAGATCACGACTCCTGTGTATGGAAGGATGATGCACTCCCAAAATGGTGAGCTCACTTATCAGCCCTATGGAAAAGATGATTCCGAGAGAAACTATTCGGTTTCCAGACGAGATCTCAATATTCTCCTTATGAATAAAGCCGAAGAACTCGGCATTGAAATTGTGTTTGAATCTCCCTTAGATCAAATTGATTTTCAAAATAAGAAAGTGCAATTTTCTAAGGGTGAACAATTGGAATATGATATTCTACTTGGCTGTGATGGAGCCGGTTCAAAAACGAGGAAGGCCTTGCAAGCTGAGGTCAATGGAATCGATCAAACTGTTCCTCTTGGAAGTAGCTATAAAGAGTTGCTGATGCCAGCGAAAGACAATGGGGATTATCCTCTTGATGAAAAAGCCTTGCATATTTGGCCCAGAGGAAATCACTTTTTGATGGCGCTTCCCAATCAAGAGGGAAGTTTTACCATGACGGTTTATATGCCTGATGAGTGGATGGAAAAACTTTCTGATGAACAAGCCGTAAAAAGTTATTTCGAAGAATATTATCCGGATGTAGTTGATTTGATGCCGGATTATGCACAGGAGTTTTGTGAAAACCCTCAAGGTTTTTTAGGAAGCCTAGACACTCTACCTTGGATCTATCAAGATTCAGTGGCGCTTCTGGGTGATGCAGCTCATGCCATCTGTCCTTTTTTTGGCCAAGGAATGAATTGCGGCTTCTCTGATGTACAATTTTTGCTCACAAGTCTTGATCAATACCAAGATGATTGGGAGCAGATCTTTAGCGAATATCAAAAACATCAAAAACCCCATGGGGATGCCATAAGAGATATGTCTTTAGAGAACTTTAAAGAGATGAGTGATTCTGTAGGGGATGAAGAATTTTTGCGACGAAAAAAAATTGAGCGTGTGCTGGAAAATGCTTTCCCCACCCTCTATCGCTCTCGCTATGCTCAAGTTGTTTACACCCTTACCCCTTATGATCAAGCCTTTAAAAACGGTCAAATCAATGCAAAAATTTTAGATCGCATTTGTCATAAGTATCAAAACCCGGAAGAAGTGGATTTAAATATTGCTAAAAGTATTATAGAGGAAGAGTATGTCAAATCTCAGCGTGAATAATGAAATCACTCTTCATCCAGTGTCCATGGATATGGCCCAAGAAATCTTCAAAGCAGTAGATAGTGATCGAGATCATCTTCGTAAATGGCTTCCCTGGGTGGATATCACTAGAACTGTAAATGATACTAAAGCTTTTTGTGAAATGTGCTCCGAACAGTTAAAGGCAGGAAAAGGCTATCAGTTTTGCATCTCCTATAAAGGAAAAGTGGTGGGAGGCTTGGGCCAGCATGATATCGATGAGAAAAATAAAAAAACTTCCTTGGGCTATTGGCTCCATTCAGATTACACCGGCAAAGGAATTATGACTCAGTCCTGTGAAGCTTTTATTCGATATATATTTGAAGTGCAAAAACTAAATCGGATCGAACTGAGAGCTGCTACAGAAAATATTCCTTCTAAAAAAATTGCCCAAAGACTAGGTTTTAAGCCTGAGGGAATTTCAAGACAAGCCGAGTGGATAGGAGATAGAGTCTTAGATCATCAAATTTACGCCCTTCTTAAATCAGAGTGGGATGAATTAAATAACTAAGCTCTTTTATAACTAAATTTTTTGATCACTTCTCTGTGTTGAGGGTAGAGGCTGGCTAAATTTTCAAAACTTGTGGTCTCTAAATCTCGATAATCAAAGCCCGGGCTATTGGAGCATCCAAAAAAAGAAAACTTCCCTAATGTGGTTGCGGCGACCCAATGATTAGCTTTGATTTGATAAACGGGTGTTTCACCCATGGCATAGTCTTGACCGAGAATGGTCCGAATAAGCTGCCCCTGTTTGGTGATCTCTATAATTTCAACGGGGGAGCCTTCATAAAAATGCCAGGTTTCATCTGACTTTAAGCGATGAAACCTAGAGACTTCACCTTTTTGAAGTAAAAACATGGCGCTACTCGAGAGGTATCTCTCACCCTCATATCCGTCTATTTGGATCTTTTTTTGAGAGCGATAGGTCTCGACAAACATCCCACTTTCAAGATGCTTTTTTAATTCAAAATGTTCTATCAAATCATCTACTGTCATATTCGTCATACTGGCCTGGCCTTGTAATTATACAACGCATCTAAATAATAAAGCTGTTACAAATTTTTGTCACTTAATTCTGCGATGCAAAGGCTTAAAATTAGTTTAATTAAGGTAGATATTGTAATATCTTAAAACTTCACTTTTATAAAGAGGTTTTATGATTAGTACACATATTCTAGACACAAGCTTAGGTCATCCTGCTGAGGGTGTAAAAGTTGTTCTCTTCGAAAAGAAAAATGGAGCATGGTTAGAAGTGAGCAGTGGTGTCACTAATGAGGATGGACGTTTTGTTTTCGATCTCACTCCCCATAAAGCTCAATTTAAAATCTTATTTTCTATTAAAGAATATTTTGAAAAATCAGGCAGAGAGGTTTTTTTCCTGGACTCTGAAGTCGCTTTTGAAGTTAAAGATGATTCCAGAAAATATCATGTGCCTCTTCTTTTAAACCCATATGGTTACTCAACCTATAGAGGAAGCTAATGGCAAGAATTTCATATTATGATGATTATATAAGTCGCAATCTTTATGGTGAAATCCAAAAAGATTTAAAGTCCATAGAAGATGTTCCGGGTCTTTCCATTCTCAATTCTCCCAGTGGTATAGAAAATAGCGAGAGCATGGCTTTTCTCTGTGAAGTGTATGAGCTGGTGAAGCCAGAGCTGATAAATGTCCTTAATCAACGGAAACTTGATCGTCAGTTTATAGATCAAAGAACAAAAACCTATTACCAATTTAATCAAGAAAATAATATTGATCTGCTCGACCAAAATTATAAAACAGTTTTGGGGGATGAAGATGATCGTGGCCGAAAAGTTATGGGACCCTTGCTTTCTCAATACTATAAGGCGACGAACGCTCCCAAAGTTGCAGCTATTCCAGATTATTTAAATGATTTTCATGTGACGTTATTTGGGCCACCTGATGATGCGAAGTTATCTATCAATGCGATGAATGCCTATCATAGAAAGCTTAAAGATGAGCCACAAATTATCTCAGAAATTTTGGAAGATAATCAGTTTATTCCCAAATGGGGAGCAGACGATGAAGATTCAAAAACACCTATGCACGAAGATTTAGTGGCCGCGGCAGAAAACCTCAAAGGATGTTTTAATCAAGACATTACTTTTCATGATGAAAAAAGAAGCAAAACCTATGAGCTAGCAGATTCATTTTTATCTAGACCGATAAAACGGTTTCCAGGGCTTGCTCTTCCTTGTAATTTTCTTTTTTATCACAATGAGCCAATACCGCTGCATCTTTATGATTTTTGTCTGCATCTGTTTGAGCATTGGCATAATCCTGAAGCACTTTGTTTTTATGTCCCTAAACTCGAGAATGAAGAAGAAGCACGTTATATAAAAAACATGATTAAAGCTTCTGAGAGCTTAATCAAAAATATTCATCCTGAATATAATGTCGGAACTGTGAGAGTCATCATTGTCTTAGAGAACCCTCGCGCTGTTTTTAGAGTCAACGAGATAATTGATGAACTCTACCCTTATTTTGTGGGGGCCTCACTCGGTTGGCACGATTATTTAGGGAGTACCGCTAGACTCTTTAAAGAGGATGGAAATTACCGCATTCCGGTTAAAGCAGATCCAGATATCGTTATCAAATACATCAAGGCTTCTCATGAACTGCTGGCCCATGTGGTGGGAGAGCGTGGTGGGATCAAAATCGGTGGTATGTATGGGATTCTCCCCATCACTAACGAGCTGCACTCAGAGAGTTTTCAAATCACACTTCGAGGTTATTTTAGAGATGTCATCACTCAACTCAAAAGAAATCTATCTGGTTTCTGGGTGGCCCATCCAGACTTTGTGAGAATTGGACTTGCTCTTGTTTGTGCATGGAAAAAATATGAAAAGGGAGAAGAGCATCAACTCAACTCTCTCATTGAGTCTCTTCTTAATGAAAACTATGCCCAAGAAATCAAAGATTTCGTTAAGGCCCAAGACATACAAGGACTGGATCATACGGACCCAGGCTTTGCACGCTCTTTGATTGTCGCAGATATTAAAGAATCAGAATTTATTGCCAATAACGATCCAGAAGAGATCCGCTATAATGTTTTTCAAATGTTGCAGTATTTATGTGACTGGCTGAGTGGAAATGGTTGTGTCGCCCTTCCCACACAAATTAATGATATACCTGCTCGTGTGATGGATGATCTGGCCACAGCTGAGCGCTCCCGCTGGGAAGTTTGGCATGAAATTCATCATGGACGATTTGATTACCAAGATTTTATAAAAATTGCCCATGAAGAGATGAATTTTATCCGCAGAGATCTCTCCAACGATAAAAAAATAGTGCAAGTGAAATATTCTCAGGCCAATGCTAAGTGGTATGAAGCTGCCTTTCAGTTGATGTTACAACTTATGACAGGTGCTGAACCAGTTGAGTTTGCCACAGAGTTATTACTTCCTTTTACTCTTCAAACGGTGAGAGAAAAAGAAAAACCTTGGGATTATTTACACCAATTAGAACCACAGAAATATAGCATTGAAGATCATATCGCCATTTATCATTATTATTTTGAGATGTGTGGCAGTCAAAAATTTGCTTTTGATAATAAGGCAAATATTACGGGGGATCTGGATTTAATCAAGAACTCAATCATGAGTTTCTCAATGAGTGACATACTATCAGCAGCAAGCTTTCATGGTGATATCGGACAAAATGCAAAATCTCTAGATGCGCTTGCAAAAACCGAGCAAAGCTTGATCTCAGAAGAGTCCCAACTTATCAAAGATGAACTGATTGAGCTGGGAGAGAAATACAAACAAAAGTTTGGAATGAAGTTTTTAGTCAGCGCTCAAGGTAAATCTGCTTCTGAATTAAAAGAAATACTTGTGGCACGCTTAAACTCTACTCTAGAGCAGGAAGTAGAGAACGCAAAACTTGCCTTGTATGAAATCACCAAAAAAAGAGTCGAGGGCCATCCCTTAAACGGGCTTAAAAAAAAACTAAATAATATATTTTCAAAGGCCAATATTAAGGGAGCTCAATTGAGTATCTCTTATGGCTTTGATGCTATTCAAAATATTCAGTTCGGAGAGTCCAAGCAAGACACTCCCACATCATCTGATTCTTTATTTCAGATTGCTTCTCTCTCTAAAACCATGGGGACAATGTTTGCCTTAGAAGTCTTTAAAGAACTAGATATCTCTGTAGATACTCCTGTTAACTTTCTTCTCAATAAATTGCAGTCTCCTTTTAGATTGGATTCCAATCAGGATGAAGCTTGGGGAAATGCGGTCACACTGAGACATCTAATGCAGCATACGGCCTTAAATATGCATTATGTTGATGGCATAAAGCCAGATGATTTCTATTCAGAGATTCATGAGTTGGTGCATAACCCTGAACGTTTTCATTATCAAAAATTTGATACCATCCATAAACCAGGCTCTCAATTTCAATACTCAGGGGCTGGCTTTGTGGTCCTCGAATATATTATCAAACTTATTTTAAAAGATGATTTCTATCCAAAAAGCCATGAGTTTTTTAGACTGCTTAATTCTAAATTTTCTTTTCAAGACCCTAAATCTGAACTGAAGGCCCATGGCCATCTCAACGGTGAGATTAAAAATAAGCAAGCCTATTTAGAGTTTCCCTGTTTCGCGGCAGGCATGTGGGGGAGCACAAATGATGTGTTACAAATTCTCGCGGCGATGACTGTCGCTCACCATAAACTCGAAGGCTTCGGTCCGCTGTCTCATGACACAGCAGTAAATATGAGCTTTGGTGTCGATCTAGGGGCGCAAGAATTTATGGGGGCCAATATAGGTCTGGGTGTGTTCATCATTGAGGCGGGAGAGAATCGTTTTTATCTGCATCAAGGGGCCAATGATGGCTTTAGGGCCATCTATCTTTACTGTTTTGATGGACCTGATCTAGGAAAAGGGCTGAGTATCCTTGCTAATGATGAGCTTAATGCGGTTTATATGATCGCTGAGATGGCGAAAGCCATTTTCTCTGAGCTTAAAATCACAGGAGTCGATTTTTCAAAACTTCCTACAGAGTTCTCAGCAAAAAATCTTAAATCAGAAGAGATCGTTAATATTGGTTATAAAGAATTATTGCTCAAGGCTTTTAAACAAACTCAGCCAGAAGCCATCGTCAAATCTCAAGAGAAGTATCCCCTGGGAGAGTATAATCTGCTGAGAGACGCTGAGGTGATCAGAGTTTCCAATGAGAAATTTGCACGTATAGAAAATTTAATCTCCATTCACGAGCCCGTTTTTGATCCCAAAGAATTTGGGAGACAGGGAAAAATCATGGATAGCTGGGAGTCTGCTAGACATAATCAAAATGAATATGAGTATGCTCGTTTTCGAATGCACCAAAAAGACTTGATACGTTTTGTTCATTTATCCACTAAATTTCACGATGGAAATCAAGTGGAAGAAGTGGAGATTTTAGGGGATGGGCAAGTGATCCTGCCTAAAACGAAATTAGCAGCTCACTGCTTTTTAAATATTGATCTTGAAAATAGTTTTGGTCCTTTTAAGGAAGTGGAAATCAGAGTCTATCCCGATGGGGGACTCACGCGAGTGGCACTGTTGACCCGACTTCCAAAAGAGCTCTCTCATGAGTTTAAACCACTAGCAGATGCAAAACCTGAGCGTTATAAATTAATTATTCCAGCGGTCACCAAACCCATGGCCATTGATTTTAACTTAGATGAACTAGGGATGGAGCTAAGCTCTGTGAGTGATGAGCATTATGCAGGGGCTAAAAATGTCCTCTCACCCTATGCGCCTATCAATATGTTTGATGGCTTTGAAACCAAAAGATCACGCAATAAAGAGAATTTTGAGTACTTTGAAGTGAGTTTTAAAACCCCTAAAGCTTTCTCCCATATCTATTTTGATTTTACTTATTTTAGAAATAACGCTCCCATGTGGATTGAAGTGGAAGAAGAGCATGCCGGAGAGTTTCATAAAATTGATCGTTTTTTTGCGAAGCCCTTTGCAGGTAATAAATGTATTCGAAAATTAAAAGAGAAAACGTCTCCTAAAAAAGTACGCTTCAAACTCTTCCCTGATGGAGGGATTAATAGGGTGAAATTTTTAGAGTAGTAATACTATTTCTTACGCTTTTTAGGACCTGAATAAACAAAAACATCTTCTTCAGTAAGAGAGTGAAAATACTCCGCTTCTTCTTTAAGGATTTTAGCTGTGTTCTTTTCAACTGCACAGATTTCAACCCGAACCCCTTCACCTTTAAGATGTTTAACAAGTTCCACGTAATCTGAATCCCCAGAGAGGATAATAATACAATCCACTTTACCAGCAAGCTGAGTGGCCTTGATTGTGAGTGGTATATCTGCTGATTTGTGACAAGGTCTAATAGATCCATGGAAGTTTTCGTGAAGTCTCTCAGCAAGCTTGCTAGAGATATTCACTCCTTCACGGAAGTAAATAAGTCTATTTAAAGCTCTGTTTCCAAGAATTTTGGGGACGACAGTATCAAAATTAAGCATCCCATTATCCATATTAAGGGAGCCGCTAATACTGCGCTCGATATTATTACCATCAACTAAGATGGCGACTGTTTGACTGATATAAATTTCATTTTCTTCGCTCATAGAGTGATATTACAGCTGAAGAGACCCCTGGTCAAAGTTTTCAGGTTTATGTGTTGGAAAATAATCAAATTCAATCTCATCTAGGTCCACATCTTCTATTTCATGATCAAAAACTGGTTTATTGCCATCAAGATACTTCAGTGTGCTAAAGATAATATCAAATTTGTTTTGGGTGTAATCAACCTGTTCTGCTTGTGCCAGTTTGTGCACTGTCATGGATAAAATAAGTCCGAGCATAACCAGAACATAGACCATACCAACCACTAAGATGGCACTATTTTGATGGGACTGATCTATCGCCCAGGTCATCAGCACAATGGCCAATGCAATGGGTGCACTTAAAACTAATCCACAAAAAATTCTAATACTCGAAAAACTCATATTTAATTTCCTCCAAGTATTTAATTGCAATTTGATTGCCAAAGATCGGATGTTATTTTGGGGGATTAGGGGGGTGGAGTCTGCAAATTTATCGAAGTGAGTGTAAAAAGATTTTACAATACGATGATTAGGGAATTTTATGAGTCTTCACCAAATTATTGGCAGGTTATAGATTATGCTCCTAAAGATCTAAGTATGAATTATTGAGTATGAATTATGAAGAATAATTCAGGTTTTCTCTAAGGCTCTTTCTAGAAGTCGTTAAGAGCAATTTCTTCTCTGGGATAGTAAGATAATTAATATATTGTAGTATATTTGGAATAAAATACTTGAGTGGAGTTGAACGTTAGCCGAGAAGAGATTTTATGAAAATTGGAATTATTTTACTGTTTGTCACTCTGTCGATTTTTGCCACTGAAAATCAAATATCCCTCAAAAAAGATTACTCTGTAATGTGTAACAAAACTCTTTCCTACTTAATTAATCTTCACGGCTAATTCTCAGACTTCTCAAAGCACAAAAAGGAGAAGTTATGAAGAA
>PAVS01000008.1 GCA_002713145.1 Halobacteriovoraceae bacterium
ATACTGGATCAGTTTAATATTAATGCACTCAGTAGGACATAATCGCTGAATAATAAGGATACGTCAGAATCGACTAAAAACTATACACCTGTCACAGAACTCTTAACTTCTGGGTCTCGTATCAGGGCCATCCTGCTGAATTTACATCCAAAAACTTGGTCTTTCCTTTGCTTCATATATTGTGATTAGAAATTATGGAGAGAAAAATGAAAACGTTAGTTTCAAGTATTTTAATGGGATTGAGTCTAAGCTGTATGGCCATCACTGACCATGCCATTTTAGAGTGTTCTTCGAAAATCAGTAAAAATAAATCTGAGTTTGGAGCCTTTAAGAAAAGTGAGCTCCCTGATTTTTCTGATCAGCTCAGACCTGATGCACCTGGTGTGCCTTATCATTATGTTGTGCAAAGAATGTTTCCTCTACCTAAAAGAGAAAACTATGATTCTGATAAAGATTACCATCAAGCTCAGTTGAGATCTCTGGCTAAAAATAGAGTGATTCTTTTTAAAGATGATCAAAGAAGTATTAATAAGGCGCTTCAAGATAAAGATCTAGAAAAACTGAGTGCGCGAACATTTCCACATCCCTTTTCCGTAAAAGTTAAATATCGCTCTAAAGGGACGAGTCTTGATACTAAGGGGAAACAGGTGAGTGGTCCCAGAGTTATTGTGAGTGGAACAACTGTGGGCGGTGGTCATGGAGTTGAAGTTTTTGAACTGGAAGGAAGTAAAAAAGCAGAATTTGAAGTGAAAGGACAAGTTGTTTTCAATTATACAGATATTGATAAAGGTGGGTTCTTAGGCATCTTTGGTGATTACGAAATTGATGATGAATCAAAGACACATAAAAGTGAAATCCTTTTTAAATGTACCGCCCATAGACCAAAGGTTGTGGTTGAAGCTATGGAAGCAATGAGTGAGCAAGAGGAGTATGAATCAGATTCTTATAACTATAGCTTACCGAGTGAATTAAATGATCTAGAAGTTATATTAGAATAAATCTCTCGTACAAATATTTTCCCCCATTTTAAACGAGATGATTTATATAAAACGAACCCCTGATTTTCCCCATCAGGGGTTTGTTATTTTAAAGCACTGATGAATTTTTTTATTCCTAAATTCCGGAGGAATCGTTTTATAAGTAATATCTTCCACTTTAAATTTTTCTTTTAATTCTTCCGAAATTTTGAATTTAGTTAAATTATTAGAAAAATAAAGTTCACCACCTTTGTTTAAGCAGCTCATGAGTTTTTCTATCATCCAAACATGATCATCTTGCACATTAAAATTGTCTTCCATGCTTTTTGAATTCGAGAAGCTAGGAGGATCCAAAATGATGAGGTCGTATTTGAGATTTAAATTCTTGATAAAATTGAGTGCATCTGCTTTTCGAAATTTATGATCATCAAGCTTGATCTGATTGAGTTTAAAATTTTCCTGGGCCCAATCGATATAAGTATTGGAGAGATCCACAGTGGTGACTTCGCCACCCCCAAGAGCAGCTGCGACGGAGAGGCTTCCGGTATAGGCAAAAAGATTGAGAACTTTTTTGTTTTGGGATTGCTGTCTTATGATTTCTCTCAGTGGCCTGTGATCTAGAAATAAACCACTGTCCAAATAATTGGTAAGGTTGACTCTAAATTTCATCTCACCTTCATGAACGGTGAAAAACTGCTCTTTTTCGGCCAATTTTTCATATTGAGACTTACCTTTTTTAATGGTCCTGGCCTTGAGAATAATATTATCAGGAGTGATATTGAGTAAATCGATCAAAGCTGATTTTATATTGAGCGCATGACTTTTATGTCTTTGTCTTTGTTCTGTGTCAGAAAAATCAAGTTTCTTGCCTTTCTCATAAATGACAGCTTTGTTATCATAAACATCAACGATATAGGGATACTCTGGAATATCTTTTTCATAGAGTCTATATGCGTTAAAATTGTGTTTTTTCAGCTGTTTATTTAGCTGTTTGAAGTTTTTTCTAAGTCTGTTATAAATTAAGGAGTTATCGCTCATAAACAGTATTATAATACTGTTGGCGGAATGGTTAAATAGTTAAAATTACTTAATGATGAAAGATAGTTATTTTTTAAACAATATATTCATGAGCAATCAAGGGGATGATGATACATCTACCGGGGATCCGGGAGTTGCCGTTGCGGATAAAGAGAAGTTAGAGACTCCGAAAATGTATAAAGTTGTTATGCATAACGATGATTATACAACTATGGAGTTTGTCATCCACGTTTTGATGAAGTTTTTTAGCAAAACCTACGATGAAGCCCATGCTATCATGTTAAAAATCCACCACGAAGGTATTGGGTTATGCGGTATTTTTACATTTGAAGTCGCTGAATCTAAATCATCTAAAGTTAATTCCTACTCCCGAGGCAAGGGACATCCATTAAAAAGTAGCATCGAACCTTGCGATTAGTGTTTTTGCACCCATCTTAAGCTAAACAGCAAAGATGATGTCTGTAGAAAGGTATAAATATGATTAGTGCACAACTTGAGATTTTATTAAATAAAGCCATTAGAAAAGCGAATAAGCTTAAACATGAGTTTTTAACCGTGGAGAACGTTCTTTTGGCCTTAATATCTGATGATAATATCGCTAAGGTTCTAAAAGACTGCGGCGCCAACGTTCAGCAATTAACGACGGATTTAACTAATTTTTTAGAAAATGATACCAATTTTAGCATTTTAACCGATGAAGAAATTGAAGCTCTAGGTAATGAGCAGTTTGATAACGAAGATACTAAAAAACTCGCGAATGCGAATGGTATTTTTTATCAGCCGGAAATAAGCTTACTTTTACAAAGAGTGATTCAAAGAGCAGCCGTTCATATTAATAGTTCAGGTAAAAATTCAATTCTTCCTATTAATCTCTTAGTGGCGATGTTCTCTGCTAAAAATTCCCACGCCCTCTATTTTCTACAAAGAAGTGGGGTGGAAAAATTTGATATCATAAATAAAATTGCTCATTCAAGTGACAGACCTGTAACCAGCAATATGTCTCAATCTAACCCTCCTGGTGGGGAAGATGATCCTCTCGCTAAAGAAGTAGGGGGAGCTGCAAAAGCATCTTTATTGGAAGAATTCACCGTTAATCTCAACCATATGGCCCAAGAAGGAAGACTTGATCCTATCATTGGAAGAGAGGACGAGTTAGAGCGTGTGGTTCAAGTCCTTTGTCGAAGAAGAAAAAATAATCCCATTTTAGTGGGAGATTCAGGGGTAGGGAAAACCGCTATCGCTGAAGGTCTCGCCCAATTAATACATGAGAAAAAAGTTCCTTCTTTAATCCAAGATATGGAGATTTTCTCATTGGATATGGCTTCTCTTTTAGCGGGGACAAAATTTAGAGGTGATTTTGAAGAGCGACTTAAAGGTGTACTTAAAGAGATCGAAGCCAAAAACGAAGAACACGGTTGTATTCTCTTTATTGATGAGATTCATAATATTATTGGAGCTGGTTCCACAAATGCAGGTTCCATGGATGCCTCAAATTTACTCAAGCCGGCTTTAAGTAAAGGACTCATTCGTTGCATGGGCTCGACTACTTATGAAGAATTTAGGAAGTTCTTTGAGAAAGATATGGCCCTCCCCCGCCGTTTTCAAAAAATTGATATTGTTGAGCCTTCAGAAGCTGACACCATTGAAATACTCAAAGGGCTGGCCCATAAATTTGAAGAGCACCACAACGTTAAATACTCAGAAGAGATTATAAAGAGTGCAGTGACGTTATCTCATAAACATATTACCGATAGAAAATTACCTGATAAAGCAATTGATGTTATTGACGAGGTGGGAGCCTATCTAAGGATAAGAAATACCAAAAAAGCGAAGTCAGATGATGAGGAGACCAAAACTGAGCCCTTCGAGGTGACTCAAGCAGATATAGAATATATTGTTGCAAAAATCGCTCGAATTCCTCAGAAAAGTATATCTGTTAATGAGAAAGATAAGCTTAAATACCTCGAGCGAGATCTCAAATTACTTATTTTTGGTCAAGATGAAGCGGTTGAAAAAGTCTCTAATGCTATCATCCTCTCTCGATCTGGACTTGGTAATGAATTAAAACCCATTGCGAACTTTCTTTTCGCAGGTCCTACTGGGGTAGGTAAAACTGAGTTGGCCAAGCAACTTGCTGTCACGATGGGAATTAATTTTGAACGAATTGATATGTCTGAATATATGGAAAAGCATGCGGTCAGTAAGTTGATCGGTGCCCCTCCGGGATACGTTGGTTTTGATCAAGGGGGGATTCTGACAGATAAAATTAATAAATCCCCTTATTCTGTCTTATTATTAGATGAGATTGAAAAAGCTCACCCAGATGTATTCAATATTCTGCTTCAGATAATGGATCATGGTAAATTAACTGATTCGAATGGAAAAACCACAGACTTTAGAAATGTCGTGCTTATTATGACTTCTAACGCCGGTGCAAGTGAGCTTGAATCCGGAAGTATTGGACTGTCAGGGAGTAAAAAAGCAAATACATCTAAAAGAGATCAGGCTTTAAAAAATTATTTTAGCCCCGAATTCCGCAATAGATTAGATGCGATTATCAACTTTAATAGTCTTGGTATGGAGAATATTAAGAGTATTGTTGAGAAATTTATCATTGAACTTGAAAATCAATTAGCTGAAAAATCAGTCTATTTAGAGGTAAGTGACGAGCTTATGGAGTGGTTTGTGACCAATGGTTATGACCCAAAAATGGGAGCAAGACCTCTTGGAAGACTTATTGATGAGAAACTTAGAAAGCCTTTGGCCAACGAAATCCTTTTCGGAAATTTAGAAAATGGAGGGAAAGTGAGTGCAAAATTGGTCAAAAATGAGGTGAAATTTAAGTTTACCAAGAGAAAAGTGGAAGAAATTTCATAGTTCATTCTAGTTAACAAAATAAAAATTTCGTTCTTTTTTTAAAGAAAACCAACTTTTTTTTACCTCTGTTTTTAGAGTGTAAAATGCTTGAAACATCGATGAACATTATAACTTTAAAAAACACTTTGCCTTTCAACCAACTTATTGCTTAAAAATAAAACTTAAGTACTTTTTTCTATCAACCGAAATAAAAACAAAATTTATATTTTTTATTTGCGTTAAAATAAAAATGTGTTTATCCTAAAATAGAATTGCAATATAAAAAATGTACAAAAGTTTAAATACATTTATTTCTGGGAGGAAATTCATGGCAGTAAGAAAAAAAGCAACAAAGAAAAAAGCCGCTAAAAAAGCGACTAAAAAGAAAGCTACTAAAAAGAAAGTAGCTAAGAAAAAAGCCACTAAAAAGAAGGCTACAAAGAAAAAAGCCACTAAAAAGAAGGCTACTAAGAAAAAAGCTACTAAAAAGAAAGTAGCGAAAAAAGCTACTAAGAAGAAAGCAGCTAAGAAAAAAGCCACTAAAAAGAAGGCTACAAAGAAAAAAGCTACTAAAAAGAAGGCTACAAAGAAAAAAGCCGCTAAAAAAGCGACTAAGAAGAAAGCCACTAAAAAGAAGGCTACTAAGAAAAAAGCCACTAAAAGAAAAGTAGCTAAGAAGAAGTAATCATTAAGATCTTCATAGGCCCTCTCTTCGGAGAGGGCTTTTTTTTGTCCGAATTGCCAGCTCAGGCTAAATATCACTATAATATTTCAAACACTTAACTAGGATAGGATATGAAAACTATTAACCGACTTTTCTGGAAAGGTTTGATTGTCGTGATGCCCATTACAATCACCATCTATGTGCTTTTAGTGATTCTAAACAAAGCGGAGAGTATATTTGGTCAATTAATCAAAAATATAGTGGGGAACCAATTTTATATTCCGGGTTTAGGTATACTTATCACAATAATCTTGATGGTTATGGTTGGACTTATGGTGAGTAATATTTTAACCGGCTCAATTATCAATTTCTTTATTAACCAATTTGAAAAATTTCCCGTGATTAAAGCTATATACAACCCCCTTCGTGATTTAATGTCACTTTTTGCGGGGGGAAGTCACGATAATATGAAAAAAGTCGTTATTGTGAAGTTAGAAAATTTAGGTGTTGAAGCTATTGGGCTGGTGACAAGAGAAGAGTTCACAGATCTACCAGATCAAACTTTTGAACCAGATAAAATTGCTGTTTATGTACCCATGAGTTATATGTTGGGTGGTTTTACCGCGATTGTCCCCCGAAGTATGGTTAGGGAGTTGGATATTCCAGTGGAAAAAGCGATAAAATTGGCCATAACTGGGTGGATTAAAGCAGATAAAATAAGTATTAATTCTCAGTAAAAGCAAAAGGCTGTTCGAGTTCAATGACCTCTTGTTCATCGAATCTTGGAAATTCTAACAACTCTACGATATCAAAAACACAATTAACAAATGAATCGGGATACTCTTTGTCATCGAGTTTAAATTTATCAAGCTGACCTTGGGGATTGATATCTAAAAAGAGTGTGGTGGTGACTCTTTGAGACTTAAAGTGCTCAAAAATTTCTGAAGACTTTGCACACTTGGCAAAATCTGAGGATTTTTCCGCTAGAATTTGATGCAACTGAGTTTGAATCTCTCTATCTTTACTTCCGGAGTAAATAAAAGCACAGGAATTGAGCATTAATAATAGACTTATAAACAAAATATTTAGCATGCTTTGTATAGTATCTTTTTTGATTCGGAATTTCAAAATTATCAAAATGTGACAACTCGTATTTATCGTTATATCTCCTAGGGAGTAACCTTTAACACGTTTTAAGGAGATTTATGAAACCTGCTGATTATCCTGGCCAACCTGAAAATCTTTGGAATATTTTCTATGACTTCACTCAAACCCCCAGACCTAGTAAGAAAGAGGATAAGATTAGAAAGTATCTCCTCGATTTAGCACAAAAACAATCTTTAGAAACCAAAACAGATGATGTGGGAAATATTGTGATCTTTGTTCCTGGGAAAAATGGTCGCGAAAATGATGAGCCCCTGCTTATTCAAAATCATATTGATATGGTGACGGATAGTTTGAATACTATCCAAATTGACTTTGAAAATGATCCTTTAAAACTAAAAATTGAAAATGGTTGGCTAAAAGCAGAAGGAACAACTTTGGGAGCAGACAATGGTATTGGTTGTGCTGCTGCTCTCGCCACCATATTTGACGATACAATCGTTCATCCCCCTTTGGAGTTATTATTTACTGTTGATGAAGAGACGGGCTTAAATGGAGCGTTAGGGCTTGATACGAGTATGTTAAGTGCAAAAAAAATGCTGAACTTAGATACTGAAGAGTGGGGAAGTTTATATATTGGATGTGCGGGTGGTATCGATTATGAACTCACCAAAGATTTTAACTTAAGTGAAGAATCAGCTGATCTCCCATCGTTTAAAATTTCAGTAGCCGGATTTCTAGGTGGTCATTCAGGTTTAGATATTCACGAACAAAGAGGAAATGCTCTTAAGTTTTTAAGTGAAATTCTATCTGAGCTGAGCTTGGAAAATGACTTTCATTTATGTGAATTGAGAGGAGGAAGGGCACATAATATCATTCCCCGTGATGCTTTTGCTGTTATTTCTGCTCAAAATGACGTGAGCGAAGCTCTCAAGAAAGCCGCAGAGAAAATTTCTCATGAGTGGCAATCTTTTCTACCTCAAAATGATCAAAATTTTCATTTTGATATTGAAAGATTAGATCAGGTTCAAGCTGGATTAAGTTTAGCTGATACTCAAAGTTGCTTGCAAATTCTACTGCTTTTTCCTCATGGAGCCCATGCTTATGATTTAAATGCTAAAGAAATTGTCTCCATGAGCAATAATATGGCTCGGGTGCTTATGGTAAGAGGAAAGTTTTATATTCAGTCCTCACTGCGCTTTTTTGATAGAGAAGAAGTGAAAAGCTTGGAGAGAAAACTCAAAGCTCTGGGGAAGTGTTATGACTTGCACGTTGTCGCCAATTCTGAATATCCCAGTTGGAAACCAAGTGCAGATAATCCAGTGCTAGATCAAGTGAAAGCCTGCTACCGGGAGCTTTATGGTAAGGATCCTATTGTAACAGCTATCCATGCTGGTCTTGAATGTGGAATATTAAGAGATAAGATTGGTCCACTTGATGTTGTCTCCTTTGGTCCGACCATTGAAGGAGCCCATTCTCCGGATGAACGAGTAGAGATTGCCAGTGTGGAAAAATTTTGGGATCTTTTTAGAAACGTATTAGCAAAAATCTAGAGGTATTTATGGAATATGGTGCTTATAAAATTATTCATGTGGTCTCAATTGTCTTATTTTTTTCCATCTATGGCATGGCCGCAAGTCGAGGAAGTGTTAAAAAAATTGAAACGATCGTCACAGGTATTTTACTTGTCCTCATCTTAGTGGGCGGGTTTGGACTCATGGCCAGACTAGGAATTCCCCATGGAGATTGGCCATTATGGATTAAAGCTAAATTTGCAATTTGGTTTATCATTGGAGCCACTGGACACCTTGTCTTAAAAAGATTTCCACAATTTGCAATGAAATACTTTTGGATAAGCGTCGGCTTATTGACATTAGCAAGTTATATGGCGAACTATAAAATAAACTAAAAATTTTTGCCATTAGCACATTTAGTTTTTACAATAACAGTATGCATATAATACGGACGTTATTGAATATCTACATATTGATCATCATTGCTGATGCAATTCTAAGTTATTTTCCCCAGTTTAGGCATCATGAAGTAGCCAGGTTTATTCGTAAAGCAGCTAATTACACTCTTGATCCTATTCGAAAATTACTGCCTGAGGACCTTCCTATCGATATCAGCCCAATAATTGTCATAGTATTAATCAATATCTTAATGAAGTTATGGTAAGGATTTTATGTTTGATGATATAAGCTTTCTCGTTCAAGAAACTTTAAAAGAATCTCAAAATCCCAACAGAGGGCGTGGATTTTTCTCCTTTCAATCAAAGAATAATAATATTCCTGAAGAAAGTTGTGGGGTTCTCTATCGCATTCAAAAAAATGCTGCCACATTTGTCATAAGAATTCATGTTTGTGATGATCTAAAAGAGACCTATCAAAATATAATCAAACACCCCGATCTTTTTCCCAGCCTCAGATTTGAAGCTGAAGATATCTTAGAAGAAGAACTTAAATTTTTTATCTGTGATAGTTTAGAATTTGCTGAGTCCATTAAATCAAAGCTAGCGAATAAGAGATTTCCTATTAATGAGGAAGATGTATTCAACATATCTGACCCAGGAGACAGCTGGTGGCTTAAACAAGACAATGGACAATTGAATATTTATTTTAAGCTCTCTCACACTCAAGAGATGCAAGATTTGATCAAGTTAGGGCCACTGGGAGATCCTGAGCATTCTCTGGAGCAATTTGGAAAACTCTATGGTTATTTCAAAATGCTCTTTCCTCTTCAAGATTATTCAAGTGGTTTTGGTCAATTTTCACTAACTACTGAAGAAAAAGATCACCCTCTTTTTAAGCAATTTTCTCGCTTATTAAGTCGGGGAGATGTGAGTGCAGATTTTTGGGAGTATCTAAGAGATATTGAGAAAGAAAACTCTGATAAGCCCTATATCAAATCACTTCGCTCCGCCAATTATTTTCTAATGGAGTTGGCCAGCACTCGTAGGTTTTGGTTAGAAGTACAATCTCAACTTTGAGAAGAGGTCTCTTTAGCCGCGATAAAACCGGTGACCATAATTTGCGCTAGGACACCTAATTGTTCGTCATCTTCGATACCATAAAAGTCTTCTATATGATCCACAAATTCCTCGATGATTTCATCATCTAAATATTTATTCACTAGCTCTTCCACTTGTTTTTCATCTAGGCTGCTGAGTCTATCGAGAAAATTAAGCACTGCTGTTTTTTGATTTTGATCCATGAATTTTATCCTTTTTTTGAGATTAGGTTTTATCACAAAAAAAAAATCTTACCATGTAAACTTGGTGGAATTTTTTTCTGGGTTTCGAGTATGTTGTGTTGAATAAATTAAACTTGTAAAATAGTATAGTAAGTAAATAAATTCAATCACTTATTTTAGAGCGGAGAGTGTTAATTCAATGATTGAGGCAAATGATTTTTCTTTTAGACCAGGTAGAAATAGTAGTTCAACGTCGAGTCGAACCCAATCAAGAACGTCTTCGAGTAGCGCGGCCAGAAAAAATGTTGCCACCAGCTATGATGATATCGAATTTGTTGACCCAAGGACCACTCGCAATAGAAAAGCGGTAGGGGCAAAAGTAAGTTATATTGAAGAAGTTAAAAAGCCCAAAAAATCTAAAAGAAAGCGCAAGTCCGCAGCAAAATCAAAAAACTATTCTGGATTTTTCAAAAATTGGACTTGGTCAAAATTAGCTTGGACTTTTAGTGCGGCTCTTCTGGTAAGACTTGTTTTTATGGAAGGGGGAGTGATTGATTTTCATCAGATGGATTCTGTTTTGATCGAGAAGAAAGCTTACCTTGAGCAGCTGAAGTCCGAGAATAAGTCACTTGCTCTTGAGATCAAAAAAATGAGAACATCTCCTCAATATCAGAAAAAAATTGCCAGAGATCATCTCGGTGTTATCGCTAAAGATGAGTACCTGGTGCTTTTTGGTAAAAATTAATCTTTAAATTTTAAAATCATCCCCGGCTGAATTTCTTGAGCATAGGGACTGCTTGCTTTGAGCTCCAGCACATGTTGGCTAAAGACAGTTTTGCTTCTGGGAATAAGATGATCAGGCCCATCTTTAGGAAAATGCGCTAGGTTGCGATGAATCTCTAAAACATACATATCTTTATTTAAGTAGATAATATCTAAGTTAAAATGAGTGTTGGGCATCCAAAACTGTCTTGCTCGCATTCGATCCATAGGAAAAAGCATCGCTTCCTTATCACTGAAATCCTGAGGAAGGACTCCACTCAACCCTTTTTTTTGTTCTTGATGTGACTTGGCAATATAAGTTTTTATCTCCACTCCACTGGGAAGCACAAGTTTTCTTATTTTGAGCTTATCTAGGTGAGAGGCAGAGTCACTATTGCATCCAGTCAACATCACAGACAAAGTAATCAAAGGGAATAGGCTAGGTAATGTTTGCGATAGTAAAAATCTCATAATAGTATCTATGCTATTACAGGGAGTATAATATGGGAATTCACAATAGTACGGACAGCGGATTAAAAGGTCATATGCGAACACATCATTGCGCACAGCTGCGAAATGAGGATGTGGGGAAAAAAGTGACTCTTTGCGGTTGGAATAATAAATACCGTGACCTAGGTGGTCTCCATTTTGTTGATATTAGAGATAAAAACGGACTGACTCAACTCGCCTTTGATGAATACCAAGGTGATCTTGATGCACTTAAAAAAATGAGCTTGGAATCAGTGATCAAAGTCACAGGAACGGTGAGAAGAAGACCTGATTCGGCCCTTAATAAAAATATGGATACAGGTGAAGTTGAAGTGGCGGTGGAGGAATTTGAAGTGCTCTCCCAGGCGGCTGAAGTTCCCTTTCTTCCCCATGGAAAAATTTCGGCGACAGAAGATTTGCGTTTAAAATACCGTTATCTTGACCTTAGGTCAGATAAACTTCAAAGAATTTTATCTACCAGATCAAACGCGATGAAGTGGGCACGTGAAGCTCTCTATGAAGAAGGTTTTACAGAAGTTGAAACCTCTATCCTTTATAAGACAACTCCGGAAGGGGCCAGAGACTATATTGTTCCTAGTCGAGTGCACCCAGGAAAAGTCTATGCTCTTCCCCAATCTCCTCAAACGATGAAACAACTGCTTATGATTGGGAACACGGATAAATATTTTCAAATCTGTAAGTGCTTTCGTGACGAAGATCTAAGAGCGGATAGACAACCTGAATTCTCACAAATCGATATCGAGGTCAGCTTTGCCACTCAAGAATATATTAAAAATTTATCAACTAAGATTGTGAGAAAGCTTTTTAAGCTTGATGATAATTTTGAAATTCCAGTGATGAGTTACCAAGATGCCATGAGAGATTATGGATCTGATAAACCGGATGTTCGTTTTGGACTCAAACATCATATTGTCACCGACCTTTTTAAAGGTTCTGGTTTTAAAGTTTTTGAATCCATCATAGACAGCGGTTTAAACAAAGCCATCTTTGTGGCAAAAGAGCATAAAGAATTTTCCCGAAAAGAAACAGATGCACTCGTGGATGTGGTTAAGCCTCATGGCGGAAAAGGTGTGGCTTGGTTTAAAGTGAATGGTGATGAAGTCAGTGGAGGTATCTCTAAATTTGTCACTCCTGAAACTCTTAAGGCACTCAGAGAGTTGAGTGGTGAAACGGGGGATGGAACTTTCTTTTTCTGTGCCGACAGTAAAGCTAGTGTGGCCCATGCCAGTGCGGATGCGCTCAGAAGACATTTTGGTCATGATTTAAATCTTATCAAAAAAGATGATTATAAATTTTTATGGGTAAACGATTTTCCCCTTCTTGAATATGATGAAGAAGATGGACGTTTTTATGCCTGTCACCACCCTTTTACCATGCCAAAAGTTGATCGCTTAGATGACTTTATGTCAGGAGATCCAGAGAAACTAAAAGGCATGCCAGCTGAAGCTTACGATCTCGTTTGTAATGGATATGAGATGGCCGGTGGGTCGCTAAGAATTTTCCAAACAGAAGTTCAAAAACAAATGTTCAAAGTTCTCGGTATGGGTGAGAAAGAAGTCAGTGAAAAGTTTGGCTTTTTTATAGAAGCTCTGAGCTACGGAACTCCTCCCCATGCAGGTGTTGCTTTTGGTTTTGACCGAACTGTAATGCTGATGGCCCAAACGGATAATATTAGAGACGTTATTGCTTTTCCTAAGACAAATGCGGCTACAGATCTTATGTGTTCTGCACCCAGTACACCGGATGAGAATCAATTAAAAGATTTAAAGTTAAAACTGAACTAAGTTGAGTTTAGGCGACTTTATCTAATGAGCGAACATCAATGCGAATGACTTCCGCAGAGTATCGACGATGCTCAAGGGTTGAGTGCAACCATTGGTCGTCGACAGTTCTCGTACCAGAAAGATAGTCAGAGAGACCTCTTTTGTCTTCACTTGCGAAATTGAAAACAAAAAATGTTCCAAACGAAAAATAACAAACCAGATAACCTGTCGCTCTTTGAGCGCATTGTTTAAGCGATAATTTATAAGTCATTTCTTGATGATTAAGAACAAAGTCCTCACTGATAATACTGAGTCCAAAGATCTTTTTACCTAATGTTTTACCTGACATAACAAAAGTAGAGTAGAAAAAGTAAGTCCAGAAACTCACCATGAAGACGCCAATATTAAGACCTAACGATCCTCCAAGGAGCTCTAATTTAGCTGCATTGGAAAGAGTAGGAAATAAAAACTCAAGCCCTACCGCATAGGCACTGTAGACACAGTAGTTTAGAAAAAACACAAACATCAGATCAATTCCAAAAGCCCAGATGCGACTGGATAAATTGGCTTCAGGAGTTAACGATAATCGGGTGGATTGATCGAAATTTCCTGACTCAATAGGCATATTGTTTTGAATGTGTTCGGCAAGATTAATGATTTCGGCTTCTTTTTTCATACCCTCCTTATCGGCGGGAAAGGGATTTAAAAGAATGTTTTTGCAGCCAGGGCAAATAGTGCTGTTTTAGGGGAGATAAATCCGACCATATTTCTCAAAAGTACAGTGTTTACGAGGCTTTTGAATAACACAGTTTTTAGGGATATCAATAATTTTCATTTTTTGAGTGCTTAAAAAAGTGATTTCAAGTTTATTTTTATCAATAACTCGTGCCTGAAGCCCATCGATACTCTTCCATTTATCAAGCTCACAGGCTTGGGATAAACTTGGCTTTATAAACCTTGTCACCTGAATAGGATCCGTGACTGACTTATTATTGATTGAAAAAAGGGGGGAGTGGTCTGATTTTCTTTTTTTAGATTTCTTATCAAACTCAACGACTTTTAAACTTTTACTCAATTCTTCAAAATCAATGAGCTTACGGTCTTTTGCCTCAAAATGTCCGATGAAAAATAAGTTTTTATTCTCAGGGCAGAAAGTATTGGAGTTTTTTAAAAGCACCGTTTTCTTTTGGTCAATAAGCAGACTTTGATGAACTCTTAGTTTATCGATAGATTTGGATACACTTAATATCAGCTTCTCTTGGGCGAAGCTAGCTGAGTAAGCAAAAATGAAAGTCAGTAATATTAATCTAATTGAAGCCACCTTCCATCACCGCTACTACACTCATGAGGAGTGTTGCTGCAAACTTCCCACTCTTGGTAACCAGAAATACTTTGGGCAAAACTTGTTGAGTAAGCATTTTGAGAGCATTGCTCAAATGTTTGGGTCAAAAAACAACTGCCTGTTGAGACAATATTAATAAACTCTGCGGGATATAACAGAGAACTCTGAGCAGTGTGAGCTAAACCTGTATTTCTTAGCAATTGATTATAACGTCTGTAAAGTTGTTTGGCCTGTTGATCATAATGTCTAAGCCTTGCCACTCTTTGAGCATGAGTTATCGTAGGTTGATTGGAGTTGAACTGCGCTCCTCCCACCAGAATGACTGCTGGTGGTCTCAGATTCTCAGAAGCTAATTGAGTGTTGAGCTGGTTGATCTGACTATAGATAGACTCAAACTCTTGTCTTTGACTTTGATTTAAAGTCGATAATCTGTTTTCCGACCTAAGGGTATTAATATGATAGTTGATACTTGCTTCATTATAACTTCCTAGCATTCTTTCAACTTGAAAAAAATATTTGCTCACATCTTTACTTTCATAATTTTGCTCATCAGCAAATGCATATTCATCTTCATAAAGAGTGGCCAGACTTTCTCCGAGCCGTTCGTAAGCTTGGTATTGATTGTTCATGATCGAATCTTCAGGACCAATAGCTCGGCAATCATACAGGGGTTTAAAGGTTTCTGCAGATGAACTTTTAGCATTAACAACCTGTCCGGCAGAATTAAAATAATATCCAATACCTTCTTCATGATAACTATCAGGTAAGCCTAAGTAATGAAAAATTTCATGCACAATCGTTTGGCAATCAGTATACTGACTCCAAGTTTCTGTATCTGCTCTCTCAATCTCATAATCATAAACTTGTATCCCTACTCTTGGAGGAGGATTTGAGCTTTGATTGGATCTCTGTATTTCTATTGTCAACTCTTGCCCAAAAGGCCCTAAGAGTGATCCATTAACCTCATCAAGACATCCTTGTACTTTATCTAGCATTTCTCTCGTGAGCTGATTATCTCTCGCACTGGGAACAGGAACTCTTTGAACTTGGCCATTAGAGAGAGTTTCATGAAAGTAGAAGACCGGATTAATACTGGCAATAAATTGATTGGGATTTGAACTGGAACGAGTGAGTTTGTATGAAGCATGATGACCATTATTAGCAATCGTTTTTTCAACATTATTAAATACTCTTGAGTGTCCAGGTTGTAAGCGATTACAAGATTGATTAAAGCGCAGTAGGTTTTCTAGTGCTTCCGTGTCTAGTGCATCTAGGCCATCATTTTCGCGACAAAGCTCTTGTCCCAAAACGTGAGTCGTTAAACTGAGTAAAATGAAATACTTGAGCATGGTTTCCCCATAATAAGTTACTCTTTATTATCTCATTTTTAAAAATGAAGGTCAGAGGAGGGAATGAAGTTCCATAATGCATGTATTTCAGTAACTTAGCTTTAATTCTTGAGTGTTGCTCTCAAATCATTTAGTTTTTGCATGGCCTGAAGGGGAGTTAGATTATTGATATCTAAATTTTTCAGCTCTTCTAAAACAGGGGAGCTGACTTCTTCATAGACTTTTTCTGTCGCCATTCCAAACATATCTAATTGATTGGTATGAACATCATTTAAGAGATTTTGATTTTCGTTTTCAGATTCAAGCTTCGCCAAAATTTGAGAAGAGCGATTCAGCACTTCCGTGGGAAGACCTGCAAGTTTGGCCACATGAATTCCATAACTTTGAGCCGCCCCTTCTTCAATCAGTTGATAGAGAAACTCCACATGGCCATTGGTATTAATGGTTTTCACCGTTAAATTTTTAGCTGCATCAATGGTGTCCACGAGTTCAATCAGCTCATGATAGTGAGTGCTAAACAAAGTTTTAGCGCGGGTCTTATCTACAAAGTATTCAACCAATGACCAAGCAATACTTAATCCATCATAAGTTGAAGTTCCTCTTCCAATTTCATCTAAGATAATAAGTGAGTTCTCAGTGGCGTGACGAATAATTTCTGCGGTCTCACTCATCTCCACCATAAAAGTAGATTGGCCTTTAATGATATCGTCGCTAGCACCAAGTCTTGAGAACAAGTAATCAACCAGACCTAGTTCTGCAGACTGGGCCGGAACAAATGATCCTACCTGAGTGAGAAATTGGATAATGGCCATCTCACGCATGACAGTGGTTTTACCGGCCATATTGGGACCGGTGATCAGGCCAAAATATTTCTCTTCGTCTAATATCAGATCGTGGCAGACAAATTGGTCTTGGATATTAGATTTAATAAGAGGGTGCCAAGCTTGTTTAATATTAAGTAATTTGGTGGACACAATCTTTGGTTTAGTGAAATCTTCTTGCAGCGCTACCCAGGCAAAACTTTGCATCACATCGAGCATAGCAATGGCATTGGCTAATTCCATAATGAGAGTTGAATCATTTTCAATTTCTGTCACAAGAGTATTGAAAATTTTTCGCTCAAGCTTGAGGAGCTTATCTTGAGCACAAACCATTTCTCTTTCAAACTCGGCTAGCTCATCTGTTTGGTAGCGCTCACTGTTGACCAGAGTCTGTCTGCGCACAAAGTCTTTGGGAACTTTGCTCACATGGGATTTACTCACTTCAATGAAATAACCAGCAACGTTATTATTTTTAATCTTTAAATTATTAATACCCGTTTTTTTTCTATACTTTGTTTCCAGTTCAATAAGAGCATCTGTGGCATTGGTGCAAAGTTTAAACAGCTGATCTCTTTTTTTGGAACACCCTGCTTTGATGAGGTTTCCTTTCTCAAGGTTTGCTCCCACTTCATCATTAATGGTCTTTGCTATTTTTTTCGATAAGCTTGCTAAGAGCTCTAAATCTTTTTTGGACAACTTCGCAAGAAGTCCTTTGGGAAAACCTTTGAGTTCTTTCTTTACCTCAAGATAAGTGTCTATAGCATTGGCCAAATTAATAAGGTCAGAACCATTCACTTTTTTAGTCGCCACCTTGGCCATAATACGATCGATATCTCTGACTTCGTAAAGTTTAGCACGCAGCTCTTTATGTCCATCAAAGCGCTCTAGAAAATATTCAATGCCAGCAAACCTGTTTTGAATATCCGCTTCAGAGCGAAGAGGACTTTGCAGAACTGCTTTTAACTTTCTCGTTCCCATAGAAGTCTGACAGTGATCTAGAAAGCCAAGAAGAGAATCCTTATACGTCTCTCTTGATTTGGGAAAAATTTCTAGACCTATAAGAGTGGGATAAGAAACTTTCATGGCCTCTTCATTATTAACAATAGCAAAAGGTCTAATATGGGAGAGTGATTCTAAACCTTGAGTCGAATAGATATAATAACTTAAGGCCCCAATCGCTGGAATGATACCTGGATTGAGTTTAATCACTTGGTCACGTTTATAAGTGGGTATGATTTTTTCGATATAAATAGCTGAGAATTTTTCAGCAAAATATTCATGAGATAAATAAGTCTGTAGGACCGCAGCACTTGATAGATATTCAGCTAGTTTTGGTTCTGCGTCCCATTGACCCATAAAAGAGATAAGCTCTTTGGGAGCGTAGATCATAAGTTTTTCAATCACATCATCCATGGAAGAGAGGGCCAGACCAAAAAAATCTCCCGTGGTGTAATCGATAAAAACCGCATAATAAGTGTCAGCTTCTTTTGACAAGCAAGCCATATAGGAGTGAGATTTAGTTTCACTTTTATCTAAATCATAGGGCATACCAGGAGAGACCACTTGCGTGACTGCTCGCTTAACTATACCTTTAGCTTCTTTTGGATCTTCTACTTGTTCACAGATGGCTACTTTATGACCTTGCATCGTGATACGATCAATATAGGTATTCGCAGCGTGATGAGGAATCCCTGACATAGGAATAGGGAAGTCACCAATTTTTCCTCGATGGGTTAAAGAAATGTTGAGGAGTTTAGAAGCGAGCCTCGCATCTTCGAAAAATAATTCGTAAAAATCACCCATGCGAAACATCAGTAAAATGTCTTGGTACTCTTTTTTTATCTGATAGTATTGCTCCATCATAGGAGTGAGTTTGGTGCCACTTTCAATGATCATTTCCAAAGTGCCAAGTGTGGAATTATTTGTCATTTATGTCCCTGCGTACGAATTCTTATGTATAATGTGTGTAATAAATAAATATCATAAGTGGAGAAAACACGTCAAAATTGCCCCATGCACAATAAAAAATCTTTAGCGACAATATTTATTTTTATTTTGCTCAGTTGTTGGGTGATGTATATCTCACTTTCAGCTGACACCAGAAAACTGAATAATGAGGTGGTCGCAGAGGCGAAAATGGAAGAGATCTCTGAATTCGATGAAGTTCATTATTTTAGGTCTACCGCTAAAAAACCGGACTTTGAGTTAACTTCCCAGTCACTTGAGATCATCAACCAAAACTTAATGAAATTTATTGAGCCGCAAGGGGTGCTTTTCCAAGCTGACCGTAGCTTAAAATATTCCGCAAAGCGCGGGAATATGAATCAAAAAAAGCAATTTCTGACTTTAAGTGGAGATGTTTCACTCAAGGATAAATTATCAGATTATAAAAGCGAAAAACTTACTTATGACGGCCAAAAGAAACTTATGCATGCTTCTGGTGGAATTAATTCAGAGATCATAGATGAAAAAACCAGAGATATTATCAAAATCAGCTCAGAGTATATGAGTTCAGATTTAAATTCTGAAATTGCAGTCTTCACTGGGGACGTTAAAGGACAAATCCAACGCAGACGTAGATATGAAGGTGGGGTTAAGTTTCAATCAGAATTAATGGCTTTTAACTCACCGAAATCACAGATATCACTCGATAACTATGTGGAAATTCGACGAAATAACTATTATTTAACTGCTGGTAGGGCGGAGATATTTTTGGAGAACTTTAATAAAAAGCTCAAGTATTACACCCTATATGACGATGTGAAACTAGAGGAGAGGATAAATCTCCCATCAGGGAAAAGCCAATTAAGAAGGGCTTTCGCTGAAAAGCTAGAGGCGAGGCAAAGAGAAGGGAAAGTCATTCTCACCGGAGCCCCTCGAGTAGAGCAAGGCAAAGATATTATTAAAGGATATCAAATAACCTTGAAAGAAAATGTTGAGCTCGTTGAAGTGGATGATGCCAAATCGAGTTTTAGCATTAAGAGGAAAAAAGATGATTGAAGGAAGTTTTCAAGCAAGAGAACTTAAAAAAATTTACGGACCAAGAACGGTTGTTAAAAGCGTGAGTATTGATGTGAGTCGCGGTGAAGTGGTGGGTCTATTGGGGCCCAACGGTGCTGGTAAGACAACATCTTTTTATATGATGGTAGGTCTCGTTAAAACTGATAACGGAGTTATTGAGCTTAACGGAGAAGATATAACTAAACTTCCCTTGCATGAAAGAGCAAAGAAAGGAATTGGTTATCTTCCACAAGAAGCTTCGGTGTTTAGAGAACTCAGTGTTGAAGAAAATATTTATTCAGTGCTAGAGATACGAAACCTCTTTAAAAATGAAAAAATGAATTCGCTTGAGCGATTAATAAAGGAGTTTGGATTAAATCATATTAGAACATCGAAAGGACGAGAGCTCTCTGGGGGAGAACGCCGCAGAGTAGAAATAGCGAGATGTTTGGCCCTTGACCCTATCTTTGTTTTACTTGATGAACCATTTGCTGGAGTCGATCCCCTTGCAGTAAGTGATATCCAAAAAATTATAAGGGATTTAAAAGCGAGAAATATCGGCGTTTTGATTACGGATCACAACGTGCGAGAAACACTCGGGATAGTAGATAGAGCTTTTATCATGAGTGCGGGAGAGTTACTTGTGAGCGGAACCCCTGATGAAATAGTGGATTCTGAAATTGCTCGAAAATTTTATCTCGGTGAAGAATTTAAAATGTAGTTTATTCACTCATGAAGAGCTGAATGTTTTATCAAATGGAATTGGGTTAGAAATAAATATTTTCAAATAATAATTTGAAAAGTGCGGAGTAATTGTTATGGCCCAAAAAATGTCATTAAATCTAAAGCAAAGTCAGAACTTAGTTATCACGCCCCAGCTGCGGCAGGCGATTAAGCTCTTAACTTTGACTCACTTGCAGATGACTCAAGAGATTGCCAAAGAGATGGTTGAAAATCCTATGCTAGAAGAATCTGAGAGCATGAGCACTCGGGAAGAAATAGCAAAAGATGAGCGCGGCACTAAAGAAGCGCAGTCAGATGACTTTTCCGGTCCTGAGATTGTCGATAAAGGAAAAGATGATTTTGATTGGGATAAATATGCTGACTCTTTTAACTCAACCTCATCCACTCCCTATACCAAAGAGAGTTTCTCAAAAGACGATGCTCCCAATTATGAAAACATGGTTTCTCGTGGAGACACCTTACAAGAGCATCTTGAGTGGCAACTTCGAATGGAAGAATTATCTGAAGACGAACTCAACTTTGCTCTCAGTATCATTCACAATATTAACGACGAAGGTTATCTAGATGAGAATATAGAAGAGCTTATCGCCAAGGGAAAACTCGAACGTGACCTTGCTTTGGATATGCTGCATTTAATTCAGAACTTTGACCCCGTCGGATGTGCGGCTAGAGATCTGCGAGAATGTTTGCTTATCCAGGCCTATGCTCTTCCAGATCATGTCCCTTTGGTAGAGTTGCTGATAAAAAACCATTTGGATGACCTTATCCAAAAAGATTTTAAAAAGATTTCTAAAGACACAGGAATTGATATCAATCGTATTAAGGATGCTGAGTATATACTTCACTCCTTAAACCCCAAACCAGGGCGCACAGTTTCAGCGGAAGCTACTCAATATGTTATCCCAGATATTTATATCAAAGATATCGGCGGAGAGTTTGTAGTTAAGCTCAATGATGAAGGAGTGCCAAAACTAAAAATTAATAATCTGTATAAAAAACTTATCAAGCAAGAAGGAAAAACTCCTGCCAATGATGAAGCGTCTGAATACGTTCAAGAAAAGTTAAGAGCCGCTTTATGGCTAATTAAGTCTATTGAAAATAGGCAGAAAACGATTGAGAAAGTGACAAACGCAATTCTTAAAAACCAACCAGAGTTTTTCAAAAAAGGTGCGGCTCACTTAAAGCCGATGATTCTTAAAGATATCGCCAATGAAATTGGTGTGCATGAATCCACCGTCTCAAGAGTGACAAAAGATAAATATGTGCACACTCCTTTGGGAACCTTTGAGTTGAAGTACTTTTTCAATGCCGGAATTGGCGGCAAGAACGGTGGTATTGATATTGCCAATGAGAGCTTAAAACTCAAGATTAAAGAGTTAATTGATAATGAAGATAAAAAGAAACCACTGTCGGATCAAAAAATAGCGGACATACTAAGTAAGTCTGACATCAAGGTTGCCAGGAGAACTATTGCTAAGTACCGAGAAGCATTGAATATTTTATCTTCATCCAAGCGTAAACAAAAAAGCTAGAGGGTTAAGATAACTTCAAAAAGTTATAAAATAATAGGAATCTTTTAACTCACTTAGAGTTTATTCCGATGTATAATGAAGCACTAAACCAAAAAAGGAAAAGAGGTTTATTTATGAAAATTACTAGTACGTTTAAACACCTTGAACACACAGAAGCGCTTGATCAAAAAATCCAAGCGAAATCTCAAAAACTTAAAAAGTATTTTGAGGGAAATTTTGAAGTTCAATGGACGTGTTTTGTGAGAGATGACGGTGCTCATTGCGCAGAGATTAAACTGCTAGGTCCTAGTTTTGAATATCACGCAAGTGCTCATTCAGATGTTCTGTATAAGACGCTAGACTTGGCGATTAATAAAATTGAAAAGCAAGTCCACAAGAAAAAAGATAAGTGGAAAAATAGAATCTCAAAAAAACATGCACCTTCGGTTAAGGATCAACAAGTATCTCAATCAGAATGGGATGAAAAGTATTGGGAAGCAAAAGAAGAAGAACACAAAGCATCTTAAAATAGAGCCCCTCTTACGAGGGGCTTTTTTTTTAGTCTTCGCACATAATTCTATTGCTAATGAATCGCTCACAAATCAGAAAACCATTTATTTCTAATTTATCTTGAGACAAATCGAGAATATAAGACCTTGATCCTGCAGAAGAATCAAGTTCAAACTTAGAACCATCATTTTTTCTAATAACTATTTTTTTAGCACTGGTGGTTTTGCTTGACCAAAATCCAGCTCTATCACCAAGCCTGCAACCTCTATTCTCGTTCGTCTCAATGATGAGATCTTCAAGAATTTCTATATTGTGCTCTCTGCGATCTAGTATGATTTTAGTTTGCTTGCAGCCGTTTTGATTATCACCACAGCTTTGTTTTGTTATTGAGAGTTCATTATTCATATGACCACTGTTCATCACAATTGTCCCTTTGCTATTGGTACAAGTCGTTTGGAAAAAAGAAGCCTGAGCGGATAAGGTTGTGAAAGTGATAAGTGTCATTATAAGTGTTTTCATTTTATTCTCCTTAAAATTATTTAAAGTTTTGGTTAATTATGGATTAACGACTGACCCGCTAAAAAGAACGGCCTGTGTGTTTCTATCGACAATGGCAAACATAAACGGTCGATCAAGAATAATATTCTTCTGAACTCCAGGTCCTACACTCGTCGCTCTTACTCCACCGATGACAGTGACAGCAGCAGCTTTAATGCCTTTTTCATCGAGTTCGATTTTAGTGTTTTGTTTAATCAATCCCACTTTAGAAGGAAGTGATCCATGCGTTGCCATTTGACTAAAATCAGCTCGATCTAAGAAGAGATCATTAAGACCCATTTCAAGGGTTAATTTTTCATAAGCTTGCATTGAAACGGAATAATCAAAGCTAAACTTAGGCATGATAACTTTGGCGTTTAATGATTCGCTTCTTGAAACAAGGGCAGGAAGAGTTAGCTTTTTAATTTCTGATTGAAAAAAATCAAGTTGACTCTTTTTAAGCTCTTTTCCCTGTTTAGGAAGATAAGCAACAAAGGCTAAATCAGTTCCCTCTTGATCAGAGTTGAGCTTCATGGCCACCATTTCGCTTTCATCTTCGAGTTCCATATAGTTTACAAACTGAGTTGAAGCCATCATCTTTGGAACGGTTCGCTCTCCATTGGCGAGAGTGAAAACAGGAGCACTACGAGTGAGTTCATAAAAACGCTCAGACCATGAGGCTTCCATATAAGTCGCATTCATCACCATCCAAAGCATATCTTTCATCTCTGAATGTTTAATAATTTTTTTAACCAGACCATTGGTATTGTCTTCGGCCCATTTATTGACTGTTGCTACTGAAGCTTCATCATTAAAGTTAAGAACCTGATGTTCAGCGTGATAAAAAGTTTTGGCCGTATCGATAAACTCAGGACTAAAACTGTACTGACCACCATTTGGAAAATAAGTTGTTCTCCAAATACTATTGTTTGTAGTGATGACAGCAGGATTTAAATAGAGTGACCTTGTAGTGAGATCAACTCTTTGTTGTTCGGTAAAATTGATTGCATTTCGCATAACAAGATTTGATTCGTTAAGGTGTTCAATGCTTGTATCTAAATAATCCTCTAAAGTTGTTCGTGTCCACCCAGCACTTCCGTTTGCCACGATTGAAAGGGCTTGTTGGAGTGAAGTTCCTGAGATCATAAAGTTCTCAGTTTTATCGGTTGTTTTTATAATAGATGTGGCTAACTTTTCTCCTAGAAAGTTGTTGGTCCTAACTGCTTCATCTGTGGCAGAGAAAGCAGAGCTTAAAGTTAAGGTGGTTGTGGTGAGTAAGGTTAATAATTGTTTTTTCATAGTACACTCCTACGGGTTAGGTTAATTCTGAGTTAAAGATACTGTAGTTGAGTGCTCGGGAATAGATTTAGTTAATATAATTCCATGCTTAGAATTAATTATTTTATAAACTTAAGTGGTTTAAGTGTCTGAATATTCATTTATACCTATAGGCTATGGAAAAATTACAATTCATATAAAGAAAATACTGCAGCGCGTAAGATTGTGTTAAATCATATAATATAAAACTTATTTATCAGGAGAATATCTATGAAATTAACCTACGCTGCATTGTCTTTCATTTTAAGCTTGAGTGCTTTTGCTAATGACATGGGAAATCTTGAGAAAGTGAATAAGAAAAAGGCAAAGGTCATTATAAATGAAGTGCTAAAAAATATTTCTGCTAAAAAAGAAGTGGTTTGTTACAATAATATTAATCAAACTGCTCATCAAAACTCACCGACTCTCGCTAGCGCCCAGTTGGCCAAAACAATTAAACTAAAACGTGGAAACATGTATGTTGATAAATCCAATAAATTAAAAACCAATATTTTAATTACAACAAAATATCCTTTTGGATCACAAGATATTGAGATCGACCTAAGTGAAGATCATACTGAGGTCCTTAGTTATAGAATTACCAACTATAGACATTCTCAAAGCCAAGTTAATACGGGAACTATTCTCGAGCCGGTTTATGAAATGCCAAGAGTTACAGGAGTTAAGAAACTCAAAGATCTTATTTGTGAGTTTAAATAAATGCCAGCATTTTTATTGTCACTTATAATGCCGCTGGCTTTTTCAGCTGAACTTCCTGAAAATCCAGCGGACTCAGTTAAAAAAGCTACCTCTCTTTTAATTGAGCAAGAGCTTCAGTGTGAAACTGTAACTGATTGTGTGTTGATTCCAGTAGGAGCCAGACCATGTGGTGGTATTGATAAATATCTCATCACTTCAAAAAATCACACAAAAATGGAGCAAATCAAAAAGTTATCTGAGCTTTCAACTGAATTGGAAAAAGATTATATTGTTGAGAATGCACTCTATGGTATTTGTCTTCCACCTACAGTTCCTATGACGGCGTGTATGAATGAAAAATGCGTCGAGATATTAGAAAAGGTCAAAAAATAAATGAAACTCATAATGGTGCTCTCTATTTTTTTATCTTTTGGGTTATTTGCTCAGGATGAGCTTTCAATCAGTGGCGCTGATCCCAATAATGGAAAATCAAAAATTCTAACTGCTTTACAAGAAGCGAGTGCAGAATGTTTTCGTTCTGATTATAGTGGGGGGATTTTTTATCTAACCAGTGATCAACTCGTAAATCATTTTAAAATAGGTGAGCGTAATATCATTCTCAATACGGATACAGCTGAGCCCTACGCCATTACTGAATACTGGTGGGATCAAAATTACGTAAGAACTGATTTTTATTTTCATAAGAATTTAAAAACCATTCGAGCGTTTAGAGATATCAGGGCTATCTCAGAAGAGAGTCCTATTAGCACGGGCATGCTCGCGCCTATTGATGAAATTAATCGTGGAAGTGTTTATGTTCAAATGGATATCACTTGCTATATGGTTTATAACTAAAAAGTCTCTTGTGTAATTTTATTCAAATTTAGTTCTCTTTATAGACTGTTCTCGTTTAAGTTCTTAAACTATTTTCGAATCAAGGGAGCCTCTATGAAATCAGTATTACTTATTTTTTCACTTATATCTTTTGCCGTATTTAGTGCTCCTGAAAACCCGGTCGGTCCACTCTTAGAAAGTATGAAGCTTATTTCTAATCAAGATCTAAGTTGTTCCACTGAAAAAGAGTGTGGTGTTTTGGCCATAGGTGATCAAGCTTGTGGGGGACCAACCAGCTATCTCATTGTCTCAAATAATAATCCTCAACTACCGCTTCTAACTGAAATGGCATTTATGTCTAAGAAAGTTGAAGAGCAATATAATGAACAATATGACATTGTCTCGACATGTATCCTATTGGCCAAGCCAGAATTTGAATGCCAATCAAATATATGTGTTCGCACTCGATAACCGACCGTCTTACTCGAGAACTGTTTTTGTATTTGTTTGCTAGACGTTAACAACTAAAGTCATTATACTTAATTTTATGAAGGGATTAATTGGTTTAGCATTCATGGCCCTGGCCGGTGTGCTTATTATTAAGTTTATTCAAGCAGTTAAAGTAGGCGATAGGCTCCAGCGCAAAAACTGGCATTATCGCAAAGATGGTTTTGTCTTTTATATCCTACTTTTTATCTTCGGTTTTTTCATGCTACTGGGACAATTCTTAGGTTCCGGTCCATGGTGGTAAGACACATCTAATAATCTCTTACACTTATAGCCTTTCTATGAATCATGATATACTATATGGGATGATAATGTTTTCTAGGAAGGAGAAACAATGAAATATCTAAGTCTAAATATCACTGTAAAATTATTAGCTGCTTTTTTCTTGGCCATGATGGTGTATTTACAAACGAACTAATTTTTAATTATCAGTTAAATTTCCGTACAATCCTGCTCCCGGAGATCCTCTAAAAAATTTAATTAAACCCTCGGCATTTCCATGTCGATTGAGTGCTGTCTCAACTGAGTCTCTAAAACTTTCTTGCGTATTATTTAAACTTCTATTCTCTAAATTTTGAGCGACAAATCTAATCCCCACACTCGTGTCGATTTTTGAAACTTTCACGATGGCGTTTGAATTTTTATCGCGAATATAAAAATAGCGTTTACTTGGATCTTGAATGATACGAATCAATTCTTCTTCTTGTATTTGATAATCTCGAGAACCAAATTCTGCAAATAGCGTGTTGATATCTCCGTCGACTTCAACAACACTTTCCCCTTCACTTGTCTCAGATACATTCACTCCTGCTGGACCATCAGCTAGAGGTTGTCCTGTGCTTGAAGCCGCTGGCCCTCGACCATTACCTGCGCCTGCTCTATTTCTGTTTTCAATACTTCCCCCATTTCGAGCAAGTTCACGATCTTCCAAAGCTCTATTACGTCCACCTAGATCTGGATTAACATCGTATTGTTCCCCGAAGTCTATGTCTGGAAGTGGGGAAGGGGTGGCAGAATTATTTCCGGTGAATTGTGGAGAGTCACTTCCAGATGAACCTCTATTTTGAGAACCTAGCACCCGTCCACTTAAAAGTTCATTTAAATTATCCTCGCGAGTTCTCCTAGGAGTTTGTCCCGCTTGAGTTCCTCTTTGATTATTTCTGGTGATTCGATTTCTAATCTCTTCACGCAACGCTTGCATATTTCTTTGAATTTCATCTGAGTTTGTCGTAGTCACGGAGCGATTAAAATCAGCATTCGCATTTCCACTTGTCCCAGACACTGAGCCAGCATTTCCAAAGCTAGGTCGGTCACTTCGACTGCCAGCATTTTGAGATCCTGCATAGGCGACACCATTCTCGGTGCTACCTGCGGGACTTCTCCCCACACTTCTTCGATTCTCTCTCGTTTGCTCACCCGATGGGGGAGGTGTTGTTCCTGCGGTGGTTGGTTGAGTGGTAGTTTCTACTGGTTCCCCAAGATAGGCAGACACAAGTGCAGAGTTAGTTGTATCACCTGCAAAAATCCTTTCTGGATTATTATTGCTTGCAGCTATTTCATCAGAGTACATCGCCTCAAATGTTCTTATAAACATACAGTCCGCAGAGATACTGTCAGTACAATTATTTCTTTCTGTTATTGAAAGTGCTTCGCCACTATCTCCCGAGTCAGCTGTTGTTGGAGGAGGAGTGAGGCTGTTGCAGATGAGTTCGGCTTGTCTCACGATTGAAGCTTGATATTGGTCTTGGACTGCTGCATCTAAATTTCTAGCTGCTCTTAAATTTTCAGGCAAAATATCTCTTATACTACTAAGAACTTTATCAGGACTATCTTTATTTTCACAGTAAAGTACTAACTCTCTATTATAATCATAATCATGAGCAGGTACTTGTGGAAAAAGTTTATAACCAGCTTGAGATTGGATTGATTTAAATTCTTCAAAGTTATCTGGCAGTAAATTCAAAGGTGAATTATCCTCTCTATTGGGGCAAAAGATTTTTTTGAATTGAGCTTTTTGAGAATTACACTTGTTTAGAATCTTTGCTTTAAGATTATTTTTTACTAAATCTGAATTTACTAAATTTTGAATTGAATCTGATGAAAAATTATTTTCTCTTAGTTGATTTAAGTAAGTTGGATTATATAAGATTTCATTAAGTATTGGGTTTGAGGATATTAGTTGTCTGAAAAATAAATCCACCTCTTCATCTCTTCCTACTTGAGACGATTGATTACTAAATGCTAGCTCTATTATGTCTTTCAGGTTTTTAATATCTCTTACGTTGTCTGTATTGGATACACTATTTAAATTTAATGAATTCATTAAGGATTCGAATTGAATTACAGTTGAATTTAATCCTATCCTATAAATACTTCTATCTGTTAAGCCACATGAATTGTTGTTTGTATTTTCAAGCCTACTATTTTGAATTGGAGGATCTATGAAAGCAGGTGTTTGAAAATTGTTTGTGGATACGCTATTCTTTACATAATTTTTAAACTGTTCACGCATTTGGTTACGATAATTTTCTTCAGTATTACTTAAACTTGGAAAATTTTCACAATCGGGGGTTAAGGCATCAATATTACAAGTTTGACCTATACTCACATCATTTTCAAACTCAGGGTGATTCTGGATAACCAATAAGCTGTTTGCAACATCCATAAAAGAGAGTTTTAATCTTTCAATGGAGGCTTCTTTGAGTTTTTGAACTTGAGGTGTACTTAAAGTTGGAATTCCAAAACTTTCCTTGTATTCCTGAGCACACTCACAAGCACCTTGGCTTCTATCTGTTGATTCCTCGGTTGATAACATTTGGCATGTACCAGTTACGCGTTCCAAAGCATCAGTTAATTCACCATTTGCTTGTATTATTTCAGTATTATAATTACAAGAAAAAGCTTCAAAGGAGAATATAAGTGCTATAACTATAATCTTCATACGTCTCTAGCGTTCAAAGCTCCAAAGTTGTTAACGAGATGATGCCTAAGTCTGAAGATTTCATTAATGTCATAATGTTCATGCTGGCTGCTATCCTCTAATATACCCTCGATATAATCGAGGACCGTCTCTTCTTCTCCGTTTACAACTTGAACGGCATTTACATTTACAGTTTGCCCATCATCTGGAGCGAGTAGAAACTCATTAAAAACTAGACCATCCATGTTCATATCAATGACTCTTTTCATAAATTGTTGAGGTGTTCGTAAATGTGGTTTAACTAAAGAACTATTTTCACATATTATTGAGTCAGCATTTTGATTCCATAACTCAAAAATTTGATTTTTATAATTTGGAGTATTTCTATTTATGTTGAGGTGTCTTAAAAAAACATCCTCAATTCTAAGATGAGCGTCTTCGTGGCCGTAATTTAATTCGAGTGAACGGCAGATACCATTTGAAAGACTTCTAAGTTCTTCACTCTGAACTGCCCCAGCAATTTGAGCTACATCATCAAATGAACCGGGACTACCTGGAAGATCTGGATCACAATCACAGCCAAGGTCAGCGTTACGTGCATGAACACTGATGGATAGGAGAATTAAAAGAAAAACTGAACAATTCCTCATACTTGTTGCCTTTCGATGTAGAATAAAGTTTTTTGATTTATCGGGTACTTGAGACAAAAGCTTTATGTATTTAAGTTGTTTTTGATTATTAAGAATTCTCTAAATGTAGAATGTTAACAAGAAATCAGGCACTTAGGGGAGGGTACATATAAAATCTTCACTTCCAATTGTGAAAAATATACTACATGGCATAATCGTGTATTGCTTTAAATGAATTCATCAACGCTAGGCTAATAATCTAAAAGGTGAAACGGGTTAGCGAAAATATAATTACAAAGAAAAATAAGAAGGCACATTTCTTTAAAGGAGTAAGTATGAGTTTAAGAAAAATTATAGCTCTTAAAACAACTATTTTATCAGCATTTACTGCAGGAAATGTTTATTCAAGCACCGTGGATGATATTAATGGAAAATCTACATTAAATTTTATTGAAATGCAGGATATATCTCGTGATGTAAGTGAAAGAATTAAAATCATAAATACTCTAGACTTATCTTCAATGACTGAGTCTGAAAAAGAATCACTCATAATTGAACTATTAGAATCTAATAAAAAAACTATCGAATTGATCGAAAACACTGAAATTGATTTAAAGGATTATCGAGATGAAGTTGGTTCTCATAGTTTTAGCATGTAGCCTTTGCTGCTTTGGAAAGTCTGAGAAAATAATGAAGAAAGAATTGAACATATTTTTAGCTGAAAGCGACCTTGCTCCCTACCACATTCATTCTCCCGGTAATATTCTAGCAAACATTAATCTTATGGTTTTAGGACAACTAATTAAGTCTAAAGATGGTTTTGAGCTTGAGCCAGACATTTTAGAAAAGTTTTATTATGATTTCAATACAGACACCTATTTATTAAAATTGAGAAAAGGTCTTGTCTTCCACAATGGAAGAAAGGCAACCAGTAAAGATCTAGAGTTCTCTCTTGTACGAGGCTTCTACTCCTCAGATAGGAGCTTCTTTCATACATATTTGGGAAATATTCTAGGCGTTAGAAGAATAAAAAAAGGTGACACTTTCGTATCAGGAGCGATCGAGGGTATTAAAGTCATTGATGAATTAACTCTCAAAGTGAAACTTGTAGGCCCTAACCCTTCTTTTTTTCATTCTTTAACAGCACCTTATTTCTCGTTAGTACCTAGAGAAGAATTGAAAAATGATTATTTAAGCTGGAAAGATGTACCCATTGGTGTAGGAAACTATAAAGTTAAGAGCGGCTTCGATGGTACAAAAACTGTGTTGGAGGGCTACAAAAAGAATGCTGCCTTTGAGATTGTAACACTATATTCGAAACTGAAGGATAATGTTAGCTATGACATATCATTTGAGAGAATTAATGACTACAAAACCTATTACTCACGACTTCCTATATGTGTAAGGCTTTTGGAATTTTCTAACAAGCATCCTTTATCTCAAGATAAACGGTTTAAATTGGTTATAAAAGAGCTAATTCGACAGGTAGATTTTGAAGATAATACGAAACTCGCGACTAAAACAAGTGATCTTCTCCCTAGTCACTTTTGGGGACGAGTTGAAAATAACGATAAAAAATTTGATTTAGAAAAAAACTTGAAGGAATTAGAGCTAAAAAAATTGGATGTTATTGTTTATTCAGGTAGTAAACTGAATGATAAGCACCTTTTTTATATATCAAAGCTTAAGAAATTATTTAAAAAATATAAAATTGAACTTAACTTTATACCTAATCAAGAAAAGTTTGTTTCATCCTCAACTGCATCTCAATATCCTCTTCGGTTTCAAGGTATTGTCTCTGATTACGTTGATCCATTAATAATGTTTTCTGCTTATCGAAAAATAGGACATAATCTTCATTTTTCACCTAGTGATGAATTGATTGATAAATATGAAAACCTTTACCTAAATGCTGAAAACTCTAAAACTTTTGAGCAGAGACTTAAGTCCGTTAGAGAACTAAATACATATTCTAAAGATATTGTTCTTAATGTGCCTATCGCCGAAGAGAAGATGATTTATTATATAAACAGAAAAACAGTAAAGTCATTAGGTAAACAAGTAAATCCTCTAACTATAAACATTCAGAATATTGAAGTAAATTAATGGCAATTTGGAGAGGGAAGTATATAACTGGGGCTGAAGGCACTTCATTCTGCCTCGGAGTTGCAAAAGAACAAGATCAAAAATCTATAAAATTAGTTAATCATCGATTAAAAACAAACTACGAGAACTATCAACCTTGGATGTCTCATGTAAACGACATCGATAATATGAGAACTCTAAGTTGTTTGAAGCTAGAAAAAGACTTTATGCTTGATGAGAACTCTATCAAAAAATTAGACGAAACCTTGAGTATTAATGGTCAAAATTTAAAGAGAGTACATGCGGCAAGTAATGGAAAAATCGGAGTATTAACTGTTTGTGATTCAAAATTTGATGATCACAAAGCTAAACTCGAGATCGTGCTGGACACAATAAAAGAAAAAGCCCCCTCGTTTTATATTCGACTCAAGAATCTTGTTTCTCAAATTGTTCTACAAACTTCTACAGATGAGCAGTTTTCCCTCAGAACTGATGGAACTGGTCTAAGCTCTTTTAATTATAGAAGGGGAGTTTTTATTTCTATACCAAGTTCAAAGTATTGGGAAGTAGAATTAATATTAAATCTGTGGCATGAATGTGGCCATCAGGCTTTAATAACGCTTCAGTTGATTGATTCTCTTGTAGTTGACTCTCATTTCGAGAAAATATATTCAGTTATTAGAAAGACAGATAGACCAGTTATTTTAAGCTTTCATGCCGTTGTGGCAATTGCATACATGGTGGAGTTTCTCATTGAGAATAAGAAATGGCTTAGTAAGTTATCAAATCCTACATTTATTGAGATGAAAATCCAGACTCATTCACAAGCTTTAATAGATGGCTTAGAAAAAATGAAAAAAATTAGATTATCCAGTTTTGGGAATGATATTTATAAAGAGCTGTTAGGTTTATATCTATATCAGGACTTAAAAAAATGAAAGAAAGAAGTCTGTTGTCAGAATTAAATTTAACTACGACTAAGATTTTGCGATCAATTATAATTCCTTTCTTTGTCATTTTATTTGTATTTCTTCTCTCACTATCAGTCTTTTTTATATATCAAACTAGTGAAGTCATAAAAAACAATTATTCAAAAAATATCAAGTACTGGCTAATTGTTGGAGATACCTTTCAAATCCAAAGAGCCATTAAGAATTTTAATAACGACAATGAAGACTGGAAAATGACCTTGAAATATTTAGGGTATAGCTATCCTGAAGAGAGTCCATGGAAAACTTCTTTATATATTTCAATAGACAAAATGATAGATGTTCAGGATCGACCAGCAACTTTAACGTTATCGACAAAATATCCATTTGCAGTTGTAGTATCAATGAGTAGTGTTTTAATAATTCTGTTAGCATTAATATTTCTGCCTTTAAAAAAGTCGGTGAATAATATAATCAATGAATTTAAGGGACCATTAGATATCTTTGTGGAACGTATTGCGACAGCAACAAATTATAATAATAAGTTAAAAAATGACTACAAGTTTAAAGAGCTTAATAAAATCAATGATTCATTAATTGAGATGTCTAGCAGGATCGAAAAGCAGCAGAGGGAAATTGAAGATATAGAAAAAGATGCTTACAAAACTGATGTCATAAAAGAAATCTCACACGATTTAAGATCTCCGATAGATGTTCAAAAGATGTTGTTTGAAGGAGCGAGTGACAAACTAGATGAGGAAGAACAAGCATTGTTTAGTGAAACGATAACTCGCTTAGAGAAAATAATTGATCGTGTTTTGCTTTCCCATAGAGATGGTCTACTTCCATATAACACTAAGTTAATCAATAACCTAGTAGACCTAAAGTTGAAGGAAAAGAAGCTCATAGGTGTTAAGGTTTCTGTCGATATCACTGAAGAAACATTAATGTTGAACAAAGACCGATTTGAAAGTTCTTTGTCAAATATAATTAATAATTCTCTCGAAGCTGATTCTAAGCGCATAACTATTGTTGGAAAAAAACTTGGTTCTGAATATGTGATCATTATTCAAGATGATGGTCATGGTATGTCCAGTGAGTTGTTAAAAAATGTTGGGCAAAAAGGTTTCACTTTTGGAAAGGTACACGGCAATGGATTAGGGCTTTATTCTTTAAAGAGATCAATAGAAGGAATGGGTGGGACCGTTATAATAAATTCGAAACAGTATCATGGTACATCCATTGAGATACACCTTCCACTATTTCGCTCATGATTTATTAGCAGGGCTAATATTTTTAGTTCGGCTCAATATATAAAGATAAGGAGTTTTATGAAGCCTACTTTTCTGCTTATCCACGGTGGACCAGGCTTTGATCAAAGTTATTTCTACCCGTATATGAATTTCTTAAAGAGGTACTTTGAACTCCATTCTTATAATTTAGGCTCAATTTTAACGAAATATAGCCTAGAAGGTCTAGTTGCAGAGTTAGGTGATCATATTTCACAATTTAAGAGAAATAGTAAAAAAGTTTATTTATTCGCACATTCATTTTCTTCGATTTTAACACTTAAATTAAATCAAGATATTTTGAATAAAGTTGATAAAATAATATTAAGCAACTGGGTTTACGATCATAAGTGGATTTCTATCTTTTATAAACAATTCCCACAGTATAAAGGTTTAAGTTTTAATAGTTTAAAAGAAATGACTTTGTTTTATAACAGTGTTTATTTCGAGAATACAGTCGATGGTGCAAAAGTTTTGGAAAGAATTAAATATAATGACAAACTTCAAAAGAGTGTTGCGGGAGTTTACACTAAAGAATTATCACTCGATGTTTCACTGCAATTAAACTCACACAAAATTATAAGTATATCGGCGGATAAGGATAAGATCACACCTGACACTTATATTCAAATTGCTAATTTAAAATATAAGCTTGAAAAAATACGTATTGACAATTCTAGCCATTTTCCATTCATAGATCAACCCAAAGTATTTGAAGAGAAGCTACTAAGTACGTTAGGAAAATAAGCACTATTGTCTTATAGCTAACTTAGTTTAGAATAAACATATCATCGGAGATTTTATGTTTAAGTTATTCTATATATTCAGTACAATTTTATGTCTTAATTCACACGCCCAAGAACTCGAACCCATTATTCATTCTTCCAAGCAAGATACGCCGGCTCTGAAAATGTCCCATTCATTTAATACGGTAGAGCAGGATGAGATTGAGAATCAAGGTTATTTGCGTGCTCCGGAGGTTTTGAATCAGGTGCCCGGTGTGGAGATGGTGCAAAGTGGAGTTGTCGGTGGTGTGAGTTCAATTTTTATTCGGGGAGCTGAGGCGAGGCATACGGTGATTTTGATTGACGGCGTGCGAGTCTATGATCCATCTAGTCCTGATCGACAATTTAATACGGCGTTGTTGAATACACTTGATATTGAGAAGATTGAGGTTTTAAAAGGGGCGCAGGGTGTGCTCTATGGAACGAATGCCATTGGAGGTGTCATTAATATCATCACTAAAAAAGGTGAGGGGAAGAATCGAATCAAAGCCGGTTATGGAATCGTGAGTGAGTTCTCCGCAGGCCATACTTTTGATATGTCCGATGGACTCATCTATCTTAATGGTTATTATCAAGAGTCGGAGTTTGCCAGTGATGTCAGTGAGAAAAATATTAATGATCAAAAAATCAACAAAGGTCTGACGGCCACCAACACTTTGTTTTTTGAAAAGCTCGAAGTGATTCATACCTTAAAATATATTAATGACTTTGGACAAACGGATGCCTATGACACCGATGCTGGAAGAGCGGTTGATGACTTAGGTGCTTATAGTAAAAATGAAACCATGTTTCTGAGACAAGGTATAAAATTTGATTACAGTGAGAAGGATAAGATTGTCACGGATGTGGGTTACACTGACACCAATAGAACTTCAAATGATGGCGACGAGAGAAAAGATTATGAGGGGAGTAGTCTCATTCTGGAAGGGCGTTGGTTGAGGGAGCTGGAAGACGGTAGCATGGTGGTTGGCGCTAATAGAACCGCTGAGAGCTGTAGTGATGAAGACTTGAATGATGAAGAGATCTCTCAGTATGATATTTTTGGAAACCGCATCTATTCTTGGGAAGAAATTGATTTTGATTTTGGAGCGAGAGTTAATTACCAAGAAGAGTATGGTTCCCAACTCGTTTATGGGCTTGGTTTACTCAAAGAACTTACCCCAGAGCATAAAGTGAAGGCTTCTTTAAAAACAGGTTTTCAAGCTCCCAGTGCCTATCAGCTTTATGGCTTTTATGACGGGCAAAGAATAGGGAATAAGAATTTAGCTCCAGAAAAATCATTTTATACTGAAGCAGGTTATGAATTTAGACAAATGAGTATTGCGATCGGAGCAACGGTTTTTAGAAATGAGATTTCTGATTTTATCCAAACAGATTTAAGTGAATATTATAATGAAGACTCACTGACGATCACTGGACTTGATACCTTTTTTAAGTGGGAGTTGGGTGCACATTTTTATGGTTTGAATGTGGCGTATTATGATTATGATTTGAGCTCTGAAAAGGAGGTTGCAGCCAGAGCGAGAGAAAATGTGACTGCTCGTTATGACTTTCAAATCACGGACCAACATCTCGTGGGAGGGCTTTTGACTTATAGGGGTAAGAGCTATACCTATCTTGAGGAAGAGCTTGATCCTTTTTCTGTTTTGGATCTTAGGTATCGTTTTAACTATGAGGACTTAACTTTTGTCGCGAGTTTAAAAAACGTATTTGATGCTGAGTATGAATATTTTGAGGACTACAATACTCAACGCAGAGGAGTGCAGTTAGACCTTGAGTATGTTTATTGAAGTTTTTCGTCTTCAGGCTTTGCGCAACATGAGCCATCGTGATCTTCGATTTCAGCGACAACACTTTGTTCGTAATCAGCACGTCTTTCATAATCAATGCCAAGAGAGTCACAAAGAGACTCCGTGATGGTAGGAGAGATGAGTTTTATATCAAGACCCATATCCTCCATGTCACTTGCATATTGATAGGCTTTTTCAATATCTTTGAATTCACACTCAAATAAAACTTGCTGGGTATTCACATCAATTACTTTAACTTTTGAATCATTCGACATTTTTACCTCAGTGTGTTAAAAATCTTAATAGCTCTAGAAACACTTATACTAAAAAAGAGACGAATTTGAAAAAAGTTGTCATAAAACAGGTCATTTTGTTACATCCCATAAAGTTTGTTTGTGATGCGTTTGATAAATTCGCCAAAGACTTAGGTGTGGCGACTTATTCTCTCGATCAGTATGAGCCGGTAGATTATCTTTTGAATGACTTACAAACAGATGCTCTCATCGTTCACACGGACATCCTTGAGGGGTTTTCTGATCAGCTGGAGAAAGATATTAAATCTTATCAGGGTGAGCTTAAAGTATTGGTCTGGGGCAAGGAAGAAGATATTAATAATGTGACTCTTGCCTATGATCATGCCTTGGTGGAACCGGTTGATTTAGGGCAATTAGATAATATATTCAGTAGTTTACTTGCGCAGGTTCAATAAAGTCTCTAAAATAACACTATCATGGATCGAGACAAACTTTACGCAATTCTTGGGCTTAGCATAACAATCTTGTTTTTTGCCGCGACAATTTATTTCCGTTCAGGCATTTTTGATTAGGCAGCTTTCTTAGAGATAAAAAAACAATTTTTCTTTTTCCCTTGGGCTTTCATTAAGGCACTGGCCAAATCTTGATAGTAAGTGTTGATCCATTGCGAAGCAAATTCAGTTTTCGTTTGAACAATAAGAATATTATTTTTTAGGACCAGAGGGGTTATATCTCTAAACCATTGTGTGTGCACTTCTGGCCCTAAAATATCGAGCAATTGATCATTTAACAAATCCCAAGATTCCTGGGCCTTTATTACAGGATTATCAATTGTTCTTAAAAAAGTATTTTCGAGTTTTTTATGTAAAAGGTGTCGCAGTTCGCTATTAGCAAATTGATCCATTAAAGTGTGTCTCCGTTAGTTCTCATCGAAATGTGAGTAGCGATAATAGGGCCCAATCCTTCATCTGACAAGGGCACTCGGAATCTTTTTTACCCTTAATTACCTGAAATTTTTTTTAGAAAATAAAGGTTGTGTAAACAAATTTATTTTTGAATTGGACTTTCATCTGACAAAATATATTTCTTCAATCCCAATTGGTTAAAAATAAAATCAGGCACACGAATACGATAATAAATTCCTGATTCATGATTTTCTACCTTGATAACATTGGTATTTCCCATGACTCTTGAGTGGGCACTTCCGTCTTCGTAAGGAACAAAAATATCCAGCAGTTCCTGCTGACTCAAAAAGTAATTCACAATATATTCTCGTAAATTTTTAATATCGACTTTATCCATCGCATTGACGATAAAACTTGCTTTTAAATTTCTCATCACAATTTTTGGTAAGAAAGGATCAGTCACTTTGTCTTTTTTAGTAAAGACTATGATTTGATCTTTTTCTTTTATATCAAGCTCACTGAGTACCTCTTGAGTCACATGCAGGTGAGTTTTATAGTTCGGGTCAGATAAATCACAAACAATGATGAGAAGATCTGCTTCTAAGGCAGATTCAAGTGTCGTTCTAAAACCTTCAACAAGGGTATTTGGGAGATTTTGGATAAACCCAACGGTATCAATAAGCACCATGGGAGGTTTAGAGTCAGGGTTGAGAGTTCTAAAGATTGAATCCAAAGTGGCGAAAAGTTTGTCTTCAGCTAAAACATCAACCTTACATAGCTTATTCATAAGAGTCGACTTTCCAGCGTTGGTGTAACCTACGAGAGCCGCAGTCACAACTTTATTTTCTCGGTTTTTTCTTTGCTCTTGTCTGGTTTTCCCAACTTCAACCAGCTGTCTTTTATAGCTCGCAATTTTGTCTCGAATAATTCTTCGATCCAGCTCTAACTGTTGTTCCCCTTCACCTTTTAGACCAATACCACCTTTTTGTTTTGAAAAGTGAGTCCAAAGAGATTGAAGCCTTGGGAGCATATAATTAAGTCTTGCGATTTCAATTTGAATCTTTGCCTCTGCGGTACGAGCGTGGTGGGCAAAAATCTCAAGGATAACAAGGCATCTGTCTATAACATCAAGTTTTGTAATTTTTTTAATATTCCTCATTTGACTGGCCGTGAGTTCAAAATCAAAAACCAAAATTTCAGAACCTTCCTCTCGAGCGATGTCTGCTATTTCTTCAAGTTTTCCTGCTCCAAGCATAGTCGCAGGATCAACTTTACTTCTATTTTGGTAATGCTCACTTCCTGGTTCCACACCTAAAGTATTCAACAGTTCTCTTAATTCTCGGAGGGAATTTTTAGTTTGCTCTAGACTTTGATGATGCTCAAAGCTCTCACAAACCATACTCACGAGTGTCCCTTTTTTTCCTAAGGTAATTTGAAAGTCATCTTGGTTCAACGGTAGACTCTTTTTGCTATATAGCATAATGACCTGTGTACAAGGTCGTGATTAAGTTTCATTCCTATATTATTTTTTTGACAGAAAGGTTTTAAAAACCTGGCGACGGCTTCTGCGTTTCTACCGGTAAGATATATAGAATGAGGATTGTTTAATTTAATAAGTCCCTTAATGGATAATAAGTACTGTGATAATAACCCCTGAGTGATACTTTTTCCGTTGTCTTGAGGCAGATCTTCACTAAACTGAATATCGATAGGCCCATCATTAACGAAATGTTTAAAGTGCTCACTATATTTAAAGATATTTTTCATTTGATTGGGAGAGGGAAGTATATAGCCTCCCGAGAAACCTTTTGTTTCTACAACATCGAGAAGAGTGAAGTTTCCACAATCAATCATTAATTTCTTTTCATTGTCTAACTTATAAAGAAAATAGCTACTGACTAGGCGGGTGTCATGAATTTTTTCTGAATACAAAACGGGCATATCCTGAAATTTTCCGTGTAAAAGAAGACGCCTTGCAACTTGATACTTGAATGGAATATCTTGCAAGTTTGTGTCTTTAACAGAAGAAACAATCCCAAAAGTATTCTGGGTGGTTAACTTATAGTTTTTTATCAGTGAGCTCAATTCATCAAAAGCAACCTTTGTTATAAAGTTTTCCTCTGCATCAAATAATGCTACGGAGTGGGAATTAAAGCCTATATCAACGGTTACGATGTATTCTAACATAGCCAAATCTTATGCTTTTTTTGTTCTTATATCAATGCTATATTGGGTCGATGCATGCTAGTCGATCCGTTTTGCTCGGAGAGTCAATTTTTACTTCTATGAGGTCAATTAAGGGTGTTGTTCCGAGACTAGAAGATCATCTCTTGAGAGTGTTTCACTCCTGCAACCAATATTTTTTCAATCACCGGTTAAGTTATGACCAGTTTATAAAGTTTTATTTTTCTCACGGACGTTTAGAGAAATTAATACAGGCTTATCCCGATCATTACTTTAGACTGACATTTTTTAGTAATTCTAAAACCCCCCTCTTTAAATATGGACTGAGTGATATTGATTTAAACATTCAGTATAAAAAAGTTGGACTTTCTCTGGGGGCAAAGAGCTTGATGAGCTCTGAGTCTCCTTTTAGTCAAAACTATCACCCCATAAAATCGGGCAGTTATTTTCAACATATGTTGGCCAGATCTAATGCAATTGATCAAGGCTATGAAGAAGCTTTATTTTGTGATGGTAAAAGAATCACCGAAGCAGCAACATCAAACATCGTTTTTAAAATGGGAGATCACTTTATCACCCCTGCTCACCCAAGTATTTTAAAAGGTATTGGTTTAAAAATTTTTAAAGATTTTTTAGAAAAAAGGGGAATGGACTTAGTGGAGCGAGAAGTTTATAAAAAGGAGCTTAGATCATTAAAACAGCCTTTTTTAGTGAATTCAGTTCAGCTGTTAACAGCTATTGATAGGATTGATAATTTTCATTATGATATTTCAGAATCAAGTTTATTACGCACTCAGTTTCTAGAGAGTTTAGGTTTAAAATGAAAAATGAATTAAAAGTTAAATGCCCTCAATGCAAAAAAGAGTTTAGTTATTACCAGTCAGAATTCCGTCCTTTTTGTGGTCATCAATGTAAAATGATAGATTTAGGAGGCTGGCTAAGTGAGGACTATAAAGTCGCAGGAAGGGATCAAAGTGTTTATATCGAAGATGAGGAAGCTCTTCATAAACTATTAGTTGATTCAAATGAAACTTACTAAAAAGTTCTTAACCTCTACGATGGACATCGTACAGGATATTGCCTACGAAGCGGGTGAGATTTTACTTAGTTACCAAAAAGAAAGACATAATCTTAATGTTCACTCAAAAGGTGCCGAAGGCATTGCTTCAGAAGCAGATATCTCAAGTGAAGAATATATCATCCAAGAACTTAGATCACGATTTCCAAAACATGATATTTTATCTGAAGAAAATGTAGAGGGAGTTGAACGTAAAGCTTTGTATAAGAAGGCGCAAAATGCTGACTTTTGCTGGGTGATCGATCCGCTGGATGGAACAAATAATTTTGTGAACGGGCTACCCATCTATGCTGTATCCATTGCATTAATGGCAAAAGGTGAAGTGGTGGTCGGTGTGGTTTATAATCCATTTTCCGGAGAATGTTTTTTTGGAGCTAAAGATCAAGGATCTTACCTTATAGACTTCAGGATCAACCCTTTAAAAAAATATACTTTAAAAAATAACAAGAATACCAAGAGTATGGATGAGTGTATTTTTTCTCCTGCGCCGGTTTTTACAGAAGGGAGTAGGTTCGAAGTCCAACTCTCATCATTTAAAAAAAATATAACTGGAGCTAGGGCCGTAAGAAGATTGGGAAGTGCCGCTCTCGAACTCTGTTATGTGGCCAATAAAAATTTTGATGGATACTGGGAACAATACTTAAAGCCTTGGGATGTAGCGGCTGCATTTTTAATCTTGCAAGAAGCTGGAGTCAAGGTAACCGACTTTGACGGTCGGAAGTTTAGCCCTTTTAAAAACTCGGTTATTGCCGCAGCTGATCCACTTCACAAGAAAATATTAGGCAAAATTTCGCATTAAGAGGACGATTGCTTCTTTGTTTGCAAAAATGACGCTAAATATCTATAATTTAATAAGTTAAAATAAATCCATGGAGGGATTATTTTGGAATCTATAATTAATCTTTTTGATAAATATCATGCCCAAATTATTGTGCTTTTATTGGGTATTACACTTATTGTAATCGGACTCATTGTCTGGATTTGGATAAGTAATCGACGTAAATATCACAATCTAAAACATCAAATCCCAGCTTATGTGGTTAAGAACTATTTAGATTCTATTATTCAAAACTCAAGTGCTTTGAAGTCTTCGCTTTTTAGAGGGGGAGGACTTGATATAGATCCCTCTAATATTCCTTCGGTTATGCCCGTTGATCAAATGAGCTCCAGCAGTTCTGCTGCAGTTGATCTTACAGATATTGCAGGGGATGAAGCTCTCAAAGCAGAATTATCTCGTTTGCAATCTCAGCTTGCGACTAAAGAAAGTACGATCAAAGAATTAGAAAATAAAATTACTGATCTCTCTGGGCAAGTCTCACAGAAACAAGCTCGTATTGAAGAGCTGGAAGCCTTGTTGGCCAAGGCTAGCGAGGGTGGGGATGTTGATGAAGCCTTGAAAGCCGAACTCAGTGAGGTGAAAAAAGAGCGTGATGAATTAAAAGAAGAGTTAGAAGGGTATGGCATGATTCAAGATGATCTTGCTAACCTGAAACGATTAAAACAAGAAAATGCTCAGCTAAAAGCAGCCCTCGAGCAAAGTGGAGCAAGCGCTCCGGTTGAAGAGGAGCCAGTTGCTGAAGAGCCAGTGGCAGAAGAACCAGCTGTTGAAGAACCAGTGGCGGAAGAGCCAGTAGCTGAAGAACCTGCGGTTGAAGAGCCAGTGGCGGAAGAACCAGCAGTTGAAGAGCCTGTGGCGGAAGAACCGGCCACTGAAGAACCAGTTGAGGCTCAGGCCGAGGGTGAAGACCTAGAGGCCAGTGAAGATCAAAAGGGTGAAGATAAGTCACCAGAAGATCTGTTAAGCGAATTCGAAAAAATGTTAGGATGATATAGGAGATTTATGAAAATCATGTTCTTTATGATGCTAAGTGCGTCAGTGTGTTTAGGTGCAAACAACTCAAACTGGAAACCAAAATACGAAAAAAACAAGCTTAAGGAATTAAAGACAAAAATCAAATCGACTCCCACATCCCAAAAAACATTAAGCCCAAAAACTGAAAGCAAAGTCTCCTACACTCCGAAGACACCCCTTGAAGCCATGTATTTAAAATCTTCAAACTCAAAAACGTATATTTCGAAATTAAAAGCAGAGACAATGAAGCTTAAGCAAGATGCAGTTCCTTCGCTTATTAATGTGATGAAAATATCTGCTTTCCCTGATGAGAACAAATGGGTGGCCACCTTTATGTTAGGTAAAATTATGGGAAAGAAATCTGCAGATTTTATTTCAAAGTTTTCTGCTCATCCTTCTTGGATGATGAGACTTGCTAGTTTAAAAGTCCTTCTGCATTTAGAACAAAAACAATATGTGGGTATCTACGCTAGACTCTTAGAAGATAAATCACTTATTGTAAGACACCAAGCCTTGCAAAATATTAAAGAGATGAATCTGAAGTCACTCGCTCCTTATGTATGGAAAATGCTCTATAATAAAGAGAACTATGTGGGGCAGAAAGGAAGCCGAAAAAGATCAAATATTATTAAAGATGCCATCAAAGTTGTGGGAGAGTTAGAACTCAAAGAAGCGGTGACTCCTATGCTCACCATGATCAACAGAACAAAGTATCAAGATGTCCATGCGGAGCTAGATTATTCTTTATCTAAGATTATGAAGAAGGATTCTCCCGAAGGTCCTATGACGATTAAAAGAAATTATTGGAAAAGAGTTGGTCTGGCCCAAACAAAGATCTAATTAGAAATTCTCTAAGGCTTCTTTTTCTTTTGCTTTATCGATAGCTCTGATTTTATTATCGTTTTCTATTCTGACACCTATACGATAGAGAATCGTTTTTTCAGTGATGCCATCAGTTGGGATTTCCTTCCAACCCTGGAGAAAATCACGTTCGACTCGTTGGCGTTTGTAGACTGTGACTTTTGTGACTTTACGACCGTAGCTAAAACCCTCGGCAACATTCACTAAAATTTGATATTCGGCAGCTTTAACTTTATCACTTCCACCAAAAGAATCAGTGAAGTTTACTTGAAGGGTGTTATCCATCCATCTTGTTTTTACTTTCCCCGTTTCTTGATTGGCAAAAGCAATATCATAACGACCCTTGGCCATTTCTTGAATGACAGCGGCCCATGTTTGATTGAAATCCGCTTGGTAAATTTGCGCGGGAATCTCTAGTTCTTCAGTAATTTGTCTGTATTTTTCATAAGAGGCACAACTATAAAGTCCTAATATCAAACTATAAATGAGAATTATTTTTTGCATACTTAAATTTTATCAACAATAGGTGAAAAATAAAACAGAGGGCGAAAAGAGGCAATATCATCATATAACCATATTTTTGGTACATGGTAGGGGCAGGTGCTGGTCCGATCATAAGTTCAAGATCTAGATTTCCTTTCTTATAATAGTTTAGCCTTTGCTTTTCTATACCATCGCTCCCAATATAACTAGATATCCCAGTATTGGTTGATCTAATGATGGGGAGGTTGAACTCTATCGCTCGCCATTTCGCTAAGAAAAGATGTTGTTCTGGCTCAACTGTATTTCCGTACCAAGAATCATTGGAGAGATTGATGAGAACCTGGGGATGCTTATCAGTTTCATTGAGATACTTTCTAATAAATTCAGGCTTAATGAGTTCATAGCATATTGTAGTGATAAAATTGATTCCTGAAGCTGTTGTGAAAGTAGGAAAGCTGCTTCCTTCTGCAAAAAAAGCCAATTCTGGTACCTGCTTGCTTATCCACTTGTTAAGTGGGCCAAAGGGTAATGTTTCTCCAAAAGGAATCAGTATATGCTTGTGAAATGTTTTCTTGAGCTGACCATTTGCGCTTATATGAAAAGCAGCATTATACTCTGTCTGATAAAATGAGTTATCGGTGTCGTCTTTGAGATGGTCATAACCTCCAATTAATAATTCTGAGTCCATAAGCGTCGCTATTTCAAGAAATAGGGGAGGAAGTACTGTTTGGCCCAAATCTTTTTTGTCGGTGGTTATAGGATAGGGATAGGCGGTTTCCGGCCAAATGATGAGATCAATCTTTTTTTGTTCTTTGCTTGGAAGAAGGCTTAATTCTTTGTAGCTACTTAGAACTTGATCAACAGAAGCATAATTTCCAGTCTCTGAATCAACCTTTAAAAAATTACTTATATTAGCCTGAACAACTCTCACCTTAAAAGGTGTGAGCTTGTTATCACTAGCTTCTTGAGCTGAAGTAACAGGACGGGAAGCCAGTTGAATGTTAAGTCCAATCAATATAAAGACCACACTAAAATTGAAATAGGAAATTCTTCTCACTTTGAAGTAACGGATGATTTCTATCGCTACAATATAGCTTAAAAAAGAAAAGAGGGGGAGACCGAAATAGGGGGCTAGACCCAGATAATCCGAGAATACAATCCAAGGTTGTCCCAACATAATGGGAAATTGCTGAGGGATAAAATACTCTAGAGTTGTGAGAGTGGCGGCTAAAAGAATACTAAAAAGACCGTCTCTAAAATAAAGATTAAACCATCGACGTTTGTATTTTTTTATCAGGGCCAACCCCAAGATAAGGAACCAGTACTGGGGGCAGAAGATCAGTGCATAGCAAAGATTAAATAATCCTGCCACGACAAAGGGAAGGTTTCCAAATTCTTGGAGAGTGTTCGTGATCCAATAAAAACTCACGATAGTGATGACGAGATTAAAAGTGAGGAGATATTTTATTGCGCTCCAAGGGCTAGGCGCTTTTATAATAAAATAAATAAGTAAGCTCGTACCTAGAATAGGTGTGAAAGGTAGCAAAACTCCAAGGAGGTTGGGATGTCCCAAGGAATAGATAAGTCCTGCTATCAGCATGAGTGCATAAGGTTGATACTTTTTCATAGGCACTATCTTATGCGAAACAATTTAAAATTTCATGTTTTAATTAGTTATTTTTCTTAGCAACAGTTCTTTTCAATCCAAAAAGCTTAGTGTTTACATGTTCAGCGACTTCTATAGCGCGAAGTGCATCAAGTTTTCCACCGCCAAGCACTTTTCCTTTAAGTTTGCTCACTTTAAGAGAAGAGCTTAGAATAATATTTTTAACCTGTTGAAAATTAAGTTTAGGGAATTTCGATTTAATGAGAGCTGCCACTCCTGTTACGAAAGCTGTTGCTTGTGAGGTCCCTGTCATTAAACCGGCACCGCTTCCAGGAATCGCCGACTTGATTCTGTAACCTGGAGCTGCAATATCTACAGATTTTCTCCCCCAGTTCGATGAAGAGATCACTTGATTATATTCATCATGAGCGCCAACAGTCACGATATTAGAAAGCCCATAACTTGCTGGGTAGTAGGCATTTTTCTTGAGATCAATATTAGATTTTTCATTACCTGCAGCAGCGATAACGAGAATGCCTTTTTCTTCAGCTTGCTTGAGAATACTTAGTTCTGCCGCTGAAGCCTCAGGTCCACCGCCCGAATAATTGATGATGTCCACATTATTATCAACTGCATATTTAAGAGCCTGGATAGTCGATTCTAGATTCTTCTGTCCAGATGCTTGAGGATTATAATATTTGAGTGAAAGTAATTTAACCTCAGGGAATATACTTTTTATAATTCCAGAAACATGTGTTCCGTGTCCATGTGAATCAGTAGGTGTGGGGGAAGCGGATTTTCCTGAGAAGTCCATACCGTAGTTTGAGTTTCCAGCTTTCCCATTTATAACAAAAATATTGTCTTTAAGAAAAGGGTGATTATGTTGAATTCCTGTATCGATAACCGCTACCACAATATCTTTATTCTTTTTAAACTTCTTCCAAGTTGGCTCTAAATTTATAGAGCTTGTTTTATAGTTCGGATCAATACCCCAACTTACAAATTTACCTTTGAGTTGAGACTCACTATATAAACCGTGATCTGCTTTTTTGGTCTCTTGCTTCTCTGAACTTTTAGGTGACTTGGTTTTTACCTCAGCATAGCCCAATGATGTTAATGAGCTAATGGTAAGTAAGCTAATAAAGAGAGAGTTTTTAGTTAACATAGTTATAATCCCTTAGATTCCTATTTCTACCTATCTTATAAAGCAAGGTTGCGGCCAGTTTTACTTAAGTGAATTTAAGAGTTTAGCGAGCTTTTGATACCTGGAACTGTTTAAACTTTAAATTCTGTCTAATTTTTATACACTGCCGAGTGTTTTCTAAATGCTGTTATATTCAATACTTAACAGCGATTTTGTTTAGTTATTAGACTCTTTATTTTTGAATAGAGCCCTTTACTGTTCTTCCACTATTATAAGTAAATTTATAATCAGCTTTTTCAACTCTTGCTCTTGTACTTTTCTGGTCTCTGAAAATGCTTCTTGTTCGAAGAGTCGTTATTTCTCCAACAGATTCAACTGTGAGACGTATACAGTCGCCAATCGATATATTTCTTTCAACTTCAGTTCCTGCCGTTCTATATTTTGAAAAACTAGAAGGACCAACCTTCTTCGTTATAGTACATGTACCTGCCATGGACATAGTTGCAAACGTGAGTGAAAAAACTACTAATAAAGATTTCATTAAATTCTCCAAATTGATGGTTGTTACAGCTATTTTAAGGGGATCTACTGCCAGAATGTAGCGCTTGAATAATGTTTACAGGGGGGTGTTTAAAGTTTAGTCACCACTTTTTTTACAATTTGTAAGAATTACAAAAATAAAAAAAAGAATAAAAGCTTTTTAACTCCTCACAGTAAACTTTTGAAAAGGATAAAAATATGATGAAGAAAATAATCTTAGTGTTGTTTGTGTTTAGTTTAAACTCTGTCTTGGCAGCGGATATTAAGTCCATACTCGCTGATTTCGGTGTGAAGGCAAAAATTAATAAATACTATTCCCTGCAACAGAAAAAGCTTAGTGATATTGAAGATAAATATTTCCTTCAAGTTGAATTAGGATATTTAACACCACTTCAGTTTAAAAAGATTAAAAGTCATTTTGGGAACTTTTCAAAGGTTCCTTATAGCTCAAAACGAAAATACTACCTTGTTGATTTTCTTCATCCAGCTATGCAAGCCACTGTAAATCAGATTTTTAAGCCTGAGCGCAATATCGCACCTCAAGATATGCCAGCAGATGAGAGTTATTATCTGGCGGAAATTGCAGCTTCAGGTATTTCGTCCTATGCCAATTGCTGGAACACGACTTTTGAATTAGTACGATTACTCAAAAATAAAAACGATAATCAATTCCAAATTTATTGGCCTGGACGTTTTACTGCTACCAGTCTTATTGAAGATAAAAAATTAAGCTACCAAGTTCGTTCAAGTCAATTGGAGTATGGGGATGTTCTCGCCATCATGCTTGAGAGTGGAGCAGGTATGAGATCTTTGCAACACACATCTCTTATCATTTCTGATGATCTTGTTTTTGAAAAAACCGATAGCTCAGAAAATGACGCCTATAGAATTGCGTACAGATCAGATGTCTTAAAAAAATACAAAAAACTGCTTCCTAGGGCAACGGTTATGTATCGCAGGTTTTATAACGAAACAAAACTACCTTTAGCGGATAATGGTTTTTACTCAGAGTTGAATGAGCAAGAAAAACTAACATTAAAAACGTTCTTTCCCAATATTCAAGTTGAGAATATAAACGTGGGTTGTGATGAGAAATTAGGGGGAGCATGTCTGCCTGAATATACAGAAGTTTTTAACACAACAGTGAAAATTTATAAGAAAACAGGGCGTGGGATATTGTGGGGCCCTCAAAAATTGCTAAAAAGATTTGAAGCTTTAAAGATTAAGAAATAAAAAAAGCCCACATTAGAAGTGGGCTTTATAATCAAAATATTTGATAAGCTTATTAAGCTCTTCTGTGAAATCTTTGATTGGTTTCTCTTTCTCTTTCTTCGGCAACTTCAATACAGAACTCTGCCCATGGTTGAGTCTCTAATCGCTTTTCTTCGATTTCTTCACCAGACTCAATACAGTAACCATATGTGCCTTCTTCAATTCTCGCGAGGGCGGCATCGATTCTTCTCAATTTCACCATTTCTTTTTCGCGAATACTAAAAGTCACTTGTTGGTTAATAGTGTTGTTGGCGAGATCTGCCTCATCTGCCAGGTCATCTGATTTAACTTGAAGATCATCAAAATTATTCATAATACCACTATTGATGATTTGTCCTCTAGCAGTAAGTAACTTTTGTCTAAAATGTTGTATTCTCTTCTCATCCATCTAGATGTCCTCCTTGAATCGAGCTGGGGCATATAATATACCCCATAATTGTACATGCGATTCGGATCCAAGCAATAATACTTTAAAGATATTAGAAAACTGTAAGGAATTGTTAAAATTTTCCTAGTTATAACCTAGTCCTATGGTTTGACATAGTTTAAGAGAACTTAATAAAATGACCTATTAAGGAAGAAATGAAGAAAAAGCACTCGATATTAATGCTAATACTTGTCTTCATCACTCTGTCTTGTGGCAAGCAGATTGGGGAAAGTACTAAGGATGGTCGGGAAGGTCAAAGGCCGACTCAGTCCGATTCAGAAATATTAGCTGATTTTAAAAAATCTCAAAGACTTATTTGTGACGGTCAAGATTGTCCTGCTGGACTTGCAAAGTTAGTGATCGTAAACAAAGGGAAAGTGTCTCATTGTACGGGGGCCCTCATTTCAAAAAATAGAGTGCTTACTTCTGCCAGTTGTTTTCCCAACTCCTTAAAGATCCCTGGTCTCAAATGCTCGCAAAATATTTTTGCTGTCTTTAGCGGTGATAAAAACCAAGATGAAATCATCTCTTGTGAACGAATTCTTCATGCAGATAATAATGTTTTTTCTGGCTTTCCTCCTTTATGGAAAAGTGATGCGATCATTTTAAAATTAGCTCAAGACGTGGAGCGACCTGTACTCCCTCTTAATATTGAAGGCGTTGATAAAACCGTCTCTGATGTTTGGAAAGTAGAACTCAAGTCAGACAAGATCGCCTACGTGGCTAAATCTGAATGTGAAATTCTTGGGCGTTCATATCTCAATCCTTTTAGCGACCATCCGTATTCAAGTATGTTCGTTGTGAAAGGGTGTGAACTAGAAGAGGGAAGTAGTGGATCTATTCTCCTGCATAACGGTTCAATATTGGGCATTTACTCAAAAGAGATGTCACAAAATATTTATTCTTATTTAAGGTCTGCCGATGTCATGAACGCAAGGTTGGATCGATATTTTCATTTTTTTAACGTTTCTTGTTTAAAATACACATCAGACTCTGAATATTATCTTCCACCAAAAGAATGCTATCGAGAAAACTCTTTTGCTCTGCTTGATCTTTACCGGGCAAGGATGCTCAAGAACGCTAAGGTTCATGGCAGTAATATAGAAAAAACAAAAAATGATTTAGAAAATTTAAACTACAAATATTTTAAATGGGAGATCTCCTTTGCAGAAAAAAAAGGGGGAGGTGTTTATGAAGCCAAACTTCTTAAACCAAAATGTGTCTCTAATATAGCCGATTGGATTGATGAGTACCGGGTAGGAAGACGTTCCATTAAGACATACGCTAAAATATTAGTTGATCTTCCTCGTGTTTATTTAAAAACAAAACTTAATAGTTCTCTTGTCCCTATATCAGTTAAAGAAACTCCAAATAGCTTACCTAAAACCTATGAAGTTGAATTCAACCCTTTTGACGCTTATGTAAAAGGTGAGACAGATGTCACAGTGAATGGTGAAGTTTATGGGGATATTTTTACCAACTCCATTAACGATATAAAAAAATGTAAGTAAGTCATGATCGATGATGGTGTCATAAAGTTTAGTTTCAAAAAGTTTCAAGAAACTCCTCCCTTATCAGAAGATGAATTTCAGGAAATCGAAAGTTGTCGTAAAATACTTTTTCAAAAAAATTTAATAGGTGAGTATCTTCCAGAAAAAATTGGCTTTGGAAATATATCAATCAAAAAAGATTATTCTCAATATCAAAAGACAAAGAATCCTCAGTTTGTTATCACTGGCACCCAGACGGGGGGAATTGAGTCCCTTTCGGGCCAGTATTACACACGTGTAGTTGATTTTGATCTCGAACAACAAAATCTTACCTGCGCAGGCCCAATCAAGGCTTCTAGTGAATCTCTCACCCATGGAGCTATTTATTTAGCGGATGAAAATATAGCGGCGATTGTCCATATTCATAGTGAGAAGATTTGGAATGAAATGCTTAAAGCTAACTATCCTAAAACGAGTAAAGATACACCCTATGGAACTCTAGAGATGGCGCAAGAAGTTCAAGATCTCATCGAAAAGCATAATGCAAAAAATATCGTGATGGAAGGCCATCAAGATGGTGTGATTTGCATTGGGAGCACTATTGAAGAGGCTTGCCTAGGTGCATTGTCGCTCCATGAAAGGTTTATTTAGTTCTCTTTTAGTACCTAACTTTATATGATTTTCTAAATTTAGAATTCAAGTTCAATTTTAAGGAGAAAAAATGAAAACAATGATTGTTTTAACTCTTTCTTGCCTGGCTCTCATTGCCTGCAATGGAGGAAGTGGCGGATCTGGTTCTGGAGACAAGGTAAAAGTTCAACAATTTTTAAGCCCTCATAATCCGTGTAATATAAGTAAGTGCTCTGGAGTACAAAAGATTACTTACAACGAAGCCATTAAGCTTTATGAAAACTCAGATCTGACTCCCGTGAAAGGTCTTAAGATCACTCAAACTATCACTGAAGATGATGCCGTTTATAAATATAATAATGAAACAGATGAATGGTCGACGACCAATTGTACCGTTGAGTTCGACCAAGAGAAATTGCTCGTCGATTTTGATGAAAAGTATTTTTATATTGAAGAGCTAAAGAAGAACTTAAAAGTGGCGCCTGAATCTACCACTTGTTTAGGATTGCTCACAGACGGAAGTTATCCAGCAAAAGAAATAGCGTTTGAAAGTCGCCTTGATAAAACTGGGATCAAGACCGATGATCTTTTTAAAAAAATGCATTTTGAAAAATTTAATCTTAATGGGGAACAAGTGATTAGAGTTTCTGGTAAAACCACCGGGACATATGAAGTAGAGAAGGGAATCACCTTTGAGTTTTCATTTGATACAATAATAAGTTTAGATCGCCATAGTTTTCACTCCAGTGTTTTTTCACATAATATTTCAAAACAAGCAGGCTCTCCTGCCTATAGTTTTATTGATGTAACAAAAAGTTATAGTGAAGGGCATGATGTCAGTCATGTCGATATCAGCACGATTGATATCTGTAGTATGGACAATCGCTCACAAGATGAAATTGCATGTCCTAATAACAGCACAAACAACACTTCAAGTAATTCCCAAAAAATTTCTTTATTCAAATAAAAGAAGATGACCTCTCTCTAGGTGACTAGGGAGGGGTTTTAAAATACTGTCGAAAAAATTGACACCATCTGAAATCCTTTCAGTCACCCTCGAATTGGCTCATTAAAACTAGGATAATAATAATAATTTTAGATAATGAGCGAGAGATCGAGGAGACTTTGTGAAGTTATTTACAGGCATATTTATGTACATTTCATTAATGGGATTAGCTCAGGCTGGTACTGGAGAAGGAGCTCTTATCGCTCATCTACTTGGACAGAATAAAGAAAAATGCGATGACAAGTGTATAACAAAAAATCTTGAGGAATCGGAACGTGCTTTCAGAAAAGGTTATGCTATTAACTCTAGAAAACTGAAAAGGAAAAAGATTGAGGCTAGCAGGGTTAGAATAGAACCAAGTCCTTCAATGATGGAACTAATAAAGCTGAGATTTGGAGAGTGGGGTAGTCGTTTTCCCCTGGAAGATCCTATAAGACATCCTTTTATTGAAAGAGGAGCTGTTAAGTACAACTTTATAAAGGATGCAGTAGAAATTTATGTTTCTGAATTCAAAGTTGAGAGTAAAGAAGCAGCTATTAGCGTGTGTGAATCTCTTGGAGCTAGAGTGTTACCTGTTGAGGAGTATTCCTATTATTTTCAGGGTATTGTTAAAGATGCAGATAGACTACAGGAAAGCCTTACCGAGGAAGGGTGCTATAGTAAAAAATCGTCATATAAAAGGAAAAAATATACCGTTGGATTTGCTGGTTGGAGTGCGGATGAAAGTAAACCTGCTTATACTGTCATTTTATCGCCTAAAGCTGAAGAAATAGACAGTAATTGGCGAAAATACAGAAACTGTGGAAGAGCTTTCAATACGTTTCACCATGAGAACGAATATGACCTACCACCAGCGGTTTGTATCAAAGACTAAATAAAAAATCACACAACGATCAAAAAGGCTGGCAGTATATGACCGGCCTTTTTTTCAATTAATCTTGCTTAAGATCTCTCCAACTTCTACCTTGCCTACGAGATCTGTTCTTTTGCCAGTACTCAACAGCCTTAAGATGTTCTTTATAAGTGGGAGTAAAAATATGAGTTCCATCGTTTTTACTCACAAAGTAGAGATAGTTATGTTGGTTAGGATTAAGCACCGCTTTGATTGCCGCCAGAGATGGGTTGGCGATAGGCCCTAAGGGAAGTCCACTCATTTTATAGGTATTATAATCCGTTTTTTCTAAGAGATGTTTGCGTCTTAGATTACCGTCAAAATTCTCCCAAATTCCATAGATAGTGGTGGGGTCAGCTTGCAGACGCATGCGCTTTTTTAATCTATTGAGATAGACTCCTGCAATATCAGGTCTCTCCCATTTCGCTCCGGTTTCTTTTTCAACGATAGATGCCAAAATAACGACTTCATGGGGAGAGAGCTTGGGGTGTTTAAGATCAATGCTTTGAGTTTGTGTTTTAAATTGTCTCACCATAGTCTGGGCCACCTGAGCCGCTGGTGTATTTTTTGAAAACATATAAGTTTCAGGAAATAAATAACCTTCCAAGGAAGGAGCATCCACACCAATAAGTTTTTTTATAGCAGACTTATTACGACTGTATTGTACAAAGTCTTGGTAAGTTGTAATACCGCTCTCTTCAAGAATATTTCCTATCTCGAACATATTTTTACCCTCGGGAATTGTGACACGAGTGAGTTCCGGGGTGCCTTTGGTGAGGATGTAGGAAATATCTGTAATGGTAGCCCCATTAGGAATGGTGTAGGTCCCTGCTTTGAGGTTGCCCATATTATCTATGAGTTGATTATAACGGTGGAAGAGCCTGGGACTGGCTATAAGCCCTTCTCTGGTGAGTCTGCCATTGACGCTTGCAAAACTCTCACCTGGAGTGATCGTAAACTTAACATCTGCTCCATCATAGCTAGCATAAAATTGACCTAGCAAAGTGAACAAGCCGCCACCAACAATTAAAACTGAGAGGATAAAAATAATACCTAAAACTTTTTTCATGCCCTCTATTCTAGTAGAAGTTACCTAAAAAAACAGTTATTTATGTTTTGCGAGAAACTCTTCAATAATAATTGTTGCGCAAAGTGCGTCAATTTGATTGAAATCTACTTTGAAATTAAATCGAGGTGAGTTTTTCATACGCTCTTGCGCTTCAAAAGTGGTGAGGGTTTCATCAACCTGATGAATAGGTAAATCTATTTTCTTGGCCAATTTGTTGGCAAAATCTTGAACAGTTTTGGTCATTGTAGAACTTTTCCCATCAGTGAAATAGGGGACTCCTAGTGCGATGAGGTCAATGAACTCATCTTCTATGATGAGTTGGATCTCTTTGATGAGTTGTTCATCCGACTCGTACTTTATTCTTCCCCACATCAAGGCATAAGGGTCGACTCCTACTTTATAGGTGGCGAGACCGGTATATTTTCGCCCATAGTCAATACCTAGAATTTTTTTGAGCTGTAGCTGAGAATTTTCCATTAAACAAGCATCTATCAGCTAAAAAAGGCTTTTGTAAAGCTTGACATAGGTGGGGCTTAGGTTATTATTGAGAGAACCTATAATACAGTAATTTTGTCATTCAAATTTCGAGTGTAACATCCCAATTAAATTTTCTGGAGTTAAATTAAATGCATTTAAATGATCTAAGAGAAAAAGAAATCAAAGACCTGACTAAGATGGCGACGAAAGCCGGTATAGATAATGCCGCAAGTATGAAAAAACATGAAATCATCTTTGCTCTCCTAAAAAAGACATCTGAAGAAGAAGAAGATATTTACGGTCAGGGTGTTCTCGACATCCTTCAAGATGGATTTGGATTTCTTAGATCTCCTGGATACAACTACCAACCAGGTGCCGATGATATTTATGTGAGCCCATCTCAAATTAGAAAATTTGGTCTCAGAACTGGGGATACCATCGAAGGAACGATCAGACCGCCAAAAGAAGGAGAGAGATACTTTGCTCTTTTAAGAATTGAAACTATCAATACTCAATCTCCAGAAAAGCACAAGCAAACAGTTCTCTTTGATAACTTAACTCCTCTCTACCCTAATAAAAAAATTAATTTAGAAGCCACTCCGACAGGATATTCAACTCGAATTATTGATTTGTTTGTTCCTCAAGGTTTTGGACAAAGATGTTTGATTGTTGCACCTCCAAAAGCAGGTAAGACAGTTCTTCTGCAAGATATAGCTAATGCTATTGCTAAGAATCATAAAAAAGCAGCCCTTATTGTTCTGCTTATTGACGAGCGTCCGGAAGAAGTAACAGATATGAAAAGAAGTGTTGATGCTGAAGTTGTTTCGAGTACTTTTGATGAGCCAGCTTCTAGACACGTGCAAGTGGCGGAGATGGTTATTGAAAAGGCCAAGCGTTTAGTAGAAGCAGGGCAAGATGTCATCATCCTCCTTGATTCTATTACAAGACTAGCAAGGGCCTACAACACAGTTATTCCACCAAGTGGAAAAATCCTCTCAGGTGGGGTTGATTCAAACGCTCTTCATAAGCCTAAAAGATTTTTTGGTGCCGCAAGAAATATTGAAAAAGGTGGCTCCCTTACTATTATCGCCACTGCTCTTATTGATACTGGTTCAAGAATGGATGAAGTTATTTTTGAAGAATTCAAAGGTACAGGTAACTCTGAAATTCAACTCGATAGAAAACTTATGGAGAAAAGAATCTTTCCTTGTCTCGATGTAAATAAATCTTCTACTCGTAAAGAAGATTTGCTTATGAAAGAAGATGATCTCTCTAAAGTATTTGTTTTACGTAGAGTCCTTCATCCTATGAATACAATTGATTCAATGGAGTTTGTGCTGGATAAAATTAAAAACTCAAAAACAAATGATGACTTTTTGGAGTCAATGAACGGTTAATGAATATATTAAAAAAAATCATCCTTTTTATATCTAAGCAATATACTTCCATCGGTGGCCAAGCAGTTATTGAAGGCGTAATGATGAGATCGCCCAATGCTTTTGTCGTGGCCGTTCGTAAACCGGATGGCAAAATAAGACTTAGACGTGATCAATGGTATGGTCTCTCTCAAAAATTTCCTTTCATGAAAAAGCCCTTTTTAAGAGGGGTTATTATGCTCCTTGAAGCTATGGCCAATGGGATCGTTTCCCTGAATTACTCAGCTAATATTGCTATGGATGAAGAGCAAAAAGAAAAAGCTCTTAAAAAAGGAAAGACAGAAGAAGAGTATGAGGCAGAAAAAAAGAAAGCAGAGAAAATAGACTGGGCGACATTTTTTACTATTGCGACGAGTTTAGCTTTTGGAATGGGACTCTTTGTCTTTGTCCCTCATGCTGCCACTGAAGGACTTAATCAAGTTTTTACTTTGAATTGGAACCTTGATGGTTTTATGTTCCATTTTGTTGATGGGGTGATTAAAGCTTGTATTTTTATACTTTATATTTGGATCATTGGGTTTATTCCTGATATTCGCAGAGTCTTCCAGTATCACGGTGCTGAACACAAATCGATTTCAACTTTTGAAGCAGGTGAAGAGCTGATTGTTGAGAATGCCCGAAAGTATCCTACTTTGCACCCACGCTGTGGGACTTCATTTATCTTTTTTGTTCTTTTTATCAGTATTATTATTTTCTCTGTGCTTTTTACCGTGATTACGGTGGGAGAAGGTCTTCCTACTATACCTAAACATATCGTAGCGGTATTAGTGAAAATAGCTTGTATGTTTCCAGTTGCCGGTATTGCTTATGAAATTATTAAATTTGCGGGTAAAAATGCAGGAAATCCTCTGTGTAAAGCGCTTAGCTTTCCAGGAATGATGTTGCAAAAACTGACAACAAAAGAGCCTGATGATACTCAATTAGAAATAGCTCTGGCTTCAATTAAAGCGGTATTGTTTCTTGAAGAAAAGTATAAGCTTAAGGAAACGGATAAAAAAGTTCTCACGTTAGAAGAGATCGATATAGAGAACTTAGCCGCTATTGAAAATACAAATACATCTCTCAAAGATTTCTTGGAGTAATTTCGTGTCGATGTTCGATAAACTAGATCAAGTTGTAAAGCGTTTTGAAGAGCTTAATGATAAGCTGTCTGATCCAACGATATATGATCGTCAAAAAGAATTTAAAGAAGTTTCCGAAGAACGTGGAAATATCGAAGAACTTGTTCAATGTTACAAGCATTATAAAAAAATTAAAACTGATCTCGCAGGAGCTCGGGAAATCCTTAATGAAGAAAAAGATGAGGATATGCGTGAGATGGCCAAAGAAGAGATCGCTGAATTTGAAGCTGAAATTCCTCCCCTCGAAGAAAAGTTAAAAGTCCTTCTCCTACCAAAAGACCCACTTGATAATAAAAACTGCATGGTTGAACTACGTGCGGGAGCCGGTGGAGATGAATCTTCTATTTTTGTTGGTGATGTGTGGCGGATGTATAAAAATTATTGGACGACCCTTGGTTTTAAATCAGAACTTGTTTCGGCCAGTGAGTCTGATAAGGGTTATAAAGAAGTTATTTTAAACGTCACTGGTGATAAGGTCTTCTCTGTGATGAAGTATGAGTCTGGAGTGCACAGAGTTCAAAGGGTTCCTGAGACTGAATCTCAAGGGCGTGTTCACACTTCTACAATCACGGTTGCTGTCATGCCTGAAGCTGATGATGTAGAATTTGAACTCAATATGAATGAAGTCAGGATTGATGTCTACCGTTCTGGTGGAAAAGGTGGCCAGTCGGTTAACACCACCGATTCTGCGGTTCGAGTGGTCCATGAGCCTACGCAAACTATCGTTGCTATTCAAGATGAAAAATCACAGTTAAAAAATAAAGAAAAAGCCCTGAAGATTTTAAGAAATAGAATCTATGATCGGATGGTGCAAGAAGCTCATGATAAAGAAGCTGCAGAGAGAAAAGGTCTGGTAGGGACTGGGGATAGATCTGAGCGAATTCGCACTTATAATTTTCCTCAAGGAAGACTGACTGATCATCGAATCGGTTTGACTTTATATTCTCTGGATAAAATTATTGAAGGTGATTTAGCTCCTGTGACCGATGCCTTAATCGCTCATAATCAGTCTCAACTGCTTAAAGGTCAAGAAGAGTGATCTTCTATGCAACTCGTTGATGACTTTATTGATAACTATTACCAAAATCATCTCGAACAATTAGCACAACATTATCCCGGGTTAAAATCTCAGCGCTTAAAAGCCGAGTTTCTTTCCTACTCTCAACTAAAACTCACAGATGTCTATGCAGGTCAGGCTCAGTCATTTTTTCATTCTCTTGAAAAAGGTGTGCCGCTTGAATATATAAATTCACAAAGTTATTTTTATCAATCTTCATTCTACATTACTCCTGATGTCCTTATCCCTAGGTCCGAAACAGAGATTTTAGTTGAAGATGCGGTTGAGTTTATTCGTAAGAATTATCATGACAATTATAGTGTCGCGGAAGTTGGAGTTGGATCTTTTTGTATGGGACTCTCAATGGCCATTGCGCTGGGAAGACCAGTTCATATTTGGGGAGGGGATGTCTCTGAGTCAGCATTAAAGATTGCAGAGATAAATACTTTTAGACTCAAACATAAATTTTCCCCTCAAACAAAGATTGAATTGGTTAAAAGTGATCGACTCGAAAAAGCTCACAGAAAATTCTCTTTTATTTTTTCCAATCCTCCTTATATCAAGTTTTCTGAAGACAGGGGCCATGTTCATTCTCAGACAGACCATTATGAACCTCATAGGGCACTCTATTTAAACGATCAAGAATATGATGGCTGGTTTGTTGAGTTTTTCAATTCAGCTTTTGATCACTTGGAAGAAGGGGGGGCATTTTTTATGGAGGGTCACGAAGACCATCTCGAGGGACTTCTAGATATGGCAAAAAAAGTTTTCCCTGAAGTTACACTTAAAAAAGATTATAATAGCAACAATCGTTTTCTTTATTGTTATAGGTAATATATGGATAAATTAATCATTAAAGGGCCAAATAAATTAAAGGGGGAAGTGAGAATTTCTAGCTCCAAAAATGCTTGTCTTCCCATTTTGGCAGCAAGCCTTCTTTTCCCCCAAGATATTCGTTTTAAAAACCTTCCTGGATTAAGTGATATTGAGTTTTTTATAAAAATCCTTGAGAGTATGGGGGCCTCCTCTCAGGCCGATGGTGAGAGCCTTATTATATCCACCGCAAATCTCCATAATGTCCACGCAGATTATGAGCTTGTTCGTAAAATGAGAGCTTCCGTTTTAGTTCTAGGACCTCTTTTATCTCGCTTTAAAGAGGCGAAAGTATCCCTGCCTGGGGGATGTGCTATTGGTTCAAGACCTGTCGATATTCACCTCAAAGGGATGGAATTACTGGGGGCTAAAATTGAAATAAGCAAAGGCTATATTATCGCTCATACTGATGGGTTGAAAGGTTGTAAGATTCCCCTCGATTTTCCCTCCGTAGGAGCGACAGAAAATCTCATGATGGCAGCGGTGTGGGCAGAGGGTGAGACCACAATTGAGAATGCAGCCAGAGAGCCAGAAATTGTTGATCTGGCAAATTTCTTAAGACAGTTTGGTTGTGAAATAAAAGGGGATGGATCAAGTCGAATTAAAATTAAAGGAAGAGACTTCAAAGACTATGAAGTCACATCTCAAAACAGTTATCAGATTATAGGGGATCGTATTGAGGCTGCTACTTATATCATTGCCGCTCTTATGACGAACTCTCAAATTAAAGTTTTAAACTTTGATCCTGAACATCTTGCCTCTGTGATAGAAATTCTTAAAAAAATGGGGGCCAAAATTGAAACAATCCCTCAAGGGGTAGAAGTCCTTCCGAGTGGAAAGCTCAAAGGGGCTAAAGTCGATACGGCTCCTTTTCCTGGCTTTCCTACTGATGTGCAAGCTCAGCTGATGGCATTGATGGGAGTGGCTGATGGACTCAGTTATATAAGAGAAAATATTTTTGAGAACCGCTTTATGCATGTCCCTGAGTTGGTTCGTATGGGGATGGATATTGAACTCGATGGTTCAAGTGCTATTGTGGTGGGTGAAGAACATATTAGTGGAGCTCCTGTAATGTGTACGGATTTACGAGCGAGTGCGGCACTTATCCTAGCGGCACTGGTTGCCAAGGGAGAAACGGAAATTAGCCGTATCTATCATCTAGATCGAGGCTATGAGAAATTAGCTGAAAAATTTAAATTATTAGGGGCACAAATTGAAAGGGTGAAAGAATGAAAGATTGTTTATTTTGTAAAATTAGTTCAGGAGACATTCCTTCAGAGAAAGTTTTTGAGAATGATGACGTTATAGGCTTTAAAGATATAGCTCCTATGGCAAAAGAGCATTACTTATTCATCGCTAAAAAACATTCTAAAAATATCAATGAGATTGATGAGAAAAGTCTTGTGCAGGTTTATTCCGCCATTAAAGAGTTTACTCAAAAAAATAATTTAGAGCAAAATGGCTTTCGTGTCGTCACGAATGTAAACGAGCATGGGGGGCAAACTGTCTTCCATACTCACTTCCATGTCTTAGGCGGAGAACAACTTAAGCGTTTTGGGGCTTAGGTTCCGTCCAATTGAGACCCTTAAAGAGCGAAAAAATAATTGATCTTTGTAATTGATTAAACTCTTTTAGCTCGGCCATGATCAGAACAGGGGATTTTTCAATCGTGGCCGTTAAGACGAGTTGTCCCGAATCTGCATTATATTCAGTTATACTCAAGTGAGTGTCAAACTCGCTTTTGTAATCTTGCATCAGTTTCTCTTCAACATCAGAACCTTTCGAGACTTCAAATGTTTTTGAGCCAGCGATAAGAGAGTGAATGAGTTTAGGTTTTTCACCTTTTTCAGTCTGCTCTGGAGTCAGCTCAGTAATATCATTGTAGATAATTCTTAAATTCAAAGTTCCTAAGTTGAGTTTTATAAAACTCCATAGCTTTTTGAAAAATTGATCTCTGTTTTTATCCCACAATTTTCTTAGTTCATTGGTGTCAGCGTACAGCGATTCCACTGCGCTTAAATTTTTGGCCAAAATCCATCTCTCAAAAACTTTTGAGAAAACTTCATGAGTTTGATTAAAATCAAGAGATTTAAATTGTTCTTCATCCAGTTCTACACTCGCGAGATCAAGTACAGGATAGGCTTTTTGCTCATTGGAGAGTAAGTTTTGAACAGGCTCCAAATCAACACTAGGTTCAAAAAATAAGAGATTGAATTCTTCACTTGGTATATCTGAATGTGTCACCACTTTATGATCGATAAGGTGAGTTTGAGTATTCAATGATTTGATATGAACTTGATTTTCAGCATTCAATAAGCCGATATTAATTTGCATAATATTCCCTCGCATTTTGATCAACTATAAAAATGATTCTAACAAATGCAATTGTAAGTTACAATATACTTATGAGAGTGGTGACCGCCTTTTTGCTATGCGTTTTGTGTTTGAGTGTTCAAGCCCAGGATGAGCGCTATTATCGATCTATATTTAGTGGAGATTTGTTTAGCTCCGAAAAAGAGGGCTTTTATCACAAAATCGCCGTTCGCTCTAAAAAATATATGTTGGACATAAACAGAGATGGCAAAGAAGATGCCATTCAAACTTTAAAAAGAGATGGAGTCGATTTTTTTAGAGTCCTCGATGAATACGGAAGAGTGAAGTTTGAAAGTAAGTTAAATCCTAAGGGATTAAATAGTTCCATCTTCAGAGTCAGTTTTAAAGCAATAAGTAAAACGATCGACGTGTTGATACTCCATTACTACGAAGGAGACACCGAAGCCGCTATTTTTGAAGGTAGCGCCAGGCTTTATTTTGCGACGATTATCAATCGTGATCTAGGAAATATAAAATTTCAAAAAGGCCCTTACTTTTGGACTGAAAGAGAAGGGGTGGTGGGAAAATATTGGAATCGACGTTATATCGTTAATACTCTTGATTACAACAATGATGGATTTAGAGAAATCTCCACCACCTATAATAAAAACAATCGCGTTTTTATGTATAAAGACGAGCAGTGGGTGACTCTCTAATTTATTATGAAGCTTTCTTTTCTTCCTCTGTAATCTCTTCTTCGTTTTCTGTGGCTCGGTAATCATCAAGTTGTTTAACATTTGCTGTGCTGGCAACTTCAGTCGTCTCAGTTGTTTGAGTCTCGACAGATCTGGTGATGGCAAACCACATGAGAAAAGGAAGTGATACAAAGAGTCCTAAAAATCCTAAACTAAACCATTGACTGGATTGTTTTGATAATTGGCTCGTTTGAGGCTCTATATGATTCCCAAAATCAAATTGAACTTCTGTTCCCGGAGGTGTTTGCAAATAGCTATTTGTCTCAACTCCTACAAAGTCCTCAACAGCTGGCTTTCTGGCTTCAGCGACCATACTAAATGCAGCAACTATAAATACTAAAAATAAAACACCATTTTTCATCATAACCTCATTGTTATTATTCCCTGTTCTCTATTTCGGATGTTTATGGAGAAGTCTTAAGGGAAAAATACCAGAAGTGAGTGGTCAGGAATAGTCTTTGTAAATTAAGTCCTTTAACCACTAAAGTTCTGCACTCAATCTTCCGAAAGTGAAAACAAGATAAACCTTGTAAGGTGAAGAACTATGAAAGAATTTACATTATTTTGCGTACTTACTTTTATTTTTGCGTACACAGCTGGCCAGTTTGGTCTGTGGAAAGATATCGATGAGAGGTCTAAGGTTGTACACAATTATGAATACAAAGCTCTAGAGTTGGCCAAAGAGGTCAGATTATTGAGAGTGGAGAATCAAGAACTCAAGACCAAAATAAATAAGCTACAAGACAAAATAGATTTTCAAAAGAATTCAACTTCAGGAATCAGTCGAACCATGGCCAGTGTTCCTAAAAAGTCGATGAATGATTTAGTTGAGTTTGATGTCTATAAGTGGAGTGCAGAGAAACTATTAGGTGTGGGGGAGCAGTCGCTCCATTTTGGTAAAAAGCAGTTTGATGGAAAAAAATATAGTAGCTCACAAAAACATTATGAGAAGTCTGCTCAATACTACCATGCTTTATTAACTCACTATAAAGATCATCAAGCCATCAATGATAGAGTTCTTTTTGAAGCAGGTATTGCTGCTTATGAATCAAAAAATCACTATGACTGGTCTAAAAAACATTTCAAAAAAGTTGTTGATAGATATCCAGCATCAAAATATAGATTGAAGGCCAAAATGTGGCTGGCTCTTTCTCATTTTTACTTAGGAGAGAGAGAGCAATTTGTTGAGATTGTGGATGAGTTTCATAAAAAATACTCAAATAGTGATGAGTACACCAAAGTACTAAGTAAGTACTACGAAGAATTGGATTACAAATACAACCGTTAGGATGAATATGAATAAGCTTTCTCTAATAGTATTTCTTTGTGTGTTTATGTCAGCTAGTTTTGCCAAAACTGTTGCATGGGTAACTGAGGTGAACGGGAATGCTTTTGTCGTAAGTGAGCAAAAAGCTCCTACTTCTTTAAGACTAGGAAGCCAAATTGAAGATCTTTCTAAGGTGATGGTAGAAGATGGCTCAAGCCTCTCTCTGATTAATCACCATGGACATGAATTTTATATTCCCAGTGGGACTTATGTGAAGTTTTTTAACGGAATCACCGAGCTGATCAATGGCCACGTTTGGGTTATCTCTAAAGAGAAAAAGTATCTCGGAGAAATGCATACTGCGAATGGGACAGTTAAATTTGATCAAGGGCAATTTATCTTGTCTTACGATAACGTCACAGGAAAGACTCAAATGATGTCACTTATCGGGACGCATAAATTGGCCAACAATTATGAGATCGACTTATTGATTGATGTTCCTGCGGGGCATTTCTCATTTGTGGATGCTGAGTATGAGCATAGTCTACCAAGAAAGCCTACCAGAGTAGGAGAGAAATCACACTCAAAGTTTAAATCAGTTTTTGCTAGCTTCGATCATTTAAGAGATTCAGATGTTCACGAAATGCACTGGGCACCTAAAAAGAAGAAGTTAAGAAGCATCGCCTCTGTTGATGATCAGTTTTCACTTCATCACAAATCACGTGGAAAAATTATAAAAATTAAAACTTATAAATCACAGCGCTCACCTGCATCTATACCTAGTCCTATGCAAGACTATTCTCAAATGAGAAAGAAGAAAAAAGTTGCCAATTATCCTGTGAAAACAAAAAATGAAGCTAAGATTACTTTTCATGGTTTTGAATTCAAGCAAGATGTTCCTGAAGTTATTATAAAAGCCGCCACACTTCCTGTGACGGTTAAACGAGCTCCAGCATCTATTCAAAAAACAGAATTGATAAAAGAATTGTCTCGCTCACCTCAGTCTGTTTTCGAAGAATCACTTCAAGAAAAAATTCAGGAAGAGAAAAAGCATCCTGAAGAAGTGAATAAGCTCATTGATGAGTTAAAAACATTTAGCCAAGACTATAACAAAAACTATTAACCCAGAGCGCTACCCCCTCAAATGCTTAAGATTTGATCTGTAATATGCATAAAAAGTGTGCTATTTTTGGATAAAATAATATTCAATGAGGGAGGAAGTGATGTTTTATTCAGAAGAGCCAGGCTTAACCTATGACGATGTGCTTTTAATGCCGGCTTACTCAGAAATACTTCCTCATCAAGCAGAACTGCAGAGTCGTTTTACTCGAGAAATATCATTAAATATTCCCATCGCCTCAAGTGCTATGGATACAGTCACTGAATCTTTGACGGCCATAACAATGGCGCAAGAAGGTGGGATTGGAGTCATCCACAAAAACCTCTCCATTGAAGCTCAAGCAAAAGAAGTCTCAATCGTAAAAAGATTTGAATCAGGTATGGTGGCCGATGCAATAACAGTGTCACCAGAATTGAATCTTGCTCAGGTAAGAGAGCTCATCAAGCGATTTGGTTTTTCAGCTTTTCCTGTCGTCAATAGTAGCAATCAGATCTGTGGAATTTTAACGAATCGAGATATGCGCTATGAAGATGATGAAACAAGACTTGTAAAAGAGATGATGACTCCAAGAGATAATCTTGTCGTGGCTGAAGAGGGTATTGATCTTGATGATGCTAAAAAACTTCTCCATGTTCATCGCATAGAAAAACTTCCTATTATTAAAGGTAATGATGAATTGGTCGGAATGATTACCGTCAAAGATATTGAAAAATCGAGAAAGCATCCCTTTGCCAATAAGGATTCTCTGGGAAGACTCAGAGCTGCCGCTGCAGTGGGAGTAGGAGAGAAAGAGCTTGAGCGAGCTCGCATCCTCATTGAAGCAGGAGTGGATGCAATTGTTGTTGATACGGCCCATGGTCATTCTAAAGGCGTGTTGGAAATGGTGAAAGAAGTTAAAAAGCTTTCATCGAATATCCAGGTCGTGGGAGGAAATGTTGCCACCGGAACAGCTTGCGCTGATCTGATCAAAGCCGGAGTTGATGGAATTAAGGTTGGGATTGGGCCAGGTTCAATATGCACGACGAGGGTTATTGCTGGAATTGGTGTTCCTCAATTACAAGCGCTGCTCGATTGTAAAACTGTGTGTATTAAAAATGATATTCCTTTTATTGCCGATGGTGGAATAAAATTTTCTGGGGATATCGTGAAAGCCTTAGCGGCTGGAGCTGAGACCGTCATGATTGGTTCTCTTTTTGCTGGAACGGATGAAGCTCCAGGTGAACGAGTGATCTATCAAGGACGAGCCTATAAAATGTACCGTGGAATGGGATCTCTGGGGGCCATGGTCAAAGGTTCAGCTGATCGCTATGGGCAAGCAGGAATTATACAAGAAGATAAGCTTGTCCCTGAAGGGATTGAAGGACAAGTTCCTTATAGAGGTTCACTTTCTGAAAATATATATCAACTTTTAGGAGGAATAAGATCTGGAATGGGTTATGTGGGAGCTAAGAATTTAAGTGCTCTAAGAGAAAATGCAAAATTTGTAAAAATCTCACCTTCTGGATTAAAAGAATCTCACCCTCATGATGTACGCATTACGAAAGAGGCTCCTAACTACCGTTTAACATAAAGGTTAAAAAAATGTCTGATACATGGATTGTTGATTTTGGCTCACAATACACTCAACTCATCACAAGAAAATCGAGAGAGATTGGTTTTTCTTCCGTCATCATGACAGTCGAAGACTGTATTGAAAAAATACAAAACAAGGAAAGACCAAATGCCATTATACTTTCCGGTGGCCCCAATTCAATTTTTGAAGACAAAACTGATTATAGCCAAATTTTTGAATTAGGCGTTCCTATTCTTGGCATTTGTTATGGGATGCAATTGATCGCCAATCATTTTGGTGGCGTGGTTGAACGAGGTTTGCAAGGTGAGTATGGTCATGCCCTGATTGAAAATGTAGCTGATAGTGAACTTAAAAATGTACCGAGTAAAATAAATGTTTGGATGAGTCATTTTGATCACGTGCACACTCCACCTAAAGGATTTGAAGTTATTTTTAAATCTCATAATGGAATATTGGCAGGTATTGAAGATCAATCGAAAAAAATACTAGGCCTTCAGTTTCATCCTGAGGTGGAGCATACTGATCACGGACGAGATATTCTTAGACATTTTTTCAAAGATGTCGCCGAGCTCACTGAGAATTGGTCTAACAAAGTGATGCTGCAAGAATGCACCAGCGAAGTTGAAAAGGTAAAAGGATCTAAAGTCCTTTGTGCTTTTTCTGGCGGCGTTGATTCACTAGTCGCGGCAACGATCGCCCATCGGGTTTTAGGTGATGACCTATATTGTTTCTTTGTAGATAATGGACTTTTAAGACCACAAGATTATCATCATATTGAGGTGCTACAAAAAGAAACTCCTCTTAATATTGAATTCGTTGATGCGAAGGAACTTTTTTATAAAAACTTAAAAGGAGTTTCTGAGCCAGAGCAAAAAAGAAAAATCATTGGAAAAACTTTTATTGAAGTCTTTGAAGAAAAAGTTCATCAATTTGAAAATGATAAAAATATAAAGTTTGAATATTTACTGCAAGGAACATTGTATCCCGATGTGATTGAATCGCTTTCTCCCCATCAAAAGGGAGGGAAGTCTGCGACGATAAAATCTCACCATAATGTGGGGGGTCTTCCTGAGCGCATGCAGCTTCAATTACTTGAGCCCTTAAAATTTCTCTTTAAAGATGAAGTGAGAACTTTGGGTGAAGCCGTTGATTTAAAATACGCATGGGTTCATCGTCATCCTTTTCCTGGACCTGGTCTAGGAGTGAGAATTCTTGGAGAAATTTTTCCGGAGAGTGTGCGCAAAGTTCAAGAGTCTGATCAAATTCTCTTTGAAGAATTACATAACCAAAATCTCTATCATGCTAGCTGGCAAGCTTTTACAGTGCTACTTCCTGTGAAAACTGTGGGAGTCAAAGGTGATGGCCGAGCCTACGAGGAAGTCATCTGTTTGCGTCTTGTAAATTCAACAGATGGTATGACGGCCACTTGGACGGATCTTCCTTATGAATTTCTAGCCAAAACCAGTGCTCGTATTACCAATGAAGTGGCGGGAATCACGCGGGTGGTTTTGGATATCACCAGCAAACCCCCTGGCACAATTGAATGGGAATAGTTCGCCGTTTATAGTGGCGGCTTAACTAACACTGAACGTGCACGGCGAACTATCATAAAAATGAATGCGACGAATAGGAGCATTCTTGATGGAGCATTCTGAAAGGAGCATTCCTAAGAAAGCATCCCTAAAAAGCCAATTTTTCCCGAAGATTCAGTTTATTTTCAGCCCTAATCCCACAAAAAATGGTCAAAAATACCAAAATTAAATAAATTTCACTTAATTTAAAATATCTCAGATTTTAGGCGATCCATTGCAAGTATCAGTAATCATTAAGTTTTTGAGAAAGCGGTAAAATTCCATCTGAAGAATTCTGAAAGGATTTATACTGGCTTTAGTAACTCAGTTTGTGGAACGTTTGTTAGAGGAATAAAGAGTATGGATAAAGAACTTCTTATGGACTCTCTTAGAGAAGAATTCTCAGAGGAAATCACCGAGATTATTTACCGTGTTCAGTTCTATGGAAAAAACTATTTAGACATAAATGGACTCAATCAAGAGCTAACGTCTCTCCGGCTGGTTAGTTTTCGGGATAGTCTTTCCGAAGATGACTGGTTCGAGCTCTTGTATGAGTTTGCTCCTGAAGTGTACGACCAGTTGTCGTACGGAAATTTAGCGGCTTAAGCTTACTGAATGGTAACTTTGGCTTTAAGGGTAAAAAAGCACCTCTCGGCATAAGGGGTGCTTTTTTTATTTCTACAAATTCTGGGCACTTAACGCATCGCTCGTTTTTACAATTTCTCCCAAAAATGCGATAAATAAAGGCATTACACACATCATTTAGGGAGAGACTTTGAAGAATCCATATCAGTATCCAGAACTGAATTTAGCGGAAAACCACAAAGACAGTTTCGTTCATCTTCATCTTCATACTCAATATTCACTTTTAGATGGAGCCCTTAGATTAGACGATCTTTTTGCAGCTGCGAAAGAACAAAATGTTCCCGCCATCGCTATGACAGATCATGGGAATATGTTTGGGGCGATTGATTTTTATACCAAAGCCATTGCGAATGGAATCAAGCCTATTCTTGGATCAGAGGTTTATTTTACTCCAGGTTCTCGCTTCGATCGAAAAGCACCTAAAAATGCTAAAACTGTTTCTTCACAAGATGAGGTTGAGGGTAAACATCAGATTCATCATTTGGTCCTCTTATGTAAAAACCAAAAAGGTTATGAAAACCTATGTCAGCTTTTATCCCATGCTTATCTTGAAGGGTTTTATTATAAACCGAGAGTCGATTCGGAATTATTAGCAAAGTATTCAGAAGGGATTATCGCGACAACGGCTTGTTTGAAAGGGGAAGTGGCTTATAATTTTTTCACCGGTCAAGAAGACAAAGCCCATCAAGCTATTCAAAAACTCCACGGCATTTTTGGTGATGATTTTTATCTAGAGATTCAAAGGCACGGCTTAGAGGAAGAAAAGGTTTACGATCATATTATCGAATACTCAAAAGAGCATAATATCAAAATGGTGGCGACAAACGATTGTCATTATCTCACTCGTGATGATGCTGCCGCTCAAGAGGTCTTATTATGTGTCCAGACAGGTAAGACCTTTATGGACGAAAAGAGAATGAAACTCACAACGGATGAGTTTTATTTTAAATCTCCTGAAGAAATGCGAGAAGCTTTTCGTGACTTACCTGAAGCCTGTGATGCCACTCTAGAGATAGCTGATAAATGTAACCTTGAAATCACCTGGCATGATGAGGATGATAAACAGATTTATCATCTTCCTGATTTTGATCGTTTTATTGATACTGGAGAGACAACAGTTGAGTACTTTAAAAGAACATCACGGGAAGGTTTAGAGGAGAGATTCAAAGGACCTCATTTTAGAAATCTCGTGAAACAAGAAAATTGGGAGAGTGAACTCAAACCTCAGTACTATGAAAGATTGCAGGTTGAGATTGATACTATTTTACAAATGGGCTTCCCTGGATATTTTTGTATCGTATCCGATTTCATTAGTTGGGCCAAGGATCATGACATACCTGTTGGTCCTGGTCGAGGGTCTGGTGCGGGTTCACTCGTTGCCTATGCCTTAAAAATTACCAATATTGACCCGCTTCCTTATAATCTTCTATTTGAGCGATTTATCAATCTTGAGCGGATATCGATGCCTGACTTTGATGTTGATTTTTGCCAAGACAGAAGACCGGAGGTCATTGATTTTGTCACCAAAAAATATGGTGAAGATAAAGTTGGTCAAATTATAACCTTTGGAAAACTACAAGCGAAAGCGGTTATTCGAGATGTATCAAGGGTCTATGGTCTGCCCTATGCAGAAACTGATGCCCTGGCCAAATTGATTCCTGATGAGCTTGGAATCACCTTGGATAAAGCTTTGGAGATGGAGCCTAAGTTTGGCGAGCTTATGGAAAAAGATCCTAAAATTAGAAGGATCATTCAAATCTCAAAAAGACTTGAAGGTCTATTGCGACATGCTTCTATTCACGCTGCGGGAGTTATCATTACCAATGAACCTCTTGTGAAATACTGTCCTCTCTATAAAGGGCGAGAAGGTGAGCAAGTTGTTCAGTTTGATAAGGATTTCTCTGAACAAATTGGACTCGTAAAATTTGATTTCTTGGGACTTAAGACCCTCACTGTTATTAAGAATGCCGAAAAATTTATTCGCCGAGATCATAAAGATGATTTTGATATTGAGTTTATCGATATGGAAGATCAAAAGGTTTATGAAACTATTTCTGATGGTGATACCACCGGTGTCTTCCAGCTGGAATCCAGTGGGATGAAAGATCTTTGTTCACGGCTTCAGCCTGGAACAATCGATGATATCACGGCGATCAACGCACTTTATAGACCAGGCCCCATGGGACTGGGAATGCATGATGAGTTTATTGAAATAAAGTTTGGTCGAAAAGAACCTGATTATTTCTTTGAAGGCGAAAAAAGTTTAGAGCCTCTCCTGAAAGACACCTATGGGATTATTGTCTACCAAGAGCAAGTTATGAACATCGCACGGACAGTGGGCGGCTACTCTCTTGGTGAAGCGGATATGCTTAGACGTGCCATGGGGAAAAAGAAAGAAAAAGAGATGGCCAGACACCGTGAGATTTTTCTCGCCGGTGCAAAAGAGCGGGGCTATGATGTCAAAACATCTGAGCGTATTTATGATCTTATGGCCGAATTTGCTAAGTACGGTTTTAACAAATCCCATGCTGTTGCCTATGCGGTTATCGCTTATCAAACAGCTTATTTAAAAACTTATTATCCTGCTTGCTTTTTTGCTGCCCTTCTCGGTACAGAGCTTAATAACACCGATAAAGTCACCATGTATATTAACGATGCCCGAGAGCATGGCATTGAGATTCTTCCTCCGGATGTCAACGAATCACTTTATTTGTTTAATGTTATTGATAACAATATCCGCTTTGGTATGGGAGCGATTAAAAACGTGGGGGGGCCAGCTGTCAGTGCCATTATTGAAGAGCGTGAAGCGAACGGACCATTCACAGGATTTATCAACTTTTGTGAAAGAGTCAGCATGCGCTCATGTAATAAAAGAGTCATCGAGTCTTTAATTAAAGTAGGGGCTTTTGATGAGTGTGAGAAAATGAATCGCGCCACTCTTCTCGAGCATCTTGAATTGATTGTGGCTTACGCTCAGAAAAAACAAGAAGAAAAAGCTCTAGGACAAGCCAACTTTTTTGATATGGGAAGTACGGAAGAAACAGCGGAAGAAATGTTGAACGTATCTGAAGTTGAAGATTTTGAAGACAAAGAGAAACTTGCTTATGAACAAGAGCTCTTAGGTATCTATGTCTCTGGACATCCCCTTGATAAATATGGGGAGATCCTTGGGGATCTTGTGTCTATGCCTATTTCTGAAATTCATGGGCTTCCTCAAATGGCAAAGCCTGAGTTTGACTTCAGAGACCGCACCCGATCAAAAGACCCGACAAAACGGAATATGACTATCGCCGGACTCATCTCAGAGATGAAACCAATCATCACTAAAAAAGGTGATAAGATGGCTTTTGTGACGATTGAGGATTTGAGTGGAAAAATAGAATGTATCTTTTTTCCTAAAGCTTATGCGGAATGCTTTGAAGTGCTTGCTTCAAAAGAACCCATTGTGCTTAATGGTTATGTTCGTCTCTCAGATGACCGCAGAAGTTTTTATGTTAACTCGGCCAGAAATATTGCTGATGATGCCGATGATAAGGTGCAAGCCGTTCGTATCAAGATCAATACGGATCTCCTGAATGATTACTCGCTTCCCAAACTCAAACAAGTTCTTTTGAGCTACAGAGGAAGTGTACCTACTCATTTCATCTTCGAGACGAAAGAAGGGCGAGCAAAAATGAATTTAAGTGAAAACTTTCTTATTAACCCCACTCCCCAAATGGCGGCGAAGGTGAATGAAGTTTTAAATGATAACTCAGTTAGTTTTATTGTGGCAGGAAAGCTTGAGCGACCAGTTGCAAATTAGGATGATTATGAAATATGTTTTAATTTTATGTTTAGTACTTTCCAATTTTGTTTTGGCCCAAGACTTCACTCGAGGGGTAGGGTATTTTTATGCTCATAGCGGAGACCGACACGAGTTTATAAAGAAACAACTCGTGTATGAAGGCTTTAAGAATATTATTAGTAAAGAGCTGGAAAAAATGGGGCTTAATAAAGAAGTCTTTTGGAAAAAATATGAAGCTATGCTTAACGAAGAGTTTGATAAGATTGAAAGTGACTTAAGATCAAAGCTCAATATTACGGCCAAATCTTCGGCGGCTCAAAAAAATCGCTTTAAGCAAGCCTTAAGAGAGAAAAAGTTAAATTACCGTCTAGGCTTTGGGGATCTCAATACGATTATTAATCGTTATTCTATAAAAAAACTTTCACGTTCACAAAAAAATGCAAACTCTCGCTCCATTAATTTAGAAGGGGCAGTGGATAAAAATAAACTTACTAAAGTTTATTATGATTTTGTTTCGGACAGTAAACGATCTGAGTATGGAAGCTTATATCTCAATATCAACTATATTTTAGAAGATATTACCTATACAGAACTAGGGATTGAGAACGAAAAAGATTTCTCTAATGTCATCAAAAGTAAATGGATTGAATGGTTTAATAAAAACAAGCCAGGTAATATTTCAAAAATTACTGAATTGGCAGGTAAAGATCAGGCTAAATTAAATGATTATTTAAAATTACCGGCTAATAAAATGCTGTCTAATATTCCTCCTATGTTTGTAAATTCTCTTTTACTTGACCTCGAAGTAAAAATTGAGCGGGTTAAATACGATAAAAGAAAAAACGAGTATGAATTTCGCTACAGTGGAGCGGGGTATCTAAAAGAGTTACAAACCAATCTCGTTGTGGATACTTATGAGTTTAGCGAAGAGCTTAAAAAATACAGTCTCAATGATGATATCTCTCTGGCTAATATTATTGTGAACCATGTTTATCGAATGGCCCTTGGTTCTTTCCCTCAAATCGTGAGTTCTATTAAAAATATAACGAATATCAACTCGATCCAAAATCTCGAAATCATCAATTACGATAATATGTACCAAGTTGTTTCTTTAGTGGATGATATTCAAAGTAAAGGTATTCGCTACTCTTTGAGAACACATATCAGCCACTTTGGTAAAAATAAAGCGGAAGTGGTTTTGTTTTTTGATGGAAAAGAATCCGACATAAAAGCTCTGCTAAGATCACTCCAAGCGGCAAAAAAAGACCAATCTTTTGAGTTGGTTGATAGTGATAACGCTATTAGGTTAAAATTTATACAGAATGTTAAAGAACCTGCCAAAAAAATATAGCGTATTGATATGATGAAATTGAACTATTTAAGCTTTTTTACGCTAGTGGTGTTTCTACTAGCTTCTTGTACTAATCAACCGATTAGAAGGAAAAGCTCTGGCTATAATAATAGAGCTAAAAGTTATAATCAAAAAAATTACGATCAATTCAGTCCTATTAAAAAGAAAATAGCTCTGCTTAACTTATTTAATGAATCTCCTTATGGAAAAGAAGATCTCGCTATTGTAGCCACGGAAGAGTTAAGAGCTGAACTGTCCAAGACACCTGATTTTGTCGTGGATGCTGAAGCAGGTTCTATGTTTGGATCTTCAAAAGAGATTTATGCTGGGGGGGGCTTGAAGTTAGCTCAGCTCTCTCGAAAAGCTAAGCTCTCTGGGGTCAGCCTGGTTATGTTTGGGCGGATATCAGAAGCAAGGGTCAGACAAAAATCAGATGAGATCGGATTTGTGAGAAAAACGAAATCTTACGCTGAGTCAGAAGTTGAAATTCGAGTTTTTGACGTTCTCGCCAATAAAGAAATTTTTATAGAAAAAATTGATGGCAATATTAATGACTCCTCTTTTCGTTTTTTTATGAGTCAGCGGGACGCCAATATCGATTATAGAAGAGCTCTGCTTCGCTACTCGGTTAAAGTCGCTATAAGAAGATTTATTCCCAAGCTAGCCAAGCTGGGAGCAAAATTAGATTGGACAGGACGAGTGGCTAAAATTATCGGCTCTAAAATCTATGTGAATGCAGGAAGAAGATCTGGTTTAAATCTCGGTGACATTCTTAAAGTCATGACTGAGGGACAAGAAATATATGATCCTGAATCCGGAGCCCTTCTTGGTGTCAGCAAAGGTGAAGTCAAAGGAACACTGGAAATTATCGATTACTTTGGACCGGATGGCACCGTCGCCATACTACACTCCGGCGGCTCGGTGACAGAAGGGGATTTTGTCCAACTATACTGACTAAACTTTAGACACCCCCTATAAATTATGTTGTCTTTCAGCGATTATGACGTGTTAATTTTTCAGCGATTATGTCCTACCGTCTGCATCATACGGCCCTCTTTTTGTGGCTATAT
>PAVS01000009.1 GCA_002713145.1 Halobacteriovoraceae bacterium
CATGCTCATGTCCTCGTGCTCAAGATTATGGCAATGGTATATGAAAGTACCTTTAAAGGTATTAAATCTCTTAATCACTTGAACCCGGTCTCCAGGCATTGACCAGCCGGCATTTTTAGTACCAATTACTATGTAACAAATCAGATCGCAAGTTTTTCCCAATCTGGTGCAGTAGACTCCGGACAAGGGGGTCTAAAGCCAAGACTTGAGTGAGGTCTGATTGTGTTGTACTGTCTTACCCACTTATCGATCATAATCTTAGCTTCCTTTAGCGTGTAAAAAATTTCTCCATCTAAAAATTCAAATCTCATCTTTCCATTGAACGATTCACAGTATCCATTCTCCCAAGGACTGCCTGGATGAATAAATAATGGCGCTATATCTAGAGTTTTAAACCAAGCTAACAACTTTTTTGAGATGAACTCTGGACCATTGTCTGAGCGAATATATTTAGGACAACCTTTCTCCAAAAATAAATCTGCCAGAATAAAAATTATCTCTCTCGATCTAATTCTTCTCGCAGGATATGAGACTAAGCACTCTCTCGTGAATTCATCAACGATATTTAAAATCTTTAATGGGCGTCCATCGTGAGTTCTGTCGCTGACAAAATCATAACTCCAAACATGGTTTCTGTACTCTGGTCGATGTCTGATACAACTGCCGTCGTTGAACCACAATCTTCCACGCTTAGGTTGTTTCTGAGGCACCTGGAGTCCTTCCTCTCGCCAGATTCTGTAGACGATATCTCTTCCTACATCCCAGCCATCCTGCCTTAGGAGTCCAGCAACTTTCCGGTAACCGTATCTCCCGTAAAGCTTTGCAAAGTAGATGACTCGCTCTCTGAGTTCTTCTTTGAACCGATTCTCTTTTGGTTGATAACTATTCAGTGATCTGGAGATTCCAATCAATTTACACGCCCTGCGCTCAGACAGACTAAATTTATCTTGTGCATACACCACTGCCTCTCGCTTACGCGCAGGGCCTAGAAGTTTCCCGAGACGACTTCTTTGAGAACTGATTTATCTAGCTCAGCTTCAGCGAGTAGCTTTTTGAGCCTAGCGTTTTTTTTTCAAGATCTTTTAGTTTCTTGGCCTGTGAAACATCGAGCCCACCGAACTCTTTCTTCCAGCGTGAGAGGGTAACTGCAGTTACACCGATCTTCCTTGACGCTTGTTCAAGTGTAGATCCCTTTGCTCTTTCAATGTCTAAGGTTCTGAGATGCTGAATGATCTCTTCTGGGGTGTACTTCTTTCGTGCCATTATTAAGCTCCTTTGATCCATCATAGCATAACTACGAAATGGACCTAATTAAGCCGGGCAGGTCATTACATCCTATGACTCTGTTGAACATCAGATTGCTGTGGATGTTTTAAGAAGTATTTTTCGTAGCCATAGATAATCCCCATGGTTAAAAGTGTATAAGCTATAAGCTGGGGGTCATCTTTAATTTTTATATAAGTTAGACCTGTTAAAATAATTGCATCAACGATCAGTGCAATCATTAAAATATAAGGTTTAAATTTTACTTCAGAGCGGTCAGCATTTTTGAGCACGCCATAGTGAATAAGCATATCCATCACAATATAGAAAAACGCTCCCATGGCAGCGATACGGCTGACATCAAAAACTATGGTTAAGCCTGCCGCCATAACGGCTATATAAACTAAAATATGTTTATGAATATCACCTGGCATTCCAAAATGCTTATGGGGAACAAGTCTCATCTTAGTGAGCATGGTTAGCATTCTTGATACCGCAAACATGCTGGCAATAATCCCAGTAATAGTAGCAATGATTGCCACAATAACAGTGATATTCACCCCAAGCTGACCGTAAGTTGGTCTTGCAGCTTCAGCTAAAGAGTAATTTTTAGCTTCAATAATTTCTTGGATACTAAGACTACTAGAAACAGCCACCGTCACAAATAAATAAACTCCAACGCAGATTAATAAGGTGTAAATAATGGCTCTTCCTACATTCTTATGTGGCTTGGTTATTTCGCCTCCACTATTAGTAATTGTGGTAAAACCTTTAAAGGCAAGTACTCCAATGGCGACAGATCCTATAAATTGGAGAATACCAGTACTTTCTTGTCCTCCACCAGATGTTATGGCCGAGATATCAACTCCACTGGCCATGAGTCCTCCGATGGCCAGAAAGACAAGACCCACTGCTTTAAAAAATGCTCCAAAATATTGCAACCATTGAATAGCTTTATTACTTAAAATATTAACGAGAAACGATACAATAATAAGCCCTACACCTAAGATAGTGACTGAGGACGAATCCAAGTTTACGAAATTGGACTGGACTATATAATTTCCAAAAGTTCTGGCCACAAGACTTTGATTGATGATCATGGAAAAAAGCATAAGTACAGCTCCCCATGCAGCAAGCGTTGTTTTACCATAAGCCTTTACTAAGATCATTCCGATACCGCCAGATGAGGGGTAAGCATTCGACATTTTTATATAAGTATAAGAAGTCAGTCCCGCAACTAATCCAGCAGCAATAAATGCCCAAATAAAATAGGAACCAGAATAGTTAGCAATCTCTCCTGTTAAGGCGAAGATACCCGCACCAATCATCACTCCCGTACCCATAGCAATAGCCCCGGCAAGAGTTATTTTGTCTTTATCTGATTTACTTGTAGATTCTCGTTTCATTATTTCACTCTTTATTCTGATAAAATATTTTCAAAGCTATCTTGTGATTTTAAATTTCCCTCAAATTTAGGAACCTCTCTTCCAACTAAAGTTCTTTTGCTTTCTACTTCCCCGTTTTGACCAATATCTTTTAAGAGCCACTCCATTTCCTTAATTTCCTTTCGCTGGGCTTTTATTATATTGTTAGCTAGTTCTTTTACCCTGATATCTTTAATCTGCGCTCGTTCACTTGTTAATATAGCAATAGAATGATGAGGTATCATGGCGTTCATCCACGAAGTGTCAGATACTGTAAACTGTGACCTTACTAAGCCAATTGAAATTAGAAAAATTAAAACAGATCCCGAATATATATAATTGTTTACTAATTTGTTTTTATACATATCCTTCATAAATGCCAGCATTATTACTGCCATAGCGGAGCCCATTACAAAAACCATATAAAATCTTGTTTCGCTCCAATGAACATGGCTGATAGCATAGCTATTTAAATAATTTATTCCAAACATCGCTATCATAGCGGTGAATATCATTAAAAAAAACTTTGTATAATTCCCCATAGTCATTCATCCTTAAGTTTATAGATTTTTCAATTTTAAAGATAATGTAAAATATAGATTTAGAAATTTAGAATCTATCTATCATTTGTTTAAATTCATTAAATATTAACTCTTACTCAACATCTTTTAAGTATCGGTAAATTTTAGAATGTGTATGAAGTTACAATTTTCTTTAGCAAAGACTTGAAGGTTGATTGTGAAGAAAAGATATAATTCACAAGAATCATAAATACAAGGAGTAAAAAATGTTTAAGAATTTTTCAAAAGTACTGTTTCTGTTACTATTCGTTATGAGCAATACCACGTTTGCAATGAATATCGACGAGATCGAAGGGAATAACTGCATTATCAGGACTGAAACTATCAAGACCGACCATAAGGAATATAAGAATGTTTATATCCAATTCCATCAAGAAGCAGACGAATCCCAACTCATATATTCTAGTATCTTTGGTTTGAACCTAGAAGATTATCAAATGCTATTCTCATCTCAACAAGCCGTAAATTTTGATAAGTACCCATTTGATATCAGAAGCTTTTCCAAAGAATCAACTTTTATAGTCTTCTTTTATGCCAATAAGTCCATAAATGGCGAAGTCATGAACGGATATCGCCACGAGACTGTTAAGTTTCATTATGATTTGAATAATCGTTTAGAGAAGGTGACGGCATTATACGAGTACCGTTGGCCATTTCCACGTAACTTAAGCTCTGACAAAACGATCACGAAAACCTGTCTATTTTAACGACTAAGGATTTCTTTTTTTATTATGATTTTCACAGGACTGATCCAAAAGCCAACTAAAAATTCTCTTGCGTTCAGTCCAAAAATCAATTTCTGGATGAAACTGAGTTCCTAATATAGGTCTTCCTTCGAACTCCATGGCTTCAGCAATTCGACCTCTATTCGAATAAGCAGTTAGTTTGATATCAGGCCAGCGCTCAGCTTGGTGCTGCTTAAAATAATCAACTCTAATGCCTTGATGGTGATACTTATATCCTCTAAAACTAGAATACTTTAAAATAGACTTAATAAGTGATGGCTCATCATTTAAATAAACCCTATCTAATAAGTATCTTCTATTTTTAATTCCTATTTCTTCTTTAATATCCACTATTAAGGGAATTCCCTGGGAAACTGCAAGCATTTGCATTCCTCGACAAATACCCAATATAGGAAGATCTTTATTTTTGTCATCCGAAAAATATCTTTGAAGCATTTCGTACTCAAAAGGATCTCTCATATCCCCTTCAGAGCTATAGTCTACCAGATAGTCTAATTCTTCAATTCGAGTACGAAGATCGTCTTCTACTTTATTTTTATAATACTCAGGGTTTATATCTGCTCCACCAGGCATAACAATTCCGTCAAGCTCATCAAAATTTGTATTTTTTTCAGCAAGCATATCTACAAGCTTAAGCTTATACCCTTTTTTATTAGCGAAACGATAAAGAGCTTTTCGATAGAAATACTTACAGCCATAAGAGCAACCTATAGTAAGAACCTCATCTTTTGGCATCTTACACTGAGTATGTGCAAAGCTAGACAGAGAAAAAAGGATAAAAAATAATGTAAATGTGATTTTATTTAAGAATGCTTTCATACAGTCATTATATATAAAATCAAAATATTTGGTAGGGCTGTTTTTTTTGCCACTTCTCTTCTAAGAATTTTTACTTTAATTAATATTATGGTTTGTAAGCTTAAAATAAAAAGATGCCGACCATGTCAGCATCATAAACCCCGCTAAACTGATCATTCCTGTTACAACTTTTAGGTGTCCTAATGGACTAAAATCACTTAGTCCAAGGGTTGTATAGCTAACAGTTGTGTAATAGAAATAATCCCTGAATATTGGATTGAATTTATCAGTAAAGTCTCCAAGGTGGAAGGTATTCGTTATTAAGTAAACAAGTAGTGTAAAAATAAGTATCTCCATGATGTGAAGGAGAAAAAGACCGACTAAGATAGATAAACTTCGCAAATCGTGGTGATGTGAAGTGGACGATTTAGGCATTAAACTTGAAAAAAATTTCAAACTGTAATAGTGAAGCACTATTATACAAAATATAAATAAAAATGTTAACAATAGCGCTTCAATCATAATCTATACCTATTTCTTTTGCACTAAGGTTCCTTCTTCGAAAGAAAATTTTCCATTTGTTTCTACCTGCGAGTAATGGGAATTTAAAATTTTATCGACCTTCCCTTCTCCTAAAATCTTCAGTTCGCACTCACCATCTCCACCACTTCTAGCTCCGCCGACTGAATTACATTCATTTTTGTAGAAAATAACTCTATCACCCTTCTTTACATCATTCTCTCCTAAACATACGTGTGCAGTGTTCTCGTCAACTTTCATTGCGACTGTACCTCTCATGAACTTGTGAGTTGCACAACTTACTGTGAAAAGAATTAAAAATAGTAAACTTAAAATTTTCATAAAGACTCCCTTTTCTTATTAATATGTATAACCTAAACCTGCTCCGTATTCATTATACGTTTGATTATAACTCATCATAAAAGATAGATTTTTAGTGTATCTATACTCAAGCTCTGTATAGTAATTTCGTTGAGAGCTATACTCATAGTTAAATTGTAATTTACTCGTAAGTTGAATTTCATTTTCAAATTCTAACTCAAATTTTTTCTCTAAAGAGGGTTGATATTTCAAATCGATAGAAATATTTAGTGGAAGCACCCAAGTGGTACCTACTGTGGGAGACCATTCTGACTCGGCAGGGGTAGCTTCAGTTTTGACTCCAACATAGGGTTGTAAATATCTTGTCATTATTTTAGCAAAATGTATCTCACCTTCCAGATCACCCCGACCATTTCCAACAACATCAAAAGCTGTATTAAAATATGAATTAAATAAACTCGTTTCAGTACGAAAATAATTGCTCTGAGCGAAGTTGCGTGACCTAAGAAAGATCTTTTTCGGAAAATTAAACTCTTTGGATTCCTCTCTCATCTTTCTAAGTGTTTCAGGGCCCGGATTATCTTCATACCTTACAATTCGAGTCATACCTGCCATCATGTGATAAAGAATATGACAATGAAAAAACCAATCCTTTTCCTCTATGGCTTCAAACTCAATTACTGTTTGATCTAGAGGAGCTACATTCACAGTATGTTTTAAAACAGACCACTCATTCTGTGCTGTCATCACTCTAAAAAAATGACCGTGTAAATGCATAGGATGATTCATCATGGTGGTATTCTTCATAACAAAACGAACTCGCTCGCCTTTTCGGATTTTTATATAAGAGTTAGGATGTAAAGGGACCCCATTTACACTCCAAATGTAGTAGGCCATATTACCATTAAGGGTGAAGTTATAAGTTCTAAGCCTTGTACCTTTTTTTACTTGAATAGGTTCCTTTGCTTTTAGCAGTCCATAGGTCAATTCATTATAGAGAGGCTTCTCATTAGGAGAGACGTGCTCATTTGTATTCTTAGAAATGGGAGCTCGATTCATTATCCTAGAATTATAGGCATAACCTTTCTTTTTATTTTTGTGATTCATTTTCATACTATGGGACATCTTCCCCATTTTTTGTTTCTTACTAGGTAACTCATAACTGTCGCTAAATTTTGCCGTCATCTCTGTGGGAAAATCGGAAAATTCATTTTTATAATTCATCATAAGTTCTTTAAAGAATCCCATTTTTTTCATCCCCATCATATCCCCCATGGTAAAACTGATAGGATGTTGCCAAGGCATATCCATGGCATTTATAGTCTCACTTCCTGAGCCCAAATATGTTGATGAATACCCTGTATTATCTAGAGAGGTCGCACGTAGTTCTGTTCTTTTTCCTTCAGGAATATCGACAAGCACATCATAGGTTTCCGCGACACTAATAGGTAGAACTTTCACCTGGACTGGCTCAACTGGAAGTCCATCGGCTCCCACAATAGTGAAGTAAGAGTCACCATAAGTAAGTTTATAGATACTTGTTGCTGAACCATTAATAATCCTGAGATGGATTTTTTTACTATTAACTTTGATGGACTCTCTGGGTTTCCCGTTGGCAAGAAAGTAGTCATAAGCGATGTCAGCATAATCCATGCCTTCCATTCTTTGTAGTGAGTCTCTAAATTTTGTCATGGCATTACCTGTTCTTAAAGCTTCCCACCATGATTGTACAGTGCCTTTAAGTACATCATAATATTCTCCCTCTTTTTTTAAGTTCTTTTGAATCTCCTCTCCAGACTCTTCACTAAAATCCGATAGAATAATTGTATTTTCAGGGTATTCTTCAGCTTTATTTTTGTCATGAATGATGAAGGCTCCATATAGACCATCCTGTTCCTGAAACATAACATGAGAATGGTACCAATAAGTTCCAGTTTGAACTATTTTAAAACGGTATTTCTTTGTCTGACCTGGCTCGATTGGAGGCGAATTTACAAAAGGTACACCATCTTGATCATTTTTTATTATTAGCCCGTGCCAATGTATAAGCGTTGGTTCACTTGTCTCGTTTATGACATCTATTTCCGCTGTATCTCCAATGGTAAACTCTAGTTTGGGTGCTGGAATTCCACCGTTTACCAATACTTTGTCTTTATAAGTCTTACCATCTATAACTACCTCACCTCGAGTTATCGTTAACTGGTATTTTTGAACTTTTGCATAAGCGTCACTTACAATAAACGTAAGTAAAAATAGCACTAATCTCATTATTTCACCTTCTCTAATATATTGAATTTTAATTTCTCTTTGTCTGCTAAGTTGTTTATTCCGGTTGCATTGTATAATTTTTCCAAACCCTGCACGAGATTTCGGTGATAGTTTGCGACCTTTTGTGTCTTATCCATCACATCCAAGCCACTCACTCGAGCTTTATCCATAGTAGTAATACCAGTTGGGCATTTATTCGTATTACACTTTAAAGACTGCACGCATCCCAGTGAAAACATCATCCCCCTAGCCGAATAACATAGATCTGCACCCATTGATAAATTTTTAGCAATATCTACACTTGAGATAATTTTGCCCGTACTTATAACCTTAATCTCATCTTTTAAATTATTTGCTTTTAATGTTTTTACTATATAATCAAGGCTCTCTTTTAGTGGCCACCCTACATGATGAATCGAATCTAAGTCAGCAGCTCCACTTCCACCTTCTCCACCTTCAATGACAATGAAGTCCGGATAAACTTGAGACTCATTCATTAATCGACATAAGCTATCAAAATCCTCTTTCTTCCCAACACAAAATTTTATACCGATGGGCTTCATATTGGATAGATTCCTTAATTTATTTATAAAGTTCAAGAGTTCTTCATGAGTCGAAAAACTTGAATGATGTCCAGGAGAATGAACTTCTGTGTGAGGTTCAATTTTCCTGATCTTTGCAATCTCCTGAGTGTTTTTAGAGGCAGGAAGAATAGCACCAAAACCAGGTTTAGCGCCTTGAGATATTTTGATTTCAATCATTTTAACTTGTTTATTAATAGCTTGTTTTTGAAAAAGGACTTCATCAAAATTACCTTCACTGTCTCTACAGCCAAAGTAACCTGTACCTATTTGCCATATTAAATCACACCCACTATCCCAATGGTGCTTTGAGATTCCCCCCTCGCCTGTATTCACTGCAAAACCTTCTTTCTTAGCACCATTGCATAGAGCTGATACTGCTGCAGAAGAAATAGACCCAAAGCTCATAGCTCCAACATTTATTATTGAAGCCTCATAAGGCCATTTACATTGTGAACTGCCAATTTTGACTCTAAAATCACGTTTTATGTTCTTCAACGGATAAAAGCTATGCTCACACCAGAAATAATCATCATTAGAAAAGTCTAGCTCAGAGCCAAAAGGTAGAGACAGCAAAGTATCACTTGCTTTTTTCTTAACATAATTGATTTGTAGTAAAGAAAAAGGTCTGCCTTCCCACCTATTTTGAAGGAGAACTTCTTGTAAAACATGGCGCTGCTTATCGATAAATTCATTTATAGTTCCTAAAAATGGATAATTTTTTCTTATATTACTTTCATTCTGATTAAAATCACGTATCGCTAAATACAAAATGGGTAAATAAAGAATAAAAATTCCCCAAATAAACCAATGAAGAAAACTTTCAATTAGCAAGAAAAAGAAAAGAAAAATATATAGGGCAAGCAACCAGTAACGCACTTTTTACTCCCTTTCCTCTTTCAGCATACTTTCAGCGGATTCTATCCAAGAATAAACTTTCTCTTTCTCTTCTGAATTCAAAAACGACTCCCAATGCATCACCTGATAACGAAGTGGTGGCATAGATCCATCTTGAATAACTTTTTTTATCGCTTTAAGATCCGACTTAGGATTACCGTGACCTCTAAAAGGGTAGCTTCCGGTGAATATTAAGTGTTTTTTAGCCTCTTCAATATCTGAATCAATTAAATCCTGAACTCCAGGTATTGGATAATACCAAGGATAATCAACATTTTGAGAATGGCAATTATAGCAAGCTTTTTGAAAAATAGGTTTAACGTTTTTCTGGTAAGATTCATTTATATGACTGTAATGAACTTTATATTCATTGACCTGCTTCTCTCCACTTTTTGACTTCTGTTGGTCGTGTTTTTCATCGCCATGCCCATACACGAGCAAAGAAGTAAAAGCTAATGAGAATACAAATATTCTGATATACAAAATATACTCCTACGGTTATCTAATTTACTGAGCACTTCACATCCAAAAGACTGTTTTGTTCTCGGTAAAAGTGAGCTCAAAGGCGGCTTTTCTATCTAAACATGGGTGCTATATTTTTTTTAGTAAAGTAAAATGCTATAAATCATAAAAAACATAATAAGAACGTTTTACCGTATCTTATATTTCAAACAAATAAATATTAAACTTTGAACAAGTTTAATAAGTATGTAAAAAACTTAACATTTCTAGTTAATTTACTACTTTTTACTCCCACAATGAGGCATTGAAGTTGAAGCATAAGGATTCATGACTTTTTCTGAATCTTTAATATTTTGAATCCAATACTTTTTCACCATAGGACAATAGTAACGAGCATAGTGTTTGTTAGGAGCGTGCTTCTCTAGAACATTAAGTATTCCTTGAGAGACAACATTCATAGCTTCTTTGCTCTTATCAAGATCAGTTGAATTTTGTAGCTCAGTTAATTTTTTTTGAGTGTAGGTTAATAGTTTTAGGATTTCAGGATCTTTAATCTCTGAGATAGCAGCACTGACAGACTTGGCTTGAGTTTTCGTTTTCTCTAATTTTTCATCAAAGAAAGCTTGGTGAAGTGACTCATACTCACTTAATACTTTATTAAATTGTTTGTTTTCCACTCCATGCGCATGAGCAGAATGATTCATTTCTTTTTTCTCAGATTTCATTTTTTGCCCATGATGTTTGTGATCTTGGGCAAAACCTACTTGTACAATGAGGATCATTAAACTTAGTAATTTCATAATTGAACTCCTTTTTGTTCTATTTTCTTTTGATATATATAACTAAAAATGACGGGTACCACGAATAGACTAATAAGCTCAATAGCCATTCCCCCTAATACTGGTATCGCCATTGGTTTCATCACTTCACTTCCCTGACCAGTGGACCACATAATGGGAAGAAGAGCTATTATTGTCGTAGTTGTGGTCATAATTAGAGGTCTTATCCTACGAGAACCGGCTTCTTGAATCACTTGTTTTAGCTCAGTCCAAGACTTAGGTTGGTATTTTTTAAGCGCTTCTCTTAGAAAAGTAATCATCACCACCCCATCATCAACTGCAATTCCAAACAGAGCAATAAATCCAACCCACACAGCTACGGATGTGTTTATATCCATGAGCCACAATAAAATTAGTCCACCACTAGCAGCAATGGGAACAGCTGTGAATACGATGGCACTAAGTGAGAAAGATCTAAATCCAAAATAGATAATAAGTAAATTTATAATGAGCGAGAGTGGAATTAATATCATCAATTTTTGAGTCGCTCGCTGTTGGTTTTCAAATTGCCCTGCCCACTGCAGTGAATAACCTGCAGGAAGCTCTACTTCTTTTTCAATTTTTACTCTAGCTTCTTCTACAAATCCAATCACATCCCTATCTCTTACATTAAGCTGAACGGTCGATCTAAGCAGCCCATTTTCAGATTGAATCATAGCCGGGCCCACAGTGACTTTGATATCCGCTAATTGGCTAATGGGAATATGGAGACCTCCAGGGGTGGCCACGAGAACATTTTTAAGATTATCGATTCTATCTCTTAGCTCTTTTTTGTAGCGAACACGGATGGGATAGCGCTGTCTTCCTTCATACATTTGACCGATAGTCATACCACCAACTGCCGTTTGAATTATGCTATTGATATCTCCTGTATTGACTCCATAACGAGAAGCTTTAACCCGATCAATTTCAAATTCAATATAGGGCTTGCCATTAATTTGTTCTGCATAAATTCCATAGGCTCCAGTAACGGACTCTAGCTTTTGAGAAATTTCTCTTCCTAGTAACTCCAGTTTTTTAAGGTTATCGCCAAATATTTTCACCGCCACTTGAGTTTTGATTCCCGTTGAGATCATTCCAATACGAGTTTGAATCGGAAAGTCCCATGAATTAACCAAACCTGGTACCTGTAGCTTTCCATCAAGCTCCTCCATGATGTCATAAATACTAGTCCCTCTTGGCCACTCGCTCTGGGGTTTGAGCCGAATAAGCGTCTCAAACATGGCAACTGGAGCTGGATCAAGACTAGTGTCAGCACGACCAAGTTTCCCGACTGCTGTCTCCACCAATGGGTGCTCTTTAATTTTTTTATCAGTATAAGACAAAAGCTCTCGTGCTTTGGTAATGCTCACATCAGGGGTAGTCACCGGCATATAGAGGATATCTCCCTCATTGAGTGCCGGCATAAACTCTTTACCTAATCTGGTGAAAGCAAACGTTCCGATAATTATAAATATAAGGGGTACCGCAAGAAAAAGTTTTCTATGCTCCAAAACCCAATTAAGCATTGGCTGATACCACTCAAGAATTTTGGTGCTGACTTTATTTTTCTCAATGGGTTTAAGCTCATCCTTTAAAAAGAAAAGTGAGAGAACTGGAATTAACACAATCGCAACAATCACAGCACCTATCATTGCCTATGTTTTTGCCCAAGCTAGTGGCACAAAAAGTTTGCCTTCCGCTCCATCCAAGGCAAATACAGGTATGAAAGTTATGATGGTTGTCATGACTGCAGTTAAAATGGCAGGTCCAATTTCTTTAGCGGAGTCAGCAATAAGCTTTAGGCGCTCATGCGTATTTTTAGGCTTATTTTCCGCGATATGAGAATAAATATTCTCAGTCATTATTATTCCAATATCCACCATCGAGCCGATCGCAATAACCAGCCCAGAAAGACTCATGATATTAGAATCAATACCAAAAAGATGCATCAGAATAAAACTGATTCCCACTCCAAAAGGCAAAGTTAAGCTCACCAATATAGACGATTTGAAATGGAGGAGAAAAAACAGAATCACAAAAACTGTAATGATGATTTCTTGGATAAGCGCCGAGTAAACAGTTCCCATAGTTTTATCTACTAATTCGGAACGATCATAGAAAGCCTTTAGTTCAACTTCATTAGGAAGACCTGTGCGAATTTGCTTAAGTTTTTCTTTTATTTCGCTAATCACGTTAGCAGGGTTCTCACCATATCGCATGGTCACGATTCCGCCAACCGCTTCACTGCCATCTTTATCTAGCGCTCCTCTTCTGAAGGCGGGTCCGATTTGAACACTGGCCAGATCTTTCACTCGAATGGGAGTTCCGTTTTTATTGGACACCACCACTTCTTCGATATCTGAAATATTCTTGAAGAACCCAACCCCTCTTACTATAAGCTCACGGTCGCCATCTTCAATGACCTCAGCGCCAACATCTATATTAGAGTTTTTAATCGCTTTGATGATTTGAGGAAAGTGGATATCAAAAGCAAATATTTTATTAGGATCAACATCTATTTGATACTCTTTAACAAAGCCCCCGATACTTGCAACCTCCGACACTCCAGGTGTGGCTTGCAAAAGATAGCGCACATAAAAATCCTGTAATGAGCGTAACTCTTGCAGTGATTTGGGATGAAGGGCATCTGGTCTATTTTCAAGAGTGTACCAAAAGATTTGCCCAAGTCCTGTGGCATCAGGGCCAAGTGTAGGATTCACTCCGTCAGGTAATTCTGATCTGGCTGTTGATAGCTTTTCTAAAACTCTTGAACGTGACCAGTAAAAATCTACATCCTCTTTAAAAATGACATAGACCGTAGAAAAACCAAAAGCACTAGTTCCTCTCACTCGGTCAATGCCCGGAATTCCTTGTAGTAGAATACTCAAAGGATAGGTGATCTGCTCTTCGATATCTTTAGGAGATCTTCCGCTCCATTCTGTAAAGACTATTTGCTGGTTCTCCCCAATATCTGGAATTGCGTCAACGCTCGCACGATCTAGAACAAATAATGACCCCAAAGCGATGGCTGCAAATGCTATGATGATAAAGATACGATATTTGAGAGAGAAATCTATCAGCCATTGCATTAGTTTTTATCCTCATAGCCACCAAATAGTTGAGCCTGGGCATCGAGAAGAAAGTTACCATTAATAACAACTTGATCGCCTAGTTTTAGTCCTTCTTTTATTTCAACATAACCTTCAGATTCAAAGCCTGTTTGAATTTCCTTCGCTTCATATTTCTTTTTTGCTTTTTGCAGCCAAACCACTTTGCGTTTACCGGTATCAACAATGGCCGTTCTTGGAATAACAAGGGGCATTTCATTTAATTTGAGTCTAACAGAAGCAGTCCCCACCATGCCTGGCTTTAATTTTCCATTAGTATTATCTAAAGTCGCTCGGACTTTGAGCGTACGTGTTTTCTCATCCAGAACAGGATTAATAAAATCTATAATCCCACTCCATTTCTCTCCAGGATAAGCACTAAATTCAAATTTAGCCTTCTGCCCCGTCTCAATTAGTCCAGAGTCATGCTCATATACGTCCATTTCAACCCATAAGGTACTAAGGTCAACCAAATCAAAAAAGCTCTCTCCAACTTTAAAATATTTACCAAGCACTGCATTTTTCTTTTCAACAATGCCAGTTACGGGAGAATAGATCGATATATTTCTTGGAACCGAGTTTTCTTTTGCCCAAGCTTCTAATTGAGCCTCAGTAACACCCCATAATTTCAGGCGTTGTGTGCTTTGCTCGTAAAGTTCCTTAAAGGTCTTATTCCTTCTATTTGATAAATAATTTTTCCTAGCTATCAAGTACTCTTCACCACCTGTCAATAATTCAGGGCTATAGAGTTTAAGGACAAGATCCCCTTTTTTTATGAACGCCCCAGTAGACTTTACAAAAACTTCTTCAACTCTACCTGGAACTCTTGCTGGTATATTAGATTCTTTTTGTTCAGATTTAAGCACTCGACCTAAAAGCCTAATATTTTTTTGCATGGTCATATTAGTTACTTCAAATACATCTGCTCTAAAATGTTTCACTTGCGCTTGTCTAAGCTTCACTTTTGCCACAGTCTCCAATGATTTATTTTTTAAAAGCATCGGAGATCCATCAATGGGACACTCTCCTGGGGCTTCACTGGTAACACTAGGGTCACTTTCACAATAATACACAGGTGTAGATGTGGTACTTATTTGTTCACTAGCACCGTCATCTTTTTCAACTTCGATTTTAGTTAGCCCCATACCACAAATGGGACATTTCCCTGGCTCATCTTGCTTGATTTGTGGATGCATCGAACAAGTGTAGAAAGTCTCAGTCTTATTATGATCGTGCTCCTTATGCTTATCATTTGAGGATTCAGGAGAACAACTTACTAGTATAAACAAGAGCAGAGTATTAAGTATCTTCATTTCATCTCCCCTGGTGTTAGCTTTCCGCCATTAAGATATAAATAATTCAGTTTTTGATTTTTTATAGCTGCACTAAGTGCTGTTTTTTTAAGTCTTTGATTTTGGTATTGTAATTCTGAACGCAATAATTCTAAATAATCTGTTCCTCCTCTAGCGTAGGAACGTGAAACAATATTGCGCGAACTCTGAGCAAATTTTAGCACTTCATTATTGAGTACTCTTAATTGGTTATTTAGATCCTCAATTTGAACATTGAGTCTGGCAAGAGTATTCGTTTTATTAAGTTTATAATGCCTAAGTTTAGCTTCACTCATAGCTTTAGTGGCTACAGCACTTTTTTTACTCGCATATTTTTTAGAACTAGTAGGAATTGGAAAAGATACACTTGCTCCTACAAAATCTCCAAGTCCGTCAATATCATTTCTTTTGGTATAGGTAAGCCCAAAAGTTAAGTCGGGAAAGAGATCTCTATTTTGAGCACTTACCGCCAAGTCACTGGCTCGAAGCTTATGCTCAAGGGATTTCTGTTGAAAGTCCTGACTTACTTTATCTTTTCTCCACTCATCTAAAACTACCCAAGGAATTGTGCTTATCTCGAGTTATTTTTTCTCATTTTGGTTTAATACATAGCCCAGCTGATAAGACAGTTGATCCAAGGCATAGTTTTTTTCTGCAATTTGCAGCGCCAACTCACTTTTTCTAATTTGAATATCAAGAACAGCCTGCTGAGGAATCTTTCCATTGGTGTAGAGTTTCTTAGATACTTTCAGATTATTATCAAGCCATTTATAGTTTTCGCTTAAGATCGCTTTCTCTGCTTGTAGTTTTTCCTGAGTAATAGCAAGTTCCCATAGTTTTTTCAAAAGATTGCGGCGAGTTTGTAATTTATCAGCTTTGGCCGCCTGGGATTTTTCAAGCATTGAATTATTTAATTTGCCATACTTTCCAGAAAGAGAAACTGTTTGCATGATCCCCACTTGAATACCCGTCATCATGGATTCATCATTTGCCAGACTTTCTTTAGGATAATTAATAGCGGCTAAACTTAAACGGGGGTCGCCCCAACTTCCAGCAGCAGTGGCTTCATTTTCTATGGCCACCACGGCTTCAGCATCAACGTTGAGCAGTTCATGTTCATTAATCTTATCCACAGCTTTTTCAAAGCTGGTTTGCGCCCAAACCAGAGGAGATAATGTTATTAGTAAAAATCTTAAAATTACACGCATAGTAAACCTAATGTTCAAATCATATTGAAGAAATTAAATTTAGGTTTTAGCTAGATAAGGAACTGACTTTTAAGAAGATAGAAAGGTTGGCTGTTTTTAGGATGATATGAATCAAGATAGTGAAACATATCCTCTTTATCATTGAGATTCAAACTTTTAATGAGAGTGATATAACTAAAGTTTGAATCAAAAATAATATTAAAAAAGTGAGAAAGTTGATCATTGCCATTGAGGGCAAATTGTTGATGAGAACAGATCCCACTTAGATCACTCGAGCACAAATGTTCAGCATGATTATTATCTTTTTCAGAATTATTCTCGTGACAGCAACCATGATTTTCTGCTGAAGCACTCATATTTTCGAACTGTTTTTCTAGAACACAGTTAACACTACACAAAGAAGCCATCGTCTGAGTTGAGACCAAAGACAAAATAAATGTGAGTGTAAATAATACTTTCATCTTTATAATCCTAGCATACCCCTATATAGTATTTCAAAATTTATTGACTAGCTTTTTTAAAAATTTCAATAAGTTCAGCCACCATCTCATCACTTTCTTTTGAATTTTTGCTTTTCACGGCCTTTTTAACACAGTGGTTTAAGTGTTCCTCTAGGATTCTACTCTCCAAAGACTTCAATGCTGATCGAGCAGCTTTGATTTGCGTAAGTATATCAACACAATAACGCTCACTCTCCACCATATTCGCAATACCTCGAATCTGACCTTCAACCCTTTTAATTCGAGCTAAATTTTTTGAGTGATCTGTTCCTTTTTTCAATTAAAGCACCTTACTGAAAAGCATCCATAAACCCATTCCCAACATCATCATATTCTCTGTTAATGAGATAAATCCCAATGGTACATTACTATCACCACCAACACAGGCACATTTAATATCACGTTTTTCGATATAGACAGCTTTTATAACAGAAATTCCACCGATTGTTCCTATAAAGATAGATGTCAGGGCAACCACTGGTGTTAATAAGGAAGCGATCATTCCCACACCTGCTAAAAACTCTGCAAAGGGATAAATATAAGAATAATTTACATATCTTTTTGCTAGCAGATCATAAGTTACAAATTGATTTGAGAAAGAGTAGAGATCTCGCAACTTTAAAATTGCTAACACACACATACTTATAGCGATAAAGCTCTCTAAAAATGGAATCAAAGCAATTGTCCCCTTACTATAAATAAAAGCTAGGGCCATAATAAATGTTGAAGAAAAAATAGCAATTATAGGTTGATAAGTGGTTCCCTCTTGCTTGAGTGTTGTCTTATTAAAATATTTAACTAAATCTTCATAACCGCCAATTCGCTGGTCACCTATAAAGGTCTGCGGTGTAGTTTTCACACTGTACTTTTCTTTAAACTGATCGACCTGCTCTCTATTTTTAAGCTTATGGTCAGTGACTTTGAATCCCTCTTTTTCGAGTAGGTCTTTTGACTTGATTCCAAAGGGACAGATATGATCACCCGTGTTCATTCTATATAAAACTGCTTGTTGCATATTAACCTCACAATACTTATCAGTACCAACTATACCCCTACGGGGTATTAAGATCAACCCAATTTCTGTTAATTTAATGTTAAGTTTTGATAAAGTCGTGTTAAATTCCTAAATAAGGACAAAATCGCTTATAAATTAGTTTAAGTTCAAATTTGCCATGCCGTGCGCTATTGAGTTGGCGGTCCTCTACTCTCCGTTAGATACTGAATACTAGAAAAGCCTTGAAATAATTCTTGGAGTTTTACAAGACAATCAGAAATAATCTATAATAAATTCAAGAGTTTAACTCAAAACCCTTTGAATATCTCCAAATTTAAGCTATGATAATTGGAGATATTGCCTACAACTATGTTTCCAATGGGGATAAAATGGATGCATCTGAACAATTTAAATTTCTAAATTCTAAGTTTTGGATAGAAACGACCCAGGCGAAATACGTGGCTCCAGAAAAACTTAAACATCTTATTTCTAATTACGGATATAAACGTACTGACTGGAACAAATTTCTAGGAAAACAAATTCTCTCTTTGAGAAAAATTAATTCTTTCCCGTTATTTATGGAATCAATAGATAAAAAATTTTGGTATTTCCAAACTGACGAGATATTAAAAAACGTAACGGCGATTGAAAAGAAGGGAGAAGATTTGTTTCGTATTGTTCGATCGAATATGTCCTTTACAAAAGCTTTTGCTAGAGATGCCCAATATGAAGAAGCAATAATGAGTGCTATCTACGAAGGAGCCAACACGACTCGAAGTGAGGCAAAAAAATTCATCTCAAACAGAGAGTCACCTGCTTCAAAAGCACACAAAATGGTTCTCAACAATTTTAAAGCGAACGAATGGATCAAAGACAACAAAAACATCCCTCTGACTAAAGAAGTAATTCTTAGAATTCACGAAATCGTAACAATAGATACCCTTGAAAAAGTAGATGAGCCGTTCTGTGGAAAGTTTAGGAATGACGAAGTTGTCGTTGGAAATGCGACAATACACAAAGGTATTGATGAGGACTTAATCGACAATGCTATAGATGAAGCAATTCAATTGATTACTAATAACCAAAGATATCTTCACCCTTTGATGAAAGGAATCATTCTCCATTATTTAATTGCTTATATTCATCCATTCTTTGATGGTAATGGGAGAACAGCTAGAGCATTATTTTATTTTAAATGCTTAAAACACGGTCTCGACTGGGTTAATTTTCTTTCAATAAGTTCTGCACTTAAAGAACCAGGGAAAGGATATGAAAATTCTTTCAAACTTGTAAAAGAAAATGATTGGGATTTAACTTATTTCATTATCTATTCATTAAAATCTTTAAATAGGGCCTTAGACATCGTTGATAAAAAAGTAAATAAGCTATGTTCTATACCAAAATTGAAAGATTCACTTTCTCTGGATGATACACAGATTACTTTATTGCAACGACTTTATCTACATACAGAGAGAATTATTGATGTAAAAGAACATGCAACAAATATCGGTAAAAGTGATGAAAGCGCTAGGATTGAATTAAAAGATTTAGTCGCTAAAGATTTGCTATTTGAGCAGAAGTTCAAAAAGAAGTCTTATTTCATCGTAAATAAAGAGAAAATTGATGAGTATGTGGAATGAATAAACGAAAGGTCATTTATGGATTTAAATCTTTCTAAAGAAATAGTTTCGGCTCTATCTGAACAATTTGCCGAGGGATTTATAAAGACAGTTGTTAATGAAGTTAGAACTAGAAGACATAGAATTTTCTTTGACAGTTTTATTGAAATGATTGGAAAAAGCAATAAGCAGAACTCTATAAGCCAAATACTAAATGAGATATCCAGCTCTTCAGAATTGAAGGAATTCTTCTATGAGAGGTATAGAGAGGTTTCGCTTTCGAAAACTAATGACATCGGGCCTCTATTAATTGCCATTCTAACAGCTAGAATATTTATGTCTGGAAGAAAGTATGCAAATTCAAATGAAGAAAAACTCTTTATTGCTGCTGAGACACTTACTCACAAGGAGCTAGTAGATGCTTTTAACTATTTCAAAAACTTTATAGATAATGAAGAAATTTATGAAAATGGTGAAAAAGCTCAAAGTGCGCACTTTGAAGTTATCACAGTAGATATAGAGAACTCCGATAGAGCTGGCCGTGGAACAGAATTACCTGAAAATTTAGCAGATCATCTAGGGAGTTGGTCGACTAAACTTCATAATATAGGATTAATCAAGCAAACTAAAAGACAATTCATAAACAGTGGTTTTACTTCATACAAGGATGATAGTTCAAAAGTTAATGCAAGGTTGACGATTGATTTAACCCTTCAAATTGAAGTGGTAGAACTTTTTTGCGAAATATTCGAAATTTCAAGGCAACATGAGCAATCTGAATCTTAAAACGAATTAAAAAAAAGTATCAAATCAAATTTTTACTATTGTTTTAATCAACCACCGCCACCATCTTGACCGCCACTGATAGAATCTCTCATGTACTCTGACCCCGGAGAAATTTGACGAATATCTAACACCTGACCATTTCTCAACTCAACGTTTCGTATATATTCAGGCTTTTGAATTATCATTCGATCTCTATCAATCTTTATTTCTTTTCTCTTAAAGCTGTATAATTCATTTGAAAAGTGAATATCTCTATCCAAATATTTTTTCCCAAAAATTCACTATAGAGCTTTCATTGTTTTTCTAACTACTTACTATTATTAGGGCCTGTTTAGAGCGTTTTGTTTTTCGCCTATTTCTGTTTATTTCACCATCTTTCAAAAAGTGCTTACCAAATGCTTGCCAGAGATTTTTAAATCGTAGCACGGTCAAGCCTCACCTTGCGGATTAGTGCACTAATTTCTGCAAACAATTGATTTACTTAAACTATTACAGCAAGGCACACCTTGCAATTTCTACTACCCCACTACAGTTAATTTTTACCAAGGAGAAACCCTTATGGAAGCCGAGAACCAAGAAATTCAAATCAAAGTATTACCAGAAGCTGCTGTCTTAATTAAAAA
>PAVS01000010.1 GCA_002713145.1 Halobacteriovoraceae bacterium
TGTAATGTGTAACAAAACTCTTTCCTACTTAATTAATCTTCACGGCTAATTCTCAGACTTCTCAAAGCACAAAAAGGAGAAGTTATGAAGAAAAAGAAACGCAAGTTTTTCTCACCAGAAAAGAAGCAAAAGATCGTTGGCGACTTTATTTCATCTGGAATGACTGCAAAAGACTACTCTCAGAAGGTTGGAATTGCAGCCGTCACCTTAAGCAGATGGGCCAGGGAGTATGGACAATCAACTGCAGAACGCAGAGGACATTACTCACCAGAACAGCGACGGATGGCCGTAAGTGAGTTTATGCGCTCAGGTATGACTCAGAAAAACTTTTCAAGAGTTTGGGGAATTGACCAGAAGACCCTATCAACTTGGGTAGTCGCTTATCGAAAAGAAGGAAATAAAGGCCTTGAAAACGGAAAACTCTACGGCATGGGTCTCAAAAGAGGTAAAAAGGAGTTAAATTCTAGATTCAAGCAAGAAATAATCAAGACAGCACAATCGGTTCCAGAGTTCGGTCTCAAAAAGTTACAAAACTTTCTATATCGATTTGAAGGAATAAAAGTAGCTCCCAACACTATCAAGAAAGTACTCGAAGAAGCTGATATCTACGAGCCTAAACTAGAAGTCAAAAAGAAAAAATCTCCACCAATGGTTAGACGTTTTGAAAGGGCAAAACCTATGCAACTTTGGCAGACTGACATTACTAGTTTTGTTCTTCCTCGAAATAAACAACGAGTTTATCTTGTAGTTTTTATGGATGATAACAGTCGCTATATAGTCTCTTGGTCTTTAGCTCTAAAACAGACAGGTGTGTTTGTTATGGAGTGTTTAATGAATGGGATAGATCGCTTTGGTAAACCAGAAGAAGTCCTCTCTGATCAAGGTCGGCAATACTTTAGCTGGCGCGGAAGATCCGAGTTCCAAAAATTACTCTCTCAAGAAGGAATTGAACATGTCGTCTCTAGATCACACCACCCTCAGACGTTAGGAAAATGTGAGCGCTTTTGGAAGACAGTTGGAACAGAGTTTTGGGATCGAGTTAATCCAAAAGATCTTCAAGATGCCAAAGAGCGCTTTAGTCATTATGTGAATCACTATAACCACTTTAGACCTCATCAAGGAATAGATGGACTTGTTCCAGCAGATAAGTTCTTTGAGCTAGCAGAAGACATCAGAGAATCAGTGGAGAGAACTTTTAGTGATAACGAATTGAGAGTGGCCTTAAATAAAAATCCAAGGAAGCCTTTCTTTTTTGTAGGTCAGGTTGGTGAGAGAAAAATTAGTATGCATGGCGAGAAAGGACAAGTCGTCGTGCATACACCGAATGGAGAGTTTGAAAGGATAAATTATGAAGAATTTGGAAAACAAAATAGTGGAAGAAACCAGCAGTTTGAGCGAAAATATAAGCAAACTGAAAGTACGCAAGAAGAGCAAGAAGAGATCGAAGTTCAAGATGCCGAAACCTGCGATACCGGTGAGAGGATTGTGGGAAGCAGCGAGCGAGGAAGAGAAGAAACTTGCTCAGACTCAAGCTTCAGCAATCATAGAATACTGGACAGGCCTTCAGTCGAAAAACGAAGTCGCTCAGAAGCTAGGAGTGAAGCCACTGAGAGTTTGGCAGATGAGCCAACAAGCAGTGAGTGGGATGTGTGCAGCGCTTTTAAAGCAACCGAAAATGAGGAAGAGTATGATACCCAAAGAAGACGATCCGAAGTATCTGAAAAAGAAGATCAAGGAATTGGAAGAGACTATCGAGATGCAGGACAGATTGATAGCGATTCTACGTTCAATGCCGGGATGTCGAGAAGTACCTCTGAATCAGAAGAATACGACGAAGAAAAAGGGAGCGAAGCGTGGGCGCAAACCCAAGGTACAACAGAGAGTTCAAGATCAAGGTCGGAACATGGATGGTTCAAGAAGGAAGACGATTGAATCAAAGAAAACTAGCGAAGAGACTTGATATCAGTGAGAGGACACTAAGGAACTGGAAGAAGTATGCTATGGAAGGCTCCTTTCCAAAAACAGGTAGACCAAAATTATCTAAAGAAAAAAGTTTAGAGTTTAAAAGTCTAATTGAAAAAGAATGGATAGCTCAAGGTAAACCTGGGTGGAGATGTATTAAAGCATCTTTAAAAACTGTTCCAACTAGATTGATTCAAACAACTTTATCTGAGTTAAAAATGAAAGATAGAAGATTGAAAAACTTTGCTAAAAAGTATCAATCTCAATCGATCGAAGTTCTTCATAGAAATATTATTTGGTCACAGGATACAACTTTTAAAAAAGGAAGAAAGGCCATTGAAGTGATCAAGGATCGAGGAACTTTAAAATATGTTTGTGCTGAACAAATTAAGTCTCCTGATAGCTTTAATGTCAAAAAAATCTTAACTAAGAGCTGTGAATTAAATTACGCTCCATTGGTTTTGATGACTGATAATGGTAGTGGATATAAGTCAGGTGAGTTTAGAAATTACTTGCATGAACATTCTATTATTCACCTTGAATCGCTTCCAAGGTGTCCTGAACATAATGGTGCTGTTGAAAGGGCCATCAAAGAACTTAAGTACGTCTTAAGGGAGACGTCAAACGACTTAGAAAGCGCGGTAAACGTCTTGAACACGAAGAGACGATATGGAAGCAAAGGTTACCTTACTTCGCAGGAAATTGAAGCTAATGATACAATAGAATTAAGTACTGACAGACGTAGAAAACTTTATGATGAATATCAAAAAAAGTTACTAAAGCTTAAAGCTGATGTTCCGAATCTACGCAAACAAAAACTAATGAAACGAAAAATTGTTTTTGAACTTCTTGAAAGAGAAGGTTTAATTAAAATTAAAACTGGAAGTCTGAAGTTGTGAAAAATGAGGAAGTTTTTTTGTGAACACTACAAGTGTGCAAAAACATAATGTCTCGACAGTAAAATTTACTCAAAACCCAGATTATGATTATAGGGCGGGTATAAGTGCAAGTCCCTATTACTATATGAAATATCGTTTTACTCAAGATATTATGCTAGCTTGGGTTGGAAGTGTAGTTGATACATCTGATAGTTCAGTTTGTGAGCCTTTTAATCTAACAAACAATACTGCTAATTACTATGATGTACAAAGCTCTGAGTTTCCACTCGAAGAGTTTTATTTTCCTTTGGATATTTCTTTAGGATGGATATGTGATGGAGAAAATTATGGTTTAGGTAGTATTAGAGGGCCATATACTATATCTTCAGGAGAAAGGAGTTACTTATTTCAAAGTGACACATTTTATATAACTCGTTACTATTATATGGTGGATAAAGAAACAGGTGCAAGGGTCGATATTGGTTCACATAAATATTTATATTATTAATTGATTTTTAAAAGGTTTTGGAATGAGCAATTTTAGATATTCAGGTTTATTTTTTTCCCTAGTGATTGGAGTGAGTTCTATTGCTGCAGAACCTGACTACGAAAATCCAAAAATAAAGGATTTTTTCGAAGGTGATGTTTTTAAGTATCAATATATAATTAATAAGACGAATTATTTTGCAAATCCGAGTAATGAGAAACCTCTTTTATCCAAAATGCTTAAGCATAAAGAAAAAAATGGTAAAAGTTTAAATTACTTAGTCTCTGCAGCGGGTATTGTGAGTACAGCAAACGGTTTGGATGTAGATAAAAGTGAATCACTTCCTTACATTTTAAAAAAGGTTCATCCCTATTTCTATGGAAAGCCAAGTGAAAAAAAAACAAGTATAAAAGTTGGTCTTCAATATAGACTCTGTAGTTTGATTGGTTCAAATGTTGCTTACCTTGAACCGGGGAAACCTAACTTCAATGCAATGATTCTCGGATGTAATAGCCTTTCAGAATTTAGTAGCGGAGGAGGGAGTGAATATTCATTTAACTTATATGAATTGTTAGAAGTTAAAGATGGTTGGGGCAAGTTTAAGTTGCTTGATTACGATAAAATAAGAACTACTACTAGCAAAGACATAGATACATTGTGGTTTAAACTCAATTCTGTTGCCTCTCCTGTGACACTCGAAACCGATAAAGAAAGAGTTATATTGCCAGGTGTTGGTAGTACTGAAGTTGTAATGCAATATAAAGATAAATACTATTATGTACATGGTAGAAAGAGAGATGGTTCAGGACGAGTAAGGTTTTATGTTCCTCAAATCTGTGAGAAAAACTATAAGCCTGATTTTCTAGATCCATCAAGAGTTCATTTGTGGGAGATAGACAAGAAAAGTTTTGATAACCGAGCTTCAATTTACGAACTGGTAGAACTTGAATTTTCCAAAGATGTCTCTAAGTACATAGCTATAAACAATCTCGAAACATTGAGTGGTAAAAAAATCAGAGATTGGGAAGAGTATTGTCCTAGGATCTAATCTATTGAACAAATGATTTGTGTATAAAAGTGGTTTTAATGAGCAATCTTAGATATTCAGGTTTATTTTTTTACCTTGTGATTGGAGTGAGTTCTATTGCTGCAGAACCTGACTTCGAAAACCCAAAAATTGAAGATTTTTTTGAAGATGATGTTTTTAAATATAAATATCTAGAGAATTTGTATTTTAATCTTGTAGACCCAGTTAATGAAAGCTCAATGCTAAAGCATATAATAAAGCATAAAAATAAAAACGGAAAAAGTATAAATAAATTAGTCACCTATCAAGGGAGTATGGATTCAATAAATGGTATTAAGTCAGATAAGAGTAAATCAATCCCTTACATTTTAAAAAAAGTTCACCCTTATCACTATGGAAAACCAAGCGAAAAAAAAACAAGTATAAAAGTTGGTCTTCAATATAGACTCTGTAGCCTGATTGGTTCAAATGTTTCTTACCTTGAACCGGGGAAACCTAATTTCAACGCTATGATTCTTGGGTGTGGTAGCCTTTCAGAATACACTAGCGGAGGGGGGGGGGACCACTCATTTAATTTGTATGAGTTATTGGATGTGAAAGATGGTTGGGGAAAGTTTAAGTTGCTTGATTACGATCAAATAAGAACTACCACCAGTAAAAACATCGATACGTTGTGGTTTAAACTCAATTCAATTGCCTCTCCTGTAACACTTGAAACCGATAAGGAAAGAGTTATATTGCCAGGGGTTGGTACTTCAGGATTAGTTATGCAATATATAGATAAATATTACTTTAAGTTTCGTAGCAAAAGAATGAAGGCGGGTAAGATAGAGTTTTATGTACCTCAGATCTGTAAATACGGCTCTAGGCCTGATTTTGTTGATTCAATAAAAGCTTATCTGTGGAAATTAGATAAGAAAGAATACGAAAACCAAAACTCATTTTCTAAGCTAGTAGAGCTAAAACTCTCCGAAGATGTCTCTAAGTATACAGCTATAAATAACCTGGAAATATTGAGTGGTAAAAAAATCAGATATTGGGAAGACTATTGTCCTGATGAGCATTAACCACCTGCCCACAATTCAACCCACTATTCGATCATCGTAAAAGCCTTATGACTCCATTTCTCGGCAGTTTTTTTGACTAAGCTATTAGAATGATGAAGCTGTTTTAAGAGGTATTCTAAATTTTTTTTTAGTCTATACTCACAAGTATGAAAGCGATGATATTAGGGTTCGTGATCATGTGTGTGTGTAGTTGTAATATTCTTGTGGATACCAGTAGCGGAGTCGGAAGCTACGAGCAAGACTGTAAAAATCCAGATGAAAATAAAATCGACATTCTTTTCATAGGTAATGAAACACTGGCCACGCATAATCTCCCAAAAATGTTTAAGGACATCTCATGCAGTAAAGGCATGGCCAGCTCTGTTTTTGTCTCTATAGCGGGAGACTTTGATTTTGAAGGGCATGACTCACTTCCTTTGACGGAGGAGTTAATCAATTATCTTGAATGGGATTATGTGATCTTGCTTAACTCAAATGATAGTATGTCTTATGACCTAGATTCAGTGAATGCCAATGAGCTTCCCATGGCCAAAAGTTTGGTGGATAAAATTTATAAGAACTATCCTGGAACTCAAGTTTTGTTTCTTCAAGATATCGGTTGGAAAGAGGGCAATGGAAATGTCTGTCCGGAAAATAATCTTGTATGTGATTTTACAGGGCACACCCAAGCCTTGGTTGCTAGTTATGAATCACTGGCACTGAATACGGGAAGTAAAGTTGTAAAGAGCGCTCAGGCATTTGAATATGTTTATAGCGATACGAATATTCAGTTTATTCCCTCAGATCTTTGGCAAGCAGCAGGAGTTCTTCCCTCTGTGAAAGGTAGCTATCTTATGGCCGCCCTTATTTATGCTGAGATCTCTGATAGCACGCCTTTTGATGCAATATCATTAGGGGGTCTATCTCGCAGTGAAGCGGAATATTTGCAAACAATTGCAGCCCAAATCCAGCTAGGGATATGAAAAGGGGGAGAGTGGTTTTTCAACCAAGGATATTTTTCTATCCCTAGTAAATTTGGGAGATTTGCCTACAATAATAAAAAAGGATTTTTATGGCGATTTGTAAATTTTGTGGAACCGAAGTGACTTGGATGAAAGAGGGGCGTAAAAATGTTCCTGTGGAAAGTGATGGTGGGAAACATGAATGTGAGCAATTTAAAAACTCGAGAAAATCTATCAAGAAGTTTAAGCCCAGTGATATAGATCCTGAAATCTTAAAACAGTACCAAGAAAATATGAATAAAGAACTTGAGAAACAGAAAAAGAAGAAATCCGGTAAATAGGCACTCTGACACCGTTCGGAGCGTTTTGTCCCCAGCAAGTTTTACTATCTTTGCATTGAGTTATTAAGCTTGAGATAATGATAGTCGATAAGCCTACTACATCAGTAGGAAAAAGAGAGGGATACATGAAAACTTTATTATTAATCTCAGTTTTAATGGTGATGGTAAGTTGTACGACAAACTCTAGAAAGACAGCGTCTGACAGTGTGCCAACTCCTACAGCAGCAGGACCTACTCACTTGCATAAATAATTAGCTACAAGGGACGTAGAGCACCTGCTCACCTTTTTTAGCTTCGATGGTATAGCCACCTCGGCTCATACTTTCTGAGAGAGTGAGGGTAGTTTTATCTTGAGTAAAGCGATAATACTTGACTCCTAAACTGCCCTCAACCCGCATCTGCCCCTCAGGCACGACATCAGTGACTTTATCTTTTACTTTTTTGACTAATATATACTCTCTGCTTTTATTTTTTTTAAAAACATTATAGGTACTTTTTGTGGTTGAACACGTTAGAGCGATCTTAGCGTCTTGCCACTTTGATGGAAGATCTTTGAGATAAGGTTGATTTTTAATTTCAATCTCATTTTTAGCCGCTTGTGATAAATAGTTTATACGCTTTAACTTACCTTCTTGTTGGTCAACATTGAACCAGATGAGACCTTGCGCAATCATACAGCCTTTACTCCCCACCTTTTTTATATTAATTGGTTTTTCAATTATCCCTCTATCAAAAAAAAGCTTTGGGTTTTTTAAGTATTGCTCTTTTGTGACTTGGGAGAGTGGAAATTCTCTTTGGAGCGGGAAGTTGATAAAACTTGCAAGCTCTTGCCATTTTTCTTTATAAAGATAATCAGCGAAATTATAGGCCTGCAAACAACCCTCAGGATGTTTTAATTTTATTTCATCAGGTGTTTCTTCTTGTGAGTGTCCATGAACTGTCATGATGAACATGAGAAATATAAGCTTTAAATACATAGCATAAATTTTAGCTTAGACAGCTAAATTATCCTAATGTTATATTGAACATTCATGAAGAATATTCTCGTAATTGAGCCATTTTATCAGGGGAGCCATAAATATTGGCTAGACAAGCTCACGAGTCTTTCCCAACACAATATTAAAGCGGTGAAAAAGAAAGGTGTGTGGTGGAAGTGGCGGGTGCAGCAAAGTGGTTTTGAATATCGTCTGCCTAAAGTGCATAACTTTGACATTATTGTGACAACGAATATGGTGAATCTTGCCACTTGGGCCGGGATGAATCGCAAAAATATTGGGAAGGCCAAACTCGTTCATTATTTTCATGAAAATCAACTCAACTATCCCGGGCAAACCAAAGAAGACATTATGGTCTTTGGCCTGATTGATGTTCTCAGTAGTTTTTGTGCGGATATGATAGTTTTTAATTCTCACTATCACCGAGAGTTATTTTTAAAAACCATTCAATCCACCTCGCGTAAATTGCGAGAAAAACTTCCTGAACAAGATATCAAACAACTTCGCGGCAAGGCCCATGTCCTTCCCATTGGAATAGAGATTAATAAATTTCTCAAACACAAATTTGAGACAGTTAATAAAACTCCTCTGCTGCTTTGGAATCATCGCTGGGAAAAAGATAAAAAACCTACGTTGTTTTTAAAAACTCTGATGCGTCTCTCTCGAGAAGGGTATGACTTTAAGTTGTGTATGCTAGGTAAAGCCCCAAGAGAGCCGCTGCCAATATTTGCTCAGGCAAAAAAAGAGCTCAAAAATCATATCGTTCAATGGGGGGCGGTGAGTGGCTTTGAAGATTATGCTCGCTGGCTATGGAAAGCAGATCTGCTTCCCGTCACTTCAGATCACGATTTTTTTGGGATAAGTGTTTTAGAAGCAGCGGTTTGTAATACCTCACTTTTGCTTCCTCACAAAAATGCTTATCCTGAACATTTTGACAGTCAAAAACTCTCTCATATCTATTTTCATTCTGATGATGAATTTTATACCAAACTCAAAAAATGGCTTGAGAGTAGAGCGGATCACACTATCCCGAGCGTTGAGCTCGAGAAGTATCAATGGGAAAATATCATCGCCCAATACGATGAGTTTTTTAATCAACTATAGTTGTCCAGGCTTTATTCAATGCTTCTAAGCCCCTGTTTATCGTACTTTCCAGCGCTCATGGCTGGTAAAGTTTTCCTCATAGACATTTAACTTCCCCTAAATTTCATCAACTGGGCGCTGCCCCGATAAGCCTCTTATACACTTAATAACCCAAAGAGGTCCTGCATGAAAAAAACACTCTTTGGCCTGATGGTCATTGCTCTTAATTTACCCGCTTTTGCCTGTATTCAAGGTAACGGGGATGGATATTTTCCCAAAAATAAAATGTGGATCCCTCCTTTTTCTACGAAATCTATTTTAGAAGGTGGAATCACTCAACAAGAATTCAACTCTGTTCTGGATAAAGTGAACAAAGTTTACTCTTCAATCATTCCTCAATATGGTGGAAGACTTAAAATTGAAAGACTTTGGAATAATGGAGATGTGAATGCTTTTGCTAAAAGAGAAGGCAGCAATTATGTCATCTCTATGTATGGAGGAATGGCCAGACATTCTGATACAACCATCGATTCTTTTCTGCTCGTGGCTTGTCACGAAGTGGGACATCATATTGGTGGACTTCCTCGTTACACTTCTCAGCCAGGTCTGGAGTGGGGATCTACTGAAGGGCAGTCAGATTATTTTGCGGTTTCAAAATGTATGCGTAAAGTTTTACGTGATGAAGATAATGAGTCTTTTGTTAAATCTCTGCGAGTACCCGCCACGGTGACCAATGAATGTGAAGAACAGTTTAGCAACGCCAATGAGATAGCTATGTGTAAAAGAATTTCCATGGCCGGAATGGCCTCGGCAAAAGTTCTGGCCAGTTTACGTAATTCTGGTCCAGTGAGTTTTGATACTCCTGATACCAGTGAAGTGCCAGTGACTTATGAGTCTCATCCACATCCTCAATGTCGCTTGGATACTTATTTTCAAGGGGCCAACTGTACCGTAGATGAAGACACAGAAATTGGTCAGAACAATCCAAATACCGGAACATGTAATAGAGTGGATAAGTTTGAGGAAGGCCTGAGACCTCTGTGTTGGTACAAACCAACTTCCGGTGGTACTGATCCAAATCCTAATCCACCTGTAGGAAATATCGCTAAGACTCCAACGGTGAATGGACAGACCAGTGTGCAATCCCAAAACCCTAACCAAATCATCCCTATTATGACGGATGTGAGCGGTTTTCCAGGAGTCGCAATGATTGCCATAGAAGTCTCCAAGCCCAATCAGACCTTCTCTAATCCCAACTCCCAGGAGCTAGATCGTGTGAATGGTCTTTGGCATCAAGTGCATCAAACCGTTAGTGGAACATATAGGCTTTTACCTGCAAGACAACTCCCAGGCTGGGGAACTTATCAGGTACGAGTGATAGGACTTGATCGCAACAAAAAGCCGGTGTCACGCAATTCAAACCCTTTAACTATAAGGCTTGGAAGGTAAAAACCATTAAATGTAAATTAAGACTGAAGATATTACAGGCTTAAGCATCTAGTGTTTAAATCAATAAGAATATCTAATATGGTGTGGGCAAGAATTCATATCATTTATTAGAGGTTTTTATGTTTGCCCATCTTGTTTTAGTCTTTAGTCTATTTTGCGCCTTTATTTCAGCTTCGGCATTGGCGCAAATGCCTCAATGGTCATATGACGCTGGACCTGATTTAACCACTATGATGGGCCGTGAACTACTTGATATCACCGCCGACATTCCCAATATGCCCGAGATCTCAGATAAGATTATGGGACGTTCTCAAAAATTTAGACCTGCCTTTGGGCCTATTCCTTGGAGAATGAGACAAGAGGCAAATAAAGTAAAAATTCTTTTTATCGGTCAAGATGGAACCCATATTGCGGAAGCTGCGGGGAGACCTGCCACTGCTGGCTTTGGAGGGCGTGCCCAAGACTTTGCCAATTACTTTGGTGTGAATGAAGGAGCCGCTTTTATTAATGCCTATTCTTTTACGATTAAAGGACAGTACGGAATTTATAACACTCCCTATATTTATGAAGATGACGGTGAGCAAACAGTGAGATCCGCCAATTTAGTGGGAAATGATTTATGGCTTATGTCGAATTCTCTTCAGTCTCCAGTGACGAAGTGGAGAAATAGACTTATCGATTGGATTATTAGAAATAATAAGAAGAGTATAAAGCTAGTGGTTCTCTTTGGGGGAGCAGCGAGGGATGCCATCGCAACTTACGCCAAATCAAAAGGCGCAGAAGTATATGGCCGTTACGAAAAGCTGATGTCAAAAATTCAAGTCCCCCTGACAAAGTCTGAGTACGCTGGTGGAAATAATACTTTTCCAAGCCTAGTGGCTCAAGATGGGGGAGATCTTTATGAAGATGTGCTGGGTAGAAAACTCACCTATAGAAATAGCAGCGATCAAAAAGCGGCCTTACAAACTCTAAGAGATAATCTTCAAACTTATCTTAAAAAAGCCGTATTCACCAAAGGTGGACCTTATAAAAATGGCCTACTCAATGCTGCTCAATTAGGTGGCTATGATTTAGATACCATGAAAGTAAACGGGATTGAAACCAGATCACTTAAAGGCATTCAGTTAGATGACGGAACTATTTTAGACGAAGATGTTATCGTTATTTCTCTTCCCCATCCCTCCTATCTCTCCCGAACAGTGATGGATGCAGATTCTTATACAGAAGGAAAGAAAAAGGCCTCAGCTCTTGTTATGCGAGATGTACAACTTTTAGATAAGTTTAAGGTCCGTGGGTGGAGAATTGAGCCGGATCTTAATAAAGTTAATTTCTATGATAGAGGAGAAGATTACGAATACGGCCGCTCTGATATTGGTCCTGAGTTTTATGATTTTGGAACCCCAGAAAACAGAATGGTTTCGCGCTCAACTGCAAAAAGAATGTCTCGCAACGCGAATGTCGTGATTATTGGGACTCGTGATAATGGGAAATTTTCTTCTAGTGAAATTAAAAAGATGACACAAGCAAAACCCGCCCCTGGTATCAACCCAGAATCTCTTTTTATCGCACGACCTAGTGCTATGCCAGAGAAAGAACAATTTGATCCAGGTCCAGGTCTTGATATGGCCCGGGAGATGATTGTTAATTTAGATCAAAAAGCTCTCTTTAAAACAAAGGAAGGGATGAGTTTTGAGAAAGATGGAATTGATGCTTACTATGTTAAATCTCATCCTGACGTAGGTGACTTTGGTCACTACCGTGGGACATTCAATAACCCAAAAATCATTGTTTTGGCCGACCCGAGTGGCTATGACGATCTTATTACCGCTCGTGCTCTTACCGGAACGAGAGGGCAGTACTTACAAGGTATGCTCAATGAGATGGGTGTGAAAGATGATTACCTTCTGTTAAAAACTGTTCCAGTGGCGATGGATGGAGCAACAAGTGAAGAGTGGAAGTATGTATTGGAGAAGACAAATAAATATAGAGAAAGAGTTCTTAAAAGAGTGATGAGATCTGCTGATCCGATCCTTGTGATTGCAGACGGTGAATATGCTATTGCTGAAGCGAAGCGATTACTCAAAAAAGAAGGTCTTCCCATTATAAAACTGAGAAGAACGAAAGCTGATTTAAGCCTTGATGTGACTGCAGCTCAGGAACAACTTGCCGTTTTTAATTCCTTTAGTGATGTACAACTCAGTGGCAAGATGGCCAATATCCCAAGAACCCATTTATCTTTTTATTCAAGAGTGTGGGAAGGAACTTCAGGAGATAGAGTGATCACTTCTGAGGGAACTAAATATAAAGGGCTCGCTTTTGCAGAAGTTGTACCGAGTTGGGCCTACAATCAGAAAAAAGAACTTTCAGCCGAGAATCAAAAAGCGATTCAAGAAATGTTAAACACCCTTGAAGAGCAGGGGCTTCCTCTTCCTTATGAAAAAGTTCCAAGGTATTTGGATCGCACCCAAATTGATCCTTCTTATGATTTCAATGAGGTCCTTGAGGATTGGAAGATAGCAAGTTAAGCAGAGACTCTTGTGCGAGAGTGGAGAAAAGTTATAAATTTCTCTACCAGTTGATTTGATTGGGGTGTCTCTTGCAGGCCCGCTATAATTTCATCGAAATGATGAGCACTCTCAGTATATTGTTTTTGATAAACATTTAGTCTCGCCGTCAAACACTTGCGGTCAAGTTCGGGATGAAATTGAGTGGCCCAAAAGGGTTTATCTTTGTATTTAAAAGCATGCACACATTTATCTGTATAAGCTAAGAGCTCACAGTGCGCTGGTAACTCAAGGGCCGACTCTTTATGAACGGAAACCGCGGGAAACGAATCTTTATATTCACTGAAAAGCGGATCATGCTCTAAACTCTCTGCGAGTTTTATATTAATTGTTCCCATCTCAAAATCAATTTCATCTCGTGTAATTTGGCCGCCAAAAGCGAGGATAGCGGCTTGGAAGCCAAAGCATGAAGCAAAGACCGGGATGTCTTTTTCAATACAGGCACGGCAAAGAGAGATGATATTGTTGACGAAGGGATAGCTTTCCGTTTCTAAGACAGAGGCTTCAGAGGCACCTCCAATAAAAAGTCCATCATAACCTTCTAGGATGTCAGCGGAGAAATCAGGCCTATCAAACACATTATGAATATCGATTTGATCTAGATTAATTTTTCCGTGTTTTGCAAAACTTAAATGTTCTTCAACCCTGACTTGTGGGTTTTCTCTGATTTGTAACAAGAGTAATTTAATCGCCATAAAATCTAATATACCAGAGAAAACTAATCCTGCCCATGACTTGAATTTTATGACCACAATCGATTTACTCAGGTTTGACGTCTAACCCTTGTCCTATAGGCATTGTTTTCAGCTTTAAGTCTTTGAGGCGAATATATTTCAGCGGCTTTATTAATCCTTCGAAAAGCTTTCTATACTTAAATGAAGAGAGATTTCTATGAAAAAAATGACTTTATTACTTTTTTGTTTTTTAGCGACCAGTTTTTCACACGCCTATGAGTTTAAGCACTTCCAACTAACTCAATCCTTTAAAGAGAAAAGGAAAAATGAAAAGCACAGTGAAATGTCACCAGTCTTAGAGAAGGTGTGGGACAAACTTAAAGATCAAGGAATAAAGCAATTAAATAGAATCACTGCAGATATTATTGAATTTAATCAAGAATTTAGTTTGGGTGAATACAACGCTCCAGAGGTGAAGTGGAAATCTCGTATTGATAGTGAACTAGGAGTAAAAATTGGTCGAAAAGTTGAGCCTACTTTAGAGAGTGATCATTGGTTGGTGCAAGACCGTATGGAAATAACGATCTCCGCGGGAGCATTGCTGGCAAAAATGAGGGATGCAGGAGAAATAGAAATATCCAAAGAGACGTTAAAACTCTTTGCCGGAGTTAAATTTATTCGTCTTTATAGTTATGACCATTTTGCTGACTCCTACTTGAATGGACTCAAGTCTGATTTTAGAAAACTCCTTTTGAGTTTTAACTATTTTAGCAAAACGAATTTCACTTCTATTGAACAGGGTGATGTGATCACTAAAGATGATTACTTCAGCGCCAATGCAGAATTTTCTGTTTCAACACCTTCACTCTACATGATGGCCGGGTTTGGAAAAGGCTCTATTTATTTTTCTAAACTAGCTTCTGTTTCTTATCATAGACCTCTTGCTGAATTGAGGTATGGAGAGTTAGATGCCCTTCGTATGCATTATAACGTGACCAAACTGACTGGAGCCGGCTTACAATTAGGGCTTCAAGCAGATTTTTATGAACTTCTCAACTTAACGCTGCTAGGGGCAGAGTATAAGGTTAATTATGAGAAAAACTCTACGACTAATATGACCTTTGGTGAAAGAGATATCATCAATATAAAGACAAACTACAACCTGGAAGCGGCTTTTAGTAAAATAAACCGTGGAAAAGATCCAAGAGAGCTACCTATTGTGGATAAATATATAACCAGCACAGAAGAGGGTTATAGAGTTTCTGAAGAACTGAATATGTTTGCTTTTATGTGGGGAAAATATATTGGTAATAGTCATGGAAAATTTCACTTCAATACAAAGGGGGGGGATTTTTATTTTCATCGCTACACTAAGGAGAGTGCTAAACTTTCAAAGTCTTGGTGGGATGGCATTTTTAATGCTGATAACGTCAACAAATATCAAACTCGTAGTGTAGAGAATATCGCTTTTGAATATGATGTGGCCCAGCTTGATCAAAGTTTTGAAGATTCAGTTTTAACTGGGGACTCTGTCGTCAGTTTTAGATTAACAAAGCAATATAAAACCAAAAAAGATAAAGATAAATACCGAGAAAAAACTATAAGAATGCTGCAAAATATTGAAAATGTAGATTCCAAAATTTTGGATGGTCTCCATGGGGAATTGATTAAAGGACCTTTGACATTAGACTTAAACGCTCAAGTGAATTCCAGAGGAATCACTCATCTGCTCCATAGCTCCTTACAAAGTTTAAACCCTATATTTGAGAATATATGTGATAAATCTTCTCAGTGTTTAGAAACATTAACAGAGAGTTTCACTCATCTAAGTCATCAAATGGCGACCCAGGGAAGTGTTAAGCTTTCAGAGGTGTATGAGTTTATGAAAACTGTCACTCGTTATTCACGCAGTTTTTCAGATTTTCAAGACCTATTTGCGGATATCAATATTCAACTGTACGGAAGTCTTGTGGCCCATGTTCCAGATTCTGAAATCCCATTTAAAACATTCTTTAAATCTGGACACTCACAAGGACAAGGAGTGATTAAGGATTTTGTAAAAAATATTGAATAGAAGTTGGGTTGGCACTAAAATAAATTGTATTAATTCAAAGAGGAGAATTCTTGGATACATCACTTATTCAAAGTCTATTTAATTTTTTAACGGATAATATATTTCCTATTATCTATTTATTCGCTATTGTTGAGATTTTTCTCATTATTAATATTTTCTTTCTTATGAAAAAACATGAAAGTGTGCTTTTGGATGTTTCAGACAATTTGTTGAAAGGATTTAAAGATGCACCTGATAAAGATTCAGGACAAAATGTTCATGAAAGAATTGAAGCGGCTCTGGATTATATTTATCATAAAATTTCTCATAACCCTGAATTGAAAAGTGATTTTGTACGCAACGCAAATTCTATTTCTCAAAGACCTTACTATTCAAGACATTATAAATTAGAGATTTATGCCTCTATTATGTCCACTCTCGTTCAGATCTTTCCTCTTCTAGGTATATTGGGAACAATTCTCGCCATTGCACAAACAGCTTTTCAAGGGGGAGGGCAAATTGATGTGTCTTCACTTTCAAATGCCTTTGTTTTGGCAATGGATACCACCATATTAGGGATTGGGCTTTCAGTGATTTTTATGTTGATTGAAAGTACTTTTCAGCCAAAAATTGAAAGAGTCATCAATGAGAGTAGCGATTACAAGCAAATCGTCTCAAAGATTCACCTCAATTAATTGAAGGCCCATGCAAGAATTAAGACGCACCCATTCGAAAAAAACTAAGAAGAGCACGGTTCAACTGACCTCATTGCTTGATCTTTTGTTTGTGATGATTTTCGTCTCCCTCATGCAAGAGAAAATCACTCCAGAGATGGCCAAAAAACTCAAAGAACAAACAGCGAAAAAATCGAAGATCACTAAAGTCAAAGTTGAAGAAAAAAAGAAGACGCCTCCTAAAAAGATAACTCCTGTACTTAAAACCTACACTGTGGAAGCCATTTTTTATTTTCAACCGGCCAATAATAATCCCAATGCTGCTAGCGGACGTTATAAAATGCTTGGGTCTTTTAATGAAAAAAATAGAAGCCTTAAACTCTCAGGCCTTGAGTGGATTGAGAGACCACCCCAATACGATATGGTTCCTCTCAGCGGGACAATAGAAAAAGGCGATAGTCTGTTTACGGGGAGAGTGGATTTTCCTGGGTGTAAAGTTTTTAAGCTCAATAAGATTCAGTCTATTCCTAACAATCCTATCAGTGGTATTTGGGAAGGAGTTTACGACTGTGCTCAAGGAAATACCAAGCTGACATTGACCATCAAATAATGCACTGTGAATAATGCTGCGCGAACTTGACCTCAATCCTAGCACTGGGTAAAATTTAAGTTTATTACGGAGCTTACATGAAATATTTATTGATATTGACCCTCATTTTGACCAGTTTTTCTCTCTACGCCCAAAAAAGTTATATTAGTGGAATTCAAAAAGTAACTTTTAGATCAGGTCCTGGAAAAACAAATAAGATTATACAAATGATTGAAACGGATTCACCGGTGACTATTCTGGAAGCAGGTGAGGAGTGGACGAAAGTTAAAGATAGCAGTGGTCAAGAAGGTTATGTATTAAACCGATTCCTTTCCAAAGATGTTCCTTATAATCTCCGTTATAACTGGCTCAAGGGCAGGTATGATAAGCTAGAAGAAAAGAACAAGGAGCTGCAAGAGGCTTTAAATAGTGTACGCAGTGAGCTTAAAGAAACCAGTCAGACCTTAGATCAAACAAAATCTACTCTTGATCAAACCTCTTCGTCCTTTGAAGAATTAAAAACCGGTTCTCAGGACTATTTGAATTTGAAAAAGAAATACGATCAAGCTGTTGAAAAGCTAAACTCTCAAAATGATATCGTGACCGTTCTCAAATCCAAAGCCTCCACCACCAAAATGCTCTGGATGATTGCAGGGGGAGGGATTTTCTTTTTTGGTTGGTTGATTGGACTCATCTCACGTAAAAAGAAAAAATATCAAAACTCGATAAGACTTTAAGCCCCGGATAAAAATATGAGTGATCAAAACTATTGGCGCAAATGTATCGTCTGTAAGAATGAAATTGGATTTTCCACCAAGTATTATAAATGTTCCGTAAGCTCTTGCGATAAAAAAAGGTCCCCTGCTCAATTTTGCAGTGTTGAGTGTTGGGATGTGCATCGATCAATTATGAGTCATAAAAGTGCGGGAGCAGATGAATATCAATCTCCAAGCAAAGCTCAGTGGATGGCGGAGCAAAGCTCAGAGCCTAAAGTGAGAATCATTAAAAGTCATTCGACACCACAGAACTCTGGAGGGGGAAGTGGAGTGGATTATGATGATATATTGGTCGTTGTTTCCAAAATGAAGAATTATGTCAAAGCCCAATCAGGTCTCAATGTCTCTGGTGATGTAAACTCTGTCCTCTCAGATATTATACGACAAGCTTGTGACCAGGCGATCATTAAGGCCAGAGCAGATGGGCGTAAAACGATGATGGCCCGAGACTTTGATGTCTAATTAATGTTTAGCTCTATTTTCTAAATGAACCTTTATAATTAGGTATGAACTTTTTAGAACAACCAGACTTAGAAACCCTAAAAACTGATCTCTTAAATATGAGTGAAGCGGAGCTATTGAACGTTCCCATGCAAAGCTTCACTAAGATAGAAACCCCTGAGCTCATACCTCCGCTGAGTCAACCAAGTCCATTTTATCGATTTCGCCAAATTCAACTGCTAGATTGTCCTCTTGAGAAATGTTTCGAATTTTTTAGTGAAGCCAAGAACTTGGAAAATATCACCCCAGATATTTTAAATTTTAAAATTCTCTCTCAGTCCACACCAGAAATTACTGAAGGCAGTGAATTTGTTTATCGCTTAAAAGTGAAGGGTTTGCCTATGAAGTGGAGAACCAAGATCACCAAGTGGAACCCACCTTTTCAATTTGTGGATTATCAAATGTCCGGGCCCTATCGAGTGTGGTTTCATACCCATAGTTTTAGCCAGTATGGTGAAAAAACTCTTATGATAGACGAAGTAAAGTATATTCTTCCCTTTGGTCTATTTGGTAAAATGTTTGCTGCAAAAATGGTAGAGAAGGACGTCAAACATATCTTCAATCATCGGTATTATATCATTAAAGAAATGTTGGAATAAAAAAAGCCCCAATTTCTTGGGGCCATATATAATCTAAATATGATTTAAATTATTTTCCAGGTGCGTACCAGCATAGTGGTCTTAAACCATCTACGTGACCAGCTTCTCTGTTACAAGTTCCAATAAGTGGATCTTTCTCATCAACATCATCTTGATAAGCGATTTCACAAATTGATCCTTGGAAGTAAGTATCAAGTCTACATTGTGCAGCTGGATGCTTACTATTCGTTGAAGAAACCACATTGGTATCAGGAGTGTCGATAGAAATATCTGTGTTATTTCTAAGGCTTCCTAAAAGCTTTGCTAAGCTAATACCCGCCATTGAACTTCTTACACAAAGAGCAACATCGTTTGCAAGAGTGAAGTTTTTCTCACACTTTGTTTGGATTGTTGCTGGAACATTCATCTTAGCTACAATCGCTTCGTTATCTTCTGATTCAAAAGTTCTTCTGAAACACTTTGCAGCTCCCCACCAGTCAGACTGACCTTCGTTTGCTGCCCATGACATCATACCACCTACTTTAGGTGCTCCACCTAGGTGGTGACCCATTTCGTGACAAACAACTAGGGCAAAACCATCATCAGTAACGAGTTCATGTCTTGCAAGACCACCGTACATATTAACGATGTAGTTTCCAAAGAAAATAGATCTTTGAGCTGAAGCATTTACAGTTCCGTCATTCCACTTTCTGTTGAATTTAAGTTTTTTTCCACGAGCTTCAACAATGGGTGCATATTGCTTATCCACTTTGTCGATAATTTCGTTGAATCTTTCCTCTGTCATATCATTAGCATTTTTATTTGAAACACTAATGTAGAGATCGTTCTCAGGTAAGAAACCTGTTTTTCCTTGCTCATCACATGCAAAACTATTTAGTCCTGTAAGGATAAGAGATAATACAATTATATTTTTGAGCATGTACTCCTCCTTGAATACCCATAATATTTTTATTTATTCATTCTTGCGTATTTGCAAACGGATGGTAAAGGGAAAAAAATATAACATGTCCTTACCGTTAAAGAGGATTATTCTTGTCAGGTATTAAGGGCGATAGATAACAGACTTTATATAATGAATGCTCATGGGCTCTTCCATCAGTGGGGAAGCTATAAAATAGAGAATCTTTATGGCCTCTTGATTGGTGACAATAAGATCTTCGCTAACTTCGATCGCATTAAGAATAAAATGCAATTCAAATTTGCTAATATCCCCATTGATATAATCGTTGAGTAAATGAATAAATTGATAGGAAGTGACAGGCCGTTTAGACCCTGTATCTATAATTTCCATATCCCAACTTTGCTCGGGATGTTCTAGTTTTTGAATGACGTGTTTAAGCCGCTGGTAGATAAGCTTCTTAAGTGAATGAGCTGATTTTTTATTCCTGAGATAAAGTGAGAGATCTAAGGAGTTCATATTTAATTATAACATAAGCTATTGATATTAACACTGGGCATAGTACGTAAAATCATGTACTTAGCTAGAGTAAAGGGTTTTTCCTATGAAAATTTTAGCCTCTCTCACCCTCTGAATACCCTTTTAAGGTAAAAGATCATCTCCAAGGGTTAAAGGAGCAAATTATGAAACAAACACTCTCATTATGGATCTTAGGCTTATTTTTATTATCGACTCAATTGATGGCAGCTGAGCAAACCATTATCACCGCAACCGTGGAAGGCGAGCCAGGAAGAAAGTTAGAACTGATTTTGATGCTAGATAAGAGCAAAGATATTAAAAAATTCAGAATCATCGATTCGACACATGGTAAAGTGATTGAAAACACCTCATACTCTACGTCGGGAGCGTCAACTGGTATTGTTTTACTAGAAGCCCAAGGCAGGGAAGTCGTTAAACTTATTTCCCATAATTTTTCGGCCCACCAAGGGGGAAATGTCATTTTAGATTATCTGTATAATGGGATCACGAAAAGCCGCGGGAATGTAGAGTTTGATCTGGCAAGAAACGGAGATGTCTGGGAAGTTACCGTCAATGGCCGCAAAGTCACCAAGATGAAGTATATTAAAAATCGTAAGATGTTGGTGGGTGATATTGGTATAAAAAGAATCGATTTTAATTAATTTTAGTTTTATAAATAAATTCCGATAAAAGGGGTATGAAGGCATTAGCTTTGATACCCCTTTTTCTTTTTGTATTGGCCTGTGGAAGACCACAAGAAATTCGCCATGGTTCTTCTTTAGGTGGAAGCGGTGATATCAGTGGATTCTCTGCAGTAGAAGGGGTGGAATACACTGGGCTGACTTATCAAGGTCAAGAAAAAAGCTGCTTTGCTCAAAACCCTAACAATACCATGTGCACTCAAGTTGAATCAGAATCATTAAAATTTGCAAAAAGCTGTCATGAATACGGCAATCTGGCGATCCAATGTGATTGCCACGATTGGATCTGTGTACAAAAATAGCGGGTATCTTTTATTAAAGTGGGTAGGGAATCTCAACGTAGTTGTCAGCCTCAATCCAAGGATACAAGCTTTCATCATAATCAATCACTAATTTTCCTAAGAGATGATCGTATTCATGTTGAATAACGATGGCGGTATAGCCAGAGAATTCTTGTTCAAAGAACTGACCGTTTTCATCATAATAAGACACATAAACTTTACTATAACGGGGAACTCTTTGAGGGCCATGTTCATGGGCAGATAAACAGGCTTCTCGGGAAATTTTATCAGGTTCACCAATAAACTCCACTTCTGGGTTTATCATGACTCTTTTCTTGACTCCCGTTAAGAATCCACCCATAACAAATATTTTCTTAGAAAAATTTATTTGAGGAGCTGCAAGTCCAACACCTGAATTGCGTTTCATGGTCGTAAACATATCTTTGATAAAACTTTTGAAGCGAGGAGAATCAATTTCATTGAGCTCAACTTCTTGCGCTAGCATACGAAGGGTTGGATGCTCTGCTTGCAAAATCGGGAAAGTGTCAAAAAAGGCACTTCGTCCATGGGCCAGTGAGCAAAATGAAAGGATAACGACTAAGAAAAGTTGATTCATACTTAATAACTCCAGTTAAATTCTACCTTGTGGTTTTTAGATGGTAAAGCAGGTAAAAATTTGTAAATCCATCCTAAAATTAATAGGATACGCCTATGCGTAAAACATTTATTATCATTTTTTTACTTTTAAGTGCTTCCCTTTATGCTCAAACAATGGAGATGGTTCTTTTTGATCACCAACAGCGTGTGGCTGAAAACCCCGTCGTCAGATTAAATTTCTATGAAAAGCTGATTGCGACAGGTCTAAGAGAGTTTGGGAAAGGGAGTCTTAATGAACAACTCGTAAATTATTTAGCTCGTCATGAACATCTCATTTTAAAATTTAAAAATTCAGTAAGTTTTGCCAATAAGAATTCTAAAACTTTATGCCAGGTGCAAGAAAGACATGTTGATGATGAAGTCGATGCTCTAAGACATCTGTTATTGTCCGGGTTTTTAAGCCTCACGATGGGGGAAGAGCACGCTTTTATTCTTACTTCATTACAAGAAGTCAGGGGAGGAAACAACCAGCTCTCCATGCAAATGGATGTGTGGAATAACTTTAAAGCCATTGAGTTAGTGGCTCATCACAAAGAATTTTTGCAGCAAATGTCCCGGACAAGGCAACTCGATTGGATGAAAGCTAAATATCTTGAGCTTCTCGAGAGCGGTGAAGTGAAAGTCTTACAGTCCAAACCAAGCAGCTGTCAGCAATCCAATATTTATCCTAATCTATAGAGATTAATCATTTAAAATAATCCATCGACTTTTCTAACGTTTCTTGTGTTTTTGCAAAACAAAGCCTTATAAGCTTTTGCTCAGGAGGCCGAGCATAAAGTGCTGAGAGGGGAATGGCTGCCAGCTTATGAGTTTGAATAAGCTCAAGGCAATAATCAAAATCATTTTTATCTGAGTAAGCGGAGTAGTCCACCAGTTGAAAATAAGAACCAGAGCAGGGAAGGATTTTGAAAGATGTTTTGGCCAAGAGGGATTGAAAGTGATCTCTTTTTTGTTGATAAAAAGATGAGAGCTCAGAAAAATAGTACGGTTCACGCTCCATCGTTTCTGCCAAGGCGTATTGAAAACCTGCAAAAGTACAAAAGGTGGTGTATTGATGGATCTTTCTAAACTCTTTCGTCAATTTGGCAGGTGCGATACAATAACCTACTTTCCATCCAGTAACATGAAAGGATTTACCAAAAGAAGAAATGGCAAAGGTTCGCTCACGCATTCTTTCATCATTGAGGGGAGAGACATGTTGGTGACCATCAAAAATAATATGTTGGTAAACCTCATCTGATAAAATATAGATGGAAGTATCTTTTATTAAATCCCATAAATGATCCAGATCACTTTCTTTTAATATGACTCCACTGGGGTTATGAGGAGTATTAAGAATAATCATTTTCGTTTTTGGTGTAATGGCATCTTTAATTTTTTGCCAGTCAAAAGCATCATCAGGTGTAGCGATATTCATATTGACATGAACAGGGACCCCTCCATTCATTCTCACATTTGGATTATAGCTATCATAAGCTGGATCAAGAATGATCACTTCATCCCCTGGAGTGACCACTGCAGAGATAGCGCAAAAAATAGCTTCCGTGGCACCGCTGGTCACTGTGACTTCTTCCACGGGGTCAAAATGTGTTTCGTAGTATTTATAATGAGAATGAGTGATTTGTTCACGTAGTTGAGTCACCCCCATCATAGGAGCATATTGATTTTTTTGATTGAGAGTATGGTGACAAACTCTTTCCAACAAATAGGGATGAGCATCAAAATTAGGAAAGCCTTGCCCTAAGTTAGTGACGTCTTCACCTTTATTCGCCGCAAGTGAGATGGTGGTGAAAATGGTTTCTCCGATATCTGGAAATTTTGATTTCATTTTTTATCCTTTTAAAATGTTATTTTAGGGGAAAGCTCATAGAAAAGAAAATGCCGATCAACAGTTTTTTTGGGGGGGATAAAACAGTTGATCGGCACTTAAATTGGTACGTTTACTACCAACTCATCTAAGCTATATTATAAATGAGTTCGGGAGCAACGGGTAATTTGCACCCCAAAAGATGATTTGAGGTAAAAGTGTGAAAGAACTTTGAGGCATATGATGGTAAGTGCTTGAAATTAAGACCCTTGCTTTTTGCTCAACAAGCCCCATCTTATGAGAATGGAAATAAAGCAAATCTTTGAGAGCAATTATTTATCCCGAAAAAAATTCTCCTTTGGTGAAACATTCGCCTTATTTTATTTAATGGTTTGTGTTCTCGTCACCCTTATGGGTTGGAATACTCCAGGTATGACTGAAGCCTTAGTGGCCAATGCCAAAAATGTTTTTCAACATGAAGAAGTCTGGAGACTCTTCTCTACAACTTTTCTGCACGCTGATATTGGTCATTTGCTTTCAAACTCTCTGATGCTTTTTATTTTGATTTATTATAATTCTAGTTTTTTTGGAGGGTTGTTCACTCTGAGCTCAAGCTTTTTCTTTGGGGCCATCATCAATGGAATAACTATATACACTTATACTGAAGGGACGAGCCTGATAGGGGCTTCAGGGGTGCTGTATTATTTATGGGGGTTTTGGTTAGTTAATTATTTTATGATTCAAAAACAGTTCTCGATCATGGCCAGAGTCTTAAGAATTGGGAGTATTTTTTTAGTGCTCCTGGTGCCCACCAGTCTTGATCCTCAAACGAGTTATCGTGCTCATTATATTGGCTTGATCGTAGGCATGGTTTGGGGGGGCATGAATTATTTATGGAATGCTCACAAGTACCGTAAGTTTGAGAAGTATAAAGTAGAGTTTATTCCCGAAGAAGATGATTCCGGTCTTCCTTGGAATCAAAGTGAAGAACAGTATTGAATAAATATTTTACTCATTGAATCTCTTTGACTTTGAAATCTAATAAAGTCGTGAGAGCAATCCGTCATAACAGCAGGCATGTACTCCCTTAAATATTGAATTGTTTTTTTAGGACACCACCGATCTTGGGGGTTGAATACCAAAAATTGATTAGGGTTGGCGCAGGGGAGTTGTAGGTCTCTCGTTCTTAATAGTTCCCATTCATTTTTTGCTAGATCTAGAGCAGCATTCATTTCTTTGGGAGTGATATTCTTAATTTCTGGTATCACTAAACTAAGGTGATGGATAAAATTGTGAAAGCCTTGTTTGATGAAACTGTTGCGTTGAATGGAATAGAGCATTTTAAGTTGAAGCTGGGCGCTTAAACTGGCACCACCGATAAAAGGGAAGATGCATAGATGGCCCTTGAAGTTGTTCTTAACCTTTTGAGACATTTTAAAAGCAAAATAACTTCCCAAGGAATGGGAAATGAAAAATAGAGGGGTTGTTTGGTCGGGTTTAATCTGATGATCTAAGTTTTTTTCTACGGCTTTGAGATCCAAGGGGGCATTGATAGGCATGTCTTGAGTGTAAGTAAGAACCTTGAAGCTCCAGTCTGGGAAATGAGGAGCGAGCTCTTGTGACCACTTCTTATAATAATAACGAGCAGGTGGGTTTCCAGGAAAAATATAAATATTCACAAGTCTCCTCGGTTTAATTTTTATGAGATTAGTTGATTAAAATTCTTTTTTTATGCACGACAAATGACTTCTTAAATTTATAGTTGCATTATAGATATATATCAAAGGTTTTACTATGAATAATACTTATCATGAACTCGCTGTTCAACTAAGAAAACTCGAGCAAAGTAAAAAAGCATCGCTTTTTAACTTAACGGTACCTACTGACAAATTTGATTCAGAAGCATTTTTTCAATGCTATCAAACTTTAAAAGAAAGATATTGTGCTGTTCATTTATTGATGGGAGAGGAGAACTTTAAAGAGCTCACTTGGTTATTCCTGCAAACGAACCCCTTGCAATCTTCAGCAAAAGAAAAGTATGGTCACAATTTCTCAGACTTTTTAGCGAGTCTAGCAGAAATTCAAAATTTTTACTTTATAAGATTCATAGCTATGCTTGATTGGTTTTGGTACAGCAGCCATAGCCCCAAGCAAAGAATTCAACTTCCTAAAGGTACATTAAAGTCTTGGGGAAATATTCTTCGTGGGGAAGATCAACTTGATATCGAACTCGATGAGTTAGAGTTAGAAGTGTTGAGTATTCAAAAAAATGGTAAAGAATATAAGATTATCCAACACTAATTGAGCTGCTATGTCTGAAAAAACATTAGTTATGATTCGTCACGCAAAGTCTTCTTGGAATGAGCCTGGATTAGCCGACTTTGACCGAGGGCTTAATAAAAGAGGAAAAGAAGATGCCCCTCTTATAGCCGAAACTCTTATTAAAGAAAAAATTTATCCTCAACAGGTGATTCTTTCTAGCTCTAAAAGAACTCGTTCAACCTGGAAAAGAATGAACAAATTATTCGAACTGGATAAGTCTGCAGTTCATGCCTATGATCAACTCTACCATTCAACACCTGGTGAAATTCTAAAAACAATTAACTTACAGTCTGACGCTGTTGATACTATGTTTTGCATCGTACATAATCCAGGTATAACTGGGTTTGTGAACCTTATGTGTGGCACGGACATTTTTAATATTCCCACCACTGGGGTTGCGGTGATAAAAGTTCCAAGTTTTAGCAAATTAGAAATGGGAGAAGGAGAGTTGCTTCACTACTTTTATCCCAAACAGTTTAAAACCGACTGACTATCCTGGTGAGATTTAGCTTGAGCTATAACCCATATAATTAGAAAATTTTACTTTGACCTAAGTTTTTCCTTCTTTAATTACAATAGTTTATATTTTTAAAGCATCTTTATGCTTGCAATAAACTTTATATGAAGCTCACTTGTTCAGAATTTTCCTGTCACAATAATAAGTTTTTCCAAAAAGACGGCTTTTATTTTCGAAAAAGCGATTCTAAATATATTCAACGTTATCGTTGCAAGGTTTGTGGCAAACGGACTTCAACAGCAAGGCTCTCTCCATGCTATAGACAAAAGAAAAGAACGATTAATCATCTCATTGAGTCAATGTATTGCTCCAAAGTTTCAATGCGAAGAATCGCTTTGAACTTGAATGTCGATAAGAAAACGGTGGCCAGGAAAGTAGAGTTTTTAGGACTCCAGGCGAGAAAGTTCAATTTAAAATTTCTTCAAAAACTCAGAA
>PAVS01000011.1 GCA_002713145.1 Halobacteriovoraceae bacterium
ACATCCCGAACCCAGAAGTCAAGCTCACTTGCGGCGAAGGTAGTGCTCGGGGGACTGAGTGTGAGAATAGCAAGATGCACCCATTATATTTTAAAAAAGCCCTGATTTATTCAGGGCTTTTTTGTTTTAAGATGGCGATGCACTTGCTATTCGTAGAGCGACTGCAAGACAAAGTGACTAAATGTCACTTTGGATCAGGAAGCCAAGATGCACCCATTTTTTTTTGTCTTTTTAAACTCAGTAATGATTAAAGATTTATTTTATTAATTTAATTTTAGCGCCTAAGCTAACCACAGGGTAATTAGTCTCTGCTGCTTGGTCCATCATATCTGTCATAAAAAATACGGCCATATTGTGTGGATCATTAATGAGGATTTCGGACTGGATCGAACTCGTTGATAAATTAACCATTATGTGATCAGCAATAGCTTTTGAATTTTCGTTTTGTACTTTAGCATAGACTTCCATGCGATCTCTTTTCGTATATATTTTGATATCAAATATTAAGTCGTAATTTGCTCCTCTGTAATTAAGAGTTACAGTCTTCTTAGAATTTGTGCTCGAATCGTCTTCAATTACAAAAATCAAATCTTTTTCTGCTAAAGAGAGACATGTTCTTTCATACGGTAAACATACACCTCCAATTAGTTCTATAGAAAATGTTTTCGTCGTTTGAGGTCCTACTTCTACATTGGCCAAAGTTAATGAGTTTGAAATAAGTAATATTAAAAAAAATAAGTGTTTCATTGCGGTTCTCCAATTGTTGGTTAATAAGATTGATTTGAATGTACCTCAGATAGGAAAATGTACAATGCGATTGGTTTGATTAGTGTTTCACTGTGGTCTGAAACGTATAAATACTTCAGATAAAAAGGCTTTTTGTAATAAAATTACAAGGGGTTAGGAATTCTAAAAACAAAAATTACGAATGTTCTTCTCTAATTTTGAAAAATGCCCAAATGATAATTGACCAATAGGCGCAAGGGTATGAAGTGTTTCACAGGCTTTGAGCTTTTTACAAAGTTGTCCTTCTAATTGCTCGTCATCAGCTTCTGTTAATATCAATTCAAAGCCCGTTGCTGTAGCAAAAAAATGTTTGGAACCAAAGATTCCTCTTTGTCCACTTTCAGAGAGTGTGCACTCGTTTAAATTTTTCGATTGGCAGGATCTTAGAGCCATATTTTGAGCATCAATCAGCGATAATTTACTTTTCGCAGAACTACGTTGTATCTCTGTTTCAAAGGATGTTTCATGCAAATCATAATTACAATAAGGTTGAAAATCAGCAAGTGGCTCTAGCGAATTATACAACTCTAGAACTTGTGAACTCTCTATAGAGTTGAAATGTTGAGAAATAATTTCTAGAAAAAAATGTCTGAAGTCAGTTTGTACTTGCATATGTTTTTCGAGCATTGCTCTATCAAAAATCAAATTTTCTGTTGTTACAACAAAGAGTCGTTTGGAGTTATGAATTGTTAGATCATCAACAATTTTGATATTGAGTTCTGAGATATCCGGTAAGTTAAATTTTGTAATAGGGAGGGTGTTGTACTGCTCTATCAGTTTTTGGTAGATCTCACCACCGCCATTTCCTACGACATCTCCCCCCATGGCTTCTGAATCGAATTGAATATAATTTTCATGTTCTTGTGAGTTGTATTGAATTTGCTCTTTGCTTTTAGAATACACCTCCCCACTGATAGGATCTTTTTGAAGGGTGATGAAATCATATAAACTGAGACTCTCTTCTGCTGAGTCTGTTCGCTGGTTTTCAACTTTCTTTTTGATCTCCTGAGCATGAGCTGTAATTAAAAAGAGTGTGAATATAAGTGTCGTTAATTTAATTAACATTTGTTTTGCTCCCACTGATCAATAATATGATTATAATCTTCGCTATAAGTTTGTTTCACTTTTTTATTATCAAAGAGTTGCAGGCATGAATTTAATTTAAAACATCGGTCTTGACGAATATCTCGTTTTTTTCTCTTTTTTATTTTTCTTTTCTCACATTGGCCTATGCCTTCAACGGCCCTGACGGTTTCACTGAAACCATTGTTGTTGCGTCTTTTAAACGCAAACTGAAATGAAATACGGGAATCTAGGATTCCATCTTTGCTTTTGCACTCATTTTCCATTTGATTTCTAATATCGACTTGAGCATCAGAAAAATGTCTCATATAACTATTAGCTGAGAGAGTAGAGAATTTTGATTTGTAGTAAGTTGTCTCAACATGTAAATCACAATATAAATTTTTGTATTGAGCAGTATTATTTTCAAATAAAGTATAAAAAACAGGCAAACTTATTTTGAAGTGATCATCATTAATCCCAGAAACCCTCAGCATCTCATGCAAAACGAGGGTACGAATGTCAGAGTTTTTCTTATAGAATTCTAACCATGAATCTCCATTGAGTATAAGCTTTCCTGGAATACCTATGGCATCCACGATAGATCCTGAATTATCAATGAGATTCTCAAAAACAACTTGAATCTCTAATTCATCCATAGCTTGGGTTATAATTTGAATATCATGTTGAGAAACGAGTTCCGAGTCGAGAGGGTGGAGTTCTTCAATGATTTGGTGGGCATGATGAAGAAAAAAGTTTTTCACTTGAATTTTATAGACGTCTTCATTGGCCATTGCTGAGAAACTACTTATCAATAGTGTGAGAACAACAAGAATCTTCATTATTGAATATCCTTGCGCGTCTGGGGAAACAACTGGAGATTGATGCTATAGACATCATCTAGTTCATCTCCTTGTTGTAAAAATTGAGAAAGCTCGATAGTAAAGTTTTGAATCATTTTCTTAGCTTCACTTAAATTCTTACTACATATTGGCATGGTGGCCGAAGATAATTCTCTGCGCTCTGGTTCCACTGACGTCACGGAATCAATGGCTCTAATTAAATTACTTTTATGATATTTTTGGATATTTTTATTGGGGATAGGACTTGAAAAATTAATGGGTTTATCTGTTCTTCTAAGCTTACCTTTTTCATCTTTAAAAATAAGATTCAGTCTTTGAAGTACGTTAAGCGCATCTCTAGCATTTTTCTTCGATATTCCCAATGTGAGCGAGAGCCATTCTAAGTCTTCTTGAAAGTTGGGAAGCTCTGTAAGGTTAAGAATGACCAGGTAGTACCAATCTGAGATGAGTTTAAATTCATCATCTTTTAGTTGCTTAAATTCAATTTTTTGTTTTAGACTTCTTTCTTTTTTCTCAGTTTCATTAAGACGAAAGTATTCAAAGTCGACAACATGTTTTAAGAAAATTTCTTTTTCATCATCTGATAAATTTAGTTTTCCTATAAACTTTGTGGCCGCATCTTTTGTGAGCGGTCTCTTACCTTTTAAGATGAGGGAGAGACTTGAAGGAGACATCTCTAAAAATTTGGCAAATGATCTCAGGGAAAAACTAGAATTCCTCTTTTTAGCTTCTTTGAGATAGCTCTCTAATGTTTGAATATATTCTGTCTGTGCTGCATGCATGTATTTAATTTTATAGAAGGGACTGATTGAAAAATAGTTCTTTGAAAAAATTACGCTTGATTGAAGAGGAGTGTTTAATTATTAAACACCCCTTTTTTAGAATTACTTATTTAATATATAACCACTTATTATCAATGATTTTAGCCATTTGTGTGATGAGGTCGTGTCCAAGCGGCTCAACACCCCATTCACCAAAACGGATAGGGTCAACTTTATAATCTTGTATGGCTTTCTCAACGCTTCTTGCTTCTCTTGCTTTTTGGACTAAACTCTCACAAGTTTGAGCATCCCTTCCTCCTCCTCGAGGATGTAAATCTCCTGACTTACAAATTTCATCGAGGACACTCAATTCTGATAACTGACTTCTATGGGCAGTAAATTTAATCATACCAATAAGAAACTTTTTATTAGTTTTGACAGTTTCTTGATAGCGCATATCAAAGAGTTTGCCAGGTGACATTGGTTTATCTTGAGCAAATACAATTCCGTTAAAGAGGAAAGATAACAGTAGAGTTAGTTTGATAAATATTTTCATAGATTTCTCCTTGTGGGTTAACACCAAGGAAAATAATACAAGTTATGATTTGGAACAATGGCTATAGAAATATACTGTTTACAACCTATCTGAAACATATAATTCTTTCAATCGATAGAAGTCAGAAACAAAGTCTGCGTATTTCATGAGCATTTATAGTGCTGCTATTTTGAACATATTGTTTAATACAAAGATATTCCTGGGGAGATTGTGTCTGACCAACTTGCTTGACAATAGATAGGTAAAGAGGATTAAATCCTTTTTCAGCAATGGATAAAAGTGCATCGCTGGCGAATAAGGAGCGATAATTTAAGCATTCATTCATGATTGCTTCAGGAAAACTCGAGTAATGATTGGCAATAGCTTCAATACATTTATACTGGGCAAGTCTTTCAACTCTTCTGCATTTTCTCAGCATAGTATGAGGAACGGAATTATAATTAGTAAATAGAATATTACGACATTGATATTCCAAGGGATTATCGGTCATGATGTTTGAAGCTAGTGCGTGGCCTAAACCTAGAAAAATAATCATGAAAACTTTCATATAATATCCTTTATATTTACTAGTGTTACTTTTAGATATTCTTTATGGCAAGAGTGAGTAGAAATTAACTGTTTCACTTGTTGTGTAAACAACCAAATGAGCTAAGTATTTGTTTGTTAAAGAGAGTTTTTAAGTGATGAGTAAATTCTTTATGTTTCATCTTTCCCTGAAACACTTTACCTAGCCGTCTAGTTGTTAAAAATTCTGAGCCTGATAAATTGTGCACAATTAATACATACGGACAGGAGATCAACATGAAAAAGCTAAGTTTAGCATTTCTATTAAGTTTAATTTGTAATTATACCTTTGCTTGTGAAGAAGGAGTAAAGCGAGCTGTCGATAGCTTATTGAATAATCTCTGCTCTCAAACAAGTTCAAAAGTTATTCGCAAGGTGAGAACGAGTGTGCAAGTAGCTAAAAATTGCTCTACTGATGCCAAAGTTTATACTGCTGAAAAACTGGTAAGTGGTCTTAGGTCATGTCATACATCTTCTGCTGTCATTGGAACTGCGAGAAGTATGATTGATTTATGTGATAGAGATATGCAGTGTGCAGAAGCTGTGATGATGTCTTTTGCTCGTGGGAATAGTTGTGGGCATACCAGTTCGGCCATGATTGGTATTATCAATGGTATTAAAGGAACAGTCGCTAGAAATCCTTTTAATAGTGTGAAAAATGAAGCTGCTATTGCCCTTGCCAATATCTTATCGAGTTCGTGTCACACATCTTCTGTAGTATATGCAGCAGAACAAGCATTAATTGATATTTCACTTTGTGAATAATTTTATATAAGGAGAATGTATGAAAAATTTATTTTTAATTTTATTGATAGGCCTGGGAATTCAAACTACAAGTGCTGGCTGTGAAGGCTTTTGCGGTGAAGAATATAAAATGAAGCTCATGGAAGAGATGTATGAATCAGCATCGGAGCCAACCTCTGATCAGTTGCAGGGAACTTGGATGTTTGCTGAAAGTATCACACAATATTTTAAACATAGAGCCACTGGACGAGAATATTCATCTAATGACTCAGATGATGCTAGCTCTGTTCATTGGAGACTTCATTTTTTTAGAAATGGAAAAGTTGATTTTTATACAGGTGAGCAATCCTTATCTGTACGTGGATTTTATAATTACGCTTCCTACTCAAGTGATAAGAATGACTCTGCAAAAATTAATTTTGATGGTAAGTCTGCTTGTTTTTACAATAAATATGATGCCATGGCAGTGCTAGGTAGGATTTCTGAAGATATAAGGACTTGTCGCTCAATCGCTCCCAATCGAATTATCTGTAAATCTGTTAGAATTACAAACGGAGTTAGATCAAGTGTGGGGTATGTAGGCTGGATTAAACATTAAATTCAACAAGGCAGTGCTAATTTCATCACTGCCTTTAACTTTCTTAAGTACTTAAAATTATAAAGCCAGAAACAACCTTTATAGTAAAAATTACACACCCATTACGGATTTTTGCCTTTTCCCCGTAAAATGGGAGCATGAAAAAATCTAAAACAATTATATCACTTTTATTCATGTCTATTTCTTTCTCACTTACTGCAGGAATAAATGAAGTCGTGGAAATCTTAGACTGCAAAGACAAACGAACTATACCTTCGAATATAACGGAATCAGTATTTTTGAAACAATGTCATGACAATACTTATACTATCGGTATGCAGCCAGGTTCACGCAGCACTTATAATGGAGTGTGTGGGCCTACTGTTGGAGTGTCCATGATGGCGGGATTTTGTGGAAAAGCTTATAATCCCTATGATGCTCAAGAACTCGGTTACTTCGAAGATATCACACCAGGAACGAGACCAGGCACCATGGCCAGTGGTCTCAATAGATTATTTAGAGAGCATATTCGCTCATGTCCTCGCGGGAGATGGGTAACTTATGGTGAGACAGATGGGTATCGTTTTTTAAACAAATCTTTAAATAGAATGAAATCTCAGCGCTCGAAATATAGAAAGGCACCTTTTGTCGCTTTGGTTCGGTCCACTGGTAAAGGGCTCCATTATTTTAGTGTGGTTGATATTTATTTTGTAGGAAGTACAAAGCCCAGAACAACACGGCTTACAACATCTAATGCGTTAAGTGGGGAAGCAAGAGAAAGGGCCAGAGAAGAATATTTAAGAAATAGAAGAATAAGACGTACAGCTGAGCGTCCCAAAGAAACAAGACTAAGAAGCCAACCTCGTTCAGTTTCAAGAGCAAATGTTTCAAAATGTAGAGTCGCCGTAAACGATTATAGCGTGCAAAAGGTTTATACCTGCAGTAATTTCTTATCTATGATGAGAGCGGCTAATGATATTTATGGACTCAGTGCTATTTATAGAGACTATACTTATATCGCCTTTAAACCCAATTAAAAAAGTTTAGTATTTAAGATATTTATCGCTTTATTTTGCCAATCAGCAATAAGCTTTCTAAAATTAATATATGAAGCAAAAGGTGCTGAAAATTGAGCTGATAGGATTGTTTGTCCTCTCGCTTATTACATTGGTCTACTATTTTTTTGGAAGCCAACTTCCCGACAACTCGTTATCTATTTCGAGCAGCTCGACAGATTATTTCTCACCTATTTATTATTTATCTTCTTTATTAGCTGAAATTTCTTATTATACAGGTCCTTGGCTAGTCATCCCTACTTTGGCCTTTGCCTTTTTGTATTCTTTTGTGCTTTCAAAAAGATTTAAGCGCTCTGATTTTGTCATCGCTTTCTTGTTAATAGCTGTGTGCTATTCATTTACTTATTTTTTGAAACCTGGACTTTTAGGGAGTGGGCTTTTTTATATCTCACAAAAATATGTAGATCTTTACGTTTCTTTTTTCGGCTCTTTGTTTTTAAGTGTTGTTATTTTCTATCTGACATTAAGAGGAACATTTTTTGTTTTACTTAGACAACTACAAAAAAGATTAGAGAAATTTGGTTTTGTACTCATAAAAAGAACTCAGCTTCTTACTCAGAACTCCAAGCAATTTGCCCTTACTTATAAGCAGAAAGTTAATGAAATTGATTTTAAATCAAAGACAAAATCCATGCTCAAAAGTGGCTCTGGAGACCTTCCTGCTCCCGCGAGAGATACACAGTCTAGCTTTGAAGATATCGATGGTCTCGTAGAGGAGGAATTCACTCAAACCGCAATTATAACTAAAAATGACGTCGAAGAGACTCATGAAGAAGTGAGTGATGGACAAGATACAGAAGTCAAAAGCGCAACTGAAAATAAACCAGCTCCAAAAGTACGCAAGAAAACCAACTCAAAGTTTTTCAAAAGTCATGATCTTATTGATTGTATTTCAGCTTCAATTAATCACAACCAAATGTCTGGACCTGATGATAATTATTTCACAGAAATTATTAAAGCAATCGAAAGTAAATTGCTTGAATTTAAGCTTGAAGGAAAGATTATCAATATTTTAAAGGGCCCTGTTGTTGATACTTTCGAGTTGGAACTTGGAAGTGGAGTCAAGGTATCTAAGGTCACTAATTTAAGTGATGATATTGGGCTGGCCCTTAATGGAGCTCCTATTCGTATTGTTTATCCTATGCGTGGACGCTCGACTATTGGAATTGAGGTTCCAAGACTGCCTAGAGACTTTATTTATTTAGATGAAGTTTTAAAATCAAAACCCTTTAATGATTCAACTCAAAGACTGCCAATTGCTATGGGGAAAAATGCTTTTGGTGAAGTCAAGGTTGTTGATCTCGCCGGAATGCCGCACATGCTTGTTGCGGGGGCTACAGGTGCTGGTAAGTCTGTCTTTATAAATGCTCTTTTGGTTTCGCTTATTATTAAAAAATCACCCAGACAATTAAAGCTTGTTTTAATCGATCCTAAGCAATTAGAATTAGCGCTCTACCAAGATCTTCCTCACTTGATGTTACCTGTGATCACTGACCCAAAATCATCTGCAGTTGCATTATTGTGGGCGGTTCAAGAGATGGAGCGACGCTACTCCATTCTCAAAGAGCTTGGTGTAAAAGGGATTGAAGGCTTTAATAAAAAAATTAAAACTTGTGATCCGAGCCTGCTTTTAAAAATTAATGAATACTACGAAGATCAAGAAGATGAAGGTTACGAGTTACCTTATATCGTTATTGTTATTGATGAGTTTGCAGATCTTATTCTTTCTAAATCTGGTAAAGAAATTGAGCTAAATGTGAATAGACTGGCGGCGAAAGCTAGAGCTGCAGGAATACATTTAGTTGTTGCGACTCAAAGACCTTCAACCGATGTTGTGACGGGGGTTGTAAAAGCTAACTTTCCAACCAGAGTTGCCTTTAGGGTTTCAACGGGACATGACTCGAAAACTATTCTCGATCAGTATGGTGCTGAGAAACTCCTTGGAAAAGGGGATATGCTTTATAAACAAGGTGTTGAACTGCTAAGAATGCACTCATCATTTGTAGAGGAAGATGAAATTGAGGGGTTACTTGAAAAATTAGCTTCTATCCCTCAAGCTTTTAACCCCAATGCAGTGGATTTTCTGGAAAATGGTGGCGATGAACTCTTTGAAGATGATGCCCCTAAATCTGGCCCAGCAGTGACAGGAACCAGTGATGACCCTATGTATCAAGAGGCCCTGGATATTGTTTACGAAAGTGGAAGTGCTTCAGCATCTATGCTTCAGCGAAGACTGAGGGTTGGTTATAATCGCGCAGCTAATCTGGTGGAAGAGATGGAGCGTAATGGGATTGTAGGTCCGGCTCAAGGCTCTAAACCCAGAAAAGTTATTGCAACGCGCGAATAAATTAAAATCTTTTACCTTCTTGCCAAAAAACGACTATTTATGTTATTTAAACCTACTTTGAAAAAAGTAGATATTAACGCCAATCGCTTATATTGGAAGGTCTGCTGATTGATGTCAGTAGTTCAAAGCGATTAGATTTAACCGACCAAGGAGACATTCATGGCAAAATTAGAGCTTAAACAACTTCTAGAAGCTGGTGCCCATTTCGGACATCAAACTCACAAGTGGAACCCAAAAATGAAACCCTATGTATATGGGGAAAGAAACGGGATCTACGTTATCGATCTACAACAAACATTACCTATGGCACAGAAGGCTTATGACTTTATCAAAAAGACTTCTTCTAGCGGAAAGTCTGTTCTCTTCGTAGGAACAAAAAGACAAGCTTCTCCAGTTGTTAAAGAAGCTGCTGAGAACTGTGGTGCATTTTATGTAACTAACAGATGGCTAGGTGGAATGCTTACAAATTATAAAACTATTGCCCAGTCTATCGATAAACTTAGAAAAGTTGAAAAAATGAAAGAGACTGGCGATTTCAAACTTCTTACTAAAAAAGAACAATCAAAAATCGAAAAAGAAATGACTAAGTTAGAGAAAAACTTAGGTGGAATCAAGAACATGAGAAAGCTTCCAGGAGCTATTGTTGTTGTTGACCCTAATAGCGAGAGAATTGCCGTTAAAGAAGCCAACAATCTTAATATCCCTGTTATTGCACTTACTGATACCAACTGTGATCCTGACGGAATCGATTTTGTTGTTCCTGGTAATGATGATGCAATTAAATCTATTACACTCTTTACTGAATTTTTCAGCTCTGCAGTAGCTGAGGGAAGTAAAGGTGTAAAAAAATCAAACAACGAATCTGTAAAAGATGTTTCTCTTGAGAAAGAAATTCTTGAGAAATATGAAAAAGACGTTGAACTTAAGATGGAAGAATAATTAACCCTAAATAATTAAGGATTTAAAAATGTCGTTTACTGCAAAAGATGTAAAAGAATTAAGAGAAAAAACTGGTGCTGGAATGATGGACTGTAAAAAAGCACTGACTGAAAATAATGGTGACTTGGAAGCAGCTGTTGATTTTTTAAGACAAAAGGGTCTTGCGGCAGCAGCTAAAAAAGCGACAAGAATTGCAGCTGAAGGCTTAGTTGGAGCCGCTGTTGAAGGTAATACTGGAGCAGTCGTTGAAATTAATTGTGAGACAGACTTTGTTGCTAAAAATGATGATTTCAAAAAGTTTGTTAATCAAATCACCAATCACTTACTTTCAAGTAATGCAAGTGATGTAGAAGCTCTTAAAGCTGAAAAAATGGGATCAAATACAATTCAAGAAACAGTTCAAGAACTGACTCTTAAAATTGGTGAGAAGATTGACATCAGAAGATTTGAAAAAAGATCTCTTGATGGTGAAGGTAAAGTCGGATCTTATGTTCATGGTGGAAAGATTGGTGTTTTAGTTGAGGTTGGAGCAGAGAGCTCAGACGTGGCTAAGTCAGATGCTTTTAATGAGCTAGTGAATGATCTTTGTCTTCACGTCGCAGCTGCAGATCCAAAGTTTATGTCCGCAGATGACATTGACGAGGATTTTAAAAATAAAGAGGCTAAAGTTTATGAGGCTCAATTAAAAGATCAAGGTAAGCCTGAGAATATGATTCCAAATATTGTTAAAGGTAAACTTAATAAACTTGCTTCTGAAGTTTGTCTTCTTGAGCAGAAGTTTGTTAAAAACCCTGACCAATCAATCAGTGCTCTTGTAAAAGAGTATGAGGGTAAAGCTGGTGGAAAAATCACTTTGAAAGGTTTCTCAAGAGTTAACCTTGGAGAAGGAATTGAGAAAAAAGAGGATAACCTCGCTGAAGAAGTTGCTAAAATGACTCAATAAAATAAAGGCCCATACGGGCCTTTTTTTTAATAAGGATAAAATGAAATACAATAGAATTTTATTAAAATTATCAGGAGAAGCACTCGCTGGAGATAAGAGCTTTGGCATTGACGGAAAGATGCTTACTAAAATTGCTGAGGAAGTTAAGGCTGTTCATGAGCTAGGCTGTGAGGTTGCGATTGTTGTTGGAGGGGGAAATATCCATAGAGGAGTTGCGGGTGCAACTGAAGGTATGGATCGTTCGACTTCTGATTATATGGGAATGATGGCGACTGTTATTAACTGCCTCGCTCTCCAAGACACACTCGAAAGAAAAGATGTTTATACCAGAGTCTTATCTGCGATTGAGATGAAAGAAGTCGCTGAGCCTTATATTCGTAGAAGAGCTGAGAGGCACCTCGAGAAAAAACGTGTGGTTATCTTTGCTGCAGGAACTGGTAATCCATATTTCACAACGGATACGACAGCAGCATTAAGAGCAAACGAAATTGGCGCCGATGTCATAATGAAAGCCACAAAAGTTGATGGCATTTATGATAAAGACCCTATGGAATTTAAAGACGCTAAAAAATATGACGAACTTACGTATATTGATGTCCTTAATCAAGGTATAAAAGTTATGGACTCAACTGCAATAAGTTTGTGTATGGATAATGATATGGATATTATCGTTTTTAATATGTTTGAAAGTGGAAATATTCAAAAAGTTGTCCAAGGTGAAACTATCGGAACAATTGTTACTAAAAGAAGTTAATAGGAGGAGATCATGATTGATGGGATCAAAAAAGAGCTAGAGCAATCTATGCAAAAATCAATCAAATCATTGCAAAACCAATTTGCAAAAGTAAGAACAGGTAGGGCCAGTGCAAGTGTCCTTGATTCAGTAGTTGTTGACTATTATGGAAGTCCAACACCCATAAAACAAGTTGGGCAAATCTCAACTCCAGAAGCTAGACTGCTACAAATCCAACCTTTTGATAAATCTATTATTGGTGAGATTGAGAAATCTATCATCAATGCCAATTTAGGCTTAACTCCTTCTAACGATGGAAACTTTATTAGAATTCAATTTCCAGCACTTACAGAAGAGAAAAGAAAAGATCTCGTAAAGCAAATTAAAAAAATGGGAGAAGATGCAAAAATCGGAATCCGAAATGCAAGACGTGATCAGAACGACGTAGTCAAAAAAGCAGAAAAAGATAAGGAAATCTCTGAAGACGATGCAAAGAAATTTCAAGATGAGATTCAAAAAGTCACTGATAAGTACGTTAAAGAAGTTGATGATTTAATGGAACTTAAAGAAAAAGACCTTCTTACTGTTTAATGAATACACTAAAACATGTTGCTATTATTATGGACGGAAATGGACGATGGGCTAAACGTCGTTTTCGTCCTAGAGTATGGGGGCATGTACGGGGAGCTAATCGGGTTTCTGAAATAGCTACAACTGCTGCAAAACTCAACCTTGAATCTCTCACTCTTTATGCGTTTTCTACAGAAAATTGGAGCAGACCGACTGAAGAGGTGAAAAGTCTTTTTAAACTTTTAAAGAAATTCCTTATAAAAGAGAAAAAAACAATTCTCAAAAATAATATTCGCTTTGATGTCATAGGCAACTACAAGGTACTAGAAACACATATTGTTGAGCTGATTGATGATCTTAAAGAATCTACCGCAAACAATACAGGGTTAAACCTTATGCTCGCCATAAATTATGGTGGAAGAGCTGAGGTTGTAGATGCTGTAAATAGATTTCTTAAAAATAATCCCCTTCGTGAGCTAACAGAGTCGGATATAACTGATAATTTGTATAATCCTATCAATCAAAATATAGACTTACTTATTAGAACTTCTGGAGACCAGAGAGTTTCCAATTTCTTACTTTGGCAAATTTCCTATAGTGAGTTTTATTTTACAGATACTATGTGGCCTGAATTCACTGCTAAAGAATTTAAAGCAATCTTGGAGAAGGTCGCAACAAGAGAAAGAAGATTTGGTGGACTTACTGAAGATTCTCAATTGAACCCAAAACAAGTTTTATCACGTGATAAACAAAAAACTTTCAGTTAGTTATGAGTAATACTAAGCAAAGAATTCTTTCGGCCATTGTGCTTGTCCTAATATTGATTGCATTTGCAAGCATTGGGAGTAAAGGTGTCCTGACTTTAATTTTTATCATTGGTGTTTTATTTGTTGATGAATTCGCGACCAAGTTTTTACAACTAGAGCGTAAAAGTTTCTCCTATATAATTTCTCAGATAAGTTTCTGTCTTGGATATGTCTATTTCAATTTTATAGATCAGAGTCGTGGATATTTTTTGGCCATCAATAATTTAGCTCTCATTATGCATATTGTTTTGCTTGGTTATTTATTTATAGAAAAATTAGAGAGTAAGAAATTTCTAACAAGTTTAAAATCTCTGAGTGTTTTAAGCGGTGTTTTCATACTTATTCCCATGTTGTCTATGAGCCAAGTTTTATTTCATAAGCAGTGGATTTCATTACTTTTATTATTAATGATCTTTAATATATCTGTTGATACCGGTGCCTGGTTTGTGGGAAAAAATTTTGGAAATACTAAATTATGGCCCAAAATTAGCCCCAAAAAAACTTTAAAAGGCTTTATAGGCGGGAGTGTCATAGCGACTTTAATGGCCACATTGATCTCGTTTTATGCCTTTGGTAAAATAAGTCTCGGAATCATATTAGGATTTTTAATTTTATCGTTTCTTGCTCAATTTGGTGACCTCATTGAATCAAAATTAAAACGGCAAGTTGGAATTAAGGACAGTTCTCAATTGATTCCTGGACATGGAGGAATTTACGACAGGTTGGATAGCCTACTTTTCGTTTGTCCATTTTACGTTTTATTTCTCCACTTATATTTTTAGGAGTTTACATGTTAGATGGAATTTTAATTTTTATTATATTCTTAGGCCCTTTGATCTTTTTTCACGAGTTGGGACATTTTTTCTTCGCTCGACTTGCTGGAGTAAGAGTTGAAGTTTTCTCAATTGGTTTTGGTCCGAAAATTTTAAAATTTAAAAAAGGTGATACAGAGTACGCCGTATCAATTATACCCTTAGGCGGGTATGTCAAAATGTTTGGCGATGATCCGCTTTCTGAAGTTGAATTGACTGAGGAAGAAAAAAAGGTGGCTTATACTCATAAGAGTAAGTGGGCTCGCTTTTGGATTGTCTTTGGTGGTCCTTTGGCAAACTTTGTTCTCGCATTTTTTATTTACTGGGGACTGGTCGGATTTGGAGAAAAAGTTCCTCAAACCAGATTTGGAGTCCTTCCCGAAGAAAGCAAATTTTATCAAGCAGGAATCCGCACTGGGGATGTTCTGAAAAAAATAAATGATCAAGAAATTGTAAGTTTTGATGATTTAAATTTAGTCGACTCTCATGTTAATTCAGTTCAGGTGGAGAGACTTGATGAAACAAAAACTTTTAATCTCGATCAAAATGGGGTTGATTTTGTTCAAACCTTCTCAAAGTTTAATGGTCTGTTTAGGGCCCCTATTTTTCTCAAACCAGGATCTGGTTACTATTACTTAAGAAGTCCTGAGTACAAAAATAGAGACTTAGCAATTGAGGAATATCTTAGCCTAGGCTTAACTCAATTTGAGTTAGTGAAAATCACATCTTCTCTTAATCAAGTTTCGGAATTTCGACGCGAAAACATTGACCTTGATGAATCAGTTAAGACTGACATTATGATTGATGACCCCAAAAATTTATTATCAGCTATTCGAGAAATAGGCTTTTATAACACGGACTTAGTCATTTCCTCTATTTCTGCGGACTCAGCAGCATCTGAGAAGAATCTCAAAGGTGGAGAGGTCATTACAGAGATTAATGATAAACCTATTTACAGCTTTATTGCTGATTTGAAGCCTCATATCTCTCAGATGAAAAAAGGCGAAACTGTAGATTTAACACTCGTAAGTGAAGAAGGCAGCAGAGAAGTCGAGCTTAGCCCAAGAGAAATCGAAATAAATGGCAATAAAATTATGGCGATTGGTATATCGCCTGATTTAAAACTTAACCCAGTGAAGATGGTAGAAGTGAGAACAAAAGGTTTTTTTAATTCACTAGGAAAAGCTTGGGGGCGTACATCAGAAGCCATGGTGAAAACTCTTGTTGGATTTAAGCGTCTCGTTACGGGGGATGTTTCCTTAGAGCAAATGGGGGGGCCTCTCGCTATTGGTTCAGTTGCTAAAGACTCTTTTTATATAAGTATATCTATGTTTTTTAGATTGATGGCCTTGATATCAATCAATTTAGGGATCATTAATTTATTTCCTATTCCTGTTTTAGATGGCGGTCATATTGTTTTCATTATTCTTGAAGCCATAAACGGTGGTCCTTTATCGAGAAAGAAGCTTCAGTACGCTCAACAGATAGGGCTTTCTCTTTTACTTTGTCTGATTGTCTTGGCCCTTTACAACGATATCAATCGGATTTTTTAATGGATCTTTTTTTAGACACAACTGTTGATTTAACAGTTGGTTTAATATCTGACGACGTTAAGTGGCTTGAGTATAGAAAAGAAAGTACTAAAGCCACTCAAAAAATTCATTTTATTATTTATGAAATTCTAAAGAAACATGGGCTTAAGATCACAGATCTCAACTCTTGTGTCTTTGTCGCCGGTCCAGGCTCTTATACGGGAATGCGAGTCTCTGCTGGTATCACTGATTTATTAAAGCTTGAAGATTTGGCGATAAAGAGCTTTTATCATTTTAATGTTCCCAAAATATGTGGTGTGGAATCAGGGGTATGGCTTGCAGATGCGTTTAAGGGGGAATATTTCACTTTTACTTGGGATAAAGATTTCTCTGAGAAAAAACTGATGAATAAAAAGTCTTTTAGCCCAGCTGATCATAAGCATATCTTCTCTCATTCGAAATTAGAAAATATAAAGACTCTGGATACATCTCTGCTGATAGTAGATAATATTAAAGATATTTATCAACAACTTGATCAACAAAAAAGTCCACTAGACCTTTTTTATTATCGCTCTATTGAAGACGAGTTTAAGCGTGCTTAGAAATCACTTACTTTATAATCCTTTTTCTTCTCAAAAAATTAAAATATTCATCGTTCTCATGTTCCTACTTTCTTGGGAGCTGTTTTTTATCTCTTTATTTGTGCTATTGATATACACCCTGTTGTTTAAGAAGACACAATTTGATCGCTCAGATTTAGAGTCTCTTCAATCGGAAATTTTATATGCACCTTTTGGGGGAGTCGTTGATGAGGCAGAATCGGGAAAGTTAATCCTCGATTTACCTGCTTATAAAAGTTTTGGGGTCCAAATGCCTATTTACTCCACCATACAGAATTATAAAATCATCGCTCGGCATCGTTTTTCTTGGGCCAAAATGTATGCAGTAGAACTCGTGACAAGTAGTGAATACGGTGAAATAAAATATACTTTCGAGTGTAAATGGCCTTTCTTTGTTCCGCGAATATGGTGTCGTCCAGGAGATGTGGTCTACCCCAGTGCTTATATAGGATATTTGCTTTTTGGTGGAAAAATGACTATAGAATTTCAAAGACATGCAACTTTACTGGTGAGAAAGTCTGATAAATTATTAAGGGCGCAAACCCTTCTATGTTCTAAAGGTTAGTGAAAATGACAGATAAAAAAGTAGATAAATTAGTTTTCTTTTTACCCAATACTTGTACTGCATTAAATATTGCATGTGGTTTTCTCTCCGTCATTTACTCGTTTCAAGGTAAATTCTACGAAGCGTGTATTTTTATTGCTATTGGAGCTTTTCTCGACAGTATAGATGGCCGCTTGGCACGACTCGTGGGGGCAGAGTCTCAATTTGGGGAGCAGTTTGATTCTTTAAGTGATCTCATCTCTTTTGGAATGGCTCCTTCAATGATTTTTTATTTTCGATTTTTAACAGATTTCAATCGATTGGGAATGGTCGTGGCGTTTATGTTTTTACTTTGTGGGGCTTTAAGGCTAGCACGATTTAACGCCAATATCGATAAAGTCTCTAGTGATTATTTTCAGGGGTTACCTATTCCAGGTGCAGCCACCGCCCTTATTGGTTATGTGCTGCTATCACTTGAATTCGGTCATCTTACCATCTTAGAAGTTATAGCTGTTCCTTATATTTTACTCTACTCTTTACTCATGATTTCCAATATACCGTTTCCGTCATTTAAAAAATCTGACTGGGTCAGACGCAACAAAAGAAAAGTTCTCTTTATTCTCATTTTGTTATTTGCAGCTGTTTTTGTTTGGACTGAAGGGATGGTTTTCACCATTATAAGTGTCTATGTTTTTGGGTCACTTATTTATATGTTCACGCATAAAAATAAAATGAAAGATATTTTTAGTTGGGATGAAAATGCAAACGCAAATCAACCCCACAAAGACTAGATTAGAAATTCAGTTTGATGGCGCTAATTATCATGGTTGGCAATTTCAAACGAATGCAGTGAGTATTCAAGAACTCATTAATAAGGCCCTGGTTAAAATTTATAAAACAAAAGTTACAACGATGGGATCAGGGCGAACTGACGCTGGTGTCCATGCATTGAAATATTATGTTTTTTTCAAAGCCCCTTTTTTTATAGAAGCCAATGCTTTAGTGAGAGGGCTAAACACTCATTTGCCTGCAGATATCAGAGTGCTTGCTGCACGTGAACTGACAGAAGATGTCCATGCGACTATCGATGCCAAAAAAAGGGAGTATCGCTATTTTTTTACCAATCAAGCTATCCCCACTGCCTTTCAAGCAAAATATATTGCAAATATATCCTATACCCTGGATTTCAATGCAATGAAGCAAGCGTGTCAGATGTTTGTGGGTGAATATGACTTTGCTAATTTTCAAACCCTTGGATCTGATGTGCGCACAACCACACGAGAGATCTTTGAGTGTGAACTGCTAGAGCATACGACAAACCATCATCCTCTTTTGCCTGACCACTACTATATTCGGATTGTAGGACAAGGCTTTTTAAAGCAGATGGTTAGGCTCATGGTCGGGGCCATATGGGACGTGGGGAGAGCAAAAATTACCCTTGGTGAAATAGAGCAGGCCTTGCAAGACCCAACATTAGGTCATATAGCTCCGGTGGCACCCGCATGTGGCTTGTATAAGTACGATATAACTTATTAAAGCCCAGCCGATTCTTTGACAAACCCCTGTAAATTAGGCTATTTTCACACCATATTTAATTAAGATAACGCAAAGCACAGGAGACACTTAATGTCCTATTCAGTTGAAACCGTTAATGGTTGCACGAAAAAACTTATTTTTAACTTTGAAGACGTCAATCTTGAAAATCAAATTCAAGCAGCGCTCAAAGAAAAACAAAAGAATGCAAATCTTAAAGGATTTCGCAAAGGAAAAGCTCCCCTCGATTTTGTTAAACAAATTTATGGGGCACAAGTTGAAAATGATGCTCTCTACAGATTTGTTTCTGAAGAGTTTTATAAAGCTGTTCAAAGCGAAGACTTCAGAGCAATCGGATACCCAACATTTGGAAATACGAAAAGAGATGAAAACAATGTCAGCTTTGAAGCGACTGTTGAAATTTTCCCTGAAGTAGAACTTAAAGATTATAAAGACTACGAATTTACAAAAGAAAGTGCTGAAGTCACTGAAGAAGATGTTAAAGCACTTAAGGATCGTTATCTTGAGCCAAAGTCAGAAATGGTTGAAGTAAAAGACGAGGACGCAAAATTAGAAAAAGGTATGTTTGCTGTTTTTAATTTTGAAGGTGAAAAAGAAGACGGTTCAAAGCCAGATAATATGAAAGCGGAAGAATTTCTTTTAGAAATTGGTTCTGGGCAATTCATCCCTGGTTTTGAAGATGGAATGATGGGATTAAAAAAAGGTGATAAAAAAACAATTGAACTCACCTTTCCTTCGGATTACCACGAAACAGATTTAAGAGATGCTAAAGTAAAGTTTCATGTTGATGTATTAGAGCTCAAAGAGAAAAAAATTCCTGAGCTCACTGACGAGCTGGCTAAAGAGTTTGGATTTGAGTCTGTTGAAGATTTCAATACAAAAAATAAAGAGCGTCTCGAGCAACAAAAATCAAGAGAAGTTTCACAAAAACTTCACGAGGATATACTTAAAAAATTCGTTGAAGAAAACTCTTTTGATGTCCCTCAAACACTTATTGAGCAACAAAAACAATCAGTAAGAGAAGACCTTGGAGCTAATTTAAAATCACAAGGCTTTGATGAAAAAATGGTTGAAACATATTTTTCAAAATGGGATGACGATATTGCTGCTAAGGCAGAGTTTCAAGTTCGTTCTGGTTTGATCTTGGATAAACTTGCTAAGAAATATGAGGTTGAAGCAACGGATGCAGACTTGGATAAAAAAATTGATGAAATGGCAGCGCAGTCTGGCATGGAAAAAGAACAATTAGCTAGTTATTACACTTCTAATGAAAATATTAAAAGTAATCTGATGTATGCTATACGTGAAGAAAAAACTTTTGACCAACTCATCTCAGATATGAAAGTAAAGAATGCTTAAATACTCGGCCCTCCCAAATGGGAGGGCTTTTTTTTGCAGCTTATTTTAAAGACTCCAAAACGACACCTCTGATCTATATAATCTTTTTTTTCAAAATCCTCCTTAACAATCTCTTGCCTGTGAGCGGGAAAGATAAAGTTTGAATTCACCTGTTGAATTTGATGAGAATGATTGCTTTGAAGGAGCAGAATGATCAGAGCTGTTTTGTATCTGTTGTAATGTATGAAAAGTGCTACCGCCAATAATGAGAGTAAAGAAAAAGCCATCAAAGGTGTTGGGTCAAATTTATCTAGGACATAGATACATTTAACCATTAAGTTGAGGCAGTTATGAATCACTTCATTGAGAAAATTAAAACCACCCACTAGATAATTAAAAAACAGCAAGGGAAAAATAAAAGTCATTATGCTTGTTATCAGTGGATTAATAAAAAGACTTGAGCTCTTAACAGGAGTGTCAAAGATGGAGCTCGTAATATGGAGTGAGAGATTTAATAAGAGCATCAGCTTGAGCTTATTATCTTTAAAGAGAATGATCGTTCCCCAAAATAAAAGCGAAAAACAAAAACTCAAAGGTGAACTTTGATAGTTGTGACTTAATAAAGATAGAATTAAGATGAAAATGAGTTTTGTCATCGCTGAGAGCCTGATATTAAGTCCCAAGATCTTAAAAAGTATAACTCTCTCTAATGAGAGATAACCACCCAAGGGAGCAACGATTAGAAATAAGACGCCGAGTAGGGCCGATTGAGTCCATTTATTAAAAAGACCCAGAAGAAAATAGAGACTTGAAAGGTGAAGACCTGAGGGTGTTAACAAATGGAGCAGGCCATATCTTTTAAAGATATGTTTGAGTTTTCTGGAAAGGTTTGTTTTATCGCCTGTGATACTAGCTTGATAGAGCGAATAAGTGGATTTGTTAAAATGGAGACTTGAAAGGGGAAAGTTTAGAAATTCTTTTGAGCTGTTTGCCTTGAATTGACTGGTGCCTGGTAGAAATAATATAAAACTTAATATAAGTAAGAAGTAGGGCATATTTTTAAGTGATGCAAATAGTTACCCCCTTATTTTTTGTTAAGTCGTGAATATTAGGATATGAAAAGGAAAGGTTATCTTCAAAAAGGCAGAGAGCAATGATAAATTTGTCAGCATTTTATTCTAATTACTTGAAATTATATTTTGAAGAAGATGAGCTTGGTAAAAATTTAAATTATCTTAATTCTCTTCCACAGGAACAAGTACAGTGTCTTTTGAAAATTAAAGATGATATGTGCTTAGCTGGGCTTCCTTTCTTTTTTGAAGCTTTCAATTTTATTTCGCAAACGAAAAGAGATTTTAGTCAACATCTGGCTCACGAAGGAGCTCTCTTTAAGAAATCGGATCAATCGCAAATTGAATTTATCCTTCCCTTTAATATAGCTCTCACTGCGGAGCGAATAGCATTAAATTTACTACAAAGAGCAAGCTCGGTTGCCACCTACACCAAAAAATTTGTAGATCAATCTCAAGGTGTAAAAATTCTTGATACTCGAAAAACAACGCCGGGTCTGCGTTATCTCGAAAAATATGCTGTCACAGTAGGGGGAGGCACTAATCATAGGTTTTCTCAGACTGATGTGTGGATGATAAAGGACAATCATAAAAAAATGTGGGGTGGAATCAGACCAGCGGTAGAGCATTTTTTAAAACTCAAAACTTTCTACCAGGAAATTGTGGTTGAAATTCATGACCTTGCTGAATTAGAGCAAGTGCAAGATTTAGCAGTTAAGCATTTTATGTTGGATAATTTTTCTGGGTCTCAAATTAAAGCAGCACTGTCTGTTAAAAAGCCTCATTGGACTTATGAAGTTTCAGGAGGTGTGAACTTAGAAAATCTCAATCAATATGCTTTAGAAGGGGTGGATGCTATTAGTACAGGATCAATTATCTATAATGCCCCTCAAGTTGATTTATCTATGAAAATTGAAAAGATTTAATTCGCTTTATGAATATTGAGTTCAATGGCCACTCTAATACTTCCCTTATCTTTTTCTGAATATGCATTAAAAGGATGGGGTTCAGTGATATCTTGTTGATTCAATTTTTTGATCCAAATCGTATAAGGACCTTTCTCCCAGCTGATAAATTCATCACTGGTGTAACTGGGAGGAGAAGTTAATTCAAAGGAGTTTTGTATAAGTCGTTTGGTCTCTTCAAATCGCTTCATTCCAGGCTCAATTTCAAAACTAAAATGCTGTAGATACTCTTTACTTTTTGCGCCAGAAAAAAACTGAGCATGGACATAGCGAGTGCCGGGAAGGTTGATCCTTGAGCGAATAACTTTCATGGTACCAGTGTACTTGTTCGTATTTTTGGTAATTTTAGGAGCGAGTCCTAAATTTTTAAGTCTTTGTGCTAAGGTTTGCCCACTTATCTCTGAGATATCGCTCTTGGGATTTAAAATTGTGACTATTTTTTGTGAGGCAAGTATGGCCCTTTTCTTTTCAGGCTGAGAGTTTCTAAGGGGAAGAGAGGTTTGAGCTAGCCCAGACTGGCTTGCTTGTGAGTTACCGTTTAAACGATTGCTTGCCTTATCCAGCTGCTTGTTCTCTTCAACTTTAATGGGATTTTGCGATGTTGGTAGAAAAAGAAATATACCCACAGCTAAAATGAGCAGACTTGGTATGATAACCGTTCTTTTTTTCATTTTTATCTTCTTGTTCCTCGCCTCGAATGAGAGCGGCTTTTGCGAGAAAAAGTTTTTCTCTCCCAAGTTTTCAGATAATTGGTTGGATTGAGTAAATCATGCCTTCTACGATAGAGTTTTTCTCGCTCGGTGGTGGCATCTGGCAACCAGACAGTTAAAGGGCCAGTTTGATCTCCTTTATAGAGTTCAAAATGCAACATAGGAAGACAACAATTAGAGTTCAGCTTCCCAATATAACCAAGGGTTTGACCCTGAGAGAGGATGGCTCCTTCTGCTATGCCAGGGGCGTTTTTAACAGAAATTTCACCATAGCGAGCCACGGCTCCACCTGCATGTACGACTTCTACTGCGTAGGTTCCCAGGTAAAAAAGATATTTGTCTCGTATGACTTTACCCACACCTATGGCCCTAATGTCTTCGTTGTATTTTCGGTAGAGATCACAACCGGCGTGTTTACGCGGACCACTGCTCGAACTTCTTCCAGCTCCAAATCTTCTACCACGAGAATCATAGCGGTGAGTTGGTTTTTTTATGGTGGGAAAAAGTCCATATCCTTTGGCATCAATATTAGGGAATTCAAACTGTGGCTCTGGAGAATTTTGATCCGGACGATCTCCTCCAACAGGGTCCCCTCCCATAGGAGCAGGATTCTCAGTTGAATCATTATTATTAGGCATATCGTAATAATTGATATCAGCTAATCTAATGGGGTCAATATTGGGACATTCGTTTTTTGCCACAACATTTTTTAACTCCACCCAACCACTGACAATTTTTTCTTTCTGGGCAATTCGATGGGGAACATTAATTTGAACGTAGTCTTTCATACCCAATCTTCTTTGGTTCATTCCCCCCTCAAAGTTTTGGGCAATAGTCACAGGGGATCCTATTTGAATGGCAAATAGCGCCGAACTGTGGTCTTGGTTCCAAACATAAACATGAGTATCTGTTGCTCCCATTTCAGTTATATTACAAGCAACTTGAGTGATACTGCCCGGAACTTCAGGAATTTCTTCCTCATCAGAAGAGGGCTGTTCTTGTTCATTAGTTTCTGGAAAAGGAAGTTCAAGTTGCGTTTCTTCAGTTTCACTGTCAGAGTTCTCATCTTCATCCTCAATCTTTGTCCACTTATTTAAAAGGTATGTGACACTGAGATTATCCGCAAACTTGGGAAGCTCTAGGTAGATTCTTTCATCATTAATAAGATCAAAATTATTTAAAATATCGAGTGAATCTAAATTGAGACCAATAACGGCTTTAACTTTTTGGGCTTCATTGGATTGATCATACACTTTAAAAAGCATAAACTGCTCAGGGTTTTGAGACTCTTCTTGCACACAACTGAGATATTGATAACCATTTTCATAAGCGAGTTTGAAATACGTAAATTCTTGATCAAAGCGAGGTTGAGTGAGCTGACTTAATTCAATTGGCGTCGGTAACTTAAGGAGGTATTCATTTAAAGCGTATTCAATAGAGTTGTTTTTTATTTGTAAATTTTTTGAAAGTGAAAGAGATTTATCTAAATCCCAAGATTGACCCACAATCGTAATTTGTTCTTTATTCTTCACCCATTTTTGGAATCGAGATTTTAAGCCCTTTAAACTAAGAACAGAAGCAGTGTTTTGTTTTTTCACAAGGAGTGCATAACTGGAGTTAAGTTGGGCGGGAGTGCCATCTAGCTCTTGAATTGAGTCCTCACTACTATAGCGAGTTATAAAGCCAAGTTCTCCTTGGGCAGAGTTTTTAAGTGAGCATAGACTTTTATGAGACAGCTCTTTGATCTCTCCATTTTTAACCATAAGAAAGGGGATCTGTGGTTCACCCCAAGCAAAGGTAGATATACTGAATAAGACAAAGGTAAGTAGTTGTTTTCCTAATGATATATTCATAGGCGGACATTACCATGAACTTGGGTTTTAACTTAGTATTTATGTAAGAATTACAGAAAAACAATTATTTTTCCCGTTTTTATGGACATTTAGGGCCTAGCTCTCTATAAACGGTGCATAATTGTGGAGAAATTTATGGAAATGGCAGATAAAAACTTCAGGGAAAAATCCCTGTTTTTCACCTCGTTAGGTTGTTCGAAGAACCTTGTGGATTCACAAGTGATGCTGGGACATTTAGGCTTAGATGGCTTCAGTATTGCCACTGAACCGCAAAATGCAGAAGTCATTATCGTAAACACCTGCTCATTTGTAGAAGCCGCGAAAGCTGAGTCAATTGAGACAGTGCTTGATCTAGCAGATTTTAAAGATCCTGAAGTTGGGCATTGTAAAGCATTAGTGATGAGTGGTTGTATGGCCCAGAGGTATCATAATGAATTAGAACAAGAGATGCCGGAAGTTGATCTTTTCATAGGAACGGGAGAGTATCAAAAAATTGTCCCTCTGCTGAAGGCTTTTGAAGAAGGAAAGCTTGAGAAAAAATCATTTGTTGAAATTCCAAAATATATCCATACTGAATTCGACCCTAGGCTCAACACTTCTCCCGGCTATATGGCCTGGCTAAAAATCTCAGAAGGATGCAATCGTAATTGCACTTTCTGTATCATCCCTACTTTAAGAGGGAAGCTTCGCTCAAGAAGTATTGAATCTCTGGTAAAAGAATCCAAGTCTTTGGTTGAGACAGGAGTCAAAGAGCTCAATCTCATTTCACAAGATTTCTCTGATTATGGTTCTGATTTTGAAAGCTTTAAAAGAGAAGATAATAAAAACCCTATTATTTATAATATGCTCAAAGAGCTTGAAGAAAAAAGTGGCGCTCATTGGTTAAGAGTCTTTTATTTCTATCCAGATGATTTAACTGAAGATGTGATGGATCTCATGGCCAACTCAGAAGTCATTTGTAAATACCTCGATATGCCAGTTCAGCATTTTTCAAGTTCAGTACTCAGAAGAATGAATCGCAGAGCAACCAACGAGCTCATTCATGAAAAAATTGAAAAGCTGCGGTCTAAAATACCTGGAATCGTTTTGAGAACCTCTGTGATTGTTGGTTTCCCTGGAGAAACTGAAGAAGATTTTGAAACCCTTATTGAAGGTGTGAAAAAAGTCAGATTTAATCATTTAGGTGTTTTTAAATATTCAGATGAAGAAGGGACCCCGGCTTTAAGATTGAAAGACAAAGTTCCTCAAGAGATTATTGAGGAGCGCTTTGAACGACTTTATGAGGTTCAAAAAGAAATAGCTCGGGAGTTGAATCAAGAGTATTTAGGCAAGACAATTGAAGTTCTGGTTGAAGGTGTGCATGAAGAAACTGATTTACTCCTTCAGGGTAGACACCAAGGACAAGCACCGGATATTGACGGGAAAGTTATTATCAATGATGGGCTGGCCAAAAAAGGTGATCTCGTGCAAGTGGAAATTACTGAAGTTCTTGATTATGATTTAGTTGGAAGGATCGTCTAATTTGTTTTTTTTCTGACCAATGAGCTCAGACTGTAATGAGCTTAGTTTGTATTGAACGTGACCATATTCAGTTTTGTCTTTAATCTCTTTTGATTGCAATCTATGCTCAATATTTTTAACTTCAATACGTAAACTCTCAACATGTCCTAAAACTTGATCCAGCTTTTTATCTGTTTGGTTCTGATAGTTCTTTAGCAGACCCTCGATTGATTGCGTGATTTTTTGGGTGACTGATTGAGCGAATATTTCGGTTAGGTACTTTCTCATACCCAACTATTTTAACCTGCACATGGATATGAGTTAAAGGGAGCAAATACTGCTCATGCTATAAATATCTAGAATTACATATAACATACCCCTATGAAATATTTTTTACTCACACTCATTATCACCAATACGACCTTCGCCTTTGATTGGAAGGAAAAACTAGAAGAGCTTAAATCAAAAGCTATAGATAAATACGAAGAACTCAAAGGCGATAAAAATAAAAAGCCCGACCCTTATCCAACCAAGATAAAAATGCCCGAGCTTCCTCAAATTTCTAAAAGTGCAACCTCTTTAAGTGTCTATGAGAAAAAAGGGGCGATTTATTCACAAGGGGCTTCCTTTAAAAATTTATCAACTGAGAAGAAAAGACCGTATCGGACTGTATTTATTCAAGAGCTATATGAAGCCGTTTATGAAGCTGATATCAGTAAGCAAAATGTTGTGAGTTTACTCAATGTTTTAGAAAAGGGTGGATCTCGTGAAGGAGTTTATAGATCACTTGTTTTAAGTAATGATTATGGTGCACTGGAAGCCTATAACACGACTCCAAATGAAAAGCTCATCAACTATGTGGTTCAGTTCGGTGAAAAATATTTAGGACGCAAGTTTAGTCCTGATCAACTTCAGAAAATAAATCTTTATGGTATTAAAAGAGTGATATGTGAAAAAATCTTAGAACTTATTGATTCTTTCCCCGTGGACGGAAAAGATTTAAAGAGTTGGTATGCCCTTGTGAGCGCTGAGTATGCTCAGAAATTTCCTCGTCTTTGGAAGAGTAAGATAAGAAAGTCTCCCTACGCAGATCTTCATTATAAGTGGGCTTCAACAGTGCCTCTTCAACATATAAAGTCCGAACTTATCATTAAAACTCATAAGATTTATAATTCGATTCAACGCTAATTAGCTCAGAAAAATGTCATCTGTTTGATAAAAAAAGAGAATAAGACGCTCTAGTCCCATAGCAATACCTGCTGATTTTGGATAACCCTTTTTTAGAACGTCTATAAAATCTGCTGGCCAAGGAAGCTCGTAATCATAAAGTTCTTTTTTGTCTTGTGCTTGACGTTTAAATCTTTTTATCTGCTCATGAGCATCAGTTAATTCGTTAAATGAATTACAGATTTCTATGCCACCTAAATAAATTTCAAAACGCTCACAAACCCTGGGATCACTTTCTTTAAGAGTAGAAAGGGCACTCAAGGGGGCAGGGTATTCATAAATCAGTAGATACGGATACTCTTTTAAGACTGGTTCGACTTTATTTAAAAAGATAAGAAAAAAATAATCATCCCAGGAACATTCACTTTCTGGCAGAGGGATATCTTTGAAATCTTTTTGTATTTTAAGTTTTAAGTCTTGTGGATTTTGAAATTGTAAAATATCGAATTGGCAAAGATCGAGAAACAGCTCTTGCACAGTGACTCTTGGGTATGTTTGAATCTGTTGGGGAGGATTGAGTTGGGTTTGAATTTCATGCAAAAGACTTTCACAGTCTTCCATTATTTTTTCATAATGATGGTTTTTTCTATACCACTCCAACATAAGAAACTGAGGTCTATGGATGGATGAAGTTGGTTCATCTCTAAACGCGAAACCTAGGGAAAAAATATTATCAACTTCATTTGTTGCGAGGACTTCTTTCAGTTTAAATTCAGGAGAAGTATTTAAATATAAGTTTGATGAACACTTCTTAGACTTAGAATAAACTTCGAAAGGGTGAATATGTGTTTCCATCCCGGGATTGGTAACCATGGGGGGAGGGAAGACTTCCACAAAACTCTCTTGATAAAAGAAATTTCTCATGGCCCTAGCGAGGGAATGTTGATAAATTAATGCACTCATAATGAATAAACTACCTCAAACCTTTTTAGACCTAACTACCACACTCAAAGATAGATATCCATGGGATAAATGGAGTGGGGCTGTCAATATGGTTATGGTTGATCAATACATGGCTTTTATAAAGCGTAGCAATGACATGCCTTCACACAAAGGACAGTTGGGTTTTTTTGGTGGGCATAAAGCTGGTAGAGAAACTCCGATCGATACCGCCTTAAGAGAGACCTGGGAAGAGTCTGGTATTCCTCAGGATAAATTCGAAGTCTTAGGATTAGTAGAGCCTGTTTTCACTTCAAGGCGCAGATTAATTATACCCATTGTTTCTCGTTTTAGAGAACCCTTGGAAGATTTCGTGGCCAGTGCAAAAACAAATGGAGAGTGGTCAGATTTGATCTTAGTCCCCCTTGAGAAGCTAAAAAATAATGACTCTTGGCAATATGCTCAGATGAAGGTGGATAGTGATTATAAGATCTACTTTTGCCCACTGGGTGCGGATCAATGCTATATGCATCCCGAAAATTTAGAGCAGGAATACCTCCTTTGGGGGGCGAGTGCGAAAATGGTCTGGAACTACTTTAAATTCCAAGCATAAAGTGATAGTTTTTTCGCCTAATTGAGGTCACTTTATGGAAAAAATTCTACTAGATATTAGCCAGTCTCTAAATTTGGCTCAACCCTTGAGTCTTATCGATGTTATTGTACTAGTTCTGATTCTTATACTTTTTGTTATTACTTTTATTAATGTCTTTGTTTCGGATAAACCAGAAGTCAAAGTTGAAAAGATAGAAGATTCCAAAGCGGAACCCCTGTTAAAACAAGAGTTACCTGGAACAAGTGTCAAGGGCGTGGCGACCCCAGAAGAGGAGCCTGCTCCAAAACCAGTAGAAAAACCGACTCCAAAACCTGTCGAGAAACCTAGTGTCAGTTGGGATAAACGACTCTTCAAAGGTTTGAGTAAAACACGCAGTGAAATCTGGGGAAAAGTGTCTACTCTGCTTGGGGCAAAAAAATTAGATGATGAAGTGGTGGAAGAGATTGAGGAGATTCTTTTTACTTCTGATCTCTCACCTGTCTTAGTTGATGAATTATTAGAGCATTTAAAATCTCTGGCTGGCTCTGAGGAGCGAGATTATATGCAAGAGATCAAAGAGTTTTTAAAATCTAAAATGGAAGTTTCTCAAGCTAGAGTTAATACAGAGCTTTATAAATTAGAAAAAGATTCCAAAGTTACCGGACCAAAAGTCATTATGATTGTGGGTGTGAATGGTGCAGGAAAAACTACAACAATTGGAAAACTGGCCACTAAGCTTAGATCACAGGGAGCAGAGGTTGTGGTGGGAGCTTGCGATACCTTTAGGGCCGCAGCTGTTGAGCAACTTGAAGTCTGGTGTAATCGCGCTGGAGTTGAAATTGTTAAAGCCGGCGAGGGAGCCGATCCAAGTGGTGTCGCTTATGATGCGGTGGCTAAAGCAAAAGAAATAAATGCGGATTATTGTATTATTGATACAGCAGGGCGCCTCCACACTAAAGCAAATCTTATGGATGAGCTGGCCAAGACAAAGAAAGTTATGAGTAAGGTCATTCCTGAAGCCCCCCATGAAACCCTTTTGGTTTTGGATGCCATTACAGGACAAAATGCTCTGCGACAAGCTGAAGAGTTTAACAAATATCTCAATTTAAGCGGTTTGATATTCACTAAATGCGATGGATCTTCAAAAGCGGGGAGTGCAGTCAGTATTGTGCAAAGCTTAAGTGTTCCTATTGTCTATATTGGGGTGGGCGAGGACGTTGAAGATCTAGATGTTTTTCAACTAGATCCCTTTCTTGATGCACTGCTTGGTATTCAAGCTTAAATCAGCTCAAACTGGGCTTTGAGCGTATCTTGCATTGACTTCTATTAGCCTGAATTCTATTCTTATTTCATGTCTGAAACTAATAAAAACCAAAGTTTGGAATTTAATATATTAGGTTGTGTCGTCCGTGTAAAAGGTGACGATCAGAATAATAAAGACGCTACTCGTGCAGTAGATTTGCTTAATAACCAAATTCAATCTTTAAAACAAAAAAATCCAAGTTTGAAAGATATTGATTTAGCGGTTTTAAGCGCTTTGAAATTAGCGACTGACTCTTTTGAGTTGGAAACTGAGTACAAAGAAAATGTTTTTGCATTGAAATCAGGAATTGAAGATGCGCTCAATTTTGTGGAAGAAATTTCGGCAAGTGAGTCCCCTTCAAGTTAGTGCTTAGGTGGATAAGAAAGCACTACGTTTTGAGATCAAGCAAAAGCTCAAGACTTTAACGATTGAAGAAATTGAATCAAAGAGTTCAAAGTTAAGTCTAAATCTATTGCAACTTCTAGAGCAAATTTCCAGACAGAAAGGTTTTCGCTCGTTAGGTTGTTTTAATCCTATCCAGCAAGAGCCCCTTTGGTTTTTAAGGTTTAAGCCTGATGCTTATGACTACTTATTAGTGCATATGCATCTCGATCAAACTTTAAGTTTTCACCCTGTGGAGTTTGAAGGTTTTGATCACAAGGTCTTTCACTTAGAACTACACGAGTCTCTCTTGGTTCATAGTGGAACTCCTGAAGTCTTATTGGTGCCCGGTCTTGCTTTTACCCAAAAAGGTGAGCGCTTAGGGAGAGGTAAGGCTTATTTTGACAAATACTTGTCTTCTTTTAAGGGAGTCACTATAGGGCTCGGTTTTGAGATGCAAGTAGTAAAAGAATTACAAACAGAAGCTCATGATATGAAACTAGATTATATTGTGACTGAAAAAGATATATATAAGGGGAATATAAAATGACAACAGAATCAATCTTAATGGCCATTCTGTTTTTTGTAATTGGAGCCGTCATTGCTTATTTCTTTTCACTTGGAAAAGTTAAGAACTTAAGTAGCGAAAAAGAAAAGCAAGCTGAAGAGATGTTACAAAAAGCTGAAGAAAAAGCTAAAAATATCAGAAGAAATGCGAAAAACGATGCCAAGCAAATTATCCAAGATGAGCGTGAAGATCTTGAAAAAGAATTTGCAAAAAAACAGCAATCACTTGCTGACCAAGAAAGAAATCTTACCAAAAAAGAGCTTACTCTAGATCAAAAGATCGAAGCCAAAGAAAGAGACCTGCAAGAAATCAAACGAAAAGAAGAAATTCTAGATAAAGAAAAAACTCAGACTCAACTTGAGCGTGGAAAGCTAATGGAGCGTCAGAATGATATTTCTGAGAAGCTTGAAAAAGTTGCAGGAATGACGAAAGATGAAGCCAAAGCTGAACTCGTCTCTGTGATGGAAGAAGAAGCGAAAGTTGATGCGGCTAAGATGATCCAAAGAGTTGAAGAAGAAGCGAATGAAGAAGCTGAAAAAAGAGCGAAACGAATTTTAGGTATTGCTCTGCAAAGATTTGCGGGAGAATTTGTTGCCGAGCAAACCATTACTTCTGTTGAACTTCCGGGAGATGAAATCAAAGGTCGACTCATTGGTCGTGAAGGTCGAAATATTCGAGCCTTTGAACAAATATGTGGTGTGGATCTTATTATTGATGACACTCCAGGTATGGTTGTTATCTCTTCCTTTAATGTCGTAAGAAAACAAGTGGCGAGAATGACCATTGAGAAGCTGATTGCCGATGGCCGTATTCACCCCGCAAAAATAGAAGAGTTTCATGATAAATCTAAGCACGAACTCGAGCAAAGGTTACGTGAACTGGGTGAAAAAGCGCAAATGGAAATTGGAATCCATGGTCTGCACCCTGAAGTTCTAAAAATGTTAGGTGCCCTTAATTACCGAACATCTTATATGCAAAACCAATATCAACACTCTCTAGAGGTTGGTTTCCTATGTGGGGCTATGGCCGCAGAACTTGGGCTCAATATTAAACAAGCCAGACGTGCTGGGCTTCTCCACGATATTGGGAAAGCCATTGATGCATCTGCGGAAGGATCACACGCTGTTGTGGGTGCTGACTTCATTAAAAAATATGGTGAAGATCCAGACATCGTTCATGCTGTACGAGCTCACCACGAAGATGTAAAACCAGAAACACTTCTTGCTCATTTAGTTATGGCGGCTGATGCACTGAGTGGAGCAAGACCAGGTGTGCGTAAGTTCTTAAAAGAATCCTATGTGTCTCGTGTTACTGATATTGAAAATATCGCTTCAAGCTTTGATGGTGTTTCAAAAAGTTACGCTATCTCCGCAGGACGTGAAATTAGAGTCATCGTTGAGAATGAAAAAATTGATGATGAACAAACAGTGATGCTCTCTCGTGATATCGCTAAAAAGATCGAAGAAGAAATGTCTTATCCTGGAACCATTAAAGTCAGTGTGATCAGAGAGACAAGATCAGTAGGTATCGCAAAGTAATCAATGAATAAAGTTGCTATCGTATTAGGAACCTCTTCAAGTATCGGCTCAGCAGTAGTTAAGTCGCTTCTTCGAAGAGGTTTTCTCGTTTTCGGAGGATCAAGAACAGAAAGCGAAATTGATCACGACAATTTTATAGATATCGAATTAGACATCACCAAAAAAAATCATATCCATAATTTTCTGGAAGAGGTTTCCAAAGAAACTGAAGTCGTCGATTTGATGATTAATCTTATTAATCTCTGTGAGATGGCAAGCACCAGCGACACCAATGATTTGGATCTCACTTCTCATTTTAATGTAAATGTTCTTGGTTATTTTAATTTTCTTAAAGCTTTTGAACCTCTTGTTCTTGCGGAAGAAACTTATATCATTAATGTCTTTTCTCTAAGCGGAAAAAATTATTACCCCAATACGCTGGCCTATAGTGTGAGTGAGCATGCTAAAAAAGCCCTGACTAAAATTTTTGAAAAAGAATGGAAAAAATATGACATCCGCTTCACCCAAATTTTTACAGGTGCGATTGATACTGATTTTTGGGATGACTATCCCGAAGCGGACAAAACCCAAATGATGAGTGTGCAAGACTTCACTTATTATATAGACATGCTCTTGGATGCTCCTGTACATATCCAACTGCCAGAGCTGACCTTCACCCATAAATCTAGCTTCATAGATTAAGATGCCCTAAATATTCGGCAACGAAATTCTTCCTAAACAAGAAAAATTAACCACTTGAGGAAATCACTCCATCAAATTATGAATTTTCCTTTAGAATATTAAGTAACAGACCGAAAAAGTACGAGTGAAGGTAGCACAGAAGATGAATACATTGATGGGTAGATTTTTTTCTTTAATCTTAGTTATGGTTATGACAATGCCTGGGCCGGTCTTTTCTCAAGAGCAATTGGCGCCTGTCACAGTTGTTTCTCCAGTTATGTCAGTAATGGATTTTAGTAAAGCTTCAGTTCTCTCAACACGCCCTCTAGTTCTAGATTTAAGCTTTCTTAATCAAGACAGTATTGCAGATTCTTTTAATAATTCAATTTGCTGTGATAATAATCAATGTCAAACAACTGTCATGTTGGGAGCGAGTTGTAATGTTTTAGATACGACTGTCTTTGCGGATGAGCCAGGGGTAAGTGAAATTGCAAATGTATTATCCCAAACAACCTTAAGAAATAATATACGTTTTGGAAATATACCCTTATTTGGTTCATCAGATAATTTTGAGAACATAAAATATCAATTCACCCCAAGCTATTGCCAAAACTGTGTGAACTCGTTAATTGAAGCTGAAAATAATGGTGAAGTCGATATCAACGGCCTTAAAAGCGAAATTCTATCGAGTATTCATGGGGTCGGTGAAGATGAGGAAAAGGGACATGAAGAACATGAGGGAGTTCATAAAGCCCAACAGTATCTGGCAAATATTGGAATCTTCAGAGATCATCTACTTTCTTATTTTAATGGCCTATCTATTGAAGCAAAAATGGATATATTGACGAGTAAAGGAGTCTCGCCTGAAGAAGCAGAAGCCGCAGTCATATATGGTCAAGGCAATATATTAACTCATTCCACCTTTTTTTGCAGAATAGATGAAGATCGATACAACAATTATAGAAATGGTTGGTGTGATGAGAATAAATACCAAGAAAATTTAAGGGCTTTATACACAGAAAGTGCTCCTGTTGAGCATGCAAGTGCTACAAGTGCGCTGGTTTCAGCGGGGTTAAGCGGTTTCGTTGAAGGAACGGCATATGGAAGCTTAGGTATAGATCAAGTTTTTCAAAATTATAGTGGCATGACAAGAAATCCTGTTGAGTCTCAATTGGAGCATTCCCGTGGAGGCGTGGTGACAGGCCCATCGTCTGATGTCCATACAAACCCATTAAACAATCGTAATGATTGGAAGAATGCCAATAACACATTTGCAAAGGTAATATCACAAAGTATAAGAGCTCATCACAATCAAGTGTTAGAATTATGCGAAAAAGACTCGTTTCAAAGATCAAATCGAAAATTAGTTTTATTACAAAAAGTTCTTGCTGATGGAAATTTAAGAAATTCAAATAGAATTAGTCCTGACTTAGAAAACTTAAAAAATGCATTTCAAAATTCTGTACTCTTGGCACCCCATGTGTATGCCAATTTACAAGACCCCTCTTTTTTATGCGAAATGGTAAAAAATAACGAGAGTAATATCAATATCTTCAATATTGATGAGGAGAACGCTCATAGTGAATTTAGCAATGTTGTCCAGAGAGCTAGAGAGAGTTACCAACAATCTAATAGAGTTGCTGAACTATTTAATAATATTGAGAAAAACCTCTGTTTCAATGGAAACCAAGAGAACTTTGAAAGAGCACTTAATTTAAGTTTATGCGGATCACAAGTAGCTTCTGTTGTTGAGCTAGAAGAGTACAAGAAAAATCTAAGACCTAAGCCTGCTGGAGTTGACTTGGCAATTGCTAGTTTGAAGTGTGAAAGTCTAGCTTATGACCCAGAACAACTTTTAGGTGATCTTGAACAGCAAGCTTCAGAAAACGCGGAAGCACAAAGTTTAGTTAATCAAGGGAATTTTTCTCCTGAAGCCTTGGCGGCAGCGAGAGAAAGAGGAAGGCGTAGTTCTCTAGGGAGAGGTGAATCAAGTCGTTCAAGTGGAAATAACGGTAGAAATACTCAAAGAAATTTATTGGCCACAAGAGATGAAAATAGAGATGCCTCTAATTTAAATACTTTTAGTGAAAATAGAGCCGTTGATGCGAGAAGATCTGATACAGAATCAGCACGCTCTGGCGCTATTACTCGTATGCCTGCTGGTGGCGTGGAAGCTGCTACTGCTGCAACCACAACAACTGCTGCTGGAGGGGGTCCCGACAGTATTACTGCAAGACTTGATAATAGATCAGCAAGTAATAATCCGATGACAAGATCATCAGATAATTTTTTCAACGAAGTCACGACAGCCGATATCAGTCGAGCTAGAGAGAATGAACAAATTGCTGAAAGATTAGCTGCTGCTGAAGCAAGGGCCAGAGAGGTTAGCTCAGGTGAAGAAGGAAATGCGCGTAATGTAGCAGCTGATATAGCGTCAAGAAATAGAAATGTTTTTGGAGAGAGACAAAATCTCTCTGAAGATGAGCAGTCTTATCAAAATATGATTGAGGAACTCAGAGAAGAAATTCGTAGAGAGAATGTAGACCAAGATATTGCTAGTGAAGAAAATCCTGAAGTTCAAAGGCTTCTACGTGAAAATGAAAATTTAAGGCGTGAGCGTTTTGATATGCAAAGACAACTGGATCGAATAAGCGGCAGGATTGATACTATTGCTCGCGGAAATCCAGGAACCTTTGGTGCAAGTGGTGGAGCAGCCAGCTCTGGAGGGGCAGCTCCCATACCTTCAAGTAGTGGAGGGATGAGTACTGGAGGTGAAGGTCGAGCGCCTGCTAGCGAAGGTTCTGGTACGGTAGGCTTTGGTAGAGATATTACCAATTCTGCTGCTGCGGGGAGTGTCCCCGGTCAGTCAAGATTTCAGCTAAGTAGTTTAAATAACGATGGTTCACTCGCTTTGAGGGTGAGAGACAATTCTGGTGAATTAAAGGAATACAACCTTACAGCCGATAATATATTTCTAGAGGATGGTGCTTTAAGAAGTATTCGTATAGGTAACCAAGAAATTCTAGCCTCAGAATTGAGTGATGAAGTAAGAAGACAGGCCATAATAATTAAACTGTCTGAAAATAAAACGGAGATTGGCACTGCTGCAGACGAGTTGATAAGTGTCGCTGGGATTCCGAGAGCGAATGAAGTGTCTGATCCTGTAGGAAATGCTGTTTCATACGCTATGTGGTTAAGAGATGTAAATAGTAATTTTGATGGTGTAGCAGATGGAGAGTAAAAATATAAGAGAGTAGGTATGAATTTATTTTGCAAAAAAATTCTTTCTTTCTTTATAATGGCACAGATGCTTTTACCTGGTCATGTTTTTGCTCAAGATGTGATTGTTCATAGAGAATTCCGCCCCTTAGTATTGACTGAAGTTGAGCCCTTAGAAATAGTTTTTGATGAAAATGTTTTTGCCGACTTAGTTAGAATTCCATTATTAACACTCGAAACAGATGACACTGAAAACCAGCAACTTGTTAGGTTTCAAGGACTTTGCTGTCAAGAGGGTCAATGTGAAAGAGATAATGTGTTACAAGGTCATAGCTGTAACTTGTCTCAAGATAGAGTGACAGAGCTTGGGGATGATCTCATTAAGCTCGATGAAGTGGTTTTTCGTTCTAATTTATCCGAAGGTCTACTGCTGGAAGAAGACGGAGATGGAAGACCCATCATTTATGATAAGTCTTTTTGTGAGAGTTGTGTTGACCGAACAACGTTAGACATCAAAAATTCTTTTGAAGATGAAGAGTCATTGGAAGAAGTCCAAAATAGAATCGCCAATAGAATTAATCAAAGAAATTTACAGGAAGCTATAAGTGTGGGAAGTCGTAGACTGCGAGGTTATGCCAATAGTAAGTCTATAATGTACAACTACTATCATTTTCTTAAAAATAATCACCCTGAATTAAGCTCTTATGCTGATGAATATCTTGAAAGTATTAATATCGATCTTTGTGGTGATCAATCTGATGTACACGCCTTTTGTGAAACGGCAGGGGATTCTGTTCCAGGAGCTATAAGTAACCAGTGTGCTCCTGAAGTTTATATTGAAACGATGAATGGAATTCATGCCGAAATTCGATCGGGAGGTGCAGAACCTAGTACTTTTTATAATGAAGCAGAGTTTCGCAATGTAGCTGCGCAGAGACAGAGTTGTCAGGAAAATCCACCCATGTTTGATTTAAACTTTGCCTTAAATCATTTAGGTCCCTTAGAGCTAATGTCTGTGACCACTGTTAACTCAGCAGGCTTGAATGAAATTGTGGGGGAAGGGCACAGTAATTTCACTCTGAACCTTGCAAGAAATCTAAATTTGGGAGTTATGTCAGCAAGCGCTGGAAGTGTTGCAGCAGCAATAGGTTTACCAGATTATATAGCAAGGTCCACTGGGTCTCAGCAAACACCTATAAATTTCTTGGCCTCTAAGGCATCTGAGAACTTTAACCATTTAAAACAAGTTTGTCAGAATGATAATTTTAGTCAGTATGATAATGAACTGAAACGAGAAGCTTTGATACGTATTTGGTCCGGAGCGAGTATCACTTCAGTGAGCAGAGACGATCAGTTTTTAATGGAGGATTTTTTTCGAGAATTTTCAAAAGTCAAAACAAACTTTCCTCAGTACGGGCCTTCATTAGAAAGTCCTGATTTTCTTTGTGATCTTGTCACTCGTCCCGGGGTGACAGCAAACTCACTGGCAAGTATTGATGGTTTTTTAGATCAAGTTGAAGCCACTCAAACGAATAATAAAGAAGAGTTTAAGCTAAGGTTTGCTGAAATATATAATAATGTATGTTTTCAAGGTAATAAAGATCGTTACCTTGGTCAGTTTAATAATCTTATGTGTAACCATAAAATTCCAAGTTTAACTCAGTTAGATAACTACGCTCGTGATAATGAATTAACGGCTATCGAAAAGCTTGCCCTCTCGAGGCTACGGTGCGAGAGTCTTGCCGAATACCCAGACCAGAGAGCAATAGAAGCAGAAGGTTTAGGTGAAGATCCTAGTTCTATAGATAATCCTGAGGATGAAGCTGATGGCCGTGCTGCCAGTCTTGCTGCCAATGGTTATATGGGAGATACATCTACTACTTCAGCTCCTGTTGAGGACAATGTTATTGTTATTACTGGTCGTAGAATGGATGTAGATGTTTTTGGTGAATCAGTGGGAAAAGCTGAAGCAAGTTCAAGTTCCTCTGGCCAAAGAAGCGGTTATCGAGACACAGCTTTTTTAGACACTGCTCCTGAACGAAGAAGAGATGAAGCTAGAGTGGCAACTCAGAGAACTGAGCTAGACAACCAAGTGGTGCGTACACCTGCGGGCAGCGTTGATGCCACAGGTGGCCTTTCAGCAAATAGATCTTGGGAGCGTAGTAATGAGCGTGAAGCAATTGCAAGCGGTCAACCCGCTGGAGGCAGCACAAGCTTATATGATCCCACTCGTTTTTATAATGGTGTTACAGATATTAGTGGTGAGAGAAATACTGCTATTGAGACTCAACAACGACTCGCAGAAGACCTAGTCTCCCAAGCAGACCCGACTGAATTAAATCCTCAAGAAAGGGTTCAACGAGATCTTGCTTCAGGAGAAGAAAACCTCTTTGGTGAGACAGAGAATTTAACTTCTGAGCAAGAAATTTATCAGAGGGTTATTAAAGATCTAAGAGAGGAAATTAAAAGAGAAAGAATGGATGAAGCTATAGCCAATGAATCAAATGAAGAAATTCAAAGACTCATGAGAGAAAATGAAGCCCTTAGAAGAGAACGTTTTGATATGCAAAGGCAATTAGAAGAAATCAACGGCAGAATAGACACTATTGCTCGAGGTCGTTTAAATGATGAAAATCAAGTAGGTGCGGGGGCAGGCTCAGCTTCTGCAAGTGGAAGCTCTGTCGCATCTGGATCTGGTGGCGGAAGAAATCCGGCAGGTAGTGATAGGGAAAGTTCTGCTGCAAGTGGGAGAAGTGATCGCCCAGTGGATATTAATGGCAGGGCCGTTATCACAGGAGCTTCTGGAGCTCAATCTCAGGTTCAATTTGCCAGAACTGATGGTTCATCTCTTTATCTTAGAGTCAGAGATGATTCTGGTGAAGAACAGGAATTTAACCTCACCCCAGAGAATATTTTCTTAGATGGGGGAGCACTCAGAAGTATTAGAGTGGGGGACCGTGAGATCCTAGCAAGTGACTTAAGCTTAGACGTACAAAGAGAGGCTCTGCGAATTAAGTTAACAGAAAATATGCAATCTCAAGTCAGTGCAGGTCAGCAACTTGCTGCAGTTCTTCCGCCTAACAGATCCGGAAGAACAGATGATCCTGCTCAAGAGTTCATTTATACCTATCAAGATCTGGTTGCTACCACTGAAGAAATGCAAGAGGCTAGCTCCGAGCAGTGATTCAACTTATTAGTATCGTTATCCCTTTTATTGAAAATAAAGTCTGGACCCAAATGAGAACATCTAAAGATGAGCTGGTGGGGACGCATGAATTTCCTGGCGGAAAAGTAGAACCCAATGAGTTGCCTGAAGTTGCCGCTGCCCGAGAAGTTTTAGAAGAGACAAATGTCAGAATCGAAATCCCCCAATTAATGAAATGGAAAGACTATTACTGGAATAAGGGGTCTCAAACAATTTGGCTTAAGATTTACTTATACCAAGATAAACAATTGCAATTTAGTGACGTTGGTTATAAAAGCTTTGAAGAGCTTTTAGCACCGACTGCAGCGATTCCTCCCGCAAATAGAGAAATACTGGCAGATTTAAGTGCTTTTTTAGTAAAAAAAGCTGTAATTTAAAGTGTTTAGCTAGCCCTTAAAAAAGCCTTAATATAGACAATAAAAGAGCTAAACGTGTATAATAAAAGAAACCAAAATGGTGATCATTATAGAGGAGAAAAACCATAGAGCCCCCATCGAGTAGTTTAAACGTCTTACCAAAAAATCACGTACATTTTATTTCACAAGGCCAGCTAAGATGAACGAACAAATCTTAGAAATCGTTATTTTCTTTTTTGGAATTCTGGTCTCTGCTTTTTTTTCTGGTTCAGAAGCCGCTCTTATTTCAATTCCTATCAAACGCGTAAAGCATATGGTTGAAAATAATACGAAGTCCAGCGTACTTCCGTTTTTGGCCAGCCACCAAAGTGAGCTGCTAACCACACTGCTCATAGGAAATAATTTTGTTAATATCTTTGTAGCTTCTTATGCCACGACTATAGCCCAACGCTATTTTGAAAATGATGCTCTTTCTTATTCTGTTGGTATCACGACTTTTCTCATCCTTATTTTCGGTGAGATTATTCCCAAAACCTTTATGCGAAACCATGCTGAAAGATTGGTGATTCCTACGGTTTTTATTTTAAGAGCTCTCTATTATATTTTATATCCAGTTGTTTTTATCTTTATGTTCATTATTAAAACTGTTTTAGGAGAGAACGCTGCTCTTCAAGAGCGCATGATTACTAAGGACGATATTGAGTTTATGGTTGGCGAAGCTGAGAAAGAGAAAACTATCGATTCTAAGCAGATTGATCTTCTTACCTCCATTCTTGAATTTCCAACAATTAAAGTTAAAGACATTATGACTCCTAGGACTTCTGTTCATGCTATTAAAGCAGATGCTGTGTTTGATGAGATTGGAGCCTTGATTAAAGATGTTCAACATTCAAGATACCCTGTTTTCACTGAAGACTTAGATTCTGTTATCGGGCTTCTTCATGTTAAAGATATTATATTTGCTTCTTTTGCAGAACGTGAAAACTTTGATGTCACGAAATATATTAATGAGCCTTTTTATGTTTATGAGCATATGAAAATTCAAGCGGTTTTTGATCATATGAATAAAAAGAAAGTACACTTGGCTTTGGTTAAAGATGAAAATGGTCTCATGGTAGGAATTGTGACCCTTGAAGATATTATGGAAGAGATTTTTGGCGAGATTCAAGACGAGCACGATGATGAAGAAGATATTATTCAAAAAGATGATTCTGCTGATCTTGAAAAAGGAATCGTCGTTCCTGGAGCCATTTCTCTTAGAGATTTAGATAGTGAATACGATATCCATATACCACTTAATGATAATTACTCTACGCTGAGAGGTTTTCTGCTAGATATGCTCGGCAATAATTTTCCTAAAAAAGGTGATGTTCTTTTTTGGGATGGGCTGTCCTTCGAACTTCTACAAGTTGAAGATGAAATCGAAGAAGTCAAAATTGAGAGTACTGGAGATATTGAAATTGAGGAAGATGAAGAAGAGAAACCAACTCTTAAAGAAGATCTAGCTATTAACTAATCTAATTCTTCTATCGTGATATCACCTTTAATTTTCGCCCGACAGGCCAATCTAAGTGTTTTGCCTTCAAAAAAGTCTTCCCCATGAATTCTTTTATAGTTTGCCATTAAACTTGCAAGGGTATTGCTTTCCACCTCAGATGGTTCTGATAAATTCTCTGCTCCCTCGAGAATAAAAACACGGCAAGCACCACAAGAGCCAGCTAAGCAACCATGGGAGAGTTCAATATTTTCTTCTTCCAAAGCATCAAAAATAGTCTTGTTATTTTCAGTAGTTACGCTCTCGTTTAGATTTTTTATTGACACAGTGGGCATGTTACCTTCAGTTGCTCTGGGTTATATATTACCCAAATTTAATCAACTATTTAAAAGATATACAAGGAGATTCCTTAATGATCAGCTTTGAAAAACTGTATAGTATGGGACATGAAGAAGTGGTTTTCTTTAGTGAGCCTTCATGTGGACTTAAGGCCATTGTAGCCATTCATGATACCACCCTTGGACCAGCATTAGGTGGAACAAGAATGTGGCCTTATTCTTCAGAGGCAGAAGCGGTAGAAGATGTTCTTAGACTCTCGCGGGGGATGACTTATAAAGCTGCAGTTTCAGGACTTAATCTTGGTGGTGGAAAAGCTGTTATCATTGGAGATCCTAAAAAAGATAAGTCAGAAGCACTCTTCAGAGCATACGGACGATTCATTGAGTCTCTTAACGGAAGATATATAAGTGCAGAAGATGTAAACATTTCAGTTGAAGATATTGATCATGTTTACACAGAAACGAACTACGTTTGTGGTGTGGATAAGGCCAGTGGTGGTTCAGGAAACCCTGCTCCTTATACGGCTCTTGGGACTTTTAGAGGAATGGAAGCGGGAGCGACCAAACTTTGGGGTTCAAGAAGTTTAGAAAATAAAGTCGTGGCCATTCAAGGGGTTGGCTCTGTTGGATTGGAGCTCGGAAAACTGCTTAATAATGCAGGGGCTAGAATTCTTTTCACTGATATCAATGAAGACAATATAAAACGCATGAAAGAAGCCGTTCCTCATGCAGAGTTTGTGGATGCTAATGCCATTTATGATACTAAAATGGACATCTATGCTCCTTGTGCTCTTGGAGCGACGATCAATGATGACACTATTGGAAAGCTTCAATGTAAGCTGGTTAACGGAGCAGCTAATAATCAACTTAAAGAAGATCGTCACGGTGAAGAACTAAAAGAGCGTGGCATTCTCTATTCACCTGATTATCTCATCAATGCCGGTGGACTTATGAACGTCTCCATTGAGTTTGAAGGCTGGAATGATGCTAAGTCGAGAAGAATGGTCGATACGATTTATGATACCACTTTAAAGATCTATAAGATCAGCGAAGAGCAAAACATAGCCGTTAATAAAGCTGCTGATGTTCTTGCTGAAAATAGACTTGAATCTATGAGAAAGATTCAAACTACCTATCTTGGACGCGGTTCAGATCATCGTTTCCCTGGGACCAAGATTAGGCATAATAAATTGTAGTGATGGTAAAAGAAAAACATTATCAACTCTTAACCAAACAGATTAAAGCGATCACTGAAGGTGAAACAAACTTCATTGCCAATTGCGCTAATATAACTGCCCTCTTACACGAGGGCTTTCCCTTTTTATGGACTGGTTTTTATTTTGTCGATGATCATGAATTGATCTTGGGCCCCTTCCAAGGCCCGGTGGCCTGTACGCGAATTCCCTATGGGAAGGGAGTCTGTGGAAGTGCATGGCAAGAAGAGAAGACTTTGATTGTAGGCAACGTACATGAATTCCCAGGTCATATTGCGTGTTCAAGTGCCAGTAATTCTGAAATTGTCGTTCCTATTTTTAAGAATTCTAAAGTGGTAGCAGTGCTAGACATTGATAGCACTGAGCTTGACTATTTTGATAAAACGGATCAAAAGTACCTTGAACAAATAGTGTCAGAATGTCTCTAGAGCTGCATTAAGCAGTCAGTTTCGTAAGTTTTTCCTGTAAGAATCTATTAGTTGCATGCCGTGGCTTTATTTGACATGCTAGGGGAGCAAAATGAATGGAAAAGGAGCTTCCATGCACAAATCACATCTTTTTATTCTCTTAATTTTATCTTTTCACTTAAGCTTTGCTGGAACGGCTCAGATTAAAGTCATTTATGGTGAGGATAATAGAGAAGATGTCTCGGAAGTCGCCAATCCCCTTTATCTGCAGCTCTCACTTTCAACAGCTGGCATGATTAAGCCGGAAGATTTAGTGGAGCTTAATAACGAACAATATAGTGTGGCTGGAAAATCATTGGAAGAAGCAGGCATCTGTGCCGAAGAAAGATTTTCTCATCAAAAGACTGCCGCCAGTTGTTCTGGATTTCTCGTGGACAAGAATAAAATTGTTACAGCTGGACATTGTATTCGTTCTCAAGCTGATTGCGATAGATACCTTTGGGCTTTTGATTATAAGGTCACTGCCACGAGTGATACTGAGGTGGTGCTAGATAAAAAACAAGTTTATAAATGTCGCAAGATCATTTCTCAAAAATTAGATCGTGATTCCGAAGCAGACTATGCTTTGATAGAATTAGATCGCCAGGTTTCTGATAGAAGTCCCCTCAATTTTAGAAGAAAAGGTAAACCCCAGGTAGGAGAGTCACTGGTGGTGATAGGCCATCCCTCTGGACTTCCTACAAAAATTGCTGACGGGGCTATTGTGAGAGATGTGAATGATGTCTTTCTTACTGCTAATCTAGATACGTATGGTGGAAACTCAGGTTCAGCTGTTTTCAATGCCACCACCGGGATGGTTGAAGGAATTTTAGTTCGGGGTGAAACTGATTATATCTATGATGATGTGCGAGACTGTCGAGTCTCTAATGTTCTCGCTAACGATGCGGGAGATGGAGAGGAAGTCACTCTGATTACAATTGTTGAAGGTCTAGATAGGGTTGTTGGTAAACCACCAAAACCACCCGTAGTTGTTCCGCCAAAACCAACTGAGCCGGAAGAGCCAAGTCAACCAGTAAGACTTTCTTGGTGGCAGCGATTACTCCGTTATTTATTTGGTGCTTGATTTTACGGTGCAAACTCCCAACTCTAGAAAATCATCAAACTGCTTTAGAAAACTTTCAATACTTGTGGATGCTGATTTCAATTGTTCTATATGTTTTGTGGTTAAAACGCATTTTGATTTATAAACACCGGGAACATGTGATAAGTATATACAGTTTCCATCCTTCGGATAGACAGTGATTTTAGATTTTTTATTTACTAATTTTATTTCCCAGGTCTTTTTTACACATCTTTCGATATGAGGGAGTACATCAGAAACTTTAAACTGAAAATTATATTTAGGTATATCCTTGGTGTTGAGAATACATTCTCGACCTGTGGTAAGTTGGCATGATTTTTCTAGGTATTTTTTCGCCAACTCAGGTTCATTTCCTTTCTGTTTTATTTCAAACATTTTAAAACAGGAAATAGCCTGGCCCTCCGTGAGACATTCGCTTTCTAGCAATTTACTTTCATCATTGGCGTATACATTTAAAGTCATAGTTAAAAGCATAAAAATTTTAAAATAAATCATCGCTACCTACTAAAATAGTTTCATCACGTTCACCACTACCATTTGCATTATCTGGCTCGTACCAAGCTGCCACTGGTACACTGGATGCATATCTATTCCCGGAAGCTGTTTCAGTTCCAGTATTTGTGTAAGCTTTGTATGGTGCATTGGGATCAGCTCCTGAGCGAGTTAATGTGAGAGTCGAGATTGGAGTGCTCACTCCAATAACATCTCCCCCCGCATAGATATCAATTGTACCCGGTTGTTTACTAGCAAAAGCCACCCAGTTTGCTGAGTTGTTAATAGCATAATATTTTCTCATGAGATTGGTAGGCAAAAATGAGGCGGAAGCATTACCGTTAGAATCAGCGTATGAAGCACCTGACACAGGCTGGTCAGCTATAATAAGCAATGAATTAGCCTGATATACAGTTGTTGGATTACCCGTCGGGTTGATTTGAATTGAGTCAAGTTTGTCTAAACCTCCACTTGCGGCTGTAGAATCAGAATGAATCGTATTATAGTTGGTATTACCGACAGTAGTTGTTAATCTCATTGAGTTTGAAGGAATCCCAATAATTTCATTAGAGCTCGGAGGCAGTGGTTTAGGGTCAGACAAAGTTCCGGGTAAACTTCCAGATGTAGTAAAAGCTAAAACGGTTCCGGTTGCAGAGATTTGATAACTCCCATAGACTGACCATGAAATAGTGGTTCCAGTCCCTGCGCTAATGACACCTCCGCTACTGGCTATTGTTGTGGGCCCTTGTCTAACTGTGACTTCAGCATCTTCAATCGCATAAATATAAAGCTGTTGTGGGTTTTCTCTAGTGGCATTAAAGCTAAACGATTTTGCGGCCCATGATGTTGGTTGCCACATCATATTCGCTCCACTTTTACCAGCTCCGGACCCAAGCTCTCCTGCAACGTATATAGGCTTGTCGGCATCCATGGTATCAAATTGGACAGTTGTTTTATTTACCACATCTCCTGCTGCAAGAGGAGATTCAGCAATCTCTATTCCATTATGATAAACCCTGGTGTTATCATAAAATGCTACGATATTAGTATCAACTGAGCCCCCTACATTCATAACGATATAAGGAGAGTCAAAAAGTGGATTGTCAGGCTTAGTTTCGCCAGTGGCAATGTTCGACCAATCAGAAAAGTTTGATGTATCGTACTGAACTCTCACTCTAAATTCATAAACTGTTGCTGCGGATAGAGAATCAACATAAGAAGTATTCGAAGTATCGATTCCATCATCAAAATTATTCCAAGTTGGAGTCCCTTGCAGCCTGAACTGGATTTCATGATCATTGATGGTAAACCCTCCCGGATCAGAGAGAGTCCATTGCAAATCCACACTGGTTTTATAAGTCAGAGGCACTGTCAAATTAGATACACTTGGAGTACCAGAAGATTTATTAACGGTCACACTTGCTTGAGTAGCTGCTTGATGGTCAGCAGTGATGAGAACACTTCCATCAGCTAGACTTGAAACGTCGATAAATCCCGTTGACCAGGAACCATTATTACAATTAGGTTGGTAGTTTAATGCACCCACGTAAATATCAACTATATTACCGTTTGAGGTACAAGTTCCTGAAACAATATAACTGGTTTCATTTGAATTAGTAATACTAGAAGCCGAGCTAATTGAAACGAGATCTGAAGTGGTGTCTTTTACTACCGTTGTACTCGCCCCAGTTGCTGTTGAGTGATCAGCGGTAACTGAAATCGATGGTCCATCGGCAACACCGCTCACGATCATGAGGCCTGAACTCCAAGTTCCTCCTGCGGTACAGAGAGGTTGCACGTTAACCGAGTCTACAAAGACATCTACGATAACACCTGATTCAGAACAAGTTCCAGAAACATAATAATCATTTTGATTACTTTGATTTATATCTGGAGCATAAGTAATAGTGACGACAGGATTAGCCGAATCTTTGACAACATCCACTGATACTTGAATTGCATCATTTCCAGCAGCATCATCATGATCAGCGGTTATGGTGAGAGTTGGGTCATCGGCCAGGGAAGAAACATCAATTGTACCTGTGTTCCAAGTTCCTCCAGAGCAAGTGGGAGTGAAATTTAAAATACCAATATTAACATCAACTGTTCTGGTGTTTTCGGAGCAAGTACCCGTGACATAATAATTCGTTTCGTTGACGGAATTTATATCGGGGGCATAATCGATTGTGACTGTCGGAATCACTCCATCCACTAAAACTGCAGACAAATCAGGAAGAGCTGCATTGAGATCTAAATTAAGATTCGCCACATTACCGGCAGCATCTGTGAGATTACCTCCGTTTAGATTAATAGTTGTGCTCGTAAAACTGAGCCCATCAAGATCTTCTTCCACACCTGTGGTGTATCTCATGGTGATATTGGGTGAGCCGGTTCCCCCTTGATAACTCGGATTTCTAGTGACTCCGTCGATATCAATATTGATTTGAGGTGATCCTGATTGAAAAATATTCTCATCAAAGTTAATAATAAAATCTAAATTCGCTCCAGAACCATAGGTGGTATTAGCTGGAGGAGTTATATTAGACACCTCTGGAACAGTAACATCTCTGGTAAAGGTATGGGTCGCACTGGTCACAACAGGGTTCACACCGTCATCAACTTCAAGCTCAATCGTATGGGATGCTTCCGATAATATTGTGGAGTTAAAAGAACCAGAAATATTTGCTCCGTCACAACTAATTGAGCCAGTGGCCGAGCCATCAATTTTCAAAGTGAAGGTCGCTCCTGCATCATTACAAGTTCCGGTTACAGCAAAGCTGGTGCTATCCGTTGCTGCATTAATGTAAGAGCTATCCGTTGGTGTGAGTAATGTTATTGTGGGTGCACTCGTATCCTTTGATACTGTATCCGTTGCTTGGGTTGCTGGGTTTCCTGCTAGATCAGTTAAATCAGCAGTGATCGTGATTGCCGGACTATCAGCTTCTCCTGAAACATCCCAGCCAGTTACACTCCATGTTCCACCACCGAGACAAGCTGCAGTATTACTAAGAGCACCGAAGGTGAGATCAATTGATTCACCAGCTTCACTTGCAGAACAAGTTCCACTTAAAGCGTAATTGGTATAATTTGCTGTAGTGACATCATCAGCTGCATCTAAAGTTAATGTCGGAGCGGTAATATCTTTAATGACGTTATTAGTGGTTGAAACTCCTTCATTAGCAGCAGCATCACTGATCTTAGCGACGAAGGCGTGAGACGCTTCAGTTAAACCGGTTACATCAATAGTTCCACTAAAATTTGTTCCATCACAAACAAAGCCTACGGGGCTTGCTGCTGCTGTTGCATCAATTTCAATGCTCACTGTTTGTCCTGCTTCCGAACAAGTTCCATCAACCGCAAAAGTAGCAGAGTCGGTGGCAATATTTATATAACTTGCATCCGCGGGATTAGTGATGGCCACAGTAGGATCACTGGAATCCACCAGCACGTTTGAAGTATCTGGAAGATCATAGCTTAATCCCAGGTTAATGAGAGCAGCGTTTTGAATACTTCCACCATTTAAATCCAAGGGAGTGGTGAGGACGATACCATCATTGTCTTCAAGACCCGCCTCAACGGTGTAAATAAAAACAAGAGCTGAACTACCCGTTCCCGAATCGTAAGTTGCAAATTTAGTTGTTCCCCCAATATCAAGTTGAATACGTGGAGTACCAGTGACATTAACCACATCAGAAGTATTTACTGTAAAACTAAGATCTTGTGTTTCAGTGTATGTGTTATCAGCTGGAGGAGTAACGGAAGTAATTGTAAGAGCATTGACTAAAACATTACTTAAATCTGGAGCAAAAGTCGTCATGTCCAGGGCAGCATCGTTTCCAGCAAGATCTTTCAATTCACCTGTTGTATTCAGATCGATTAAATTAGATGGCCAAGTTATTCCATCGTTATCAATATCACCCGCTTGAATAGTATAGCGAAAGACAATATCAGTGGTTCCATCTCCAGCTTGGTAATTATTGTATTGAGTTGCTCCTCCGATATCCACTGTAATTCTTGGAGTATTGGCAACAGTAATCGCTTCAGAAAAATTAACGGTGAAATCCAGGTCGTTTCCGGTAATAAGAGTTCCATCAGCAGGAGGTGTGACTCCGGAAATACTCGGAGCGGTAATATCTTTAATGACATTATTAGTTGTAGAAAGTCCTTCGTTGGCGGCAGCATCACTGATCTTAGCGACGAAGGCGTGAGATGCTTCTGAAAGTCCGGTCACATCAACGGTTCCACTAAAATTGGTACCATCACAAATAAAGCCTACTGGACTTGCAGCCGCTGTTGCATCAATTTCAATACTCACCGTTTGTCCAGCTTCGGAACAAGTTCCATCCACGGTGAATGTTGCAGAGTCGGTGGCAATATTTATATAACTTGCATCTGCGGGATTGGTGATGGCCACAGTTGGTTCACTGGAATCCACTAATACATTAGAAGTGTTAGGGAGTGTGAAATTTAAATCAAGATTATTAAGAGATGCATCTTGAATCGTTCCTCCATTTAAATCCAGTGGAGTGGTGAGGGTGATGCCATCATTATCTTCTAGTCCTGCTTCAACGGTGTAAATAAAAACAAGGGCAGAGCTTCCGGTTCCAGAATCGTAAGTTGCATATTTAGTCGTTCCCCCAATATCAAGTTGGATTTGTGGAGTTCCAGTGACATTAACCACATCAGAGGTGTTCACTGTAAAACTTAAATCTTGTGTTTCAGTGTATGTATTATCAGCTGGAGGAGAAACCGAAGTAATTGTTAATGCAGCAGCATTTACTAAAACATTTGATAGGTCTGGAGAGTATGCACTAAAATCGAGTGACGCATTTACGAGAGACGCATCCCTTATTGAGCCTCCATTTAAATCGATTGAGTTTGAAGAAATTTCGATCCCATCACTATCCAAGTCAGGGCCATTGACAACATATCTAAATACAATTGTATTAGTCCCGGTTCCATTTAAATAGTTAGCGTAGAGAGTTGATCCACCTACATCTAATACTATTCGTGGAACCCCTGTAATATTGACTACACTTGAAAAGGTTACAGTGAAATCAATATTTTCTGTAGTCATATATGAATTATCTGTTGGAGGTGTTAGATTCGTAATGTAGGGGACACCTGCATCTATAATCACTGAACTTGTATCGATGGCCGCAACTTGTGAGGTTATATCTAAATTTGCCCCTAATCCATTGCTGGAAATGAGTGTCCCTCCATTAAGGTTAAGCGTGTTTTGAATTTGAATTCCAGTGACATCTGCATCTCCAGCTTGGACAGTGTATTTAAATATCAAAGTATCTGTAGCTGTTCCATCAATATAGTCGGCATAGATAGTACCTGAGTCGAGAGTGATGGGGAGTTGAGGTGTTCCAGTCACATTAACGACCCTATTAAATGTCAGACTAAAAAATAATTCATCGCCGTTGTTATAAGTATTATCAGAAGGAGGAAGGATTGTTGTTACATAAGCAAACTCAGCATCCACTAAAATATTTGGAGTGACCGGCGCGGTCAGATTAAGATCAGCATTATTGGTGTCACTGTCTTGAATACTTCCACCGTTGAGATCTATTGAGTCATTGATCTGAATCCCGTCATCGTCATATTCTCCAGCAAAAACTTGGTGTTCAAAAAGTATATCTGTTGAACCATCTCCACTCACATAGTTAAAATAGCGGGTGAGCCCACCAAGATCGAAAGCTATTCTGGGTGTTCCAGAGATCGAGACGGCTTTATTAAAATGCAAAGTCGTAAATAAAGTTTCGCCTGAAAGATAAGTGTCGTTGGAAGGCATAGTTACATCTTCAACAAAAGGTATTTCACCTTGTACATATGTTGTGAGCATAGGGAACGGAGCGAAGGTAATTAAAGCATTATTCCCGGCTACGTCTTTGATGGTTGCACCATTTAATTCAACAGGCGAGAAGTGCTCTATACCATCTAAGTCTTGATCTGAATTCTCAACTGTATATTGAAAGTTTAATATATTACTTGTCCCGCTTGGAATATAAGTGGCGTAACGGGTGACCCCTCCAATGTCTAATTGAATGCGTGGACTCCCTGCAACAGTTACACTTTCATCGAACATAACTGTGAAATAAAGTGTCTCATCATTGAGATAAGTTTTTGGAGTTGGGGGATTGATAAGAGTAATACTGGGAGCGTCCGTATCAATTTTTATTTGAGGAGCTTCAATTTCTTCATAAGTCAGGATGCTATTTTTTATCTGGCCTCCAGCAATATAATTAATGGTTCCCCCATTTAAGTTAATTGCTGAAGCGAGTTCTATACCGTCGCTATCATTTTCACCTGCTTGAACAGTATATCTAAATTTAATGGTACTGCTTCCGCTCCCTGAAAGATAATTTGCTTGTACTAAGGTTCCATCAATATCTAGTTCAAGAGTAGGTGAGCCGGTAACAGTCAAAATAGATGAATGCCGAAATGAAATATCTATGTTTTGATTTTCAGTATAAGTTTTTTGAGCTGTTGGTACTAAGACTAAAATGTTTTCGATATTTTTATGGCCGTTAAAAAGTCCCCCTCCATCTTCACCTTCTTCTGAGGAAGAATCAAAACACGAAGTCATAGTCACTACAATAAGTAATGATTGAAATAGATTTAATAAGAATTTTTTAAAAATCTTTCCCATGTCTCTCACGTACCACTTTTCGGAATTTTTCTTATAATAATCAATACTTATTATATATGGCTGAGTGAATTGGTCGGAGAACTTTAGGGTGAAAAATATTTTTTAATAATTTCAGTTATATAGAAGCTAAAAATAGAATAAAAGTTTAGTTCAGAAACTTTTAAGATAAAAAACTGCCTACTTATTTAGGCAAAGACTAAGGCGTACCCCATTTATTCTGGAGATAAGTTTCAACTTTGGCTTGATCCGCAGGTGAGAGTTGATCATCAAAAATAAGAAATTCAGCGATATATCCATTGAATTGGTCACCACTTGTTTGATCATCTCCTAATACATAAGCTCCCGCCCCGGTAAAAGCAGTGGATTTATTTTGCCAATTTTGATTGTTCGAATACACAACTTGCCCATTTTCCCATAGATCAGTATGAGTTCCTGTATCATAGGCAGTCCATAAATTAAGTGTTGTATCATCAAGATTATGATTGGTGTCAGCTTCATTCATTCCATAGGTAAAAAAGAATCCTCGATGATCATTTGCATTTCCATTATCAGAATAAAATTCAAATAAACATTTACGGGGATTATTGGCGTCCATTTTGGCCACGAGAAAAACAGTGAGCCCATTATTATTAACTCTGGTAAAAGTTCCCTCTAAACCAGTTGAATGACCATCAAAACGTACAGCTGGGAGACCATTAAAAGCATTGGTATGATAGGTGGGTTGATTAGCGGGGTTAGCTTCGGTGGCAGGACTGGCCACCCCACTTAAATCTGACCAACTCGCAATTTTATCATTATGATTTGGCTCTGCTCCACCATTGGAAATATCTGTGGCACTTAACCAGGCGATAGGATTGAGAGAAGCAATATCAAAAATTTCAGCTGTTGCAGTATTTGAAAAGGGACCTAATAAACCGTTATTAGCAGCGACTCGAAACTCATAAGTCACACCTTCGGATAAACCATTTATAGAAGTAGAATTAAAAGTAGGATTAGGCGAGTGATTTATCCACGTAGAGTTGCCTTGTTCTCGATACTGAACTACGTAATGGGTAATCGCTGTTCCATTATCATTTGGTACTGACCAAGAAAGGGCGAGTGTTGTATTAGAGGAAGTCGGAGCCGTTGCAAGTCCAGTGACTTGATCAGGTGGAGTAATACCTGTGTTGGCATCAACGAGAACGGAGGTCATGCTATTCAGATAAAGTGAAAAATCAAGTGCAGCATCTCCACCACCAGCATCTTTTATGCTCCCACTATTAAGATCAATACTATTAGAATTCATGGTGATTCCATCTAAATCACTTTCACCAGACTGAACAGTGTAAGCAAATTCTAAACCTGCTGTTCCACTTCCACTTGCATAGGTTGCATACCTCGTATTGCCACCCACGTTGATGACAAGTCTTGGAGTTCCCGTCACAATCACAGCCTCGTCAAAGTTGACTTGGAAGTTTAAGTCAACGTTTTCTGGATATGTACCATTAACAGGTTCAATAAATTCCACAATACTTGGAACATCAGAATCAACAAGAACATTGGTGTAATTAGTAGGTGTAAAACTTAGAGTCGCTGCGTTTCCTACTTGATCCACAATAGTTCCAGAATTAAGATCAATGGAAGTATCAATATTGATTCCATCACTATCTGAGTCACCAGCCGCAATAGTATATTCAAAAATCAATGTTGTGCTATTGCTTCCGCTAGTGTATTCCGCATAAATATTTCCTGCAGACTGAGCATTAAAAAATAGTTCTATTCTTGGAGTCCCTGTTACAGTGACGATTTCATCAAAGTCAATTTGCAAACTAAGAGTTTGAGATATTCCGTAAGTTGCATCGGCAATATCATTATCATCAATACTTGCTTGCACAGTATCTTTAATTATTGTTTGGGTGGCTTGGATAGCTGGAGTTCCTCCTGCATTACTATGATCTGCGGTAATTTCTAAATTTTGGTCATCAGCTAAGCTGGAAACATCAATGGCTCCGGTGCTAAATATTCCAGCATTACAACTTACCGTTAAATTGGCTCCCCCTCCAGCGATGTCTACGTCTTCTCCATCTTCAGAACATGTTCCTGAAATAGTATAAGATGTATGATTAGCGAGGCTGACGTCATCTAAAGCATCCAGGGTTACCGTTGGGACAACGGCATTGATATCAAAGCTATCTGATGTATCAAGTGTGAGTCCTGTCGCAGTTGCATTGAGCGTATAACCTACTCCAGCGGCATCGATTTCAAGATCGTTAAAGGTCGCCACTCCAGCTACCGCTGCTATATCAGATGTACCAGCTAGAACACCACCACTGGGGTTATTGTTAATAGCAATTGAGATGGTGTCGGTGTCAGCAGTTATATTTCCATAGGCATCGTGAATTTCTACAGTTATATCGGGAGAGATAATTGTTCCTTGATCTGTATCTGTTGGCTGGGTTGAGAAGACAAGTTGTGATTTAGTGTTGGCACTGATTTCAAAGCTATTTGAGATATCATTAGAAAGTCCTGGAGCAGTCGCTGCAAGAGTATATCCAGTAGCAGCTTTATCGATACTTATATCGTTAAATGTCGCGACTCCGTTGACAGCGCTGACAGTTAAGGTTCCTGATAAAGTTCCAGAACCAGCATTATTGCTAAAAGAGAGTGTGATATCATCTGAAGCTGTGGGGACTAAATTTCCAGTTGAATCTTGAACTTCCACAATAATATCGGGATTGTTGACTTCTCCAGCAAGAGCATCTGAAGGCTGAGTGGTAAAACTGAGTTGAGTTGCGGGAGGGTATTCAATATTAAAATCATCTGAAGTGGCACTGGTTAAACCCGTTGAAGTGAATGAAAAAGAATAATTGTCATTAACGGTATCAATATTGATATCATTAAAGGTAACAACTCCAGCAACCGCATTTTTTGTCACAGTTCCTGTGAGCACTGCTGAGCCACTACTAGGATCACTTGCAAAGGCGAGAGTCACTGAATTAGTGGCAGAATTCACAATATTATTAGCAGCATCCCGAATCTCAACGGTGATACTTGGAGACATTACCACATCTTTTACTGTATCTGTTGGCTGAGTTGTTATCACTAATTGACTCGGTGTGGATGTGATATCGAAACTGTCTGACGTATCGCTGGTTAAACCTGTGGCAGTCGCGTCAAGTGTGTAGCCTGTTCCTGCATTATCAATTTGAATATCACTAAAATTCGCTAGTCCATCTACAGCGGCAACAGTTATAGTTCCGCTTAGGCTTCCCGCACTTGGATTATTATTTATACTTAATGCAATTGAATCAGTGTCCTCTGTTCTATTGCCATAGGCATCTAGAATTTCAACTGTCATAGCTGGTGTGATGTTGGAGTTGTTTTCTGTATCACTCGGTTGAGTGACAAAGGCAAGACTGGCTTTGGCGGCAGCTGTAATATTAAATGGATTTGTGGTGGCCGTGGTTAATCCCGATGCCGTAGCATCAAGAGTGTAACCCACTCCCACCTTTTCAATATTAATATCAGAGAAAGTTGCCAAGCCATTAACAGCTGCTACACTTAATGTTCCATTCAAAGTGCCCGAACCCGCATTATTATTAAAAGCGAGGGTGATAGTATCACTCGCACTTGTATCTCTATTGCCAAGAGCATCTAAGATTTCCACTGTGATCGCTGGAGAAATATTTTCACCTGCCACTGTATTGGTTGGTTGAGCAACTATGGCCAAATCCTCAGCTGGAGGATTCGTGATGTTAAAACTAGATGATGTGGCATTACTCAAACCTGAAGCCGTAAACTCAAATTCATATCCATTATTAACCGTATCGATTTGAATATCATTAAATATGGCCACACCATTTATAGGTGTGACAGTTGTCGTTCCACTAATAATTGCGCTTCCCCCACTGGGATCTGTGGCGAAGTTTAATGTGACATCCTCTGTGGCAGAAGTAACTAAATTATTACTCGCATCTCTTAGCTCAACTGTAATAGCAGGAGAGATCACTTCATTGACATAAGCATTGGTAGGCTCTGTTGTGACAACAAGCTGAGCTGGACTTAATGGATCAAAGGCATCCACTAATATAGATGAAGAATTAATATTACCAAGTTGAGTTTCAGCGTCTTCAATCTGTCCTTGGGAGGAAAATTTTAATTCCCCCCCATTTAGATCAATAAATGAATTAATATCAATTCCATCGAGATCAATATCACCGCTTTGAACAGAATAAGAGAAGATTAAAATCTTGGTGCCGTTACCTTGAATATAATTAAAGTACTCAGTATTGCCTCCAAGATCAAATTCTATCCGTGGAGTTCCTGTCACATTGACATTGAAAGGATGGTTGAGAATGACTTCAATTGTTTCATTGGCGGTGTAAGTTTTGTTAGCCGAAAGGTAGACCGTAAATTTATTTTGCACACTTTGATGTCCGGAAACTAATCCGTTTGCACTATCCTCCGCAGCTTGATCAAAACAAGCGGTGAGAAAAAGAGAAAATGTGAACAACAATAAGTACTTCAAAATGCTATTACCTCAGTATCCTTATCGGCAGCTTAATAATTCATAAAAATGAACTACTTAGCTCAATTATAAGGACTAATCGATTGAGGCGTAGATTAATTAAATTTTTACGTGATTTCAGCGTCTTAGATGGTGAAAAATTAAGTTCATTTTAAGTTATTGATTTTTACTCCCAATAAATATGGGCAAAATCAGATACCCCATTTTGAGTTGAGATAATTAATGAGTTTGGTGCGATCAGCACCACTGGTTTGGGTATTGAGAAAGATGACTTCTAGAATCTCTCCATCCCAGCTATTTCCAGTGCCAGTATCTTTAGGGCCTTTTCCTAAGATAAAAGTTTGAGCTCCTCCAATAGATCCTGTCATAGTACCAGAGGAATGTGATTGAGAAAGGCTTCCATTTACATAAATATTAAATGCTCCTCCGTCGGCCCAGGTGGCACCGACAACTTGAGTATTAGTCGTCTGTTCACTTGACTGACTCTCTGATTGAATATGAGTGCTGTCTGCTCTTTGTACTCCACCTTTAAGACAGTTATTACAGCCACCACTCGCTCCTGATTGATCATAACGGAGGGCTATTGTGTCATCGGCGCCAGAGGGATTTTTGGTGTGTAAAAAGCCTTTATCTGTATTAGTTACATCTGATTTAATGACGATAAAAAACTCAAAAGCCTGAAAGCCATTAACATAGAGTTCTCCATCATCATCTTCTAAAAAATCACCATCACCCATAAATTCTAATCCATCAAGTCCATTCACTGTCGCAGTTCTATAAAAAGGTCTTTTGCCAACATCAGTTTGAATGAAATCTCTTCCAAAACCAGCTTTGTCTGTTATGCATCCTACAGTTTCCCCATCTGAGCTGACATTGGTGGTGCAACCACTGTCGGTAAAAAGTGTGGTGCTATCACTAAAATCTAACCATAAAGCGAGATTAAGATCTGTTAGATCAAAAATTTCTGCCGTCGCTGTTGATGAGAATGGTCCCAGCAGTCCATTATTAGCCGCGACTCTAAATTCATAGGTCACTCCAGAACTCAGTCCTGCGATTTCTGTCGAGTTTACTGTCGGGTTAGGGGAGTGATTGATCCATGTTGACTCACCCTGTTCACGATATTGAACCACATAATGGGTAAGTGCTGTTCCATTATCATTAGGTACTGACCAAGAAAGTGCTAAGGTTGTATTAGATGTTGTCGGAGCAGTGGTAAGACCTGTGACTTGATCTGGAGGAGTGATCCCGGTATTTGCATCTACGATAACTCCACTTAAATCATCAAGGTATAAAGTGAAATCCAATACAGCATCAGCAGTATCAGCTGCTTTAATCGTCCCCCCATTAAGATCAATGGAGGTACTCGTTACAGTGATTCCATCAAGATCACTTTCCCCCGCTTGCACGGTGTAAGCAAATTCTAATCCTGTTGAACCACTACCAGACTGATAAGTGGCATAACGAGTGTTACCATCTACATCTAAAATGATTCTTGGGAAATTAGTCACGTTAACAAGCTCATTAAAATTCACTTGAAAAAGTATTTCAACATTTTCGGGGTAAGTTCCATTAACAGGCTCAATAAATTCAACGATGCTTGGTACGTCTGAATCAACAAGAATTGAAGAAAAATCATTTGGGATAAAAGTTAAATCAGCAGCGTTGCCGGCAGCATCAGTTATTGTTCCTGAATTTAAATCAAGTGGACTGGTTGTGGTGATTCCATCACTATCAGCATCTCCGGCAGCGATAGTGTAGATAAAATAAAGAGTAGCGGTGGTACTTCCATTATCATAATCAGCGTAAATGTTTGCCGTTGATTGGGCATTAAAATTGAGTTGAACTCTAGGAGCTCCACTCACTGTTACATTTTCATCAAAAGTGATGGCATAAGTAAGATCATCATTTAAATTATAAGTTTGCGCGTTGATTGTATTGGTTGAAATACTTGGTGCTATAGTATCTTTTAAAACAGTGCTACTGGCTTGAGTGGCATTCATGCCGATGGCATTATCATGATCCGCAGTCACTACCAGCGCAGCATTATCTGCAGCTGCTGACACATCGATGGCCCCAGTTGTAAAAGTATTACTGGAACAAGTCGGTGTCGCCGCCACTCCGCCAATATCCAGAGTGACCGTTCTGCCATCTTCAGAACATGTGCCTGTTACAGTATAGGAAGTGTAATTACTGAGGTTAATAATACTAAGAGCATCGATGGTGACTGTAGGGGTATTGTCAAGAATATCAAACTGACTTGAGGTTGCAGCTGTTAGTCCTGATGAGTTAAAATTAAAACTATAACCTGTATTCACTGTATCAATAGAAATATCATCGAACGTGGCGACTCCATTCACAGCAGCTTTTGCAACACTTCCACCGAGACTCGCACTTCCAGCACTAGGGTCATTATTAAAACTTAGTGTCACCATGGCAGAACTTGTGGTGACCAGATTATTGCTCCCGTCACGAACTTCAACAGTAATAGCCGGTGATATCAAAGCGTCTTTATAGGTATCTGTAGGTTGATTGGTAATCACGAGTTGTGTGGGAGGGTTTAGACTTCCCACTAAAACACCTGTGGTATCGGTGGTAAGTAATGCTGTCGTTAGATCTGAAGAAGCTGGAATATTTGTACTTGAAGTTGCCGTCGCTAATTGATGATCAAGATTATTTCCAATGACAATTCCATCGCCGTCATAATCACTTGCTGTGACATTATAAGAAAATGAAAAATTTTTGGTTCCATTTCCATTTAAATAACTTGCATACACTGTGTTGGAGCCAATAATTAGGGGAAGACGTGGAACATCATCTACAAAATCAACGGGAATATTATAATTGAGAACAAAGTTTAACTGTTGCCCGTTAGTATAAGTGCCATCCGGGTTCGTAATAATGGATACTACTTTAGGTTGTCTCGCGTCGACTTGAAGGTTCGGGGTGAGGGGAGCGGTAAAACTTAAAACCGCATTTTCCCCGGTTAAACTTTTTATGCTGCCACTATTGAGATCTATTTGGTTATCAATTTCAACACCATTGGTATCAAAGTCATCGATATTAACTTCATAACTAAAAGTAAGAGTGTCGCTGCCTGAACCTGAGTCATAAGCAAAATCAACTTCTTGTCCTCCCATATCGACTTTTATAATAGGAATTTCTTCAACCACAACTTTTTCGGTAAAGGCTAAATCAAATGAAATGATTTCTTGAAAATAATAAGTACGGGATTGAATATTTTCTACTTTATTAACATAGGGACTGAGTCCGTCTATAAAAACGTTATCGAGCACTGTTTGGAGTGCAGCAGAGATACTAAAGTTGAGATCGGCATTATTGCCAGCACTATCTTTAATGGTTGATCCAGTGCTATCAATACTTGTGACTAAGTTTAGGCCATCAAGATCTTGATCATTTTCCCCAATAATTTTTTTAAAGGATAGGAGCTTCCCTCCACTCCCGCTTAAGTATTGCACAGTCTGAATCTCTCCATCAATATTGACCTCAAGCTTTGGACTTCCAGTCACAATGATCGATTCAGAGAATTCGATAGAGAAAACTAATCCTTGACCCAGGTAATAAGTCTTAGGAGAAGGAGGTATAATATTGGTGATACTTGGAATTGTGGTATCAATATAGATGTCTTGAGCATTAAAAGTGCCCACATCAAGCTGGGCATCTTTCCAACTTCCCCCCATAAAGATTTGCACTTGGCCTGCGTTTAAATCGATATTGCTATTTATTTCAATTCCATCTTCATCATTATGACCGGATTGAACGGTGTAGGTGAAAACGACATTTTGAGTTCCACTACCACTTTTGTAATCAGCGTAAACAGTAGTGCCTCCCACTGTAAGCTCAATGCGTGGTGTCCCTGAAATAAGCACTTTGGTTGAAGATTCTAAAATAAAGTTGAGTTGATCATTTTCTTTATAAGTTTTTTTGGGAGGAAGATAAATTTGGAATTCTTCATTTCCAATTTTATGGTTAGCAAATAAGCTCGCTGCTTCATCTTCTTTGCTTTGATCAAAGCAAGAGACGGTGGCAATTAAAAATATGAATAAAAATAAATATTTAACCAAGCTATTCCTCAATAAAATTCACTTCTTTATCGGTATATATGACTAGAATATTCAGTCTTAACCATTATAAATCATTACAGAAAACGCTCATTCTTAATAAATTAAGTTTAATAATTTCAAGAGGTTAACGTGGTGGATATGAATAAATATTAAACTAGGGAAAAAATAATAATAAAAGTCACAACTTATTGAGGCAATTATAAGTCTTCAGGCGTTGCAAACTGAACATGAGAATCAGTGGTGAACTTATATTCAGCTTTCACTCGATCATCAGAGAGAATGGTATTAGACATACGAATGGAGTCGAGTCCCCCCTCAAAATAAATGAAGCCTCCACCACCCCAAATCTTGGTCGTCGCTCCAAAATCAAAGAAAGATCTCGAAGTTTTATTACCGGTTCCACTATTACCAGAACCGTTGAGCACACCGTTAACATAATATTTAAATTGTCCATTAGAGGCATTTCTCGAGACGGTGACATAGCGCCAGGTATTATCATTAACCACAAAATTACTTTGTACCTGGGTGCCCCCGCCTGAAGATGAGCCTATGCGCCCACTTGCATTAATAAAAGTGTAAAATAAATCTTCAGAAGGTCTAGTTCCTGATAATCCGACTACACCTGGCGCTCTCCAGTCTGTATTATCACCAGTTTGAGTGGTTTTTATCCAGAATGAAAGTGTAGAAGTTCGACCTAGAGTATTTGCTAAATTGTACGTAAGTTTTAAAGTAGAAGAACCATTAAGATTGATTGCATTTCCAACTGGCCCGCTGATGTCAGTAAGGGTACCGTTAGCAGTCCCATTTCGGTTATTTGAAGTTTCATCTAAGTAAGTGGAACCAGATTTATTCATCAGCCACACTCCTTCATATTCACTCCAAATAGTGGAACTACTTTCATTATTACTGGCGACAGGATTGTTGTAGTAAAGATAAATATTTATTTCAGAATTTGCTGGAGCACTATCCAGCTTCACCCAAATATAACTGGTGCCACTTGCATTCCATGTATCTATGGCATAAGGAAGGGTGGTTGAGTGATCATCTTTTACAAAACGAATATCATCACCATTGGCCAAGAAATCACTGTAATTTATCTTAGAACTATCCAACTTGACTAGAACCGGCATATTGGTAAAGCTGGTGGGGATATCAAGATTATTTATGGAGATTCTAACTCGTTTTGAATAATCCGTATTCCACCAAGTAAGATTAGAAACAAAATCTATAGAAGTTGCGGCTGAAGTTAAGATTGAGTCATCATCACTAAAAGTAAAATTAACCGTTTCGCTCGCAGCATTTTTTAAATAAATAAATTTTGAACCTTCATAGGGTGCATAGGAAAGACTTGTGACCTGGTTAGTGCAAAAAGCATCGGTGAAGACTTGTACATCACCATCTTCAGCAATATTGATTTGTTTAGCTGAAGCAGATCCTGTCTTGATCCCGTTAGGGTCAACCATGCTCACTTCAGCTAAAGTACAAGTATCCACAATGATCTCAGAAGGTAAGTTGGTTGAAATAAAAGTTGGCTCAACACTGGTATTAATTGACCGAGAGGTATTATCTAGGTTAGTTCCATTAAAAATTAGGGTTAAACTTTGATTAGCCGTATTTGATTTGAAATATATTGTTTGAGCACTGCTGCCATTGGCAATACTAGTCGACGTGATTGAATTGGTACAAGCTGCATCAGAATAAAAACTCCCCGTACCATTATTGATAATAAGAGTAATATTTTCTGTCGCGCTGACATTGGAAACATTTCCCTCATCATCTTGAGCTTGAACAGCATAAGAGACACAGCTATTGGTGGCGATAACCGCATTAGGTCCCACCACTTCTAATTTTGTTGGAGTGGTGGAAATACTTTGCCCTGTAAGGCTTCTTGAAATTTGAGTTCCACTATTATAGTCAATCGTCACGGTACCGTTATGAGTTCCAGTTGCCGTAGGAGTGTAACTTAATACAATAGTACAATTGTTATTTATTGAGCTTCCACAGGTTCCCCCTGTTCCAGGGTAACTTCCTCCTTTGAAAGCAAAGGGAGCTGATAGGGTGGTTTCACTGATAGGTGTCGCAGTTCCACCAGTGTGGGTTATGAGAAGAGTCTGATCAGCACTTCCACCTAAAGTCACATCTCCAAAATTAACAGCGGATGTTGGTGAAAAAGCAAGTGTGGTATCAAAAATATTAAAGCTCGTTGAAGTATCAGAACTTAAACCCGTAGCCGATGCGCTAAGAGTGAAACCGTTATGGGCTTGATTAATACTAATATTGTTAAAAGTCGCAACACCATTCACCGCATTTTGTGTCAGCGTTCCGCTAAGCGTGGCACTTCCTCCACTGGGATCAGCTCCAAAACTTAAAGTAATGGCGTCAGTAGCTGTGGCCACCAAACTATTGGTAGAATCTCTCACTTCTACAGTAAGAGAAGGAATAATGGCATTATTTATCTCAGTGTTCACCGGTTGGGTGACAAACGCTAGTTGTGTTGGGATCGCTGTGATATTAAAACTTGTTGAAGTGACAGAGCTAAGTCCAGTGGCAGAGAACTGTAAAGTGTATCCAGATCCTGAATTATTAATTTGTAGATCAGAAAAACTAGCGCTTCCATTGACGGCAGACACATTCGTCGTCCCACTCAGAGTTCCACTACTAGGATTATTTGCAATAGCGACAGATAAGGTATCACTATCATTCGTTTTGTTTCCATAGGCATCTTGAATTTCTACGACAACAGCTGGATTGATGTTGGTATTTTTTAATGCATCACTTGGTTCTGTGGTAATCACAAGTTGAGATTTAGCCGCAGCCGTAATATTAAAACTATTAGATGTGGCAGCACTTAATCCTGTAGCATTAGCGCTAAGTGTATAACCAGCAGCTGCTTTATCAATATTGATGTCACTAAAGGTCGCGACACCATTTATAGCAGCGACAGATAAAGTTCCGCCTAGGGTTCCGGAGCCAGCATTATTTGCAAAACTAAGAGTCACAGTATCAGTAGCACTGGTGTCTCTATTATTATTTCCATCGAGAAGCTCGACAGTGATCGCTGGAGAAATATTCCCTCCAGCAATAGCATCACTTGGCCCCTGTACAAATGCCAGTTGAGTTGCAGGAGCTTGAGTAATATTAAAAGCAGTTGAGGTTGCACTGGTTAAACCGGTTGCACTAAAGCTGAAAGTATATCCGCTGTTAACCGTATCAATACTAATGTCATTAAAAGTTGCCACACCATTTACTGCTGCTATACTTGTCGTTCCAGCGATACTTGCACTCCCACCACTTGGATCTGTTCCAAAACTTAAAGTCACAGTATCATTAGCAGAGGTAACTATATTGTTAGAGGCATCTCTAATCTCAACAGTTATAGCTGGAGCGATAACAAAATCATTATAGGTATCAGTGGGCTCACTTGTGATCACTAATTGAGTGGGAATACTAAAAATATTAAAAGAAGACGATGTTGCACCTGTTAAGCCCGTTGCATTGGCATCGAGAGTGTAACCATCTCCCACATTGTCTATATTGAGATCACTAAAAGTAGCAAGTCCGTTCACTGCACTTACTGTCGTGGTACCACTAAGAGTTCCACTACTAGGATTATTATTAATACTGAGAGTAATGCTATCTGTATCTGAAGTTCTATTTCCATAGCTATCCACAATTTCAACACTTACCGCCGGCGCTATATCAACTCCATATTGTGTATGACTAGGTTCTTGTGTAAAAGCCAAGGTAGCCTTCGCACCTGGAGTAATATTAAAACTTGTTGTGGTCGAGGAAGTGAGCCCACTTGCTGTTGCATTTAAGGTGTATCCACTCGCTGCTTTATCAATGGTGATATCATTAAAGGTGGCAAGACCATTTATGGCCGCAACCGTCACAGTTCCTCCCAGGGTTGCACTTCCACTGCTGGCATCATTAGCAAAACTCAAAGTGATATTATCAGTGGCAGTTGTCACTCTATTTCCTATAGCATCTAAAACTTCTACTGTTATAGCAGGTGAAATGACGCTTCCTGCTTGGGCGTCACTTGGCTGTTGTACTATCGCTAATTGAGTGGCTGATGCGGAAGTGATCGCGAAATCATCTGAGATAGCATCAGTTAAACCAGCGGCTTGGGCGCTTAAATTATAACCACTGGCTGCATAGTCAATGTTGATATCACTAAATGTGGCGACTCCATTAACAGCAGCTTGAGCCAGTGTCCCAGAGAGGGTTGCACTTCCGCCACTGGCATCACTGTTAAAAGAAAGAGTAATGGTATCAGTTGCTGAGGTGACGATATTTCCTGCTGAATCTTGAATTTCAACGGTGATAGCCGGCGAAATATTTACTCCTGCCACAGTATCTACCGGTTGAACATTAAAAGCGAGTTGAGTGGGAGTACCACTGGTGATTTCGAATCCATTTGAAGTTGCAGCACTAAGACCACTAGCGGATGCATCCAAAGTATAACCAGAACCAACTTTATCGATTTCAATATCATTAAATGTGGCCAGTCCATTCACAGCACTAGTGGTAAGTGTTCCACCCAGAGTCGCGGAGTAAGGATTATTATTAAAGGCGATTGTGATATCACTGGTATCAGCAGTTCTATTGCCATAGGCATCTAAAATTTCAACGGTGATATCTGGAGAGATCACCGTATCGTATTGGGTGTCACTCGGTTCTTGCACGAAGGCCAATTGAGTGGCGGTATTGGCATCTATGTTAAAAGCATTAGAGGTGTCACTGGTGAGTCCTGTGGCACTGGCTTCGAGGGTATAACCGGATCCTGTTTTATCAAGAGATATATCTGAAAAGGTGGCCACACCTAATATTGGGGTAACCGTCAAAGTTCCACTCAGAGTTGCACTTCCACCACTAGCATCATTTGCGAGAGATAGGGTCACAGGAGATGTTGCGAGAATATCTAACCCTCCGTATGCATTTCGTACAGCTACTGAAATAGTAGGAGAGATAGTCTCTCCCGCCAGCTCATTACTGGGATGTCCAATAAATTCAAGTTGGGTTGCAGGCGCAGGGGTGATGTCAAAACTATTTGAAGTTGCACTGGTCAACCCAGCAGATGTAAAACTTAGGGTATAACCAGTGTCTGCAGTATCAATACTTAAATCATTAAAGGTAGCGACACCGTTAACAGCATTTACAGTTATACTTCCGGAAAGAGAAGCGGTTCCACCACTTGGATCAGTCGCAAAATTCACAGTCACCGCAGCAGAAGATGTATTGACTAAGGTATTAGTTGCATCTCTTAATTCAACTGTAATGGCCGGGGAAATCGTTTGCTCTGTTTCCGCGTCACTTGGTTGTTGGGTGATAACCAATTGAGTGGCCTGGTTTGCATTGACACTTACCCCGTTCATGACTGGAGCTAGTCCAGAAAAGTTAAGTATAGCTGCTGCAGATGTGAAGCTACTTACAATAGTGCCAGCATTTAAATTAAGAGAACTGCCATTAAAGGCAATACCATTTGAGTCGAGATCACTTGCACTTGGTGTGTACCTAAATGTGAGATACTTTGAATTTGATCCTGATTGATAGCTTGCATAAACATTGCCACTCTCTAGAGTGAGAGGAAGTTGTGGACTTCCAACAACTATAACTTTTTCATTGAACTCCACCACAAAGTCCATGGTTTCACCGGTGAGATAATTATCATTGGTAGGTGCCGTGATGCTCACAATTTTAGGAAGGATTCCATAAACTTTTAGAAGGGGAGTCACTGGACTTGTGAAATCTAGTTGAGCATCTGTGCTGCTCGCATTTCTAATGCTTCCCCCATTAAGGTCAATTTCACTTTCAACTTGTATTCCAGATAAATCGAGATCATTGTTTGTTACGATATGGCGAAACTTTAAAACATCACTACCATTCCCGCTGATCAAACTGGCGTAAACAGTATTGCCACCTATATCAATGGGAAGTCTAGGAGAGCCAGTTGTGCTTACGGCTTCATTAAAAGTAATTTCAAAATCGAGCACGCCACCATTTAAATAGGTGTTATTAGTCGGTAGTTCTAGATTGGTTATATAAGGAGCCGATGTGTCTACTTGCACGTTAGGCATAGCAGTAGGAATGAAGGTTAATGCAGCACTATTTCCGGCTAGATCTTGAATGCTGCCATTATTAAGTTCAATAGGTGAAGCTAACTCAATGCCATCAGTATCGATATCTCCAGCTTCGATATCATAACTAAAAAGTAATCGATCAGTTCCTGAGCCAACTAAGTAGTGAGCATATTTAGTTGAGCCGCCGATATTTAGCTCGAGCTGTGGTGTTCCCGAGACTTCTACAAATTCATTAAACTGAACGATAAAAATCAGTTGATCATCTTCAATATAAATATCATCACTAGGATCAAGGATCCCGCTGATATTAGGAGAAGCGGTGTCCACCATGATTCTGTCATCACTCATATTCAATGAAAAACTTAAGCTGGTTGATTGAGGGATCCCTGATGAGTAAAATTCTAAATTGCCTCCATTTAGATCAATGAGGGGGGTCAGAACTTCAATCCCATCATTATCACTATCTCCCGGCTGGACGGTATAGCGAAAGTATAAATTCCTGGTTCCATTACCTGAGCGATAAGTGGCATATTTTGTTTGAGAACCAATTTTAAGAATAATTCGCGGAGTTCCTGTAACGGTTTGTTTAGCAGGGTGACTCAGTTTAAAATCTATATGTTCGCCTAGGCCCAATAAAGTGTCGGATTCATAATTTACGCTGATTGAATTATCCACAGATTTGTGACCAGCGACTAAACCGCCACTAGATGACTCTTCAGAAGATTCCTGACAAGAAGCTAGAAACAAGAATATAACAGATAGAATTAGTTTTAAGTGCATCTTAATTTACCAAGTGATTACCATTATTTATCGGTTCTTCTTGTTAACTATTTTAAGGGAGTCATTGAATTTATAGGTAAATTAAGGAAGTTTTAAGTTAACCCCTCATAATTCTAGGTATTTAGAGGGTTAAGTAAATCTTAAGAATTCAATATTATCAATTTAGTTTGATCATTTTTAACAAGTATTATTGCCAATAAGTAAAATCCTGGTGATTGAAATTTGATAATATCTACCCCCCAGAGATCAAACATGACAATTTTTGCTAAACTCTAAAGTAATGAAATTATTTGTTTTTATGCTTCCGATTATTTTACTGGTTTCTTGTTCTCAAAGAATTAAAGTCCCCATCAATCGCTTTCATTCTCCTGAAGTGGTAGGGGGGGGAGCTAATATTGAGTATCGCCAAGTCGGTTTTTCACAAGGTGTTTTAAACTTTGATGATAACTCTACGGAAAATCCTCTCACTATGAGCACCACTAGTGATGATGAGTTTTATTTAGGAGCTGGTTTATCTCCTTCAGTAGATTTATTTGTCAGAGTTCCTGAAGAGTCATCTTCTTTAATAGGCTTAAAAGTTCAGCTCATGGGGGGGAACACTCAAGATGCAGCTCTGGGACACAAGCTCGCTTTTACCATAGGAATGGGAAGCGAGAGGGATTCTTTTGATTCAACCTTTGAAATAGAGTTAAAGTCTGATGTGACAGATTATTCTCTTGTTCATGGTTATAGGTTTCACCCTAACTTTCTTTTGTACGAGGGCATAAGTATTTCCAATTATAGCTTCGAAGGAAGGGTTGTGGGAACAACTGGTCTGGACTCCGATCAAATAGATTATGAAGCCAGAAATATTCTAGGTGCCCATATTGGAGCGGTATTGGGAGGCCATAGTTTTCAATTAAAAGCTGAGTGGGGAGCTCAAAAAATAGAGTGGACCCACACGGAATCAAAGCTTTTTCAACATTTCGGCCTTGCACTTGCGGCAAGTTGGTAAACTGAGAAAACCAATCAGGTAAGCTCTTCCCCCTCACATATAACAGGATCAGTTGTTAAAATAGACTAGGAATTTGTAACAAAGGTCAGGATGTTTAAAAATATAATCCTTTTATTATTCGTTATCTACTCAACTCATTCTCAGGCATTGCTGGAATTTGAGGATGCTGTGAACCCTGAATTGGTGACCTCGGCTAGAGCACTTGCCATGGGAAATGCCTATATGAGTAAAGTTGATGACGGTTGGTCTGCTTTTTATAATCCAGCAGGGCTCGGTACAGTTCGTGGACTCCAATTCCATCTGACAAATATTCATTTGGAAACAAATAGTGGATTTTTAGATATCACCTCCGATGGCGCTTTCACTGATTCACTATCCAAGTACCAGGATGCCTATGTACCAGGTGAGCTGCGAAATTTACATGCAGATAACCCAGGTCATACCTCACATTCTAGATTTCAACTTTTTCCCAATATGACTTATCGAGGGATTACTCTTGGCTATATGTATACCAAACAAAATCGAGCTAGACTCAAAACAATAGATGATGATTTTGAGATTTCTGAGCGAGTGGATCATGGCCCCGTTATGTCTTTAAGTGCTTCATTATTTGGAGGTATAGTAAAGTTTGGAGCGACGGCCATCCTTTTAAATCGAATTCAATTGCAAAAAGATTTTGCACCAAGTGAAACAACAGATATTGATAAAGAACTAGATTATACGAAGGGGACAATGACTCATCTCACCGCGGGAACCAGGATCACTCTTCCTTATTTTATGCTTCCAACCTTTTCCATGGTGGTGAGAAATTCATCCAATTCAGGTTGGTATGATGAAGAGCGAAGTGGTCCTCCTCCTAAAATTCCTCAGACAGTTGATTATAGTTTCTCACTGACACCCGCCTTAGGAAGAACGTTTCGCATGCATCTCGAAATAGGAAGAAAAGATGCAGGTGATCGCTATGACACTGTTCCTACCTCCCGAAAAACTGTGGGAGGAATTGAATTTGATTATATGAGAAAAATGTTTGTTCGCTTTGGCTTTGGTGATGGATGGGGATCTGGAGGGGTTGGAGTGCGTAATAAATCATTTGCCTTTGACCTCACTACCTACGCCATTGAAGGCAGTGAGGACGGCTATAGAGAAGATGAAGATAGACGTTACGTAATGTCTATCTCCAGTGGTTTTTAAAGACCTGCCTAAACGGGCAAATCTCTTAATTGTTTTCTATGGATATGATCTTTGATCTGAGATTTCTTTCTACGAATTTGTTTATCAATTTTTTGAATGGCTTTATCAAATGTATTATAGAGTATTTTGTCAGTGGCCTCAGCATGATAATGTTGATGCTTGTGGTGGACATGAACTTCACTGGTATGTCGATCACCTTCAACTGAACAGGTCCATTTGATGAGGGCATTATCCCCTAGATATTTTTTTAAGTGTTTCACTTTGCTTCTAATTTTTTCATTCAGAGATTCAGTAGAATCTAGGTGTCTGTAACTAATTGTTAAATTCATTTTTACTCCTATTTTATATTTTCAATTTCACCTCGGATGATTTCTATCAGGGCATTTAATCCATCAACAGAAGTGAAAATACTGTCGATTTCACCTTTCTTATTCACGATAAGTGCTGATCCAATTTTCCTGGTGCTCATCTCGAAGGCCACTGTTTCTAGCGGTGTTCCTTTAGGGACTGTATAGGGGGACTCTGTCATAATATCGGAAGCTAAAAAGTCGTGAGAAAACTTCAATCCACTAATCAGCGAGATATCACGATCAGTCACGATACCTATAGGTTTCTTATTTTCCACAATGGGAATATGTCTTACCCCTTTTTCATTCAATAAATGTCTTAGGTAATCTACCTTTGAATCAGGTTTGGCCGTGAGTTGGATGGGGCTAGCAAATTCATCTACAGGTATGTCTAAAGTTTTATGTTTCACAGCTCCTCCTTTTGAACCGTTCTTTTGCAGCCATGGGCAAATTGTAACCTAAGAATTTCTGATATTTATCAGCTCAAGGTAAAATATGTGTGAAGATTTCATCACATTAATTTACGCCACCTTAAAATCATGCTAAATAATCGTTTTTACTAATTAAGGGCTCAATTCCCTTGCGAATTTATTCGTTAGACAAACCTTGGAGATATGGATGAAAAATCCTTATGCATCATTCTTAGATGATCTTGAAAAGCCTGCACGCTATATCGGCGGTGAACATTTTATTATTCGAAAAAATTGGGAAGAGTTAACGGGGAAAGTCGCTCTCTGTTTTCCTGATACTTATGAAATCGGAATGAGTCATTTAGGTTTTAAAATTCTTTATGAAGAGCTTAATAAAAATGAGGATATTTGTGCTGAACGTGCTTTTTGTCCCTGGGTCGATATGGAAAAGCAATTGCGCGAGCGCGAGCTGCCACTGGTGACATTAGAAAACTTCAAACCCCTAAGTGAATTCGATATTGTTGGTTTTTCTCTCCAGTATGAGATGAGTTACACCAATATTCTTAATATGCTCGATCTGGGGGGAGTGACCATTCAGCAAAAAGATCGAAAAGAAGATGAGCCTTTTGTTATCGCAGGTGGTCCTTGTGCGACTCATCCTGAGCCCCTCTGTGATTTTGTTGATTTTTTTGTGATCGGTGATGGAGAAAAAATATTCTCAAAAATTGCACGCTTTATTGGACGAGCAAGAAAAGAAGGCATGAAGCGTGAGCGGATTCTTTTTGAACTGGCCAAACAAAAAGGAATTTATGTTCCTTCTTTTTATGAAACAGAAATTGATGAACTCACCCAACTCGAAGTGGTCACAGGTCCTAAGCCAGAATTTGAAGGGGCCATTGCCCAGCGAGTGGAGCGCTATTTCGTAGATAGCTTAAAGGATTATCCTTTTCCTACCAAATCACCTATTCCTCATATGACAGCTATCTTTGATCGATTTTCAGTCGAATTAAGCCGTGGTTGTACTGAGGGGTGCAGGTTCTGCCAAGCGGGTATGATCTATCGTCCGGTGAGAGAGAGAAAACCTGATGATGTGATGAAAATCGTGATGGATGGAGTTAAAAACGGTGGTTTTGATGAGGCTTCCCTCACTTGTCTTTCCACAGCGGATTATTCTGCGGTTACACCTCTTGTCGTAGAACTCCTCGATAAACTCTCAAAAGATAAATCCACTCTTGGGATTTCTTCTCTGCGTGCTTATGGGTTAGATAATCGAGTGCTAGATAAACTTGCTGAGGTTAAAAACTCATCACTTACTTTTGCTCCAGAGGCGGGTAGTGATCGTATGCGAAAAGTCATCAATAAGAACGTTAAAGAATCGGATATGCTTCAAACAGCTGAGGATGTTTTCTCACGAGGTTGGAAGAAAATGAAACTCTATTTCATGATCGGACTTCCTACAGAAGAAGATGAAGACGTCAAAGCGATCATGGATATTGGACTTAAATCAAAACAGATTGCCCAGAAAAAATGTGGGGTTAAGAATCCAGCGATAACTATTTCAGTTTCAAGTTTTGTTCCTAAACCCCACACTCCCTTTCAGTGGGCTTCTATGATCACGTTAGATGAAATTATTCGTAAGCAAAATATGCTTAAAGACTATGCGGTCAAATACGGTCTGAATTTTAGAAAGCATTGGTCTAAAATTTCTCACCTTGAAGGTATTGTTTCAAGAGGGGATCGAAGAGTGGGGAAGGCAATTTACCTTGCTTGGGAGAAAGGTTGTCGCTTTGATGGTTGGAATGAAACTTTCAGGCACGATCTTTGGATTGAAGCCATGGATGAAGCGGGAATTGAAGGTCAATATATGCTGGGTACCATTCCTGTAGAAGGTAGACTTCCTTGGGATCATATTGATGTGGGACTAGAAGATAAATTTCTCAAACGTGAATGGATCAAGGCCACTAAAAATAGAATCTCTCCTCCTTGTGGAAAAGTTGCTGGGATGATTGTTCATCATACCAATTTGGAAGCCCTAGAGAAGACATTCACTATCGATAAGAAAAAACTCGTTTGTTATCATTGTGGGGTGGCCTGTGATCTTGGTGAGATGGTGGAAGAGAGAAAAGATTTTCTCCAGCGAGTCGATGCTATAGAAGACAAGCCTTATGTGCGACCAGAATTTAAAAAGATTGTAGATACCCGTGAAAAACGAGGCCAGTGGGTTGGTTATAAATATCGATTTAAATTTTCTAAAATTGGTCCCTTGAGTTTTATCTCACATCTTGATCTACAAAAAATTGTCGCGAGAATCTTTAAGCGGGCTGATGTCAAAATGCTTTATAGTGAAGGTTATAATATTCGCCCTCTTATTTCTTTTGGACCTGCTCTTGGTCTTGGAATTTCTTCTATGGAAGAATATTTTGATGTCCGAGTGCCAGAGCAATTTGAAAATCCTGAAGAGACTTTAAAACTCATTCAAAGTCATTCGGAGACGGGAATAGTTTTTAAAGAAATTCATGAAATCACCACTCAAGATAAATCAATTCAGGAAGCTGTTTCAGAATTTACTTATTTTCTTCCCCTCAAAAATAGTGAAGAAAAAGAAGCACTCATGGAAAAATTTAATACGAGTTCTGAAATTATAGTTTCTAGTTTTTCTAAAAAGAGAAAAAGAAATATTGATAAAAATATCCGTCCAAAAATAAAAGATGTCACTCTTGGGGAACTTGAACTAGACCAGCATTTTATGCAGGTGATAGATGAAGTTTCACCTTGTTATGGCCTAGGACTTTTTGTGAAAACTGAGGTTGATCAAGGATCATCGGTGAGACCCATGGATCTTAAAATTGGACTAGAAAGCTTAGGTTTTCAATTGGAAAAACCTATCAAGGTGTTGAGTAAGGTCTAAGCTATTGAATTTAAATTAATCTTAAGGGCATTTTCTGCTAGCTAGAGAAAATTAGCTAGCACAGAGATATAATGTCCAAGTGGGAATTCTAAAAATACAAACTCTATTATTAGTGTTTATCTCAGCTGCTTTTGCTCAAAGTATTCCTACGCCCTCAGATGATGGGCTGAGGAGAAGCGAGCGTAGAGATTTCCAGCGCCAAGAAAAAATCCTTAAAAAACTAGGTTATCGTTTTGGAGATGGTGAGAGAAATTATGAAATCTCAAACCGATTTCGTAATCAATCTATCTGCGAAGATTTAACCATCAGTGCAGGTTTTCTTGGTTTAGAAAAAAGACCTATTTATTATTATGACTATGCTATTGCTAATAGTTTAGATCATATGAGAAATTTGCCTCGTCCGTGTCAATTAAGAATACTCAATGGCTATCAAGATTTTAAAGGTCGCAAACAAAATGATGCTGATGACGACTGTGAAAATAAAAACTGTGAATTGATTGAAAGTGCCCGCCAGCGATATATAGACAATGTCGATACCATGAGAGAGATCATTGGAGAAGAAGCTCCAAGTTTAATTGAAGATGAATTAAATGGTATTGGTTGTGTTGAGCCGACTATTGAGAACCCTACGACTTCTTCCGCTGGAAATTTAACCAGTCTTGCTGTTTCAGCGACGCAATTGGAAGCTTGTGCCGATTTAGAAGAAGGTGAGACCAGAGTCACCGCTCCTACTGATCGTCTGAAAGATTACGTAGAACAAAAATATGCGATCACGAACCTAGGAGACAATACTTATAGTGTTGATCTCGTTATTGATTTTAAAGGCAATACACCGAATGCCACTCAAGCTATGTATGCTAGAGCTGATCGCTGTTTGGAAGAATTTAATCAAGTGGCCAGGGATGGTCAGGGAAGAAAACTAAAGATTAATATTCATTCAGTGAGTGAGAGTAGCAATTTACCTTCTGACAAAAGACCACCAACTGTAGAGATTCAAGTGAGTCCTGGAGATTTTCGCCAGAGTTCAAGGCATTATAAAGAAGAAATTGAATGCTCCACCATGGTGCATGAAATGATGCATTTGATGGGCTTGCATGATGAATATCATGAAACGAATATTGGGCAATTTGTAAATCAATCTACTGGGCATGTGGTTCCCTATTATGTTCCAGGGCAGTCTGGGAAAAGCGCTGCTTTTGCTAATTTAGAACAAAACCCTAATCCTAGCTATCAATTGCAACGAGCCTATCAATGTCGAAGCGTTCCTCAAAGAGACTCGCTTATGAAACAGCATAGTCCTATTTATAATGCCGCTGTCCCTCAAAGTTATGGATGTGATTGTTCATCTGTGGCAAATAGCACTTCAAAAGAAAATTGTCGTCAGCTTATGGCTTATCCTCAAGAGGCTCGACAGAAATATCTTCAATTATCTGCCAGCTTATCCGATACTTTTGATTCATATAGAGCTAATTGTACGGTGAGCAATTTCTCACAAAGAGTTACGATTCAATCACCGAACTCTTTTTTGACTGAGAAAAAAATTAATAACTTTCAGAAATTAAATCAACAAACGATTCGCTTCACAAATATGTCGATGAGCTCTTCAGATTTTGGCGGTCTATTGAAAAGTTCACATCAGGTCGATTGTACCTGTTCGCCAACCGATACAAACTGTATGGAGATGATCTCTAAGCTTGAAAATTACTCGCAACAAAATACTTTTCCTACTAATAAATGTCCTTTAATGGCCAAAAAAACCGAACCTCAAAACTTGTCTCGTCCAGATTACGCAACCTTTACTTCCGTAGTAGACCCAAGTGTCAATCTCCTGCAAACAGCTCATATGGAAATGCTTATTCATCCTCGCTGTGAGAGCCGAGCTCCCAAATATCTGCGTTGTCTGGATCAAGCTTATAGTGCTGTCGGTGAGAGCTGTATGCCCAAGCCAGCCTATTGTTCCGATGATTCTTGGCTAGATATCTAAGTAAACCATTGAAATTATTATATTGTAAATCTTATCCCATGGTGCGACTCACCTAGGCAAAGCCTAGTCATTTCGATAGATTAAGCCATCAATTTTTAAAAAGGATGAGTGATCATGGCAAATGTCGAGACGACTGAGAAAAAAGAATCTAAAAAAACGAAGGCATTTAAAGCTAAGCTTGAGATGATCGAGAGAAATAAGCTTGATAAAAAAATCCTCGTGGATATGTATCGCAATTCTTATCTCTCAAGAAAAGTTGATGATGCTGAAATTTCCATGAAAAAACAATCGAAAGCTTTTTTCCAAATAAGCGGTGCTGGTCATGAAGGAATTTTATCGGCCACGGCCAAAATCCTTAAACCAAAATATGATTATTTTCTAACTTATTACCGTGACCGAGCTTTATGTTTAGGTCTTGGGGTGACTCCTTATGAAATGTTATGTCAGGCGAATGGAAACGTAGGAGATACAGCAACTCATGGCCGACAGATGCCAGCTCACTATGCAAATGTGGCCCTCAATATTGTTTCTCGTTCAAGCTGTACTGGAACTCAGTTCTTGCAAGCGGTAGGAACAGCTGAAGCCGGAAAGTTTTTAGCATCCATGGCAAAAGAGGGCGTTGATCACGAATATAAATATCATAAAGATGAAATTACATATGTAAGCTGTGGTGACGGAACCACTTCTCAAGGAGAGTTTTGGGAAGCCATGACCACTGCTTGTGTTAACAAACTTCCTGTTATGTTTATGGTGCAAGACAATGGTTTCGCTATTTCGGTACCGACATTTGTTCAAACTCCAGGTGGCTCTATTTCAAAATGTTTAGATGGTATGCCAGGCTTAACCATTTTTGAATGTGATGGAACATGTCCTATTGATTCGTATGATACGGTAAAAAAAGCAGAAGAGCATCTTAGAGCTGGTAAGGGGCCTGTGCTTGTTCACGCTCATGTGACGAGACCTTATTCACATTCACTCTCTGATGATCACTCTTTTTATAGAACTCAAGAAGAATTAGAACAAGAAAAAGCGATTGATACCATTAATACTTATCCAAAATTTTTAATGGAAGCTGGAATTTTAACAGAAGAAGAAAAGAAAGCTATTGAGTCAGAAGTGAGCGCTAGTGTTAAAGAAGCTATGAAAAAAGCCATTGAAACGGAGTGGCCGGATAAATCAACTTATATGGATCACCTTTACTCAGAGGATGTCGATCCAACTTCAGCTGAATTTGAGACTGAGCCTGAACTTTCAGGCAAAGAAGATATTCCTATGGCCGGTGCCATTAATGCTGTTCTTCGTTCTGAAATTCAAAAAAATCCATTGATGAGAATTTTTGGTCAAGATGTTGCTGATTTCTCAGAGCTTAATAAATTGGATGACGAAAATCTTAAAGGAAAAGGTGGGGTTTTTAAAGTTACTGCTGGATGCCAAAGAGTTTCTAAAGATGGACAAGTTTTTAATTCTCCTCTGGCAGAGGCCAATATTATTGGACGTGCCATAGGTATGGCCATGAGAGGAATTAAACCGGTGGTAGAGATTCAATTTTTTGATTATATCTGGACTGCCTATATGCAACTTAAAAATGAAATGGGGACCACGCGCTATCGTTCAGGTGGGGATTATAAGTGTCCTATGGTCGTACGAGTTCCTATTGGTGGTTATCTTAAGGGAGGGGCTATGTATCACTCTCAATCAGGTGAATCACTTTATACTCATTGCCCTGGAATTAGAGTCGTGTACCCATCTAACGCGAGAGATGCCGCTGGACTTCTAAGAACTGCAATCCGTTGCGATGATCCTGTTATGTTTTTAGAGCACAAACACCTTTATTACCAAGGGTATAATAGAACTGCAGATCCGGGGGAAGAATATATGATTCCTTTTGGAAAGGCCCGTGTCGTTCGTGAAGGTACTGATGCGACTATCGTTGCCTGGGGAGCTTTAGTTCAAAAATCTGTGGATGCCGCTAAAAAAATAGAAGAAGAGACAGGAAAGAAAATTGAAATTCTCGATCCAAGAACCATCTCTCCTTTTGATATGGAAGCGGTTAAAAAATCTCTTACTAAAACCAATCGCCTGCTTATCTGTCATGAAGAGCATAAGACATCTGGATATGCAGGAGAGATCTGTGCCAGAGTCCATGAAGAATGCTTTGAAGAGTTAGATGCACCTATTATGCGTATTGCTTCTAAAGATGTGCATGTGGCTTATAACCCAGGTTTAGAAGATGTTATCTTGCCTCAGACCAGTGATGTGTACGAGATGCTTAAAAAACTTTTAGAGTACTAAGTGGATTTTTAAATTCTTAACAATAATTAAGCCTAGTCTCAGCACTAGGCTTTTTTTTTTGTATAAAATTTTCACTTAAACATTTCTCTCGTGATTTTCTAATCAGCCTTCGGTAAAAGGTTCTACTTTTTACAGGAGAAGAAAATATGAAAAAACTTTTTTTAACCGGTTTATTATTGGGTGCTGTTTCAGCTTATGCGTGTCCTAATCTGACAGGGACTTATGTTCAGTGTGAGTCAGATCTAGGAGATGTTTCTGAAAGTCTTACCATTACTCAAGCCGTAGTTGATGGAAAAATGACTTATAAAACTGTTGATGCAGAGGGAATGGTTGAAGTTTTAACAGTGGGTGAACGATCTATCCTCTCTGATGAAATGGATGACATGGACTTAGATGATGTGAAAATTAATATGGTGGCTCTCCCTATGTGTAATGGAGACGTTCTCAATGCTGAAATGGCAGTAGAGTTGGAAAAACTTCCAGGGAGTACTATGAGTGACGAAGAGTTTAATATGCTTCAGGAAATGATGGGACAAACAATGAGTGGAATGAGTATGTCGGTTTCATTGGACTCAGCTAAAAATCTTGTGACTGAAGTTAAGGTTGACGGTGACGTTTTAGAGCGTTCCGTTTGTAAAAGAAAATAGTTTAAAAGTTTTCGGCTTATATCAGCCCAGTGATCTCACTGGGCTATTTTTTTAACCACTTCTTCACTTTTAAGATATTCGGTATTTCAAAATGTTCTGTATAATATTTGGAAGAAAAATAAGTAAGAAGGTAGAGGGGAACGAGTAAGCTCATAGCAGGGATTTGGATCCTTAAGGAAACAGCCACTTGCCAAAAAAGAGCTAAGAATAAACCATGAAATAAATAAAAAGGCAGACAATATATCCCCACTCTTTTGATATGAGCAAACCCTTGGACGTTTCGAAGTCCAAAAATAAAAATGACTGCCACCAGGCTCACATAAATCGATCGAAGGTCATCAAAATAAAAATAGATTCCGAGATAAAAAATAAGATCAATGGCGCTTTTTTTGTTCTTATTCAAAATAGCTAAATAAATACCAAATATAAAATGATGGATATGAATGGTAAAAAACCGAAAGGTCAGGGGGACATGTTCATGAGGGTAGTTTTGGAGTATCAAGTAATCAAGAGTTTCATTTTTTAGCAGAATAGTTGCGAGGAATATAATTAGGAAAAAAACTCTGTTCTTGAATAAAAAAAGCAGAGGTGCGAAGAGATAAAAAACTTCTTCAATATGAAGACTCCAGCCAACAACGGTATAATTCACAGTATCTGAAGGAAAAAAACCAAATAGAAACGTTAAGTTGAGTAAGAGTTCCCTCCACCCCACAGTTTCAGAGAATGGTGCTGTAAAGGCAAATTTGATGAGGCATGTGATAACCCAAGCAGGATATATTTTAACAAACCTAAGTAAGTAGAAGGTTTTGAACTTCGATTTTTCAAATTTTTTATAGGTTTCAAAACGGAGAAAAAGCAGATATGAGCTGAGTACAAAAAAGACGAGGACTGCAGCGCCGCCGACGGGGAAAAGAAAGTCTAGCACCGGCTGTCTATAGGGGGAGGGAAAATAAAAAGAAGAGATATAGTGAATGACTAAAACGAGAATACACCCTAAGCCACGGTAGAGGTCCACGCCTTCATTTCTCTGAATCATCGAATTTCAATATTCCTTATATCAAAAGGTTTGGATTGAGGAAGGGGATTTTCTTCCTCTTTCACTCCGGCACAAGAACTCACAGTTCGGGTGATTTCTTGGTTGAGAGGTATTTTACCTGCCACTTGATGCCATTTACTAAAGAGTTGTTTGCTCTCTGAATTATACAGGGCAAACTCAACAGTATATTCCCCTAACATAGAGCGACCAGCACTAAGCACCATGGGGTTGAATCCAAGCCGGTGCACACGAGCTGGAACCTTGGACATCGCTCTTACAAAGACTCCCTCAGCATCCGCACTCGAATCCTCAAGTTCAATATCTGGAAGGTAAGAGCGGTGATCAAAAGCAGGGCAATGGAAATGATAGAATTGCTTAGAAACTGCGGAGGCATGATAGTAAATATTTAAAGTGAATGTTTTTGTAGAGCGCGATATATTATCAAAATGATAATACACATGTCCTAATTGGTCGGTGCGGCCTCTGCGAGTGCGGTTAAATCTAAACAGCCAAGAGTCAACGCCATGTTTGCGAAACATCGTTTTTTTTGCACTTTCACTGATGACAGGAACTGAGGTTGAGATTCTTATACCGCGAGAGATTGTGATTTCTTTTTTGAGACCAACTTCCCATTCAACATGTTTCACTTGGGTCATTTCTGATTCAACATCTTCTAAATAGAGGATACCGTTTTTATCTTTTAGGTCATGAACTTTTGTGCACCCTAAGAGTAGGACGAATAGTAGAAAATATTGCATGTCCCTATTATAGTCTTTCTTGAGACCAGGCTCAAATTATTTCTGGATTTGAGCTTTAGTGAGTCTTGTTTTCTCAACGATGGAATCCGTTTTAAACCAATCGTTACCTGCTCCACGTCCCATTGGGCGCCATCTTGAAGTGATTATCCGACCATTATCGTATATCTCTTCCGAGACATGAACCTTAATCACTTCTCCTGTGATAAGTGTTCCAGCTCCTGCATGGTCTCCATAACTGATAAGGTCGCGCAATTTACATTCAAAGTGAATAGGACTTTCTTTGAGACGAGGAGGTTTTACTTTTTCAGAATCAAGTCTGGTTAAACCAGCAAAGTCAAACTCACTCTCGCCATATGGAAGTTCATTAGAACATAAATTAATAAGGTCAGCATTATCTTCAGTTACAAAATTGACGACAAACTCTTTTTCTCTCTCAATATTAACCAAAGTATCTTTCTTCTCTCCTGTGTTGGGTCTTCTTATAGGTGCGAAACCAACAATCATAGGACGAGCAGAAAAAGCATTGAAAAAAGAAAAGGGAGCCAGATTATGAGTTCCGTTTTCATTTATCGTTGAAACTACAGCGATGGGTCTAGGAACCACTGCACCAATTAAAAATTTATAGTTTTGACTTAAATCACCATCAGTATCGAAGCTCAACATTATTTTAATCCTTTATCTAAAAATTCTTCATCATGCAGCCAATTAGTATGTTTAGGCGGTTGTTTTGTTTCTGCCCACTCATCGAGCATGTCCCAGGCAATATCTTTTAATTTTTTCATCTGCTCATCTGTTCCCGTGTTGGCCGCTAACTCAATACGGTGTCCATTGGGATCGAAAAAGTATAATGACTTAAAGACTCCGTGGTTGGTGATCCCAAGCACATCAAGTCCATTATCTTCGAGATGTTTTTTTGCTTTTTCTAATTCATCAAGGCTTCCTACTTCAAGAGCAATATGTTGTACCCAAGTGGGAGTGTTTTCATCACGCCCCATAGGTTTTTGTCCTGTGAGTTCAAAAAAGGCGAGGACATTTCCCTGACCTGCATCTAAAAAGATATGCATATAAGGATCAGGTTCACCGGTAGAGGGCACATGGCTCTCAGAGATGGAAACAGTTAAATCCATTCCTAACATTTTCTTGTAAAAAAGTGCCGTTTCTTTGGCGTCATTGCAGCGATAAGCCACGTGATGAATTCTTTTTAAACTTACCATAATTTACTCTCTTGAATTTGGGGATCCAATGGTATTTTCTAGAATACCTATTTTTTCAATTTCTAATTTTAACTGATCTCCAGGTTGTATCCAGCGATCAATTTCTAAACCACAACCTGTACCTACTGTTCCACTTCCCATAAAATCTGTAGCACGTAACCATTCTTCTCGGGAGGCATGCTCTATCATTTGGGCCCATGAATAATGTGAGTCTCCTGAATATCCTTCTGACCATTTTTCACCATTGATATGAGCAGTCATTTTTAAATGAGGCTCACTTCCGCTAAATTCATCAGCTGTTAAAATGACAGGTCCTATCACAGAACAAAAATCTTTTCCTTTGGCCGGTCCTAGTCTCACGGCCATTTCTTTTTTCTGAATATCTCTCGCAGAAATATCATTAAAAACGGTGTAGCCAAAGACATGCTCTAGTGCCTTTTCAGCTTTAATGTTTTTTCCATCACGACCAATGACTAAACCAAACTCCAATTCATAATCGAGAACTTTGGTATAACTAGGCCAGGGAACAGTTTCATTAGGGCCAATAAAACCACTGGTAGCTCCTTTATAATAAGCGGGAATTTCATACCAAGCTTCGGGAATGGGTTCTTTTCGTTTTTTAAAGCCGGCTGCCACATGCTTTTCGTGAGCATAGAAATCTCTGTAGCAATTTATACGATCAAGAGGCTTAGCAAGTGAGACAGGACCTTCTAGATTCTGTTTAAGTTCTCCATTGTTGCGAGTTTTAAGTGAACCTTGATGAGAATATTTATTAAAGAGCTCCAGAGTTTCTTGAAAAAAACTGAGAGCATTTTCTTGATAGATATTTAAAACATCTGCAAGAGAAGAGGGAGCTTTATGCCAGGCGCTGGCTTGAGCATTAAAATAATTTTTATCCTCAAAGCTTTTTTGCCAGACTAAATTAACATCGACGATTTCTTTTTCGCCCAACAGGATTCCGAGCCGAGTGTGAGAACCGATAGGTGTTTGGAGTTTATAAGAGCAAATTTTCATGCCATCTCCGTATCAGGTCTTCCAAACTTTTTATCATACTCAGGAAGTAACTCTTCCATGGCGTGAAAGAAATGTTTCATCTCTTCTTTAAGACCAATGGAAATTCTCACCCAGTCAGGCATTTTGTTGGCCTTAAGTGGACGAATGATCACCCCGTGATCAAGAAGCTTTTGAAATAAAAAATCACTCGCTTCGGCTGAACCGGTTTTAAAGGCAATAAAATTTGTAATAGAGCGAACAGGACGAAAGCCCTTTTGATCTAAAAACTTTAAAGTTTCATAATATCTTTTTGTATTATTGCGGATGGTGCGCTCTAAATGGGGGTAATCTGAGAGAGCCCCGACAGCTCCTTTTTGAGCAATGAGGCTAGGCTCAAAAGGAAGTTTAACTTTATGGAGAGCTTGAATAAAATCTTTATGGGCAAAGCCATAACCGACTCTAATACCACTGAGACCATAAGCTTTAGAAAAAGTTCTCAGGGTGATGACGTTATCGTAGCGATACTTCATAGAGTCGGGGTAATCCCAGGTTGATTGAGCGAATTCGAAATAAGCTTCATCTAAAATCACAATCGTATGCTTAGGCACGTACTGCATAAGGTAATCAAATTCTTGCTCTGTAATATATGTTCCCGTTGGATTATCTGGGTTGGCTATATATAAAACCTTGGTATTTTCATTAACTGCTTCAGCGAGGGCTTTTGTGTCGTAGCGCATATCTTTAGTTCTCGGGACTGTTCTTACCTTAGCTCCTGCGGCAGTAGCGAGAATATGAAAACCGATGAACGTTTTTTCAGCGGTGAGAACTTCGTCCCCAGCTTGGATAAAGGCCCTGGCAATATAACCCATAATACCTTCGGATCCGTTCCCCAAGACAATATTTTCTTTTTCAACTTTATAAAGATTGGCGAGCTTTTCTTTTAACGCCGTGGCATGCATATCTGGATAGCGGTGGACATCCCATAAGGCATTGGTCATTTCTCGAATAGCGAAGGGACTAGGCCCGAGGGGATTTTCATTACTGGCTAGCTTTGAAATTTCTGTAAGACCTTTTTCTCTGGCCAGCTCTTCAATAGGTTTTCCTGCTTGATAAACTTGTAACTTATCCAAATAATCTGGAATGAGCTTCTTTTGCACGTTGCATACTCCTTAAAAAAAGTTAGCTTAAACTAGCCCTGCAAATCCATTTTAGCAAGGGATGTTGCGTTGCTCAAAAATGGTAAATTCATTTGAAAATGAAGCACTTATGGGGCAGAATATCGCTTTTAAAACGAGGTTAAAATGGGTTTATTAGAAGGAAAAAAAGCTTTAATTTTTGGTGTGGCAAATGATCGCTCAATCGCATGGGGGATTGCTAAAAAACTTAAAGCTGAAGGGGCAGAAGTCGCTCTTTCTTATGTCAATGATGCGATCAAAAAAAGAGTGGAACCTCTTGCTGAAGAATTAGGCGCCTCTTTTATTTTTGAGATGGATGTCACTAATGATGAGCATTACGCAAGTCTTGCGGGTAAAGTGCAAAAGCATTGGGAGAAAATCGATATTGTTGTTCATTCTATTGCCTTTGCCGATCGTGCCGATCTAAAAGATAGTTTTGTGAAGACCTCACGTGAAGGTTTTAAAATGGCCTGTGATATTTCCGCTTTTTCATTGGTTGGCTTATCCCATAGTCTTTACGAAATGATGAACCCAGGCAGTTCCATCCTGGCCATGAGTTATTATGGCTCACAAAAAGTCATCACCAATTATAACGTGATGGGTGTGGCTAAGGCCGCCCTAGAAGCTTCAACTCGCTATCTCGCTAGTGATCTTGGACAATATGATATACGCGTCAATTGTATTTCAGCTGGGCCTATTAAAACCCTTGCCGCTTCTGGGATCTCTGGCTTTAGAGATCTTTTGAGTAAAGTTGAAGATTATGCTCCTATGAAAAAGAATGTCACTCAAGATGATGTGGGAGGAACCGCTTGTTATTTGGCCAGTGATCTATCCACTGGAGTGACTGGTCAAGTCCTTTATGTGGATAGTGGACTCAACATTATGGGTGGATTTTAGTCATGTCTCTTGCAGCGGTAAGTTCTTTTAAAGAGGCCTATCGCCAAATCTTCAAAGACAAGGTTTCATTTGCTCTCGCTCTTATTCCAGTCCTCATTGGGATTGTGCTTTTTTATTTTTTAGGCACAACTCTTTTTTCTAATATTAATGATTTGGGACAGTTTTATATTCAAAAATATCTAGGGGATGGTTCTTGGGGCACAGTTGCCACTTGGATGATCAATATTATTTTGACCATCCTCTTGTATTACATCGTGAATGTGGCGTTTGTTTTAGTCATCGCTATTATAGCAAGTCCTTTTAACGACATTTTAAGTCAACGTATAGAAAAGAGAATGTTAGGGGAGAAGCTTCCAAGCTTCTCAGAAAGTATTAAAGGCAGTGTGACTAATTTGGTAAAAATTCTTCTCAATGAAGTACGTAAAATCATCATGATTTTAGGGATCTCTTTTTTGGCCATATTGATTGGGTTAATTCCTTTTTTAACTCCGCTCAGTTTCTTTTTATCGGCCATTGTTATTTCTATTGAATTTATAGATTACTCTTGGTCACGACATGATAAATCTTATCGCGAATGTAAATCAGATTATAGACAGCATTGGTTCAGTTACTCCTTTGGAGGACTGTTTTTCATGCTGTTGGTGAGTATTCCTGGTTTAAATATTTTGGTGCCTTCTTATGGGACAAGTTACTTTACAGTTTTGTGGGTGAAAAATAATGAACGTCATAGTCAAATTACCCAATGAGGTAAATGAAAAACTGCTTATGATCCCTTTTCTTACAGTTCTGGAAGAACTTTTAAGAGAGATTGCACATAAAGACCCTGAGGATGATACCTACCAAATACATCTCATTTCCACTAAAAAAGGAATTGAAGTTCTTAACCTAATACCTTTTACCGCTTACTATCACGAAATAGATGAAGAAGATTTGAAATCAGTTTTCACCGTCCACCGTGCATGCAAACATTTTACTATTACCAATAAGTTGGATTGTTTTATTTCGACGACCAAAGGTTTTGTGGATGCAAGCATTGGTAAAAATTTAAACGTGAAAAAAACTATTGGACCAGAATTGGGAAAAAATAAATGGGTCTTAACTCACGCTGTGAAAGTTAATGAACAGGCTCATCTCTCGGATTTTCCGAAGCCTCTTCTCACGGCTATTGAAAATGAGAACTTTGAATTGCCTAATGTTAGTTGTAGAAAACTGGACCCGGTTTATTTAGACTGGAATGAAAATCCGTATTATATAATTGACTTACCACTTACTGAAGAAGAGCGGATTGACCCTTTATGGAGCGAGTTGTTTGAACACCTCACCAATAAAAGATTTGTTTTTATATGCTCTCAATTAAAACCCCACTTACAAAATGATCTTATTCAAGAATATATTGAAACATTGCCTCAAAAGAATACGTATAAAATTTTTAAATTAGATTCTTATATTGATTTTGCTAAACTTGTCAGTTTCTCCTTAGGGGTGGCCACCGAGAGCAAGGATCTTATGACCATCGCTAGTTATTGTGGAGCGTTGACTCATTTTATCAATAGTGGAGTGGACTTAAAGCTTATTGGACCCAAGTACTTTAGAGGAGAGCTCAAAGACTTAAAACTGGAACCAGAGGCCTTTAACACCATTTTAGATGAGGTTATCTCTTATATTGAACTCAAAACAAAAAAAGAAGAAGAAGAAAAACCTGAACAAAAATCTCAAGAAGATGATTTGTCTAAGTAGTAGATTTTACTCGCTAGGAAATAACACCCTCAGGCCTTAAAATACTTAAGAATGACTAAAATTAAAAGTAGGAGGCTTTATGAAAAAGTTTTTATTAATAGCACTTTCCTTTGCGCTGATAAGTTGTGGAGGCGATAGTGCTAAAAAATGGGTCACTGATTTAGAGTATGAAACAAGAGATCATGACCAAGCAAAATGGATTGCCACTCAGTTTAAAGTTAATCTTGGTGACAATGTTCTTCCTAAGATCACCCAACCTCTACCAAGAGATTATGGTGTCTTTAAAACTTTCCACGCCAATGGAGAGAATTACATGGGTGTTGATCTTAATCTCACTTCTATCATTAATCTACCAGGTGGCATTGCAACTCTTCCTAATGGTCAAGTTGTTCCTATCGATACGAGTGGTGCAGGAATCATTCAAATTCCACTTAAGTTTATCAAAGGGAGTGCTTATCTTTCTTTGAATAACGATATGACTCTTGTAGGTGTGGCTGCGGTTATTAAGCAACTCGATGGACTTGATCTCGGAGAGATTGGTGTCTTTCCAGTGGCTACAATTAAAGGTATCGATATTATGGCCGGAGTATTTACCAGCGATAATAAAGAAGAAAGTGGTTTAGCTATATTTGCTAATTTTGGCTCACTTTGGGATAAGTCCCTTGCCTATGAAGCAGAGGCTTATATCTATGAGCCAGAGTATGTGGCCAGAAAAAGAAGATGGAAGCTTGCTCGTAAACTCAATAGGCTCTTTAAGAAAAATCAAACAATTGATTTTGCGCTAGAATAACAATTCTCTATTTTTAATTCATACTGGGCCCGCAGCTATGCGGGCTTTTTTTGTGTACATTCCATAACATTGGCCACAAAAATTCTGTAGGATTTTTTTACCCATTTTCCATTATGCTAGATGAGAAACTATTTCTGAGGAGGAATGTGTGGGAATTAATGATTACAACCATCTTGATAATGACCAAGAAACATTTGAAGTGACTCATCAATCAAGCGCTATAAATAAAGAGCTTGATGAAGCGATTATGTGGACCAAGCAAAACCCATTGAAAGCGACACTTATTGGAGCGACAGGTTTATTGGCCTTAAAGAGTAAACTTGTTCGTCAAATGGTTATGATGGGTGTGACCTCATTTGGAACTTTGATGTTTCGTAAATCTATGATGAATTCAGAGTTGATGCAATAAGCATCAACCCTGAAATTGTGTAAGACTATTTTCAATTGAAGTTAGTTTTTCTTTAAATTCATCAGCTTCTGCTTTTACTTTAGCCACTACATCTTCCGGAGCGTTCTCTGCAAATTTCGGATTAGAAAGCTTTTTACTGACCTTATCAAACTCTTTTTGAGTCTTATCTTTATCTTTTTTCAAACGATCAATAAATTCATCTAAATTCACAACACCTTCGAGAGGAACAAAGATCTCTGTTTGTGCTGTCGCTTTCATGATCGATTTCTCAGGTCTCGATTCATCTTTATCTTTGATATGACCAGCGCGAACATTGGCAAGTTCTTTGAGGAATCCTCTTGATGTATAGAAGTATTTGGCGAGTTCTTCGTCATTGGTGAAAAGACGAATTTCAATTTCTTCTTGGGGCTTAATTTGAACTGAGTTTCTCAAGTTGCGAATACTTGTGACCAGCTCAATGAATTTATCCATTTTTTCGACATCGTTTTGGAATTCGTACTTTGAATTATGCTCTGGGTATTTTTGAATAATAAGTAATTCTTCATCTGTATTTTTCAGGTGCTGCCATAGTTCTTCCGTTAAAAAAGGAATCACAGGGTGAAGCAGTTTAACTATTTCTCTAAAACACAACTTTAAAACATTGGCCCTTTGAGATTTAAGTCCTGCATTCTCTGAGTTGAGAATACCTTTTGAAAGCTCAATAAACCAAGAGCAAAATTTTTCATACACAAACTGATAAATGGCATTGCAGGCATCATCAAAGCGATAATCGTCAAATGATTCAGTGACTGTTTTGGTGACAGAGTTAAGCTCGGCTAAGATCCACTTTTCGTGGTGATGGAGTTGATCTAAATCAATCGCTTTCTCACTCGCACCTGCTAGGTGAGGGTGAATAAAGCGAAAGGCATTCCACAGTTTATTGATAAAATTTCTGTAGCCTTCAATCTTTGCTGGATCAAGGTTAATATTGCGGTTATAACCCGAGCTCACAGCGAGGGTGAATCTCATGGCATCACATCCAGTTTCTTGAATGAGATCAAGCGGGTCCATAACATTCCCCAAACTCTTGCTCATTTTCTTACCATCTTTATCCCGAACAATGGCATGGATATATGTATCTTTAAAAGGAACTTGCTTCGTTACCTTTTCATTCATCATCATCATTCTGGCGACCCAGAAAAAGATAATATCAAAAGCGGTGACGAGAGTGTCGGAAGGATAAAATTTCTCAAAACCTTTTTGGGCCATTCGCTCTTTATTAGGCCAGCCAAGAGTAGACATGGGAAAAATTCCAGAGGAAAACCATGTGTCGAGGACATCCGGGTCTTGAGTGATCTCCGTTGCCTGACATTTGGGACAACTTTCTGGTTGTTCCACTTTATCCGCCCATTGGTGCTCACATTTATCACAAGCAAAAACAGGGATTTGATGACCCCACCACAGTTGTCTGGAAATACACCAAGGTCTCGGGTTTCTTTGATAAGAGTAATAAGTATTCTCCCAGCCTTTAGGAACAAATTTCATCTCATCTTTTTCAACCGCCTCTACACTTCTTTTGGCCATCTCTTCAGTATTGAGAAACCATTGTTTGGAAACCATAGGTTCAACGACTGCATTAGAACGCTGTGAATGGCCAACTTGTTGAACATGCTGCTCTTCTTTTACAAATTGCTCGCATTCTTTAAGAAGTTGTATTGTTTTTTTACGTGCCTCTTTAACCGTTAAGCCTGCTATTTCCTGGGCTTCTGAGTTAATGGTTCCATCTTTGTTAAGAATATTGATTATAGGAAGATCATGTCTTTTTCCAATTTCATAGTCATTAAAATCATGACCAGGAGTCACCTTTAAACATCCCGTCCCTTTTTCCATATCCACATGAGGGTCAGCCACGATAGGAACTTCCCGGTTGCAGATAGGGATAATGGCCATCTTACCTATCAGGTGTTCAAAGCGATCATCATTAGGGTTCACAGCAACCGCGGTATCTCCAAAAAGTGTTTCCGGTCTGGTGGTTGCGATCTCGAGCACTTGATTCGAATCTTTTACTCGATAATGTATATGGTAGAAATGACCATTAATTTCTTTGTGTTCAACCTCTGCATCAGAAATAGCTGATTGAAGAACGGGGTCCCAATTGATGATATAATCAGATTGATAAATAAGCCCTTCGTTATAGAGATCAACGAAATACTCTCTGACCGCTTCTACCGGTCCATCATCCATGGTGAAGGTAAAATAATCCCAATCACAAGAATCACCTAATTTTTTAAATTGGTTTAAAATATGCTCACCGTATTCATCTTTCCATTTCCAAACTTCTTCTAGAAATTTTTCTCTACCCAAATCATGTTTGGTTTTCCCTTCTTCTTTAAAGATTTTTTGTTCAACTTTGGCTTGAGTGGCAATCCCTGCATGATCTTGTCCGGGAATCCAAAGGGTTTCATATCCTTGCATTCTTTTAAAGCGAATGAGAGTGTCGATAAGCGTGTGATTGAGTGCATGGCCCATATGAAGTTTACCCGTAACATTAGGGGGAGGCATCAAAATGGTGTAAGGGCCTTTTCCTTCAACTCTTTCGACTGGTTTGAAATACCTATTTTCTTCCCAAATTTTATACCATTTCTCTTCCGCTATTTGTGGATCATAGACTTTGGGTAATTCGTTTTCTTCACTCATTATTTATCCTTAATAAAGTTTTGAATTTCAGAGATATCACTTAATTGAAAAAACTTGGCTTCTCTGGTGGGCAAGTTTTTTATTTGGACTTGAACATGACCATCTTTCTCTTCAACGATGGCCACATATTGGTGCCCCTTGCTTTCTGCTGTTTTAAATATTTTATTGAATTTCATTTTTCCTAAGTTGAGCTCAACTTTAAGCCCCTGCTCTCTAAGCACTAAGGCCAATTTTTGAGTCGCTATCAGTTCTTGATCCTCTGTATGACAGAGGAATAAATCATTAGAGGCGTGGGCCAGATCAGGAAGAAGTTTATGGGTTTCTAAAAAATCTTTAAGAGTGACATCCCCAAGACCAAATCCGATCCCAGGCAGTTCAGGCTCATCAAAAATTTTCATCAAGCTAGCATAAGCCCCTCCCCCTGCAATAGCGCGGCGGTTTTCTGGGTTAAGATCAAAAATTTCAAACACAAGTCCGGTATAATAATCCAAGCCTCTTACGATGGTAGGATCATATTGTATATAAGGGAGTAATCCCAACTGCTCACAATTTTCCATGATCTTCATAAATTCCTGAGCTTGATCTGAAAGTTTATGGGATTTTAAAAACTCAAGAAGTTCCAGGTGATTACTGAGTGCCAAGTAATTTTTAAAAACACTCTTTTTATCATCTGCAAGTATGTCACTGATCATTTTGTCTAAAGCCGCGTCATCGACCTTTTTGGCTTTATCAATCACTTTGTATAGCTTATAGGCTTCATCATCCTTGAGTTGCAAGAGCTCATTGAATATAGCATCAACGATTTTCCTGTCATTGACTAAAATAGAAAACATCGTTTGGTCAGCTTTTAAATTCTTAAAAAAATGAACTATAAGGCTGAGAATTTCGACTTCTCCTAAGACCGGAGGAGCTCCAAATATGTCCACATTAAATTGCCAATGCTCCCGGACTCTTCCTCTTTGTGGTTTCTCATATCGCATAAGATTGGGGATGGCATACCATCTCAGAGGCTTAGCTGTTTGTCTGTGCACACTCGCAACCATTCTTGCCAGCGTAGGAGTCATCTCAGGTCTAATAGCTACATGGCGCTCCCCTCTGTCAGTGAAATCATAAATTTGCTCATTGATAAGTTCTTCACCTGATTTTGCTTTGTAGAGTTTAACTTCTTCCAGCAAAGGCCCATCATAAGCTTCGTAAGCAAAGCTGTGAGCCGTTTTTCTCATCTGTGAAAAAAGATAGTCTCTGATCCTCATTTCACTAGGGAAAAAGTCTCTCGAGCCCTTGTAGGGTTTCTTGCTTAATGCCATGCAGTAATTCCTTGTTGGTATTTTACTTTTTTAGCAAATAAATCAACATTTGTTAACGAGAAGGAGCTCTTATTCTGGGGTTTTATCTACTTTATCCATGAGTTTATTGATTTCTTCACCAGCCGCCTCTGAAGGTTCAACTTCTAGGTCCTCAACATCCTTGGGGGAGTTTTGAATCAAGGCTTCTTCCTTAGAAGCTGTTGGAGCTGGCTCGGTCAGCGTCTCAAGAGTGCTCTGGTCAGGGAGGATAAAAAGAATATTTTCTGTTTGAGTAGGGATGCTCTTTTTAAAAAAACGTGAAACATTGGCCATATTCTCAAAATAGCGGAGAATATGTTGAGTGCACATTGCATTAAACTGCTCTGATTTCAGACGCATAAATTGCATAATCCAAGGTCCTACATGTTTATTTAAGAGTTGAATGCGCTCTCTTTGCTCTTCTTTGATTTGTTCTCTTTTTGTAATATTTTTATAATTGTTAAGAACATTATCTTTTACTAAGGGTTCAAAGTTTTTAATTTGGTCTTGGATATGAAACTTAGCAAAGTCAGTGTAGAGACTTTTATATTGATTAAGTTTTTCCTTAGCAGCAATGAGATTTGAATTTGAGATATAAGCTTTCACTTGGTGTTCAGGCGAATTTGCGAACTGATGAAAACTTTTAAAAAATTCACTAAATAAAAATGCCTGGATATTCGCTTGATCTACAAATTTAAGATTTTCATTTATGGTTTGAAGGTGGGTGATCGTATTTTCTTTTTGAGCTAAAGTTAAATCAACCTGATCAAGGTGATTAATCATGGCCTGTTGTAAAATAGCCGAAATCTTAGGATTGACTTTTATTTGTCCCATCACAGAGGCTTGCAAGTAAAAAGGATTCATGACTAAAACACAAAGGAGAAAAACTCTTTTCATAAGCCTTCTCCTAGAGAGTCATCAGTTGCTTTCTGTTCACCGTCGATAATGAGATATTTTCCTTTATAATGTGAAACTAATAGGGAACCAAATTCAAAAATTTGAGTGATATCCCCGAGTTCGGTGAGTATGTCTAACTTACCCGTATCCAGGTTTAATTTTGCCACTTCTGTTTTTTTTGTATTCAATGCTTCTTGCATAACCATGGTCTTGATAAAATACAATTCTTTTTTCCGACAGATAAGCTGCCCTATATCTGAAAGGGGGCTGGTGTAGAGGACTTTGGTTTTCTTCGCATTCTTAAAATCAAAAATATCGATTTGTGTGATAATGCTGGCAGAAGAGCTGTCTTTGAGTGGAAATTCTCCAATCGTTAAGGTCGCATCATTCAAACATAAACTCACTTGCTGACCATTTTCTTGGGACTTATACAGGGTTTCAAACTTTTTTTCCAATAAGTCATATAATAAAACAGCTGAATAGCCTTTAATATTTATATCCGTATAAATGATAAAGTTTTGATTGCTCATAACTGCTTCGGGAGCAAAATAAGGATTATGTTTAGGAGCGAGTTGAATTCGCCTCTCATTAGCTGTGGCAAAATTATACACAACTAATTCTCTTGTCTCAAAATCAGTATAGGTCGCGAGTAAGCCAGACATATGGAGCTGGGGAGCGTGTCCTTCGCCAAATTTTCTAAACTCATTGGTTCCGACATCAGTCACGTAAAGATCGTGATTCTTGGCCAATTTGGTGGTTTGGTGAGGATTTTTCCGGTGAAGCATAATGAGTTTGGACTGTCCCTCTTGTCCAAAGAGAAAAAACTGATCCAGAGGCTTTCCTGTAAAAACATTTTTTATACTGTAATTTGCTGAAACTTTTAATTCACCTTTTCGGGTTTGATAATAAGTATATTTTCCATTACTGCTAATAAAGCGAATATTTTCGACTGATTGTTTCGTGACGAGTTCTGCGAGCTTTGCGTGCCCACTTAAGGATATAAATAATAAAAGGATCACTCTAGTAAATAGCATAAAACCCCCATTCATTCAGCGGTTGATGGGTTTGATAATTTTTAAGAGCCCCAAAAATATAGCTCCAAGGAATAATTCTCGGAGCCTGAATCTGATCAAGCGAGGTTCGAGTGATCATGGAAAACTTATTATTTTCTTCAATAATGCCATCAACGATAAAACTTATTTTTTGGCACTGGTTAATCGTTTTCATATGATAAAACTGGGGAAGAAGGTTTTCCAAACAACCCACTCCCATAAAAATAGCTTTGGGATGTTTCTTTAAAATAGATTTAAATGTCGATATGTTGAGAACTTGTCGGGTTTTCACTTTTAAATGTCTTTGAATAAGATTGATAAAAGCCAAGTTTTCTTGGGTAAACTTTAGCGGAAGCAGATCGAGGTTAAAATTATTCTTAAGGGTGAATTTGTCAAAAGCCAAATCGTTATAGATCACTCGAAAAGGACAATCGATGGCATTACACTTATTTGGGTCCTTGATAATAAAACACCCTGTCTTAAATTCTAATAATGTCGGTCTATACTCACTTTCATTGATGACTTTGCAAGTTTGTTCCGAATCATTAAATCCTCTGAGGCGAGCGAGTATCTTACCTATATTTCTGCTAAGCGAATACTTGCTGTCTTTGAGTTGATCAAAGCTAGTCGGATAACAAACTTCTTTGCGTTGGATTTTATCATCGTAGCAGACTTGAATATCCCATAATTGATCCGCCATATACTGCTCATTAAACTTGATAAATGGAAGTGTTAAGTTTGAAGAGCAATCCTGGTAACTGTCTTTTGTTGGTGTGGTGGTAAGATGGTTGAGAATTCTTCCTGCTGTAACCAGTGATTCCTGCCCCACAAGGTATGGGCAATCATTGTAATTTCTTATCAGTCTGGAACGATTCAGTGCTCTTGAGAGTTCCATGCAATTCGGTTTCGGAAAAAGTGAACTGAACCTGTCTCCTTGATAAAGACAGTTTTCTGCATTGGCGTTGAGTTGGTTAATACATTCCTGTTTTTTTTGAGTGGAGACTTTTTGATCAGCTTCAAACCCGCAGTACAATTGCAAAGCGGGATCTATGTCTTTCGTTTGTAGAAACTGGCTCCAAAAGTTTTGTTTGAAAATTTGAGTGCACACAAAATCTGCATGAGCAGCATTGTTGCACATGGTTTGGTAGTAATTTAAAGTCCGTGGCGATAAAATCTTTTTATAGGACTTCGCCTCTTGAACCTTTTTCTCTAGCACTTTAATGTCTCTGTAATTAGTCCCTTTCATATTTTTGAGAGAGATTTCATCTTGATAAAGGTCTTGAATCATCTGTGAGATATGACAGAGATAGGGGGACTTAGGGTCATTGATAAAGGCTTGGTAATTTTGCTGACACTCACTTTGTGATTTAGGGTAGTTTATTTTTTCTGTGGAGAGAATCTTTCTAATATTTCGTGGTTTAAAACTTTGTTGCAGCACTTTAGATTGAGGGCATTGGGGGTACCCAATTTGTTCTAAATAAGCTGGAACTTTAAGGGCATGAGTTTGTAGTTCATTTCTTTTGTCTTTAAAACTGATAAGCACGTATTCGAGTTTTTTATCAGGCCCATAGAGAAGCTCGGAACTTAATAGGTCGACAAAAGCACAAGAGTCTTTGAGCCCAAGTTTTAAAACACTGTTTTGATTATGCAGCATAATCATATTCATAAAACTGGGATGAAAAGCAATTTGAGAAGGATCAGCGACATTACTTAGGGAAAAATTAGATTTGGAGTATTTTTCTATGAGTTTAGGATACTGTGATTTACTCTTTTCAATGGCCGATTCAAGCTGGGTAAATAATGTCTGCCCATGACTTTGAGCAGACATTATGAAAATTATGACATAGCAATATGTGAATAACCTATTCAATAGATTTATTAAGTATTGAGGCAACGTCTTCAACTCCAAGTTCTTCTGTTGCAGCATTCTTTCCTTTTCCTGAATGGAAATTAATCATACAAAAGGAGCAAGAAGTGGCCAGCTTATATGTTTTTGTTTCTGCAATATGTTCCAGACGGTTTTCCACCATGTCTTTTCCTTCATGGATCTCATACCACATATTTCCTCCGCCCATTCCACAGCAAAGAGACTTGTCTTTGTTTTTAACCATTTCTTTAAGTTCTACTCCTGGGATACTGTTCAAGATCTCTCTTGGAGCATCATATTCACCGTGGTGACGACCAAGATAACATGGATCGTGGAACGTAAGCTCTTCTTTAACTTCTTTGGTTGGCTTGAGCTGTCCATTTTTAACCAGCTCGGCTAGCAGTTCAGTATGGTGAACAGTATGAAAGTCACCATCTTCAAATTTAGCGTATTCTTTTCCAATGGTATGAAGACAATGTGGACAATGAGTTACAACTTTATCGAAATCATACTGTCTCATATTGGCAATATTTTCGATGGCCACTTCAAAGAAAGAATACTCATCACCAAAACGTCTGATGGGGTCCCCATTACATTTTTCCGTTTTTCCCATGACAGCAAAAGAGACTCCGGCTTTTTTAAGTAGAGTCACAGTGTCTTTGACGACTTGTTGGTTATTATTATCATAAGAACCTGCACAGCCTACATAGTAGAGATAATCGACTTTTTTCTGGGGTTCAATCACTGGTACATCTAATCCATCGGCCCATTGAAAGCGATCATCTTGAGACACGCCCCAAGGATTTCCATTCACTCGAATATTATTTACTGCTGTTGCAGCTTCCGGTGGAATTTGACCAAGAGTCAGAGCTTTATATCTTTTCAGTCCCATAATAGGTTGAACGTGTTCGATATTAGCAGGACATTCTTCCATACAAGCACCACAGGTGGTACAAGCATCGAGTTCTGTCGCGCTGTAGAGATCTTTCTCCCAAAAATCGACATCTTCAGATTCAGGAGTTTTTTCCATGACGTCTCTCATTTTTGTGATGATTTTTTTAGGATCGAGGGGCTTACCAGCTAGATTGGCAGGACACACTTGTGTGCAGCGACCGCATTCAACACAGGTCAGTGTATCTAATTTATTTTTAGCAGTGAGCTCACTTTTTTTGCCCAGACCAAAGGTTTCAGCTGTTTCATCTTCAAAATTCATTGGTTCTAAAACGGCACCTCTACGAGCGGGGGTCATAAGGGCACTAAAAGGCAGTGAGAAAATATGGAGAAATTTCGAATGGCCTATACTCGCAATAAAAACCATCGTGTTGGCCATATGAAAGAGCCAGATCGCTTTGTAAGCATAAGCGAGAGTTTGATCGTTCATTCCTAAAAAGAGTTGTGCCCATACCCATCCAATAGGAGACCAAAGCATTTCTTGCGCAGGCATTCCTGCTCCAACTAAACGCATACCTTCTAAAACATAACCCACGATAACTAAGAGAAAGAGCATGAGATACATCCACTTCTCTCTGTTAGGATTGGTGGCGCTTAAATACTCGGGTTTTTCGATATATCTTCTTTTAAAAGCCATGGTCAGACCTATGAGAATAGCCAGCCCTGCAAAATCCGCTAAAAATGAAATGACGATATAAGTGGTTCCTTGATAAACTTTGAAAGGAGAGTCGGCATGGATCGCAACCAATTCAGTCGCAATGGTTAAAATAACAAAACCGTAAAAAATAAGACTGTGAAAGACCGCTACTCTTTTGTCTCGCACTACCTTACCTGTAAAGAAAATCGTTTCTAGAAATCTTTTCCAATTGAGATTCTCAGGTGCCAGACCTTTAAAACCCGCGTCTGCTGTGACGAATTTATACTTCTTAAAGATTCCTTGGGCCATGACAACGAATGCCATCACCATTAAGGCGTACATAATGACTTTGAAGCTAAAAGGGATTTGCCAAAAAATCTCTCTAGTTGCGATAGATGAATTCATATTTTCTCCTGAAAGTTATCCTATAACTATACAATATTTAAAGAATGAAGTCATAATTTTGTAAAGCCGAGTAAAAGGCTCGGGTGGAAGCTTTTTTGTTCATAATGTTTTTCAAATGATTTAAACTGCTAGCATGTTTTATCAATTGGATTTGTACTCTACATTTTTCTTAGGAATTTATTCCTTAGTTGCTTTTATATTTTCTCTGAAAAAGTATCCCATCAGTCTCAATCGCTTTAATGCAGCGGTTTATGCCCAATGGCTAGCGCTCTTTGTATTTCTGGCCATAGAATTTTATTCTCTCTATAGAGGAACTTATCTGCTGGTAGTTGAGCGCTACTATCCGGTAATTCTCGCCTTTTTACACGCTTTGCTTGTTTTTCAAATCTCATTTGTATCAGTCAAAGAGCTCTCAACTAAAAAAATGAATGTTCTATGGAGGCTTCCTGTGATTGGCGCACTTTGTGGATTGTTTGCAAGTGAGCATCAATTATGGATTCATCTCAGTTTTACTGCTCTCATTGGATATATTTATTATCTCAATAGAAAATATCTTGTGATGCTCAGTGGAGTTTTATTTTTTAGTTTTACTTTTACCCTCGCTTTTTATTGGATGAGCGAGTTTGGCCTTTGGTATATTAATATATTGATCTTTACGTTATTATTAGGAATAAACAAATATTGGAATTATGCTTATTGCAAATTTCTAAGTTACGGTGAACTCAAGCATGCGAAGTAAAGTAATCTCATTTTTTCTATTTTTTCTTATCATCAACTGTGCTCAAGTTACCAGTTTAAATCTGCAGAAGCATCAATTTGGTAAAATCCCTACCAAAATTATTTGGATCCAAGTGGCAGGACTCTCTTTTGAGCATATCGCCATGCTAAAATATTCTTACCCCTCAAGCAGTCAATTGTCTCCCTTTGAAGAAGCCTTATGTGTTGGAAATGCTTGGGAGTATAATCTCTACCAAATGAGACCGCCTGCATACAATAGCTTTTTATCTCAATTAACGGGAAAGAAAAATATAAAGGGTGATTGCAGTGATTATGACCAAAAACCGATTTGGAAATATATTGCCCCCAAAAATTATAAGATTGGTATCTTCGAAGGAGAAACTCAAACCAAAGATTCTCTTTTACAATCACTCACTTGTAAAAAGGATGATTTTATAGAAGATGCTATCTTTTGGAGTATGAATAAACCTGTCAGTAGCAAGTCAGAAACCTTTCATGTAAACGAAAAAACGAATTTTAAACCAGACAATGTTTATTACGATAAATCATGCGCGAGCGGTGATTGTTTTTCTACCTTTTCACGTAATGTCGAAAGTATATTTAATGAGTTCAGTAAAAATACAAAAAACTATTTATTTGTGGTGAGAAACTTTCAGTACCAAAAATATTTGCTTTCAAAAGATTTGAAGCAGGCTCGGGAGGAACTCGATCAATTGGCCACTGTGCTGAAAAGGTTTCAAGTACTGGCCCGAAAGAATAATGATGTCTTAGTTTTATTAACTTCTGCTGAAAGTTATGAAATTGAGTTTCCTAGGGCAGGTGTCGCTTGGAAGAGATTTGAAAATCATAAAACAAAACTGAGCACTCAAAACAGTAAATTACTCTCTCCCGTTTTAGTGAATGGGGCTAGAGCTGAAAACTTTTGTGGTTTTTATGATCAAAGCCAAGTGATGACCAGAATATTTAGCGGAGCTAAGCAGCAAGGCTTGGAGTTTTCCATCATTAATCCCTTTGAATAAATAAAAATACCGAAATCTATTGTACGGTGTTGGGACTTATATCCTCTCTCAAGACTTTATAAATCGTGTTGCAATAATCACAACGGGTTTCCACCTGATCGCTTTCAGCAAAAATCTCTTCAATATCCTTAGGTGATAAAGTGGAAAAATTATGCAGCATTCTTTCATAACTACAGGGGCAATGAAATTTTAGTTCATGACTTCCAATATAACTAAAATCTTCTTTTTCACAGAACTCACTAAGCTCAGCAATACTTTGTTTACTTCCACTTAAAAGATCAGCAAAAAATTCAATTTTTTCATCAATAAAACTTTCTAATCCTATCTCCTCAAAGTCTTCAATTTTTTTATTGATATTTGTAGGAGGAAGCTTGGTGATCATGACACTATTATGAAAATCAGGAGAGAACATAACCTTAGCTTGAAACTGATAAGACTTATCTAGCACATCGTTGATAATGCTCTCAATGGGAAAGTCTTCATATTCAAGTATGGAGGTATAAGGCTGACCTTTGAGTGACATCTTATGAATACGAGCTCGTCCTGTAATATGGGTAGGAAGTTCTTCAAAGTCTTCAGGTAAAAGAAGTGTACGTAAAGAACCTGTGGCAGAAAGCTCCAGTTTATAGCGAAAATACGGGTCTTCTGAATCGATATAAAAACCAATACTCTCTTCAGCTTTTAAGTAGTTAATGAGTTGTGTCGAACCGAGCAAGGTCTTTTTGTAGAAGGCTAATGCAAGGGGTCCAATATTATGAATTTGAGCTATCTCACTGATAAGTTGCTCTCCATTAATAAATGAAATGGTAAATCCATATTTGTTATTTATAAAAGCTAATTGACGGGTTGTTTCCATATATTTCCTCGTTTGTTGAGTGCATTTAAGGTAAACTCGTTACAACTGATTTTCAAATAAAAATTGATGAATTGTTATGTTAAATATTTTAAAAATTAATCAATCAAAAGATTTTTATCGCTATGTTCAAGAGCATAATCTTATTGACCCGATAGTGGTTTGTCCCAATCCCACTATTGCGGATCAAGTGCGTTCACAATTTTTAAAAATGAGCTCTTCCGTTGAGTCAGTTACCATCGCTAAATTTATAAGAGACCAACTCATGAGCCTGGAAGTGGAGGAGCTTTCGCAGCGTTATCGAGGAAAGTCCGAGTTGATGGTTATTCTCGGAGCTATTTGGGCCAAATTAGGAAAAGAAAAAGATTATAAAAAATTTAAAAAGGCTTTTAACCTCTTTACAGAAATAAGAAGTTTTTCACTGAGTGAGCAAGTCTTAGCAGCTGTGTTAGAAAACTATGATGAGGAATTAGGCGAAACTGTTATTTGGATTCATCGCTTTATTGATCAATTGAATATTATTGATGAGCATAGCTCCTATTTTCTTCTCTCTGAGATGCTCCGAGGACAAGAGTTGCCAGTTGATTATCCCAAAGAGCGTATCATCATTTTTTATAATTTCGAATTTTTGACCGGCTCACAAGTTGATCTTCTGCGCTCACTGAGTTTGAGAGATCATCTCTATATTCCCATTTTTAAAAATGTTTATGAAGGCTGTACGTCTCTCGACTGGCCATCTTGGTTTGATCAACATAACACTCAGGTTATCGAAGCAGGGCAAAGCTTCAGTCTTCCTGAAGAATTGCCCACCTTTTTTTATCCTAAGGGGTATTTAAATAAATTTTTGCATACACTCTCATTAAAAGATCAGGCTCTCGTACTAGGAAGCAAAGATATTAATCGTTCTATGTTACAGGAAGTTCCCAATCGATTGATTAAATACAAAGCCCCTCTGGATATCTACTCCACTCAGTTTCTGGCCGTGACAAAAGAAATTGAAGAGAAGTTAAAATTGAGCTCTATTCCTATCCATGAGATCAGGGATTTTTTACAAGCCGAGGTAAAACAAGGCATTTTGGATAAGAAATTCTTAAAAATAAAATGTATCCTTTTACTCTTAAATAAAATTAATTATTGGGCCGAACTCTCAGATGATAATATTGAAATAACTCATTTTGAGTTTTTATTACTTAAAGAAGCAACATCACTTGATTTACCCCGGCTCAACCTAACCAATTTAAAAGGACAGTTTGAAGGGGAGCTCTATCATCTCGGTCAGATTGAGAATATCAACCATCAGCAAAGTCTTATGGTTTTTAGCTCTCATTACCAAGGTGTTTCTATGGGAGGGAGCCGCTACACTGAAAATGTCGAACAGTATTTAGGGGCGATTGGACCTTTAAGAAGAAGTGAATTTGATCTTGAGATTCTTAAAGCTAAATTTCATGAATATATTCATACCAACACTGTCTCTCTTGTTTTAGAAGAAGGTCTACTTGAGCATGATCTGGCCCTCAATAATATGCTCGAGAGCTTTCATCTAAAAAATGTACCCCACGCTTTAACGTTTTCCAAAACTCAATACCAATTTTCATCTTGGCAAGGTGAGTATCAACTCAAGCGCTTATCAGCTTCTAAATTACAAAAATTTCTCGATTGCCAGCTCAAATTCTATTTACAGTATGGGCAACGTATTAATCCTCTTATTGAATATCAGACTGAAACTTCGCCCATTGATATGGGAGTAATCGAACATGAAGTGATTGAGGTTTATTTCTCACACTTGCCCCAAGGGGAGTTTGATGCGGAACTTCATCAAAAAGTTTGCATCGAGGTTTTTCAAAAGCATGCTCAGCAAAAATCATATGACCAGTTGGAAACAGAGGTGGGTCTTTTAGAAGTTAGAACGTATACCGCTCAAGTGATTAAATTTTTAATAGCCTTACAAAGCCATTATGGACTCACTTATCAGTTTGAAAAATCAATTCAACTTGAAAAAGAAGGGATTCAATACGAGGGGATGATCGATTGTTTTGCTGAAGCCGACACAAAAGTTTTTATTTTAGATTTTAAAAGAAGTAACGCTAGCTTTAGAACATTTAAAATGATTGAGGAATTTGAGCAGATTCAGTTATGGTTCTATCTTTCGCGGATTCAAGAACTGGGACTTGCTTCCAATAAAGAGATCGTTATTGGGTATATTGATTTATCAAATATTGAAAACACTACCTTTTTTGGTTTTGACGAAGATTCACTCAAAGACTTAAAGCAAGCGATGAGTTTATCCAAAGTAAAATATCTGGGTGAGTTAGATGAGAAATTAAAACACTACGCAGATATTGAGCACAAGGCTATTCAGAGTATAAATTCACTGAAGGAATTTGTGGCCATGCCAAGTGATATAAAAGTTTGTCACTTTTGTGGCATTAATAAAATCTGTGCCAGAGAGGAGGCGAGTGATGCCAGCTCCTAATCAAGAGCAATTAGCTGCGATTGAACATTCCGGGGGAGTTCTTCTTAGCGCAGGTGCGGGGTCAGGAAAAACTTTTGTTCTCAAAGAGCATATGCTCTATCTGGTTGAGAATTGGATGCAAGAATTTAGCGCTTCTGGTCAAACGAGCAACGAGTTTTCCAGCTTTATTAAGGGGAAGTTTAGAAAAGTTGTTTTGATGACTTTTACTAAAAAAGCCGCAGGAGAGCTGGCGATAAGAATAGAGAAAGCCTTCAAAGAGAAGCTTGAAACTGACTCGGATAAAACTTCTTGGTGGGCCGATGTTGTTCAAAACTTATCTTATTTGCAAATAAGCACTATTCATGGATTTTGTTTTTATCTGATAAAGATGGGCTTTTTTCCAGACATAGCAGGTGATGAAGATGTCATAAGCGATAGCGAGTACCAAAAGCTGATGACTGGCCTTTTTGAAGATTTTTTAAGTGAGAAATTCTCTGATCATTTTGATGATGAAACCACGCAGTTATTTCTGAATGAAAAAGATAAAATTCTAGAGAGTTTAAAATCTATTTTTGGGGACCCGGCCCTCAGATTGGCTTGGAAACAAAAGACGACTTTTAAGACGTCGGAGCTTGATGCTATTTGCTCTGATATTTTAAAACTCAAAGGGTTTCCTCTTATTGAATTGCATGCATTCCCTATTTTTGAATACGCTAGCTATGAGAAGAAAACGTGGTATGAATTTGCCAAAAAATTTCAACAAGAGACACGCTCGTTTGGCAGTGGAATTCAGGCTTTGGATCAGTACTATCAATTTTTTAATAATTTAGATTATAAAATTCCCGCCAAACCTAGAGGCAAAGTCGAGCCTGTGGTTATTGCTTATTATGAAAAGATTAGGGATTTTAAAGACTTTTTGAAATCTGAAGGAGAGAACTTCTCCCTTTTTCTACAGGAAAAAGATCATTCTGTTAAAAAATGGCTGGATATCTTTTATGAACTTATCCATTTTGTAGAAGCTAAATATCAAGGAAAGTCAGGTCTGACTTTTTCTGATCTAGAGTATATTGTTTATAGTCAGTTTCAAAAATACCCCCATATTATTGATCAACTGAAACAAGAGTTTTCTTATCTTATTGTCGATGAGTTTCAAGACACTTCACTTATTCAATACGACATTCTCAAATTCATTATTGGAGGTGACTTTTCGAAGCTTTTTTGCGTGGGTGATATTAAACAGGCGATTTATGGTTTTAGAGGGGGTGAGTTAGGTGTTTTTCTTGATTGCCAAACCAGAGTGCAACAAAATTTATCTCTCAAAAATAATTATCGCTCAGATAAAAATATTATTCAGTTTAATAACCAACTCTTTGATTATGTTTTTGAAAAAGGTGATCGTTATGAAGGAATTGATCCTCAAGCGGTGAAAGTCGAGTATCAAAATGTCCCTCCAGAAAAAGTTGATCCAGGGGAAGTTTTCTGTGTGAAGCTTGCCTGTGATGCTATTGAGGTCGACGAGAAATTAAACACGGCTCATGTAGAGTATTTTGAAGCGTTAGGTCTGATCGAATCGATAAAAAACAATCATATGCGACAAGAAGAAACAGCTATACTTTATAAAAAATTGAGACCAAGTCTTTTGCTGATTCATTTATTGATGGATAGACATATTGGGTTTACCGCCCAAATCAAAATACCCTTTAATAGTGATCCACTTATAGGACTGTTTAAGTTATTGCTAGAAAAGAAGTTTAATAAAAATGCCAATGCAGATCTCTATCAGCTCTTGCTGATTAAAATTTACCTCTATCATTTAAAAGTAAGTGAGTTTGATATTGAAGTGCAAACTGCGATAGATAAATTCTATAGAGATGAACAGTTTTATGGTCTTTATTTTGCGATGATGGAATTTTTATCATTTTGTGGTGTGAGTAACTCACTCTTTGAACACAACTTGAATAATCTCGAAGTTCTTATCAAATCAAATGAAGGAGATTTTGAAAAAATTCTCCTCACTCTTGAGAAACAAAGCTCTGTCTCTTATTCCTTTGATTTTTGTTATGGAGAGAATGCTCATTTAGTGAAAATTATGTCGGCCCATGCCTCCAAAGGACTTCAGTTCAAAAACGTGTTGTTGGGAGGAATTTATACCAATGAAACATCCCTTATTCAAAGATCACTTTTGGGAAGTATTCCCGCTAGTTTTCAGTGGAGTCAGGAGTTAGGGAGCAAAAAAAGATATAAAACTCCTCATTTTATTTTGGAGGGGTTACTGGCCAAGGAGAAAGATCTTAGTGAAAATAAAAGACTTTTTTATGTCGCCAACACCAGGGCCGTCTCCAGTTTGGGGTGGATAGAATTAGAGTTTGGGGAATTAAAACGTACCAAGTCTCAGCCCAATGCTTGGATCAACGGTCTTTTGAAGTTTGCGGCCAGTGAAGGTTTTGCCATTGAGCAAAGAGAAGTGGACGTGCATAATTTATATAATCAGGCTGATCTCAAAAGAGTTGAAAAAGAAATTCCCTTTTTTCACTACAACCCGCTGGGATCAGAAATCAAAGCACCTTACCACCAAAACACTTTACTCTCTGAGTTATCGATCACTAAAATGACGAGTTTAGCTGAATGCCCTCGCAAGTTTTATTTTCAAAATATTTGTAAGTTCCTCCCAGAAGAAATGGATCTTATTGAACATGCAGAAAGACCATCCCATTTAGTTGAAAATGATGAGCTCAACTCTCAAGACTTTTTGAGATCCTCAGCTGAGCGAGGAACTCAAATACATGAGGCACTTTCTCATTATGTTCAACACCGTGAATTTGGAGAGCTTGAGTTAACTGACAAAAACACCCCACAAATTGCCTGGGCTGTGGAAAAACTCAATCCTTTTTTTGATAACTTTGATTTGATTTCCGAAAAACCGATTAAATTTGAACTCTTTGGTTATATGGTTTCAGGGATACCCGATCTGGTTATTCAACCAAGAGATGAATCTGCCCCTATAGAAGTATGGGATTTTAAAACAGGTAAAATTAAAGAGAACAAATTAGCGCCTTATTATTTTCAACTCTATTGTTATGCGTACGCCCACTATCAACTCCACCCTGGGGCTAAGAATAAACCAATTAAATTAGTCTTATGTTTTGTGGATGAAAACGAAATGCTTGAGAAAAATGTTTTTTTAGAAGATGTTGAAAAGTTTCTGGAAAACTCACTCGCAAGTGCTCAAAACCCTGAGATAAAAAATACCGACTATTGTCAATACTGCACATATGCACCGGTATGTGAAAAATAAATCACAGCAATTGCGCCTGATCAAAACCATGCTAAAATAGTATAAGTTAGTAAATTTACAAGACCAAGGAAGGTTATGTTTCACTTAAAATTGTTTCTCTCTTTGAGTTTTTTTAGTCTCGCTATATTTCCTCAATTCAATTCTTATGCAGCAGAAGATGATGTTTATGATTTCTCCTGGCTGGATAAAGATAAGGAAGTTTACGTTCTTCAAAATAGAAAGTTTCGTAAAAAGAATAAAGTCTATTTTGGAGGGACTGTCGGTCGATCCGTGTCTGGCGCATTTATCGATAGCACCGAAGGTAATCTTATCGCTGGTTATTTCTTTTCTGAGGATTGGGGATTAGAGTTTAGTTACACCAATGCCAACGGGCAACTCAATAAAACTCATGATGCGGTTAATGATCAAGGTGCTGTTGCTTTTTATAAGAAGATTGAAACGGCTATGACCGCGATGCTGATGTGGGCTCCCTTTTACTCAAAAATTAACACCTTTAATAAGATTTTTTACTACGATTGGCTATTTGGAGTAGGAGTTTCCAATATCTCAACATTAGACAACAGAAATGAATTTGATTCCGGTTCTATTGATGCTGATGAGCTGACCTCTGAATCGGAATCGGCCATTGCTTGGATGACGGGAATCAGATTTTATATCACTCAAAACTGGTCAACCAGATTAGATTTTAGGGCCACTCATGTGAATACTGAGTTTACACTACAAGGTGGTGATACAGAAAAACGTTGGAATAATTATTATAATTTCAATGTAGGGCTTAATTATTCGTTTTAAAGTTTTTTAGGAATTTCTTATGTGTAAAAGAATATTTATTTTTTTCTTACTTTGTCCGCTTGTGAGTTTTAGCTCCTGGCGAGATGCGGAAAAGACTTATGACAGCAGACTATCGAATTCTGAATTAAGAAATATAGTTATAGAATTGGTCAAAGATAATTATGTTTTTTCAGCACTTCCTTGGATGAAAGAGTATTTGATCAAAGACACCAAGCAACTTGATAGAAGAATCGATTCTGCCTTATCCCATATGATTTCAGTGGCCGGGACAAAACAATTTGAAACACTGCCTCTGAGATTTTTAAAACGTTCTAAGTCTGATAATATGCGTTTTATTATTGCCAAAAAATATTTGAGAGATAACGACTATTCTCGGGCCCTCAATTACCTAGAAAATATCAGCTCAAGCCATGAAGTGTTTCCTTATGCAGTTCATATGCAAGCGACCATCTATACGATTATAGGTGATACGAAAAAAGCTGATAAACTCTTTGATCGCTGTCGAACGGCGAGTGAATCACAGATTAGTCGTGATAAAAAATCGAGAAAATTAAAAATGAATAGAGATTATTGCATGGCCGGTAAAGCGCGAGCTGAGTTTAAAGATCGCAATTTTGATAAATCAGATCTGCTCTATCTCGATATTCCTAAATCCTCTCCCGTATGGCCTGAAATCTTATTTGAGGAAGCTTGGAATAGTTATTATCAAAAAAATTATAACCGTGCTCTAGGTAAGCTTGTGAGTTATAAAGCCCCTGTCTTTAACCATATGTTTAACCCAGAGATCGATGTGCTCCGTGCTCTGAGCTATATGAAGCTTTGTCTATATTCAGATGCAAAATCAGTGGTGCAAGAGTTTTACGATAAATATTATAATGATGCTAAATCACTGAGGCTTTATCTCTTACGACATAAAAGAGAAATTAATCATTTTTATAATAGTATGATGAATTATGAGAGTCGCTCTAAGAGTGAAAATTCTCTGCATGCTCTCATGTTAAAAAGTGTATTAAACGAAGAAGCCTTTATTGATTTAAAACGACAGTTTGTCAGTGCCTCAAAAGAATACGATCGATTGAGACAAAGACCTAACTCACGATTCAAAAGAGCGACCATACTCAATCTTCAAGAAGCGATTGTGACTCAGAAAAGAATACTAGGAGCCTTTGTAAAACAAAGACTGCTCTATCATTACGCCACTTTATCCAAAGCTTTTGAGGGGATGAGTTATATTAATTTAGAAGTTTTATCTCAACGAAAAGCTAAGCTTTACTCTTTTGATGAAAACAATCGCTCTCGTGGTGATATTAAATATATAGAAAGAAATGAAAAGCAATACTTTTGGGATTTTAACGGTGAGTTCTGGGCCGATGAACTTGGTGATTATGTTTTTGCTTTAAGGTCGGAGTGCTAGAGAATGAAAATTTTTGTTTTATTTATATTATTAACCACATCCCTTTTCGCTAATGATATTGAAAAGCGAAGGAATCAAATCCTTCAAATCGTTGATGAAGAAATCAGTGAAGTTTCACGTTTGATGCGATCAACAAAGAAGAATCCTGATCTTATGCTGAGAATGGCGGAGTTGTATTTAGAAAAAGCCAGACTCTGGCGGGAACGAGAAAATCAACGTTATTTAAATGTTCCTATAGAGCAAAGAAGAAAAACGAGCAAGAGTAGATATTTTACTCAGAGTAATAAATATTTTAACCAAGCGAATAAACTCTGCTTAGATATCGCTCGCAATTTTAAAAACTATAATAGACTCGGTGAAGTTTATTATATCTTAGGCTTTAACGCGAAAGAGTCTAATAACCCTAAGAGAGCCTCCCGTTATTTAGGGATTGCAACAAAAAAGACTTCGGATCCAGCAACTCGAAATAAAACAAAAGTGACCCTCGCCGAAGTTTATTATAATGAGAAAAAATATAAGAGGGCCATTCCTCTGTATGAAAGTGCTCTTGATAAAGCAGTAGATAAATGGTGGACCAAAGATGCGTTCAATCTCGCTTGGTGTTATTACCAAGTCGGACAAAAGTCTAAGGCCATTGATCTTATGAAAAAAGTTTATTCTCGCTCTGAGAATTCAAGATTTATCGATATGCGAAATGATGTGAGACGTGATTTGGGGCTCTTTTACGCCACGTCTGGCAAAGTGGATGAAGGGGTAAGATTTTATAAATCCATTGGACTGGATCTCTCCGATAAGCTTATTTTTATTGCTGGCTCTCTTATGCAACAAGGTCAATTTGATAAAGCTGAAGAAGTCTATAATGAAGCCTATAAATTTGAAAAATCGGATCAAGGTAAAATAAAGATCCTTATTGATAAATTGCAACTCTATGAGAAAGCGACAAATCTTGGTGCCCATCAGGTAACCAGTCGGGCCCTCTATAAATATGCAAGAGAAAAGCAATTAAACTCGGATCAATTGAAAGTATTTAAATTTCAACTAGAAAAAGTCTCAGCCATTCTTCAGCGCCAAGTTATAGCTAAAACTTACAGAAGACTTCCGAAAAAGAGACAGGAAAAAGCAAAACAAGCGATTGAGTATTTTGAATATCTCAGCCAACTTGAACCCAAAAGAGCTGATGAGTTTAAATTTTTAAAAGGGGAGACAGCGTTTGCTGCCAAACTTAATAAAGAAGCTTATCAATATTATAAAGAAGCCCTCCTTGTCAGTGAGAAACTTCCAGGGGCAAAATTTAAAGCCAAATCCATTGAAGGAATGTTGGCGGCAATTAGCTTGAGAGAAAATAAAACCACAAATAATGCGATCGAAACTTTTGAGCTCTATTTGAGAAATTGGAGTTCAGGAAACAAAGCCAAGGGGATTTATCCTAGATTATTTAATAATTATATGGCGAAAAACGATTATGCAGGTGCCAAGCGAACCCTTGATCGTTACACTAAAAACTATCCCAAAGATTATAAAACTCAAGAGGCGATGATCGCAAAATTAATGGATGAAGATCGTAAAAAGAAAAATAATGATAATTTACGAGCATGGATTGCCATGATTGATGCAGGAAAGTATCAGGTGAGCCCTAAATTTAGAACCAAGTTAAAAGAACTCCTCACCACCTTACAAATTGAAGATGTTCAGCAAGACCTTAACAAAGGTAATAAGCGCAATGCTCTCGTTGGATATCTGGCGATTCTTAAAGATCCTTATAGCACCAAACGCAGTAAAATTAATGCTAAATATAATCTGTCTGTGCTTTATTTTGAACTTGATGACACTAAGAATGCCTATAAGTGGTCAATTGAAGCGATGAAAGAGATGGAGAGCAAAGACGTGGTGCAATTTGCTGATTCCTTTATCACCATCGCTAATTATCTCTTTATGGCCTTGGAATTTAAAATGTCTGCCAATTTATCGGAAAATTTTATTTATAAAATATGTTCTGTAAAAAATAGTAAAAAAGATATCTCTTTTAAAAATGCTATTTTTATCTATCTTGCTGATCATGATATTGAATCTGCAAGAAGGCTGCATGATAAAGCGAGTGAGTGTAAAATTAAAAAATCCACTCGTGAGCTAGCCACATTTGAGTTAATGCGAGCTTATAAAGATAAAAAAATGTGGCAAGAGTATGAGAAGTTTGTTGAAGAGCTGGCCAAGACTAAAAATTACAAAGCTAAAATGATCGATGAGTATTTATTCTTATCAGCTCTGGCTAAACAATTTGGAAATGCGGCGAAAGAAACAACATTTAGAAACAATGCCCGCAATCTTTATTTTTATGCTAAAAAACGCAAGGAATCTGTGTCTATGGATGCCTTGGATTATTTTGCTTCTTATGAAGTGCTGAAAATGAAAAACACTGCACAAGAAGTAAAAAATATTGAATACGCCTTTCCTGAAAAAGTCTTTCAATCGCGACAAGAGCAAAAGTTAAAATTATTGGAAAAACTGACAGGCCAGGCTTCAGAAGTTCAGGCCATCGGTTCTGGAGTGGGTATTGTGAATTCATTTAAAATCTTACACGACACTTATCTAGATGTGGCTAAAGACTTATTTGCCTTTACCCCCAAAGATAAATCTCCTGAGTATATTCAAGCTTTTAAAAAGGATATGAATACCCTTGGGGAGCAAATCAAGCAAGCTGCCAATCAATATAAAAAAGAAGCAAAGCGAGCGATTGAAAATAATGAAATTTTAAATACAAATAATTTCTACTTTCAAGAGACTCAGTATCCCGTGCGTTATTTTGGAGGTGGAAACACCCTGATCATGGATAGAGGAGGTAAACAATGAAAATTTTATTGATGCTCACTTTATCATTTCTCGTGGCCTGTAGTTCAGCTCCTAAAAAGAAGCAGTCTAAAAAAGTTGAAGATATCAAACAAGATGACTTTAAACAAATAAAGCTCGTGCCTTATGATCAACGAGATGATTATTTCGCTCAAGTGAAAAGTAAATACACGGAAATTTCGAATACCGAAAGCTTGGGACGTGTTTATGAATTTGATGGAGAAGTTGAACTCAAAGGTGTCTTAGGAAAAATCACTCAACTCTGTTATGAGAAAGAGTTTAAAACTGCTGAAATTCTTATATCAAAAAATAATAAAAGTTATGCTAAAAACCCCATGTTTTGGAATATGGTAGGTTCTTGCTATTTGCTTCAAGATAAGCGAAGAAAAGCTCTTCTTTTTTACAATAAAGCTCTGGCCTTGAAAGCTAATTATGCCCCGGCCCTTAATAATCTCGGGGTGATGTACATGCGAGAGGGAGATTATTCCAGGGCCTTAGTTGCCTTTAAAAAAGCCAAATCCTCGAAAGAATATAGCCGAACCCCTCGCTATAATTTATCTCAGCTTTACTTGAACTTTGGTCTTTATAAACAAGCGGGGCAAGAACTTACAACTCTTTATTCACTTAGTCGTGATGATATTGATGTCCTTAACATGTTGGCCACGGCCTATCTCATGAGTAATAATATCAAGGAGTCTCTCGATGTTTATTTAAGAGTGGATAGAGATTTCTTCGAAGATCCAAAATACGGTATTAATTTTGCTCTCGCTCATTATTTCTCGGGGAATAAGGAGAGAGCGGTTGATGTGATGGAAGACATCGATAAGGATAAACTCGGTGTTTGGAAAGAATACTATTATGATGCTGCCAGACATATAGGAGCAGATATATGAAAACTATTTTACTTTTATGCCTTATTTTTACCACCACAAGTTTTGCTCAAAGCAGAAAAGCTCGGGTAAGATTTGAATATAAAAAGTATGAGCGTTTTGACTTTGATGCTCTTGATGTTGAAGGAAGCAGACCTTCACCTGGTGAACTCTCTATTCCCACACGAATGCAAGGTAAACACAAAAATAAGTTACCGGAGCGTAAGAATTTTAATCGTGAGATGAAAAGAGCGATCGATACAGTTATTTAACAAGGAAATATAAATTGGAAACTCAATTACCAAATTCAGAAAATTTATTTCAACTTATTTCACTAGATAAAAGTGTGAAGACGACTGGTGGAGTGTTGCGAGTCGGACGCTTTTTAGTGGGACGCGCAGAGAGTTGCGACATTATTGTCCACTCTGGAGTTGTTTCTTCTGTTCATGCCGTTGTCGAGGTCACCCCCACAGGTCTTAAAATTTATGACATGAATTCTAAAAACGGTACTTATATTGGGAAAGAGAAAATTGTAGCTAGAGATGTTCATGTGGGGGAAGTGATATCTTTGGGAAATATTCCTTTTAAACTAGAACGTTATCAAGTTGAACAGGCCCTTCCTCCAGTGCTTGATGCCCTTGATCCTGTGAAGGGAGATGCTTCTGTTTTTAAAACGATGCCATCCCCACCACCTTTAGAGAGCTCTGCTCCTCCAGCTGCGACACCAGATCTGCCTAGTGAAACTCCAAAAGTCACTCCAAGGCAATCGGATGAGGAAATCCCTTATATTGTTTACCCTTTATCGGCTGATCCCAACTCTGACTATTCAGAATATATTTTTGAAGATAAAGATCAACTCTATCCCATCTTTAAATATGAGATCAATAAAAATGCGGTCGAGATAATCATTTTGCATAAAGATAAGGTTTACTCTGTGGATTATCTTCCGGATAAGAAAGCCACCTATGAAATCGCGGGGGCAAGAAAGTCTAAAAAAGCTAAAGATGTGGAATTTCCTTATTTAGGAAAAGAAGAGAGGATTCCTTTTATTGAAATTCAAGCGGGGAACTGCGTGGTTCACCAATTGCACAAATATGAAATGCTCTATCTCTCTGACAATAGCGTTAAAAAAGCCAGTGATGGTAGAGTTAACTTGCAAGAAAATGATATTGTAAAATTATCCAGTGGAGATTTAGAGATCTATGTGAGACGAGTTCCAGCTCCTCCCAAAGTGAAGCCGGCACCTTTTTTTAGAAGAGATCAACAACTAAAACGTTATCTCTTTTTAGTTTTTCTTATGGTTTTTTTACCGCTGGTCAGTCTCTACCTTTACCCTGTTGATAAGGAACTTCTCAACGAAAAAGATCCAGAGCGTATTGCCACCATTCTTTATAAACAAAAACTTAAGGTGAATACGAATAAAACCGTGGCCCAGTCTGAGAAGAAAAAAGCAGTTAAACAAAAATCAAAACAGAAAAAAGTGTTAAAGAAGAAAACAGTTCAAAAAACACAAGCAACACCACAGAAATCTACGGCCAAAAAAACACCGACTAAGGATCCTGGAACTAAGACAGCTCCGAAAAAACAAGTGGTGAAACGAGTGAAAGATCCTAAACCAAAATCTGATCAAAAAGCAAAAGACTCTTCGAAGTCAAAGGCGAAATCAGCTCAAAAAAGAAGCCAAAGGCGTTACTCGCGAACGAATCTTAAGAGCCCTGGAAAGGTGGACACTTATAAATCGATGAATTTTAAATCAACTGTAAGTTCACTGATGGCCAAAGGTGGCTCACTCAGTGGAGCGAGAACAGCTCGCACCGACAGTGGGATGGCCATCAATAATGCTGGAGTTCAAGGGGGAGGTGTTGTCGAGACAGCAAAAACCGGAACTCAAGTGGGATCTCTTACGGGAGGAACAGAAGGTAAACTCGCTGCCACTCGAGGAAGTGAGGGGCTTACCAATAAAACTGGTGTCTATACTGCAGGGATTCCTTCTGAAACAGTTGTACTCGGTTCAATGGACCCTGATGTCATTAGAAGAATTTTACGAGAACATATTCCACAATTTAGATCATGTTATCAAAAAGAGCTCAATCGCAACTCTGCTAATATCTCTGGGCAAATCAGACTGGTCTTTACCATTGGAGCCTCTGGAGCGGTCTCGAGAGCGGGAGTTGATGGCAACAGTTCACTCCCAGGTAATGTCAGAGGATGTGTGGTGAATGTGCTGAGAGGAATACAATTTCCAAGTCCACTTGGAGGAGGAACCGTCGATGTTAAACAACCATTTAACTTCTATCCGAAAAGAATATAGTTTTCTTTTGGTCCTGGTGTTATGTTTCTCATGTAGCACCAGTCCGAAAAAACTGACTAAGAAATCATCCCCCCAAGCTCGGGGTGATAGCTGTGTCAGCGATCATAATTATGCAGAAGAGAAATACTTAACGACTGCGGCCAAAGCTCAGGCCAATATTTTAGCCCGTTGTTTTAAAAATTACTTACAATTTGAAGAAGACAAAAATCAAGAGATCAAAATTTGTAACACCCTGACTGTGCAACGTTCAGGTAAAGTGACATTTGTACATACCAGGGGCTTTAAAGGGGATCGCTTACCTAAAGATCTCAAGATGTGTATGGAACAAGAGTACTGGAAGATGAATTTTGCTCGTATGCAACTGGACAGACGCTATACAATTCGCTTTCCTATCCATTTTAAATCTCGTTAATCTTACATTCAAATCTTTAAAAGGGTCAAAATGCACTTTTGACCCGGATCTGTCTCCATGCTAATTTAAACTCTTGGGGAGAATAAAGGACTGAGACTTTGTATAAGCTGATTGTTTTTTATTCATTTTTGATCGCTTCAATGATTGTATCGAAGCTACTGTTAGATCAGTTTCTGATGTAAGCTCTAATCTTCTTCGCTTAGAACGACGAATTTATAAGTCTTAAAACCCGCCTCAGCACAAGTGTACATGATTTTTTTCACATAGCTGTACTTTAACGTTTTATCAATGATGAGATTGGCCACCCCAGAGAATTCTTTGGCAACATCAGGTTCTTGACGGTTAAGAGTTTTAATCTCTTCTACTTTTTTAACCAGGTTATTGTAAAGAGGGTTGATAAGCCTTCCCCCATGGCCATAGACATTTTTATTATCATCAGTGGCTTCGAAAATAGTCTCTGAATCTACCCAAATTTTATCTTTGGATACTTGGATCATCACCCCGGCACTATTGAGAGAATCGGATTTAGAGTAGGGAAGTTTAATCTCTTTGGGTACTTCAACGGTGATCCCAGAGGAGTTATAAGATTTAAGTAAAAAAACCAGAAGAATAACCAAAATATCTAAGAGAGAAGTGATATCGATCTCAAAGTGTCTATTCTTTACGTGTCTTTGTTTTTTGTTTCTAATACTTCGTTTTCTAGACATATTAACTCATTATGTTTCCAAAAATAATTTTATGAAAGAGAAAGCGGACTTGAACATCAATCCCATCTTTGTCTTTTTTAAACATAGTTTCATCGGTATTTCTAAGTTTTCGAGTGGCATCCATGATGAGGACAATTTCCTCATAACTCAAATCTGCTTTGGGCTCCAAGATAACTTGTTCTTCCCCCAAGTTTTGTTTTTTAATTTTGACCAGCTCGTTGTGAAGAGTATCTAAGTCATACTCACCTTCGATATTACGAACTTCGATATTTCTATCTTTAGTTCCACCTCTTGAGTTCTGGAGCTGAACAAGAATATTATTTTTGTTGATGACCAACGTCAGCATAAAAGGTGGCTTATCATCTTTAGGGGGAGGAGTCGTTGACACTATAGGCACGTCTGAGCCAATCTCAAAAATTTTTACAAACTGAGTAGACATAAGTAAGAAAAATATAAAGATAAAAACCGCATCCAGAATAGGAATAAGATTGATTCCCTCTTCTGTACGCTTCGCTTTTCTGCTTGTTGGTGTTCTATAGGCCATAAGTATCTCTTATTCAGATTTCTCTTTCGTTCCTAATAAATCTAAAAGCTTTACACTAAATTCATCTATTTCATTGATGATTTTATCTGCTTTCGAGCTAAGGAAAGCATGAAGAATCATAATGGTGATAGCTGCTGATAGACCTAAGAAAGTCGTATTCATCGCAGTCGAAATACCTTCTGCCAGGATCTGAGCTTTTTGAGCAGGGTCAACATTAGCAACTGCGCTAAATGATTTCATAAGACCTTGGATGGTCCCGAGAAGACCAAAAAGAGTTGAAATATTAGCAATAAGTTGTAAATAGTTTAAACGTAGCTCAACTTTAGGCACCACTTCTAAGGCGGAAGCGTCGAGAGCATTTTGAATTTGCTCTGTTCCTTGATTGGCACGCTTGAGTCCATTTTTTAAAACACGTGGCAACGCTGCTTGTGTTCCAGAGCAAACTCTAATTGCCCCTTGGATATCATTCGATAAAACGTATCTTTGAATCTCATTCATAAAAGAAGGACCATCAACGTCATAATTTTTTGATAATTTTTTGAATCTCTCTAGAGCGATCGCAATACCGACTCCCCAAATCACAAGAATAACTCCCATGAATATTCCACCTGCCTGAATAAAGGCAGATATTTGCATCACTAAATTGGCTTCATTACCTTCCATGTCTACTCCCACTTAAAGGTTGAATTATTATTAAAAGTATTTACTTACTATTGTAAGCTATTATTATTCCGAACGATACAGTTAATTTCTGCCTATTTAAGTACGTGAGAAAATGAGTTGGTTAAAAACTTAAGCGTAGTGCTCAGGGTAGAGTTCCCGCTCAATACCTTCAATAAAAATGTGAATGAGTTTGATATGAATTTCTTGAATACGGTCAGTGATGGGACTGTCGACGATGATAGGAACATCCACCATGTCTTTTAATTTGCCCCCTGTTTTACCTAAAAGACCAACAACTTTCATCTTTTTTTGTCTGGCCACTTCAACAGCTTTGATCACATTTTCTGAATTTCCAGAAGTTGAAATAGCAAGAAGAGTATCACCCTCTCGCCCCCAAGCTTGTACATGTCTAGAGAAAATATAATCATAACCATAATCATTCGCGACACATGTTATATGAGAGGGATCTCCCATATTGATAGCACAAATAGGATCACGGTCTTTGCGATAGCGACCGGTGAGCTCTTCTACAAAGTGCATGGAGTCGCACATGGAACCTCCATTCCCACAGGCCATAATTCTACCATCTAATTTGAGTGTGCCTAAAAATGTTTTAACGGCACTTTCAATATGATCAATATTTTTTTGGTCATTAATAAATGTGTTGAGTGTTTCTTGAGCTTGGGTAAGGGAGTCTTGAATATAATTTTGCATAGAGATATTTAATCACGGAATAAATCATTTGCCCAAAGACATTACTTATTCCGTGATAAATTTATTACATAAGGTCGTTAATTGTTTTAAGTATTTCAGCTTTTGGTTGATTCCCAACTAAAGTGCTTTTTACTTCACCATCTTTAAAGAAGATAAGAGTAGGAATACCTCTGATCCCATATTGTTGTGCTAATTCACCAGCTTCATCAACATTGACCTTAACAACTTTAGCATTGCTTCCCACTTCATCACTAATCTCTTCTAAAACAGGAGCCAGTGCTTTACAAGGTCCACACCATTCAGCCCAAAAATCAACGACTACTGGAGTGTTTGACTTGAGTACTTCTGTCTCAAATGAGTCTTTATTAATATTTGATAGATTAGCCATTTTTATCTCCTCATTAATTATATTTCCTTAACTTAGCATAGGAAAACACTCTTTGCCCAGACTCTTGAGTATTGTGCACAGTTGCATAAACTTTTTACCTATTTATCAATACTTGAATCGCAGTTAGAATAGAGACACATGGATAGAAAATACTTATTGAAATCAAGCATTAAAACAGCGCGTCTTGCTAGGCTTTTGGCCAAGTCCGTCGATCTCTTTATCATCTTGATCCTCAGTATGTTTTTTTACCCTTTCGGATTAATTTTAGCCATTTTCTATCTCGCTTTTGCGGATTCCCTCTACGGAGGACAGTCGGTAGGAAAATTATTGATGGGCTTTGCGGTGATCTCCCTTGAAGATGGGAAGCCTTGTTCTACTAAGCAGTCCGTCATAAGAAATCTGCCTATCATTATCCCTCTGGCTTTTGCAGTGATTCCACCTTGGGGCATTATTTTTGGGATGATTCTTTTTCCTCCGCTTATCTTATTGGAACTATATCTCTTGTTTAAGCTTGATTCTGCCCATAGACTAGGTGATGTTATGGCCGATACCACTGTTATCGCTAACGATCCTAATCGTGCGGATATTAGAAAAGCCCAAGAGTCATGGTTTCAAACTGAGCAGAAAAACATGTCGCCAGTTAACTCGACTAGGCTATAATACCCCCGATTCTTAACATTAAATTTTGAGGTTATATGAAGAGACTTATTATCGTTGATATTAGTAGTTTTATTTTTAGAGCGTTTTTTGCCATTAGACCCATGAACGCTCCGGATGGAACTCCAGTCAATGCGGTTTATGGAATTTTGACTATGCTCATGAAATTACTTCAAAATTATAATCCTTCCCATATTGTCCTAGCACGAGACACTCGTGGAGGTTCTTTTAGAAACGAACTTTATAGTGAATACAAGGCCAATAGAGGAGCACCTCCGGAAGAGCTGGTTCCTCAGTTCGCTCTGATTGAAGAGCTGATTGAAAAAATGGGGATTCCTCATCTGGCGGTTGAAGGTTATGAAGCTGATGATCTTATAGGTTCTTATGTTGTGCAGTTTAAAAAAGATTTTGATGAAGTGTTGATTGCTTCTGGTGATAAAGATCTCATGCAGTTTGTAGGGGATAACGTCAAAATGGTCGATACCATGAAAGATAAAATGTATGGCCGAGAAGAAATTTATGAAAAGATGGGAGTTTATCCAGAACAAGTGGCAGATTATCTTACCTTACTTGGAGACTCCTCAGATAATATCCCGGGTGTGCGGGGGATAGGAGCGAAAGGGGCAGCCAAACTTCTCGCTGAATACGAAACTCTAGATAAGCTTCTGGCCAATATCGATATGCTCACTAATAAAAGAGCAAAAACAGCTCTAGAAAAAGCAGGGGATGAAGTTCATCTCTCAAAAAAATTAGTGACGATTGTCACTGATATTGATTTGGGGCATTCCGTTGATTGCCTGCAATACTCTTTAGAGCCTAACGATGATCTGCTTGGATTTTTAGATAAGCTCAATTTTAAAAGTATTCGCACTAAGATTGCCACTGGTGCGGGAAATTCCGTCATGGTCACTAAACCAAAGAGCTTTATCGATCATGAGGTGATCAAAGAAGAGAAAAGATATAAAGAGCTTATTGAGATCCTGCAATCAGAAGATCAACTCTATATCGAGCCCTTTTTCACTCACGATGACTATCATAAAATCGATCCTGTTGTTTTTGGAGTGGCCATCCCTGAGAGAAATTTTTTGCTCTACACTGATGATTTCAAATTCAGCAGCTTTATTAAAGATATATCGACTATTCCTGGATTGCGTATTGTCAGCTCCAATATTAAAACTCTCTATTTCTGTATGTACGAAGAAGGGCTAGACACTTATCTCGATGCTTTTGATCTCACTCAGGCTCATTTTGTGCTGGATCCAGAAAAAAAGCATAACCTTCAAACTATGGCGATGGAGTTTATTCAAGAAAACGTTCCTTTGATAAAAGATCTGCGCAAAGAAAATTTTGAAGAGCATCAATCCAAAACAGCTTTTGAAAGTGGCTTTGCTAAAAGACTGTTTGCTGGAATTAGAGTTTTTCCCTGGCTGATTAGAAAACTACAGGATAATGATCTCTACCGTCTTTACACAGAACTCGACTCACCACTGATGGCGATACTGGCACGAATGGAGTGGTACGGAGTTGAACTCGATACAAAAATGTATAAAAAACTAGAAAAAGAATTTTCTAAAATAACAGAAGATATTGACCAAAAAATTAAAGAGGTCTCTGGTGAAGAGGTTAATTTAAAATCACCTAAACAAGTCTCAAAACTTCTTTTTGAAGATCTAGGTTTGCCTATTATCAAAAAAACAAAAACAGGAGCCTCAACAGATGCTTCAGTGTTAGAAAAACTTGATTTAATGGGAGAGAGTGAAATTCCCGGATTGATCATACAATACCGTGAAATAGATAAACTCAATTCCACCTATGTAAAATCTCTGCCCGAGCTGGTCCACGAGGATGGAAGAATTCACACTCATTTTAATCAGCATATTGCTGCGACAGGAAGGTTATCTTCTGATAAACCAAACCTTCAAAATATTCCGACTCGTACCGAGAACGGAAGAAAGCTGCGTGCGGGATTTAAGGCGGCCAAGGGCTATCAGCTTTTAGGGGCTGATTACTCTCAAGTTGAACTCAGACTGCTTGCTCATTTCTCACAAGATCCGGTGATGTTGAAAGCTTTTAATGATGGAAAAGATATCCACGCGCAAACGGCCAGTGAAGTGTTTGAAATAGATCTGGAAGACGTGTCGAGTGAAGATAGACGTTATGCCAAGGCCATTAACTTTGGGCTTATGTATGGACAAACTTCTTTTGGACTCTCTCAGATGCTAGGCATCACCCAACGAGATGCAAAAGAATATATCACTAATTATTTTACTCGCTTTCATAAAGTTAAATCTTATCTAGACACGTTGATAGAATCTTGTGAAGAAAAAGGGTATTCAGAAACTCTTTTTGGACGCAAACGCTATATTAAAGATATCAACTCTACTAACCGTCAAGTTAAGTCTATGGCCGAAAGGATGGCGATTAACTCGCCTATTCAGGGGACCGCGGCGGATATTATCAAAAAAGCGATGTTAGATATTGATGAAGCCATGAAAAGCGAGGGGCTGGGGAGCCGAATGCTGCTCCAAGTTCACGATGAACTTATTTTTGAAGTCCCTGAGAGTGAAATAGATTTAATGAAAAGTCTTGTGCGCTCTAAGATGGAAAATGCAGTAGAATTATCTGTGGAGCTAAAAGTGGATATGGGTTGTGCTGATAATTGGTATGACTTAAAATAATAATAACTTATTGAAGGAGAAAATAAGATGAAAAAAATGTTAATGATGACAACGATGTTAAGTTTATTTGTTCTAGGTTCATGTGCTCATAATCATGGGGCCCATGACCATGGTCAAAAAGATAAAATGGCTTGTTGCCAAGGTAAAGAGAAAAAAGATTGCTGTAAAAAAGAAAATGCATGTAAAGACGGAACTTGTTCTGAGAAAAAGGACGCATAAGTCTTGAAATATCTTTTGTTTTTTACTTTTATAGCTTGTGCTTCCCAACCATCACAATACAGCGTGGTGGAGAAGCCGGAGCACTTCGTCTCCCCTGGGGGATCTATAGATGCGGCTTTTTATATTCAAGAAGACAGTTTTATGGGAACGCTGGCCCTCAAACCTGGAGCCGTGGTAGCCAAACATAGCCATGATGGTTCTGGGGAGTATCTTTATTTTACTAAAGGTCAAGGAGAGCTCACTATAGGAGACGAGGTCATAAAGGTGAAAGATAATATGGCGGTTTTTATTCCTCGTGGTGTTGAACATTCTTATGTGAACACCGGAAAAAAAGAAGCCTTTGCCATTCAGGTTTATTCCCCAAGAGGACCTGAGAAACGTTTTAAAAAATGGAAAGACGAATTATAAATAGGCCCTCAGTTGAGGGCTTTTTTTATTGATTTAAACACTTTTTGACATCATCACTAAAAGTAAATTTTCTCTTACAGCTTCTGAGTTTTCGAGCAGAAAACTTTTTTGCCACGATACCTTCTAAACACGTCAGAGCATCATCCCCAAAAGGAAAAGCGTCGTTACAATCATCAATCACTTTCTTGATCCCACGGATATCCACGGGCTCTAATAGACGCGTACACTTAAGTGTCTCCTCACTAAAAGTAAGAACTTCCTCACAAGCATTGATATTATAAGCTGTTTTTTCTGGGTCTTGGCTGGTTTTAGCGATTTCAAAACATTGATCCAGAGCAGATCCTCTGAACTCATTTTCACAAACATAGCGAAGTTTAGGATTTATGCTTTTATAATCTAGATAAGAGTCTGCACAGCTGGGGCAATCGAGTTTAAACTCCTCCAAGCTTAATTCCGTATCTGCATGCCAGTTAATAAAGCGAGTTTGATGCCCTCTTTTGATTTCAAGATAAGTATAATCTGCGATAAATTTAGCTTTTGAAACACCTTGATACTCGCGCTCCATTCCGTTGAGTTGAACCGTTGTTTTACAGCTGCCTACACAACTGGTTGAAATTTGGCTGGAATAGCTCTGTGCCATGGCAGCTGTGGCCATAAGGGCTCCTAAAATAACTCCGCTGAATCGTTTCATAATTCTCTCCTCTTAAAATGAATTAAACTCATTATATTTGTTTCCAGAGGGATATTCAGGGGGAAGGGTCAGGATTACAGGGGGTGTGTAAAAAATAGACAAAAAAAAGCCCTCTTGCGAGGGCCTTATTTTGGGAAATTTTCTGGGAGCAAAAATTATTTTGCGTGCTTAGAAAGGTAGCTAGCTACACCTTCCGCATTAGGCTTCATTCCTTCTTCACCTTTTTTCCAGTTAGCCGGACAAACTTCTCCGTGCTCTTCGTGGAAAGCAAGTGCATCAACAACTCTAAGAGCTTCTTCAACGTTTCTTCCTAGAGGAAGATCGTTAATTGTTGAGTGTCTTACCACTCCTTCTTTATCGATTAAAAATAATCCTCTGAGCGCCACTTCTTCGTTAAAAAGAATTCCGTAATCTCTAGAGATATTTTTAGATTTATCAGCGATAAGTGGGTAATCAATTTCACCAATTCCACCATTTTCTGGAGCTGTATTTCTCCAAGCAAAGTGAGAGAATTCTGAATCTACTGAAACACCAATCACTTGTGTGTTTCTTTCTTTAAACTCACCAACTTTTTTGTGGAAAGCGATGATTTCTGAAGGACAAACAAATGTAAAATCTAGTGGGTAAAAATAAAGAAGTACATTTTTTCCTTTATAATCAGAAAGGGAGATTTCTTTAAAAGATCCATCTTCCATTACTGCTGTTGCTTTAAAATCTGGTGCTTGTTTTGTAACTAATGATGCCATGTTATTTCTCCTATGGTTAAAAATCTAGTGTCATTATTGGTTAAATCCGGATAATTATCCAATTTTAAATTTCTATTAGTGTAATAGATTAAATCTATGAAACAAGGGGGCATCAGTTGATATTATTTATGCACTGTGTGCATCAATGAATATCGATAACCTCTTGAGATTTATGACTTAGCTCTCGAATATCATCTGGTATTGCAGCGAGTATTTCTTCTTCTAATACTTGAATAATCTTATTCTTAAGGCAATCTTTATTGAACACCAGGGAAACTTCTCTGGTAGGAACAGGGCGTTTAAATTCTCGAATATTCTTTTTGAGCTTAGCCGAGAATTCCGTCACTGCCATATGGGGCAGGATAGTGTAACCATGACTTTTTAAAACCATATTTTTAAGAGTCTCGAAATTTCCACTTTCAAAAGAAATATTCTCTTTGTTACTGGCCAATTCTTTTTGGTTACAAATATTCAACACTTGGTCTCGAAAACAATTACCTTTATTGAGAAGCCAAATTTCATTGATATCTAAATCCTCTTGGGCCACCTTCGTTTTTTTTGCCAATTCATTTTTAGGGTTTATGAAGAGATAAAAGGGCTCATAGTAGAGAGGAATCTCTTTGATATTATTTTCATGCAAAGGTGTGACTAATAGTCCTGCATCGATGTCATCGGACTTTAATTGCTCTATAATATCCTCAGTTTTTAACTCCAGGATTTGTAAGTTCACCTTGGGATACTCTTTTAAAAAATTATGCACAAACATAGGCAGAATAAAAGGCGAGAGAGTAGGAATGACCGCCAATTTAAAGTCTCCACTAATTTCATCTTTCATATCTGAGAGTAAATTATAGAGGTTCTTTTGTTCTTTTAGAATTTTATGAGCTTGCTCCACCACAATTCGACCTTCTGTTGTGGTGGCAATAGGTGACTTAGAGCGATCAAAAATAGTGATTTGCAGCTCATCTTCTAGTTTTTGCAATTGCATACTCAAAGTCGGTTGGGTCACAAAACATGATTCAGCTGCCCTCCCAAAATGTTTGAGTTTATCCACGGCAATTACATATTCCAGCTGAGTCAGAGTCATAGCAAGAATCTTAATTTTATTCCCTTAAAAGGGCAAATAATTTATACTTGAGCAATGCAAACTGCCTATATCTACGCTTTATGTGCCAACGCTTGTTTTGCCGTAGCGACACTTTTTTTTACTCATTACACCAGAAAACTTTCTTCACTGTGGATGAATACCTTTAAAGCCTCTGTCGCTCTGGTTTGTTTTGGAGCAATGAATCTGTACTTAGGAGGTTTTCACCCCATCACAACTTATAATTTTTTAGTTTTTTTTATCTCAGGCTTTCTGGCCCTAGGGATTGGGGATGTATTTTTACTGAATGCTTTCAAAGAAATGGGAACAGGAAGGACGTTGGTTTTATTTGGGTTTCATCCGGTCATTGTGGGGGTGGTTTCCTTTATTGCCTTTGACCAAGCCATAAGTTCTAAAAAACTTGTGGTCATTCTTCTCTTTATCTTATGTCTCATCATTTTTAGTGTCGAGAATTTTAGAAAAACAAAAAGCTGGGATCTCAAAGGTATTTTACTGGCGCTCTTAGGGATGAGTTTTGATGCGGTTGGAGTGACCATTACCAGATACGGTTTTAATCTCAATGAAAACTTAACGGCTTTTGAAGGAAATTTTTATCGCTGTCTTGGAGCGATTGTAGCGTATATCTTACTCTCTTATTGGTATCCTTTTTCCTTTGTGGCGGGGTTTAAAAAACTCCGATGGCGTTCCCGAGGGCTCGTCTTTATTGGAGCATTTCTGGGAACTTTTTTATCCCTGGCTTTTTATCTCGAGGCCATTAAGACTTCCCATCTGGCCACCATCTCTGCGATTTCAATTACCGGTGTGACCATGAGTGCGGGACTGGAATGTCTGTGGGAGAAAAAAGCCCCTTCCATTTATCTGTTAGGGGCTTTGAGTTTATTGTCACTAGGACTGTGGATTTTATTTGATACTTAAACTTAGAGAATAGACAGCATCTCGGCTTCTGTGCGCGCCGGGTGGTGAGGATTCTCTTCACCTCCATGATCATGATCAACATGCTTGTGTCCAGACTCTGGAGGCATATGCCCGCCATAAATATATTGAAAAAAGTCTGCTTGAAAACTCATCTGAGCATATTCTTCTAAATCAGATTTAAAGTCTTCCGTTGTGACTGTGGTGAGTTTTCTTTTCGCAAAAAAGACACGCAGAAAATCTTTAAGACCTGGTTTACCAATCTCTTTGAGTTGCTTATCTAGATACCCCATAAAAGAGCGACCATACTCGTAACTTCTTTTATCCGTTTTTCTGGTATAAAGATTATGGGCCGCGAGATTTGCTGAATCATAAAAGGGAAGATCAACAGTTTGATAGCCTTTATCTCTCCAACTGGCCAGGGCTTCATCTAACCAACCCGAGTTTCCATTAGCCGGGTGAACACCTTTGGCAAAATAGAAGTGAAATAACTCATGCCCTAGAGAGACAATCGAAGTTTCTGTGGCTCCAGCATGCTCCATGCCTCCTCTTAAACCTGTCCCATAAATAATCAGTTGATCATGGGGATAGGCACCGTAATCCGCTTCCAGTTCACGCATCACCTTCCAAGCTTTCTTTTTAGCTAGGTAGTTATAGAAACGGTAGTTGGAATAGATCGTCACAGGAATATCTCTGCCGTCAATAGAAGGATAAGTTAAATAGTAACGAACAAATCTATTGATAGGGACTAAATGAAAGTACAGAGAAGACGCGGTATAAAAATCAGGGTATCTCACGCGATAATGATTTTCAGAAACTTTCGTTTTTTCTCCATTGGTAAAGAGACTATGCCATCTTTTTGTACCCGTCACTTTGACATCAATTTCCATACGGTACTGATCATATTCATAATTGGTTGGAAGATATTTTTCTAAAAACATTCTATCTCTCAGATCACGAATAAAAAAACCACTGGAGACATTTCCCCAATCAGGTTTTCTATCATTAGTTGAGAACCTGGTTCCATTTTCAATTTCAGAGTGAATAATGACTTGATGAATTCCTTTAGGAAGTTCTTTTTCAATCATACGCAATTTACTGGCGTCTCCTGGTGTTTTAATGAGACTGACCTCCACTTCTTTATCGTGGATCGTGACTGAAAGAGGTCTATTAACCAAATCAAAGAGGGGATAACCTTTTTGCTTTTGCTCAAATAAGATTTTTGTTTCGACCAAGGCCCTATGGTTTTGTACATCAAAAGTTATATTGTATTGCGCTCGTCTGAAATCAACAAAAACAGCTTGTTTATCTCTGACCTTAAAATTCGGTGGGGCTTGCTCAATACCTGCTGTTGAATAATAAACAAAAAGAAAAGAAATTAAGATGAGAAATTGTTTCATTCGTTACCCTTCGTTAGTTTTTTTCCGTGAACATGATTAAAACATGAGCGCTTAAGGAGCCATTTGAATATTCCTCTTCTCGGAGATCCAAAAGTCCACTCGGGGTGGAACTGCACTCCTAGAACAGGGCGATTATAAAACTCTAATGATTCAGCGATAAGATTTTTATTGGATAAAGATGTCACTTCTAGATAAGGCCATTTCTCTTTATGTTGGTTGAAGTACTCGACATTCAGTCCTTGATGGTGAAGTTCGACAGCGCGAAAATTATTGAGCCCTACTAATTCTTTTATGAGGGACTCTTCATTTTGCACATAGACTCTATCTAATTTATATCTTCTGTTATCAATACCAAGCTCGGCTTTAATATCTACATAAAGTGGGATTCCTTGGGAGACTGTAAGCACCTGCATGCCTCGACAAATTCCGAGGATGGGTTGGTATCTTTGATTTTTATTTAAAAAATATTTTGTGACGAGATCGAATTCAAATTCATCTCTAACTTTACCAATCTCATTGAGTTCAGCCAGATGCTCGTACTTTTCAATATGCTCTTTCATCTCCGACGTGACGCGATTTTTGTACCATTTTGGGTCTATATCTGAGCCCCCTGGAATGAGAATTCCGTCCACTTGAGTGTAATCAATTGATTGCTTGTTAGAGCGAAGGTTGACGATGTCTACATCATAACCAAGTTTTCTGGCGTACCACTTTAGTCCCCAGCGATTAAAGCGTCCACAGTAATTGGTACAACCGATCACCAGCTTTTCGCCTTTGGGCATTTCGCAGCTAATATTACCAGTTTGATAAGCACCGACTTTGGCAAAAGAAAATGAGCTCAAGGTAATGAGCAATAAGATTAAGGTGGGTGTGAATTTCATAATACTTCCTTAAGGATAAATAGTCTTTGGGTCTATTTTAAAGGGAAGTAAAATGCTCATCAAACTGATGAGGATTAGGAAAAATTGTTCTAAGGTTTGACAGGAATAGGAATCAGAACCAGTCGGTTATTTCAAGTTCTGCTGAAAGTTCAGAGGCTTGAGCTGAGTATCCAAATATAAATTCAAAGCGAAGTGATTTTCCACTTTCTTGGGGAAATTCCATCCCCGGAGAGTAAGACAGAAGATCAGGAGTACCATCTTGATCCACATCTTCATAACACCCTTTAAAGGAATAATTATAAGTTGAGTCACTTGCGAGAGCCGAGTATTCACAAAAAGTTTCATAACCACCGTCAACGCTGGGCTCTTCTGTACTATTAAAATAAATTCTTGTGCGATAATGCATAGGACTTCCGGATTTGACCATGATATCTGCTGGCTCTGGGATCACAATCCAAGCGTTGCCATTAAAGAGAACGCTGTCCGCTTCCAGAGCATTTTCATCTTCAATAGTCATGTCTAGGGTAACGCTTCCTGGTTCAAGGGCCCTGGTGTCTTGGTAATCAGAATCAGATTCACTGCTTGAGTTTTGAGCTTTTTTCCCACAACTAAAAAGAACAAATCCTGTGAGGGTGAGTGTGGTGAAAAACTTCAAAGTACAGGTAATATTCATAACCAAGTCCTTAACTTAACTTTTAGCTTGTTAGTAAATGACTCTTCGGAATGAGTATTTTGAAAAATGAGACAAAAATAAAAATTTTATGACGACGCCTGACTGTTAGCGTTAAGTATTTATGTTTATTTAATATGTTAGTGAATAAATTGATACTGCAGCGCGAATGTCAATTATTTGCTTGAAACAGCGTTTTTTTCTAAAGGCAAACCTTGACACTAATCAAATCGGTATTAGATTGTATGCAAACAATTAATTAACCTTATACAGGAGAGTCAAAATGACAGTTAAACCATTACACGACCGTGTTCTAGTGAGAAGACTTGAAGAAGAAAGTAAAACAGCTAGCGGAATTATTATTCCAGATAATTCTAAAGAGAAGCCTTCTGAAGGTGAGGTTGTGGCCGTTGGGTCTGGGTACCAATTAAATGACGGAACAACTCGCGCTCTTGAAGTGAAAGCTGGTGACAAAGTTCTTTTTGAAAAATGGGGTGGAACTGAAGTTAAAGTCGATGGGGAAGATTACCTCGTTATGAAAGAAGACAAAATCATCGGAATATTGCAATAAAATTTTTTAATATATAAAGGAGACAAATATGTCAGCTAAGGAATTAAAATACTCTGAGAGCGCAAGAAACCTTATTCTAAGTGGTGTAAACTCACTTGCAGATGCGGTTAAAGTAACTCTTGGACCTAAAGGAAGAAACGTCGTTATCCAAAAAACTTTTGGAGCTCCACAAATCACTAAAGATGGTGTTTCTGTAGCTAAAGAAATTGAATTAGAAAACGCTTTTGAAAATATGGGTGCTCAACTGGTAAAAGAAGTGGCCCAAAAAACAAACGAAGATGCAGGGGACGGGACAACAACAGCAACTGTTCTTGCTCAAGCGATCTATAGAGAGGGAGCTAAACTGGTAGCTGCTGGTCACAACCCAATGGATCTTAAAAAAGGTATCGATGCTGCTACAGAAAAAGTTATTGATTACCTTAAAGAGAATTCAAAGAATATTGCGACTAATGAAGAAGTAGCTCAGGTTGGATCTATCTCTGCTAATAACGACACAGAAATCGGAAAAATGATTGCCGATGCTATGGATAAGGTTGGTAAAGAGGGTGTTATCACTATCGAAGAATCTAAAACAGCTGAGACTTTTTCAGAAGTTGTAGAAGGAATGCAATTTGATAGAGGATATCTTTCTCCTTATTTCTGTACAAACACTGAAAAAATGAATGTTGAATTTGAATCACCAAATATTCTTATCACTGATAAAAAAATCTCTAATATGAAAGAGCTTCTTCCTATTTTAGAGAAAGCGGTTCAAACGTCTAAACCACTTCTTATTGTTGCTGAAGATGTTGAAGGTGAAGCCTTGACAACTCTTGTTGTGAACAAGTTAAGAGGAACTCTTAATGTTGCAGCTGTAAAAGCTCCAGGATTTGGTGATAGAAGAAAAGAAATGCTTAAAGACATTGCTATCCTTACGGGTGGTACTGTGATTTCAGAAGAACTTGGAATGAGCCTTGAAACTGCTGAGTTATCACATCTTGGAACTTGTAAAAAAGTTTCTATTGATAAAGAAAACACAACAGTTGTTGATGGTGCTGGAGATCAAAAAGCAGTAGACGATAGAGTGGCTGCTATGAGAGCTCAAATCGCTGAAACTTCTTCTGATTACGATAGAGAAAAATTACAAGAAAGATTAGCTAAATTAGCTGGTGGTGTTGCTGTTCTTTACGTTGGTGCACCAAGTGAGCCAGAAATGAAAGAGAAAAAAGACAGAGTAGAAGATGCACTTAATGCAACTCGTGCTGCTGTTGAAGAGGGAATCATCGTTGGTGGTGGTGCTGCTCTTACTCACGCAACTCACGCTCTAGACGGTTTTAGCACTGGCAATGAAGAGTGGGATTTTGGAGTAAGAATTGTAAGACGTGCTATTGAAGAGCCACTTAGACAAATCGCTTCTAACGCTGGAAAAGAAGCTTCTGTTATCGTTAACGAAGTTATCTCAAAGAAAGATTTCAGCTTTGGTTACAATGCTCGTGACGATAAATTTGAAGACTTAGTTAAAGCAGGGATCATTGATCCAACTAAAGTAACAAGATCAGCTCTTTTAAATGCTGCTTCTGTTTCTGGCTTGATGCTTACGACTGAAACTATGATTGCTGATATTCCTAAAGAAGACGGTGGTGCACCAGGTATGGGTGGCGGAATGCCAGGCATGGGTGGTATGCCAGGAATGATGTAATATCAAAATAATTAAAATCGAAGATTTTAAATTAATTTGATATTCATCATGACACCTGCAGAAGATCGAACGTAGTGAGATCAAATGCAGGGAATGATGTCACTCCTGCGAGACCAAATCCAGGAATGATGTAATCCAAACATTAAATAATACTTCAGGGAGTCCGAAGACTCCCTTTTTTTCTTACTAAACCTCAATTAGCAAATGTGATATATTTAACAATGAGATAAAACTAAGTTTTTTTATCTTTTATTCGATTGAGGAAATGTATGAAAACGTTGCTAATTGTCTTTTTGTATTTAAGTTCTGCCGTATCAGGTGAAATCTTGAGATGCGGCTTTGGAGCATATTTAGTAGGTGGAATGGAGTATTCGTTAAAGCTCTATTCTAATCCTGTTTCTGACAAGGTCATCGTTGAATTTTTTAATTTTCATTCTGGCTTTACTGGCTCTAGCCTAGATAGTCTTGGCAGAGATGATGTGTCATTTAAATTTAATCCTAGTAATTGCTCTATAGAGATTCAAAGGAAAAATAATCTTTTAAGTAACTTTAATATTAAAATTGATATTAATGATTTAAATACTCCTTCTGAAGATGGGCTTAAGAGTATTGGCCGGGTTTCTGGCTTTGACTATGGTTTATCAGATATCTATTGCGTCGAAGAAGAAAGTATTTTGTTTGATCCACTGAGAAAAGTTTGTAAGCAACATCCAAATTTAGATCAAGATTTCATTTATAGTTCGCTCACAGAAATAAAAACTGCTTCAATTGATGGAGCAAATATAGATGACTCTCTTGGTACTTCGAAAGAGCAACTACACTCTGGAGATGTATCCTCAGAGATAGAAAGCCAAACTTCAACCATAGAATAAAAATCTTGGCTTTTTTTGTGTCAAAAAACCCACTACTAGAGTCAATTTCTTAAGTTTAGGGACAAAATGCTCTCAAAGCTAGACAGAATTTCAACCACATAGACTGGCATGGCTATTGCATATCTTAAGATGTGTTCAAGGAAGAACATTTTTGCTCCATGGAAGGGGCTCAATCAAGCAGGCTCTCAACCATCCGATAAGTTAAAGGATGGAAGAGCAAAATAACTGGGTCTATTATTTAAAATTACAAAAAGATCTCACTGATGAGTTTTTAACTCTCGATAGTAAGATCAAGCAAAATGGTAAAAGTCTGATCCCGGTGACCTTGGGGACTCTACAAGAAATTGTTCATGACCAAAGTTCACTTCATCTCATTATAGTGATTAGAACCATGCGTGAGTATTCATATTTCAATCGCAAAGTTAAAAAAATAATGAAGTACTATATTCGTTCTGGAAAAGTGAGTTTGTATATCGCTTCTAGTTTTAATGGGGTCAATGACACCGCGATTATGAAGCGGGATTTTTATAATTTCGTGAAGCTTCCGGTCAGTTATAAATATTTAGCGAATATGGTTTCAGATATGGTGGATGTAAAAGAGTTTGGTGTTGAGAAATGGCCCGGTGGGCTTCGTTCTAGTTTTCAAGTAGCAGGGTGATCATGGCCATAGATGAAAAAGCAAATCGCTATTTAGTTCTTTTAAAAATTGATGCCACTAATTTATTTCATCGAATTAAAGATCGACATGACGAATACATGGATGATTTTTCACTTAAAAGAGATCGAAAAATTTTTGCTGATGTTTTTTATAGTCGTTACCCCACCATGCAAATGAATGAGCTGGCCAATCTTCCCATCGAGATTATTGAACTGGCCAATCAGTTCTATCTCAAGGTGGATAAGATTCATTGGTATCTCATGCACACGCAAGATATGCCAACGACCATAGAAGATGAAGTGATTCATGCTTGCGCTCAACTTAAAAGCTATTTGGATAATTTAGTGCTCTATATTGATGCGGAACTTTCTGGCGGCGAGCGAGAAGACTCAAAAGAGACGGAAGGCGAAGATTTAGGCAAGATAGAAGTTCAAGAATTTCAAGAAGATAGCGACAATTGGCAGGAAGAAACTGATTTTTAGGCAAAGCGTTAATTCCCTTGCCACATTTAAGCCAGCAATGTATTAATCATCTCATGAAAGCAATTCTTATTTTCATTTTTATGTTGGGGTTTTTCTACTCGTTAGATGTTTTTGCAGATAAAAGACCTCTCCCAAATTCAAGGCTAAATAAGCTCTCGGGTGAAAAAGATCAGGCTTATGACGTAAAATCTCAGTGGGATCAAAAATATAATAAACGCAATTATGTTTATGGAAAAAGACCGGTGAAGTTTCTGGCCGAAAATTATGATTATTTAAAAGAAGAAAGCGAAGTTCTCGACATGGGAATGGGTGAAGGACGCAACGCTGTTTTTCTAGCAAGTAAAGGTCATATTGTGACGGGAATTGATTTAAGTTCGGTGGCCATTAAGAAAGCTCGAAAGCTGGCCCTTGAGAGAAATGTTAAAATTAAAACCATTGTAGGCTCACTGAATAAATATAAGCTTCCTGAAAACTCTTTCGATGCCATCGTCTGTTTTTATTTTGTAGATAGAGATTTAACTGAGAAAATGCTGAAATGGCTCAAGCCAGGTGGGATTCTTATTTACGAAGCCTACACCACTGAGCAACTCAAAAAGATGAAAAATAAGGCCAATGAAAATGAGTTTCATTATTTAAAGCCTCAAGAGTTGTTAACGATGTTTCCGAACACTAAAATTTTAAAATATGAAGAGCCGGAACATGAAACCGAATTTCGCTCAAGTATTATACTCAAAAAAGTGAATTAAATGTCAGCCCATTATACTTCCACCAAAAGATTTACTGGTTTTCCCTGTACCCATAGACAATGGAAAGCCCATTCCCATTGCAAATTTGTCCATGGTTATAGCCGTGAGTTTTATTTTGAATTTGCCTGTAAAGAGCTCACCGAAGAATTTTGGGTGATGGATTTTGGTGGACTTAAAGAGGTAAGAACTTGGCTCGAAGAGATGTTTGACCACACTTTTTTAGCTTCTGATGATGACCCTTTTCTTGAGACTTTTAAAGAACTTGACCGGCAAGGGGTGATCCAACTTAGAGTGCTGCCTAATGCTGGAATGGAAGGGACGGCTAAATTTGTTTTTGATAATGTGACAAAAATGGTGAATGAGATGACTCAAGGTCGGGTTTGGATCACCAAAGTTGAAGTCAGAGAAAATGAAAAGAACTCTGCCATCTATTCCCCCGGAAACTGAGTTAATCACTCCAGCTTAATTCTTGTACTAACCCTTTAAAATTTTTAAGCTCATGGCATAATAGAAGTAATGAAATATTACTTATGTCTTTTTCTTTTATTTTCCACTCACACTCTGCTGGCGGAGAGTTATCCCTTGGCCGATGAAACAGTGGTCTTTCCCGGACGTATTTCTAAAATCAATGGCACTGCTAAATTGATTCGTTTTAAAATAGATTTTGAAAACGCCAAGTTTTTAAATCGCTACCACCGAGTAGAACTATGGAACCCTGTCATCCCAGAAAAAAAATGTTTGGGCTTTGTTGAAGGAAGAACCAATGATTACCTGCTCATTAGAATTCCAAAATATGAGCAATGTAAAAGCACCATTTATTTTGCTGCTGGCTCATATTTACATATGTACAGTCCCGATCTGGAAAATGCTTTAGAGACCGCTTCTGAACTCCAAGACATTTTAGTGAAAAAGCATACCGCTCTCAGCGCCAGGCTCAATCGCTATCAAAGAACCATGGCCGGTTATATTGAAAAAATTGATGTGATCAATAAGCGCTATGAAATTCTCAGACAAAAGCTTGAGTTAGAATGGCAAAAAGAGCTCTCTATTTTAGAAGAAGATAAATCTAAGAGTTATGCCCTTTATCAGAAAACCAAAACTAAACTCCATGAGTTAAATTATAAAATGCAGCAGTATCGAGTCAGAGATCAGAATCTCAAAGAAGATCGTTGGTCTCTTGACCCTGAACTCTATTATAAAAAATAGGAAAATTGATGAAGTATAAGAAGTTATCTATCGTTTTACTAGTGATACTTATGGTCTCATGCCAGCAAAGACCTCGTGAAAATAGCGTTTTTTATGTAGATATTGGCAATGAACCGTCTCGTTTAAGTCCCATTGGCTCAACGGATGCAGCAGCAGGTCGAGTTGCTGATTATATCTTTGAAGGTTTGTTAGCAAAGGATATCAAAACCTATGAGTGGAAACCTTCCCTCGCTGAATCGTGGACAGTGTCTAAAGATAAAATGGAATATACTTTTAAACTCAGAGAAGGGGTGAAGTGGCAAGATGGAAAAGAGCTGACCAGTGAAGACGTAAAATTTTCATTCGATATTCTTTTTGAAGATAAATTTAACACTATTCCTGTGAGATCCTATTATGTCGGTCTCAAAGAAGTCAAAATCATTGATAAGTATAATTTAAAAATTATTGCTAAAGATGAAAACTGGCAGAACTTTGATATCGCTGCTGGTCTGACTATTTACCCTAAACATTTTTACTCTCGAGATGAGAAAAAAAGTTTTTTTAACAAAGAGTTATTAGGCTCAGGTCCTTATAAACTAGCTGATTACTCTCGAGGGAATAGAATTCTTTTGGAGAAAAATGAAGATTGGTGGGGCTTTCAAGTCCCTGATCAAAAAGAATGGAATTTTCCTAAAATAGTACTGCGCTTTACCAGTGATCAAAATGTTAAATTGGAGATGCTTAAAAAGGGCTCTCTGGATTATATGGGTATGAGACCAGAAGACTACGTGAAAAAAGCCACCGGTCCTATTTGGGGAAAGTCGGTGCATAAGGTGCTCACTGAAAATAGCACACCCAAAGGCTATAATTGGATTGGTTGGAATAATAAGCATCCTATTTTAAAAGATAGAGAAGTAAGAAAAGCACTTTATCACTTAGTGAATCGTAAACTTATGATCGATAAATTTGAATATGGCTATTCTGTCCCAGCAGTAGGTCCTGTCTATCCTAGCTCTCCCTATCATAATGATAGCTTAAAGCCCGTTGAATTTAATCCAAAGCTTGCCCTTAAAATTTTAAGAGCTGCAGGGTGGAAGGATACCGATGGGGATAATATTTTAGATAAAGTCATCGATGGAAAGAAAACAAAATTTTCGATCACTATCATGGAGCCTTCTGAAGCTTTTATGAAATATCTTACTGTCTTTAAAGAGGATGCACGAAAAGCCGGGGTAGAAATTAATATTAAACTCATTGAGTGGAACTCTTTTGTTAAACTTCTAGAAGAGAAAAAATTCGATGCTTGTAGGTTGGCTTGGTCAGCAAGTGTTGACTGGAACCCAATTCAAATCTGGCATAGTGATTCAATTGAAGGTGGATCAAATTTTGTGAGCTTTTCCAATAAACGAGCTGATGAACTCATGATGAAAGCTAAATTTATTCACAATAGAGAGGAAAGAATTAAGCTTTTAAATGAAGTTCAAAAGATCATTGTTAATGAGCATCCCTATGTGTGGTTTACTTATAAAGAATCGACTATGTATGGTCATACCAATAGAATTAAAAAAGAAAAAGATACTTATCAATATGGAATTGGAACCAGTTATTGGGACTTTAAATCTAAAATGAGAGAGGTTGAGTAGGTGTTTAATTATATATTACGTCGTTTGATCTTAATGATTCCCACTTTATTAGGAATCACTTTGGTTGTGTTTTTTATCATTAACCTTGCTCCAGGTTCGCCTATTGAGCAACAGCTCCAGGCTTTAAAATTCTCTGGTTCCGCTGAGTCTTCGGGGGAAGTCTCCAGTGGCTCAGGGGCAGCGACAGTGACCAATGAAGTGCTGGAAGCTCTTAAAAAACAATATGGTTTTGATAAACCCGTTTATGAGCGCTATTGGATTTGGCTGAAAAACTTAGTGGTTTTGGATTTTGGAGAGTCGTTTACCTATGAAGAAGAAGTGATGGATGTGATCATTCAAAAATTTCCCGTCTCGCTGCAGTTTGGGATCGCTTCTCTCATTCTTAGTTATCTTATCTCCATTCCTTTGGGGGTATTTAAAGCGATTAGGCATGGTTCAAAATTTGATTTCATCACAAGCTTTATTCTTTTTGTGGCCTATTCCATACCAGGCTTTATGCTTGCTATTGTTCTTATTGTTTTTCTCGCTGGGGGAAGTTTTTTGGATATCTTTCCCATTGGAGGACTGTATTCAGATTTCTATGATGAGATGAATACATGGGAGCGAATTGTGGATCGCGCCTATCATTTTGTGTTGCCGCTTATTTGTTATACCATCGGCTCTTATACCACGCTCACTTTACTTATGAAGAACTCGCTTATGGATGAAATCAAAAAAGATTATGTCCGTACTGCTAGAGCGAAAGGACTAGCTGAGAACGTGGTTTATTTTAAACACGCTCTTCGCAATGCACTCATTCCTATTGTGACGGGGATCGGAGGGTTTTTAGGAATCTTTTTTGCGGGCTCACTACTATTAGAAAAGATCTTTCAGCTCGATGGAATAGGACTTCTCGGTTTTAACTCTGTTCTTTCTCGAGATTATAATGTCATTATGGGCTTGCTTGCGATTCAAGCTCTGCTTATGTTGATTGGAAATATTCTCTCAGATATTGCTTATGTCTTAGTTGATCCAAGGATTGATTTCAAATGATAGAAAAAAGAATTAAGAACGAAGAGACTCTTAAAAAATATAAAGCTTTTAAAAATCATAAAGCGGGGTATGCCTCGGTATGGTTGATAGCAATATTATGTTTTTTTAGTTTTACCGCAGAGTTTTGGGCCAATTCAAAACCCATCTATTTAAGCTATAAGGGGGAGAGTTATTTTCCTATTTTTAAAGATTATAGCGTTAAAGAATTCGGGATCACTGACTCGCTGGCAATAGACTACCGCAACTTAGAATTATCTCAAGATGATTCTATCCTCTGGCCTATTGTCGAATGGGATCCCTATGAATCTAATAAAGAAGTGGATGAGTATCCCGCACCTCCAAGTGCGTCTAATTTAATGGGAACAGATGATAGGGGACGAGATGTGTTTGCCAGACTTCTTTATGGTTTGCGCTACTCTATTGCCTACGCAGTCTGTGTGTGGATTCTTACTTTCATCATCGGAACACTCGTGGGAGGCTTTCAAGGCTTTTATGGGGGCTGGATAGATCTCTTCGGTCAAAGACTCACGGAGATTTTAAGTACGGTGCCCTATTTGTTTTTACTTATTATTCTCATCGCCGTGTTTGAGCCCAGTTTAACTCTTCTGATTGTGATCACCAGTGCGCTGGGCTGGATTTCTATCAGTATGTATATGCGAGCAGAGTTTTTAAAAAATAGAAAAAGAGAATATGTTGAAGCGGCAAGATCCATTGGAGCGAGTAACACCCGCATTTTTCTACGTCATATTCTTCCTAACTCTCTTGCACCTATTATTACTTTTTCACCTTTTGTTATTGCAGGAGGGATATCTTCTCTAGCGGCGCTGGATTATCTAGGGTTTGGATTAACACCGCCTACTCCTAGTTGGGGAGAGCTTTTGGCCCAGGCCCAGAAAAACTTCACCATAGGTTGGTGGCTTGCTTTTTATCCCTCTATTGCTCTTTTTGCTGTTCTCACCATGTTTAATTTTATTGGAGAAGCGGTGAGAGATGCCATGGACCCTCACAAACGAACTTAGAATCTAGACATAAAAAAAGCCCCAAGTTTGGGGCTTATTTTTTTTATAATTTTCTTATAATTTTACTCTGCCGCGAATAATATCCCACCACATGACAAAATCACTCATAAGCGAATAGATCGGTTGGCGAAAAGTCGCGGGTTTATTTTTCTCAAAAATCATATGCCCAGGCCAAGCAAATCCATAACCAAGCAGTGGACAAAACCAAAGCCAATGATAATTTCCAGAGAGGATGCCGGCTGCAAAAACAAAGATAACCAAAGTGGTGCCAATGAAGTGCATGACTTTATTGGTGCGATCTTCATGTTCGGTTAAATAATAAGGATAAAATTTACTAAACGGTTCAATTCTTTCTTTACTCATGTACTTTGCCCCCTTAATTCTCTAAGTAGTCTCGAGAGAGACGGTGGTTGGATGCCAAGATAAGATGCGAGATATGTTTTTGGAATACGGTTCACATCAATTCTTTTATTATGCATAAATTTATTCAATCTTTGTTTGGCATTAAATTGCACAAATTCAATTTCTCTTTTGGTTTTAAAAATATAATTGCGCAAAAGCACTTCACGATAAATTTCTGTCCACTCGGGATTTTTCTTCATCAGATCCACAAAGCCTTGGTACTTCATCGTAAAAATCTCAGAGTCTTCAATCGCCTGGACATTCACCATGGTTTTAGTGGTCTCTTGCCAACTGAGGAAAAAATCTAGAATGAAGGAGCGCTCGGGAATAAAAGAAAAAGTTTTTTCATCTCCGTCAGGACTGGTGAGATAGATGCGGAAGAGTCCGCTGCTCACCATGGCCATCTCATCACAATTATCAAAATGTTGGAAAAAATGATCACCTTTTTTGATTTTGCGATACTGTAACTTAGACTCGAAATCATCCCAATTGGTAATTTCTATTTTGGTCATAGCTTGTAATGAGCTTTTGAGCTCAGAGCTTAGTTGCGACATTAAAATCTCCTCTTATGAAATTTTAAACAGGGCAGAGATTAAAGTCTAGCGTTTCAAAAATTACCTATTGTTAAAAAAAATATAATGCAGACTGCTAAAGTGCTTTAAGTTTAACTTTCACTTTGTGAGTTTTATCTTCACGCATATATTCAATTTCTACGCGATCACCGATCTCATACCCACCTAATACATGATAGATTTCATCAAGGGAATTAACCGGCTTACCATCTACCTTCATGATGACATCTCCTACATATATACGACCAAAATTGTCTCGCATCATCCCTTTAAGTCCGGCACTGGCGGCGGCTCCGTCGGGGTCAACATAAGAAAGAGCAACCCCTTTATCTCCCAAAAATCTTTGTTTCACATGATCATCGAGCACACCTATTCCCAGACCTGGACGGATGACTTTTCCAAATTTAATCAGCTGTGGAACAGAGCGGTTAATGGTGTCGATAGGAACAGCGAAGCCAAGCCCAGCACTTCCTCCTGAACGTGAAACAATCATGGTGTTCATTCCAATAACCTCACCTTTGGAGTTGAGTAAGGGGCCACCAGAATTACCTTGGTTAATCGCCGCATCGGTTTGGATCATATCGTGAATTTTAACGCCTCCGATCCCCTGCATTTTTCTACCAATAGCGGAAACAATACCGCGAGATAGGGAATGCTCAAACCCCATAGGGTTACCAATGGCAAGGGAGAGTTGCCCTACTTGCAGATCTTTAGAGCTTCCTTTGGGTATGCCTTTTAAATTGAGTTTATTTTTTTTGAGTTTTAAAACAGCTATATCGTTTTTAGGATCAACCCCCACAATTTTCGCGTGGTACTGTTTTTTATCATTAAAGGTGACCATGAAAGAATCTCCCCCTTCCACCACGTGAAAGTTGGTGACGATATGTCCATCATCATCCCAGACAAAACCTGAACCCGCTCCTTGGGGCACTTCCACTTCTTCCCCATACATCCAGTTTTTGGCCACTTTAATATTGGCCACACTGACGACCATGGGGGAGGTTTTTTGATAAATATGAATGATGCGTTTTTCAATTGCGAGTAATTCTGAAGTATCTTCCGCAAATCCTAAACTGCTTAAACAAATAAGAAGAATTAACAGAGTAGCTTTCATTGATGTTCCTTTGCCTAATATTTCTTTAAACGTTATATTAATAAAATTAAAGAAAAAATTCTAGTCAGCAGGATCAAGTTAATGGCCCAACCATTTGAAATTACTATACATAATCGATATTCTAACAAAAAAATGACAGAGAAGGTCTATGGCGCAGCTATGGTTGAGTTTGCTTATGCTTCCGTATTCGGCAAACTCCTGGCCCCCCTCATTAGTCATCGCTCTGTGAGCCAATTTTATGGCAAGAGACAAGACGCTTTAAAGTCCGCTAAAAAAGTTCCCGTTTTTATCAATGAATTTGATATCGATATCAATGAGTATGAAAAGGGAAGTTATCGTGATCGTCCCATTGAAGAGTCTTATAAAACCTTTAACGAATTTTTTATTCGTGCATTTAAACCAGGCCAGCGGGAATTTGTCACTGCTCCGGAAAAAATGGGGGCTTTTGCAGAAGCCCGTTATTTTGGCTACGACACCATCACCCCTGAGTTAATGATTCCAGTGAAAGGGGATTTTTTGCGAGCGGTGGATCTTATTGGAAAGAGTGAGCTCGCCCAGAAATTCGAAGGGGGACCTCTACTTCTAGCTAGGCTCTGTCCCGTAGATTATCATCGCTATCATTATCCTGACAGTGGGGAGACGATTTCCAGTTTTGAAGTTCCTGGAGAATATCATTCGGTCAATCCGTTAGCGCTTAAGCATCGTGGCAATATTTTTATAAAAAATTTCAGACGTGTCTCCCTTTTAAAAACTGAAAATTTTGGTGAGCTTGCCTATATTGAAGTCGGCGCTACTTGTGTGGGAAAAATTGTTCAAAGCCATGATGAATCCAAGCCTTTTTCCAAAGGAGACCAAAAAGGATATTTTCTTTTTGGAGGAAGCACAGTCATCGTCTGTGGTGAGCCAGGGAAGTGGAAGCCCAGCTCAGATATTCTAGCAAATTCCGAGCAGGGCATAGAAACTTATATTAAGTTAGGGGATGAGGTCGCGGAGCTAGCGAGGTCTTAGAAACTGATTCATTTCTAAGTGTATTTGGTGAGATTTAATTCTAAAAACTTTTCTGGTGCTATACCTTAAAGATCTTCCATTACTTTTTATAGCATCTTTGCCACATCTATCTCTTGGTCCATCACTGATTCCTTGCAGATAGCTTTGCCTATAATTTTGTTTTACTTTAAAAGTGAGCTCATTGATATTTTGAGTACCTTGGTAGTTAACCCTTCCTTCATTGAGTTGAACTTTCACTTTTTTCCCATTCACAAAAACATCGTAATAAGTCGTGAAATTATGGGCCCCTATCGCAATTTTTTGGGCTTGAAGGGTGTGAACCGTATATTTACATTTCTTTCTCTCTTCTCGCATGGCGTCCCTGTGCCCACTTCTATAAATTCTCGTTTTCCCTCGATGCACTTGGTGAGAATAGTTATAAAGGGTGAGCTCACCTTTAGGCACAAAATTGAGTTTAAAGATACGCTTAAAATCAAAATGTATTTGATAATCAATTTGATTCGTTTGCATTTTGAGCGGAAAAATCTTGGTTCTATAATCGTTGATAAGACTTTTATTCACTTCAACTAAAATATAACTGTCTAGATTTTTAATTAACACCCAAGCATGACTGTCAGCATGTAGGGTGGCCATCTCCTCTTGGAGCAAAGGATAGTTTCTGTTCATAAGATCCGTTACAAAGTGTTCAGGATAACCTATCTTGCTTAGAGCTTGGGCCAGGTTAATTTTTTTGCTGACATGATACATCTGCCCATGACCGCTAAGGGGAAGTATGCTGAGCCTAAAGGTTTTTGCTCTCAGAGATTTTTGTAACTCCGAATACTGATAGGTTTGATACTCACGCTCGAACTCAAAATCTTTAATTTTTAAAGTTAAATAAGAGGAACCTTTGGCGAGCTTATTTAATTCAAGAAAAGAGACTCCCAACTCTGCACTCTGAATAGGGTTGAGCAACTTTTGATCTCGATAAAGCTCCAGATGAAGATTCTCAACGTTTTGTTCTGATTGAACTTCAAAGGCAACTTTATTATTTCGGAAAACCTCTGCTGGTAGTTTTGAAGTGAGCAGTTCATAATCAACATTAAAATTTAAGTTCTTCTTATTTAAGTTTAAGGCGATGTATTTATAGAGATGCTCTTTAAGCTTAATGCTTCTTTTAAAATCATATTTTTTGTTTTGGTCAGTGACCGCCATCTTCAAATCATTAATAGGATCCAGTGCGATATAAGGACTTTCATCATAGAAATTAGTGATAAAATCCCCGTCGTCATCCATGTCCGATAGATTTGTGTGGCTACCTTTGGGATTATTTTTCCCACAAGATATAACAAGTATATTAATAGTTAAGAATAGAATTTTTGATATCTTCATATTTTCCCTCTCCCCAAAAGACTAATGTTTGACTGGCCACTTGATCATTTTTTTCAAGTGAATTTAAAAAAGCTTCTAAATTATGCTCAAGACCTTTATAGATCTTGTATTCTCTTTGAGTCATATTGACTTTTTTCAGTTTGAAATGTGATTGCCCTTCTTGCAGAGTTTTACGTAAGCAAGAATTGATAATCTCCTGCACTTCGCACATAAGATTGGTCTTATCATTCAATTCATTGCGAATGGTTTGATTCAATTGATGATTAAGAGCGTATTCACCCTCTCTGGTGATAATAAGATTCTTAGTAAGAAGCTCTTTTAAACTGTTTTGCAGCATATGGGCTTCTATACTGGTGTTGCTACTGAGCTCACCCAGCGTTTGAGTGTGAGCTTGTAGACTCTCTAAAATCATTCTCTCGAGTATGGTTAAGTTGTATGACATATTTCCCCCTGTAAATATTAAGCAATGCTGGTTGTATGCATTGGATGATGAAGTGATTGAGTGTTTTTGAGTTCTTGAATTTTTAAAGCATGTTTGAGTTGAGCGACGATAAAAGCATTGCGCTCTTTCGTGAGCTTTTCTAAACATTCACCGGCGACTTTGATGAGTTCTGCATTAAATTTTTCGCCCCCTAGAATACGTTGGAATGTTTCATACTCAGTGACTTTCATCTCAGCGCCATTGAAAATGCGAAAGACGCGTGTGATCTGAATTCCGGTTTGATCAGAAATAGACTGCAGGGTTGAAGTTGGAAAGTTCTCTTTATAAAGTTTTAGTACTTGCTGTTGTAAGCTCATGTTGTCTCCTTTAGTTGATAGGGAGACTAGAGCAAGGAGTGTGCCAATTAGTTGGTGAGGTGTAAGTTGTTAAAAATCCTATAAAAGGCAGAGGATGAAATTTTTAATTCTTTGATGACTCCGGTAATTTTTCCGTTGTGTTTGCTAAGTGTATCTTTTAATGACTCTTCTTCAATCTTGGCGATGAACTCTCTGAGCCCATTCTCAGCGATATACTGCTTTTGATCCTCGGTCAGCCAGGAATCAAAGAGAACTTCTCCTGAGCTCTGTTTAAAGTAGATATCTTCCGCAGCAATGAGACCCTTATCTTTCACACAGAGATATTCAATCACTTTTTTAAGCTCTCTAATATTTCCAGGCCAGTGATAGGCTTGCAGCTTATCCAGGGCTTCTTGATTGAGAACAACCCTTCGAGGAGATTTATTTAAAAAATACTCCGCAAGAGGAGCTATATCTTCTGGTCTGTCTTTGAGTGCTGGAATCTCTAAGTTGATACCACTGATTCTAAAAAACAAATCTTTTCTAAATTGATCTTTATGAATTTTATCAAAAAGATCTTCACAGGTGGCAGTGATAAGAGTGAAGTCTGATTGAATCATTTTATTTGAGCCCACTGGATAATAGGATTTTTCATCCAGAGCTTTGAGTAATTTTTTTTGCATCACCATGGGCATGGTAGCGATTTCATCGAGAAAAAGGGTTCCTCCATGGGCCTGGGTGATTTTACCTTCTTTATCGGCTATAGCCCCTGTGAAAGCCCCTTTGACGTGACCAAAGAGTTCGGACTCAAGGAGAGTTTCTGAAATCTCAGCACAGTTGAGATGAATAAAAGGCTTGGTGTGATCATAGCTTTGATCATGCAAAATTTTTCCCACTAAACTTTTACCGACCCCGGTTTCACCCGTGATGAGCACCGCTTTATTTTTAAGATTAATCTTACAAATCTCAGTGATCTTCTCTTTTAGAGCATCATTTCGAGAGATGTATTTTTTATTAAATATTCGGGTGGGAGCATCTCCAAATAATTGCATTTTATATTTATGAACATAAGGCAATAGATTGGTTTTATAATGAAGTTTAGTGAGAAAGTGATTGCATCCTGCCAAATACGCTTCTTCTACGAGACTTTTATCATCAGTCGAAGAGAGAATAATCGAGTGTATATTGGCTTTTTGGGTCTCTTTAAGAATATTGATCCCCGAGTTGGGGCCATCGATATGCATGTCGATCAAGGCCATATCAAAATAATGATCAGCTAATTTGGCCAGGGCTTCGGTTTCACTCTCAGCTTCGGTGAAGATCGCTTGATCACTCAGGAGCTCTTTAAGTGCCATTCTGAAGTACTTATCATCATCAGCTATGAGAATATGGATCATGTTTTTTGGCATGGAGCATTAATAGAAGAAAAATATTCGGATTTCAAATATATTGTTCTGTTTCCGAATTTTTTACATAGTGATATACTGGGGCCTATGGAAATTAAGATCTTTGATACTGCTGCCAAAGCTTGTGAATTTACTGCCTTAGAGGTCCTTAAAACGGTTCAATCCGTTAAAAACCCAAGTTTGGGTGTGGCCACCGGGAGAACGATGAATGCTGTTTATCATTTCTTAGTGACCCATGCGAATAAAGAGAACATCTCTTTTGCTGATGTGAAAGCCTTTGCGGTGGATGAGTATGTGGGGCTGGCCAGTGATAGCCCGAATTCTTATCGGGAGTACCTCAATTTGCATCTTTTTAATCAGCTCAATTTTGATCCTAAGAATATTTTTCTGCCTGATGTGAGTCATGAGAATGAAGATGAAGCCAGTAAAAAGTATGAAAATGAAATTCGGACTGTGGGCGGAATCGATCTACAATTACTGGGGATTGGCACCAACGGACATATCGGTTTTAATGAACCGGGCTCGGCCCATGATTCTGAGACGCGACTGGTGGCCTTGACGTATTCGACTCGGCAATCCAATCGCAGTCTATTTAAAAATGGTGAGGCCCCTACTACCGCGATCAGTATGGGAATCGGAACGATCATGAGCAGTAAAAAATGTATTTTAGTGGCGACGGGAGAAACCAAAGCAGAAATCGTAAAAAAAATGATGAATGCAGAAGTTAGCTCAAAAATTCCAGCGACGGCCCTGAGAAATCATAAAAACACTATTCTAGTATTAGATAAAGCTGCGGCTAAATTAATCGAGTAAATCTTGATGGTCTTTTTTAATTAATTCAAGTAGCTCTTTTACTTTTTGGCTTTCACCTTTTTTACCCACTAAGAGCGCATCATCAGTTTCAACAATGATAAGGTCCTCTACATCAAAAGTAGCAATCACTTTTTTACCACCGATGATCAGATTATTTTTTGATTGAATATGAAAAGAGTTCTCACGCTGAGTGTTTCCCGCTTGATCTTTTTCCAGCAGTTCATCAAGAGCGTCAAAGGAGCCTAGATCCGACCAATAAAAATCTGAGGGCACGACTTTTACCAGCTCTGATTTTTCCATCACAGCATAATCGATACTGTCTTTAGGAATCGCTAGCATATGGTCTTTGTTGATGAAGCGAACGTTTTCTTTTGGTTGTGCTTGAGCGAAAGCTTTTTTGGCCTGATCATAAATACCAGCGTGATGTTTTTGTAGTTCTTTTAAAAACACATCCGCATGAAAACAGAACATGCCACTGTTCCAAAGAAAATTTCCCGCACTCACATAAGTCTTTGCTGTTTCAAGATCGGGCTTTTCTTTAAAAGAAATCACATCATAATTAAAATGCTCAATATATCCAAAGCCTGTTTCGGGATAGCTTGGTTTGAGACCGAAAGTCACGAGGCTTTTTTCTGCAAGTTTTTGAGCTTGCTCAATAGAGTGAGTGTATTTCTCAAGGTCTTTAATATGATGATCACTGGCCACCACTAAGAGCATATCGTCTTGAGCAGAGAGGGCCGCCAGACAAATCGCGGGGGCGGTATTGCGACCCACAGGCTCGATAATGAATTGAGTTTTGTCTTTGAGTCTCGCTGGTATTTGGGTCTGACAGAGTTCCAATTGTTTTTCGTTCACTACAACAATTAAACCATCCACCAGTTTTTCATTTCGCTCTATGGTTAATTCAAATAAAGATTTTCCATCGATGAGTTTTACAAATTGTTTGGGAGTTGAAGTTCTACTGATAGGCCAGAGTCTGGTGCCAGAGCCTCCACACATAATGACAAGTTTCATATTAATTCCTAGAGGTTAATTGCGTTCGATGCTATCGTAAAATAAATAAGAAGACCAGTGATGTCTACGGTGGTGGTGATCGCCGGACTGGCGGCAACCGCTGGATCTCCTCCCAAGCGTCGTACCAACAGCGGCAAACCTGCTCCCACCATAGCCGATGTGATCACTTGCAATCCAATGGCCAGGGAAATAATAAAAGCGAGATAGGAAAAAGTCATATTGGGGGGCAGCAGATCTTGGGAAGTTAAAAAAGCGATTTTGATAAACACTAATCCTCCCACACAAATAGAGAGAAGAGCGGAGATGCGCAATTCTTTAAATAAAATTTGCAGCCAATCATTTTCATTGGTTTGCCCCAGTGCTACGGATCGAATAACCACTGTGGCCGCTTGGGAACCAGTGTTTCCTCCCGTGGCTGTCATCATAGGAAGATAGAGAGCGAGAATAATTAATTGCTCCACCACATTTTGGTAATGATGGATGATGACCCCAGAGATAAGTCCAACCGCGGCTAATGAGACCAGCCACACCACCCGTTTTTTAAAATGCTGAATAATAGAAGTGGCCAGATAAGTTTGTTCATCTTCTGAAGGAACAATCCCCATAAATTTTTCCATATCTTCAGTATGCTCGGCGCGAATAACATCAATGGCCTCTTCGTGGGAAACAATTCCCACCAGTTGATTAAGATTATTGAGAACTGGAATGGCCACAAGATCATGTTTTTCAATTTGAGCTGCAACATACTCTCTATCATCGTTAACGTCGGCGTAGACGAAATTATCGTTATAAAGTTCTTTGACGATATCTTTAGGATCCGCCATGATCAAATCTTTGAGAGTGATGATCCCCAGCATTTCCATATCATCGTTGACCACATAAACATAATAAATCATTTTTTGTGAAGGAGCATCGTGACGGATTTTGGCCAGAGCTTGCTGGCAGGTCATATGAATGAGAATCGTTGCAAAGTCAGTGCTCATAATTCCCCCAGCGGTTTCTGGGTCATAAGCACTCAGTACAATAACATCTTCTCTTGTTTTCTTATTTAAATAAGGAAGAATTTCGATTTGCTCTTCTTTACTAAACTCTTGGAATAAATCGGCCCTGACATCTGAATACATATGAGTAAAGACATCAGAAAAAAATCGCTTGGGAAATTTAGGAAAGAGTTCATATTGTTTATCAATAGTGAAATAACTAAAAGTTCGTCCTGCTAAATTAGGGTTGAGTTGTTTGAAAATATTGATGATCTCTTCATCATCTTTTTCTAGAAGAAACTCAATTATAATAGCCGGAGGAGAGTCATCGATAATCTCTTCTAGGGACTGGGGCGAATCTCCGCTTAATGAATTATTAAGTTGCTCAAATAGTTGAGCAAACTTCTCGTCAATTTCCTTATCTTCCATACTTACGTTTCGTCATTTGCAAAAAAACAATTAGTTAAAAAACAGAGAGATTTACTGAGTTAATTCCATCTGTAATCTGTTCTTTTTATTATAGTTTTCATCCACAATTCCGATAAAGGTGATGAAAATTACTCTCTTTATTAAGGATAATTTATTGTAATGAGTAAAAATAATTTGCTCCTATTTCAATTTGAAACCTCCGATCCCTTGTACAGGGACGTGGTGACGACGTTAAAAAGCAATAGTAATTATAGCTTGTATGCGAGTAATAAGATCGAAGAAATTGTTCCTTATGCGAGTAAAGCCGGTCATGGTATTTTACTTTTTCGAGTTAAAAATAAAGAGCAACTCCAGATAGCGGTCACGATCCTTAGATCTCAGCGCAAACTGATTAGCAAAAATCTCATAAAGCCGGTGTGCGTACTTTTTCCTACTAAAAATTCAAAAGTTGAAAAAATTCTTAATCGCTATGGTTGTAAAGAAGTGCTCCCTGCTTCTACCACGGCAAAATCACTATGTTTTAAGCTAGATTTTTGGGCCAAACCTATAGCGATTGAAATGAAAAAGCTTGAAGCCTTAAGAGAGCGACAAAAAGCTAAAACGAAGAAAAAAGAAGAAGAAACTTTTAAGGCCAAAGATCACTCGGAAGAGTTTGAGATCGTAAATCCACTTGAATTAAAAAGTGATATGTGGCTTTTAAAAGCTAAAACGGATTATAAAAAAATTCTTAGACGCTATATGATCTACCTTGCTGGTCCTTCACCAAAAGTTGGGGGCTGGGAAGAAGTTCCGACTAAAGGGAATGCGGATCAACCCACTTGGAAATATGTGGAAGCCGCCCCTGAGCTAGAAGATTTTATTTGTGATGAAGGGAGCTGGTATTTTTATGGGTCAAAACCTGAATTTGATTGGAAAAATCAAAAATGGAGTTTTGCTTCCAATAGACCTCATCTCTATTTTTTCGTTAAAGGGGAAGAAGAACCTCATTCTCGGATAAAGACGGAAGCGGGAAAAATTAAAATAGCAGCGAACTCTGAATTCGCTAATATGAAATCAGATATTATTGAGCAGAGTTGTAATAAAAAATTCGTTCTCTCTAGTATGGTGGATCGAATCGAAGATGATGAGAACACCCTGGAAGGGGGAGATAAAGAATTAGACAAGCACCTCAAAGGCAAAGGGGGAGAGTCAGATCATTATGGTGATGATCCGCTTGCTGGAAAAGGTGAAACTGATCATTACGGTGAAGATGAGCTCAGTGGTAAGGGCAGCCGTGCGGATCACTATGGTGGCGATCCTCTCAGTGGAAAATCACATACAGATGCGTATGGGCAAGAGGAACTGGCCGGTAAAAACAGGCAAGCTGATCATTTTGGTGATGACCCACTTGCTGGTAAGTCTTCAACAGATGCTTTTGGTGAAAATAACTTAAGTGGCAAAGGTGCAAAGGCTGATCACTATGGTGATGATCCTCTGGCCGGAAAAAATACTACCAATGCTTTTGGTGAAAAACCTTTAAGTGGAGAAGGTGCAGGCGCAGATCATTATGGAGATGATCCTCTCGCTGGGAAAAACTCCACCGATGCTTTTGGTGAAAACCCATTAAGCGGAAAAGGTGGGAGTGCAGATCATTTTGGAGATGATCCCCTGGCAGGAAAAAACTCAACTGATGCTCTTGGAGAGAACCCTTTAAGTGGTGAGGGAGCAAGAGCTGATCATTTTGGAGATGCCCCTCTAGCGGGAGAAGGAAGTGCATCAGATCATTTAGGTGATGACCCACTGTCAGGAGAAGGTTCTGCAAGTGATCATTATGGTGATGAAGCCCTGGGTGGAAAAGCTAAAACGGAACGCTTGGGTGAAGATGTCCTCGCGACTGATCATAAAAACGAACATAAAGAAAAAGCTCCTCTGAATGGTAAGAGTGGAACTGAACAATATGGAAAAGACCCCTTGGGTGGTGAAGGTAGTCGTGCGGATGAGTATGGCAAAGATCCCCTCGGTGGAAAAGGCTCTAGAGCAGATCATTATGGTGATGATCCTCTGGGTGGAAAATCCAGCACGGATAAAATGGGTGAGAACCCCCTTGATGGCAAAGGTTCTGCTGCGGATGAATATGGCAAAGATCCTCTGAGTGGTAAAGGCAGTGAGTCCGATCATTTTGGAGATGATCCTCTTGCTGGAAAAACCAGCACGGATAAGATGGGTGAGAACCCTCTTGATGGTAAAGGCAGTGAGTCCGATCATTTTGGTGATGATCCTCTTGCTGGAAAATCCAGCACAGATAAAATGGGTGAGAATCCCCTTGATGGCAAAGGTTCTGCTGCGGATGAATATGGCAAAGATTCTCTAGGAGGAAAATCCAGCACGGATAAAATGGGTGAAGAGTTATTGGCCAATAAAAATGCCCAAGAAGCTCATGCTCGTAAAAATAAAAAAGAGAGTCTTGATCCCAGTCAATTTGCTAAAGATGCACAAGCCGAATTTGAGGAACCAAAAGCAGAACTCAATAATTCTATAACTGAAGATGCGTTTGCAGATCCTCTGGCTCAGGCGCAAGATGATGTGTTTGCAGATCCGGTGGCGAGTGTAGATGCGTTTGCAGATCCATTTGCAGATCCAAGCCCAACCCCAGAACAATTTGCTAAAGATAAGAGTATTGATGGGCTGATAGATAATAACGTGACTGCTGAAATAGCAGATGAAGCATTTGTTGAGGAAGAAGAAAATTTCTATGCCGAGAATAAAAAACAGTCAAAAGCGGGCGAGGTTAATAGTGAGCTGGATGATATTTATGGGGAGCAAGACCAGGATAAGGGCCAGCTGCCTACAATTGGCAAAGAGATCGATCATCATGAGGACAATAAAAAAACTCTTCCAGAATTTATTGGAGAAGGAGTTGTTGCTGAAGATGACAAACCGGTAGAGGGGCAAATTGATGGCAATCTTTTAGACTTTGAAAAGAAAAAGAAAGATCAACAAGCTGGGCCTGAGCGAGAGCGCTCAGAGCAAGATAAAAAGGCTAGCTCTCAGAAAACCAAATTAGATAATAGCCTCAAAGATGCTCAGGCTAAAGCCTCACAGAAAAATCAGTTCAGTGAAACTGGCTTTCAAGAAAAAACAAAAGAAGAAAAAGAAAAAGAAATGGAAGATCTCCTCGGAGATCAAGACGCCAAAAAAGGTCGTTTTACTCCGAAGAGAAAGATTGCGGCGGTAAATATTGTCGATAATGATGATATTTATGATGAAGAGGATTTTGATCTTCCTGAAAATGTAAATACTGAATCTGGTGAACTCAAAGTTATAGTGAGTAAAAAAACACAAGCCGGAAGTCAGATTAAGGTCATGGCAAAGATGCAAGATTTTTACGAAGATGAATTAGTTGTGACCGCTCCTAAACACTCACTTGTTAGCGATGATGAGATCGAGGGGTACGTGGACTTAAAATATAACGGTAGTACCATTAAAGTGGAATATAAAGGTAGGGTTGTTGATGTGGAAGAAGGAGATATTGCATCTCTTGAATCTTTTTGCATTGAAATATCTGAAATTGATTCTCAAAAATATGAAACATTTTCAGCTCTCTATTCAGAACGACAACAAAGTATTTTAGATTTTATGCGTAAAGCACGGGGATTTTAAATAGTGGGTGAGGCCAAGAAAAAACAAATTTTTCAAGACTATCTCAAAGAAGTTGATATTATCATCGCTGATAAAAGTTCAGCTTCGAGAAGACGTCTGGTAAAAACTCTCTGTGATATGGGGGCTTCCCGTCTGCGTGTTCATAGTGTGGCCCATTACCAAGAAGCCATTGAGCTTATCGATAGCAAAAGTCCTAAATTTGTTTTATCTGACTACTCTTTAAAAGGTGGATCAGGTTTTGATCTTTTTAGACATTACCGAGAAAAATTTCCCGATGAAAAGAAATCAGTTCTGATGTTGGTGACTTCAAATATTTCTCAATCTGCGGTGGCCAAGGCGGCGGAAGAGGATGTGGATTCCTTTGTCATCAAACCTTATACCGTGCAAAGCTTAGAGAAAAGTTTTATTAATACCGTTGTCTCTAAACTTCATCCCACCAAATACATTCAAACCATTGAAGCGGGCAAAGAAAAAATGTTCGATGCAGATTATGAAGGGGCGTTAGCACTTTTTGAACAAGCAACAGAATTGAATAAAAAACCTTCTCTCGCACTTTTTTATCATGGGCAAGTCAAGTATCTGCTCGATCAAGCTCAAGAAGCGGAAGGGGATTATAAAAAAGGGCTGGAGATCAATAGTATCCACTATAAATGTCAGGTGGGTCTGTATGAATTATTTAAAAAAGACGGTAAACTGGTTGAAGCCTATTCCGTGGTTCGTAATATCGCGAAATACTTTCCGGCCAATCCTGAGCGCTTAAAAGAAGTGGTCCACCTTGCAGTGAAAACTAAAAACTATCTGGATATGGAAATATACTATGATGTGTTCACTGAACTAGAAGAGCGGACAGATGATGTGATAAATTATATCTGTTCTGGTTTATATGTTTGTGGAAAATATCTTTTCATGGAAGGTGAGAGTGAAAGAGCGCGCACTAATCTTGAAAAACTGTCTATCTCAGCTGCCGGGACCACCAAGTTTTTAAAAGCCGTGGTGTCTCTTCTGGTGGAGCATGAAATTTATGAGGACGCTCAAAAAATTCTGCCTCGTTTTTCAAATGAAAAAGAAGATGAGTTTGCCTATAAAGTTTCTTCTTATTTAGCTAATAATAATGACATGGATAATCCTGAACGCATCGCTAAAGGACAAGAACTGTTTAACAACGGCTTGAAAGATCCTCAGTGTTTACTCTTTTTAATACGTGCTCTGAGAGCAGAAGGGCTTGATAAAAAAGCTCAACAATATTCTGAAGAAGCGGAATATCTTTTTCCCGATTATTTTGCAAAACAATCACTTGCAGCGTAGTTGATAAAAACTCTACACTTTTCTAAAAATTAATTACGCATCTTTTATTTACTGATCAGGTATATTTTGATGTTCTATAGGAAACAAAAACGACCTATGGAAGGGAGAAATATATGCAATCAATCCAGCGCTTCATCTTAATGGCATTGGCCATCATCACCAGTCTAAGTTTTGCCCATGATTCAACGGCCATCAACAAGATGTTTGATAAAAACTGGCAGATCCTAGCGAGTTTTAAAACCAAGGAATTTCACCAAGACTTTAAAGAGCTGACTCATCTCAATATCGATATCGCTGGGGTGGATGTTAAAAATAATTATATCGATGTCCTTTTAACCAGTGAAGATTATCAAGTGCTGGCCAATCTTGGTTATGAACTAGAGATCACTCAAACCAAAGGGATCTCTCGCGGGCCTGATGAAGAATATAAAAATCCTGAAGAGATTGCACTCTTAATGCAAGAGTTTGCGGATCGCTTTCCTGAAATCACACATAGAGTGTCTATTGGAAAATCATTAGAAGGCAGAGATATTTGGGCGATTAAAATTTCGGATAACCCTGAAACAACGGAAGCCTCGGAGCCAAGTGTACTTTTCAATTCTATGCACCATGCCCGTGAGATTATGACTCCGGAAGTAGGACTGGATATTATTGAAACACTCCTCAATGGATATAACTCTGACGCCAAAATCACCAAATGGATTAATCAATATGAGATCTGGGTTATTCCTATGTTTAACGTGGATGGAAATAATAAGATGTGGAATCATGATCGCTGGTGGCGAAAAAATAATCGCGGTGGTTATGGAGTCGATCTCAATAGAAACTATCCAACGGGCTGGAATAAATGTAATGGTTCTAGTGGATGGAGATCTTCCCAAACTTATCGCGGGGAGAAGCCGGCCAGTGAACCAGAAACTCAGGCCATGATGAATTTCATTGAAACGGTCAGACCTGTTTTTAATATCTCTTATCATTCTTACAGTGAATTAGTTCTCTACCCTTATGGTTGTTCACCTGAGAGAACCGCAACTAAAGATGTAGTGGAGACCATTGGAAAAGAGATGGGACGACTACTTGATTACGCCCCAGGTACTCCTTGGGAGCTTTTGTATAATGCAGATGGGGGAGATATTGATTGGATGTATGAACAATATCAAGTCATCCCTTATGTGATTGAAGTCAACTCAAGAAAGCAAGGTTTTCAACCTGACTATGCTCAGTGGCGGGATAAAACGGTGCAAAGAAATCGAGCGGGTTGGCAGTATCTCTTGGAGCGATTAGAGCAAACAGGGATTCGTGGTCAGTTGACTCAAAACCAAAAGGCTCTTAGTGATTTCACCATCAATGTGTATAAATTAGATGGAAATGGAAAGAGAAGTTTTTATTCTCAATACGTGGGACAGAAAACGGGATACTTTCATCTGGTGGTGCAACCGGGAACTTACGAGTTAGAATTTAACTCAGGAGATACTATCCTTGCTAAGTCTCGCCATACGGTGGCGGATAAACTGGCCCAAATAGCGATTGATATTTCTAACTAGATAAATATAAAAATTGAAGGACCGGACATGGATAAGCCGCTTTTAATTTATGATTCGAAATGCTCTTTTTGCGCTCGTTTTAAACAAGCGCTTGAGTTGATTGATCTAAAAAAACAAATTGAATTTAAAGATGTCTATGATGAATCGATCTATGTCGAGCATCCGCAATTGGACCAAGATGAATGTCTAGGTGTTGTTCATCTTATCGACGTAGACTCTAGTATTTATCGAGGGTCAGAGGTCATAGAGTTCCTGGTAAAAATCTTACCGGGTGTTTCAAAATTTGCATGGCTATTAGAAAATGAAAGTGCAAAAGCAGCGATGAACGTTTTTTATTCCAAACTCAATGATATGCGAGTGATGAAAAAAAGAAAATGTTATAGCTGTGGAAACCCTAAGAAAAAGAGGAACACCTAATGAAATCCCTTCTGATCAGTTTATTCATAACTAATATTTGCTTTGCAACTTTTCCTCTGATCGATGTGCAAAATCTTGAGGGTGAATACCTTGAAGGTGCAGGACGTGCCCATGCGGATAAAGCTTATTATGTGCTCCCGGTGGCAAAAATTCGTCACGAAAATATTGATCTCACTTTTTCTAAAAAAGATAAATCCCTGGTGATTCAAGATCCCAGTACCTCGGTGGAGCTGGATGTGGATTTATCTTTTCTCAATGTGCTTCAAGCTTTTACATTTAAAAATCTTAATATTAAATCCACCAGTAAATTATTTACCATCACCAGTTCAAATTTAGATGTTTATGTGGAACCTAAAAAATATGAAATCGAAGATTTTTTGATCGAAACAGATGTGAGGAATATTCCCACCAGTGACGATGACGATATCACTATTTTAGATGGGATTATTTTAAAAGGGCGTCTCTTGGCTGATAAGCTTAATTTTGGTGACTATGACGATATCGTCTTTGATTATATGTTGGCGGAAAACCCAGACTTTAAACAAGAATTAAAGCTGCTCTCACAAGCTCTCACCAATAAAGTTATTGCCATTCCTATGATTATTCGTCATCTCAATTTTGAAGCGGACAAAGGTAAGCTCTACGGGAAGGCCTTGGTGGATTCCTATATCAATCTATGGTTTCGGGTTTGGGGTGATATCAAATCAAATGAAGAAACCCATCAAGTTATTATTCACTTATCCAAGGCAAAACTTGGCATTTTTTCAGTGACAGAAACGGTATTGAAATCAGTGAAAAATATGAAGCTAGATAAAGTGTCTGTGGATGTAAAAAAGAGAACCATTACGATTGATTTCTAACCGACCTACTATGCTGAGGATAATAAAGAAAACTCAAACTCAAAGACCGAAGCAATAGTGATGCTAACAAGCTGAATTTCAAGAGGTCTTATTTACATTTTTTGTAAAAATGAATTCAATATAAGCTTATAAATGGGGCAGCTCACTTGCGCCTCGACAAATATACTGACCTCTAACAGCTAGGTGGCTCGTTGCTCAGTTTGAGTTTTCTTTATCCCCACTAAAGTAGGTCGGTTAAGATTGATTTTGATGGATTGGTTTCAACTGTGGGAAGAAACGCCCAATAAGCTTTAACACCAGGGTGCTGATCAGTATTCCTAAAAGGGCCCCTACAATTACGTCTCCTGGAAAATGCTTGGCCAGATAGACTCGAGAGTAGGCGACTAAACTGGAATAGACATAGAGCAGCCAAATCCAAGAATACTTAGCTTTTAAAAGTAGAATAAAAAAAGTCATAATCGCAAAGCTATTTGAAGCATGAGATGAGACAAATCCAAATTTTCCACCCCAACATTTTTTTCCGGCCAAGTTTACACTGTCCTTTAATGCTTCTTGATGACAGGGTCTTAACCTTTCAAAATTATCTTTAAACACACGGGTTGAGATAGAGTCACTCAAACCAAAAGCGAGAACCAGTGCGAAAAAAAGTCCTATGAATTTTTTATGATAGACTTTACTCGCTAGAGCGCAAAGCGCCATTAAAACTAGGATCATAAAGTATTTATTATAAGAGATATACAACATGAATTGATCTAACCACTCGTTATGAAGTGAGTTTAGATAAACAAAGAGTTTGGTATCAATTTCATTAAGAGTTTGAATCATAAGCGATTAAATATTTTCCTGATTCTCAGCATGATCACTGCAAAGACCGCTTCTTTAACAATCGAGCCACTCATCTTTGATTGCCCATCCCGTCTTTCTGTGAAAATAATAGGCACTTCTTTAATACTTTTTCCCATGGCCCAAAGTTTGAAATTAAGTTCTACTTGAAAAGAGTAGCCATTAGAAAAAATACGATTGAGATTCAGGGCCTCAAGAGAGCTGCGTTTAAAACATTTAAAGCCACCGGTGACATCCAGCACTTTTATGCCGGTGATAAAGCGGGTATAGATACTGGCGCAATAGGAGAGCAGCAGTCTTCTAAAAGGCCAGTTGATAATACGAATGCCATCAATATAACGGGAACCAATCACCAGATCATGGGTTTTCGCCGCTTCAATAAGTCTTGCCACGTCTTTGGGGTCATGAGAAAAATCACAATCCATCTCCAGCACATATTGATAATCCCGCTCCAGGGCCCATTTAAAACCGGTGATATAAGCAGTTCCGAGACCCTGTTTTCCAGAGCGCTCAATCATATAAATATTGGGGTGAGTGGTTTGAAATTTCTTGACGACGTCAGCGGTGCCATCCGGGGAGCCATCTTCAATAATGAGGATATGAATATCCGGATATAATCCAAGTAGCGTGGTGAGCATGCGCTCAATATTGAGGATCTCATTATAAGTAGGAATAATGATAAGGGCGTTTGAATAACTCATTTAAAAAATCTCTTTTGCGATTTGCACCACATCATCACTTTTTCCCATGGAATAGTAGTGGATACACGGTGCCCCTCGCTCTTTAAGCTCTTTTGATTGCTGGATCGCCCACTCAACCCCTACTTTTTTAATATCCTCTTTATTTTTACAGTCTTCTACCGCAGCTACCAGATCATCTGGCAGATCAATATGAAAAATACTGGGAAGAATAGTGAGTTGTCTGGCGGTCTTTAAGGATTTTAATCCTGGGATGATAGGAATATTAATTCCTGCGTCCCGACAGCGAGCTACAAAATCAAAATATTTATTATTATCAAAAAACATCTGGGTCACAATATACTCCGCACCCATCTCGACTTTTTGTTTCAGGTATTTTAAATCAGTTTGAAAATTCGGCGCTTCAAAATGCTTTTCTGGATAGCCAGCGACACCAATACAAAAATCAGTGGGATAAGCATTCTCTATTTCGCTGGAGAGATACTTTCCTTTATTCATATTATTAATTTGTTCAATCAGCTCTGTAGCATAAGAGTGGCCGCCATCTGTGGGAGCAAAACGATTTTCTGATTTAATCGCATCACCGCGAAGGGCCAACACATTATCAATGCCTAAAAATTGCAGATCAATCAGAGCATTTTCAGTTTCTTCTTTCGTAAAGCCACCACAGATAATATGGGGAACCGTATCCACATGAAATTTATTCATAAGAGCGGCACAGATACCAACGGTACCCGGACGCTTTTTAATGCTGATTTTTTCTAATAGACCATTTTCTCTTTTTTTATACTGAAATTCTTCCCGGTGATAAGTGACGTTTATGAATTTCGGGTCAAACTCCATCAGGGGTTCAATTTCATTGAAAAGAGATTGCACCCCATGCCCTTTCATTGGAGGCAAGATTTCTATTGAAAAAAGTGTTTTACCTTTAGCGTTTTGAATATGATCGACAATCTTTGTCATAATACTTTCCTAATTATAATTCAGAAGTGGTCGCAACCATTTCTCACAGGCTTCAACGCTCAAGTCTTTTCTTTTAGCATAGTCCAAAACTTGGTCTTTTTCTACTTTTCCCACATTAAAATATTTAGCTTCTGGGTGGGCAAAATACCAGCCGCTGACACTGGAGGCAGGCAACATAGCACAGCTCTCGGTGAGCTCAACTCCAATGCTCTTAGCATCGAGTAGTTTAAATAATTTTTGCTTCTCTGAGTGGTCCGGACAAGCGGCGTAGCCAGGAGCAGGACGGATGCCTTTGTATTTCTCTTTGATCAGATCAATTTTAGAGAGACTCTCACCTTTGGCGTATCCCCAAAGCTCACTGCGAACATATTCGTGCATAAATTCAGCAAAAGCTTCGGCCAATCTGTCGGCCAGGGATTTAAGCATAATTTGAGCAAAATCATCATCGGGAAATTGCTCGATCACTTTTTCCAGACCCAAGCCTGACGTCACCACAAATGCTCCCAAATAATCGTTGGTAGGAGCGATATAATCGGAAAGAGAGCGGTTGCGAGAATGCTCTTCTTGCATTTTTCGCTGGGACCTCAGCATGCAAAGAGTTTCTACTTGTTTATTATTTTCATCGAATAAATGGATATCATCATTTTTGCTTTTAGCTTTAAAAAATCCCACTTTAGCTTTGTTTAGTTGCAGATCCGCTTTTAAAAGAATCTCTAGATAATGATTAGCGTCAGCAAAAAGTTTTTTCGCTTCTTCCCCATACTTCTCAGACTCTAGAATTTGGGGATAAGCCCCTTGCATGCGCCAGCTACTAAAAAAAGGTGTCCAGTCGATATAGGGAATAATTTTTTCAAGTGGGATATCACTGAATTCTTTGACTCCAATAAAGCTAGGCTTAGTCGCAGTGTAGTGATCCCATTCTATTTCATATTTATTGGCGCGGGCATCTGCTAAACTGATAGTCTCATAAGCACGCCCTTCTCCATGGCGCTCACGCATTTTTTGATACTGCTCTTTGGTCTCAGTGTGAATCTTTTCTGGATTGCTTAAAAGCATCTGCGCCACCGGAACCGATTTGGATGCATCAGCGATATGAACAATCGTCCCCTCATAATGAGGATCCACTTTTACAGCAGTATGAATTCTAGAAGTCGTAGCCCCTCCTACCAAAAGGGGTTTATTAAACTTTTGTCGCTGCATCTCAGAAGCGACATCCACCATTTCATCCAGACTCGGAGTGATCAAACCGGAGAGCCCGATAATATCCACATCTTCTTCGATAGCTTTTTTAAGAATGTCTTCGCAAGGGACCATAACTCCCATATCAATAATTTCAAAATTATTACAACCCAGCACCACTGATACGATATTCTTACCAATATCGTGAACATCTCCTTTAACCGTGGCCATGAGAATTTTTCCTTGGCTTTTTTGTCCCTCTGATTTTTCCGCTTCAATATAAGGATTAAGATAGGCTACTGCTTTTTTCATCACCCGGGCGGATTTTACCACTTGAGGCAAAAACATTTTTCCCGCCCCAAAAAGCTCTCCCACAATATTCATCCCGTCCATCAGTGGTCCTTCGATCACTTCCAGAGGTTTATCAAATTTTTGGCGAGCCTCTTCCACATCTTCTTCGATAAATTCTGTAATGCCTTTCACTAGCGCATGAGAGAGGCGCTCATTCACATCTGCTTCTCGCCAAGTGAGATCAACGGTTTTCTTTTTACCAGTTGCCGTCACGGTTTGAGCGAACTCTAAAAGTTTCTCTGTGGCATCAGGGTTTTTATTGAGAATCACATCTTCACAATGATCACGCAGCTTTTTGGGGATTTCATCGTAAACTTCCAACATACCGGGGTTCACAATCCCCATGTCCATGCCTGCTTGTATGGCATGAAAAAGAAAAACCGAATGCATGGCTTCTCGAACCGTATTATTCCCGCGAAAAGAAAAAGAAAGATTGGAAACGCCACCACTGACTTTGGCATGGGGGAGGTTTTCTTTAATCCAACGAGTGGCATTGATAAAATCCACTCCATAATTATTATGTTCATCAATACCTGTGGCGATGGCCAAAATATTGGGATCAAAAATTATATCTTGAGCTGGGAAATTTATTTTCTCAGTTAAAAGTTTATAGGCCCGAGCGCATATTTCAATCTTGCGCTCAAAATTATCCGCTTGCCCTTTTTCATCAAAGGCCATGACCACCACCGCAGCACCATAACGTCTGATCATCTTAGCGTGACGTAAGAATTCTTCTTCCCCTTCTTTAAGGGAAATGGAGTTCACCACCGCTTTTCCTTGCACGCATTTTAGACCCGCTTCAATGATTTCAAATTTTGACGAGTCAATCATAAGAGGGATGCGGGAAATTTCCGGCTCACTGGCAATCAGATTGAGAAAACGCACCATGGCTTTTTTCCCATCAATCATCCCGTCATCCATATTCACATCAAGAATCTGAGCGCCCCCTTGCACTTGATCCAGCGCCACACTAAGAGCGTCATCAAAGCGCTCTTCTGAAATCATTTTTTTAAACTTAGTTGAACCTGCAATATTGGTCCGCTCACCCACATTTACAAAATTTAATTCCGGAGTCAGGGTCAAAGGCTCAAGGCCTGAGAGATGCATGAGTGTGTCAGCAGCAGGAATTTTGCGCGCTTGATATTTCTCTACACGCTCGGCAATCGCTTTTATATGCGCGTCTGTGGTTCCACAACCCCCGCCGATAATATTGATAAAGCCATCTTTTAAATACCCCTCAATAATATCTGCCATCTCTTCTGGGGTTTGATCATATTCTCCAAACTCATTAGGAAGACCTGCGTTGGGGTGAGCAGAGATACCAAAAGGAGCTTTCTCGCTTAAGGTTTTAATATATGGGCGCATTAGATCTGCACCTAGAGCACAGTTCACTCCAATACTTAAAAGTGGCATATGAGAAACTGAATTAAGAAAAGCTTCAATAGTCTGCCCGGAGAGAGTTCTCCCACTGGCATCGGTAATGGTTCCTGAAACCATCACCGGTAACATGGGTTTATTCTTTTCTTCAAAATATTCTTCAATGGCAAAAAGAGCGGCTTTACAATTAAGGGTATCAAAAACGGTTTCAACCAGAAGGTAATCAACGCCCCCATCCACCAGACCGCTGACTTGTTCTTTATAGGCCAGTTTGAGTTCATCAAAACTCACCGCTCGAAAACCTGGATCATTCACGTCCGGTGAGATACTTGCCGTTCGATTGGTAGGGCCAATGGAGCCTGCAACAAAGCGTGGTTTATCAGCCGTTGTAAATTTATCAGCTGCAACTCTTGCAAGTTTAGCGGATTCAAGGTTGAGCTCATACACCAAGCTTTCCATATTATAATCTGCCATGGCAATCGAGGTGCCAGAGAAGGTATTGGTTTCAATAATGTCAGCCCCGGCAGCCAAATATTTTTCATGAATCTCCGAGATCACCTCCGGCTTAGTCAGAGAGAGCAGATCATTATTCCCCTTGAGCGAGGTAGGATAATCCTTAAATCGCTCACCGCGATAATCATTTTCAGAGAGTTTATATCTTTGAATCATGGTGCCCATCGCACCGTCTAATACTAGAATTTTTTGCAAAATAGGCCTCGTTTTGTGATCTCATTAGTGTATAAATTATTGAGTTTCTTTGCAATGGAACTTTCAAGCCTGAAGCGAATCTGGTAGAAATACTTATGGCAAAAATAGTAAAATTGACTCCCTATGTTAGCGAAACAGTCTGGGGAGGGGATAAGCTTAAGCAAATAAAAAATCTTGATGCAACAAATCCTGTGGGGGAAACTTGGGAAGTCGCCAGCTTAGGTGAAAAATCCAGTTGTATAAATAATATCAAACTCAGTGAATTGGTTGATCTTAGCTATCTCGTGAAATTTATCGATACTACTAAAAACCTCTCCATCCAGGTGCATCCAGATGACGAGATGGCCGCGGAGCTAGAGAATAGCAAAGGCAAAACTGAATGCTGGTATATCATGGGCGCAGAAGAGGGAGCTGGGATCTATCTTGGCTTTAAGCCCAATATTACTCGCAAAGAATTTTTTACCGCAGTGGAAAACGGTTTGGCGGTTGATAAATATTTAAATTTTATTCCCGTCGCTAGAGGGGACTTTTTTGTTGTTCCCGGTGGAAGTATTCATGCTATTGGTAGCGGCATTACATTGTGTGAAGTACAACAAGCCAGTGGTATCACTTATCGAGTGTGGGATTGGAATCGTATGGGACTTGATGGTGAGCCTCGAGAGCTGCATATTGATAAAGCCAAGCAAGTGACTAACTTTGAAGAAGCTCATAATCAAAAACTACAAGAGTTTAAAAATCTGCAAGTGGAAAGTGGCATTTTTAAACTCATTGAGCATGCTGATTTTAAAGTACAGTTTTTTGGCCAAATTATGCCTAAAAATTTAAGTTTGAATCTTAAGGCTAAAGATAGTTTGATCGTTCTAGACGGAGAGTTGGAGGGTGATATTAAACTCTCGTCTTTTGAGTCTGCCATAGTTATGGAAGCGGGAACACTAGAATTTAAAATTAATAAGACTTCAACCTTTATGGTGGTGAGTGAATAGAGAGAGCAGTTGTTCTCGATTTAAGTCAATAGGATTGTTTGCTAATCGTTCAATATTAACCGAATCAACAAGTTCTTCTACGTTGTCGATAATCTTTTCAAGATCTAAGTAGATATTTAAATTTTTTAGCAATAGTATAATTTTTGTTTTGTATTCCGAAGCCGTGTTGCAATCGAAAGCACTAAACATTTCGTTATAATCTTTATTATTTGAATTTATTTCTATTAGATAAGGAAGCAGATTTCCGACAGCTTGACCATGCGGTATTGAATAATAAGTGGTTAAGTAATAACTCAAGGCATGTACTGCTGTTGTCTTGGTTATATTTATGGCTTGCCCTGCGAGATTAGAAGCTTCTAAGAGATTGTTTAATGCTTGTTTATCATTATGGATAAAAGCTTTTTCTAAATTTTCATGACTTAATCTTAGGCTCTTAATAGCAATTTCTTTGGACTTTTGAGTTGCGTTTTTTGACCAAAAAGATTCTGTTGCATGAGTAATCGAATCGAGAGCAGTAAAGGCAAGAATTTTTCTCGGAAGAGACTCAATAAATACTCCATCTAGTAAATAGTAGTCTGGAAGTAGAGAACTCACGCTTAGTGAAAACTTTTTTTTCTGATAATAGATGACACTGAACTCCGTTGCTTCGCTACCACTTCCACAGGTTGTTGGAATAAGGGCAAGAGATGTTTTTTTAGTAATTTCAACTGGTTTTTTTACCAGTTCCATTAAATCATTCACTTCTTTTTTGTCGAATTCTTTGAAATAACAAAAAGCTTTTGCAAAATCGAGAGGTGTTCCTCCTCCAATACCAACAATGAGGTCATGGTTATCTTGGTCTAAATGACAAAGTGCTTTAGAAATATCTTCAATCTTAGGGTTTATTTCAAAATCATTATAAAAAGTAATTTTGTTTTTATCGGGGTCTGGAGAATCTACTAACAGCTTATCAAACTCATTTGTATAAAAGGAATTTCTATTAGTGAAAACAAGTGTATTAGATGATTCTTTGATAAGAGATCGTATTTTCTTTAGGTCTATTTGTTCCATAACTATTTATATATTGAATTCTTCTGATTAACAACATATGTTATAATTTGTTAAGGATAGTTATGAGTGCAATTAATATAGCAAAAAAAGTATTTGAGATTGAAGCAGAAGGCTTAAATGAAGTCAAAAACAAGCTTCCCAAAAATTTTGATGAAATTATCTCAGCAATCATTAACTCAAAAGGTCGTTGTGTCATTACCGGGATGGGAAAGTCCGGAATAGTAGGCAAGAAAATTTCTGCCACTCTCGCTTCAACTGGGACACGCTCGTTTTTCATTCATCCTGCGGAAGCCTATCATGGTGATCTAGGAATGATTCATTCGGGTGATATTATCGTAGCTATATCCAATTCAGGAGAGACTGAAGAGCTGATTAAACTTTTAAGTTTTTTTAAAGAAAATGGCAACCAAGTAATAGCCATGACTGGAAAAAGTGAATCAACTCTTGCGACTCATTCAGATTTTTTATTGGATATTGGAATCAGTAAAGAAGCCTGTCCACTAGAGCTTGCACCGACCACCTCAACCACAGTCACTATGGCTATGGGAGATGCACTGGCAGTCGCTCTCATGAAAGCTCGCGATTTTAAGGCTGAGAATTTTGCCAAATTTCATCCGGGTGGAAGTTTAGGCCGAAAGCTTTTAACCAAAGTCTCTAATGTGATGAAAACACAAAATCTTCCTCTGCTCGATCTCGAAATGGATTTCGATAATGTACTAAAGGTAATCTCTGATGGTCGCCTGGGACTTGGTGTTGTGATTGAAGATGAAAAACCAATTGGTGTTATCACAGATGGTGATATTCGAAGAATATTAAAAAGTAAAAAAGAAAAAGCGCTGAGTCTTCATGCCAAAGATTTTTTCACAAAAGATCCTAAGACAATCGCAACAGATATGAAACTAGTGCAAGCAGAAGAGATAATGCAAACACAAAAGATTTCAACTCTTTTAGTTGTTGAAGATGAGAAGCTAAAAGGTATCTTACACCGCTACGATATTTAGATATCTGCCCGCTCAATTTCTATTAACTCCCCATTATTAAAAACGGTATTGAGAAATCCAGCAAAGCCATCGATGTCATTGGCCAGAATGGTGTAATCAACTGGTGTGATAAATATATTACGCTCAGGCTTGTGTCCTAGAAATGAGCTAATTAGGAGCGAGAGCGTAAATTGAGTTGGATTTTCTGGCAATCGCTTTAGCTCTTGAATGTCATCAATTTTATGCTGATAAAAAAGAATAGGAATTTCAAAAGAAGGTCTTCTTAAAACCGCATGCCCCCAAACATTCTCTTCTCCCAATCCTTCACCATGATCAGAGAGATAAACGATCAGTGTCGACCTATCATAAACTTTAATTTTGTTAATGAGCTTTTCCATATATTTATCGAACTGAACCACACCATTATCATAATGATTCACCCGATCTTTTTGAAAATCACCGGTAATTTCAAATTTTGCCTCATATTGGGGATATCTTAAATTATAAGGCCCATGGGTGCCTCTTTGATGGAGCACATAGAAATGATTGCCTTGCATCTGAGAGGGGAGATAATCAATAGAAGTGAGATCACTGGCGGTATCGGGATCATCAATTTCAGGATCAAGAATATACAGATCTTTATAATCATCAATAAAACTAGGACAAATGCTATTGATCACATAGCGCAGTTGTTGCTTGGATTGAGTGGAATAAAAATGAGTGGTAAAACCAGATTCTTTGGCCAGTTTAAAAAGACATCGCTCACCTTTAATCACGTCCTCACTTCCTCGCACTCCATAAGTATTATTCATAAAAAGCGCGAGCGCTACATCTGTAGAAACCCCTGAAGCAATTCCTCTAAAATAGGAAAAGTTCTCATCATCTTTTAAACTTTTTAAATAGGGCGTGGTCTCACGCTCATATCCAAATAGGCTCATGTGATTAGGGGTGAGGCTCTCACCTAAAACCAGTATGATATTAAAGTCTCGAGGTTGCGTTTTTGTGAATTTCACTTCTGGTTTTGAGAATTTTTGATTATTGATTCCCATGATCTTAGCGGGAAGCAATCGTCCAGCAAAATAAGAGAAACTTAGGTAAACATTCATCCCCATAAATTCTTGAGTGGAGGGTTGTCTGCCCCAAGTATTTCCAGTGGCGTAAGTTCGCATAGGATTATAAATAAAATAAAGTATAAAAATCCAATGCACCCACCTAAATGTTTTTAAGTCTTGAGCTTTTTTATCGATATAAATATTAAAAGCGAGCAGGGGAGCGACGATAACAAATGGTAGAATGAGAACATCCAGTTCTTGAGAGAGAGTCGCGCTAATCTCTGAAATTTCAGCAAAAAATAAATACAGGGCATTTGGGTAGATTGGAACCGAGTAATATAGAATATGACACATCTGGAAAAAACTAAGCCCCAGGGTGAAATTCATTGATAATCTGCGCCAGAAGTTTGAGCGAATGGTGCTAAAAACTGCGAGAATGATGAGGAGAGCAAAATACTTCTCCAAAGGCACGGAGGAAGTTGTCCCCTGAGCGGTATTAAAAGCAAACTCGGAAGCGATTGTCGTAAAGAAAACGGTGCTGATTAAGATAAAATTATGCATGATATAGTTTAGCAAAATCATAATAATTATGCCAAGATAGCCTTATGAATATTGATGAATACTTTGACCAATTCAAGACTTTGGATGAATTTTCTTTGACTTCCAATAAAGAATATTTTGAAAGCTTATGGCAGAAATATCAAAATCCTGAAAATAAAGATATTCAAATTCACCAGCCTGAAGCCGGGATTGAATCAAATATAATTCCCGCCGCTCTTTTAAGTGAAAAAGAGCTCCCTATCACTCATTATCAAAATCTCTCATCTGCTGCAGATAAACTGCAAAACTATCAGCTGGTTTTATGCAAGATGCATGCGGGTATTGGCTCCAGTGTCAAAAGACGAGATTATTTAAAAAAGATAACAGGACGTGAGCAATTAGGATCAAAGGGAACAGATTTGTTTATCTCTCTGGATGGAGAGAATAAATCATTAGCTCAACTGCAATATCAGCAAGCAAAAATTCTAGCAGACAGTAACACTTTTAACGAAGTATATATTCAAAACCTCATCAATGAAGAAACCATAAATGAAATAAGTAAATTAGATAATCTCGGAGTCAAAGAGCGCCCTCAAATCTTACAACTCAAAGTTCCGACACTTCTAGATGGTGAGCTCACTTCTGAGCGGGTAGCCCCCGCAGGCCATGCTTACCTTGGTTTTGCTTTATTATCCAAGATTTTTAAAAATGAGCTCACCCAAGACTTATATGTGATCGGAAATGGAGAGGATTTAAATTCAACTGCTGATCCAAAAATTTTAAGCTGGGTGGTGGAAAATAATATACCTATCACCATGATCACCACCACAAAGCTTGAAAAAGATAAAAAAGGCGGGCAGATCTCTTTGGTGCGTCATGATAAAAAAGATTATGTGACTATAATTGAGAAAGCCCAAGCTGAAAGTGCTCATCAATTAGAGTATTTTGAAAAGCTCGGCTTGAGACCCCAAGATAATCCGTCCCTCTTTAACACAAATATTGTGGTGATTAATGCTGAAGCTATGAAAGCTAAATTATCAAAGCTGAGTTTGAATTTTAGTGATTTTAAAAAGGTGATCACACCGGATTTAATTCAAAACGTTAAAAAACAACAGGGTCAAGACTTTGTTCAGCTCGAAGGAGCAATTGGCTCAACCCTTTTAAATCTCGATCAATTCTACCGTCTAGAAATAGGGGAAGAGCTAGTTCATTTTCTAAACCTAGATCCCATTGCCCGAGAGCAGTTTTTTATACCCATAAAAAAGATGGAAGACTTTGAAGAGTTAAAACAAAATTATAGCTATAATACTGATACTGGACGATTTGATAAAAAGGATGAGGCGTGAAGTACTTAGTGACAGGAGCTGCTGGATTTATCGGTCATGAAGTTGTCACTCAACTTTTAGCACAAAACCATGAAGTGGTTGGGGTAGATAATCTAAATGATTATTATGATCTAAAACTCAAAGAAAAACGCCTAGCGGATCTCTCTGAAAAAAAGAAGTTTGAATTTTATCAAATTGATATTGAAGATATGACTGCCCTTGAGAGTGTATTTTCATTGTATGAATTTGATGCTGTTTTAAACTTGGCGGCAAGGGCGGGTGTGCGCTATAGCATGGAAAACCCAGATATTTATGTCTCCACAAATGTGCAGGGGAATTTGAATCTGCTTAATTTAGCTAAAAAATATCAAATCAAAAAATATGTACTGGCATCTACCAGTTCTCTGTATGCAGGCAAAGAGATGCCTTATACTGAAAATTTAGATGTGAGTGGGCCTATCTCTCCCTATGCAGCGACTAAAAAAGCAGCAGAGACCATGTGCTATACCTATCATCACCTCTATGACATGGACATCTCCATTGTTCGCTACTTCACAGTTTATGGACCTATGAGCAGACCTGATATGGCCCAACTACGTTTTATGAAATGGATTGATGAAGAAAAAGAGATTGAGCTTTTTGGAGATGGTGAACAGGCTAGAGATTTTACCCACGTCAAAGATATCGCTCGCGGCACTATTCTTGCTCTTAAACCTCTAGGGTATGAGATCATCAATCTGGGTGGGGGACAGAACCCTATTAGCATAAATACTATGATTCGTGATTTGGAAAAGCTTTTAGATAAAAAAGCGAAAGTTGATAAAAAACCTTCTCATAAAGCTGATATGCAAACCACTTGGGCAGATATCTCTAAGGCCAAAAGACTCTTAGGTTGGGAGCCGGTGATTAGTTTTGAAGAGGGCCTAAAAGATTGTGTGAATTATTATTTAGAGCATATAGATTTTTATAAAGATATTCAGCTTAACTAGCATGATAAAAACGATTAAATTTCTCATTTTTTTTAAAGTTGGTGTTGCCGTTTGTGCGATTTTCTCGCCCTTTACTCACCCTCATATTATTCGCCAAACAGATACCATGGGGGTGGCCCTTAGATTTTGGTTGCGTTGGACCACAGAGGCTGAACTGATGTGGCCGCTGCTACCTGCAGTCCTCACTGCTGGAGATAATTATGGAATAGCTCCTATGGAGTTTCCCTTTCTCAATCTTATCACGGCACCTTTTTTTGCTTTTGGCCTGGAGTGGGGCAGAATTTTAGCTAGTCTTTTTGTCGTTGTCGCTTCACTTCTTTTGGTTTGGTGGCATAGCAGAGTTTGGAGAGGTGTTACACTTTTTGATGTCGACGTCTCTAAAGCCAGCTGGCTTTTACTCATTTTTGGTGTTTCGCAGATGTACTGGCATCGCTTTATGCCAGACTTTTGGAGTTTTATTTTAGTTTCGCTAGCTATGGGACTGAGTTGGAATAAAACGAGAGTGCTGCCTAGTTTTCTCTTGGCAAGTCTGGGAATGCTGCTTAAACCACCTGCTATCATTGCGCTAGGATTCTTTTTAATTAAAGATAAGAAAACCCTCATACAAAACATACTTAAATGGATTCTCCCCGCCACTTGTGTCTGTCTTGTTTATTATATTTGGGGCATTCGATTTCTAGAGCAGATTAGTGATATGCCTGGGTATTTTAAAGTAGGCTTTAGAAATCCCATTGATTCAGTGATTGGTTTTTTCTCTCAGCCTAAAGAGATTGGTGAGATCTTTTTTAAAAGTATTTTTACGAGCTATCTATTTATTTTTATTGCTGGTTATATCGCTTATAAATGGATACTCAAAAAACAAGTCCCAAGTTTTTCTCTTTGGGGGATCCTTTTCTTACAAATCTTTGCGGTGGCCATACTGGATGGAGATCACGCTTTTATCCACGATTATTATTTTGTGGGGACATCTTTAACCGCAAGTGTGATTTTTATGAGATTTTTGCAAAAAGCTCCTCAAAAGCTTGTGGTATTAAGTCTTGTGATCCTGTGTTTTTATCATATTGAGCGAGGGATCTATGGGGTGAGACCTGTCTTTCAAGATAATATTTGGAAACAATGCTCACTTATCTTAGAGCAAAACTTACTTGCTGGAGTTTCAAAAATAGATACTCAGCACAGCCCTTATCCCACATTAGGTTTGTGTTTTGGGAAAGTTCAAAATGCGAAATCTTCCCCTTTTTATATTTTTATTGAAGATGGAAAGGTTAAAGGGAAAAAGAAAAATTAGATCATTTTTGTGAGTACGCCAAAAATACTAAAAAGAACGACCATAACACCAGAGAGTCTGATGGTAAGTTTGTCACCCATGTGATCAATCTTTTGATCAAGCCTTTGAATATCAGACTTCATTTCAGATTTAAGCTCTTTCATCTCACTACGAAGCTGAGTGACTTCAAATTTGATGTCTTTTCTTACAAGATCAATGTCTGATTTAGTTGAGAACTTGTTATCCATTATTTCTAATAAAACCTTTATTGCAGTATTCGCTTGTTCAGCAGTGAAACCGCTTTTAATCAGGTCCTTAGTATATCTCATTGCGTTAATCATATCTACTCCTTTTAAATAAATAGGTGCAATTTAAGAACTTTTAAAGATTTATAAATACTCGATTTTATTGACGTGTAACAAGAGCTTGGATACATTTACACCATGATCGATAGTAAATATTTATGTGAAGTCGCAAAGTGTGCTGGAGCTGAAATTCTCAAATTCTATCATCTAGATGATGTAGGAATTCAGCAAAAAAATGATGAGAGTCCTCTGACCAAAGCAGATCTGGCCAGTGATAAATATATCGACACCAAACTCAAAGAAAAATATCCCAATATTCCAATTCTCTCGGAAGAAAACTTTAATCATGATTATAATCTTCGCCAGAATTGGAAGAGTTGTTTTATTGTTGATCCCCTTGATGGCACCAGAGAGTTTATTAAAAAGAACGGTGAGTTCACCGTGAATATTGCTTATGTTGAAAATGGGATTGTTCAAGAAGGTGTGATTTATGCTCCTGTGAGAGATGAGCTTTATTATTCTTACCGAGGAGTTGCCTTTAAAGAGGCTGCGAATAAAACTTATAAATTACCACTCATAACAGAGCCAGATTTTTTTAAAGTCGTGGCCAGTCGGTCTCATAAAAACCAGGACACTGAGAATTTTATCAATCAGCTTAAAGTTAAATATACTCATTTAGAGAAAACAACAGTGGGGAGCTCGCTTAAGTTTTGTCTTATCGCAAGTGGTGAGGCTCAAGTTTATCCAAGACTTGGAAATATTATGGAGTGGGATATCGCCGCTGCCCATGGTATTCTCAAAGCCGCTGGAGGAGATGTAGTTGATTTTCACACGGGGGAGAGTTTAAGATATAATAAAGAAAATTTAAAAGCTCCATGGTTTATAGCGAGTCTAGATGCAGAACTTCGAAACAAAATTTATAGCTAGTAATTATCAAGCTGGAAAAATTAAATCTTGGCTTGATCTTAATTTTAAAAAAGATCCAGAATTTCCTGGTACTTATATTAATAGTATATACTTCGATACACCTAAGTTAGATTTTTTAAACGAAAAAGATGCAAGCGACCATGTGAAATCCAAGTTTAGACTCAGGTGGTATGAAGATTTAGTCTCAGGAGAAGCTTCTGCACAATGTTTTTTAGAGATGAAGCACAAAATAGACAAAGAGAGATTTAAAAAAAGAGAAGTTTTGGACAATCATTTTCATGATTTGAAACTAAGTGATCCTAAATTCTATAAGTTATTTCAGGAGTTTAGAGTGTTTGAAGATAAGGTTCTGGAGCCTGTTTTTCCCACCTATAATGTCAAATACACTCGCTTTAGATATATTATCCCAAATACTGACATAAGGCTCTGCATCGATTACAATATTCACACAGAAAGAATTAACTCTGCTTTGATGAAAAAGACGATTAAGACCACGTATCTTGATCAATGTGTTTTCGAATTAAAGGGTAGTACTACTTTGTTAAGTTCAAGGTTAATGCAACTTGAAAAGTTCGGCCTCAAGAAAAGTGCTTTTTCAAAATACCAAAGGATTTTTTTAGATCTACTACATTAGGAGATTAGGTGGACGCGTTATTTAGTTTGAAAATGCTTAGCAATTCTGGAATTCAAAAGATGTCAGAGATCGGTCTGTTGCCTTTCTTCTTTATGTTGCTTGTCTCGCTTTTGGTCTCGCTGTTTATTTCCCATCTTTATTTAAAATTTTATGGCACTAAAGGAACAGGGTCTACGTTACATCGCTCATTTCCATTAATAGGAGTGGCCATTACTTCAATTTTTGTAAGTTTACAATTCTCTATTCCTCTTTCATTAGGACTTTTAGGAGCATTATCTATTGTAAGATTTAGAACTCCTATCAAAGATCCTGAGGAAGTGGGCTTTATTTTATTAGTCATTGCAACAAGTCTTACTTGTGCCACGTTTAATATTCCTTTTTTAGTAATTATCATGTTGGTGGCTTTGATTGGTCTCATTATACTTAGGTTTGATAAAAAGTTTTTCACAAACAATAAGCACGAGGGAATGCTTATATTTAAAACAACCCCCAATAATACAGAAAACATTATTGAAGCGGTTCATGCCAAGCTAAAGCACTCTAAGGTTGACAGTATCGTAGAAGAGAATGGGCATGTTACCATGAGTTTCGCTTTCGCTGCCCTAAAAGAAACTGATCTCGTGGACTTGAATAAAAGTATTTCTAATATTGACTCTGGTATTGAGAAAAATGTTTTTTATAACCATCCTTTGACATGAAATCTCATTTAAAGACGGCACTTTTCTTTTTTCTCTTAATAGGTGCCGTCTTTGGTTCACATTACATTAAAAATCATCCTGACTTTGATGCTGAGTTTGAAAACTTTTATCTTCAATCTGAAAATGCGAGAGAGATTTATACGGGAAAGATTCGTCCTGTGTATGATCAGATTGATGAGGCGTGGAAGGTAACAAATAAGCTCAAGGGGATGATTCCTCGGACAGAAGATTATGGAAGGTTTCAATATACGCCTGTTATTTCAATGTGGATTGATCCTGATGATTTACATTCTAAAGACCGTGGCTTGAATGCTAATGCAAGAAAAAAGGGGCGTCTTTGGGAGAGAGCCGCTTATCTACGATACTATGAAAAAGGGCAGCTTAAATTTCAAAGCTATGTCGGTGTGAGAATGCACGGTGGTGCAACAAGACTCCACATTAAAAATAAAAAAAGCTTTCGCATTTACCTTCGAAAAAAATACGGTGAAAAAGAGTTTGTAACAAACTTCCCCTATTTTTCTAATTCTGAAAAAGTACAACTGAAAAAGTTTGTAATTCGAAGGCCTGGTAGAGTCATTTTTAATAATTTATTGTCTCATTATTTAATTGAAAAATTAGGTGGTAGAGCCCCTAAATTAAAGCCAGTCGCTTTTTTTATTAATGGTAAATTTGAAAACCTTTCTAATTTATCTCAGCATCTTTCCATTGAAGGTTTATTTCCTGAGGCTAAGGAAGAAGATTATTTGATTGCTAAATTAAAAGGTGACCTTCCGGTAGAGACAGAGCTAGTTTATGAAAATCTTAGAGAGCGAATGGAGCAAGAGCCCAATTTAACATTAGCTCGAGCAGAAGAATACTTGAATGTTGATTCTATTATCGCAAGTGTTTTAACCATTATGTTTGGTGGAACAACAGATTGGGCACAGGGTGCATATATAAAGAAAAGAGGAGCTAAAGAGCGCTGGACTTTATGGTCTTGGGATTTCGACAGAGCTTTTGAACCTGTTTTAGGTGAAAATACTGATGATTTAAGTCTGCCAAGACATCAAATAGATAGCACTGAACTTGTGACAGAAATTAAAGTGGGAAAGATAAGGCATTCAGTTTTTAATCGATTAATTAGTAGTGATATAAAGTTTAGACAACGTTTTTCTAAAAAGACAGACCAACTTGCATTTTTAATACAAAATAGAAAAATGAAAGAAATTATTCAAGAATTAGAACTAACTTTTGGTGACTTCAAGGGGATTGAACTTCAATCAAGTAGTTTTGAGGACTTGAACCTATTTCTTACAAATCGGATGAGTTATTTTTGTAAGGACTTACAAACTAATTTTGCTCTTAAACCAAAAAGTTGTTTATAAAATATGTTTTTTACTATTTAACTTAGTCAATGTGAGGTTTACTGTGTTTTCAATTGTAATAGCAACATATGGACGATCATCAAATATTGTTAACGATACTCTAATGTCCATACTAGATGATAAAAGTTCAACGCTCGTTAAAGAGATTATAGTTGTTGATCAGAACGAATCAAAATTAAATCTAGATTATAATACTGTTCATATAATGCTAGAGAAGCCTTCTTTGACCAAAGCAAGAAACCTTGGTGCAAAACAAGCTCGAAATGAACATCTTATTTTCTTTGATGATGATGTCATTGTACAAGAGAATACTTTTGAAAAATTCAAAGAGGCTTTTGAGCTGGGAGTACACTTTGTCGCTGGAAGAGAAATTTTACCGGAAAGCTTTCAGAAAGAAGAAAGAAAAAATGTAATAAAGCGCTTTAAGAGTTTTATAAGAAGTATAGTTCTGAACACTCAGCCTAACCCCGTTGCAAACATCACTTTCAATGGTTTCTTTTTCTGCGATTTTTCTTACGATAAAAGAATGATAAATAATATTGATACTGTCAGAGGTTGTATTTTTGGAGTGAAAAAAAGTTGTTTCCACGAGGTCCAGGGTTTTGATGAAAATTTTCAAGGTAACGCTTTAAGGGAAGAGAGTGACTTTATATTAAGGCTGAGGGCCAATGGATATAGCGGTGTTTTTCAGCCTGGAGCATCTGTTCTTCATTTAAGACAGTCTGGTGGATGTGATAATCTTGAGCAGTCTTTCACCTCTTTGAGTTCTAAACTTAGCAACGAGTTATATTTTCAAAAAAAACACTTCTCTGGGGTATCCATTATAGTAGTTTTTTTTCGACTCCTACCTTACGCTCTAGAGGCTTACTCAACAACAAGGTTAAAGGGAGTGAGATTACTTATACAAAAGATTCGAGAGTTTAGGGAATAGGTACGATTTTACATAAAATCGATAATCTTGAGAGATTAAAGAAATAATAATAAACCCAATTAAATAAGATAGAAGCGTTGCTGCAATAACACCATAAAGTTTAAAATGACTAATCAGTAAAAAATTTAAAACGACATTACTAAAAAAGATAATAGTATTTTGTATGAATATAATTTCAAAATTATTAGCCAGCATGAGTAGACGAACATTAATTAGATTGAAAAACATAGGGATGATCAAGATACTTAAGTATCTTAGCAAAACAAGAGAGTCACTAAAGCTGCTTTTTAAAAACAAACCTAGGCAAAGCGGAAGAATGGTTGATATTAGGATAGTTGTAATCAAGCCTGCTAGCATTCCTATCGATAAATACCTTTGAATTGTTTCTTTGGTGAAGTTTTTTACTAAAAGTGGAAAGCCTAAAATTGCAATAGTTTCAGGAATAAACACTGTGACGTTAATAAAGCGTGAGGCTAGTGAATAGGCCCCAAGGTCAGTTGCTGTTAAAAATTTCTGAATAAAAACATGATCTAGTTTTAAATAAAGAGTTCCTAACAATGTAGATATCAAGATGGGCGTTGCAGGTTTAAGATATGGTTTTATCTGATATTTAGTTTTAGAAAAAGTGAATTTAAACTGATCGCGTTTTAGAGCATAGAAATATAGAAAGCCCTGAAGTATATTTTCAAAAGCGCTTATAAGTAAAAATGTTAAAATATTTCCCGATAAATAAACAGCGATTATTTTTGCAAAAAAAAGAACTAAAAATATTAGGTTATGAGTTTTGGCGATAATATAGTTTTTAAGTTGTGATTGAAAAAAATGATATATCACATCAAGACTTCTGAAAATAAATGAAACTGAAAAAATAACGATATAACTAGTAAGCTCATTTTTCTCTGGAAATATAAATTTAAAGCTTAGTAATGTTGTCACTATCATAAGTAATGAAGTTATAAAACGATACTTGAGAGATTTTATTAAGATCTCAGATGTTTGACTTTTGTTGGTTAAATCTTTAATTATAAACTCTGTCATCCCAAAATCTATAATGGGTAGAAAAATATAAACGAAGCTTAGGACAAAAGCATATGTACCGTAATCTTTAGGCCCAAGCAAATTTGCGATTAAGATTGAGGCCACAAAGTTTCCAACGAGCTTTAAAACTTTTTCATAAAACATGTATCTCGCGTTTTTTAGAACTAAGGCTGAGCTCATCTAAGAATCTTTGAGTTTTGATTTCTATTAATTAATTCAGCATAAATCATTATAGCAAAGCCTAGTATATGGAAATAGCGAACCTGTAGAAGATAAGCCAAGGTAATGATTAAGGCGATAGAAAAAAGAGTGTCCTTGCTTCTTTTATCAAGGTTGAGCTTTCTAATCTCTTGTAGCCCTAAAAAGGTAATGGCGAAGTAAGCCAGTATAACAACGAGTCCTCCGTTCGCTAGCAGGAGGATTACCCCCATAAAGGGCAAATAAGTATAGCCGTTTGGAAAAATTTTTTTGTCCCGCTCAAGCATAGCAGAGGAAGTGGCTACTGGAGATTGTCCCGCACCTAAACCAAATAAAATATTAGTAGGATTGTGTAAGTAGAAGTTCACAACCGCGGAATCAGCCCCTTCGAACTTGGTTGCAATATTGCTGTCTTTTAGCAAGTAGGCCTTGCCAGTGATTTGCCTTTTAAAGCGTTGGGAATAATCAGTTTGTAAAAATAGAGTAAATCCAACAGTGGCAATAACTGAAAATATGAGTAGGGGCTTTAGGTAATGAGTTTTTAAAAGAACTCCAGTGAAAAGCAGAATGACAATAGACAATGAAAGGATAATATTTCCAGTCATCGAAGTAGAGATCACAAAGCCTAAAAGTGAAAGAACTAATAGTAGCGTGTTGGTTTTAGTCCACCTGCCAATTATAATCAATGTAATTATGAACATGGCTGCATAGTAATTAGCTGCTCTGGGCTCAAAGTTAAAACCCCTGACCCGATTATTTATAAGCATAGCTTCCCCGCCAGTGAAAAAATGAAAAAGATCAAAAGCCAAGAAATATTCTAAAAACAGCCCTGTTAAGTTAAAACTCACAAAAATCAACAAATACTTTTTAAGCCTTTTAGTTCCATCATGCAGTAGGAAGTTTGCCAGAAAGTGAATACACGCCAGCTCTGAGGCAAAAGTTAAAATTTGTTTAAATGAAATAAAAAGAACTTTTTTCTTAGTGAAGTTAGGATCATCCCAGGGGGAGATAAAGTTAAAAAAGAGAAAACCTAGGGTGTAAAAAGCGAGTATCGTCAGAAAGATCTTTTCAATCTTGGTTATTTTGATGGATTTAAATTGAATTAAGTACTTGAGAGCTAGGGTTAAACCTACCAGCTTTAGAAGGGATATATTGCCAAAGTATTGATAAGAAAAAATATCTACAAATACTCCTTGTAGTATCGCCAGACAGATAATCCAGTTCTTTTTGGCCAATAAGCCATACAGAAATATCAATAACCCTAGAATTAGTAGCATAGTTAAAGTTACCTCTAATAAAGAGATTAGTTAAGTTTTATAAAATTGACGCAATCAGAAATGCCTTTTTATTAGTGAAAAACGTCACAAGATCATCTATATTAGGGCTAGTTAAATTTTAAGAGGTATGGAATGAATTTTATAGATCTAAGCACCCAGTATCAATTAATCGAAAATAAAATTAATCAACGGATCCAAGACGTGCTTGGTCATAAAAAATTTATTATGGGTCCAGAGGTTCAAGAATTAGAAAAGAGTCTTGCTGAATTTGTTGGAGTTGAGTATGCAATTAGTTGCGCCAACGGAACAGATGCTCTTTCAATTGCCTTATTAGCATTAGATATTGAGCCTGGAGACGAAATTATCACCACTCCTTTTACATTTTTTGCGACAGGGGAGACCATTGCTCTCAGTGGGGCAAAACTAGTTTTCGTTGATATCGACCCTGAGACCTACAATATCGATACCTCAAAGATTGAAGAGAAAATCACTCCTAAGACAAAAATTATTTTACCTGTTTCATTATACGGGCAAATGTCGAATATGGTTGAGGTTATGGAGATTGCTAAAAAGCATGGGCTTAGGGTTATCGAGGATGCGGCTCAAAGCTTTGGAGCACAAATTGGCGATAAAAAATCTTGTTCATTTGCAGATATCTCCACCACGAGCTTTTTTCCAGCTAAGCCACTTGGTTGTTATGGTGATGGTGGGGCCTTGTTTACAACTGACAGTGAACTTGCCCAAAAGATTCAAGAAATTAGAAATCATGGTCAATCTAAGAGGTATGTTCATACTCGATTGGGGTTTAATAGCCGCTTAGATACCCTGCAAGCAGCAATTCTGATTGAAAAATTAGCAATTTTTCCTGGCGAGGTAAGTAAGCGCCAAGAAGTTGCAACTAGGTATTATGAAGCATTAGCCGGGAAAGTTAAGACAGCCACTGTTCTAGACGGATATAAGTCAGCTTTTGCTCAATTTACCATTGAGGTTGATAATCGAGCCCAGTTTCTAGAAAACATGAAAGAGCAGGGTATTCCCACTGCAGTGCACTACCCAATTCCTATTCATGAGCAACCAATTTTTAAAGATTTAGGTTATAAGAATGTTGTTGCTCCCTTAGCCAAAAGTGCAAGTGAAAGGGTTGTTAGTCTACCAATGCATCCTTACCTCACTGCAGTTGAGCAACAAAAAGTAGTTGCAGCAGTTGAAAAGAGCTTAAATTAGTAGCTCATAGACCTTCTATTGTTCACATATGAGAGCTTATCAAGTAGTATAGCGACCTAATTACGGAGTAAGTATGAAAGATCAATTAGTTTCAAAGCTTGGAAATAAAGAAGCCGTTATTGGTATTGTGGGGTTAGGATATGTTGGAATGCCCTTAATGGTTAGGTATGCAGATGAAGGCTACAGAGTCGTTGGTTTTGATATAGACCCCAAAAAAGTTGAGCTCTTAAATAATGGGAAAAGTGATATCGAACATATTCCAGACTCAGTAATCAAGGCTTCAGTTGAGAATGGTTTTGAGGCTACATGTGATTATAAAAGAATTTCAGAAGTGGATGCTATTATCTTATGCGTTCCGACACCGCTAAATAAATATCGAGAACCAGACCTAAGTTTTGTACTTAGTACTGTCAAATCTTGTTCTCCTTATTTAAGGACAGGACAGGTAATGTCGCTAGAGAGTACGACTTATCCTGGAACAACAGAAGAGGAGTTACTCCCAAGAATTGAAAAACAAGGCTTTAAGATTGGGAAAGACTTCTTTTTGGTTTACTCGCCTGAACGAGAGGACCCAGGAAACCTGAAGTTTACGACCAAAACGATTCCAAAAGTTTGTGGTGGACATACAGAAAATTGCTTAGAAGTTGGGATTAAATTATATGAGTATATTATTGATCAAGTTGTACCGGTTAGCTCAACGAAAGCGGCTGAGATGACCAAGCTTTTAGAAAATATTCACCGCGCAGTCAATATCGGTCTTGTTAACGAATTAAAAATTGTTGCAGACAAAATGAAAGTCGATATCCACGAAGTGATCGATGCTGCTGCGACTAAGCCTTTTGGCTTTGTGGCTTATAAGCCTGGCCCAGGTATTGGTGGGCATTGTATCCCTATTGATCCTTTCTATCTAACTTGGAAGGCGAGAGAATATGGCGTTCACACTCGTTTTATCGAACTTGCTGGAGAAATCAATAGCAATATGCCTAGTTTTGTAATGAAAAAAATCGCCCAAGGCCTTAATGAACGCAAGAAAACCATTAATGGGGCTAAGATCTTAGTTCTCGGTATTGCATACAAGAAAAACGTAGATGATATGCGTGAATCACCATCTGTTTTCTTAATGGAAAAACTTCGCAATAGAGGTGCTGAGATTTCATACTCGGATCCTCACGTTCCAACTTTTCCAAAAATGAGAGAGCATAGCTTTGACTTAGACAGTATCGAGCTTAATCATGATAGTTTAAGCGAGTTTGATTGTGTCGTTTTAACCACGGATCATGATAAATTTGACTATGAGATGATCATGAAAAGCTCGCAATTTATTGTGGATACCAGAGGGAAGTTTAAAGAGAATTCACCTAATATTGTTAAGGCTTAATTGGCAATATAGACATCGCCTTTTCTTTTAGAGCGAACTTGTGTGTCTTCTTGACATGAATATCGAAAAAGAAACTCTGGAATACTCAATAAGGCATTAAGTATCAAGGAGCGTTATACAGAATAAAGCTCATTTAAACATTTTTTCAAAATCATTAACAGGCTGCAATACAGTTTTACATATAATTCTAATGAGTATAGATTTATCTGAAATTATTTAAATAAGGCGAACATTGTGAAAAACTTTGCTCTATTAGGAGTGGGGGGGTATATCGCCCCGCGACACATTCAGGCTATCAACGATACAGGAAACAGACTTGTTGCTGCAATGGATGTTAATGACTCTGTTGGTATACTCGACCGCTATACCCAAGACGTTGCTTTTTATACCAGCTTTGAAAGTTTTGCTTCTCATTTAAATGAGCTTAGAGATTCAGGGAGTCAAGTTGATTACTTGTCTATTTGTTCTCCGAATCACTTACACTCAGATCATATGAAATTTGGAATGAGAAATGGGTGTGATGTGATTTGTGAAAAACCACTTGTTTTATTTGAGTCACAAATTGATGATTTAAAGAGTTATGAGCAAAAATTTGGTAATCAAGTAAATACTGTTTTGCAACTAAGAGTTCATGATTCAATTATCGCCTTAAAGGATAAAATTCAAAAGTCAGATAAAAACGATTATGAAGTTGAATTAACATACTTAACTAGTAGAGGACCTTGGTATCATCAGTCATGGAAGGGAATTTCTCAAAAGTCAGGGGGATTAACTTCAAATATAGGAATTCACTTTTTTGATATGCTGACATGGATTTTTGGAGACTTGCATCGTAACGAGATTCATATGGCCAATAATTATCTAACCAGTGGGTATATGGAGCTAGAGCGTGCAAAGGTTAAGTGGGTATTAAGCGTTGATAGAAAGTACTTACCCGTATCGGCAGTTAAAGAGAATAAGACTACTTATAGGTCAATTACAGTTGAAGGTGATGAAATTGAATTTTCAGGTGGCTTTACTGACTTACATACTAAGGTCTATCAACAAGTTGTTGATGGTAAAGGCTATGGTCTGGAGGATGCAAGAGTTGCGATTAGGATTGTTGACCAACTAAGAGATAAAACACCAATGGGTATTCAAGAATACTCTCATCCTCTAATTAAGGACTTGTAAATGAGTGATTACTTTATACATGAAACTGCGATTGTAGATGAAGGGGCAGAAATTGGTAATGATTCAAGAGTTTGGCACTGGGCTCATGTTTGCTCTGGAGCTAAAATTGGCGAAAAGTGCTCATTGGGTCAAAACGTATTTGTGGGAAACAAAGTAGTCCTTGGGAATAATGTTAAAGTCCAAAACAATGTATCCGTTTACGATAATGTGTACTTAGAAGATGATGTCTTTTGTGGCCCAAGTATGGTTTTTACAAATGTATATAATCCAAGAAGTGCTGTTGTAAGAAAAGAGGAATATAAGGACACGGTTGTAAAGAGGGGAGCTACGATAGGAGCTAACGCAACTATTATTTGTGGAGTTACTCTCGGAGAAAATTGCTTTATTGCGGCTGGTGCAGTTGTGAATAAAGACGTTAAACCCTTTGCTTTAATGGCGGGAGTTCCGGCTAAACAAATTGGATGGATGAGCCGGTTTGGTGAGCAAATTAAACTTCCAGTTCAAGGAGTAGGTGTGTGGGAGTGTCCGCATACTGGTGAGCAGTATATTTTAGCCGATGGCTTTATTAAAATAAAATAGTTAGTCTTTTTTTTGTGGTAAGAATTGATCCAAGATTTCAGGAATTGTAATAAGCATATCTGCTTCACAGGCGACCTCACCGTCTGTATAAGCAACCCCTTTTCCCTTACAAACACCCCTTTTCCATGAAAGAACTTCTGTTTCGATGTAAAACTTATTCCCTGGTACGACTTCTTTTTTGAACCGAACAGTGTGTTGGAGACCATGAATAACTTTTCCTTTTAAACCAGGAAGAGTGGTAATTGCTACCGTAAGCATTTGAGCGAGTGCTTCTAATTGAAGAGCACCTGGCATATTTGGTCCATCTGGGAAATGGATAGGAAAGTACCATTCATTTTGAGTTATGTTCTTAAATCCCTTTGCGCTTTTTCCCGGAATTACTTCATCAACATGATCAATCATGAGGAATGGATATCTGTTAGGTTGATATTCTTGTAGTTCTAAGCAGTTAAGACTAAAACCTTCCATTTTGTTCCTTTTTTTATACTTTGGGTAGAAGTGATGGCATAAGTTTTACACCTTATCTCATTAGGGTGTAAAGCTATTGATATTTAACTCTATGTCTTGTATTTTCTATATTTATTTAAAACAGGAGTATATAGGGATGATGCGTATTGCAGATTTTTTAATGCAGCGTTTACATGAACATGGTGTTGGGCATGTTTTTACTGTCACTGGCCGAGGTTCGTTGTTTTTAAACGATGCGCTTGCCGCTCACAAGGAAATAGATGCTGTCTGTAATCATCATGAACAAGCAGCGGCTTATGCAGCGGTTGCATATGCTGAAACTAAAGACTCATTGGGGGCATGTATGGTTTCTACTGGTTGTGCTAGCACCAATGCCATAACAGGGGCTCTAAATGCTTGGCAAGATGGTATTCCATGTATTTTTATTTCAGGACAAAATAAACTAAAAGAAACATCGAGATATACAGGGGTACCCATAAGAACCTATGGGCAGCAAGAGACAGATTTAATTCCAATGGTAGAATCTATTACCAAGTACGCTGTTATGATTACAGATCCTAAAAGAGCTGTTTACGAGATTGATAAGGCATTTCACCTAGCTCAAGAAGGCAGAAAGGGGCCAGTTTGGATTGATATTCCTCTAGATGTGCAAAACATGCGAATTCGTCCCGAAGAGTGTGAGCAATTTATTCCTGAAAGTATAGAGATCTTAAAGCCTTCAAAATCAGATATTGAGTATTTAAAAAATGCTCTAAATGAAGCAGAAAGACCGACAGTAATTATTGGAAGTGGTGTCCGTTCAGCCGATGCAATACAAGATTTAGAAAAATTTGTTACAAAATATAAAATTCCCCTAACTTACTCAGCTTCCTCTCCAGATACATATGGTTCTTCGAATGAGCTTTCAATAGGCTCTGTTGGGGCGATGGGGTGCTCAAGAGCGGCAAGCTTTGCAGTTCAAAACAGTGATCTTCTGCTCGTTATAGGGTGCCGTATGTCTTCGATGACTGCGGGGGAGTTCTGCAAGTTTGCAAGGGCAGCGAGGGTCATTGTTGTTGATATCGATGAAGTTGAACATTCTAAAGAGGGTGTTGCTATAGATAAGCTAATTCTTTCTGATGCAAGGGAATTTTTACAAACAATGAATGAGCCTAGTGAAGTGAAGCAAGCTAACCCTGAGTGGATCGACAAGTGCTTACATTGGAAAGAAGTTTTTCCAAATTGTGAAGAAGGATTTAAGCAAGAAAAGAAGGTCGACCTCTATCACTTGGCAGAAGCCATGTCAGAAGTTTTTCCAGCAAACGGTTCTCTTGTTACAGACTCGGGACTAATTGAAGTAATTCTTCCTCCTAATATGAAGTTTAAACCAGGACAAAGAAGCATTCATCCTGCATCTCAAGGCTCAATGGGATCAGCACTCCCTTCAATCATAGGAACACATTTTGGAGCTGATAGAAGTGTCGTTTGTGTAGTTGGTGATGGGTCAATCATGATGAACTTACAAGAGTTGGAAACGATAAGTTATAACAAGATTCCGGCTAAAATATTTGTCATAAGCAATAATGTTTACGCTGTCATTAGAAAAAGACAAAAGGATCTATTTGGCTCAAGAACTATTGGTACAGATCCAGAGAATGGAGTTAGTTGTCCAGACTTTAGGGATGTAGCCGCGACTTTCAAGCTTAATTATGCAAAGATTGAAAATGCTAAAAATTTAACAGAAGACCTTGATAAGGTTTTAAAGATGGATGGTCCAGTTCTTTGTGAGGTAATGGGACTTGAGGATCAAAGGTATATTCACTGTTCATATACTAAAAATGCAAAGAGAAGAGTTGTTCAAAGGCCGATAGAGGATCAATCACCATTTTTAGATAGAGAGTTATTTTTATCTGAGATGATTATTGAACCCATTGATCAATAAAGAAAGGAAAAACGATGAGGAAAATGACTTTAAAAAACTCAAGAGTTATTGGTGATAACGAAAAACCATATATTATTGCCGAGGTTAATTCTAGTCACAACGGAGATATCGAAGTTGCTAAAGAGATGATTAGAGCCGCTAAAGATGCTGAGTGTGACTGTGTTAAATTTCAATCTTGGTCACCGGAAAGTATAAACTCAAAAAACTTTTATGAAGAAAACCCAATTGCAAAAAGATTCTATAAGAAATTTGCTCTAACGGGAGAACAATTAATTGAAGTTGCTCAATATTGTAAAGAGTTGGGAATGGATTTCTCCTCAACTCCATATAGCAGAGAAGAAGTTGATTTTTTAATTAATGATTGTCAGGCACCTTTCGTTAAGATTGCTTCTATGGAACTTAATAATCTTAAGTATATTGAATATATCGCCAAAACAGGTACTCCGGTCGTACTTTCAACCGGAATGGGGGATATTGAAGAGGTTAGGAAAGCTGTTGAGGTGATTAAAGCGACAGGAAATACAAACTTATGTATTTTACATTGTATCTCGATTTACCCACCAGAGATTGAAACAATCAGACTGAATAATATTCTTGGATTACAAGAGGAGTTTCCTCAGTATGCAATTGGATTCTCTGATCACTCGATCGGGGTTGAGATACCAACTGCTGCGATTGCATTAGGTGCTTGTTTGATAGAAAAGCACTTAACCTTAGATAAGAATAAAATTGGAATGGATAATCAGGTTGCAGCTGAGCCTGAAGAAATGAAAGAGATGGTTAAAAATTGTCATAACGTTTATAAAGCTCTTGGCGGGAAAGACAGAATTGTCATGGATGCAGAGTTAGAGCAAAGAACTAAGATGAGACGGAGTGTTATTGCATCCAGAGATCTTAAAGCCGGAGAAACAATCGCACTTAGCGATCTAGATGTAAAAAGACCAGGGACGGGGATAGCCCCAGAGCTAATGGATAGCTTGGTAGGGAAGGTTCTTGCAAGAGACGTTGAAGCGGATAAGCTTGTTTCAATGGAAGATTTTAACTAATATTTATTATTCTAGTTAGGGATGAAATAATGTCGTAACCATCCCAGATAGGTCCAATCTCTAGAGCAGTACCGATAGGAGTTATTCGATCAACTCCTTTGAGGTTATTTTCCAGAACTAAATTTTTAATATTTTCTACAGCTTCACCAAAGTATGTAATTGTTTGGCATTTCTCTGAGATCATTGGAACGAGCTCATTTAAATCAGAGGTTGAGTATTCATAGAAGTAACCACATGCTCCTTTGAGCTCTGCATGTTGGTTCAGAACTTTAGGTAGTTCAACTTTAAAGAGGTCTTTGTGAGAAGTATCAAAGTTTGTGCTAATATCATTTGCTGCATCCATACAGACCTGGGTTAATTTATCTACGACATTAACTAATTGGATCTCATAAGATTTACTTGTTAATTCTAATACTTGTTGCCAGAAAATGTTTTTAGCTTCTTCTACTTTGTTGCCACTCCATATAACAAAACTAGGAGAGGAGCAGGCATTTTGGTCCATGAGGTAGGTGTCATTATAAAAATCTTGAGCTAGTTTAACCAGCTCTGTTTTCCCAAGACGCACAATCATGTCGGCATTAATGATACTGATAGAGTAGCGGTCACTAAAGATAAGTTCTCGGGCACTCGGTTTTGAGTTTAATTTCTTTATCTCAGAAATCGTACGATCACCGCCCCAAAGCATTAAGCCATCAGAGAGGCGAGTAAACTCCTCCGTCGTGCTGTTGTTAATAGGATACCTAACAAATACGACTCGATCTCTTAAAGTTTTAAAGCTATCTTGGCTTAAAACCTCTCCAATGATTGAGCATAACAGGTCAGTCTGTTGAAAATTTGCTGAAGGTAGTCTAACAACATTAGAGTTTCCAGATAATAGACTGTAGGCAAACGAGAATGCGAAGTTCATTGGAACGTTTGAAGGAGTAATATGGAAGACAAGTCCAAGCCCTACTCTTGTTTTGCCATCTAAATAATCTTTCTTAAGACCTTGGATATTTCCTTTTCTGCACCAAAAAGAAAAAGTCATCAGATCAGGGAACTGCTTTGCTGACTTGTTCTTTCTAATTGCTCCAGAGAGTTCGCTTAGAAAATCACAAGTTAAGACATTGAAAGGAGGTAAGGGAGAGTCTTGAATTTTATTTTTGCCAAGAATATATTGAACTGCTGGTTCAGTGGTTAGCTGTATCACTACACCCCCTGATCTCGGCACTTTTGATGCGTCCGTAGATTTTAAAATATTTACCAAGTCTTCCGCATGGACAATCATCTTCCCCCAAAATCTCTCCATAATCTTCGGAGAGTATACTATGCCCTGGATAGCTAGTAGGAATAAGTGAAAATAACTGGATAAGACCTTTTTGACCAACTCCGAGGCTTTGCATGCTTTCATCCCGGATTATAATGTCACTGTAGATGGAAGTGTGAAAATGACCGTGTTCACACTCGAAAAATATTGAGCCAGTTTGCTCAATCATTCCATAGTAATTGTAAATTTTTTTAATTCCGGCGACTTCATCTAGACATTTCTTGTAGGTATCATTGTCAACTGATTGCTCAACAAGTTTTTTCCAGCCTCCACCGTGAATAAGAATTCCTTTATCAATTGGAAGATTAATATTCTTCTCTTTAAGAACTTTGTAGAACTTCTCCCATACAATGGCAGTGAATCCAAATAGTAGAATGTCTGATTCTTTATGTTTTTCTAGGAAAGCCTCAATCGTAGGGAGATGGAGCTCCATGTTTTCATCAAGAGCATATGTCCTATTAGAGCCAAAAATAGAGAAGCCTAGAATTCCCGCCCCTCTTGCAGAAAAAGACTTTGGGTCTCGCAAAGTTTTTTTTGAGTCAATGATAAGCATGGGGAGTCTTTTTGGGCCAATAAATTCAGATGTTAGCTTTGTTAGTACTTTTATTTGAGTCTCAGAGACTTCTTTGTCGATGTAAATCTTTGATGGTCTTTGTCCTGATGTTCCTGAGGATTTAAGTACTTTGAATACATCTTTTTCAGGAATACTTTTCAAATCGAGCATTTTAAACAATCGAACAGGGATAAAAGGCAAGTCTTCAAGCCTGACATCACTGGTTAGATCCTTCTTGAATCCATGAACAATTTTTTTATACTCGAGGCAATTTTTTACATGATGCCTTGTTAGTTCGGATAACTCCTCTTTTAGCATACTTTGCTTTCTTGAATGGTCAAAGCTAAATGGTGCTGTGTTAAGAAGTGATTCCGAGTTACGCATTTATGAGACCCTCATAGAGTGAAGTTAACTCTTGGTACTTGATTTTACCGAACTGATTTCGTGGAAAAGTATCAATTTGTTGCACTTTAATACCTGTTGGATGTATTTTTACTTTGGAAGATATAAATCTTTTAACTTCTCGTGGCTCATGTTCAGAGGATGTGAAAACAATTAATTTCTCATCATGACCAATACAGGCTGACTCGATTTCATTTTTATGTAATATGGCTTCAATATCAGCAAGGTTAATTCGGTTGCCAAATACTTTTACAAAATGACTCTTTCGTCCGGTGATATAATAGAATCCTTCAGAATCAAAGTGAGCGAGGTCTCCAGTGTGGAGCTCTTGGTGATTTTCGTTCGATGAAACCAGATCCTCGGGCCTTGTTGAGTAACCAAGAAAAACATTTGGACCTGAATAGATCAGCTCTCCTGTTGTGTTTGGAGATTTGATTTCTTCTTGATTAGAGTTGATAATTCGAAACTTGCCTCCAGGGATCGGAACTCCAACGGAATTAGGTTTTTCTTGAATTTTATCCCAGGGCATATAAGACATTCTTGCTGTCGCTTCGGTCTGGCCGTACATGACGATAAACTTCATACCATTGCTTTTACATGTATTTATCATGCTCTCAATTAGTTTCGTTCTAAGTTTCCCCCCTGCTTGAGTTAAATACTTTAAGCTCGGAAGTTTCATTGTATGAAATCTCATTCGATTGAGTGACTCAAAAGTAAAAGGGACACCTCCAAAAGTCGTGGCTTCATGCCTTTTAAGATGATCCCAGAACCCTTTTTCAGTAATCGAGCTTTCCGTGAGAATCAGGGTCGCTCCCTTGATTAAGTGGCTATTAATAATGGAAAGACCAAATGAATAATTCATAGGTAGAGTTGTAATGGGACGATCATTAGATGAAATCTCGAGATACTCAGCGATTGCTTGAGCATTACTTATGATATTTTCGTATGAAAGCTTTACTAATTTTGAGCTTCCAGTACTCCCTGATGTGGATAGTAATAACGCAATATCGGTATTGATTTCAAAGTGATAGTTTGGTGAATTTGAGTAAACATCAATCTCGTTTAACACTAAGGCTTTGTTGAAATCAGGATGAGCTTGAGTGATATCACCTCTATTCTTCGGAAGAACTATAAAATTTGGATTATAATTTATGATAAGTTCAGAGATAAGTTCTGTATCAATATCCGCAGGAAGTAGTACTTGTGTGCTGTCTTGATTATTTAAAAAGCCAAGGTAGGAGGATAAGCTTTCAAAAGTATTTTGACATAAGTTAAAAACTAAACTAGTAGATTCAATTAATTTAGAGAAACTTTCAGAAGCCTCAATTAATTCTTGAAAGGTATAAGGTACATTATTGCCATCTATAATAGCAACGTTGCACTTATTTAGCTCTGGATTTTGCAGGAGCATTATTCGATAGCGATACCGTATTTGCCCATTATTTCTTTTCCAATATTGTATGAGCTAAAGTTTACGATATCATCGGTGTCAAAAGTTATATCGAACGTGTCTTCGATTTCAGCAACCATTGCCATGTGACCGATAGAGTCCCAAGTTTCAATGGTGTTATATTCAAGTTTTTCGTTTAGGTCTGACTGGTTAAGTTCGAAAATATCGCAGAATATTTTATCGTATTTTGACTTGCTTTCATTGCTCATAAAACCCACCTCAATAAAAATAATATAGCGCAAAATATTGCATTTTTGTGGCTATTTTGTCAAGATTACAAGTACATAAATGGGCCAGTAGGTCCTCTGGATTAGAAGATAACTTGGCTAGCTCAACAGTTAAAAATATATTTACACTACTTTCAGGTAACGTGATGGCTAGAGCCGTGGCTTTCCTGTTAACTCCACTAATAGCTAGACTCTACACTCCTGAAGATTTTGCCGTTTTTGCCATTATTACTTCTGTAATTGGACCGTTGGCAGTTTTTTGTACCGGAAGATATCAATTGGCGATTTTTCTTCCTCAAGATGAGAGGGATGCTAATGGTTTAATAAATCTATCACTTTACTTATCTCTAACTTTTTCCTTTTTGACACTCGTGATCTTGTTTTTTTTCTATCACCATATTGGAAATATTTTAAATCTCGACGAGCTGAGTTATCTGCTTTTTGCTGTGCCAATTTCGCTATTTTCTCTTGCAGTAAGTCAAGTCTATACTTGTTATTATAATCGTATAATGCGCTATAAGTTGATTTCACTTGGTATAATAATTCAGGCAAGCGCAACTGTATTCATTCAACTACTATTTGGATATTATGGTTTTAACAAGTCTGGATTAGTGTATGGGTATGTATTAGGCAATCTATTAGCTGGAATTTATTTTATATATTTTGGACCTAGCCTTATCAGTAAGATGACTGATTTAGTTAATTTAGCTAAACAGTACAAAAAATATCCTATGGTCTCTACTTGGTCAGCATTATTAGACAGTATGGCTCTACAAATACCAATTTGGCTAATGACTAAAAATTACTCAGCTGAATTCCTAGGAGCTTTCAGTTTTTCATTTAAAGTGATTAATGTCCCTTTAGGAATAATCTCAGGCTCAATAGCCCAGATTTTACATAAAAAGGTTGCTGATAATTATAGAGAAAAATCTCATAGAACAATAGATGTGCTCAATAAGTTTTTGTTAATGCTAACGATCATTTCTATCCCTATAATTTTTATATGTATTATATGGGGAGAAGAGTTGTTCTCTTTTGTTTTTGGAAAAAAGTGGGCATACGCAGGTAAGCTATCATCAATATTGATAATAGCTTTTGTAATCCGATTCATTGTGAGTCCGCTAACCTCAGTTCTAGCACTCGATCGTCACCTTAAAAAAGGAGCTGCTTGGCAAGTGCTTTATTTTATTTCGACGTCTATAACGCTGTATTTTGCGTCGCAGTTTGAGTTTCAAATGTTTATTAAGATTTTTGTCTTTCACGAGATAATTTTGTATTTAATCTACCTATCTTTAGTGTATTATTCTGCATTTAAAGATCGATCAAACGCATAAGGTTAGAGTTACACAGTTAATGAGGAATTTAAATGCCAATCAAAAAACTGACAAAAGATGAAGTCGTTGCTGATATGGTTAACCTTGGCATTAAGCCAGGGGATACTGTTTGGCTTACTGCTAATTTAGGCCGAATTGGAGTCATTGAATCAAGAAGAGAGACAGCAAAGAATTTTATTGATTGTATTTTGGAGTGTGTTGGAGAAGAAGGTACCCTTGTCGCATTATCTTATACCGATGGGACATTTATAAAAGATCCTAAGCAGGAGGATGCATTTCATTCAGAGAAAAAAAGTTATGCAGGAGCTCTTCCAAACGCAATGCTAGCGTATCCAAATTCATTTCGAAGTCAACATCCAATGTGTTCAGTTGTGGCGATAGGTAAAAATGGGAAATATGTGACTGATGGGCATGATGAAAATTCATATTCATATGAACCCGTTAAGAAGCTTATGGAGCTAAATGGAAAGTGTGTAACTTTGGGGTGTGCCTACGAGACACCTGGGTATACTACTACTCATTGGGCGGAAACAAAACTTGGGTTTCACCAAAAGTTGATTTTTACTAAGAGCTTGTACAAGGCGGGGTATAAAACAGAGAATGGAGAGTTTAAACTTTACCGTAGAAAAGATCCAGGTATGTGTACTGAGAACTTTCCTACATTACTAGGCCATTATTTGCGACATGGAGTTTTGCAGACAGGAATGATTGGCTCCGCGTATACCATTATTGGTGAAGCTAAAAAATTATATGATGTAGATATTAAGATTCTTAAACAAGATAAGCAATTTCACCTATGCAAAAAAAACGATTGTTTTCAGTGTCGTATGAATCGTTGGGATACAGCTTACTTCGCACCATTTTATTTTGCAAAGAAGCTACTATTAGCACTATCTAGAAGATTAAAAACAAGGTTGTCGTAATGTGTGGAATTACCGGAGTAATATCATTAAAGAATAAAGTTGATGTTGATTGTCTTCAGAGAATGGCAAAAAAAATTGATCATAGAGGACCTGATGGAATCGGTTTTGATGTATTTAATGAAAAAGTTGGGCTGGGGCATACCAGACTTTCAATATTTGATTTAAGTGAGGCTGGAAAGCAGCCCATGAGCTATCAAGATAAGCTTGTAATAACTTATAATGGGGAGATATATAATTTTTTAGAACTTAAAGCCGAGCTCAATACTTTTGGCCATGAATTTAAAACAGGGACTGATACTGAAGTTATTCTTGCGAGCTATCAACAGTGGGGAGTCGATTGCCTAAAAAGATTTAATGGAATGTGGGCTTTTGTTATTTATGACAAGGTAAAAGATGAAGTTTTTATTGCTCGAGATCGATTTGGACAAAAGCCTTTGTATTACACTTTTTATCAAGATAATTTTTTGTTTGCATCGGAAATAAAGTCATTCATGGAGTTTGAAGGATATGAACTTGAGCCTAATATGGATTACCTTGAAAGATTTTTAAATAAAGGAGTTTGTGAATGGAGTTCAGAGACAGCTTTTAATAAAGTTCTAAGATTTGAAAAAGCTCAGTATTTTCAGGGAAAGGTCGATGTGTTATTTGAGGCATTTATGCCAAAAACTTACTGGAGTATAAAAAACAATTTAGAAAACAAAAAGTTTAACAAAGACGAGGCAAGAAAAATTGCTGATAAGTATTATGGTCTTTTAAAAGATTCTGTTCGTATAAGGTGTAGGGCTGATGTTGAAGTTGGAGCAGCTCTTTCGGGAGGACTTGATAGCAGTTCTGTTGTGTACTTAATTAATGAAATTTTAAAAGAGTCTAATAACCAGCATTTGCAAAAAACATTTTCAAGTGTTTACAGTCAAAAAGAAACAATTGAATGCGATGAAAGTTCTCATATTAAAAAAGTAACATCACAAGTTAAAGTAAATTCATTCACGATCGAACCTCAAGAAAAAGATGTTCCTGAAGAGCATGAAAAACGAATATATGTTACCGAGAATCCTCCCGATGGTACAGGGATGTCTGGCTGGCATACATATAAGTTGATTAATAATTCGGGAATAAAAATATCGCTTGATGGACAAGGTGCTGATGAGCAATTGGCTGGTTATATGTTTTATGTTTCAGATTGGTTAACTTATTTAAGCTTCTTTTCCTTACTAAAAGAAACATATTATGGCTGGAAATTGTATGGGTTGAATAAATATATTGTGAAGGGATTTATATGCTCTCTCTTAAGGCAGTTCTTGGGCGTTAGGCTCGCAAAGTATATCGTGGAGAAATATTTAAAGTTTGTTTTTCCGGTTAAGCTAAATGCTGGATTGGAAAGGGATTTCAATGAGTCTTTGGTGAACTTACTTCATTATGCTGATCATTCATCAATGGGAAACTCCATTGAGTCCAGAATGCCTTTCATGGATTATAGACTTGTTGAGTTTTTAGCTAGTGTCCCTGCATGTTACAAAATTCATAATGGTTGGACAAAATATATCGCAAGGCTCGCTTTTGATGGAAAACTTGACAATTCTATTACATGGCGAAAAGACAAAATGGGCTGGCCTGTTCCAGAGAAATTTTGGCTATTAGGTGGGTTAAGAACTTGGCTAGAGGAATTAGTTGATGGGTCAGATTTGGTAAGAAAGTTACTTACACCGGAAGCGATACGAAGTTTTAAGGACTCAGAAGAAATTGTGATGAAACTAAGAATGCTGAATATTGCACAATTCGAAAAACTGTTTTTAAACAAAAAGTGAGAAAAATTGCTTAAAGTTAAGACGACCAATAAATGTATGACAGAGAAGAAGTATGTCTTCGATTTTGTTTTCTCTGAGATATTTGGGATTGCCTTTGAGTTTGAAACTAGCGATAAACCTGAGTTTGTTTTAAGCTATTGTGGTCTAGAGTTAAGTTTTTCGAGTGAGTTTCTTGAGGATGATACCAACCTTAATAATTTTGTAGGTGAGATAAATTCTTTTGAACTGCTCAAGCCTCAGGAATTAACTCTTCAAAGTGATCTTTTTGGAGCATGTTTTTACTTCTTAACTTGTTACCGAGAATTTGGTGACGTTAAAAGAGATAAGCATAACAGAGTAGTCTGTGAATTTAAACAAGTTGAAACACCAATTGTCGATCATATCATTGAGTTTATTTGGTGCAAAATAGCTAAAACTTGGCCAAATCTTGTAAGGAGAGAAAAAGTTTTTAAAATGAATATAACATGTGATGTTGATCAACCTTATCTTGAGTCAAGTACAACTATCTCAAAAACAATTCGAAGGATGGTTGGAGATATTGTGAAAAGAACTTCGGTCAGAAAAATGGTTTTGACGGCTCTCAGATACTTAGATTTTAAATTGGGATTTCTATATTTTGATCCATATTACAAGGGAATATTTTATCTTATGGATCAAGCTGAAAAACATGGACTTAAGATAACATTTTATTTTATCTGTCGAAAAGGTGTTGGCCCGTATGATGCAAGATATTCCATTGAAGATGAGATTATAGTTAAATTATTTTCTATAATTAAAAATAGGGGGCATGAAATTGGAATACACGGTAGTTATGATTCTTATAATAGTGAGATCCTTCTGAAAGAGGAAGTAAACACGCTGAGCATAGCACTAGGATATAGAAACGAAAAAAGAGTTTTAGGAGGGAGACAGCATTATTTAAGATGGGAGCCCGGAAAATCTCAAAAAATTCTTGAATCCATAGGGTTGAAATATGACTCAACACTCGGGTTTGCAGATAGGGTTGGTTTTAGGGTAGGTACTAGCCATGAACATTATATGTATGACTTATATGAAAGAAGGAAATTGTCTTTAAGGCAAAAACCGCTAATTGTGATGGAATGCTCTGTTTTCGATACTAATTATATGGGGCTAACTGATAAGGAAAGTGCTCTCAGAAAAATGTGCGAAATGAAACAAAAATGTATGGATTTCGGTGGTACTTATACCTTGCTTTGGCATAATTCGTCTTTTAATAATAAATCTCAAAAAGAAATATTCGATAAAGTGGTTAGATATAATGAATAAAAAAATAGTTTCCCTTCTCTTAAGTGACTATGTCAATGATAGTAGAGTAAAAAAGATATCACAGTCTCTATCTAAGTCTGGCTATTGTGTTTCAATTGTTGCAATGCTGTCTGATGGACTAAAGGAAATAGAAAAAGAAGGGCAAGTTAATGTTTACAGAATCTTTTTAAGATCACGTAAGTTCTCAAAAGTTAAGCTTGTTCAACTAATTAAATACTTTGAGTTTATGTTTAAATTCGCAATTAGATTTCGAAAAACTGACGTCATTCATTGTAACGATTTGGCGAGCCTTCCTATTGGGGTATTAGTAAAGTTTATAACGCTCAATAAGGTGAAATTAGTTTATGATAGTCATGAGTTTGCTATAAATGATAAACCAAATGAGAGAAAGGCTTCGATTTTTTTTAAATATTGTATTGAAACTGTTCTTATTCGTTGTGTTGATACTGTAATTGTCGTTTCAGAATCAATTGCTGATGAGTACTCAAGAATCCATAAAATATGTAAGCCAAATATAATCTTGAATACTCCAAATTTTAAAATAAAGCCCAAGCAAAGTAATGTTTTGAGAGAAAGGTTTAATATTGATAGTGATAAAGTAATTTGTATTTGTCAGGGGGCTTTAATTAAGGGCAGGGGGATAGAATTAGCCTTAGATACGTTCGCAAGATTTGAAGATGAATTAAATGGATTCGTATTAATTTTTATGGGATTTGGAGAGTTAGAAGGGTTAATTACTCAAAAGTCTGAGAAGCATGCAAATATATTTTTTCAACCAGCAGTACCATATGAAAGTATCTATGAGTATACATCTTCTGCAGATATTGGGTTCAGTTTAATCGAGCCAATATCAAAAAGCTATCGTTTGGCTCTCCCAAACAAACTTTTTGAGTATAGTGTATCAAAATTAAAACTCCTCGTTTCAAATATAGTAGAACAAAAAAAAATCGTTCAAGAATATAACTTAGGTTTAGTTTTAGATGAAAATAATGAACAATGTTTAAAGGATACACTACTTAAATTACAAAAAATCAAAGTTGATGATGTTGATTTTAGAAATCTTGCAGAAAGCTATTCATGGAACAAGCAACAAGAGAAATTAATTGAGATATATAGAAAAATAGGACTATAGTAATGTGTGGTATTAGCGGATTAGTTTATTTAGATAATACAAGTGTACAAAAAGAAGAAATAGAAGGACTAAATAACCTCGTAAAGCATCGAGGACCTGACGGTTCAGGGGTGTATACTGATGGAAATGTTGGGTTGGGTCATACACGGCTTTCAATTTTAGACTTGTCCAGTTCTGGGCATCAACCAATGATAGGTGGTGAAGATTATGTACTTGTGTATAATGGAGAAATTTATAATTTTATAGAAATTAGAGAGGAGTTAATATTAAAAGGTTACAAATTCTTTTCCACATCTGATAGTGAAGTCGTTCTTAAAAGTTATATGGAATGGGGAGAGGGATGTGTGGAGCGCTTCAATGGGATGTGGTCTCTTGCTATTTATGACAAAAAGAAGCAGTTAGTTTTCTGCAGTCGAGATCGCTTCGGTATTAAACCTTTTTATTATTATAAAGACGATAAAAAAATGGTTTTTGCTTCTGAGTTAAAACAGGTTATTAGTTATTTACCTACCATTAAAGCTGATCGAAAAATATTGATGGATTATCTGGTTTTAGGGCTAGAAAATCATAATGAACGAACTTTTTTTCGTGATGTGAAAAACCTGACCCCGGGAACCAACTTATTTATTAATTTAAGTAACAATTCTATTGAAAAGAGAAGTTTTTACGAATTACGATCGAATATTCAAAGAAATGTATCAGATAAAACAGCATCTTTACAAGAACTTTTTCAGGATAGCATTAAGCTTAGGCTGAGAAGTGATGTAAGCGTAGGGAGTTGTTTAAGTGGAGGGTTGGACAGTTCAATTATATCTGCAGTTGCGTCTAAAGAATATCTAAAAGTTAAGGAGAATAAGTTTCTATCTATTCATGCTAAGTCAAGTGAAAGTAAAAGCGATGAATCAAGTTTTGCAAAATTGGTATCTAAAGAAAACTTTATTGACCTGAATGTGATAGAGCCAACGGTGGAAGACTTTACCGATTCAATGGATGATGTCGTTAGAGTGCAGGAGGAACCATTCAGCGGAACTTCTGTTTTTATGCAATACTTTGTAATGAAAAAAGCCAAAGAGTTGGGGTGTAAAGTTTTACTAGATGGTCAGGGAGCTGATGAAGTTTTCCTTGGCTATGATAAATATAATGTAGCCTTAATTTTTCATTATCTAAGACGATTAAAACTATTCACTCTAGTGAAAGAGTTAATGTGTCAAAATGTGAGATTCAAAAATATGGTATTACTCACATTGTTTTTTGGTTTTCCATTTCTAAAGAAAATAATACTTTTGAGGAAAGCAAGTTTTTTAAGTGAGGAATACTTAAAGGATTTAAGCATAAAGGAAAGGAATTCTTACGAAAATTACTTTGATGTATTTAATATGCAAGTGAATGAGATTTATCACCCACAATTACCTCACTTGTTAAGGTATGAAGATAAAAATTCGATGAATTTCTCTGTAGAAACGAGACTTCCTTTTTTAGACTTTAGGTTGGTTGAGTTTGGTGTGGGGCTTCCTTTGAATAAAAAGATTTTTAAGGGGTGGAGTAAGTATATTTTGAGGAAAGACCTTGGTGGATGTTTACCACAAAGCGTAAGGTGGAGGAGAGATAAAATTGGGTTTGCTTCTCCTGAGAGTACCTGGCTAGATAAAGTTCAACTTGAGCCCTATGTCATATCCTCGTCTATATTAAAGGAAATTATAAAGCCTGGTACAAAACTTAGTACAATCCCAAACAAGTACAAATGGAAACTGATTAATATTTCTGTTTGGGAAAGAATATTTAATGTTAAAATGTAGACGATATATCTAATCACAAGGTTGTTTGGTGGGACCATGTAGTTTAAAATGTATACTACATGGGTATGAAGCTTATATTTTAAGTGACATATAACTACTGACTGAAGAGCTATACTGTAGAGATATGATTGTAGGTAGGGTTAATCGTTTTGAAGGTTGGAAGTTTGAGTATAATAAAAAGGAAAGAACTTGATAAGTATCAAGTAGTGCTTTGGGATCTTGATAACACTCTTTATACTGAGAATGACTTTCTTTTTCAGGCATATAATGAGTTTTCGGCCAAGTATTTTGCACATAATTCTAAAGCTTTTGAATTTTTAAAATCGACATTTTTATTAGAAGGAAGAGGGGGGCTTGTTCAGAAGTTTGCTCATAAATTCAATATTGATACTGGTTTGGAGGATTTAAAAGGATCGTTTTTTACGGTTATGCGCGAAGGTGATTTTCAATTATTATTAAATCCCAAAATAGAAGAATGTTTAGGGAAGCTTAGTAGGGACCATATTCGACAAGGAATTATAACTAACGGAAATGTTGCTCAGCAGGAAAATAAGATTAAGTCGCTAGGACTTCTTGAAAAATTTCCTTTTTTGACTATTGTTTATGCTAATGAAGGAGAGAAAAAGCCTTCACCTTGGTCTTATCTAGAGATGAAGAAAAGGCTAAGCATAAAGCCGGATGACAAGGTGTTGTATATTGGAGACAGTGATGTGGACAAAATATTTGCTGAAAGAGCAGGAATAGATTTCATATTTGTGCAAGATATTCTATAGTCCACTTACAAAAATAGGTATTTAGATATGATAGAGAGTTTTAAAAAAGTCTTGGTGTTATCGCCACATACTGATGATGGCGAGCTGGGAGCAGGTGGAACTATTGCGCGTCTTGTTGAGGCAGGGGCTGACGTTTTTTATATGGCCTTTAGTACAGCTGAAGAATCTGTTCCCGAAGGTCATCCTAAGGACATTTTGGTTAAAGAGGTAAAGACAGCTACGGGACAGTTAGGAATTAAGCCTGAAAACCTAATTGTGAAAAGATATAAAGTTAGAAACTTAAACTATGAAAGGCAAAACATATTAGAAGATTTAATTGAGGTCAGAAAAAATCATACTTTTGATCTCGTATTAATGCCAAGTCTAAATGATATTCATCAAGATCACCAAACGATTTCTCAGGAAGGCTTAAGAGCATTCAAGCGTTCGACTATTTTGGGATACGAGTTGATTTGGAACAACTTATCTTTTAACACCACTTCATTTGTCGAAATAAAAAAAGAACATTTGGATAGGAAAAATAATGCTCTAAGAGAGTATAAATCTCAGGAACATCGCGACTATATGAGTGCTGAATTTATTAACTCCTTAGCAAGAACGAGAGGGGTTCAGATTGGTGTTGAGTATGCTGAAGCATTTGAAGTAATTAGACTCGTAATGGGTAAAGAATGAATATACTGCTAACTGGAGTAGGGGCTCCCGGAGTAATGGGAACTATTTATGCCCTTAAAAATAACCCTGATAATGTGCAAGTTAAAATTATCGGCATTGATCTTAATCAAGGTGCTGTTGGAAAGCATTATGTAGATAGATTTTATCAAATTCCAGCTCCAGAAGATGATAATTATTTTGAATCTATATTGAATATTTGCAAAACAGAGTCAGTAGATTTAATTCTACCTCAAACAACCAGAGAAATTGAATATTATTCAAACGCAAAAGAAAGGTTTGCCTTACAAGGAATTAAGGTATTAGTTGCAAGCCAGGCTGCAATCACTTTAGCAAATAATAAAAAAAGAACAATGGAAGCATTTAATGATTTGAAGCTGCCCTGTCCTGAGTTTTACAGCTTTAATGATCTTGTGTCGTTTGAGAGTGCTTTCGAAAGATTAGCTGGAAAGGATGAAAAGCCAGTTGTGGTTAAAGCTCCTTTTTCTAATGGAATGCGTGGCCTTAGAATTATAAGAAATAATCCTTGGAATCAAGATCGCTTTTTATCTGATAAGCCTTCGGGGGTTGAAATCGATAAAGAAGACTTTGTGAAAATGATGGGGAAAGATAGTTCTTGGGTTGAACTATTGGCCTGTGAGTATCTTCCAGGGTCTGAGTACTCAATTGATGCATTTATAGGTAAAGAGGTTTCTATTGCAATACCTCGGAAAAGAGATCAAATAAGAAGTGGGATTAGTTTTAAGACTACTATCGATATGAGTCAAAAAGACATGATTGATCATACTCTAAGTGTTGCCAGGGAAATTGGACTGGAAGGAGTTTTTGGTTTTCAGTTTAAGATTGCTGAGGATGGTACTCCAAAAGTTTTAGAGTGTAATCCTCGAGTGCAAGGAACGATGATTGCGAGTATATTGGCTGGTGCGAATGTAATATGGTTTGCAATTAAAGAATTGTTGGGAGAAGTTGTCTTAGAGGTTCCTAGTGTTGAAGATGGACTGGTATTTACCCGTTATTGGGGGGGCGTTTCAAGTATTAACGATAAGCTCGTTGACTTATAAGGGGTTGATAATTGTTAAGCTTAGGATATATTTTTAACAGGATTTTACGGAAGTCACGAGGAGTTGCCTCTAGGGCGACTACTGTGCATAAAACCTCAAAGGTTGAATCCGGAACAACGATAATAAACTCTTCAATGGATCGCCACTCTTTTTGTGGTTATGATTGTAATATAAATTATTGCGATATTGGTGCATTTGTATCAATTGCAAGTCGAGTATCGATTGGAGGCTCAATGCATCCAATCGAATTTGTTTCGACTTCCCCCGTCTTCCTTTCTCATAAGGACAGTGTGAAAACCAAGTTTGCTAGACATGATTATTTCAATATTGCTCGAACAAAAATAGGGAATGATGTCTGGATAGGGGAAGGAGTATTTATTAAGTCGGGAGTAACAATTGGAGATGGAGCTGTTGTTGGGATGGGGAGTGTTGTCACAAAAGATGTTCCTCCTTATACTATCTTTGCGGGAAACCCAGCCAGGTTGATAAGAAAGCGATTTACTGAAGAGATTAGCCGGAAATTGTTAAAGTCTGAGTGGTGGAAGTACAATGATGAGCAGCTAGTAAAGCATGCCCAGTTTTTTACAGATCCTGAAAAATTTTTAGAAAAAATAGGCAGTTAATGAAAGTTATACATGTTTGTTTATCCTGTTTTTATATAGATAATAGTTCTTATCAAGAAAATGAACTTGTTAAGAGGCATGTCGAAAAAGGGCATGATGTCGTTGTATTAGCATCTACAGAATCTTATGATGACAAAGGAAAGCTTTGCTATGTTAAGGAAGGTACATATCTAGGAAGTGACGGAGCAAAGGTTGTCAGACTTCCTTATCGATCATTTTTACCACATAAAATAATGAGAAAACTGAGGTTTTATAAAGGAGCAGTAAAAGTTCTTAAGAATGAGGCACCAGACGTATTGGTATTTCATGGCTTGTGTGCAGGTGAGCTTATAAGCATTGTCTCCTATGTTAAGAAAAATAAGAAAGTGAGATTTTTTATTGATAGTCACGAAGACTTTAATAATAGCGCTATGAGCTTTGGATCAAAATACCTACTTCACTTACTATATTATAGGACAATTCTAAAAATTGTTGAAAAACACTTACCGACGATACTATGTGTTTCGATTGAAACAATGAGTTTTGTTTCTGAGATGTATGGAATTTCAAAAGATAAGTTAGAGTTTTTTCCAATGGGGGGAGCTATTCTTAATGAAGAAGAGATAGGCAAATATAACACTGTAGTAAGAAATAAACTTGGAATTAAAGATAAGAACCTAGTGTTGCTTCATTCTGGCAAATTTAATCACCGAAAAAGAATTATTGAAAGCCTTAAAGCCTTTAAAGAGATCAAAGATGACGATGCAGTACTTCTTATTGCTGGGATGCCATTGCCTGACGTAGAGGATGAGTTTAAGCTTTGCTTGAGTCAAGATAAACGAATCAAGTTTCTTGGTTGGTTAAATAGAGAAGAATTAATAGAGATCCTTTGTGCTGTTGATATTTATCTGCAGCCCGGAACTCAATCAGCAACGATGCAGCAAGCAATGTGCTGTGGTTGCGCTGTTCTTGTTAGAGATATGCCAAGTCATGAGCCTTTCATAAAAGGTAATGGCTGGCTTGTTGGTGATGATGATGACTTAGTTGAAATGTATCGTCACATATTGATAAAAAATAATAATTTAGAGTTGATGAAGAAAAAATCATATAACCTTGCAATGAATATGCTTGATTATTCTAAATTGGCAGAAAGAATTTTATAAATAAGGGGTGATCGTGTCTGATTATCAAATCTGTAAAAATTGTGTGATGGATTCAAGTGATCCTGGGATTATATTTGATCAAAATGGAGTATGCGATCATTGCAATGGTTACTATAAAAATATTTTACCATTTTGGAAATTGGGCAAGGGAAAAGAAAAAGAATTAGAAAGAATTGTTGCGAAAATAAAAAAAGAGGGAGAGGGAAAGGATTTTGACTGCCTCATGGGAATGAGCGGTGGTGCGGATAGTTCTTATATGCTTCATGTTGCAGTTAAGGAGTTAGGGTTAAGGCCTCTTGTCTTTCATGTTGACGGAGGTTGGAACTCAAAGGTCTCAACTAATAATATCAATGTAATGATAGAAAAGTTAGGCCTTGATCTCTATACAGAAGTAATTAACTGGGAAGAAATGAAGGACTTTCAATTGGCCTACTTCAAATCGGGGTTACCAAATATTGATGTGCCTCAAGATCATGCATTTGTCGCAACTTTGTATTATTTTGCTGAAAAACATAAGATTAAGTATATTTTGAACGGTGGAAATTTTTCAACTGAATGTGTAAGAAATCCCAAGAGATATTTCTACTACGGGACAGATATGCGACAAATAGGTGACGTGATAAAAAAATTTGGAACGAGACCTTTGAGAACCTACCCATTTAGTAGTGTACTAAGACACAAGTTCTATTTACGGTACATAAAAGGTGTCGAAGTGGTTAAGTTGTTAAATTATTTTCCGTATATCAAAGCAGATGCAATGGAAATGCTAAATAAAGAATATGGGTGGCATATTTACAAACAAAAGCATTTTGAATCCAGGTTTACTCGTTTTTATGAGGGCTATTGGCTTCCTCAGAGGTTTGGTTTTGATTCAAGGAGGGTTCAGTATTCAAGCTTAATATTAACAGAGCAGATGAAAAGAGATGATGCTCTTAGAGCTTTAGAAGAGCCGGCTTTATCGGATGGTGAAGTCAGAGAGGAGTTTACATTTGTTGCCAAGAAACTGAATATAAGTGAAGAGAAACTTCGAACTTATTTGGAAATGGCCTTAAAGTTTCATGATGATTATAATAATAGTGAAAAACTTTTTGATTTTGGAGCAACGATATTACATCATCTTGGAATAGAGAGAGCAAAGAAAAGATGATTGGAATTTTAAATTACGGTTTAGGAAACATTAAAGCCTTCAAAAATGTTTTTGATAAAGAGCATATTGATTCGATGTACGTGAATGAAAATGAGGACTTTTCCAAGGTAAGCAAAATTATACTACCTGGTGTCGGAGCGTTCGATTATGCAATGGAAAGACTCGAAGCGTCTGGGCTTTTAGAAACTCTAAATAAATGTGTACTCAATGATAAAATTCCCGTCCTTGGTGTTTGTGTCGGAATGCAAATGATGGCAGACTCTAGTGAAGAGGGAAGCAAGTCAGGACTTGGGTGGATAAAAGGAACTGTTAAAAAAATTAATATTGAAAAAAAATATCCATTACCACATATGGGATGGAATCAACTAAAAATAGTCAAAAACCATGAGATAATGAGATCATTAAGCGATAATTCAGAGTTTTATTTTCTTCACTCTTACCATGTAGAAGTAGAAGATGAATATGTTTTAGCGATATCAAACTATGGAGAATCCATCTGCTCAGTGATTAATAAAGAGAATGTGTATGGAATGCAGTGTCATCCAGAGAAAAGTCATCAATATGGTATTCAATTTTTAAAAAACTTTGCTATGTTGTAGCTATGTTAAAATCTAGAATTATTCCAACCTTACTAATTAAAGATAAAGGACTCGTTAAGTCTACAAACTTCAAAGACTTCAAATATGTTGGAGATCCCCTTAATGCGGTTAGAATCTTTAATGAAAAAAATGTTGATGAGCTAATTGTTTTAGCTATTGATGCTACTGCGAATGGAGTCGAACCGGATTTTAAATTGATAGAGCATCTTGCAGCGGAGTGCCGTATGCCATTATGTTATGGTGGGGGGATTACAACAGTTGAGCAGGCAGGAAAAATATTGAGTTTAGGTGTAGAGAAAATATCTTTAGGTTCTGCTGCTATTGAAAATCCAGAGCTCATTCAAGAAATGTCCCGTAACTTTGGAGCCCAATCTATTTCTGTAGTATTAGATGTCAAAAAAAGAATGTTAGGTAGTAAGTATTATTGCTTTATAAAAAATGCTACTCAAAATTCAAAGCTGGACCCAGTCGACTTTGCTTTAAAGTGTCAAAGACTAGGAGCAGGGGAGATTGTATTAAATTCGATTGATCAAGATGGTACGATGCAGGGCTATGATATTGCACTGATTGGGAAGTTGCGGAGTTCATTGACTATTCCTCTAACTGTCATGGGAGGTGCAGGTAGCTTTGAAGAATTAAAGAAAATTAATCATAAATTTTATCCAATCGGAATGGCTGCAGGTAGTTTATTTGTGTTTAAGGGAAAATATCGAGCCGTACTGATTAGTTATCCAACGCTTGAAGAAAAATCACTTGTCCTAGATTGATTCTTGTAAATCTCAATGATTTTAAATCCAAATATGATGACAAATGGAAAGTGATAATTGGACCATATAATATCCAGGCTAATATTGTTATAAAAGTGAACGGTTAAAAACAACCCAATCGTTATAAAATTAGGCATTAGCTTGATTGAATAGTAAATGGTAGGAAAATAAAAAATACTAAACAGTATGATTGAAATAATCCCTCCTGACAAAAGTATTGTCAGGAATGGTTGGTGAGGATAATCTGCTACAAAGTATTCGAATTTCTCCTTAACAAATTTCTTATAAAACAAACGGTGGTAGTTAAAACCATCACCGAGAAATTTCTTTATTAAGTTACGAGAAGAGAAAAGTTCAAATGTGTATTTGAATTTTTCTATCCTGCCACCATCACTTGGTGAGAACCCTCCCTGATCAAAGTCTAGGTCCAGCTTGATTCTTGTCCTTTTTGGCCCCAACCCCTCAGGGATTCCTTTTAAATGTAGATTTCTAAAATATTCAAAATAATCATCACCTTCAAGGTATTCGAGACGCATCTTTTCAATATCAGCATTAGAAAATAAGATGGTGTAGTATCGATGTCTGGCTAAGGGTAGGTAATTTCTAGAGTAAACAAAATCAAAGCCGGCTTGAGTAAATAAATACTCCTTGGTTTTTCCACTAAATAGTTTTTGAACATTACTTGGAACATAAACCCATGCAATGATTAAAAAAATAGGAAGAAGAATATTTTTAAAAGCAATTCTCAGATCTTTTGATTGTATCAATACTTTTATTTGTAGCGATAAATAGTATAGGAAAAGAAAAGCGAGAACTAAAAATGCCCTGCGAGATGCAGTGAAGTAAATATTTAAGAGGATAATTCCAAACATAACTTTGGAAAAGTCTTTTCCTTGCTTTATCTGATACAGTATAGAAAATAAACCAGATATTATCCCAAGGGCATAAAAGTTATTTTCAACGGTTAGAGAAGATAAAAAGTACATCCATTCAGAGCCCATATTGTCAGTTTCAATAACAATCCCTTTAAAACATAAAAAGAGTCGAATAAGTGAGAAAATAGAGATCATAGCAACTGAAATGGCTGTATAACGAGTAAATTTATCTAAGAAGATCGACATGTTCTCGCGATTAATTTCAATAAAAAAGATAAGGGCAAAAGCGTGAAAGAAAATTGCTCTTCTTAGAGTACTGGTCACAAGAGGATTACTTCCATATTCAGGAAGTGAATGCACCAGAAATATTAATAGTAGTAGTATGTAGGACCCAAGATATATTTTATTTGAAGAAAGCACTTGAACAAGTTTTCTTGTTACGTTCTTTAGTTGTTTGTGTCGAAAGAAAATAAAGAAGCCAAGTAAGGTAAGTATTAAGATTGGAGTCAGTGGGAAACCGTAAGGAACCGCCATACTAATGAAAAAAAACATGACAATAATGGCGAGTAGGTCGATTAAAAATAAGTCGTTCGCAATTAAATCCTTTATTGGTTTCAAGGAATAAGTGTTAACCATGTGTATTTATAACTCGCGTTTTATTCGAAGATAAAGCCTTTTCATACAGGCTATGGTTCGTCGTAATAACGAGAAGTTCTGCCCAATCTTGAATATCGTTTAATGAGTCCAACTCTGTTATCCAATGAGGAACATGGGGATCGTTGACTTTAACTTCATACCCATTATTGATTAGCCCTTCGTAAACGTCTTTAGAGGGAGTTTCTCGGGTGTCATCCACATCTTTCTTGTAGGCCAGGCCTAGAAGACCGATTTTTGTTATATTATTGGCTCGGCAATATTTATCGATAAGATTAACCCAATAGTGAGGTCTTTCATCATTGATTTTTCTTGCAATGGGAATGAGTTCTGCTTTATCAGTGTTTTCAATTAGAAACCATGGATCAATTGAGATGCAATGACCTCCGACTCCTGGACCAGGAGATAGGACATTTACCCTGGGGTGTTTATTTGCTAGAGCTATTGCTTCTGAAGTATTCACTTCTAAGTCTTTTAGAATAATATCAATCTCATTTGCTAGAGCAATATTTACATCTCGGTAAGTATTTTCAATTAACTTACAACACTCCGCTGTTGTTGCATCTGTTTTAAATAAAGTTCCTTTAGAGAAACTAGCATAAAGCTTATAAGCTTTATCTGTCGCTTGAGGAGTGACTCCCCCTATGATGCGGTCATTAATAATAAGTTCAGTGACGGTATTGCCTGGAATCGCTCGTTCTGGACAATGTGCTAGTAGAATATTTTTCTTCGTTTTACTTTTGATATATTGATCGACCTCTCTACAAGTATTGGGTTTGATGGTGGATTCAATGATTATGAGGTTATCGTCTTCTACGAAATCTAGAACGGAATCAATTGCACTATATACATAAGTCAGGTCACATTTTTTATCTTTATGAGGAGTGGGGACTGAAATTAAGAATGTGTCTGCTTTTACTGGGCTTGTTTGTGCTGTGAACTCAGTGTTTAAAGCTTTGGTAAGAAGTTCTGGCATCCCATCTTCATCAAAAGGAGATATATTTTCTTGAATTAACTTGATCTTTTCAGGGTTTATATCAACGCCTGTTACTTTATTACCCGAGTTGGCCAAAAGGCATGCCATGGGAAGCCCCATATAACCCAATCCTATGACACAAACATTTGAAGTATTTATTTTTTTTGTTCTTGCACCGTAAAAGTCCTCATTTACGATTTGAAGAATTTTATTTGAAGTAGTTCCATCGCCAAATGGATTTTCCCAAGAGCTATTTTCTCTGGAGATGGCTTCTTGAAAGTATTTAAGTAGCTTAGCTTTATTTCTTCCAACTAAAACATTCGCGCCAACATCTATCGTTTCAGGACGCTCAGTGTTCTCTCTTAGCGTGATACACGGTGTGCCCAGTATGCAGGATTCCTCTTGTAATCCACCAGAGTCAGTAAGAACGACTTTGGCATTTTTTTGTAACATTAGAAAATCAAGATAGCCCGTGGGTGGGATTGTGGTGATGTTTTCATGCAGTTTAATTTCAAAGTTTTCAACTTGTTTTTGTGCTCTTGGGTGAATCGGCCAAACGACCTTGTAGTCTTTGGCAATTTCAGCGATACAGTCGGTGAGTTCAACTAGTGCATTTTTGTCGTCCACATTGGAGGATCTATGCGCTGTAAATAAAACATATTCTTGAGAAGCGAGATTGTTTTCACTGAGAATCGTACTTTTATCTTTAGCAATTTCAAGGTTCGCGTAAACCGCATCTACAATGGTGTTACCGACAATATGAATTTTCTCTGGTGAGATAGACTCATTGGTAAGAATTCCCTGTTGTTTGGATGTTACTGCAAAAAGAAAGCTAGATAAGTGATCAGTAACGACTCGGTTGGTTTCTTCTGGCATCTTACGATCGTAAGATCTAAGTCCTGCTTCAATATGACCAACTTTGATATCAAGCTTAGCAGCGGCCATGGCACCAGCCAAAACAGTGTTTGTATCGCCCTGCACAAGAACATAATCAGGGGCTTCTTCTTCCAAAACAGGTTCAATTTTAATGAGGATATTTCCTGTCTGATTTGAGTGTTTTCCAGACCCTACATTTAGATTGTATTTAGGTCTTGGGAGATTTAGCTCGTTGAAGAATACTTCATCCATCTCTGGGGAGTAGTGTTGGTTAGAGTGAATAATAAAAAAATCAATACATTCCTTTTCAAGTAATGTGACTAGGGGCGAAATCTTAATGATTTCAGGCCTAGTTCCAACAATTAAACATATTTTCATTAAACATTCCCGTTACATATGATAGAAAGCTACGCTAATACTATTAAACAATTGATATAACTTCACTCTGAAATAGCAAATTGGAGTCTTTTTGTGAAACAAATTATTCAGGATTTAAATTCTGGGGAGACCATTTTAGAAGAAATCCCAGTTCCAATCGAAAAAGATGGATATGTATTGATAAAGACTACGCGTTCCTTAGTATCATTGGGAACAGAGCGAAGTCTTGTTGAGTTTGGTAAAGCCGGCTTAGTAGCAAAAGCAAAACAACAACCAGAAAAAGTTAAAATGGTTTTAGATAAATTTAAATCTGATGGAATCGTTCCTACTTTAGAGGCAGTATTTAATAAATTAAATCAACCGCTTCCCCTGGGGTATTGTAATGTTGGAAAGGTTGTTGCTATAGGTAATGGGGTTGAGGGCTTTAAAATTGGTGACCGTGTTATTTCTAATGGTGCTCATGCTGAGTACGTTAATATTCCTAAAAATTTAGTTGCTAAAATTCCTGATGATGTAAGTGACGATGAAGCAGCCTTTACTGTAATCGGTTCAATTGGATTACAAGGAGTAAGGCTAATCGCACCTACTTTTGGTGAGACAATAGTAGTTGTTGGATTGGGTCTAATTGGCTTATTAACGGCTCAAATACTTAAGGCCAATGGATGTAATGTTATTGGAATTGATTTTGATGATAGTAAGCTCGAGTTAGCGAAGACTTTTGGATTGGATGTGATAAATCCATCCAATGGAGTTGACCAAGTTAAGTACGTAGAACAGCTCACAGGGGGAATTGGAGCGGATGGAGTCATCATTACGGCTTCAACCAGCAGTGATGAAGTGATTTCAAATTCAGCTAGAATGTGCCGCAAAAGAGGTCGTGTTGTTCTAGTAGGTGTTATTGGTTTAAATATTTCAAGAGCAGATTTTTATGAGAAAGAAATTAATTTTCAAGTTTCCTGTTCTTATGGACCGGGTAGGTATGATGAGAATTATGAGCAACTTGGAAATGATTATCCAATTGGCTTTGTACGCTGGACTCAAAAAAGAAATTTCGAGTCAATTTTAAATGCAATTGAAAACAAGTCATTACAGGTTCAACCACTTATTACACAAATTGTAGATTTAGAAAACTATAATGAGATTTATGGAGATATAGGTAAAAGTAAAGCAATTGCTTCTATTCTTAAGTATTCTAATGATGAGACTCTAATTAGAACAGTAAAGGTTGTAGATCATAAGCAAGAGCCAACTAATGGAACAATTGGTGTGATTGGAGCTGGAAACTTTACTAATGCAACATTCCTTCCAATAGTAAAAAATTTGGGATTAAACATTAAATACATTGCAAGTAGTGGAGGCCTATCAGCAAAAGTGTTGGCCAAAAAGTCCAATATTGTTAACGCCACATCTGACTATCAAGAAATACTTAAGGATCCTGACGTAGACCTTGTCGTTATAACGACTAGACATAATATGCACTTTAAAATGGTGATTGACTCTATAAAGGCAAATAAGCAGGTATTTGTTGAAAAACCTTTATGCCTTAATAAAGACGAGCTTGATGAGATATCTAGACTGAACCTTGAGACAGAAAAAAATATTGTTGTGGGATTTAATCGTCGTTTTGCCCCTATGGCCATGAAAATGAGAGATTTGATAGGGAATGCACCTGCCAATATTGTTGCTACGATGAATGCAGGAGAAATTCCAACGAGCTCTTGGGTTCAGAGTATGGAAGAAGGTGGGGGAAGAATTATTGGAGAAGGATGTCATTTTATCGATCTGTGTTCTTACCTCGCTAATAGCAAAGTTATCTCGGTTTGTGCGAATACCTTAGGGCTCAACCCACAAGAAAATTGCGATAATGTAAGTATAATGCTTAAGTTTGAAAATGGTTCTAACGCTGTAATTAACTACTTTTCTAATGGTTCAAAGAGTTACTCTAAGGAGAGAGTTGAAGTTTATTCACTAGGAAAAACCCTGGTAATGGATAACTGGAGAACATTGAAAGGTTATGGTTATAAAAACTTTAGTTCTTTATCCAATAAGCAAGACAAAGGGCATCGTAGACAATTTCAATTAATGGCTGAACTTTTGCTTAAAGGCGGTCAGGCATTAATTCCATTTGATTCGATCAGAAATACAACTCTTGCTAGTTTTGCCGCTGTTGAGTCATTTAAAAATGGCAACTGGGTTAATGTAGAGTAGATGGCTTCTTACTTAAGACTCTTTAATTATTTTTCTTACATGGGAATCCGCTGGTTCTTATTTAGGGTCAAGTATGAGCTATTGAAAAAGACTCCTTATTTTGACTTCAAAAATCAAACAGTATTAAAAAAGTGCTCTACTTTAAACTCCTTGGCATTGCCCAGACAAAATATTTTAAACTCTAACTTTAAGACAAAAGATGATTCGGTTGATTTAGCCGATGATGCCCTCAAGGGAAAAATTAGAGCTTTTTCTAGTGAGCAATTAGATTACTCCACATCAATGGGGAGAATTAATTGGCATTATAATCCGATTGAGAAAAAGGAATCTCCTTCCAATATTGCCTGGAATGACCTTTCCGACTTTGGGGGCTATGGTGATATAAAACTTATATGGGAGGCGAGTCGGTTCCCTCAAGTTTATGCTTTTATAAATGCCTACTCTCTAACTGGAGATGAAAAATATGCTCGAGGATGTATTGAGCAGATTTGTGATTGGTGTGAAAATAATGTTTACCCTAATGGAGTTAATTACAAATGTGGTCAAGAGATATCATTTCGCTTGTTTTCCTGGTTTATTGCTCTCGATTACTTTAAGAGTTCTATTCGAGATGAAGAAAAAAAAATAATACTTAATAATATCGAAATATCTCTACTTCGAATTGATTTGAATATAGATTTTGCTGTGAAGTCAGTTAAGAATAATCATTCTATTAGTGAAGCCGCAGGTTTGTTTGTTGGGGGATTATTGTTTCCAGAGCTTTCAGAGTCTCAGTCCTTTATTAGTAAAGGCCATCGTTATTTAAAACAAGAGGTCGGATATCAAGTGTATGGTGATGGATCTTATATTCAGCACTCGTTTATTTATCAACGCTTAGCTCTTGATGTTCTTTCATTTGTCATTCATATAAGTCGAGTATGCCAATTCGAGTTAGCAAGTGAGATTATTCAGTCCCATAAAAAGATGATTGTCTTCTTGAACTCATTCGTTCAAAAAAATGGTTTTCTTCCCAATTATGGAGCAAACGATGGAGCTAATTTATTTCCAATAAGTAGCTCTGCTCACTATAGAGACTTTAGAGAGAGCTTAAATTTTGCGAGTGCTGTGAACATGAACGTTTTTCTTTTCCCTTGTCAGCAAATATTGGCAAATCTTTTTGGTTACGCTGAACTTCCATTGAAAGAAATTGGAAAAAAGAACTCATTTGATGATGGTGGCTATTATATTCTTAGAAATGATAATTTTTTTGTTTTTACCAGGTGTCATTCGTTTCTTGATCGGCCAGGTCATTCAGATATGCTACACGTTGATATTTGGAAAAATGGTGAAAACATTTTCTGTGACTCAGGAACGTATTCGTACAATGGTGATAAAAAAATCATGAAAAATTTAAAGGGGGTTCATGGGCATAACACTTTAAGTATAAATAAAGATGATCAGATGACACAGGCTGGACAATTTGGTTGGTCTGATTGGACTAAGTCAAAAGTCCTTAATAGTAGTGAGAAATATTTTGAAGGAGTGCACTACGGCTATTTCAAAAGATATGGTGTTAAGCATAGAAGGTCTATAGAGCTATCCGATAATAAGATAACAATTAAAGATAGCCTCGAAGGGCAATATATGAATGCTCTCGTTGATGTTTCATGGATAACTCCTCTAAAGGTTAAAGAAGTTGATACTCATAACTTTGAAGTGGGAGAGGCTACTCTATATTCAAATTTTCCAGGTAATCTTGGTGAAGTAAAGGTGTCCCTGTTTTATAATTCGGTAGAGTCGGCCAACAAAATTAGTTTTAAGACGAATGAACTCGATGGTAAGGAGATAATTACCATCATTAAATTCCAGGAAAATGAATGAGAATATTATACTTTCACCAACATTTCTCAACACCTGCTGGAGCTTCTGGAACTCGTAGCTATGAGTTTGCAAGAAAGCTTATTAGAGCTGGGCATGAGGTCACCATGGTATGTGGCTCAACGGCTTTAGCGAATCGAGGGATTAGTGGCGAATTTCACAAGGGAGTCAGAATAGGAATCGTTGATGAAATAAAAGTGGTTGAAATTAAACTTGAATATTCAAATGCTCTCAGTCTATTTAAGAGAAGTATTATTTTTCTTCGTTTTGCATTTCGAAGTATTGTTATTGCATTTAAAACTGATTATGACATTCTATTTGCAACCTCAACCCCTTTAACCATTTCTATTCCAGGAATCTGCATGAGGGTTTTAAAACCTTGGAAAAAATTTGTTTTTGAAGTAAGAGATCTTTGGCCAGAATTACCTAGGGCCATGGGAGTTATTACAAACCCAGTCATTCTATTTTTAATGGCAGTCTTAGAAAAAACCTCTTATCTGAGTATGCATGCCGGAGTTGCTCTGTCTCCAGGGATCAAAAAAGGTATGATGGGAAGTTTTTCGAAAAATAAAAGAATAGAACTTGTTCCAAATGGAAGTGATTTAAATATTTTTACTCCTGGGTCAATAGAGCAAAAAGATAAAAAGGAAAATTTAATTAAACTCTCGGAGCAAATTAAAGCGGGGGACTTTGTCGCGGTGTTTACTGGGGCTCATGGAATGGCCAACGGATTAGACGCTGTACTAGACTCAGCGAAATTACTACTGGAGCATGAAAAGATTAAGCTGGTTTTTATTGGAGATGGAAAGCTTAAAAAGTCACTTATGGAAAGAGCTTCGAATGAGGAACTAACCAATTGTATTTTCTTAAACCCAGTGCCAAAGCTAGAGCTAGCAAAATTGATGCAGGAGGTCGATCTTGGTATGATGGTTTTGGATAATATCCCAGCATTTTATTATGGAACATCTCCAAATAAATTTTTTGATTATATCTCGGCTGGTTTACCAATATTGAATAACTACCCCGGATGGATTGCTGATATGATAAGTGAAGATGAATGTGGTATTGCAGTGAAGCCAAATGATTTAGAGGGCTTCTCGCAAGCTATTATTAGACTTTCTTCAGATCGTAAGTTAGTTCAAATGTATGGCCAAAATGCTAGAAATTTGGCTCAAAGAGATTTTGATCGGGACAAACTATCTGATAAGGTTGTGAACTTATTAGAAAGTTTATAGTAACAGGTAATTTGAATGAGTACTAAGAAACATATTCAATACTTTTTTAAAAGATCTTTTGATTATCTTTTCTCACTCACTTTGTTACTTATGCTCTCCCCGCTATTTTTACTTCTAATGCTATTACTTCGCATTTCCATCGGCCAAAATGTCTTTTTTATTCAGGAGAGACCTGGGCGTAACGGTAATATTTTTAAAATAAAAAAGTTTAGAACCATGAATAATAAAAAAGATGAAAATGGTGAACTACTTCCGGATGGTGAACGTTTAACAAAGGTTGGGGGAATTATTAGAAAGTTAAGCCTTGATGAAATTCCTCAGTTACTGAATGTATTCAAGGGGGAAATGAGTTTTGTTGGACCTAGACCCTTACTTAAACAATATATGCCGCTTTACAGTGATCGACAGCGAAAAAGGCACGATGTTTTACCAGGGATAACAGGTTGGGCTCAGGTAAATGGAAGAAATTCAATTTCCTGGAAGGAAAAATTTGAATATGATGTTTGGTATGTAGAAAACTGGAGCTTACTACTAGACTTCAAAATACTGTTATTAACCATAGAAAAAGTATTTAAGCGCCAAGGAGTATCCCAGGAGGGAAATGCGACAATGGAAGCTTTTACTGGTAATAACTAATAGGATTGACTATGAGCTTTAAAATAAAAAAAAAGCAAGCTCTCCCTCTTAAAACTTGTTTATTTTTTTAATCGGATCTTTTTAAATCTCTCACTCGCGTTAGTAGAGTCTACAAAGCGAAATTTAGCAGGCACTTTAAAATTATCAAGTTTAGATTTACAATGAGAGCGAATCGCCTTTTTTGCGTCTTTTTCACTCATATCCTCAGTTAGTAAAATATCTACCGCAACCATTTGTCCTGTAAGTGCATTTTGCTGACCAAAGGCTGTACAATCACCTACAAAATCGAGCTCCATAACAATAGACTCAACTTCTGCTGGTAAAACCTTTTCTCCTCCGACATTGATAACTTCTTTTAATCGACCGATGATTTTAATATGCCCATCTTTAGATGTCTCAACCATATCGCCAGTTTTAAACCATCCATCCTCAGTGAAACTTTCCATAGTTGTATTCAAGTAACCCATAATCTGAGTTTTACTTTTTAGCCAGAGCTCATTATCAACTATTTTGTATTCAATATTTGGATCATTAAGCTTCATTTCTAAACTTCCACTTGAACGGCTACTCGCTTGTACGATTCCTGTTTCACTTGTGCCAAAAGTTTGCATAAGTCTTGTTTTTGGGAACCTTTCTTTTAATTTCAACAATAGACTCTCAGGCATTGGTTCAGTACCATATGTAATCATCTTCAAGCTACTCAAATCAAGTTCAGAACTTGAATCTGCCAACAAGAGCATATTTAAAAAAGTTGGTGTAGCCGGTAGTACGTTTATCTTATGTTTAGCAATGAGTGAGCCAATATATTCTGGACTGCGATTTTCAGGTAGAATGATTGTAGCTCCAATACTAAGAGTATTGAATAGTGTATTTAATCCACCGATATGATCAAACATCAAAAATACTAGCATATTGAGGTTTTTGTGCCTCTTTCCCTCGAATGTATTAATAAGGCGATCTAAATTGTGAATCATTGCCTTAGGTTCACCTGTACTTCCACTGCTAAACAGAATAAGACCTGAGACTCTATCACTTACTAAAGTTGTAACGAGGTCATGTTGGGCATGAGCTTGCTTGGCTTCAACTTTTTGAAAACTTGCGTTTTTACCATTAAACTTTACGACTGATGAACAATTGGCAATTCTAATTCGTCCTTCTACTTCTTTTTTATTTTGAGAAACTATTGGAACGATAATACACTTATGCTGAATAAGAGCAAAGAACATTGCGATTGAGTAAAAGTTATAATCAGCGTGAATTGCAACGATCTCACCAGGATAAACAAAGTCTTTTACTATTTTAGAATTCTCTTCAATCTTTTGAGCAAGGTCTAAGTAACTAAAGACGCCAAATGAGTCCTTTATACACTCTTTTTCACCTAATAATTTTATATTTTCATAAATCCACAGCATTTTACGGCATCACTCCACCAAGATATACAATTTGTCCGGTAATAAAGTTACTCTTTTCATCATTAAAAAAATCAATAACATTCTTAACATCTTCAAATTCACCAAAGCGTTGGATAACTTGTTGATTAAGAAGTTCGTCGAGTTTGTCTTTGGGAACCGTTCTAATTAAATCTGTGTAGACAGGAGTTGGACCTATGGCATTAACTCTAATTCCAAATTGCCCCAACTCTTTTGCGGAAGTTCGAGTAAAACTCTCTATAGCAGCTTTACTTGCAGCATAGACGGCTTCACCTTCCAAATGTAAAGGGACAGCAACTGTAGTGTAGTTTACGATTGAGCCTGATTTCTGCTTCATCATGATCTTACCAACTTCACGAGTAAATAAAAAAGAGCCTAAGAAATTTGTATGAAAGACCTTTTTAGCTGACTCATAGGGAGTCGTTACAAGATGGTTCATTGCTGCAATTCCAGCATTATTTAAAAGAATATCAATTCTACCAAATTCTTTTTTTACCTGTCTGACCATTTTCATTGCAGCCTTCTCATTAGAGACATCGAGCTCAAAGTGAATATAGTTTTCATGCTCAATACTCGAAGTCCCTCTGCTACACCCAGCAACTTTATGACCCTCTTCAAGAAATTTGTTAGCAAGCTCTTTTCCAAGTCCCTTTCGAGTGCCAGTAATAAGATAGACTTTTTCAAACATCTAACTTTCCTTTTGCTCTTCAAGTAACTGAGAAATATATTTTGTTAAAGTGATAACACTTCTAAATGGTGAGGTTTTTTGACTCATGGCTCTTTCGTCAGCTAGTGCAACCTCTATGTTTAAATCATCGGATATTTTAGCTTCAAGTTCCGTAATCAAGAATACAGTTCCCATACTATCCAAATGTTCGCCAAGAAGCCTTACATTCTCTTTCGCGTTGGCCAACTCTGGAATATCCTGATCCTCACCAATCTCATTAACAACTTCTAAAACTAATTTGAGTACTTGCTCAGACATTTTGCCTCTCCTCATTATCTTATTCTAGCTGCCCTAGGGTTACCCCTCCATCGACAACTAGCTCAGTTCCAGTTATCCATTTTGAATCATTACTTAGTAAAAAGCGTATAACACCTGTGACATCTTTTGGTTCTCCAATTCCCAAAGGATATAGATTTTTCATTTTTTCTAAATATTCATCCGTATAAATATTTTTATTCTTTTCAATCAATTCCGTTCTGACTAAGCCTGGACAAACAGCATTGACTCTTACGTTATTTGTAGCAAGCTCTTTAGCCATTGACTTAATCGCTCCTTTTAACGCCGATTTAGAAGCGCTATAAGTCGCTATTGCTTTTGATCCTGTCATACTAGATATAGATGAGACAAATACAATTGAGTTATTCTCATTATCGATAAGTCTCTTGTCGGCCATTAATTTACTAAGCTCCATACCGGAAAATAAATTTAAGTTAAATTGCATACTATATTCTCTATACTTTAAAAAGCGGACAGGTGCCATATTAATAGATCCTGCACAATGAATAAAGCCTTTCAATTTTCCGTATTTTGAAACAGTGTTTTTCGCCCATTCATAGAGCCCCTCAACATCGTTACTTAAATCTCTTGTCTCATAAAAGAAATCACCGGGGTACTCTAGAAGTAATTTTTCTACTTCTTCAGATTTTTGTCGAGATATTCCCAAAACTTGATATTGAGAATTTAAAAGCTCTTTTACAAGCTGGAGCCCAATGCCAGAACTTGCTCCTGTTATGAGGTATATTGACTTCACTTATTCAACTTTTCCTGCTGTTAAGCTTAAGAGATCTGCAGCTGTTTTCACTTTGTGAAGATCTTCACTTGTTATATTTAGTGAAAGTTCCATATCAAAAAATGATATAACACCTAAAAAAGTAAGAGAGTCCCATTGCTCCATCTCATTGAGACTGGTGTTTTCATTTATTGGATCATCTGACTGCATAACGTCTGCAATCTGATTAAAAAATTCTTCCTTATTCATTTAATCTTCCTTTACTCATAAATTCTAACTTTTGATACTTTTACATTCTTAAAATCAATAATAGCACTTGCCCAAGAGAGACCAACCCCAAAGCCAGAAAGAAGAAGCTTTGAACTTACTCCCTCCGGTGAGTTTAATGCATCATTAATTGTGCAGGGGATAGAAGCACTACTTTGATTGCCATATTTACTCACTGTCTCTAGAGGAACCTTTTCCATAGGAAGCTTTCGTCTTCTTGCTATATTTGAAATGATATATTTATTTGCTTGATGAAAAATGAAATAATCAATTTCATCTATGCTCAATTTTGCATAATCTATGATTTCAGTTACAGCAGCAGGTTCTACTTTAATCGCAAAATTAAAGACCTCTCCACCATTCATATGTAAATCTTTCGGGGACTTCCAGTTCCCATTCTCGTCACAAGTTTCTTCAGATGAACTCTCATCTAGGGGAGAGCGTGCACCTCCACTGGGAACAATTATACTCTCATATCCACTCCCATCAGTATGTAATGAAAAATAACTAGCCGGTTTAAATTCTGAATCAAACTCTACCAATGTGGCGCTTCCTGCATCACCAAATAAAGGTGCTGTGGCCCTATCTCTCGAGTTTACTGTTTGACTAAGAGTATCTCCAGCGAGCAGCAACACCTTTTTGTGTCCACCACTTGAAATCATCATATGAGCCATCCAGAGTCCGTAAACATACCCAGAACATCCAAGGTTTATATCAAATGAGCTAACATGATTTGATAAACCTAATTTACCATGTGCGATTGCTGCGTTTGAAGGTTGTTGGTGATCAGGAGTCTGGGTCACAAATATAAGCCCATCAATATCTTCCTTACTAAGTTTCTCACCATCAATCAATCCTTTAGCACTGTGGACGGCTAAATCTAATGTCGTTTGCCCCTTCTCAACGACATGTCTTTTATCTAAGCCAATTGATTTTTTTATTCTCTTTATTTGATTTTCACTACCACCGTATTGTTCTATTTCATCATCAATACACATAACTTTACTTGGAACAGTAGTGGCTACTGCAGAAATTTTTACATTTTGAAAACTACTCATTCCCACTACAATACCCTCGCTGGATTTCCAAATACGCTAACAGGCTTAGAGATATTACCAACGACAACACTTCCACTTCCAACTGTCGCGTTATCACTAATCTTCTTTCCTGGAAGAATTAAAGCACGAGAACCAATTAAAACTTCTTTGCCAATAGTATTACCTCCACCTATTTCTACTTTAGAATTAATTGAGCAATACTTTCCGACCCTACAGTCATGGCCAAGCGTTGAATTGACATTGATAAAAGAGAAATCCCCAATTTCACTATCACAAGTTAAAACTGCTAAGGGACAAATAACGACTCCCTCACCTAACTTAACGTTTTCACCGAGGATACATGTGGAATGAACAAAGGTTAAGAATTTTGCACCTTTTGCTTTTAACTTCTCTACTACAATCTTTTTTGTACACGGATTCATGATACCTAAGACCAGCTTAACATCATTACTTGGACTATAATCTTCAATGCTTGAAATAATGGTTGCAGGGTAGTTGTATTCATGAAGAGCCTTTAGGTTATCGTCAATAAAACCCTCAACTTGAAAGTCATTTTTCAGCCAACTATAGAGCTCTCTACTTAGACCCCCTGCTCCAACAATAATGACTTTTTGTGATGTATCCATAGTAACCATAAGTATACCTTAAATGAATATGGGCTTCGTATTTTGAATTAGTAAATATCCCTTTTAATGGGCATATCTGTCAAGGCTTGTGGCTAATGGAGAGCTTTGCAAGTAGTCCAGTTTCTATAAATTATAATCTACATTTTCAAGTTTTTTAATAGAAGGCTCAAATTGAACTTGAAAGCATTTATTGAAATCCGGAATTAAATGAAAAGGCGGTTACAATGAGCTTTGGGGGTGGCTTCTCGAGTTAAATGAATTAGGTGATTTGTGCGCATGGTTATAAAGAATCAGCTGAGGCTCATAGCACGAGAGTCGTAGTTTTGAGTCTTGCTCCCACAACCAAAATAAAAAAATATATTTAAGCCACTTACCAGAATGTTTTTTAATACCTGAAAAGCTGGTGTGTATTGGGTGTGTATTCTTTTTTGGAAACTTTTTCGATTGAATAGGGTTGAAACAGATAGACCACACGTCTAGTCAATGCTTTACATAGGCAGGGCTATTTTGATAAAAATATCCTTTTAAACGGTTCTATTTATACAAGGTGAGGAGATGAGCTCAGACTTTAATTTAACTATTAAGAATATTCTTATAACTTTAAAGAGAATACTACGGTTTTTGGTAACCCCGCTAAATAAATATAGGAAGATAAATGGACACTTTGGCAATTAATGGAGGAACTCCGGTTAGGACTAAAAGGTGGGCTCCTTGGCCCTATTTTGCTGAAGATGAAGTTAGCGCCGCGACTGAAGTCCTGAACTCAGGGAAAGTGAATTATTGGACCGGGGAGAATCATGAAGTTACTGGCCAAGCTGTTAGGGGAAAGTGCGGAGAGTTTGAGCAGAGGTTTTCTGAATATATAAATTGCAAATATTCAATTAGTGTTGCTAATGGGACTTTGGCTTTGGAGCTTTGTCTTAAAGCACTGGGGATAGGAAGTGGCGAAGAGGTTATTGTCCCCAGTAGAACTTTTATTGCAACGGCCAGTGCGTGTGTTGCTCAAGGAGCTAAACCAGTTTTTGCTGATATTGAAGTAGAGTCTCAGTGTATAAGCCTTTCAAGTATCAGGGAGAAACTAACTTCAAAAACCAAAGCGATAATATGTGTTCACCTTGCAGGTTGGGCATGTGAAATGGATGAGATTCTTAAATTTGCAAAAGAGAATGACTTAAAAGTTATTGAAGACTGTGCTCAGAGTTTAGGTGGTAAGTATGATGGAAAGATGCTTGGAACTTTCGGTGATATGTCAGCATTCTCATTTTGTCAGGACAAAATTTTAACCACCGGAGGTGAAGGAGGCATGGTTTCTACAAATGACTCCGAGTTGTACCTGAAGGCATGGGAATACAAAGACCATGGCAAGAACTTTCATTTTTTTAACAAGAGCGTTGGTGGAGAGTTAGTTGATAGCTCAAAAGCCGAAGAGTTTGGAATGTACTCTTCAATTGGTACAAATTTTCGAATGACAGAAATGCAGGCAGCTATTGGAATAAAACAGTTGGAAAAGTTACCTCTCTGGATTGAAACAAGACAAAAATATGCCCAAATGCTTCATGAAGGTTTATCTGGTATTGCAGGTATAAAATTGTATCAACCTTCTGAAAAAATACATCATGCCTGTTATAAGTTTTATGCTTTTATTGATACTGAGTTTTTAAGTGATGACTGGACACGGGAGAAGATTGTTTCTGCAATTTCAGCAGAGGGTGTTGTATGTCAGCTTGGTTCAACTTGGGCTATTGGTAAAGAATCTGGATGGGGCAGAGTTCTTATTAATGGAAAAAGAGAAGATATTCAGCTCAAGGAATGTTTTCCCAATGATTATCGGTTGGGAACTACGGCGTTAATGTTTCAGGTACATCCTACACTGGATGAAGAGTCTATTAGCGATACAATTAAAGCTGCTAAGAAAGTATTTTCATTTGCACTTAGTCATAATAATTTTAGTTAGTTAAAATAGTCATTGTATTTTATGCACAGCCTATATTTCAATCATTAAGAAATGACAAAAATCCCATAATATGGCATAAATAGCTACCTAGGATTAATAATGATAAAAAATATAATTGATCGGCTTTCTAGTAAGCAAAAAACTTCTATTGTAATGACTTATGATGTTGTTTTGATATCTTTAACGTTTTTAATCTCATTTCAACTGAGACTAAATCAGTTTTTTCTAGAAAGAGAGTTATTTTTAAATGTACTCAAACAAATAATTGTCATTATACCAATCCAACTCATTTGCTTCTATATTATGGGCCTTTATAAGGGAATTTGGAGATATTCGAGTACTGCAGATTTAAGTCGTATAGTTAGAGGTGTTACACTTTCGATTCCTTTTTCATTTTTATTATTGTTTATTTTTAATCGCCTTGAATTCACGCCAAGATCTATTTTTTTTATACAATGGGCTTTACTAATTATTGGAATCGGAGGCGGGCGATTTGCTTATAGGCTTTATCGTGATTCCTTGCTTGAAAAAGGTAATAAAAATTATAAGAGAACTAGAAAAACACTGATAATTGGAGCTGGTTATGCAGCTCAACTTTTAATTCGAGATATAAAAAGTGATGTGAGGAGCGATATTAATATCGTTGGATTACTTGATGATGATATTAATAAGCGTGGAAAAATTTTACATGGTTTTAAAGTTTTGGGAGCCGTTTCTGATGTTAGTCAATTAGCTAAACGTCACAACATAACTGAAGTTATTATTGCAATTCCTAGTGCAACTAAAGACGAATTAACTCATATGATTTCCTATTTTAGCGGAACAAATATAAAGGTTAAAACAATTCCAAAGCTTGGTGATATTATTTCTGGAAAAGTTCAAATCACCAAACTCCGAAAAGTAACTCCATCAGATTTATTGGGACGAGATCAAGTTAAATTAAATATGAACTCAGTTTCTTCTATGATTACAAATGAGGTCATATTTGTAACTGGTGCTGGAGGGTCTATCGGGAGTGAGCTTGCTATTCAAATAGAGAAATTAAAGCCGGCTAAACTCATTTGTATCGATATCAGTGAACTTAATCTTTATAATCTTGGTTTTCGCTTTGAGAAGGTAAAGTCAGATACAAAAATTGATTATGTAATTGCTGATATCAAAGATAAATCAAGGCTTGATGTTCTTTTTCAAAAATATCGTCCAAATATTTTATTTCATGCAGCTGCTTATAAACATGTCCCAATGATGGAGCTTAATCCTTTTGAGGCAATCAAGGTAAATGTCTTTGGAACAAAAAATTTAGTGGAAATCTCTAAAAAATATCAACTAGAAAAATTTGTTCTTATATCTACTGATAAAGCCGTTAATCCTACCAATGTTATGGGTACGACTAAAAGAATTGCAGAGATGATCTGCCAACATGCCCAAGTGGGATCTAGGACTATTTTTAATATGGTAAGATTTGGAAATGTTTTAGGGAGTTCTGGTTCAGTTATTCCACGTTTTCAAAAGCAAATTGAACAAGGTGGGCCTGTAACAGTAACTCACCCTGATATAATAAGATATTTTATGAGCATTCCAGAAGCAGCTCAGTTGGTAATTCAAGCAGGATCTCTTGGTAAAGGGGGGGAAATATTTGTATTAGATATGGGAGACCCTGTTAAAATATATGATCTTGCAAAACAAATGATTACACTTGCAGGTTTAAATATTGGTGAAGATATTGAGATAAAATTTACAGGCTTGAGACCAGGTGAAAAATTATTCGAAGAGCTATTGACTGACACTGAGGTAACAAAGCCCACCGTTCATGAAAGGGTTAAAGTTGCAAAGGAGGAAAGAGTTCAAGCTAGCCTTGAAGAAAAATTGAAAAAATTGTTAAATAAAGATGAAATGCTTTGTATTCGGAAAATACTTCAAGAAATTGTACCTGAGTATAAAATTCCTGAAAGTCAAATTGATAAAGATAAGAGTTTTTTTTAGCCACCAGTATTAACCAGTAGGTTATTTACTTGTCTTTGAAAATCGTTGAAGAAATGTTTTTTAGAAAAAAGTTCAGCTTTAGAATAAAGATTTGTTGGATTGAAATATATTGCTCTTTTCTCGAAAGTCCTTATCACCTCGGCTAAATCATTTTCATTTGGTTCATCAAAGAAGATAGCTGATTGGTTATCAAGTGATTCCAAAACACCACCTTTTCTATACGCAATCACAGGTGTTCCTGCAGATAAGCTCTCTAGGGGAGTTATGCCAAAGTCTTCAACACCTGGAAAAATTAATGCTTTAGCTTTGCTGAGATTTTCTACAATTTCCTCTCTAGAGACCCGACCTAAGAACTCTATATTCATATTGGCAATAGATTTTAGCTTTAATATTTCATCTTTACTTCCAGATCCAATAATTTTTAGTGGGCGACCACTCAAATTAAATGCCTTTATTGCGAGGTCGACTTTTTTATTTGGTGCGAAAGCAGAAACCATTACATAAAAGTCTTCTTTTTTAGGAGGGTTTTTGTGAACTGAGGAAAAGTCCAAGAAATCTACAAATGGATAAACCACTGTCGAGCCAACTTCATAGTATTTCTGTATGCGTTTCTGAACAAATTGAGAGTTAGGTAGAAAATGATCGACATTTGAATTAGACTTTTTGTCCCACCATCTAAGGAACGGGCGCGTAATATATCCCCCCATTTTGATTAAAGGGTGTGTGTTTTTGAAGTAGTTATCAAACTGGTCATAAATATAGCGCATGGGAGTGTGAATATAGCAGATATGTTTACTGCCTTTTGGTTTTTTGACTCCTTTGATAACGCAATGAGAACTTGAGATAACAAGATCAGCGTCATGGCGGATTTTTAAAAGACTTGCAGCAAGTGGCATGATTGGTAAGAAGAAACGGTAATATTTATAAATACCCGGAATTCTATCTAGGAAAGACGTGATAATTTCTTTGGACTCAATTGTTTTGCTTGTTGAACCTTTTTTATGAATAAGGGTATATATTGGTGCATCGGGATACATTTCACAAAAAGCTTCTAAGATGCGTTCTCCACCTCGAAAACCTGTAAGCCAATCATGCATCAAAACAACTTTCACTTTAAATATCTCCTCTCTCGAATTGATCTCTAATGATGTCAACTACCTTGTAAGCGCTTCGTCTTGAAAGCTTCTTCAAATTCTTATTACTCGCACTTTGATAGGGATCAAGATTATTCCATTGTTTATTTAAAATCAATTTGATTATTTCGTCCTCTGCCTCTTGATTAGTAGCGAATGTCGTATCATCTGGAATGAGTTCACCTGTCTGCATCATTTTCTCAAGTCGCAGGACGTCTAATGTCTGTGAATATCTAAAATGATGTATATCTTGAGCAACGATATCAGATCTAAAAATGGCATATCTCGTTGAGTAGGTGTAAAAAAAACGCAGCAATCTTCTAATAAGCTCAGGCTTACTTTGGTTGAGAAGATCTTGAGGCTCAAAATCTTCTAGATCTTTATCTGAAAGAATGATCTTGGCCAGATTTGCAAATTGGTATCTGCATCTTGAAACACATATGGTGGGTACTGCTAAAACTGATGATTCATACACAGCTGAGCTACCATTTAATAAGACAATATCAGCCTGGGTCATAAGATGAGAAGAGCTAATACTAGAGTTCGGCTCGATAAACTCAATCCCCCGAGTTAAACACCAGTTTTTATAATAATTATAGATTTTTTCACCACTAGCGTGACCAATATTTTGCCCCCAGTTAGGATGAGAGCGTAAAACAACATTTGAATAATCTCCTCCAAGCTTTTCAATAACTTTTTCAAAAATGCGAGGGTATTCGTCCCATTCATTACGCCAGTCACTTTCAGCCCAAATTTCATTTTTACTTGATGGCATAATCAGAATTTTTTTTCCTGATCCATTAGTGGGCCAAGCGACTTCTGTGCGATCAATATTATATGTTCTCCATTCAAGACCTTCTTTTTTTCTGAAGCGGGTTGTGAGAAGCCCAGCTGCTGATAATGCCTGTTCCATATTAAGAGGTTTATCTTTAAATTGTTCGTGAAGTTTATGAATAGCATTGAGTGAAAGAGCATTATCGTTAAAATTGAGCTGTAAACCGCTAGCGAATAAAGTTCTCTCGATTGCACAGAATTTAATATTTAAGTCTCTACAGGCATGCATAACTGCTCTGGTAATATCCATACGACCATTAAAAAAGAAGACAAAATCTAACCTCTGCTCTTTTATCCACTTTTTTGCATTAGCATAGACAATTTCTACTGCAGGCTTTAGTCGCTTTTGAATCGCCTGTACAGATTCGGTCTGGACATCACAAGGATCCTCAATTCGAGTAAGGGTAAAACTACTAGACGCAGTTAACTGAGAAGCTTCTTCAGTCGAAAAAGTCTCTTTTATATCTTTTTTTATAAAAGTATTATTTTCACTAGTGTAGCTATAGAGAGAACCCACCCTGCATTTAAGACATTCTTTAATCTTGTTGCCAGGTCTAAGTTCATTGGTGTAACAACTGGGAAGCTCTCCTCGGCAGTTGAGTTGAAAAACTTCATGTCCCGCTTTTTCCAATTGTTGCATTAGATAATACATATGTTCTACATGGGGACGATAGCTAAAAAGAGTTGTGAAACCGATTCTCACCTAATTTTAACCTGGTAAATAAGTGATAATATTGAATAGTTGCAAAAATAATATAACCTCTTCCATGGAGAGACTTCATATCTAGAAATGACATCATAAAATTTTTTAGCCATTTTTAGTTTGGATCTTGAAATGTTTGCACCTGTTAATCTGTAATTCATTGTTTGAACTTTCGAAACAAGAATTCGCTCATTTCTCTTTTTGAGAATTTGCAGCCAGAAGTCAAAATCTTCTATCGCTATTAGTTTTCGATCAGGATTAAACCTGATATCACCGATGAGTTCTTTTTTTATTATAACAGTTGATGTGTCGATGAGGTTTTTCTTCATGAGTTCATGGAAATCATAAACTTTCAAAAATTTATTTTCTTGAATCTCAAAATTTTGCTGATAGTTTTCAGAGAAAGTATTTCTATAGGTAGCGCTAAAGTTCGAGTTTTCTCTAAGCATGAAATTGATATGAAAACTTAGTCTATCCTTATACCAAGTGTCGTCGGAATCTAAAAAGGCGATATATTCACCAGTCGCATTATCTATACCAATATTTCTTGGAGTTGCTGGACCACCTGAATTTTGTTCAGTTTGTAAAAACTTGATTTGCTCAAAAGCGTCACTATATTTTCTAATTATATCGATACTGCCATCAGTAGAATGATCATCTACTATTAACAATTCCCAGTTTTTATATGTTTGCGATATGACAGATTGGATGGTTTCTTCCAAGTACTTCACAGTATTATAATTTGGAATAATGATGGATACTTTAGGGCTCAATGTCATGATCATCAAACTATAGCTTATTTTCTGGGTATTGACTATTGTATGCGACGCACAAGTTGAGAGATTTATTTCATTTGTAAGGCCTATTTGGTATATTTTTGGAAATTTAGGAGATTACATGAAAAAGATTCTTGTCACTGGTGGTGCCGGTTTTTTGGGTAGTCATTTATGTAAAAGATTATTGGATGAGGGCAATGATGTCATTTGTCTCGATAACTATTTTACTGGAACAAAAGAAAATGTTCATGAATTGATTGGCCATAAATATTTTGAGTTATTAAGGCATGATGTAACCTTTCCTCTCTATGTAGAAGTCGATGAAATTTATAATTTAGCCTGTCCAGCTAGCCCTGTTCATTATCAGCATGACCCCGTCCAAACGACGAAAACGAGTGTTATTGGTGCAATCAATATGCTGGGCTTAGCAAAGCGACTGAAAGTTAAAATTTTACAAGCGTCAACGAGTGAGGTGTATGGAGATCCAACAGTACATCCACAGCCGGAAAGTTATTGGGGAAATGTTAATCCAATTGGTTTAAGATCTTGTTATGATGAAGGAAAAAGGTGCGCTGAGACACTTTTTTTTGATTACCATAAGCAAAATGGACTAGATATAAAAGTTATGCGCATATTTAATACCTATGGGCCAAATATGCATCCAAATGATGGGAGAGTAGTATCTAATTTTATAATGCAGGCTCTGCGTGGAGAGGATATTACGATATATGGGGACGGTTCCCAGACAAGAAGTTTCTGTTATGTAGATGACCTTATCGAGGGAATGATTAGGCTTATGAATACTGATCCAAACTTTACTGGACCTGTAAATATTGGAAATCCTGGGGAATTTACTATTAAAGAGTTAGCTGAAAAGGTTATACGCCACACCAAAAGTAGCTCTAAGCTAATTTACAAACCTCTGCCACAAGATGATCCCATGCAAAGGAAACCAGATATATCACTTGCTAAAGTAAAACTAAATTGGGAACCCAAAATTTCACTCGATCAAGGATTGGAGAAAACGATCGAATATTTTAAACAGTTTGTATGAATCAGAATTTAAAAACCATTGATTATATTCAAAGAACAGTTGATTGCTTTATCGTACTCACTAGTTTTGCTATCGCTTATTATATTAAGTTTTTTCTGCAACTTGGTGGGATTGAAACTGGAGAGGTTTTTCTCGATAGATATATTGGTTTTGGGTTTATTCTTTTGATAACGTCTTCAATTGTTTTTAAGAACTCAAAAGTTTATGATTCTGTAAGGTATGACTCTCTTTCTAAAGAAATTTTTCTTCAACTAAAAGCAAATTTAATTACTCTAGTCGTTTTCCTTGTTCTGAGTTTCTTTATATCTCACTTTAGAGTATCAAGGATCGTTCTAATTCTATATTTTATCATTTCAAGTATCTCGCTAACAATGAGTAAAATTTATTTTAGAAAAATGATCACTAAGATCCCTGCCAAATTTATATTTGTAGGTTCAGGTCAAACCATAACTGAGTTTTATAATAAAATAAAAAAAATACCCAACTTTAAAATATTATACTGGGTAGACGCTCCTGAAGATCTTAAAGATATTCAAGTCAAAACGAAGCTAGATTTAAAAGAAATAGAGGAAAAAAAATTAGGAACCCTCGTTCTTGGCTATGACTTAAGTGCATCAAATAAGCTTAATACCATACTTAAAAACCTCTCAGAATATTTAATACCTGTTATTGTTCTTCCTGATCATCATTACTCAAGGCTTGGACACGCTTATCGAGATTTTAAGGGGCAAACGTTGCTTTTTTTAAATGATCCCAAGGCCAACACTTTGAATCTAATTTTTAAAAGAGCTTTTGATATTATTGCTGTAGGCTGTGGTCTATTAATTATCTCCCCTTTACTTTTATGTTTAGCTCTACTCGTCAAGTTCTCAAGTAAAGGGCCGGTACTTTATGGACAAACTCGTCTGGGTGTCGATGGGAGAGAATTTAAGATGTGGAAATTCCGTTCAATGGTTGTAGGTGATGCTAATCATGGAGGATGGACAGTAGAGAACGACCCAAGAGTGACCAAAGTCGGTCGATTTCTTAGGAAAACTTCTTTAGATGAATTACCACAGTTATGGAATGTTCTTGTTGGAGAAATGAGTCTTGTTGGTCCCAGGCCAGAGCGACCACAATATGTCTCAAAGTTTAGGGAAGAAATTCCGTCTTATATGCTAAGACATAAGTTCAAAGCAGGAATTACCGGGTGGGCTCAAATTAACGGTTGGCGTGGTGATACAAGTATTGAAAAAAGAATAGAATGCGATTTGTGGTATATAAAAAACTGGTCTTTTGGACTGGATATATACATCTTGTTTATGACATTTTGGAAAGGTTTCATCAATAAAAATGCATACTAACTCTTCGATCCAAATTCATGATTGGAAATATAAATCTATCTTGTGGGCACAGATTTTTCTTTTTCTAGGAGTACTCTCTTCCCCAACAATCGTTTCATTGTTTCATATACTTATTATTATTCCGACGATCGCTTTTTGGCTAAATAAACCAAAAGACTTTTCTCTTCCAAAGAGCGCTTGGGTATTAATCGCTCTATTTATGTGGGGAGGGATTTGTACTGCTTTTAATTATGACACCATCATAAAACCTTCAAGAAGTTTTAACGATTTAAAGTATTATCTTTTTGGAGTGCTATTAATTTTACCGATATATCATTTTTACAAGCAAGCGAAAGTTAAACATATCAGGATATTTCTTAATATTTTTTGGATAGTTATAATTGTTGGTTTTTTCGTCGGTATATCACGATCAACTTTCCAATTCGATCCTGTGAAATTTGAGTTTACGGATCGTTATCATCCCTACCGCTCAGGCGGTTTTTTAAACTATATGCGCTATGGATATGCTTCTGCTTTTGTGAGTTTACTTGGGTTATCTGTTCTTTTTAATAAAGATAAACTGAAATCTATTATAAACTTTAAGCTCTTTCTTCCCGCACTTGTATTATCACTATGTGCTATTTATTTTTCACAAACAAGAGGAGCTCTATTAGCTCTGATGGTTGGTGTACCTTTTGTTCTCTGGAGGTTTAAGCGGAATATAGCCATTTTATCGTTGGCTGTCGGTGGATGTCTTGTTTTGGTAATTATTTATTTCAGTTTTTTTGGAAACACGAATAATCGATTGTTGAATATCGCAGGAAATTCTAACAAAGTACGTATGAGTCAGTTTCAAACAGCTTTAAAAGTGATAGAAACAAAACCGTTTTTTGGACTTGGGGCAGATCAGTTTAGCTATAACGTAATTGAATACAAAAAGAAATATAATCTTCCAAGTAAACATTATTCAGGGCATGCTCATAATATTTTCCTTGAACATGGGGCTAATTTTGGGGTTTTAGGAATTGCTCTACTCGCTTTGTTTTTGATGTTTTGGTTTTTTGAGATGATAGCCATACATTCAAGTTTTGGGTGGGCGGTTGCAAGTTATATTCTTGCGTTCACTATTTCTGGCCAAGTAGAATTACTTTTTGATAATGCAAATTCACATATTTTATTTTTTATTTATTCTTTTTCACTGGCTATTAAGAAAATGAGTGGGAAAGGTCGTTTTTTTGAGGAGATTTTATGTTAAATGGAAAGACTATCCTAGTAACTGGGGGAACAGGGTCTTTTGGTAAAAGATTTATTGCTAGAGCTTTGAGTGAGTATCCTGATTTAAAAAAAATAATAGTATTTTCAAGAGATGAACTCAAACAATTTGAAATGTCACAGATGTCGGAATTTAAAAATTCTCAAAAGATTCGCTTTTTTATTGGTAATGTTAGAGATGGAGAAAGATTGAAAAGAGCTTGCGAGGGAGTTGATATAATTATTCATGCAGCGGCTCTAAAACAAGTTCCTGCTGCAGAATACAACCCTATGGAATGTATAAAAACAAATATTAATGGGGCTGAAAATGTGATAAATGCTGCACTTGATTGTGGAGTGAAGAAGGTTGTAGCGTTATCAACTGATAAAGCAGCTGCTCCAATTAATCTCTATGGTGCGACCAAATTATGTTCAGATAAACTCATTACCGCAGCAAATAATATGAAGGGAAATAGGGAGCTGAGCTTTTCTGTGGTTCGTTATGGAAATGTGATGGGATCCCGGGGCTCAGTTATCCCATTTTTTATTAAACAAAAAAGTACAGGAAAGCTTCCCATTACTGATGAGTCAATGACTCGTTTTAATATCACACTCGATGAAGGTGTGGACATGGTTATGTATGCAATTGAGCATGCCTGGGGAGGAGAGGTTTTTGTTCCCAAAATTCCTTCTTATAAAATTACTGAAGTGGCAAAGGCGATCGGCCCAGAATGTGAGTACCCTGTAATAGGTGTTCGTCCTGGTGAAAAAATTCACGAGGAAATGATCACAGAAACTGACTCTCTTAATACTCTTGATTGTGGAAAGTACTATGTCATACTTCCCTCTACACCCATTTGGAGTGTTGAAGATTATTGCTCAAAATTTAATGCTAAATTTGTTAATCCTGGATTTAAATATAATTCAGGGGAAAATGATCAGTGGGTTAATGCTGAAGAATTAAGAGCATTAATTAAAAAAAATGTAGATCCCAATTTTGAGGTTTAGATGAATTTTATACCTTATGGAAAACAGGATATTACTCAGGAAGATGAAGCTCTCGTTATAGAGACATTAAGAGGAGATTGGATTACTCAAGGACCTATGATAGATAGGTTTGAAAAAAGTCTAGCTGAATATACCGGAGCAAAATATTGTAGTGCCCTAAATAGTGCCACTTCTGCTCTTCATGTGGCTTGCCTCGCTTTAGGCGTAGGGCAGGGAGATATTGTCTGGACTTCACCTATTTCTTTTGTGGCCAGTTCTAATTGTGCACTTTACTGTGGTGCAAATATAGATTTCGTTGATATTGATCCAAAAACTTATAATATGTCTGTGGATGCTTTGTCTGAAAAGCTAGCTATTGCAAAAAAAGAGAATAAGTTACCGAAGGTTGTGATCCCTGTACATCTCACAGGACAATCTTGTGAGATGAAAGAAATTCATAAACTTGCTGGGGAATATGGTTTTAAAATTATTGAAGACGCTTCCCATGCAATAGGTGGGAAGTATTTAAATCAGCCTGTCGGTAATTGTAAGTATTCAGATATAACCGTTTTTAGTTTTCATCCTGTAAAAATTGTCACCACCGCTGAAGGGGGAGCTTGTCTTACTAATAATGAAGAGCTTTTTCAGAAAATTTCACGGCTGCGTACTCATGGAATTACTAAGGATCCAGGGCTTATGAAGGGAGAGTCACATGGACCATGGTATTATGAACAACATGAATTGGGATTTAATTACAGGATTACTGATATACAGGCTGCATTAGGTGTCTCACAACTCAAGAGACTTGATAGCTATATTGATAAAAGACATGAGATCGCTGCTAGGTATGAGGAAAAACTTAAATCAGTAGATGTAGAATTACCTTTTCAACATTCTGATACTTATAACTCTTACCATCTTTATGTTGTATTAGTTGATGCAGAACAAAGATTGAAGGTTTTTAACAAATTAAGGAGTTCGGGAATCGGAGTTAATGTTCACTATCAACCTATCTATCAACAACCATATTATGAGAGGTTTAACTTCAACCCCAAAAATTATCCTCATGCTGAAAATTACTATAATAAAGCGATTAGCTTACCCATGTTTCCTTTGCTCAAAGAGGAAGAGCAAAGCTATATTTGTGAGCAACTTAAGGGTTGTCTTTCATGAATATTGCTATAATAACTGCAAGAGGAGGAAGCAAGAGAATTCCACGTAAAAATATCAAGGAATTTTGTGGTAAACCAATCATTGGTTATTCTATTCAAGCTGCTTTAAAAAGTAAGTTATTTGAAAGAGTGATGGTATCAACAGACGACAATGAGATAGCAGAGGTGGCTAGAAGCTTAGGGGCTGAAGTGCCATTTCTAAGAAGTGAAAAAAACTCAGATGACCACGCAACTACATTAGATGTTCTCAAAGAAGTTGTGGAAAAACTTGAGCGAGAAAAAATTTCTTCTGACTTTATGTGCTGTCTTTATCCAACGGCACCCTTTGTGAGAGATATAGATTTGATAGAATCTTTTAAAGAAATCAAGGCTCAAAGCTTCGATACGCTCATCCCGGTTACAGAGTTCAGTTACCCCATTCAAAGGGCCTTATCTATTAAAGATAACAGGCTCAACTGGAGAGAGCCGGATAATATGGTCAAAAGATCACAGGATTTAGAGTCTTTTTATCATGATGTAGGGCAGTTTTATTGGTTAAAGTCAGATAAAATTATGAAACTCGATTCAGTCATCAATAATAAGTCAGGTTCATTTATTGTCGACCCCAAAAGAGTACAAGATATTGATACATTGGAGGATTGGGAATTAGCGGAAATTAAATATAGGCTCTTAGAGAAATGAAAAAAGTACTCTTTAGGGCTGATTCATCATTAACGATAGGTCACGGACACGTCATGAGGTGTTTGAGCCTTGCAAAGATTCTAGTTAAATATGGTTTTGATGTTAGATTTATCACTAAGGACTGGGATGGTTCTGCTCATAAAATAATAACTAACGCAGGTTTTGAATGTTCTATATTTAATCAAGTAGACAAAAGTTACATCTCAGAGAATGAATATGAAAATTGGTTAGGTGATGACGAAATTACTGATGCCAAAGAAATGCTAAGTTGTTTAAATTCAAAATTTGAACTTCTTATTCTAGATCACTATGGAATCAATAAGCGATTCGAGGAGTATGTAGCTCCTCATTTTGAAAATATTCTTGTTATAGATGACCTCGACAGAGAGCACTCATGTAGCGTGATATTAGATGCGACTATTGGTAAAACGAAAGAAAATTACTCTAGTTCAAAATATAATAAGATTTTTACCGGTTCTAACTATTGCTTACTTCGAGAAGAATTTTTACTATTGAGGGAAAAAGCATTCAAAAAAAGATTAAATGATAAAGGTAAGAAAGTTTTAGTCACAATGGGAGGTGCCGATGTTGGAAGATATACTTTTCCGGTTGTTGATAACCTATCTTCAGATCTTGATGTGACTGTGGTGATGAATGAAAAATGCTTAGACTTTGAAAAAGTTAGCTCTCTATGTAAAAAAAAGAATTTCTCACTTAAATCCAATATAAATTTTATGGCCAAAGAGATTCTGGACGCAGACTTAGGAATAGGAGCTGCAGGTACTTCTGCTTATGAAAGAGCATTTTTAGGATTGCCCTCATTTATAATAAAAACAGCACAGAACCAAAGAGACAACTGTAACGGCTTTATTAAAAATGATTTGGCAAGATGTATTGAAAATGTAAAGAAAGATGAGATCGGTGGGGAATTAAAGAACTTTATAAAAGAAATTTCTAGTCCTAATAAGTATCATGAAATTTCTATGAATAATTTTTCAGAAGTATCCGGGCTTGGACTGTACAAAGCACTTGAAGAAATATTTAAAATTGAGTGTTTTGAACTAATTTCTGCGACTGAATCTGATATAGAAGAGGTCTTTGAATGGCAAACATTCCCTGGGGCAAGAAAGTATTCTAGAGATAAAAAGGCGCCTTCTTGGGAGGAACATAAAAAATGGTTTTTATCATCTTTAAAAAATAAAAACCGAAATATGTTTACGCTCAGAGTTGCTAAAAATATCCCCTTGGGATTTGTCAGAGTTGATTTTGGAGAAGATATCAGTGAAGTTTCAATAATTATCTCACATGGTTATTATGGGCAAGGATTAGGTAAAATAGCGCTAAATTTACTTAGGAATAAAGTCGAAGGTGATCTTTATGCATTTATTGATGAAGAGAATATTCCTTCTAAAAAAATTTTTGAAAAGTGTGGATATAAAATGATAAAACCAAATTGGTATATAAACAAAGGTTAAAGTATGGAATATGAAATTGCAGGTAGAAAAATTGGAGCAGAATACCCTCCATATATCATAGCAGAGGTTTCAGCTAACCATAATGGCGATATTGACAAGGCCCTAAATCTTATTGAAATTGCTAAAAAGTCAGGTGCTGATGCTGTTAAGATACAAACTTACACCGCAGATACGATGACTTTGGACGTAGACAAGGATAATTTCAAAATTAAAGGTGGCCTCTGGGACGGTTACACTCTATATAAACTCTATCAGGAAGCCCACACTCCATGGGATTGGCATTATAAATTATTTGAGAAGGCCAGAGATATTGGAATTACAATTTTCAGCTCTCCATTCGATGAATCAGCAGTAGATTTTTTGGAGGAACTCAATACTCCTGCTTATAAAGTTGCGAGCTTTGAAGCTACGGATATTCCTTTGATTAGTTATATGGCAAAAAAGAATAAACCCTTGATTATGTCTACCGGTATGGCAAATTTCGAAGAGATCTCTGAATCAGTAGAAGTAATCAAAAACAGTGGAAATAAAAGTATTGCTCTTCTACACTGTGTAAGTGCTTATCCAGCTCTTGCCTCAAATTACAATTTAAAAACTTTGATTGATCTTAAAAGTAAATTTGGTGTTTTGACTGGTTTATCAGATCATACCCTTGGAATTGCGACTTCGGTGGCAAGCGTTGCTCTTGGAGCATGTATCATTGAAAAACACTTTACTCACGATAGAAATGACAAGGGACCTGACTCTGAATTCTCTCTTGAACCAGATGAATTAAAGCTTCTATGTAGTGAAACAAAAACAGCTTGGGAAGCAATTGGAGAAGTTAATTATAAAAGGAAGGGACAAGAAGAGTCTAATGCCGTTTTTCGAAGATCTATATATTTTTCCCAAGATCTTAAAGCGGGAAGTACGATTACAAAAGAAAATATAAAGCGAATTAGGCCAGGTTTTGGACTAGAGCCTAAGCATTACGAGAAAATATTAGGTATGAAAGTAAAATCTGATATTGAAAAAGGTGATCCTGTCAGGTGGGAGGATTTAGAGTAGATGTCAAATATTATTGTTTGGGGATTCTGTGGTAAAACTAACAATATTATAGATGAACTAAGAGCGAATAAACATCTAGATATATTTACAATATCAGACCATCCTTCTGCCGATTTAAATATAATTTCATGTTTTAAAAGAAGATTTAGTTTTCCAAAAAAAAGTTCCTTTGAAGTATCCAAGATGGAGAGTTTTTTTTTAGAGTTTAAAGAACTTTACTCTAGGCATTGGTACCCCAAAAAAATGAGTAACCAGAAGTATAGAGAAATTTTTACAAATTATATTCATTATTTTTGGAACTTACTAGAATCAAGAAAAATCTCAACAGTGATATTTTCTAATATTCCTCACGAAGGCCCTGATTTTATTCTCTATCACCTTGCAAAATACAAAAATGTAAAAACGTTGATTTTTTATCAAAGTTTGTTTGAAAACAGAGTGTTTCTCTCTGAGACTTTAGATTTTCTTGATAATCAATTGGTAAAAACTACTGAATTACATAAAAAATCTCCTCAGCAAGAGATAGAATATAAAGTTGATAAAACTATCGAGAGTGTAGGTTGTTGGTTTTATATGAGAAGAATGAAAATATCGAATAATTTAGCACCAATACAATTATATAGAAACTCGAGGCGGCATTTTAAAAAGAATGCTTTTTTACTTTTGAAAATTCTTTTCGCTGAAATTGCTCATTTTTTTCACTATCACATGACAAATAAGGATTCACTTTCTCTAAAAGATAGCGACTATGTTTATTTTCCCTTACACTTACAACCAGAACTAACCACTGCTGTACTCGGTGGAGTGTACGTTGATCAGATTCTTGCTTTAAAGAAATTAAGAGAGTTATTACCAGAAAATATAAAAATCGTTGTTAAAGAAAATCCGTTCCAAAGTAGTTTTAAACGACCTTTAGGTTATTATTTTGAATTAAAAAAAATAAAAAACTTACTTTTAGTGCCAATGTCTTATAACTCTATTGATTTGATTTATAACTCTAAGGGGGTTGCTACTATTACAGGCACCTGTGGGTGGGAAGCTATTAATATGAATAAACCAGCTTTAGTTTTTGGCAAGGCATGGTATTGTAAGCTCAAAGGAGTTTATAATTATAATTCTGAGATTGAGAGAAGGGAGTTTCTTAAATTTGAAACTGAAAATTATAATGTTAGAGAAAACACCATAGAGTTTGTTAAGAATTATACTATTCCAGGTATTGTAGACCCAGCATATATTAAAATATATAAAGATTTTAAACCTATTGAGAATATTCGTTGCCTTGTCGAAGTCATTACGAATAATATTAAGTAATCAATGATAAAACTTCTTACTGAAAACCAATTAAAAATCATTAAAAACTTTAATTGGCTTTTTTTCGCTTATATCTACCGATTTCTAATTGGCTTTATCACCCTTTCCTTTGTAACTAAGTATTTAGGCCCTAAGGAATATGGCATTTACGCTTACTCGTTAAGTCTTTTCTCTTTTGTGGAAATGTTTCTTCTATTTATTAATCAAGAAGTTTTTAAAAAATCTGTTCTAGAGGATAAAAACGAATCAGTTTTAATCAAAACAGCAATTCTTTTTCAATTTTTTTTAGCGATAATGATTATCTTCATAATAAATACTCTTCTTTGGCAATTTGAACTGGAATCAGGTTATAGAAGAAGTTTATTATCAATCTTTTCAATTGGTTTGCTATTTAGACCATGGGATATGTTATCATTTTATTTTAGTGCAAATATGCGCAATGATTTAATTAGTAAAACTGAAGCTTCAACAGTGACTCTTTTCAATGGATTAAGACTGCTCTTAGTTTTTTTCAAAAGATCATTAATTGATTTTGGATGGGCCATGCTTTTTTCAAAAATCATCAACTCATTATTTTTATTTTTCTATTTTAAAAAGAGCTTTCGCGTCAGTCTATCTTCAGCAAGATTCGATAGCAGTATTTTATATAAACTTATAAGGTCAAGTCTGCCTCTCTTTATCGCAACCGCAGCCACCATCGTCTTTACCCGTATAGACCAAGTTATGTTAGGAAACCTTTTAAGTGATGAAGCAGTAGGTATTTATGCTGTCGTTGTAAAACTGAGTGAGCCATGGATATTTATAGCGGCAATTTTAACTCAGTCGGTCTACCCCGACTTAGTCAGAAGATTCAGAGAGAATAAAGAAAACTTTGAATATAAAGTAAAAAAGACTTTATGTATCTTATTCTATATAAGTTTAGCAATTATATTGGGAACTCAAATTTTTGGAGAATTTGTCATAAATTTAGTGTTTTCATCACAATACTCTGAATCTATTCCTCTATTAAAGGTTCATATATTTTATCTTATATTTATTTATTGGACTCATGTAACTAATCAGTATGATGTCATAAATGGTGTAACTCATATAACGCTAATAAAAACTGTGGCTGCGAGTGTGGTGAATGTCTTACTGAACATTTTCCTCATTGAGAGAATAGGTGTCATAGGCGCTTCCTACGCAACTATAGCTTCTTATAGTCTTTCCTCATTTTTTATAAATTTATGTTTTCAAAAGACCAGAAGACTATTCGTACTGCAATTAGAATCTTTACTCTTTTGGCGAATAACTTGGTTGCATAAAAAAAATTAGGCGCTGCGCAAGAGACTAATTAAAGTCGTCATTCCCACGCATTTTATGCTACACTAGCTGCTCAAATCAGGAGCAATTTATGAAAGTATCAGTCATTGGAACCGGTTATGTAGGGCTTGTCTCGGGTGTTTGTTTTGCGGAAATGGGAAACAAGGTCACCTGCATCGATATCGACGAGAAAAAAGTCCAGACCATGCGAGATGGAAAAAGTCCGATCTATGAACCAGGGCTTGAGCCAATGATGAAGCGAAATATTGAAGATAAGCGTATTGAGTTTTCAACCAGCTATGATTCTATCAAAGAAGCGGAAGCTGTTTTTATGGCGGTTGGGACTCCCAGTGGAAATGATGGAAATGCTAACCTTAAATATCTCTATGCTGCTCTTGATTCTCTCGCTCCTCTTATGCGGGATGATATTATTATCGTACTTAAATCTACTGTTCCGGTTGGAACTGGACACGCGGTTCGCGATTATTTAAAAACTAAAACCAATGTGAAGTTTCATGTGGTGAATAACCCTGAGTTTTTAAAAGAGGGAAGTGCGGTTAATGATTTTATGAAGCCAGAGCGAGTTATTCTGGGTACGGATAATGAGTATGCCTATAAAAAAATCGCTGAACTGTACGAGCCGTTTAATCGTCAAATCGCGAGAACTATTCAAACATCAAATCTTTCTGCGGAAGTGATTAAATATGCGGCGAACTGTTTTCTTGCCACTAAGATCTCTTTTATGAATGAGATCGCAAGGCTTTGTGATGTGACTGGAGCGGATGTAGATGAAGTTCGTCACGGAATTTCAACGGATTCAAGAATTGGAACTCAGTTTTTATATCCTGGTCCTGGTTATGGTGGGTCTTGTTTTCCCAAAGACGTAAAAGCTCTTATCTACAAAGCAAAAGAATGTGGGCTTGATTTTAAAATCGTCTCGGCCACAGAAGAAGTAAACCAAGAACAAAAACTTTATATGTTCAAAAAATTAAAGTCTCATTTCGGTGATCTCAAAGATAAGCATATCGCATTTTGGGGTGTAGCTTTTAAGGCCAACACCGATGATATACGTGAAACTCCCGCTGAATATATCCTAGATGAACTTCATAAAGCAGGGGCCAAGGTTTCTTTTTATGACCCTGAAGCGGATAAAAACTTTGAAAAGTTGAGCAAAGAGCGTGGTTATAATGCCACCCTTTGTGAATCCAAATACGATTGTCTGGATAATGCCGATGCTCTACTCGTTCTAACTGAGTGGAAAGAGTTTCGCGCCCCTGATTTTGATGAAATCAAAAAACGCCTTAAGACTCCAAAATTATTCGATGGACGTAATCTCTACAATACTAGACAAGTACTTGAACACGGTTTTGAGTACTTTGCGGTGGGGAAAGCAGTCTAGATAAGCGATTTAGTCGGTCTCTTTTTGTAAGGAAGTGTTTGCTGACTTACATCTATGTCTTTGCAACAATAGATTTGTTTAAGAATTTACACAATTCCAAGGAGGGGTTGAATGAGAAGACTTGTTGTATCAGTCGCATTAGCATTACCGCTTGCTGCACTTGCATTGCCAGTGAAAAGTGGTGAAAACTTTAGAGTCCAAATTCCAGGTGAATATATAGTTAAATCTTTTGGTGAGAAAATGAATTTGCCAGTCAAAAGAAAACTCGGAAAGAATCTCTTTTTAGTTAAAGCGTCTAGCCAAAAGTCTCTAAATGGGTTTGCAGCAGTTTATCCAAACTATGCTTACTATGGAGAGTACAAGGATGTAGTTTCTAGCGATACGCCAAACGATCAAAGTTTTAATGATCAGTTTCATCACGAGATGATTCAAACCACTAAGGCGTGGGAGACAACGAAAGGTGATAAGGAAATCATCATTGCGGTTACTGATAACGAGTTCCAACTAGACCACGTTGATATGCAAACAACTTGGTACAAAAATCCGAATGAAATTGCGGATAATGGGATCGATGATGATAACAATGGTTATATTGATGATGTTTATGGTTATGACTTTATGGGTGAGGACAACGATGTTGACGCAACAGACGTGTCAACTCACGGTACCCACGTTGCGGGAACAATCGCAGCGACAGCGAACAATAAACTAGGGGGAGCAGGGATTGCTCCGAAATTAAAAGTTATGCCACTTAGATGGTATGGAAATGAGCGTACTTGGACTTCGGCGATCGTCGCTGAGACTTATAGATATGCAGTTGATAATGGAGCGAAGATCATCACCACCAGTTATAATATTGACTACATGGTTGATGACCAAGCTTACTTAGATTCAGTTGCCTATATTAGAGCAAATGATGTGCTTCTTTTTAATAGTGCGGGGAATGGTTATAGAGCTAATCCTCCAAGACAAAAAATTGAAGAGATCATCTTAGTCTGTGCAGTTAAATCTTCTGATGCTAGCAACGCTGATGAGAAAGCAGGATTTTCAAATTGGGGTACTGGAATTGACATTTGTGCACCAGGAAATCCAGTTTACGCTCCAGTTCAAGCGGATAGCGGAGTTCAAAATGCTTATGGAAACCTAAGTGGAACTTCAATGGCCACACCTCAAGCAGCAGCGGTTGCTGGGCTTATTTGGTCAGCACATCCTAACTTCAGCGATGAAGAAGTCAGAGATAGACTTTTAAATTCAGCTGATGATATTGAAGCCAAGAATCCACGCTACCAAGGTATGCTTGGAGCGGGAAGAATAAACGCTTTTAAAGCGGTTAAGTAACAACTCTCAAAATTTACTTAAAGATAAAGCTCAGCATATGCTGGGCTTTTTTTTTGTGCTAGCATTTCCCTATGAAAAATTCAAAAATTTTAGTCACAGGTGGCGCAGGTTATATCGGATCTCACGTAGTCAAATTGCTCGGTGAAGCCGGTTATGATTTGCTCATATTAGATAATCTTTCTACTGGAAATAAGGACTCAGTTCTTTTTGGTGAGCTCATTGTTGGGGATGTTGCTGATACTGATCTTTTAAAAAAGATTTTTACGGAAAATAAAATCAGTGCGGTGATGAACTTTGCCGGAAGTATTAAAGTTCCGGAGAGTGTTGAGAACCCGCTTAAATATTATTTAAATAATACAGTGAACACCACTCATCTTCTGCGAGCTTGCCAAGATTATGAGGTGACAAATTTTATCTTCTCTTCCACTGCCGCAGTATATGGTCTTCCCGAGGAAGATCTCGCTCATGAAGAAAGTAAGCTCGATCCTATTAATCCTTACGGTAGAAGTAAGCTCGTGACCGAATGGGAGCTTTCTGATCTTTCTCATGCTTGGGATAAATTTAATTATGTAGCTCTTCGCTATTTTAATGTCAGCGGTGCTGATTTCGATGGTAAGATAGGTCAAGCCTTTCCGGAACCTTTTCATCTCATTAATCTAGCCAGTGAAGCAGCAGCAGGTAAAAGAGATAAACTCTCTATATTTGGTGAAGATTATGAAACCAAAGATGGTACATGTGTTAGGGATTATATTCACGTAGTGGATCTCGCTCAGGCCCATGTGATGGCGCTGGAATACCTACTGGCAGGAAACAAATCCACGGTGCTTAATTGTGGGTATGGAGAGGGCTTTTCAGTTAAAGAAGTTATTGGGGTGGTTAAAAAAATCACCGGTGTGGATTTTCCTGTTGAAGTCGCTGATAGACGTCCAGGTGACCCGGCTATCCTCGTTGCAAAGGCTGAAAAAATAAAAAAGGTTTTAGGCTGGCAACCTCTGCATCACGATTTAGAAAAAATTGTGGAGAGTGCTTATAAGTGGGAGCAAAGTGAAACGCTAAAAAAATGGAGAGCGAATAAGTGAAAAAAAAATCGATTGTCGTTCACTCAGGGGGGATGGATTCAAGTATCTGTCTGGCACTGGCCATAGAAAATGATGGAGCGGAGAATGTGCTCTCCATGTCTTTTACTTATGGTCAAAGACATACCACAGAGATTGATTACGCCAAAGCTATCTGCAAAGAGTGGGGAGTGGATCATCGAACGGTGAATATCAGCTCACTTAATGAAATCACTGATAACGCTCTTATAAATAATGATGCCACCATTGAGCATATTGTTGGTCAAGCTCCTAACACTCTCGTGGTAGGACGAAATGGTCTAATGGCACGGATCGCGGGAATTCACGCGGAACATATCGGAGCTAGCAGTATTTATATGGGCATCATCGAAGTGGAAGCCGCTAATTCTGGTTACCGTGATTGCACTCGCAAATACATGGACATCGTGCAAGCGGCTTTGAGATTAGATTTGGATAATCCCAATTTTAAAATCGTAACCCCATTAGTTTATATGGATAAAAAGCAAACTCTGGAGCTTGCCTATCAAATGGGTCAGCTTCATTACCTTATAGAGAACACCCTTTCATGCTACGAAGGAGTGGAAAAAGAGGGCTGCGGCAAATGCCCCGCCTGTAAGCTTCGCAACGAGGGGATTCGTGAATTTTGCAAAGCTCATCCGGATTTTGAGTTTTCTTATAAAGATAAAATCGCCTAAATTGCCACCTTCTGTTGCATATTCTCTCAAATCTCTAAAAGCTTAAGCCTTCTTAAGAGGGCTATCTATCCAGAATTAAATAAGTTTTAAATTTCTCAAATCATATTCCGATAAGCGTTTATAATGAAACGCCTAGGACGTTGGCTGATGAAATATTTAATCTTTATGATGACATTTATGCTTATCTCTTGTGCTCCTCAAGTAGAGGAAGTGAAGACTTCGTTAAGCCTTAAAATGCCAAAGTCTGATCGGTCGAAAAGAAACTCCTCAAGATACAACACCAAAAGAGTGGCCACCACGGGCACTTTTGGACTCACGGACATTAGCATTCTTGATGATATTGATTGTTATGCGGTAGCAGTAGGCTATGCTAAGTCTGGAGTGAGTGGAGTGAGCAGTGGTACTTGTGGCAATGGCACCGTCGAATTTCAGAATCTGCATTTAGTTTCCCAAACAGTTCCTGACGGCGGCACCATAGAAATTAATGATGTACCCATAGGACCGGCTCGCACCGTTTATGTGTTTGGTTTTTCTCACACCTCTAATGGATCTGCTTGTCCAGACTTTCGTCACATTCAACCCGCTGAGTATGCCAATATGAGTGCCCCGGTGATGGTGGGAAAAACAACTCAAGATTTACAAAATGCCGCTGAAAATGATGTGGATGTAACTATACAAATGGCAGGATCAACCAAATTAAATGGTTGTCGCCATAATCCTTTCACTTGGGTCGTGAAGGGAGTTTTTAATGAAACAAAATTTAACAACGCAGTATTTGCACCATAATAAATAGATTAGGAATACCTATGAAAAATGAAAACTTAGAAAATGAAATTTATGAACTTAAATCTCAATTGCAAGAGATGCAGAAAAGAGAAAAAGATCGCAAAGAAAATTTAAAAAAGTTTTTAAAAGTTTCTGCTATTGGACTATGTCTCACTTTTTCTGGTTATGGGATCGCAGTTATTGCGAGTTTACATATTTTTAGTGCTGGAGAAGTTATTTCAGCGCAAAGAATTAATGAGAATTTTGAATACCTAGAGAATTTGATAAATACCTCTGGGGGAGGTGGTGGAAATTTAAGTATTTATAATATAAATGCTTATGAAAATATAACTCTGGATAGTAGCCACCACAATACCATTTTTGTTGTTAACAGTGCAGTTGATTTTAATTTACCTCCTATCAGTTCAGTAAGCACAGGTTACCTAATCAGGATCAAGCAAAAAGAGCAAGGACAAGCTAGAATTTTACCTAGTGGAACTGATAAGTTAAACGGGCTTAATCAAAAAACTATATTAGGTTCTAATGGCTACGGTATATTCGAAGCAGAAGTAACCTTAGTTAGCGATGGTGTTGAATGGGTAAATATTGATATGGAAGCAAATTTTAGTTATTTGAGTTTTGACACTGCAGCAACAAGCTGTACAGACGGCGATGGAGGTGGAGCAAATAATTGTTATAATGATACTCCTGCACAAACAAATGGTGTTGTATATTCTAGCACAAACGATTTATATTTTAAGTGGAATGGGAATTGGGTCAATCCATCTAACGGGCAATATTTGATCAATGATATTAATTCAAATTTAAATCAGGTTTTTTCTAAAGACTATAATTTTTCAACAAATGCAAATGTAAACGTGGCTCCTAATGGCTTAAAGTACTGGGAATATTCTGGGACGTATGCATTAAGCTGGGCTGGAAGCTATGTACATAGCAATAGTAGTGATCCAAACTTTTTTAATATACTTTTTAATAATAATCCTTGTCGTCAGCTGGGTAAACATTGGAGATTGCCAATGTTGGACGAAACAATCGCTGGGGCAGATGGAGCAAATGGAGTTCCGGCTCATTCTAATGGAAACACTTGGACAGCCACTCCTGATAGTGGAACTACTGATGAGTATATAATGTATACTTCTACTCCAACAACACTTAGCCAAGTTGGTAGTCTAAGTACTGCTAGTTATTTAGTTTGTGTAACAGAAGATCCGTAATAATTATTAATTCGTATAATTAAAAAACGCGATCAAAATCACTTTTGCCGTGATGTAAGCGAGAAGTAGGGTTGTGGTTGCTAGTTTTAAAAGCATGAGATTGCCCTCCTAAGGACCCTCTCAATATAGCAAAAAAATCTCACTCAATTGAAGTGGGAATGAAATAATTACTAGCCGATAAGTTGTTGAAAATCCTCGAGGCTGAGCTTTCCAGAGAAATAACTTTGATCATCACTGGCCATCAGGTCCTTAAAAAGCTCTTTTTTAGAGTTCTGAAGTACGATAACCTTCTCTTCCACCGAGTCCTTGATAATCGGCCTATACACTGTGAGTTTATTTTCCTGCCCAATACGATAGGCCCTATCGATCGCTTGGTTTTCAACCGCTGGGTTCCACCAAGGATCCATTAGAAAAATATAACTGGCGGCGGTGAGGTTAAGTCCAACCCCCCCAGCTTTAAGGGAGATGAGAAAGACTTGGGCGTCACCTTCTTGAAAGCGCTCCACTTCTGCTTGACGCTTTTTCATAGTTTGCGAACCATCGATTCTTGCAAACTTCCAGCTATGCTCACGGACTTTGTTTTGAATATGATCTAAGTAAGTGGTGAACTGAGAGAACACCAGAACTTTGTGACCTTCATCAATAAGTTGCTCTAAGTTTTCCACCAGAAATTCAATTTTAGTGGAGAGCATGGCCTGTTTTTTCTGCCACAGACACATCTGTCTGAGTTGCAAGAGACTCTTTAAAATCTCAGAGTATTTTCGCCCTTGTTGTACACTGGTGATGCGTTTTCGAATTTGCGCGAGGGTATTCAGGTAGTTCTCTTTTTCTTCTTCTGAGAAATTGAGATAGATATGATTTTCAACTTTCTCAGGCAGCTCGGTCAGAACTTGGTCTTTAGTACGTCTTAGAATAAAAGGTCTCACAGTTTGACGAGCAATTAGGCGGGACTTTTTGCTAGATGAACTTCTAAAGAGACTGAGGTCGCCCCAGATCCCAGGGATACTTAAATCCATAATATTGTAGAATTCACTCAGATCATTTTCAACCGGGGTACCGGTTAAGCAAATGCGAAACTTGGCGTTAAGGTTTCTCGCGGCTGTGGCCCCTTGAGAGCGAATATTTTTAAGGTGCTGAACTTCATCCATAATCAGGATATCGAAATTCATATTCTCAAAAGTGGTATAAGATTCTTTTTTCATCACCCCATAACTGGTGAGAATAATTTTTTTACTAGGATCGAGCTCTCTGCCATCCCCATAATAGATATCGATATCCAGCGACGAGAATTTATCGATTTCATTTTTCCAGTTGAGAAGAATCGAGACCGGACAGACGATCAGCACTTTATCAACTTGATCGATAATGCTCTCTAAAAACATAATGGTTTGCAGGGTTTTCCCCAGACCCATATCATCGGCGAGACAGGCTCCAAAGCGATTCTCAAACAGAAATCTCAGCCACTGGTATCCTGTGAGCTGATATTCACGAGGAACACCTTCAAACTTCGCGGGCACATCATAAGTTGGCATCTCTTTCATATTGAGCAGGTTCTCACAAATTTGTTCTTCTTCCGGAGTCAGTGCTCCTTCGATGCCATGTTTTTTCAATTCAAAGAGCTCAAAGATACGTGAGCGCTTAAAATTAAGGGAGAATTTTTGCACATTGGCCTGATCCACCTGAGAGCTACTGGCTTCATGCTTGGTGTATTTTTTCATGAACTTCAAAAGTTCCCGCTCTTTACTCTCAAGCAGCACCAATTGATTGTCTGTGACGATAAAGTCTTCACCGATATCAGCGTTTTTGATGACGGCGAGATCTTTCTCATCTACCACTAGATTCACTTCAAACCAATCCAGGTTTGATTTTTTACGCTCAAAGCGAATATTAGAAGACCAAGTCTTCACTTCCACATTGTTATAAAAAATAGGAATTTGAAACTTCTGCATGCGCTTATAGAAATTCGCCACACCATTAAAAAGAAAATTCTTAGGCAGCTGGAAATAGACATTCTTATTGGCCTTATCAAAAAATGAAAATCGTGCGGCCGTCTCTCCAAAGCACTCAAAGATCCCCTCGAGTAATTCTCTAAAAATATTGGAAGGAATGATGTAGAGACTCTCTATATCTTCTTCATAAAAGAGAATCTCTTCATTGTTTTCAAAAAACTCAATCCAATCCAGAAGCTTAGAGCGCTCTGAAGCGGAGTAAGAAAATTTCTTATATTCTTGAGTGTTAAATTTAAGGGACTCTAAAAGCACTTTGATGAACTCATAACTATCAGACTTAGTCCGAAAGCTATTGAGATAACCCCCTTCGCCACACATAATTTTAAAAATATCTGGTGGAGAAAGTTTGCGCTCTTTATGATCATAGAGCTCAAGGGTGAAATCGAGAAAGCCTTTTCTCTTAGCGGTGCTAATCGAAAAGCGCGTGTTGGTTCTAAAGGTTTCAATCTCATTAAAGGCTTTATCATCTACTTTTATTTGCAAATGAGGAGTATCTAAAAGAGTTTGAATTTCTTTAAGATGGGTATTGATATTATTCAATAGCCCCGTATTCATAAACTTTTTTACCAAATGGGAGACACTGGCGGGCAGGTTATAAGCAGCCCCGGTGGTCCAATCAAAAATATAAAGATGCTCAAAAAGAGAGATCTTTTTTTGCTCGTTTCCCTCGGAATCTAGAATTGAAAAAAGCGGGTAGTATTTATGTTTAATATTATTGTAGCTGGCAAACTCTTCGATTCCACTGGCCTTCACAAAATTGATCACCAATTTTCCCTCTAAGTTTTTAGGCAGGGGAAAGTTCTTGGTCTTTCTGCTGGTGAGCATATATTGCAAAGACGAGTAGGTGCTATTGGAATTAGCTCCTACCAGTTTGCTGGCCCCCATTTCGATCCGACCGTATTCGTTGACATGAACACTGGTGCCGTGAAAATGAATATGGGATTTGAGGTCCGTGCTTTTATTTGCTTCATCTGTATTAAGCTTATTGAGATTGTAGTGCAGATAGAGAGCGGCTACATGCTGGCATTGTTTTTCTTCATTCCAATGTTGGCAGTTACAATTACCTCTAAGAGTGGGCTCTCCATTTTCATCTAATGTCAGTCTGACTTGAAAGGGATCATTATCTGTGACAATACCGCTTAAGGTATAGCGCTTAGTACGCTCTCTGGAAAAAGAGATGGCTACTCGTCCATTTTCTAGGATTTTCTGGCCTCTTAAGATCATTTGGTGAGAGAAATAATTCTCTCCTTGCTTGGTCAAAGTTTGCGGAATTACGATCGCATTAAACATATATTTGGTCTTACCTTGGATTTAATTCAAAGGTTGATTATACCAAAGAGCTTGCTCTCTTGCCAGCAGCTAAAAAAAAGACCAGCACTTGTGCTGGCCTGAGTTAAATTTTTCTATAACTTAAAGAATTCTATTTTTTAGTTGTCGATGTATGACTTCAACAGCTTCGCTCGACTCGGATGTCTAAGTTTTCTCAACGCTTTAGCTTCAATTTGTCTAATACGCTCACGAGTAACAAAGAAATCCTGTCCAACTTCCTCAAGTGTATGGTCTGATTTTTCACCGATACCAAAACGCATTCTGAGGACTTTCTCTTCTCTCGGAGTCAGAGTGGAGAGCACCGAACGAGTTTGCTCAGATAGGGTGATACTCATCACAGCATCCGCTGGAGAGATAATCTTTTTATCTTCGATAAAATCTCCAAGCGAGCTATCTTCTTCTTCCCCAATTGGAGTCTCGAGAGAAATAGGCTCTTTTGAGATTTTGAAAACTTTTTTCACTTTATCGACACTCATCTCCATCTTCTCAGCGATTTCCTCTGGAGTTGGTTCACGACCAAGCTCTTGCACCAGTTGTCTGTTGGTACGAGCCAGTTTATTGATGGTCTCGATCATATGCACTGGAATACGGATAGTACGCCCTTGATCGGCAATGGCCCTGGTGATCGCTTGTCTAATCCACCAAGTGGCATAAGTTGAAAATTTGTAACCACGACGATACTCAAATTTATCTACCGCTTTCATCAGACCAATATTTCCTTCTTGGATAAGATCCAAGAATTGCAGGCCACGGTTGGTGTATTTCTTAGAGATAGAAACAACGAGTCTTAGGTTGGCTTCAACCAGTTGAGACTTAGCAAAGTCAGCTTTCTCTTCACCTTTTGTGATGATGTTATACACATCCTCAAGATCTTCATAAACCATTCCAGAATCAATTTGGAGACGTCTGAGCTTTCTATGGATGTCTTCTTGATTTCTGATCATCTGCTCAATCTTTGTGTCAGTGGTGTAGAGGTGACGAGCGAGCTTTCTTTTGTAAGCATCATCATCCACAACCTTATTATAAAGCTCACGGTATTGTTCACTGGTTTCAATTTCTAAAAATTTATAGATACGATCTTGTTGATCGTAGAGTTCTCTAAACTGTAAGTAATAAGTTTTCACCGGCTCAGTAAAACTGTTGATGACTTTTCTATTGAAAACGAGATCAATAAGTTCTTCCTCAACTGTGGCCATGATTTTACTTTCTTCTTTAGAAAGCTTTCTAAGAGTTCCGTCCTCTTCAACGATTTCTGTGAGAAGTTCTTCCACGTGCTCACAAACTGCAAAGATACGCTTCTTTTCTTTAAGAATAGCTTTCTCAGTTGATTCATCATCAAGACCACGAACCAGGTCTTTGACATATTCGACTTCATTTTCTGCAGAAGCAATTTTTTCTTTGAGTTTTGCGATTTCCTCTAAAGCGTGTTTTGACTTTAAACAAGAGAGGACGATTTCTTTTTCCCCTTCCTCGATTTCTTTGGCGATCTTAACTTCCCCTTCACGAGTCAGAAGCGCAACAGATCCCATCTTTTTGAGGTAGAGTTTAACTGGGTCAGAAGAAGAGGACTTGAGCTCTTTTTCTTCCAGTGCTGAGAGTGTTTCATCGATGAGATCGATTTCACTCATCTCGCTATCATCATCTTCTTCAGTCACTTTGTTGATAGAGATATTAATCTCTTCTAGTTTACTTAAAAGCGTATCCACTTCAGTGTAGTCTACAATGTTAGCGGGGATAGCGTCGTTGATTTCATCAGGTGTTAAAAACCCTTGCTCTTTTCCTTTGAGGATAAGCTTTGAAAAATCTTTTGAACTTAAAAATGCGGTAATGACGGACATTCGGTCTCCAATTTATTTATTTCTTAAAACGAGTAATTGTTTTTCTAATTCTTGAATCTCACCTAATATGGCCAAACTTTCTTCATCGCTCGTGGCCTGTTTTTGTTTTTTCTTTAACTCATCTCTTTGAATTTTTATTTTGTTTTCTTTTAACTTAAACAAAATATCATCAAGTGTTTTTGAGATGACTTTGTTATTTAATTTTGTGGGTTCAAAATTAAATAAACTTGAAGCCAGCACTTCTTTTATTTGTGCAGGTAAACTTTCTTTAAGTTTTGCTTGCACGATATATACGTAATCAGCTTCATCGATTTCGCAGTATATTTTAACCAACCACTGAACTACTCTTTTTACCTCAAAATGGTCTATTAAATCAAGTATTTCGGTGATTTGCTCACCCTCAGTACATTCGGGATGAGAGATAAAAGTTTCCAAGATGACTTTATGCGTTTTACTGAGAGGGACGGTTTCAATTTCTTTGCTATCGCTCTCAATTTCCTCTTCGATATTTTCAGTACTTACCTCGGTAATAACTTTAGATTTTGGTGCCGTTTTTGCAAGCGCGTTTTTATTTTCCTGCAAAAATCCTTTATACTCCGCAATAATATCATCGGAGCTAGACTTAAGTCCTAAAGCTTTGGCCGCTTGAATAATTTTTTCTTGGGCAAAGAGATCCGTCTTCATGGGAGCTAGCAGCGTAAAAATTTCTCTGAGAAGTCTCAGTTTTTGATCCGTGCTCTCTGGAATCTTATCTGGAATGATCTCTTGGATTTGAAAATCCACAAAACTGGGAGCCTTTTCAATGCGATCAATCAGCTCCAGTCTGCCATACTCATTGAGAAATTCGTCCGGGTCCTTAGCCGGCTTAAAGCTAAGATATTTGGCCACAATATTATTGCGCAGCAGATCCTGATTAATTCTTTGCATGGCTTTGATCCCCGCATCATCGGAATCCATGGCCAAGATAAAATTGCCCGTCATATTTTTCAGCAGTTTGATCGAATTCTCAGAAAGGGAGACACCCATAGTTCCCACTGAATGATTGAATCCAAATTGATGTAGCATTAAAACGTCCATGTTTCCTTCGACAATGATGACACTGTCTTTTTCTCTAATACTATTCTTTGCAAGATTAAAACCATAAAGGATATTTCCCTTATCAAAGATAAAAGAGTCACCTGAATTGAGGTATTTAGGCTTCTGATCCGGCTTAACCGCCCTGGAAGAGTAACCTCTGACCTTGCCATTATGATCCCAGATAGGAAACATCACCCGGTCTCGATAGAAGTCATATTGGCCCTGACCAGATCTCTGTGGTCTAATCAAACCAATTTCTAGCGCGGTATTAATAGCAAATTGCTGAGTGTCTTGGGGTAAACTCCCTAAGTATTTAGTAAGGGCGTTATTATTGGGAGCAAAGCTGACTCCAAAATTTTTTACACTCTCTTCATTGATATTTCTGGCTTTGAGAAAATCTTGTAACAGCTGTGGATTTAAATCCAAAGCCACTTTTTTATAAAGCTTATGAGAGGCGGCGAGCACCCTCATGGCCATATCATATTTAGGATCTTTGTTTTTAAAAGACTTCTCCTCAATGGCAATGCCTAAATTGGAGCTAATATCTTTGATGGCGTCTATGAATTCTAAATTAAGTTTGTCTTGAACAAATTTTATAGCATCCCCAGCAGCCCCGCAGACAAAACATTTATAGATGCCTTTGGAGTCGTTGATTTTGAGAGAGGGGTTGGTGTCACTATGAAAAGGACAAACTCCTTCGAAGTTGGCTCCTTTTTTGGAAATGGGCATATAGTAATTCACCACCGAAGAGATCGGTGTCGATTTAATCATTTCCTTTGCTTCTTCAATTGATGCCATTATTTTTTCTTAAGGGTGATCGCCTTGATCTTAATTCCTTTATTTAAAAATATCTTTTCAAATTTTGTTATAAAAGAGGCGAGAAAATGTTCCGGGTGCTCCTCTCTTAAATTTTGTGAGTTAAATGTGATCTCAAAGTACTGATTGTCTTTGAGCTCTTCTAGCATCCACTCATAATATCCATCATGATCAGTTTTGATCAGGACTTCACCGTCTTTTTTCATCACTTTATACAGCTCTTTAATAAACGTTTGCTGGAAAAGTCTTTTTTTGTGATGCCTTTTTTTGGGCCAGGGATCAGGAAAAAAATAATAAAGCTTACTGACTTCTTCTTCTCCAAAGATAAATCCCAAACGCTCACCCCGTGCTCTGAGATAACGAAAATTTTTATGCTCTCGTTTTGCTAATTTTTCAGCGAGATGAAAACTTCTTTTAAATCTATGATCAAGTCCAATAAAATTAATGCCTGGATTTTTCTCGGTATAATCCAACATGAAATGACCATAACCACTTCCAATTTCCACTTCAATCGGCGCCTGGTTTTTGAAAACGTCTTCAGACCATTTGCCTCTGTGAACTTCAGCTTCCTCATCTTTTAAAACGAATTCATTAAAGACATCAAGTTTTTGATGGTAAGGATTTCGTTGAGTAGGGTATTTAAAGTCTTCGCGAAAGCAATGATCGCTTGCGTTAGTTTTCTTTGGTTTGGAATCTTCTTTCATGCAGTGGTTTATAGCTCAAACAGGTTTCATTGGCCATGCTTAGCTGGCTTTCTTGGACTCTTTCTCGCCAATAAAATAGACCCCATCACTACCGATAACCCAGTTCTCTAGCTCGCAGCGAATATGACCCAGTCTTAAAAGCTCGTTGGTAAGATTAAACATCTCTTCACTTTTAAATTCCCGCCCACTATTTTTCACCAAATTTCCAGACAGAATGATTGAAGAGACACCGGCATTAAAATAAACTTCCGATAAATTCGTTTGGTATTTTAAAAGAATACGTCTTACTTCTTTTGAAATTTGAGCTTTACTAAGTTTTTGTTTGGCCATCAGAGATCCTTTCATAACTTATCGGTAAACCTTGTGATTTTCTAAAAAAAAAAGAGGAGCTTTTCAGCCCCCCTCTGTCAATTTTGTCGGGTTAATACTAACCAATAAGCCTTAGAGCACTTTGTGGCGATTGATTGGCCTGTGTTAACACAGCTACACCCGCTTGCTTCATAACTCGTTGTTGAGTTGCTTCCGCAGTTGCCTGAGCATAGTCCACGTCTCTAATTCTACTGTTAGCCGCTGACATGTTCTCAACACTTGTCTCAAGGTTGGCAGACGTCGAAATCAGTCTGTTTTGAAGAGCACCTAAAGTTGCTCTTTGTCCTGAGAGGTTGTTGATCGCAGCATCAACTTTTTCTAGTGAAGTCTGTGCGCCTTCTTTTGAAGCTACAGATTCACCTTCCATACCAAGTGCAGATAATCCAGCATTCATTTTTCCTGGATCATAGCTAATTCTGTCTTGGAAGTCGTCATTTCCAGCACCAATTTGAAAGTCAAGTTGTCCACCTTGCCCATCAAGTAATGATACTCCATTGTACTTAGTTGTTTGTGATATTCTTTCAAGCTCACCTTTAAGCTGTTGATACTCCATATCGGTATAACCTCTTTCAGTATCTCCAACTGTGTCAGAAGCGGATTGAATAGCAAGTTCTCTTAATCTAGTTAAAATATTTGCTGATTCATTTAAACCACCTTCAGCTACTTGGATCATGCTAATTCCATCATTAGCATTTCTGTTGGCCTGTTGACTTGAACGAATATTGGCTTTTAATTTTTCACTTATCGCTAATCCCGCAGCGTCGTCTGCTGATCGAGTAATTCTTGATCCACTTGAAAGTTTCGCTGAAGTGTTTGCTTCTTCTCTTGAAATCTTTGAAAGTGACTTTTGTGCGTTGATAGCTGATACATTTGTTGCAATTCTAAAACCCATAACCTAATCTCCTAATGTCATATGAAAACCTCCGTTTAAATTTCTCTTAGTCCCCACCAAGAGAAGGGCTACCGTGCCCATAAAGTTAATAAAAAAAATTTTTAAGCTGTCATAACCCGACCGACAGCCCTTACTTTTCTTTTCGGCTCAGGATTTGATTGGTTAAGTATTTCTAAAGGGTCTTTCTGGAATATTTTGCCGATTTCTAATATTATTACTTAGTTAAATCAAGTACTTGAGTCTTTTGGTTTAGTGTGAGATAACTATTGAAACCCATTTTTATAAGGATGATGATGAAAAAGATAAGTCTATTGCTGCTACTTACGCTCTTAGGTTGTTCACTTTTAGATAGAAGTGATCATAAAACGTTTACTATACTGCATACCAATGACCATCATGGACATTACCTGGCCGATGATAAAGGTCAATATGGTATGGCCGCAAGAAGCACGCTGCTTAAAAAACTTCGTAAACAATTAGACAATAAAAAGACTCCCCACTTGCTGCTTTCAGGAGGAGATATCAATACCGGAACTCTTGAGAGTGATCTCTTTGATGCGAAACCAGATTTTATTGGAATGAAAAAATTAAAGTACGATGCCATGGCCGTGGGGAATCATGAATTTGATAATTCTTTTCAAGTGATCCAAGAGCAACAGAAGTGGGCGGGCTTTCCTTTTCTCTCCGCCAATATCTATCATAAGAACACAGGCAAAAGGGCTTTTACTCCTTTTATCATTAAAAACGTCAAAGGAATTAAAGTGGCTATTTTTGGTTTGACCGTGGTGGATACACCGGATAAGGCCAGTCATACTGATGCTAAAAAGATGTTTGAATTTAGAAATATCATCTCTGAAGCCAAAATTGTTCTCACTGAAATTGCAAGTGAAAAACCTGATTTGGTGATCGCAGTTACCCACGTGGGGCATAGAGGTTCTGGCTCCATTAATGGAGATGTTGAGCTGGCCAAAAATGTAGATGGAATCGATGTGATCGTGGGTGGACACTCTCAAGAAGTCATCAACGCTGAAGAGCATAACAACACCATTATTGTCCAAGCAGAAGATTGGGGAAAGTATTTAGGAAAACTCGATATAGAACTTCAAAACGATAAAGTTAAAAAACTCTCTTATGTTCTGATTCCGGTTAATCTTAAGAAAAAAGATGAAGCGGGAGAGTATCAATACATCGGAGAAGAGATTGCACAAGACCAAGAGTTTGTTCAATTTTTCAAACCTTTTGAGTCTCAAGCTGAAAAATTAGCAAGTGTCACTGTAGGGAGTTTGGATAAAACTCTTGATGGCAGTAGAACTCAGGTGAGAACGAAGCAAATGCCCATTGCTCAATTTGTAGGAGCCGCTATGCGCTCCAAAGTTAATACTATCGAAGTGGGGGTGCTCAATGGTGGCTCACTGAGAGAAAGTTTACCCGCGGGAAAGATCAATCGCAAGAAACTTCATTCCCTCCATCCTTATGGGAATACCATTGTTTCAGTGAAACTCACGGCGAAGGAATTCTATGATTATATGCAACAGCTCGTTCCCATTATTTATCAATCCCAAGAACAACCGGTGGGAGGGTATCCGCAGCTGATTGGTTTTAAAATGACCATTGGCAAAGACAAAAAAATCGAAAGCATAAGTGATCGATCGGGTAAGTGGAAAATCACAAGAACTCTAGACGGTAAGGTAGCGTCTAATAAAAAGAATTTTGTTTTAGGGACCATGAATTTTCTGGCCAGAGGAGGGGATCATTATCCAGTGATAACTGAGAATGAGACTTATATGGATTCGGGCTTTATGATTAACTCGGCCATGATGGATTATGTGGCGAATAAAAAGAAAATCAATAAAAAAGATTATTCAGTGGATTCAAATAAAGTGATTATATTCAAAAAATAAACGCTAGCACGAACTAGCGTTTTTTCATCATTTCAGAAATAAGAAGAGCTGCTTTTTTTTGCAGCTCTGGATCACGTTCAAGAAGCCCACTTATTTTTTTTAAGTAAGCTTCTATCTCGCGTTTATCTTGAAGAGTATTTTCAGCCTCACTTTCTGTCTGCTTATTCTCGACAGGGTAGTGATTCTGAAATTTTTTCTGAGCACCCATTCTAATTAGGCTGCTTCAGGTCCATCAAATCTTGGATGTGTAGATACTTTTTGCATATGTTTTTCGATCACTTCGAAAAGCTCAAGCTTTGTGCTTCTTGGATCCATTCCATCAGGCATAGCAGAATAAACAACTTCGTTGTTGATTTCTGTAAAGATGTACCAAGTTTCTCCAAGCTTTTGGAAAAGAACTTCTTTAGTGATTTCTTGTGATTGTGTGTGTGACATATACCCTCCATGGTTGTTCAAAAAATTGTGACAACTTTATGTTGCTTACATTCCTTATCGAGAGCTTGAGGGCTTTTTTAATTTTTTTTTGCTTTTATTTTAAAAAGGGAAAATATTGCCGTGAGAGCTGGAGACGCCTTCTAGTACTCGCTTTGGACCCCTAGGAAGTAGGTGAGTTCCACGCGAAATCCTTGATCATATTGATCGCCTTCTGCTAAATCCTGCCAAAAACTAGAAGTCTGTCCTTCACCAGAGCTAGTATAACTTTTTGGTAAAATCCCTTTTACGTTAAATCCCAGGACGGTATCAAAATCAAAGAATGATTTTTTAAAATTAATGGCACTTCCAAAATTGGGTTGAATACTAAAGCTATTGGCATAACTTCTTGTCTCACTTTCTCCCATCTCAGAATCAGAAATTTCAATTTCCATCTCATCAAATAACAGAAACATAAAACTGGTGTTAAAGCTGAGCTCAAAACTCTGAGAGCGATAAACATCATAGGATAAATAGGGCCCGAGATAAAAACGAGTGTTCTTTTGTTTTGCTATTTGACTCTCAAGCACATAGTTTTGAGCAGAAAAATGCAGGCCTGCTATCGCACCAAAGTAGAGGCGATTATTTTCAAAGTCAGCGAGCTTAGAATAGGTAAAACTGACCTCTTTGATTAATTCAGTACTTGAATCCAAAACACTTTGTTTATAGGGATAGGCTTCATAGTTAGGCTGACCAAGAGAAACTTGAGTTAAACCTCGATACCCTTGAAACTCTGGTAATAGGGGATAGGACTTTTCAAGTGGTTCAGCGATCCGATAGTCTGTATTGTCTTGGGCCAAGACTTCTTGGTCAAGCTCCCTAGAGTCCTTGAAATCTAGAAACACATGCTCTTTTAAGATATAAGCTTCCCGCCCGCTTTTAGCGATAGTTTTATAGAAAAGACTTGTCTCATCTGGAATAAAAATTTCCTCATCACTTAGAAACTCATCTTTATTAACGGGCTTAAATTGACTTGGAGAGGTGGTAAAACTTTGTTCATCAAAAGGATCTTTGGCAGCGTGAGCATCATGAATATAAATTTTATGACCCTTGCGTATATGCTGAATAACTTTTGAAGTGTCGTCTGGCCTAGCAAAAATGGGAGCTTCAAGTACGGTAATAATACCTTCAATGGCCAGCGCACTTTGGGTCAAAAGTAAGACTAAAAAACCAAGTCTTACCATAACCAATCCGATTGATGGCCAATAGACAGGGCCAAGCTGTCATCATAACTTACATTGGAACTAATATCGAAGCCGCCGACTTGTCCTTTGGCCCTAAGCCATTTTCTTTGAAAATTTGCACCGAGAACAAATGTCCCCAAGTTTTTATTGTGAATCAATTTTTCAACCCCTAACAAAACAGAGGTATCAGAAATAGCGTATGAGCGAGAGTCTTCAGAAGTGCTCTCCGTTAAATTTCCAGCAATAGAAATTCTTGGCATAAAAATAAAATTATACTGATCAATAAAACCCTCTTTAATAATAGTGGGTCCAAAAGAAAGTATTTTACTGGTAAACTTGCCGCCCCCTTTGATGGTGCCGGTCATGGATTCATACATACCTGTCAGACCCACCCGCAAGGGCAGATCGAAACGAGAGAGCCAACTTCCTTCTAAACGCAAAAGAGGGGCAGCATCATCAGCGTCAGGCACAATATCTTTGGTAAAACGAGTGACGGTAAAACCGGTATGGAGATTAAATTTAAGAGAGGTTTTAAGTTTGCCGTCAAACGAATCACTTTTTGGTTTTTGGGTGATACGAGTAAACGAATGGGGCTTTTTATACATTTGAGTGACGGTGTTGATGTTTGAGATCTCAGAGAAATAAACTTTGTAAGCGATCTCATTATCTTTATTGGTAATATAGCGAAAATTATTGGCGTCAGCTAGGGAATGGGCTTTGACAGTGATTCCTTTGGGTAAAAAATAAGCTTTATTATCTTTAAGCCCAATCACTTTGGTACCTTTTCTGATATAGGCAAATTTGGTGGGGCTAGCCGCAATATCTTTCAGCTGAACACGGAGGGCTTCGATTTGATAAATAGTGTAGCGGGATTCGTTTTGCAATTGACTTTTATTGGCCTCAATAAAATCATCCACTTTTTTTTCTCGAAGAACAGTAAGCTCTTCCAGTAGTTCTTGCTCCTGGGCTCTTTTTTGCGTCTCTGGGTCCACGGCAAACTCATCTAGATCACTGAGAGGGTCTTCTTCGCTCTCTTCAATATCTTCGAGCTTTAAGTTTAGATCCACCAATGTATCGTCCGCAGGGGCGTCTTCAATATTTAGCTCTTCTTTTAATTCTTCTTCGAATTCACTTAACTCAATTTCAGATTGCTCTGGTTCTTCTGTCTCTTCCTCAGCAAGTTCTTCTTCGAATTCCTCTAAGAGCTCCATCGCATCAATTGATTCGAGTTCTAAATTTTCAACTTGAGTGAAACCAAAGCTAGCGAATAAGAAAATAAAAAGAGAGAGTCTAATTTTCAAATTCAAGAGCTCCCACTAGGGCTTTGTAGTTGCTATCAAAATGTACAGAGTCTCTATTGATATCGTTTTCATCTACCCATTTAAAATCGCAATGCTCTTTAGGATCAATTTTAACATCCCATTTTTCATAAGCTTCTAAGAAAAAGATTTTCTCGGTGATGTCTTTTTTGTATTGATCGGTGAAAGTAAATTTCATGGAACTTTTGATCAGGTTTTTAATGTTTTTTTTCTTAATCCCGGTTTCTTCCTTTGCTTCTCTAAGAGCTGCTTTTGAATATTTCTCTCCCTCATCCACGGAGCCGGTGACGTTTTGCCAAAGATACATTCGACGTTCGTTCATCTTTAACAATAAAAACTGTTTTTTGTTATTTGCGTCATGGTAAAAAATAACCACCTGAACTTTCTTCTTTTTCATATGTTAGTAGTATATTGCCCATGGTCAGGATCGAAAAGCTTAAAAATCTTAAGCTTTCGTTGCGACATGTTGACCGTTTTGGTATGTTTTATTCATGGATATTCAAAATATTATTTTTACCATTGCACAATCTGCACCTGGTTTTATACTCGCTATCGTGGTTCACGAGTGGGCCCATGGCTATGTGGCCAAGCGTTTCGGCGATAATACTGCTGAGCGGGCAGGAAGACTCACGCTCAACCCCGCGGTCCATGTAGACACTGTGGGTACCATTATTTTTCCTCTGATAGGAATTTTATTGGGGGGAATGGCTTTTGGTTGGGCAAAACCTGTACCTGTAGAATCCAGAAATTTTAAAAATATCAGAAAGGGTATTTTTTGGGTGAGTTTTGCGGGTCCTCTGGCCAATCTCTTTTTGGCGGTGGTTTCTGCTCTGCTTTTTGTTTTTAGTGTCAAGATGCTCCCTCAGTTTGGATTAAAAAACTCTATGGAAGGGATGCTGCAATTTTCAATATTTATCAACTGTATATTAATGGGATTTAATTTAATTCCCCTACCACCACTAGATGGCTCGAGAATGGTTTCAAGCTTTCTCAAGGGAGAAGCGCTCAGAAAATACGAGGGGATCGCAAGATTCACTCCTCTTATTTTTATTGCGGCCATCTTTTTAAGTTTTCAAGGAGTTCATACTTTCGGCTACATACTCAAGCCGTTTTTAAGTATGGGGTATTTTTTAATAAATATTTTTGACCTAATGCTATAGATTATGATCAAATATTTAAGAGACACGGAAGAGACATACACATGATTGAAAACAATATTCAAGTACGATTAGATCAGTTTGATGGTCCACTTGGTTTGCTATTGCACTTAATTCAAAAAGAGCAAATGAGCATCAAAGAATTGGATATCAATAAAATTACCTTTCAATATTTAGAGTATCTAAAAAAACTACAAGATATTAATTTTGATGTCGCAGGAGAATATCTCTACCTAGCGGCTTCTCTTTTGTTTATTAAATCTAAAACTGTGGCGGAAGAAGAAGATCAAAAGGTCAATATCGTTGCTGATGAAGAGCTTGAGTTTACCTCAAAAGCAGACCTCATCAAAAAACTAGAAGAACTAGAGCGCTTCCAAAGACTTGGTGAGAGATTGATGACCCTGCCAAGACGAGGGGAAGATATCTTTGTTAAACCAAAGGTGGATAAAAAAGCCATTCAAAATAGTGTGCTTCCTCCCATGGATCTTTCAAGTTTAACCAATGTCATTATAGACATGATCAGAAAAGAAAAGAGAAAGTATGCGGTGGTTAAGCGTGACAGACTTTCAATCAAAGAAAAGCTCGAAGAGTTAAAAAATAATCTTAAAGTGGGAAGCCACACAACCCTAGATAAACTTATTAATTGGGAGAGGGGAAAAGTTGAAATAGTTATCACCTTTATTTCCCTTTTAGAGCTAGCTCGTTTACAAAAACTGGACATCTACCAAAACGATCCTGAGGGTAGTGTTTATGTTGAATGTCGTGAGAGCTTAGATGACTTTAACCCTGAACTTGCGGATGGGTTTGAACCTGAAGATGAAGGGGAGTCAGTATCAACTGAAGATCTCGTGGCCAAAAGCGAGAGTTCAGCGGCAACAGTGGCAGAAGAAATTTTACAGTAAATTAGGAAGAGGGAATATATGAGTGTAATTAATTATAGTTGGGATTTTGCGAAAGAAGAATTTAGTTTAGATCTTGATTTTTTTAATGAACAAGAACAAGAAGATAAACTGTGGCAAGCTCGTACAGGTCTTAATATCGACACTCTCTGTGGTGCGATTGAGACGATTATCTTTATGAGCGATAAACCTGTTAACCTCATGAAAATTAAAAACCAAATCGATCCCGATCTTCCTCTTCGTGTGATTCACGAGTCACTCGCAAGACTACAAAGTGAATACGAGCAAAAGCATCACGGGATTCGTTTGATGGAAGTGGCCCAAGGGTATCAATTTAGAACCAAGGCGACTTATTCGAAGCTTATTCAAAAAATGTATAAAGTTGAAACCATGCAATTAAGTCCTAACGCTGTGGAAGTTTTGGCGATCATTGCTTATAAGCAGCCGGTTTCAAAAACAGATGTAGAAAATATCAGAGGTGTGGATAGCTCCCATATCATCAGAGCATTGATGGATAGAAGGCTTGTGCGTATCTGTGGTCGATCAGAAGAGATGGGAAGACCGTCATTATATGGAACGACACCTGAATTTTTAGAAGTGTTTAATTTAGCGGAAATCGATGACCTTCCGAGTGAAAATGAATTGGAAGAAATTGCTAACGCCAATGAGATTGGTGAGATCGCTGATATCAAAACAATTGTTCAATCAACCGATAAAGCGAAATTTGTCTTTGATGAAATTGATGAACTCGATCAATTAAGCGAAACCATTCGTGAGATTGCCGCCGATACTTTCTTTACAAAATCGTTAAAGGATATGGATAAAAAACGTGTGGACGCTGAAGGCGTGGAACGCAAATCAGCTTTTGATCTCCTAGAAGAATATGTGTCACAAAAAGAGATTATTTCTCAAAATAAAACTTCTGTGGATTCAGATACGATCACCACTATGATGGAACCAAGACCGGTTTCTCCTCGTGATTTAGATGCTCTCCTTAATATTCCTATGACCAGTGAGGAAGAGTTTGATATTGAAATTGACCTGGGTGATGACCTAGAAGAGCAAGTTGAGAATATTCTTGAGAAGTCACAAAATATCGTGGATGCCATTACCGCTGATCCTGAATCTGCTGGAGAGATGCAAGCTGAAGGCTTGAATGTGGAAGATGATCTGGAAGCGCAAGAACTCACCGATGCCCTTGATCATGCTTTTAATGAAATGATGGGTGTTGATCTGAATGAAGAAGCCCATGAGTCAGCTGAAGATCTTTCAGATGAAGAAGAAGAATTAACTCCTCCGCCGGTTCAGGCTATTGAAGAATTAGAAACCGAAAAAGAATCATAAAAAAAGCCACTCTTAACGAGTGGCTTCAATCTATTTAATTTAGGTCTATTTAGTTACAAGCGACTTTAACGCTCATTTTTGAAAGGTATTTTCTTTGAGGAGTTGTTGGCTTTCCAATCAGCATTGTTTTCGAACTCTCAGAAAGAGTGATGAGATTCGGACAAATATCTGCGACATCCATCATTTTCTCTTCAAGGTCCATCATCGCTTTTTCCTTGGCGACTGATTTAATTTTTGATGTGGCCATGCCCGTAATCATCATTGTCCCTGGTTCCATCACTGGTTTTTTGGCCACAGGAACTTTTCTTGGCTTTGCCATAGCAGCTGTTGATAAAAGTGATAAAGTGCAAACAATGAGTAAGATTTTTTTCATTTTTTATTCCTCAGGTTAGGTCGTTTTCAATGGGTTATAAATAATTGAAATCGAAAAAATTCTCAATGGTTTTGAAAAAAATTCAATGTATAGATTTGTTCACAAGTAGAGGTAGGTGTATTTAAAAAAGAGGGTGGTGTCCTGCACATCAAAATAACCTTCATCCATCTCGGACATCCACAGGTCGAGTTCTATCCCCGCATCGAATTGATGATTTGAACTTTTGTAGGTGAGTCCCGGTTTAAGCTTTATGATCTGATTAGGGGCGGTTTCTGTGCTTTCTCCATTGGTGTAGAGACTGTCTGTATGTTGCAGTCCATACCCCAGTTTTGCGAGCCAATAAATTTTAAGTCGAGATGTAAAATACCAGCCAATATCTATTCCCCCATAAAGATTATAGCTATGAAAGTTGACTCCTTTAAGTCGAGACAACTCATCACCAAAATTATTTTGTTGGTCAGGGTGTATTAAAGCCTGGTCACCTTCCAGCTCAAAATAGGTAAAATCAAAACCCCATAGAACACTGAATTCGAGACCTGGCAGAATTTCCTTGTCAGGTTTTGAATCGATCAAGGTTAAATAGCGACCAATATCCATTCCCCAACTCTTTGAGTAAACATCAGGACTTTTCCAAATATTTTCTTCTGTCTCAGTGGAGATATCCTTATTATTATTTTTTTCTATGGTGGTACCAGAGGTGCTATTGAGGTCAGCATAATAGCCCTTCACCTGTTGGTAAAATACAGAGAAGGTGTAGTTCCAAAACTTATAATCAATTTCATAGCGATTGAAATTAGACTTCCCATATTTCTCAACATAAGAATCACTTTCAGCGAGTAAAAGTGTTTGCCAGCTAAAATATTAGAATTTGATTGGGAGAGGGCCTTAGGCACAAAGAGATAAAGTCCAAATAGGGTTAAGCCTATGAATTTGTTCATGTCCCTATTATAGAGGAACGGTGAGGGACTAGAGCGTGAAAGTGAACAAATTGTAGACTTTATAAAGGGTGTATAGTTTTTAGTCGATTCTGACGTATCCTTATTATTCAGCGATTATGTCCTACTGAGTGCATTAATATTAAACTGATCCAGTATTCAATATTG
>PAVS01000012.1 GCA_002713145.1 Halobacteriovoraceae bacterium
GACGATGGTTCTGGAGACGATGGTTCTGGAGACGATGGTTCTGGAGACGATGGTTCTGGAGACGATGGTTCTGGAGACGATGGTTCTGGAGATGATGGTTCTGGAGACGATGGTTCTGGAGATGATGGTTCTGGAGATGATGGTTCTGGAGATGATGGTTCTGGAGATGATGGTTCTGGAGATGATACTGACCCAGTGATTATTGAGAAAAGTGATACTTTCACCCAAAGAGGAGAAAGTGTTCCAGTAGACATTTTATGGGTTGTAGACAACTCAGGTTCAATGGAAGATGAACAAAATGCCCTTGCTCACAACTTCAATGCATTCATAAAAGATTTTGCAACTAAAGATATTGACTTTCAAATGGCGATAACTGTAACGGACAGAAACCGTGGCAGCCATTCTCCAAGACAAAGTGAAATCAGAGTGATGCAAGATTTAACCAAAGCCAAAATGGATGCTGACAAAAATGAATTCATCAAAGATTTCAAAAAGCATATTAAAGTTGGAATCAGAGGATATGGCCTTGAAAAAGGACTAAAGGCTTCTGAAGTATTCTCCGATATATATGCTAACCACTGGTTTAGAGAAGATGCTTACTTAGCAATCGTTTACGTGACTGATGAAAGAGATCAATCAGAAAAAACAGTTGCGAACCATCTGAAACAAATCTCTAAGTGGAAAAAGAATGCTGGTCTAGTTAAAGCCTACTCGATTGTTGATATGGATAACTTAGTCAGTACTCAATATATCCTTAAAGGATATGATCGCTATAAGGAAATGAGTGATCGCACAGGGGGCTATGTAGCAAACATCAATGATGACTTTCATACGACTTTATCGGGTATGGGAAATAACATCGCCAACTTGTCTGATCAATTTCCACTCTCAAGTACTCCATGGGATGCTAATGAGATAGTGGTTAAAGTGAACGGAATCGAATCTGTTGAATGGGAATATGATGCTAATCAAAATGCCATCAAGTTTTTCCCAGGCGCAGTACCTGCTGATGGATCTAGCATAGAAGTAATTTACGACATCGAAGAGTAGTTTGTTTGATTGACTACCAAGAGGGAATAATTTGAAACTTCATGCTTATGTATTAATTTTTGTTCTAAGTTTAAGCACAATGGCTCAAGCCGGAGAGGACGATTTGTACGAGTTCCTCTGGCTTGATCCAGATAAAAGTGTTTATGTACTTCAAAATAAAATTTACCCCAAGAATAAAACTTTTTATTTAGATCTTGGGTATGTCACAAGCATGACAAGTACATTTCAAGACTCTTTTGGTGGTCAATTAAAATTTGGTTATTACTTTAGTGAAGAATGGGCGATTGAAGGTAATTATCTGCAATACACAAATACAGATAATGCTTCCTACGACAATGTGAAGTCCCTGAATGGACAAGTTCCGTTTGTTCGTCGCCCTCTCTCTTCCACGACAATTAATCTTATCTGGACACCTTTTTACGGTAAGATTAATACTTTTAATCAAATTTATTATTTTGATGTATCTTTTGGTGTCGGTACCGGACAGTATACGGCAGAGAGTAATCTTGACACTGTTATTGAAGAAAATTCAAAGGATTCCTACTCAACAGAAACTTATACTCCAGTGGCACTCAAAACGAATATGAAATTTCATATCAATAAAAACATGCACGTAGGTATTGAGTTTTTAAGCACTAACTATAAAGCCAAAACGGATCCACAAAACACTAAAAAAGAAGCGTGGAAGCGTAATAACGATCTTATCTTTAGTTTTGGAGTCTCATTTTAATGAAGCTTAACATTTTAATCACCACATTAATGTTGGCCACGAGTCTTCAAGCAAAAAAAGTGGAACTTAAAGAGGTTCAGCTCAATAAAAAAGAGCAAGAAAAAAGAAAAGATATCTTTGAAGAATCCGTCAAGCATGCCAACAACAGAGATTTTTTCACAGCTCTTGATACTATCGCTCAAATGTATAAATACGTGACTCCCGATCAAAACGTGCAACACCATATCGAAGATCTGGTTGCTCATACGGGAACTCATTATTTTAACACGTACTCAGATTTAGAATTAAGAAAGATGAATATTCCTACCACTGATCTCATCATGGCCAAGCGAAATCTCTATCTTGATAAATTTAAGTATGTTCATAGAAGATTAAAAAGAATGCCGAAGGGTCATCGACTTTATCCTGAAGCCCTTTTAACGAAAGCAACATCATATTATAAAGAAAAAAACTACGATAAAGCGATTAAAACTTATAACAAATGTACTGACGTGGCTTTTCGTTGGGAAAAAATAACTGAAGGTAAACAACAGCGCTATTTTGCAGTTATTAAAGAAACATGCATTATTAATATCGCTAGGATTCACTTTAAGCAGAAGAATTACAAGCTTGCTGTTCGTCATTATGAAGATATTCCCAAAAAATCTTTTAAATGGCCTTACACTCTTATTGAAAGAGCATGGTCACATTATTATTTAGGGAATTACAACCGCTCTTTAGGGGTGCTGATGACCTACAACTCTCCCCTATTAGAAAGTTATTTTATGCCTGAAGCTGAAGTTCTGAAAGCACTTAACTATTTCAAACTTTGTCTTTATGAAGATGCCCTTAGAGTTATTGATAATTATTATACAATCTATGCCCCAAAGAGTGATCAATTACGAGCAACGATTAATGAACTCAATAATAAACCATTGGCTTTCTTTGATCTCATGTTTACTCCTATTAAAGAGACAGAAAAGAAAAATCGTTTTCTCAGAAATCTCATCACTCAGATGTCTAAAAGAATTAAATATAACTTAGACCTAAACTCCTATTATGCCATTAACGAAGAGATCTATCGTTCAAATGAAGGGGCTAATTTAAAATTACTCCTCAGAATGCAAAAAGACCTTAAGGAACAAATCAATCATTACGTTAAGGTCTCTATGTATCAGTTCATCAATGAGATCCATGACCTCTCAAGTGATATGTTTAATTTAAAATTAGAAATCTTATCTCGCAAAAGAGATTTAGCTTATAAAAATAAAACTTTCGATAAAGACAGAAAGCGTGGTGACTTCAAGAACATTACTCGCGAAGATCACCAGGAGTTCTGGACTTTTAAAAACGCTTTTTGGGCGGACGAGCTTGGTGATTACTCGTTCGCCCTAAGCTCAACGTGTAAAACACAAAGGATAAAACTACGTGATTAGAATTTTACTTCTCGTAACATTTATATTCTCGAGTTCTGAGTGTTTAGCGCAGAAAAAGAAAGTTGTTTATAAATACAAAGAATATGAAAAATTTGACTTAGGTGATCTTGAAATTAAAGGAAGCATCATTGCCCCTGGAGATATCTCAGTCAAAGAGAGACGACGCAAGGTCTTTGAGCGAGACCTTCTTAGAAAAGATGATTTTGATAAAAAGATCATCCAAGAATTGAAGTTTTTAAGGTAAGGAGCAAACCATGAACGAAACAACAGAAACAAACACAGAGCAACAACTCGTTGATCCCAACCAAGCCCTGACAGAAGTGCCTTCAGGTCCACAAGAGCTTAATGCAGTTCAAGGCTTCGCCAAATTTATGGATGATGGTGGGGTATTTATGTGGATTATCTTAGGGATGTGGGTCTTTGGGATTATCATTTCAGTTGAGCGAATTAAAAATCTATTTCAATATGATATCGATGGCACAAGTCTTATGAATCAAGTTAAAAAAGATGTGCTAACGAATGAAGTACAAAATGCGATTCAAAATTGTTCCACTAATAAATCATTACTAGCACAAGTTCTACGTAATGGATTAAAGAGGGCCAATCAATCTAAAGAGCAAATTCAAGATGCTCTCGAATCGAGTATGCTAGAGGCGATCCCACACCTAGAAAAAAGACTAGGCTATTTATCCCTTATTGCTAACGTTTCAACTCTTATCGGTCTTCTTGGTACGATCTACGGACTTATTCAATCATTTGCGGCGGTTGCCTCAGCAGATCCAGCGTCTAAAGCAGAACTTTTGGCGTTAGGTATTTCTAAAGCCATGAACACCACAGCTTTTGGACTGATCTCGGCGATTACGATTATGGTCATTCATCAGATTCTCACAACAAAGTCTGAGAAAATCATTGCTGATCTAGAGCATTACTCAGTAAAGCTCGTGGATCTTCTAAGCACAAGAAAGTCTGCACCATCGACACAACAACAAAATCATGTTGATGCTGCTTAATCAAAGGTAAGGTTATGCGCAGGAAAATGAAAAAAACAGCTAAACTCAATCTCATTCCCATTTTGGATGCGATTTTTATCTTTATCTTCTTTTTGTTGATGTCCGCTCAATTTATAGACATCTATCAAATCGGAAGTGATGCTCCAATAACTTCCACGAGCACTGAGAAGTTAGATAAAAAGCCATTGAATTTAACCTTGGAATTGAATGGAGAGAAGGTCATTGTTAAAACTGGACTCTCAGAGAAAGTTTATAAAACTGTCAATTATAGAGATCTAGCGAGCTTAAACGAGACACTTATTGAGCTTAAAAAACAACATCCTTCAGAGGATTCAGCGATCATAAAACCTGCGCATAACTTTAAATATAAAAGAATTGTAAAGGTTATTGATAACACGAGGGAGATCACCAAACCCAATGTGTATATCACTGCTCTTGATGATCAAAACAAAAAGTTTGCCACCAAGAAACTTTTTGACAAGATTATTTTTGATACTCAAGACTAAATAATTCAACAAGCGTTTTTAAGAGAGATCACCATGAAAAGAATGTTTTTTAATAATTACAAAAGAGAAAAGAAAGAACAGATGGATTTAGACATTACATCACTATTGGATGTACTTGTAATCCTGCTTGTTTTCCTACTGAAGAGCTATAACGCCTCAGAATTAAAGATCAACTTAGTCAAAGATTTAGTTGTCCCTAAGTCAGAAGCGAGAATTCTCGGAAATCATGCCATTATAGTTCAAGTTGATAAAGACAAGAAAATTTATGTGAATAAAGAAGAAGTTGGCTTCGCCTATGGGGCAGGACAAAACAACGCACTTCTGGCCAAGCTCAATGAAATGCGAGCTGACATCGATAAAGATTTAACTGAAAGTAAAAAAGATAAAAAGATCAATCTCGTCTTTGACGAAAAACTTCCCTACAACGTGATGAAGACAGTCATGCACACCTCTGCGATGGCAGGCTACACTGAATTCAAATTTATTGTTCAAGGGAATTATTAATGAAATATTTACTTCTATTTATCCTGCTCTCTTCTGCTGTCCATGGGGCTAAGGCTGAAGAAAAAAAGGGCGTGGTTACCATTCAAGACCAAGAAGCTTTTGAAAAAAAGCGATGGGATCATATTTACGGTCTTATCAACGAAGAGATCAATACGATCAATATGGTCCGGAAAAAATCACAAAAACTCATGTACCGTCTCTTTGAGCTGAAGTCTGAGAAGATCAAGCTATTTAAAGAAAAAGAAAACAAAGAGTTTATGGCCAAAAAAAGAAAGTTTGGAAAAAAAATTAAGCGTAAAGATATTTTCAAACAAACGATTAGACTCTACCAAGAAGCTAATAAGTATGGTCATAATTTACTCAGAAAATATCCCAACACTCACTATAAGGCTGCTATTTACTACACATTAGCTCTTAATTCGAGAGATTTTGCCTATGATGATAAAGAACTGGGATATCTGAAAAAAGCTATTAAGTATTCCCAACATCAACAAAAGGTTCGTTATCTTGCAACCGTTAGTTTAGCTGAATACTATTATAATAATAAGAAATACAAACAAGCTGTAACTGAATATGAGAAAATCATCGACAACCGAGATGATGAATGGCTCACCAAAAATCTTTATAACTATGGTTGGTGTCTGTTAAAAACACATAAATTTGATGCCGCTATTAATCGTCTCGAAGACAGTTATAAGTCGAGTGAGAACGAATTCTATGTAGATATGAGTGAGCAAGTTATGAGTTCACTTGTTTCTTTCTATGTCTACGGTAAACAAATTGATCGAGGTATCGCTTTTATCAATAAGCATGCCTATGACAAAGTTGAGTCCTTATTTAAATTAGCTCAAAAAGCATCCGGAAAAGGTTATTATGCAGATGCTCAGAAAATCATAGAAGATCTTGAAGATAGAATTGACTCTAAACAAAAAGTTGAGCTTTACGCTGATCTTAGGCTTTTTCAATTTGATTTTTATAAACAATATCATAAAGAAGAAAAACTTCTCCGAATTGCAAAGATGTTCCCTGCTCTCACTTTCAACGAGTATCAAAAAGAAGATGCCATCCGCAAAGTGTCTGAAGTTGTTGGTACAAAACAAATCATTCTTAAAAAAGATTTCTCTAAACATGACCAACAATACGACAAGAGTGTTTTAGATCAAATCATCACTTATTTTAATATTTTAGCAAGTGTCAATAAACCTGAAAAAGCTCAGTATGAGTATTATAAAGGTGAGACTTATTACTCTGTTCATCGCTTTAAGAGTGCCCTTGATTCCTATAAAATCTCACTTATGGATTATGATAAAACACCGAGCAAAGAAGATCTGCGTGCTCAAAATATGGATGCGATCTTTTCTTGTATCGATATTATCAAGTTTTCAGAAAAAGAGAAAAGAGATGAACTGGAATTTGCCTTCAATAAGTATTTAAGTTATTGGCCTAAAAATGATAAAGCACAGGATATTTACCCAAGACTTTATGCTCTTTATGCTAAAACTAAAACCTACCCTAAGATGCAAGAGTCAATTGACCGCTATATAGCAGCTTTTCCCAAAGACGGTAAAAAGCAACAAGATCTTTACAGAACTCAGCTAGATTTCTTAATCAAAGATAAAAACACACAACTGCTCTCAAGCAAAGTCAATCAAATGAAAAAAGGCTACTTGAGCTTTGAAGCCAGCGAAGTTAAAAAATCAGAAGAAATTCTTGCGAGTATTCTCTTTAATAAATATCAAGAATTTAATAAAGCTGGAAAACAAGAACAAGCTCTCGCTGGATATCAAGAGATACATTTTACAGACTTCTACCCGCAATCGATTCGAGCGGAAGCTGCTTTTAATATGGGTATGATCTACACAGATATGCGGGATAATAATAATGCTATTAAGTGGTATCAAAAATCTTTTGATTTTTATACGGACAAAGAAAGAGCAAACAAAAGAACGTTTTTAGAAAAAATGGCGCTGAGAACGGCTCTGCTCCAAGACTTTTTATATGCAGCAAAGCTCAATAAATTTATCTTACAAAATTATTGTTCTGAAAAGAAAGCCAATGAGAAGATCTTCTCTGCTGCTATTAAAAACGACCTGGCTAATGACTATATCACGAAAGTTTTTTACACCCTTGAGAAGCAATCTCACTGTGTGACCCGTATTCCTCTTGATCTCAAAAAAGAGATTATGGTTCACCTCTATGAAAATAAACATGAGAGCTCACTTATGTCATTTATTGATGATTATAAGATGAAAGATAAATTCACCGAGGAAGTGGCTCATTACTATGAGAGACTCTTTTGGCAGTACTATCTCGATAATCCAGGAAAAGAAAAACAATATTTTTATGAACTCAAAACCTTAAAGTATGAGAAAAAATCAAAATTATTGGTCAAAGCCATGGATAAGTTAGAGAAGCTTGATAAGAAATTAAAATATTATCAGCGAGATCATATTTATACAGCGGACATGAAAAATCCTGAAAAATTCTCAGGACTCTTGCAAAAAAGAATTCAAAAGCTTCAGCCTCTTATCACTGAAGCCAATGAGATTTTTGAATTGGGTCACGGACAAGTCTCTGTTCTCGTGTATGATCGTTTGACGGCTCTCACTGCCAGTTTAGCTGATGAGATTGAAAGCTACAGACTTCCTATTAAAGATGCTGAATTTCAAAAACAATTTGTTCATCAAATGAAACTGGTGGCTAAAAACTTCAATCAACAAAGTATGGAATTCAAACTCTCATCACAAAAGCTCATTGAAGAGTATGATCTTATCCTCGCCAAAAGAGATGAGAGTCACTTGGCCCATGATATATTAAAAATCTCTGATATCCGTCCTCTACCAGCTGAACTTGCGATCACATTTGGACTTGGGAGGCCGTAATGAAGTTACTATTCGTTGCTCCCCTATTCATCGCCCTTATCAGCTGTTCAAGTTTTAAAAATCCAAGAGAAATTAAGCAAGGACATCTCGATGGGCTTAAATATGAATCTTTAAAAAGATATGATGCGAAACGTTTAGGAGAACCACTTAAAAGTAAAGATCCCCTCGCTCTTTGTCACCGCGGGGAATTTGAAAACGCGGAAAAGATTTTTAAAGAGAAGCTTGATAAAAATCTCAATAACTATATCTATTGGAACCAGATCTCTACTTGCTATATTTTAAAGAAAGAGTACAACAAAGCAAAAAACTATCTGGACCTCGCTTTAAATGCAGCAAAAAAAGACGAACAAAAAGCGGTCGTGCTCAATAATTTTGGTGTAGTGCAAATGGAGACAAAAAATTTTATTGAAGCAAAAGAATATTTTAAAAAATCTATTGAGCTCTCAAAAAAATATATGACTCCTAAATACAATCTCAGCCAAATCTACCTCAAACATGGACTTTATGGAAAAGCTGAAGATCAGTTAACAGAACTTATGCATAAAAATGATAAAGATATCGATTTTCTAAACTCCATGGGGCACTTAAAACTGATGCAAAAAGATTATAATAAATCTCTTAGGTTTTTTGAGCAAATCCCTCAGGAATACCAATCACGAGATGATGTCGCCACCAATATGGCCATGACCTATTACATGTTGGGAAAACTAGAAATGGCTAAAAAAACCTTGGATAACTCCGATAAGGATAATGGATACTACACTAGCGCGCAGCTTGAGATGAGCAAAAAAATAGAGAAACAACTCAATGGAGGGCGATAATATGAAGAAAAATCATTGTAAAAACGCTCTTATCATTCAGGATCAACACTATCCTATTAAATCAGAGAAGCTCTTGGTAGGTTCTGCGCCCCATTGTGATATTCGGGTTGATCATGACTCTATTTCTTTTTATCAAGCAATGATCTTTGCGGATCCCTCTGGAAATATAGTTGTGATGGATCTTGATAGCCATAATGGAACCTATATTAATGGGATCAAAATTGGGACTAAAACATCTCTTTTTGAGGGAGATACCCTCACCCTCGGTAAGATCCATTGTGAAGTAACGGAGCTATTTGAAGAAGCTCAGTTCGAAAGTCGTGAAGTTGAGACAAAGGTCTACGAAGATCTTCAGGACCTAAAAGTTTATATTCCTGAACAAAATAAAGAAACTGAAGTGCTCATCGACGATGAGTACTGTGACATTGTTTTTGATGATCAAAACTTCATCCCTAATGCTGTCAATCCACTTAATCAATTTAGAATTTCAGAAAGTGATTATGTGGCAACAGAAGATCTCGAAGAAGGTTTCGACATAGCCAAAGAAAAAGTGGGGAACTGTGTTCAAATCACAACCACACTCAATGGCAATATGCTAGAACAATACTACTATGAGCTTCAAGATGGATCGATCAAAGCTTCAAGACTTCCTCTTAAAAATAATGTTGTTATAGATGTTCTCAGTGCTGAGACAGAAATACCCTTTATCAAACTTAATAATGGTAGACTCGAAGTTCAAGAACTCGAAGGTTTTCATGTCTCTCAAAAATCAATGGAATTGACTGGACATGATGTGATCGTCATCACTTGTGGCACCTATCAAGTCTTTGTTGAAGTGGCTAGAGTTCCTCATACCCTTGTCCACATCTCGTCTCTTAGACGTGACAAGAACTTCTACCAAGATACTGCCAAGAAGTTTGCAGCGGTTATTCTCCCCATGCTTCTCCTGTTATTAGTTGATTTTAGTATTGAAAAGAAAAAACCACTCAAGCAACTTTCAATCATCTACAAAAAGCCGACCAATGCTAATGTGAACAATAAGAAAATGGCGAGTGAAAATCCAAGTGAAACGAAAAAAGATACGGGGCACAAAAAACAAAAACAACCTGATAAAAAAATTGCACACTCAAAAGCTGGCGAGAAAGCACAACCTAAAAAAGCTCAAGCACAAAAGGTGGCTAAGGCCAATAATCCTTCAAAGGCTAAGCCAAAGACAAAAGCTTACAAATTTGATATGGCCGCCAATGTTAATTCCATGTTCTCTAAATCGAAAACAGCGAGTGTCACGAATAATCAAGCGGTCAGTTCAGTTAAGACAACATCTAATGTCACAGGGAGTTTAAATACCAAAGTCAATGGAACCAGTAAAAGTAAGGTGGGCACCATGGGTAAAGACTCTGCTGGACGAGCACTGGCAAGTTATGGCTCTAAAGGGCTTTCCAGCAAAGCGGGACGCAATACAGCTTATATACAAACAGAAACTGTCGTCTTAGGTTCCATGGATCCAGAATTACTACGAAAGATTTTACAACAATACCTACCTCAATTTAGGCACTGCTATCAGCAAGAACTAGCCTACAATTCTGAAGACATCAAAGGAATTGTGGATCTGAATTTTGAGATCAGCGCTGGGGGGAAAGTTGGTAAAATACAAGTCAGACCTAAAGATTCTAGGTTCTCTAAAAAGGGAACGAATTGTATGGCCGGTGTCTTAGCTATTATTGACTTTCCTAAACCCAAAGGTGGCGGACGAGTTGCAGTTAGACAACCACTTAGTTTTTTCTCAGAGAAAGAAAAAGGCTAAAAATCTCATATTCAAAAAGTGATCTCTCCTCTATACTGGGCTTATGATTTCGACGCTGTATCAAGCCTACAAAGAGTATGTCATCTTTTTTGGGATTTTCTTTTCCCTCTATATCGTTTATTTGATCATCGGGATGATCATTACTCATTCTCAATTAAAAAATGATCAAAAAAGAAGGGCTTTTTCTAACCTGAGGGCTATTTTCTTTTTATTCATGCTGAGTACCTTCTTGTACCTCTGGGCCCATGAACTGCAACAGTTTATTCTCTCTATAGCAGCGATTTTAGCAGCCCTTGCCATCGCTTTTAAAGAGTTTTTCTTATGCTTAGCAGGCTATTTTTATAGAACATTTTCCCACCCTTTTTCCGTGGGTGACCGTATTCAAGTCACGGACTTTCGCGGCGATGTGGTGAACGTGGGTTTACTAACGACACAACTGCTGGAGGTAGGACCAAATAATTACACTCACCAATACACAGGACGTATGCTGGCCATTCCCAACTCACTCTTTATCTCTCATCCTATTCTCAATGAAACGGATAATGTTCATGATGATGATAAAGATTATGCACTTCATGTTTTTAAAGTCCCGATTAAAAACAATAAAAACTGGACCAAACACTATAAACAAATCCTAGACTGCGCTAACACGATCTGCAAAGAACATATTGAGCCGGCTCAAAAATACTTTCATCGTCTTGCTCGCAAAAGACATGTGGACTCTCCCGATATTGAACCTAGAATTAATGTACGAGTTTCTAATTCTGAACAATTAGAGCTTATTGTAAGAGTCACTGTTCCCGTTGCGCTTAAAGGCCGAGTTGAACAAAAAATTTTAAAAGATTATCTCAATAAAATACACACGGAAGCCTAATGGAAGAAATAAAATACGATGGTCAATTTATAAAAGTTACAGAAGAACTTATTGAAGGAAATATTTGGGAGCGAGTCTATCTGAAAGATGGTTTGCAAATCTTTCCCATGAACGATCAAAAAGAAATCTACATGATCGAAGAGCGCCGCCCTCATGAAATCAATCCCATTCGTTTTAAGTTTGTCACTGGACTTATGGACAAAATAGGTGAAGATCCTCTTGAAACCGCCAACAGAGAACTTCAAGAAGAAATTGGACTCAAAGCTAAGACCCTCAAAATTATTAATCATCGGGTGAGCTCAGGAACGATCAATAACCAATTTTATCAAATCTTGGCCACTGAACTTTTCCCTTCTAAAATTCCTAATCCTGATGGAGAAGAGACCATTGTGAGCATAAAAGCTTATCCACTCGATGATATAGTTGAATTTATTCAGACAGGTAAACTTCCTTGGGATATGGGAGCTCTGGCGATCTTTAAAATTAAGGCCATGCTAGAGCAAGGCGATATATAAGCACTTGGCAATATCTTTGCAATAAATCTGTTCATTACTTAAGAATTCACACTTATAGAGGATCTTGACTCAGGATAAGTGTTTAGTTTTTTGACAGGAATTAAGTTTATGGACACTACAAAGCTATTATTTGTCTTTATGACTTTATCATCATTTTCAGCCTTCTCTCAGCACCTTGCGTGGGAAAATATTGTCGAGCAGGAATACCAAAAAGAAGTGAATCTCAAACGAATCAACTTCCCCCATTCATTTTATTTTGACTGGAAAAATAAGTATGGAATAAGCCCTAGAGATAACGACGGTATTTGGGGTACTCGATCGGTTAAACGTTTTAATTGTAAGCATAAAAAACTCATCCCCACTCACAAAGGAATGGATCAAAAAGTCTATCATCTCTTCGAGTATAGGGCCTATGATAACCGTAAAATCCCAGGCACGGCTTACGAATGTTTAGTTAAGTCCAATGGTCCTAAAAAATATTGTCTACGGGCTGATACTCTAAATCGCGTTCTGATGTCTGACCTCTATCGTGATAAATGCGGCAACTTCTATAGAGGTGTTATATATCGCAGCTTCTTAACAGACAACGAGAGTATGGGGACCCTATTTACCCCAGGAAGAACTGCTTACCCCAAACCTAACTCACCCTATAATAACGATTATCGGCCTGGTGATACTTATGAAGTAGATAAGAATGAGTTTTTATTATTTATGCACTTAACGAAAAAAGAAAGAGAAAAGATAAGCCATCAACCTTAATTATATTATTTTAGAAAAGCTATCTTTTTGAAAAGTAGTCTGCCATTTTTCCTTGAAAAGTTTTTTAACCAATACTCACTTTTCAAACAACTTGATAGAGACTCTCTTGAACATCCTAAAAGGTGGGAAAGACGTGTAATATTCATTCGAGAAGGTAAAGCCAAGTAATCCCCATCAGTACCAATCTTAGATTCTAGCATTGAGAGTGCTACTTTTAGTTTGTCATGAGTTTTATTGTGATGAGCTATTTCTTGGATCTTAAAACTATTAAGAAGAGCGCTTCTGAGATTTTCATATATTAACTTATCCATTAAATCTGTATCATATTCAAGCAGTTTTTTAATAGGTATTCCCATATATTCAATGTCACTAAGCGCAGTGTAATTGAGATTTTCTAATGGCTTATATGTTTGATCTAAAAGAGGAAAGAGGTCATTCTTACCAAGAATAAGAACAGATTTTCTAGAGGCAACAGTCTTAGAACTTACTGCTATAAAACCTCTCTCAATAAAAAAGATATTTCTGTCAAAAAACTTTTGTGAAAAGCCCACTTTACTATTTATTTTTCCCGATAAGATATCAGGTAAGTTATTGATTACATTTTTCATATATAATTCAAATTCTAACAACAGCAAAAAAAAATGTATAGATACAAACCATGTTAAAGGTTTCACAAAGCTCGCAAATTCTTTCACTCTTTCTACAAAAACGTGAAAGCTTTCACACTTTTAGAAAGTTTATGTATTCAACTCTTGTTTTTTTTAACTATACTTCTGATATGAGTAAACGGTATTCAATTTTAGTCATCGAAGACGACTATTCTAATTTAAGAGTACTTGAGATTTTTTTATCTCAATTCAGTTTTAAAGTTTTGAGTTTAGATTCCTCTGAAAAAGCATGGGAGTTTCTCTCTCAGACAACTTGCACTTTTGACATAATACTATCCGATATTAGGCTACCAAAGTTGAACGGTTTAGACTTAGCTCGAAAAATCAAAGCTTCTTCTCATTTAAAATTTATTCCTCTTTTTGCAATAACGGCTTATGCAAATGAAGATTATAGAAACAAATGCTTTGACTCTGGATTTGATTATTTTTTCCCAAGCCTCTCAACCTTAATCTTCTCTACAACACTATAATAGCAAGCTTACCGACTTCATAAGAAGCTATAAATGAGTTCTTATTTTATTTGATTATTATTTTCGAATATGATTGTGTTATAAACTTTCCCTTGAATATATTTTTTTTGTATAGACTCTGCATCCCTTTTACTAATATTTTCAAATACTGTAGATAGTTTATCTGTCATTGAATATATTAGCATGCTCACTTTAACTTCAGCTTTCTCGATGATGATAATATGTGAAACTTTTTGCCCTTTCCTTATTCTATACTTTAACTCACTCATTAAACTGTAAAGTTTATCGTACATTTCATCTACAATATCTACATCGTGAAAAGAGAGAGATTTGTAAATATACTGAGTTGCTGTAGTCATGAGTACCTCCTTCTCATAAAATTGCACTAACAATGTATCGTATTTGGTATGTATGATATGACAATTATTGTGTTGTTTTGTGTAAACTTGAGTAAGCTTAGTGTGAACACTTTAACTATTTTTTAGTTTTAAAGTATATGAAACAACCAAGGCCAGTTAATAAAATACCTAACACTCTATACTTATCAAGAGAAATATTCTTTACATAATAGTCCCAAACAATGGAGCTTACTAACTGAGCCAATACAACGAAGACAACTGTCTTTGCAGCACCTAAATAGGTGAAACTTAATGCATAACCTAACACAATCATAGCTCCTAAAAAGCCTGGTATAAGGTACCATAGCCTTAAATTTACTTTGCTCGGAAGTTTAAAACCAGAAAATGAATTTAGAGCTCCATGATAAGCTAGAATCACCAGAGTGATTGCAATTGTAAAAACGACAATATTATTGATAAAAAGAGTATATGTTAATCCAAATTTACTTTGGATTAACTCATTCATACCTGATTGCAAAGTCAGTACGAAGCCTAAAAAAATTGGTAAAAAGATTCCTATTGAAAGACTATTCATGATTAATTACACTCACGTGGTTTAGATAGCACTTTTTTATGCTTACTATTTTTTCCTTCGAAATAAGAAAAAGCTAGCAAGTATTCCCTAATAGTAAGAAGTTGAATTAATTCCTCGTTCTTTTCGAAATCCACTTTATATTCTTTCAAAAGCTCAAAGAGATCTTCATGATTATAAGTAAAACTTTTATAAACTTTATCACTTCTCTCTTTCGAATTCTGGGTATATTTTTCTATGGTACGGATCATAAACTTCACTTTAATATAAGCTAGATTTCCTTGTCGAGATGGCTTATAGTATTGCACTAATAGAGCATCAAAAAGATTAAGAACATTTAAATTAAGTGAATAGCCTTTCCCTTGGAAGTAGAAATGACTTAAAATAGGATACACGTATCCTCTGTAGGACTCTTTTAGAAGTTGATTTGATATAGATAAAACTTCACTATCTAATTCATTTGCACTCCCTCCAGTCCAAGCATTCTTTATAATATCCTCTGTGGTTTCACCAATTAAATTTATTTTTGTTATGAGTCTTCTTCTATCTACAAGAGCAGATAATACTGGTATAACGTAACTTACCATTAATGATAATAACAGGGTCACAAGAAATGCACCTGAAGTAGTCACAATAGTCCAAGGAAACCTATTAGGAACATAATCACCAATACCTAAATTTGAAAAAGTAGATCCTACAAAGTAGATAATATCTAAAGTAGAAACGCTAGGATCATTTTTGCCTGAAACGGAATAGTCTCCTATTGTAAGAAAAATACACCAACATATATACAAAAGCGTATACCAAACACAAATAATTCCAATAATGAAGCTTGGCCCTGCCATTTTTATGGGGATACTAAAATTGAGCTTGTAATGAAAATATAGTATCACCTGCCAAACTTTTTCTGTCCAAAACTTCGTGATTGGGCCAGCTCCTCCATGGCTAAGGATAGTGACTGCAATATCGTAGAGAACTAATAAAACAATAAAAAATGTTATCAATGATAAAAACATTATAAACTTTTAACTATATCACTTCGTATTTAATTGGCTTGAAGCTTCCTCCGTTTGATTGAGGAGCTGAGCAAGATGTAAGACCAACGATGAGATCATCTAATGCTTCAAAAGTTATAAAATCACCTGCTATCGTTGTTGGTTCAATAACTTCTATTTGACCTTTAGAAGATATGGGGACGTTCATAAAAATATTAAAAGTTGCAGGAAGACATGTTTCTTTAAAATTTTCATCATACTCCTTAAAAGCATGTAGCAGATTACCTTCACACCCTCTGTGTTGATAATCTTCATACAGGATAGAAAAAGTGTCATGACTGCAAGGTGTTAATAAAAAGTCATGACTCCCGTTAGAATCTTCGATAATTTTAAACATGGGTTTACTTTTTGATGAATAAAGTAAATCCCCAGTTGACAGTAGAATCTTTGATGCATAATCAAATGTTCTTCCATTAGATAAATAATCCTGATAATCGCCTTTAATATAGCAGAATAAGTCTGAAACTTGTTTTCCCTCAATATCTATAACTTTCAGTTTTTGGCCTTTTTTTAATTCAAAAGCGACACCAGTTCTTTGTTCAACTATAGGCATGACTTTTTCTCCTTAATTTATCAATTGGACATTCGTGAATATTCTTATAAATCTTACCTGTATATTGTAATATTTCAGAGTTCACCCCATGATCCGCCATCATAGGATTTATGAATCCTTGAAGTTTTTTATCAAATTTTCTAATCAGGTTTCTGATCTTGAAAAATTTGTTTTCTTTTTTTAGTTTCACGAATTGCTTATGAGGATTGAAGACGATGCAGGGTTTAGGAGAGCGTCTACTTAATCGTGGACTTTCAGGATGAAGCAAAATAAGAAAATATGAGGTTTCAGCTAGACTATAAGAAAAATTATTATCATGAGGATCGGAAGAAACGGAATCATCATGTTTAAAGTTTTGCTCATCTAGCCTCAACATTTGATTTAAAAGATTCCAAAAAGAACTTTCGAACTCATCGAAATTTGTCTCATACTCAAACTCGAAGATTAAAGATCTAATCGTTTTATCGTCTTTTTTTAGTTTATGACTAAATTCTATTACGGTTTTATAAATTTCATCAATGTTATTCTCAATACTATCTATATTTTTCACTTCTAGATTTCCGCGTTTAAGAAGTGATTTTGCCATGACGCAAGGGAAAGACTTACTTTGAATATGTTCATATACATTTGGTGCCATATACTAATAGGGCTCCGTAGAAAAACACTGCTTTATTTCGAGTTGATTTGGAAGTCTTTCTAATTTTAATTTATTCTCAGTCCATTTAATAAATTTATTTTCAGCAAATGCGTGTAACCATTTCTCCATAGGCCACTTGTTCCACTTTCGATAATAGTAATTAGCATTCTCAACTATGCTTTCAATATGCTGTAAAGGGGGTGTGTACTTCGTATGATATTGATGAAGAATATAATCTTCCACAAAATTTAGCTCATAACCGCCTCTCTCCAAACTCATTGCCAGATCTGTATCTTCAGCTCCATAACCTCTAAAGTTTTCATCGAAACCTCCAACAGCTTCCATCTGATCTTTTTCTACCATGAAAACTAATGACCAAAACTTTTTCCATGGAACTTGAGTTGAGCTTGGGATTGATTTTCGTCTAGGATGATCAACTGCTTGAGTGAACAGATCACTATATTCTTCATTTTCGGGTACATGATTTAAATACTTAGGATAAGCAGTTAAAATATTACGAGATGTTTTCTTTCTTATCATATTCTCGAATAAAGTTGGGCTGACAATGCAGTCAACATCCAGAAATACGACTTTATCTGATAGAGTTTTTTTTAAACCTTCATTTCGAGCTTTTGCAAGCGGAAGGTTGTTATTATCATAAATCGTATAAGAGGATAATTTATAACCAAAAGGAATATCAATAATATCTTTCTCATTCATGAAAATTACATAATGATGCCGAGGCTTTAGTGTAGAGTTCATGATTGAATTGATCTGATTTCTCAGCTGCTTCTTTCTACCTTTTACAATCGTAATAATATCAAAATCTACATTATGCATATTTTTCCCTTAACAAATGAGCTATCTGTTGAGGCGCATTTGAATTCAAAAATTTATTATTTATATTGTTTTTGTTTGTTCTGTTTGTCTGTTCAAGTAATTGGCTCCACGTTGAAGAATGTTCATCTACATTTTTCATCTGGGCATAACAATTACGAGTTAGTAACTGTGCTTTTACAAGCTGTTCATCAAACGGTCTGGGCTCTGGAGCAATGATAACTTTTTTATTGAGAGCATAAAGTTCAGCAAGGCTATTATTCCCTCCAGCAGTTATGACATTTTCTGTTTTTATAACAGACGCCACACATGGAACGCGTCCAATAATAGTTATATTACTCCTCTTCTTTTTATATTGATCGCTACCGACAACAAAAAGCTGTGATGGATATATACAATCAGCTATTTCCTCTATATCTTCTAGAAGTAATGATTCATGCCCCAGTAGAATCGTAACTCCCTCAGTTTGTTCTACTCCTTTCAAACAAATATTACTGTATTTCGAAAAAAAACCGGTAAAGAGTGTTTTTTCTGAAGCATATGTACAATCTCCCCTCAACTTGGGGTAGGGTGCTATCAATAAATCAGAACAATCTAGAGCTGCTTTGCCCATAGGGCACTCTTTAACCTTCCCATGTTGCCTAGTCATAACGACAGGAACTCCAGCGCTTCTAGCAAGGATAGATAGTTCTAAAGAATGATCAGAGTAAAAGAATCTAGCATCAGTTTTTTTTAGTATTTCAAGAAATTCTATTGCTCTATTAAGTGAGGGAGTACCTATAGGAGTTCTTGGGAAGAATCCATCTATCTCTTTCTCATATTTCCCTTCCCATTTATTAGAGATTCTAGAAATTGGTCTCCCATAAGTTTTAAGTTGTCTTTCTATCTGGGATGACACACAAACAAAATAAATATTAAAATAAGAATTTAGATGTTTAAAGATAAGACTCAAACGCTGAATATGACCGTTTCCATGATGGTGGACGTAGTAAACAAGACTAGGTTTAAGCATAAAACGTGCACCCCTTCTTGTAACTTTTAATAACTACATCATATAAGTTTAAATACTCCTGCCCCATTCTCGTTAATGAAAATATTTTAGCTTGTTCTCGGATGAGTAAACGATCTGTTCTAGACGCTATATGAAGTGCATTTAATAAATCGTTAGAATTCTCAAGTTTACTGTAAATTAAACCACAACAATTTCTTTTCTCTGATCCAAATGAATTTTCTGTAAGTACGACGGGAAGTCCTGAAGTCAATGCTTCAGCGATTGAAAGCCCAAAAGGCTCCTCCCATTTAGTAGCGACCACCAAAGCTTGTGAGATTCTATATAAGTTTGCGAGTTCACTTTGTATTAACTCTCCTTTATATTGTATTTTTTCATCTAATAATGGTTTTACCTTATTTTCAAAATAACTTAAATTAAAGACAGGGCCAACAATATTTAAATTCAACCCCAGTTTCTTAACTAATTTAATGACTTTATCCGGTTGTTTTTCTTCACATATTCGTCCAACCCATAGAAGCGAAGGTGCTAGTGGTTGATGGTTTAAAGCACCTGTTTTGTTTACAGAAACACCGTTTTCGATAACTTCAATATGATCACCTAAGAATTCCTGCCATTGTTTCTTTAACTTCTTTGAAACTGCTACAAATGTAGTATTGAGGTTAGAGTTCTTAAAATCGATATAGCTCTCCACTTGTTTTTTATTCGGTGGTATATGAAGGGTTACAATCGCGTTATGATCTACCAATTTAGCATACTTAAATACATTTGGGTCAAAGCAGTTATAGTGAACAATATCATAACTTTGTAAATCAAACTTTAAGATCGACATGGCAGAAAAGAGTGTATTCGCCTCTTCTTGGCTCGACATCCTATCACTTAAATCAAATATAGTTTTTTTATAAAGCTCGATTGCGTAGGAATTCATTAAGTCTGCCTCTCCTACTAAACAGGTTGCTTCAATATCTTTATTACTACATAATTCTGTAGCTAGGTTATGTACAAAGACCTCTGTTCCTCCCCTAAAAGGCTCTTTTAACTTCGCTTTGGGACCACAAACAAACAGAATCTTCATACGACACGTCCTTCCATAAGACCTATATAGTTAGCGACCATTTTGTCGATACAAAACCTACTCCTTTCTTTTGTAAAATTTTTCAAAGGGAGGATAATAGAGTTTTGTATGTTTTGCGCCAGTGACTTGATAGACTTTCTTTTGCAGATGATGCCTGTTCCATCTGTTACGATCTCGGGAAATGCGCCTTGGTTGAATCCTACGACGGGTGTACCTGAAGCGATAGACTCCACTGTAGATAAACCAAAAGGCTCATCCCATGTAGGACAAATCAAAGATACGCTAGAGTTGCTTAGTTCGTTATTAATTTCTTTTTGATTTAAATGTCCTAAGTAGTCTGCATTAGACTTAGAACACAACGGCTGTATGACGTCATCGAAATAATCTTTATCCCCTATGGGTCCAGCAAACTTAAGCCTTAGTCCAGCTTCTTTTGCAACCTTAATGGCAATATGTGTACCTTTATGGGGAGTGACTCGACCATACCAAAAGATTTGATCAGAATGATTTCTTTGACACTTCCAATCTCTTAAATCAATTCCATTATAAATTGTTTTAATATTTTTTTTTGTTAAAAAATTCCACATGTTTGCCATATGCTCAGAAGGTGCAACAAAGTCTAGATGAGGATAATCTCCATATAGGATAATGGAGCTTTTTAATAGGCTGTATAATGGTGTATGAAGAGTTGTAACCATACGCCTATTATTTATTGCAGCCCAAACTATTGGTAACTCGCTTAGAGAATTATTATGTATAATATCAAATTTTTCAGAAGCTAATTCTCTAAATATCTCATAGTAATAATTATCCTGATTTGAATTGTCTTTAAGGGATGTTTTACCATTAAACTTTGAACCCTTAGGTGCAAACAGAACAACTTCTAAACCAAGTTCTAAGTATTTATTTGCAATCTTATGAGTAAATGATTCTAAACCGCCTAAATAGGGCTCTTTTATTATACTTTGATGAGATGCTATCACAGCTATTTTCATTACAACTCCTACGTGAACATAAAGAAGATAGTAAATCTCCTGATATTTATCCTGAAAAAAAAGTCAAAATAATTTGTAATAAAACTCACAAAGATCGTGAAAGGTTTCACACCCTCTTCTTGAACCACCTGTCGAATATATAGTTATTATCGATATTAGCGAGATCTATTAAACGCTCAGTATCTTGAACCCTAAATGCTTTGGAAAGTTCCTTCTTTTTTAAGTGTGTGGAAATAGACTCCCTGCTTGTCCCTAAAAGTCTAGCGATTTCCATCTGGGTCATAAAATCTGGTATCTTAAAAGTATTTTGACTCAGTTTTTCTCCAGTTTTAGCCGCAATGTAGGGAAGGGCCCTAAGAAGTTTTTCCGTTGTATAATTCATCTGAAGATCTCTAATTCTTTCCATTAGGTCCCATGAAATATTAACAAACATTTCCAGTGAAATTTTTGTAAAATTTGCATCTTCTGACATCTTATTTTTAAAATGGCTCAAATGAGTGCTTAATACTTCACAATCGCTCAGCGCTTCATAGTTATAGGTGGTTGCCCCCGGATGATCAAACGCCCATATAAGAGGAAAGCACTCCCCTTTATTTAGGATAAGAATGGTCTGATCTTGTTTATCGTTTTTCAGGTCAGTGACTTTTACAACACCGGACTTTATGACATATACTTTTTTCTCTTTTCGATCCTTGGAAACAATTAAATCATTTCGATAATATTTTTTTTCATTAGGATTTAACTTTTGTATAAATTCGTCTAAAAACATGTCACCTCCTGTCTGAAGTCAAACTAATGTCCATTAAAGGAAATAAAAAGGCTTTACAAATTTGCATAATAAATGTTTTGTTTTATTATAATATGCTTTTGACTTATATTATTCTCACTTATAATCGTCCTGATCTACTGCTTAAAAGAATGCACGAAATAAAAGCTGCTAACCCTTTGGCAAATATAATCGTTTCAGATAATTCATCACCTTCAATACAAGAGTTAAATGAGCAAAATATTAAGCTTAACAACAGAACGCATCATCTAATGAATAATTCCAAATGCCGTTTTAATGGTTATAATAAAGCTCTCGAGTTTTTGAATTCATCTCATAAATTAGTCGTATTTCGAACTGATGACGATGAATATGATGAAATAAAATTTTTTCAGACAATTCGCTTTTTTGATAAAAGCATGAACAATCCTATAGCGTTTTCATACTTTTTCAATAATCAACTCCAATTTCCTAAGACTCACAAGAGACCCATTTCTTCGATTTTATTTAATTATAAACAGCTTCGTAGTGCGGGAAAAATGAATAACTCTCCCGCATCGGATTGGAAGTATATCGCTAAAGTTTTTGAGAAAAACCCACCTCTTTTTTTTGATTCACCTTATCTCAATAAGCTTCCGCATACGATCTAGCATTTGTTAATATTTACTTAGTAGATTAAAAGTTTAGAATTCTTGCTATGACAAAAGAAATATTGCGCAATAGTGCTCCTTTGGCGATTAGTCTATTCGCTATTATGAGTTTCAATCTCGTTGACTCTCTTTTTTTAGCTCATATTAGCAAAGAGAAACTTGCGGCAATTTCTCTTATTCTCCCCCTAACTGTTGTGTTCGGGGGATTCAATTTTGGTATGTCAGCAGCTGTCAGTTCTATCGTTTCAAGGTACAATGGAGCTAAGGACTTTAATGGTATTAATACTGTCATTTGGATCAGTTTAGCTTTAAATTTTATGATCTCATTAGTTCTCATTTTATTAGTTTCATACTTATCACAATATATAGCTAGCTTTTTGAATGTACCCAAGGATGCACTTGTCGATTTTTACGATTATCTATCTATATGGAAATGGGCAATACCCTTTATAGGCATACCCGTTCTTCTCAATTCTTCTTTGAAAGCATTGGGTAGAACCTATTCACCGGCTATTATTATAATCTTAACTAGTGTTATTAATCTTATACTCGATTACTTATTTATCATAAAGTTTGAGACTTTTACTACAAATGCTATGACGAGTGCAGCATTAGCCACATTATTGGCGAGAGTTTTCATGAGTGTAACTCTTGTTTTTTATTCTATTAAAATTCGATCTTTAAATTTTAGTAGGTTACTTAATAGATCTTATCATTTTATAGAAATTGTAAGAATGTCTGTACCAAATATTATCATTGGTTTAATGGTTCCAGCTATAACAACTTATACAACATCATATATTGGTCGCTTTGGAATTGAAGTTGTTGCTCATTTTGGCGCCATCGCTCGTATCGAATCTGTTTTAGCGATTTTAGGTTTAGCCCTTACTTCTGGATCAGGACCTATTTTAGGTAAATTTTTTGGCGAAGGAAATGAAAAGAAAATAATGGTGTTAAAGTCTACGTTGAAAAAGTTTTTAGTGGGTAGTTTTTTATTTTTAACAATAACTTCGCTTATCAGTAGCAATTATTTACACAGTCTGTTTTTTGATAAAAGCTCTAGTAATTTTATTCTCTATTTATTAATTATGAATATTTACCTATTTTCTAGAAACCTTTTCGCTTTAGAATGTACCCACAGAAACAGTATAGGGAAACCTCGCAAAAGCTTAAATTATAATATAGCAGGTTCATTTATTTATCTCATTACTCTAAAGTATATAGACTATTTGAATTATGATCCTATTTTATCGGTTTACTACGCGATGCTGTTTACTAACCTTTGTCTGCTCTTTGGAATTTATGTAGTGAGTAATATAAAATTTAAAGATAGAGAATTGAGTGCTCTAAAAATAAGAATAAAAAAAGATTAAATTCCTAAATTCTCTTTAATTTGTTTTGTCGCTTCTGCTCTAGAGATTTCAAGGACTATAGATAATTCTATAGACAAGGTTTCAATGAGCTTGGCTAAACTCGCCTCTTCCACAGTTCCGCGGTCGTCTATAGCCGCAAGTTCGCAAAGAAGAAAAGTAATTTTCTCTAAATTTTGAATCTTAGTTTCAGTTTTAAAGTAGTTGATTCGCTCTTGCTTTGACTCAAACTCTATAGGAGCATGACTCGGACTTAAGTTTTTCAAACACTGCTCTAAATCTTTTTTCGAGCTTAAAAAGCGATATTCTGTTTGATCATCAACCGGAACAAAGTTTTTAATATTTAACTCTTGGGAAAAAGCGACAAAAAAATCTCTTCCCCCCATCTGCTCGATAGACTCAATGATACCTATTCCAAATTTGGGAGAGAGAATTCTTTTTCCAATCAAATCATCTTGACTCATTATGCCTCCTAAGCTGATGAAGCTTCTCACTGAAGCATGACTAGTCCTATTCTAACAATTCCCAGAGGAGATGTCATAAAAAAAGGCCGCAAACTGCGACCTTTAAACTGTACTATTTTGATTTTTTTACTCTTCTGAGTCTACTCGATCAGGTTTTACATCGCTAACAGTCATATCCCTATCCGGAACAATCATGTCTTCATAAGCGGTAGCAAGATCATTCCACTTATAATCGTATTGCTTTTTAAAAGCCTCAACAACTTCAGGAATAGTGATGTAATAATAATTCTCTAAATTGGTTGCGCTTCCCGAAGTACTAAAAGCAGCTTTAGTAAAGTTTCCTGCACCACAAAAGACAGCAGGTTTATTAAACATTTCAGGCTTGTTCGCATCTTTTCTTGCATTGTCCAAGATAAGATACTTATTATGATGAATGGTAAAAGCAAAATGGTTTGTGGTCATATATCTTGCTTCACCACTGTCTTTTTCTAAGGTCGCATCATTCTTCCCTAAAACTTTTTTAATATTATTGTATTCAAATCCCATATTTGGCACTCGCATGGGTTTCTTTGTTCTATCGTCTAGGGGTAATAATCTTTCCCCTGCAAGATAAATATCATCATCAAAAACCATTCTTATATTTGTGTCATCTTTTCTAGCTTTTGACAGGGCATTTACAAGAGGCTTTAAAGTAAATCTATGGGCTGCAAGGTCTACATTTTTTGACCAACGAATAGCCCCTTCAATCATCTCTATGGCCTTCTCCCCTTCACCAGGAACAATATATGTTTTGATATCATCTTCTTCTGCTAGTTTTATACTCTTACGACATTTCGCTATAAAGTTGATGAACTCTTTACGAGAATTCGCATGATTGAATTCAGCTTCTCTTAAGCACATATGCATCTGAACAAAATGGGACTTTGTCGCAGCTGTAACAAAATGCCAGTTTTCATGATGGATCGTCGTCCCACTTGACATATTTGCTGAAGAAAATGCCAGAGTTACTTTTTCTGGGTCGTTTGGATTCACCATAAAGATTTTGGTATGAGACCAATTTATCCCTCTTTGTTTTTCCATACGCTTAAGTGTGTAATTTTGGTCAACTCGTGTTCCATTAGAAGAACATAAAACAGAACCTAGAAATTCAGACTTAGTTAGCATTCTGTCTAAATCTTTTCTGGCATCTTTAAGTTTTTCATCTTGTCGATTGGTTCTATTTTCGATTTTTGATAGACGTATGACTTCATTTGAGGCTTCTTCAATAGCTTTTTCACGATTAGCTAATGCCTCGTCTCTATTCTCATCAGTCAGTCTGCCATTAATATAGCGTGAAAGTGAACGGTCAATTGAGCCTTGCTCATTTTTTTTATCGAGAATAAGTTCTAACTTCATACCTTTTTGCATGCGCTCACATAAAGCGTCTGCTACTGCACTATCTGAAAAAGAGAGATAAGTCATAAATATTTCTTTTGTCGCTTTATCATTAATTAGCTTAAGTAATCTATGTTGAGGAGATTCATTTTTTCCCATTCTAGTGTCTGAACCATCTCTACTGGCAGTAATATCTCGGTCAGATCCAGAGCAAAAAACATTTTCTTTGGTGTATTTTACTGTTCGACCATTTTGAGTTTTGAGTGGTGTCGGATATTCATGAACGGCACAAGTGGGATTGGTAAACAAGACGTCATAATTATAAACTTCCGGGTTTCTTTCTTTAAGCGTCGCTGCATTTAATAAAGAGGTCACCGTCATAGTACCAATCAAAAAGAGTGCTGAGTTTTTCATTATTATCTCCATAAATTGACTTAAACACCGGCACCTTACAACACTGCGTAATTTCTTCAAGAAAACAATGACAAGTGCATAATTTTTATATAGATAATCAGTTATGGTTTCTCACAAAAATCTTACACTTAGGGCCTATAGAAGAGGTTTTCATCTTATCACCGATGAAATCTTGCAGACACTTGGAAAGCTCCCCTCTCAGGGCATTTTAACCGTCTTTATCCAACATACGTCTGCAGCTCTCACTCTTAATGAAAACTGTGACCCCTCTGTCTTAGCCGACTTTGAATCGAGCTATAATCGAATCGTTCCTGAGGGGGAATCTTATTACACCCATACTGCTGAAGGCCCTGACGATATGCCTGCCCATATTAAGTCTAGTCTAACTGGCACCAGCCTTTCTATTCCTATTATCGACGGAAAATTGGCCTTGGGAACTTGGCAAGGTGTTTATCTATGTGAATTTAGAAATCAAGCAGGCCCTCGTAAACTGATCGTTTCCATCTACCAATAATCATGAGTGAATTTCCCCTTGCCCCAAAGTCTTTAATGTTTGCACCGATGGAAGGAATTACTGATGAGCACTATCGTAACGTTGTGATGAAGCTCTACCCCGAATGGGATAGTTATACCTGCGATTTTTTAAGGGTTCCTAACCCAAGTCCCTACCCCAAAAAACATCTCATTAAGCATATTGGACAATCGATCTATGAAAATCAAAAATTGATGGCAAAATCTATTTATCAAATTTTAACTAGCCCTCATGCCTACACCGAAAAAACCGTGAGTGACTTAAGCGAGCTGGGCATAAAATTTCTCGACCTCAACCTGGGCTGTCCTTCTAAAACAGTGTGCCGTCATGAAGGAGGCTCTTTCCTTTTAAGTGAATTGGATAAGCTCAAGGGGATTATAAAAATCATTCGCAAACATTTCCCCGACACTTTTACTTGTAAAATAAGAGTAGGCTATCGTGATGATAGTCTTTTTTTAGATATCTTAAAATTGTTAGAAGACGAAGGAGTAGACGCCATCACGATTCATGCAAGAACCAGGGATGAACTCTATAAAGGGGTGGCCAAATGGGATTATGTGAAAACTGCAGTTGAACATACCACGGTGCCCATCATTGGCAATGGAGATATCTGGACTCCTGAAGATATAGATAAATATTTTGAATACACAGGTTGTCATTCGATTATGCTCGCCCGGTCAGCTCTTAAAACACCTTGGCTCGCTCGATTATATAAAAATAAAGAAGTTGAAACTACGGAATTAAGAATAAAAGAGATTAAAAAATACTTTGAGCACTTTTACTCTGAAACAGAAAAACAGGATTTCCCTGAGGCTTCTCGCATAAAAAGAATTAAAAGTTTATGTCGTTATTTATTTGATGATATTGAAGAGGGAGCAGCTCTTCGCAAAAAAATCTTATTGGCAAAATCATTTGAAGAGCAAATCTCTGCATTAGAAAACTATTAATTCTTTTCCAAGTATTTTATATAGTTACGAATAAAAAAACTCTTTCTAAAATTCTTGATATCTTTTTGTTGCACAATATAGGTGCTTTCATACATGAGCATGAGCCAAGGAAGCTCTTGTTCTACAATTTTTTCAATTTCATACATAATTTCAAAACGCGACTCTTTGTCGAGAGTTTTTGAGAGCTGGTTATATAAATGATCCACTTGCTTGTTGGAGTAGCCGCTTTTGTTTATACCAGGATGGTTTTTAGAAATGAGAAGCTGGAGAATATTTTCAGCGTCAGGATAATCATAAATCCAGTTATCGGTCCAAAACTGGAGCTTTCCTGCTCTTCCCAATTTTAAGAACTCTGAGAACTCTATTTCATTTATGACCACATTAATCCCAATTTGACTAAGCGAGTGCTGCAGAAACGCAGCTTCTTCATGATGGATGTCCTGCTTACCTCTGGTCGAATAGGTCAGAGTAAGCTCCCCAGGTTTGATACCTAATTCCGTTAAGGCCCGGCCTAGATATTTTTTCGCCATCGTCAGGTCATAATAATAAGGAAGTTGGTGAGAGGGTCGATAGCCAGGAATAGAAGGGTTAAAAATGCTATTACTTTTTAAGTTTGTGTTATTGGTTAAGATTTCAATATACTTGCTATAATCTATGGCGTGAGCGATCGCTCGTCTTAGATTTTTACTTTTCCCCAAGAGCGGATCATTCATATTAAAGCCAAGCCAACGAGAGGTTTGCCTAGAGAAATGTTTGACCTCAATCCCTTTTTTGGAAAACTCCTGACTGGTTGCTGTCGAAGGGTTTGAGAGTTGCGAGAGATATTTTTTGGGAACATCTAGGATATCAATATTTCCCTCCCCAAATTCTCTCCATCTGAGATCCTCATCATTGATAATTTTAAATTCTATTTTGCGAATAAAAGGAAGTTGCTCCTTTGATGAAGAAAGAAGATTTTCAGTATTTGCATATCTATCTCCAGTGCTGGGATAGACTTCTTTATGAAACTTTTCAAATTTACTAAAAAAATAAGATTGTCCGTCGAACTTGCGAAATTGATAAGGCCCTGTTCCCACAAGAACTTGTGAAAGATCATTATTATAGTTATTAATGAGCTCCAGTGGAACAGGAGTGGTAAAGGTCATGGATAAGAAATAAAGTAAATTGGGCTCAGGTCTTTTGAGTTCGATTTTAAGAGTGTATTCATCCGGTGCACTCAAACCACTAATATTTTCAGTTAAAAATTTTTCTGAACTCTCCCCTACTTTTTCACTAAACTCGTTAAAGCCTTTAAGTTTGCCTTCAAAAAGCCATGTTCCGGTGCTTTTCAGTGGCTTAAAAGCAAGTCGTTTAATTTGCCAAATAAAGTCCTGTGCCTTGACGGTTCTTGGACCTTGAAAGTCTTGATTATGATTTTGATAAAGAATATCTTTTTTAATCTTTATAGTATAAGTTTTTCCATCTTCTGAGATCTCAGGCATCCCATCAGCGAGCAGAGGAATGACTTCAAAAGGTCTTTTTAAATAATGATATTGATAAAGAGTTTCTAAGGTTTGCCCCATGACTAGAAGAGAATCATCATTAAAGGCCACAGCGGGGTCAAAGGATTTGATTTTATTATTTATGGCCAAATTAATTTTATTATTTTTTTGACCACCGTCACGCTTGTAAAGAAATACTGATAAAAGTGCGATCGCCACGATCAGGAATAAAGGAAAGAGTTTTTTAGTCATATCTTCTATTATAAAGCATTTCTACTTTATTTACAGGGGCTTAAATTGACTACTTGCAACCCATATCAAAATACCTGACAATAGAGTTGTGTGTAGATTATTCGGATTTAAATCAGTTATTAACTCACAAGTTCACTCAAGCTTGATTCATGCTGAAAATGCTCTGGTTGAACAAAGTATTAAACATCCAGATGGGTGGGGTGTCGCCTATTATCTTGAAGATGTTCCTCATGTGATCAAGTCTATGGATAAAGCCATCGATGATCATATTTTTGAAAGAGTTAGTGGCGTTGTTTCCTCAAAAACAGTTGTAGCTCATATTCGCAAAGCCACTCATGGGGAAAAAACTATTTTGAACTCCCACCCTTTCCAGTATGGTCGCTGGATCTTTGCTCATAATGGAAATCTCAAAAACTTTGATAGTTACCGACAAAATCTTTTAGATAAAATTGACCCAGAATTGAGAAGGTTTGTTTTAGGAACAACTGATAGTGAGATCATCTTTTTTCTCATCCTAAGTTATATAAAAGATATTCATCCTCTGCATATTCCTAATATAAAAGTAAGTGCCATCAAAGCGGCAATAGAAAGTGCTTTTCAACTTATTACAAGCTTTTCAGGTCCCTTGTGTAAAGATCCACATCCAAAACCAACTGAGAATCATCTCACTTTCATTCTTACCACGGGCACTATGATGCTAGGTTTTAATGGCGGGCAAAAGCTCCACTACTCTACTTATAAAACAAAATGTTCTGAACGAGAAAGCTGTCCTTTTTTTGCTCCGGTTTGTGAAGCTAAAGCGAGCTTTGATGAACCTATCAATCATCTCATTTTCTCAAGCGAAAAACTTGCAGGAGAAAATATCTGGACCGAAATGGACAAAGGTGAGCTCATCGCGATCGACCATGAACTCAAGTTTTTAAATTTTCAGTTAAACGTTGAGTTTGATTAAGCTGATTTTTTTAAGAGTTCAGGATGAAGCCCATAGCGTTCTTCGATTTGCTGTAACTTAAACTCTTCAAATATATGGAAGTTATACTTCTCAACTTCAGTCATAAGCCCCATCTTTTCGTCTAAAGATTGCTTAAAACACATCTCAATAAAATTAATTTGAAAATCATCTAAGTCTCTGAAAAATTCAATACTTAGCTGGGTTGTTTGTAGTAAATCTCTCATTCCTCTGGCGTAATACATCTACATCTCCTACATTTACCTCTTTATCGGCTTAAGACAGCTATTGCTAAAGGATATATTTCTTTAAAACTCTGCTAAAAAACGATAAAATGAACAGCTGGTAAAGGGCTCAGTCGCAGCTTTAAACAAGAAGGATTTATGGGATACACCCTTATTTTTCTCACATTTGGAATATCCACCATCGCCATAATGAAGTTGGTGGCATTTTTTATCGCCCGCAAAAGCCAGCATCCCGTGGACAGCCGATTTTTATACATGACCCCTATTTTATGTCCAAGGTCACATGGGGAAAGTTTTGATATCCAAATTAAAAACTCAGACCTTATCTTTGAGCTTATTTTTTCAACTCTTGGTTTGATACTTGCCCATAATTATCTCAATATATTTTTTAATGCCTTTACTGAAGTTCTCTTCTTAAAGCCCTACATCCTTTTAGTGTTTATTTATTTTTTTACTCTTTTTTTAGGGGCCAACCTGAGGATAGTGGCTTCATTATTCAAAATTGCTAGCCCAAGAATTCATAACCAGCCCTACCTATCTCAATCACTAAGTGAGTTTTGGGGAAAGAGATGGAATGTTTGGGTGAGAAATTGGTTGGGTTATCTCGGAAAGTATCTCGCCCCTAAAAGGACATATCTTCGTTATTTTTTAATCTTTCTTATCTCTGGAATCTTTCATGAACTCATGGTTAACCTTCCTTACTTTCTCTATACCGGTAATGTTCTTTTTGGGAGTATGATTGCTTATTTTATGATTCAATTTCTTGGGATATGTCTGGATAAAGCATTCTTAAAAAACGTAACGTCTCTTCGCTATATTTTTATGTGGTTAGTTCTATTCGCCCCAGCCCCTCTTTTTATGAACGAAGCTGTTATTCGTTTTTTTGGATTTAATTAATGGAAGCTTTTTATCCTATCCTCATTGATATTGGAGTGCTGGCCCTTATTCTGTTGCTCTACTATCTTATTCAAAGGTATAGAATCATCCGTAATGACAAATTCGAAATTCGAGATATTATTGAAGAATTAGCGGAACAGATTCATCAGTTTAGTGAAGACAACCCTGAACACCCTCACCGAAAAAAATTAGAAACCTACGCAGATCATATACGTGAACTCTTTGAAACGTCTCGCTTTGAAGAGCTGGCAAGAGAGATGAAAACTCCCCCCGCAGAACTTCCTAGCGAGATGAGGTATGACTCAGACCATTTGTATGAAAAAATTATGTTTCATGCCAAAAAGTAAGTTGGTTTTTTAAGTTTTTCGCCCTTAAAAATTTAACTCCCGTTCCAATAAGCCGTACACCCTTTGTCTTCACTTTATCATTTTCTTGCACTCTTTCGCTGAAGAGCTTTTCAAAATGATTAAACTTCAACTTCCCCATGCTTGCAGCTTCAATTGTTGTTTGTTGAAAATCTGAATATTTTATTTTTACAAAGAGTGTTTTAATTTTTTTATCCTGATGTTTTTTAAGCCTATCTAACATCTCCTCAAAACAATGTTCTAATTTTAAAAGAAGCTCTTCATGGTCTTTGAGGTCTGAATGAAATGTTCTTTCTACAGATAGTGATTTTCGCTCTCTATGGGGTTTGACTTCTCTCTTATCTATCCCACGACAATAATGATAATAGCTCACTCCACTATCACCAAATGCATCAACTAATTCTTTGAGTGTGAGTTTTTGTAAATCACCAAAGGTTCTTAACCCAAGTTTATGCATTTTTTCCTGAGTGACTTTTCCCACACCATTTATTTTACCGACTTCAAAATGAGCGATCTTCTCTGCAATTCCCTCTGGTCTCAAAACACTCAAACCATTAGGTTTATTGAGATCACTTCCGATCTTAGCGAGCAATTTGTTAAAAGAAACACCGGCACTTGCAGTAAGCTTGGTTTCTCGGAAAATATCTTCTTTAATATTTTTGGCTATTTTAATGGCATCATTATTATGGAGCGTACAATCTGTGACATCTAAATAAGCTTCATCTAGTGAAAGCCTCTCTATTTGAGTGGTGTATCTCGCAAAGATCTCAAAGATTTTAGCACTTACTTTTCGATATTTATCAAAATGAGAGCGTACCAAAATAAGCTCAGGGCATTTTTTTAAGGCCAAAGCTGTAGGCATTGCACTTTTGACTCCAAATTTGCGAGCTATATAATTCGAAGTTGAGAGCACACCTCGACCTGTTTCAGAAAGACCACCAATGGCAAAAGGTTTATGCTTTAAGTCAGGTCGATCAAGTTCTTCAACTTGAGCAAAAAAATAGTCCATATCGATATGTATAATTTTTTTCAAAAAAAACTCCTGAGTCTATTGACCTACGGATATTTTACGGATATATTTAATATATACGGAAAACATACGGTTAATCAAGTGTGATCATTTTTCCTAGGTAACCATGAGGAGATATTTAATGAGTCTGACAAAAAAACAAAAACAAGTTTATGACTTCATCAAAGACTACTTAGATAAACATAGTTACTCTCCTACGCAAATGGAAATTCAGGAGCATTTTGGCTTTAAGTCCCTTGGCTCTGTACAAGACTATATTCGCTATTTAAAAAATGCTGGTTATCTTGAGAGTGATTCTAACTCGGTAAGAGGACTTGTCCCTATTGATCCTAATCAAGCTGAATCCCTCCCCGAAGCCATCGAAATTCCACTCCATGGTAGTGTTGCTGCTGGTAACCCTATCGAAGCGATGGAAGGCAATGAGATGGTCCAGGTGCCGGCTTCTATGATTGGAAAAGGAATCCACTACGCTTTAACAGTTAATGGTGAATCAATGATTGAAGACGGAATACTGGATGGTGATCTCATTATAGTTAAAGAACAAAAAACTGCGAATAACGGACAAACTGTTATTGCTGTCATGGACAATGAAGCCACAGTCAAGCGCTATTATAAAAACAAAAACCAAATAGAACTTCACCCTGCCAATAGTTCTATGAGCCCTATACTCGTTGATCGAGGAGACTTTCACATCAAGGGGATTTTAGTTGGTCTGTATAGATCCTATTAACCTCTAAATTTTAACTTTTTTTACATCAGACATTACATGTCAAGGAGGACATCATGGATGCTTATTACTTTTTTGAAGAAGAGTTGATTACAAAAATGCACACATCATTTACAGACAGATTTAATCTCGACCAAGGAGCTGCAGCAGAGCTTACCTGGGAGATATTAGAACTTTTAAAAATTAGCGAGAGTAATTTATATGAGATTCATTCACTATATTTGCAATAAGGAATCATTTATGTTCGAGAGTTTTTTTATTATCACAATCATCTTACATGTGATTAGTAGTATCATCCCAGAGTAACACACGTTTAAGCAGTGAAAGTAGCCAAGATTTTAGCTACTTTCACTCTTGTCTTTTTCTCGTTATGATCAAATATAATGAGAACTTCAATTATCGTATTTTTATTTGTGACCCTGACTTTCGCTCAAGACTATCAGCAATTTTGCTTCAGTACTCCACGCCAAGTAAACCAAGTCCAAAAAGAAATCACGTTTTTAGTTCTTCCCTCTGATAAAATTAAAGTCCATAAAAATTGTCTTGATGTCGTCAGCTCCTCTCAGCGCTTAAAACTTTTCAATAAATATATTTATCAAAATTATCGGCAGGATTTAATAACTCAAAACATAACTCCTCCCAAAGAATGTCACCTCAATATTTACCAAGACACACTTCCTCAGGAAAACCAAACTCAAGTTGCCATCACTTCAGAACAACTCAAGGCTCATACCCAAGAGCAAACGGGCCGTGTCAGTTCTAAAACGCAGCTCATCCTCACTCATGAAAAGCCTGGGCGATTCCAATACCAGGAAGCCGGCTATACTATTACCTGTTCTCCTCAAGGCGATGGCTATCAGGTTGATATAACTTCTCAATCACCCAGATTGGGCTTTAAAACTCAAAGGCATATAAAAAAAGGTGAGAGAGTAGAATTAGGCCAATTACACAAAAAATCCCAAGAGCGCAGGGATTCAACAGCTCTTACAGATCAAGCAGCAACTCTTAATCACCAAACAAAAGATGCTAGCTCAAAGACGATAGTATCTATCGAAGTCGTTAAGTAATTCTTCAAACCGAATGACTAGAATGGTGATAAAATTCTCAAAGTCTAAGTCGAAGCTAAATTTCAGCTAAAACAATAATAATTTTAGAGATTTATATAGTGATCATTTATAAGGGGCACTCATTCTTATTTTAGTTCAGGACTTTTCTGCTCGCGCGTCTCTAAAAACTGCTTACTCAGCACTAACAGTGCTTCCTTGCTAACTTTGAGAAATTTATCACCATCATAAGGGGTCGGTTAAATAATTCTTACATAGGGCCAATATGCACAGGAAATTTTGGTTACAATCTGCACCGGAATCATTTTGGTCATGCGTTAATATCATGTAATTTCAGTCAGTTATTAGTTCGACAACTTTGGCACACACCTTGCTTTATATACAGTGAGCTAAGTGGAAGGGATCTTTTTCCTACCTAATTTTCCTTCCTTTGGTTAACTATGAATATAGCTAACCTCCCAAAATGACCTAAAAAATATCTGGCCCTCCACTTAGCTTAATATTTCTTAATTTCCCCTCAAATTCCAACCACGATTTTTTCTCAAATTCAAATCCCAATATTGACCTCGAATTTTCTTCCCCCTTTCTGCATCGAGCTCTCCAGCATTCTATAATATTCCTACAGCAAAAAAACGAAACCAAGGATGGTATGTATGCAAAAGGAATTCGCAAAAAATCTCAAGAATCTTAACTTCTTGATGGTTTTAGTAAGTTTTTTAGTCATGACCTCTTGTAAAGAAGGTCTCCCCGGAGATGCTGCAGATTGTGTTGAACCAGACATGCAGCATTTAATGAAATTAAAACAAGGTCAAGATCAACCAGCAGCAGAAGACCCTACTGTTTGCAGAGCACCAGTAGATGACAATGCAGATGATGGTAGTGATGGAAGTATTGGAGATAATCCAGCTGACGAGCCTATCGATGATGACGTAGATGAACCAGTTGATCTACCAGAAGAGCCAAGTGCCGCTTTTACTATCAACTATGTCTTAAGAGACTTCTCAAAGAGTAAAAGAGCCAAAATGGATGATGCCATTGAAAAGCTCAAATTAGTGGTGAACTCTATTGAGTTTAAAGAAGCAGTACTGGCCCACACCTATAACGGTGTTTATCAGTATGTGGATAATCTGGGGCTCAGTAACTCTCAGATCTACGAGAAAATTATGGCCGGAGCGGAAACCCTTAACCCCGCAATTGATGAAGAGATGGATATTGATATTACTCTTTATTTCACCAACAATTCGGTGGTGGGCTACACCTACCCTAATTCTGAAAGAATTTGGGTCAATGATAAGTTCTTCACCAGCAACTCCCTAGGCCAAGTCGCTGCGAATATTATGCATGAGTGGACCCATAAAATAGGTTTTGGTCATGACTATAACCGAACGGCCAGAAGACCCTATTCGGTTCCCTATGCGGTAGGTTCCATTGTGAGACGATTAGTAGATAATCTCTAAGCAATTAAAATGAAGTAAACCAAGGCCAAGCCCAGTGCTTGGCTTTTTTTTTTTAGGCATTTATTACACGCTAAATTGCAACTCTTACCACTCCAGTGCATTATAAAGAAATGAAAACAACAAAGATTATTGCTATCGCGGGAGGAAGTGGCTCCGGTAAAACCTTTCTATCCAAGCAACTTTATAAACTTTTAGGGGATGAGAAGTCAGCTATCCTTTATCAAGATAATTACTATATCGATCAAAGTGATAAATTTGATTATGATGGGGGAAGCGTTAACTTTGACCATCCAGAAAGTATTGACTTTGATCTCTTGGCCAAACATATCTCCTTACTCAAAAGATCTGAACAAGTGGATATTCCCCAGTATGATTTTGCTACTCATAAACGTAAATCGCAAACTCTGAGTTGTGCGCCCAAAGAAATCATCATCATCGAAGGAATATTAGTCTTGAGTTCATCCAAGGTAAGGGCTTTAGTTGATGAGAGTATATTTGTCGATACGCCTGAAGATATCCGCTATCAAAGAAGGCTTAAAAGAGATATTGCTGAAAGAGGAAGAACTGAAGAGGGTGTACACAAACAATTTTATTCTCAAGTCAAACCTATGCATGATCAGTTTGTTGAACCTTCTAAACAATACGCCCATTTTGTTATCGAAGGGACAAGAGTTGAAAATCTAAACGCTACTTTGAATCGATTTGAAAGCTATTGTTAGTTCTCTTTCGTTTTAAAAACCATCAGACTAAATTCATCTAAGCCGCTAAAATCCATCACTTGTTCACGATATTCGCTTTTGTGATAAAGCTCAAGTTGATCACTAAAATGGTTACTAAAAGGATTACCCGAAACACCGGTGGGGATGACTCCCAAACTTCGCTTTGGATTCGCCATATCAATCAATCGTCTTGTCGCCGGAGCATGCACCACTTCAAAACCTTTCTTAGCCACTTTATGACCAATATTATTAATCACATAGCGACCACCGTCAGCTTTCACGGGTCCTATATTGTAGATCAGATTGAGTGGAAATTGCTTACCAAAAGGATGCTTATACTCAACTGTATGCATTCTTCCCCACTTCCATAAACTGACTCTCTTACCAAACTTCTCTTCAATATTTTCTACCGCCTCTAAAAAAGAGAGGGTGATGATATCATTAGCATTTTCTACTTGGTCCGTTTCAATATTATCCCAAAAGCTGTGATCAAAATCATTTAAGAGCTTCTTGGTGGAATGCCAAAGATCTGCTATATTGCCTAACTTTTTGTATTCTTCCTCTGAGAGCTCATCTTTAAAAATATTGATAATAATCTGATAAAGCCATTCATGATAAATAAGGCAGCCTGTGGAATCTTTTTTGCAATCAAAATCCCAATTTTTTACATGTTCAAGTGCCACCTGTTCTAGTTGAGTTAAGTCATTTGTTTTCAAGGCCAACTTGAGCCTTTCGACAACTCTATCTGCAACAGGAACAATAGTATCTGTTTGAATGGATTTCAATTCTTCCAAGTTCCATTTTTCTTGAGCGCTTAAAAGTTTTTGTAATCGAAAGTATCTTCCCGCCGGTTGCCAATAACCATCAAAGTGCGCAAACTCTTCTTGCTGAGGTCTGTAATTAGCAGAAACGATCACTCCATTCTCAGGGTTGACTAAATGGGGGTTCTCATCGGTGGAGTAGAAACGTTCTACTTCTTGAGTCCCATCCCAGCCTTTTAAAACCATGTCATAGGGAACACCTTCGGGAAGCTTAGGAAATTTTCCCATCACCCACCATGCAATATCTCCTGTCTTATTGACCCAACTAATATTTAGTCCAGGGGCTGCAGCATGCGAGACGGCATCTTTAAATTGTTCCACTGTTTTAGCCAGAGGAAATTGGTAAACAGTCTTTAAAACATTATTCTCTGGATGGTGGTAAGACCAATTTAGTGAGAGATTTGAACCACCAAGATTAAAATATTTTTCATCTAAAATCGGTCCATGAGGAGTGAGCGTAACTTCAATCGTTTCCGTTTTCCCTCCTTTCACCTTTATTTCTTCTTCATAGGTTTCTACATCCACCCACTCATTATTAAACATCACTTGATTTTTATTTTCAGGGTTAAATCTCTCTTCATAAATTGTCAGGTCATCAACTTCGGCCATGGTGAGACCCCAAGCACTATAAGGAGTGTGGCCCATAACGGGAAAAGGAATGAGAGGGATAAAATTACCGTAGACTTCCAAGCTCGGTGATTTGATATGAGCTTCATAAAAAATATGAGGATTAGAAGTCGCGATATGGGGGTCATTGGCCAAGATAGGAAATCCTGACTTTGATCTGTGTCCAGCTAATACCCATGAATTAGACCCATGAAATTGGGGGACAATCTCATTGAGTTTTGAAAGTGCTTTATTCATATTTTTAAGGGTCTGATTATGAACAATTTTTTTCTCACCAAAATAATCATAATCAACTTTATCTCCTGTACGTAGCAACTCTAGTTTTTCTGGAGGAAGTTTATTGATCAGCTCATAATTGAGGACGTCCGAGTTCACCCCCTCTGCAAAAGTCAGAGCCATATAACCTGTCACACCGATGATTTCGGCGACAGTAAATTTTTGGGGAGTATAACCCATAATGCTAAATTCAAGAGGCAAAGGTTGAGTTTCAATAAAATCGTGGACTCCAGCTAGAAACGCTTGTGCTAGAGAATAAGGTTTTTGGTTTTCTAAGGTGTTATATTTTTCGTAAAGAAATTCAGCGTGCTTTTTGAGGCGTAATCTTCTGAGCATTTTATCCGTATCAAGGAGATCTTTACCAAAAACTTCACTTAACTCACCATTGACGGTTCTTCTCAGCAAGTCCATTTGAAACAATCTATCACTGGCCATGATAAAGCCAAGTACACGATAAGCATCTCTATCCGTTTTAGCCTTGATATGAGGAATCCCATATTTATCAAAACGAACTTTCACATTATGATCGAGAGAAGGAATATATTTCTCACCATAACGATCGGGAACCGTGTACTGGACAAAACAAAGCCCAAGGAATACAGCAAAAAGGAGGATGACCATTGTCCAAGAAAAGAATTTTTTCATGGACATAGACTACCTGAGATTTTTTTAAATGACCAATATCATTGAGTTTTAACTGGCCCTAGCTAGCACTCGGTTCACATCAGCTTTGAGATAATACTCAACAAGATTGTTAATAACTCCCTTACAACCCACGCCCAAGATTTGGTTTCTCACCTGGTAAACAAAGCTTTTTGAAAAACGAAGTGGCTTTTCAGGCTTGAGCTGACTACGCAGAGCAGCTAACTCAAACTTATTATTCATCGGAATAAGCTCACTGAGAAAATACTCAATAAGTTCAGAATATTTTGAATTGGTGGCATCAAGTGAGAGATTTCCAAAATGGTTAATTTGCTCTGGTAGCGACACTAAACTCTCCAGAGATATAAGCCCGGAGAAATGATCCAACCTTACAAAGCCAGCTCCCATTTGATCGCTAAATTGAGTCCCTTCTTCATTAATATAGAGACAGTTTCCAAATTGTTCTTTTAAAATTTCCCCAATGGTATCGTTTAATGTGCCCTCGAGAATTTTTAAATAGGAAAAGAGGGTTTTAAATAATACATCTTCGGATTGATATCCTTTGGCAAGTTCCATTTCAGCTAGAAAGAGTTCGTTGCGCACATGTGGCGAAAGTTTACAAAAGACTTGAGGAGGCAGAACAAATGACTTAAACATTGTTTTTAGATCTCTTGCCCCATTTAAATTCTCAATCAAAGGATTAGAGCGCATAATTTTGAGTCCATCTTCCATATATTCTTTTCTAAAATGTTCTTGATTCAAGTGATCTTGAACCACCAAGGGAAAGCTCAAGCCCCCAAGATAAGGATGGACAGAATCCACTTTTTCTTGTTGATAAACATTATCTACATATAAGTTAGAAATATAATAAGAGGTTTCTTCAAACTCAGCAGATACGAGGTCAAAGTCAGTTATTTTAAACCACACATCGACTTGTTTGCTATCATAAAAGGGCAACGTTCTCTTGTAGTCATTTATTTCACGATGCACACTTTGAACTTTGGCGATCCAAAATTGATGGTAATCTGTAATATACAAATGGGTATCTTTTCCCAGTTTTCTATTCTCTTCTAAAACGGCATTCAATTTTTCAAAATCAACAGATTCAGAATTCATTCCCACTTTTCCCCAATACATATAGGAGCTAGAAAACTCTCCTGACTTTATTTGAGATTGAAGTGCATAATAGAATTCATGGGCCTGAGATTTATAATTCTGGGCCTTATTGATCATAGGATTAAAGACTAAGTAAAAATGGTGTGATTTATTCATAACTCCCCTTCCAATACATGTTTAGCTTATCGGAAGAGGAGTATATTACCTGAGCAAAAAGATCGAGCTACTCGTTTTATTAACTACTTAGAGTAGTTTCTTAATTTCAGCTTCAAGGGTCTGGACTCCGCCTTCAACTTTTTGGTTGTTGATGATAAAGGCAGGGGTTCCCGTGATTCCTTGGGCAGATAGTGTGGCATTGGTATTCATCATAAATTCTTGAGCCTCAGGAGACTGAAGACATTTTTTAAATTCCTCTGCTTTAAGTCCCGCTGATTGAGCAACTGCTACAACTTCATCAGCGTTTGGTCCGTGTGAATGACCAGGAGCTGAGTGATCATGTGGCTCTGAATTTTTTGCAAATGCTTTATCATGATAGCTCCAAAACTTTTCTTCTCCTTGCTTATGAGCGCAGAATCCACCTTTAACATACATACCACTTTGTCCATTAGGTCTTAGTGAATAATTAATCTGAGTAAAAGAAATTTTATCCTTATATTTTTTAAGAATTTCTTTCACTTCGGGATGAGCATGTTGGCAATGTCCGCAAGTATAGTCGGCGATTTCAATCACTTTAATTTTTGAGTCTTTATTTCCCGTGGTTGGAAAACCATCAGTAGAAATTTCCATCTTAGGCGCCACAGGTCCAGCAATCAATGACTGGTAGGCTCCATCCGCTTCCATTTTTTTAACTTCTTCTTGAAAAATTTCAGCAACTTTTTGGCTTTTTAAATATCCGCTTATTTGTGACTTCATAGATTCAAAAGTAACTTCTTTAGGGAGTCTTGAGCGGCTTTGCTCAAATAGAGCCTTCATTTCTTTATCACTCGGCTCAGGGATGTCCAAAAGATCCATCAGTTTGGGAGGGTTATCCATATCTTCTAATTTATCTTGTTTTTTAGCGAGATAAACTCTTAAGGCATATTCTTTGAAAATATTTTGATTTTTAGAATAGGCTTCAAATTCGTTTCTATAGACTAAATTTGCAAGCTCTGCTGGAAGATCTTTTCTGGTTACGGTCTCACCAGAGATTTTAAACAAAGGTCCTGTTTCTGAACTGGCCATTGTCTCACCGGAACACCCACCAGAAGCATCACTCAAGGAACTTCTCATCGGTTTGTCGTCATTACACGCTACAGTAAGTAGTACTAAAATGATTAAATAAATTACTTTCATATCAACTCCATACATTGTTTTAGATAACTTTAGCACTAAGCTCTCGTTCGTTTAAGACCCACTGCTCCAATCTCAATAAGGGTATCTAGGGCGGACTTCCAGACACTCAATGAGGGGTCTGGTGCCTTGCCGGCTCCCATACGATGAATTTGTTGAGTGTACCAGGTAATCTCTAAGGGGATCATTTTGTCTAAAAACTTCACTCCTAATTTTTTTTCTGTTAACTCAAAGGCATACTCTTGATCTAAAATCATTTTCTTAGGTAAATCAGGGTCGACACAGAGAGGTCTGGCCATCCCTGCTAAATCGATATGACTTAATTCAAGGGCTTGATTGATACTCCTTGCACTTCTAAATCCACCAGTGAGCATAAGCGGTGTTTGCAAAAGTGCTTTTGCTTTTTCGGCGTAATCAATAAAGTACGCTTCTCTTTGATGAGTTCTTTTTTTATGGCCCATCATCGCACTCGCCTCATAAGTTCCACCAGAAACTTCAACAAAATCTAAATTCAATTGATCACAAAGTTTGAGCACGGTCATGGATTCTTCTTTACTGAAACCACCTTTTTGAAAATCTGCCGAATTGATCTTCAAAGAAACCCCAAAATCCGCAGAGGTATTTTCTTTAATACCTCGGCAAATGCGTGTGAGAAATCTCGCCCTATTTTCTAATGGGCCTCCCCATAGATCCTCTCTTTGATTGTGCAGAGGAGAGAGAAATTGACTGACAAGATACCCATGGGCCCCGTGAACTTGGACCCCATCAAATCCCGCTTGCTCCGCTTTTTGAGCGGTGGTAATAAACTGCTCAATAATACTTTCAATTTCATGGTGCAAAAGTGCTTTAGGGGTATGAAAAGCCTTTTTAAGATGAGATTGAAAACCGACAGCTGAAGGCGCAACAGGATTTTTATTGAGGAATTTAGGAGATTGTTTTCCAGGGTGATTGATTTGCATATAAACCAAAGCCCCCTCTTGATGAACTGAATCTGCCCATTTTTTAAAAGGCTCCAAGTCTTTGACTTCTTCATCTAAGACTACATTATTATTTTCTCCCAAATGGTTTTTATCCACCATCACATTTCCAGTGATAATAAGTCCTGCTCCCCCTTGTGCCCAAGTGCCATAGGCCCTTTCAAATTTGTGATCAGGAAGATGAGAGCTTCCCATATTCTCACTCATAGCAGCTTTGACAATACGATTTTTGGTGCAGCGACCACTTTTAAAAACAAGTTTTTCATTTAAATTTGTCATGTCAGTTTCTTTTTCAAGATGAGATTATTTTTATGAATGATGACTTTTGAATGTGGGTTTTTAATGGCCGTATTAAGATCCGAACTTTTTAATTTTTTAATTTTCTCAACTTCTAAAGAGCTATACTCAGTGATACCAAAAGCGATGGTTTCATTTTGATATTTTATGGCAATACAATCACCTCGCAAAAACTTCCCTCTCACGGACTTTACTCCTACAGGTAAAAGAGATGAGTTTTTTAATAATGCTTGCTTGGCCCCAAGATCTATTTGAAGACTCGCTCCCGACTTGGTGCGTGTCAGAATCCAAGATTTTTTAGCGGTAAGTTTTTTATTTTGTCCTTCAAACCACGTTCCCTCTTTATCCAAAATAGCTCTGGTGATGGGCTGTTCAAAATCATAACTCGCAATATAGACATCTATTCCTAGAGGTGTGAGTTTTCTAACCGCCTCTAGTTTAGTCAGCATCCCTCCTCGTCCTGTAAGAGATTTTTTGGCAAGATCAATTTCGGTAAACTCTTGATCAAATAAAACTTTTTTAAATTTTTTTGCGCCTTCTTCATCTGGAGAGCGATCATACAATCCATCTGCCCCTGTCAGCATGCAGAGTAATTTTGCATTCATGAGTTCACATATTAAAGCTGAAAGCTGATCATTATCCCCAAAAGCAATCTCATCAAAACTCACGGTATCGTTTTCATTTACAATGGGGAGAATATGATTATGAAGGAGCTGAAAAAGACTTGAACGAATATTCAGGCTTCTTTTTCTGTGCTTAAAGTCTTCATGGGTAAGGAGAACTTGGGCGACATTTTTCTTATATTTTTTAAGTTCCCGAGAAAATTCTTGAATGATGAAGGGTTGGCCAACTGCTGAACTCGCTTGCAATGAGCTCATCTCTAATTTTGAAAAATTCTCGATACATTTTTTTCCCGCATTAACCGCTCCTGAACAAACCAGTACCACTTGATAACCAGATGTTTCCAGGTTCATTAGGTCAGAGACAATCGTTTTTATTTTCCCTCGGTCAATAAGACCCGCAGGCTTAGTGACAGCAAGAGAACTTAATTTGACGACGATGAGTTTATTTGGATTCAATACCCACCTCTTGGGTAAAAGCATGAAGAAAGTTTTGCATAAAGAGCACTCTTTTTTCTGCTTCTTTTTGGCCAAGTGTTGTGTTCATCATTGCGGGTAATTTAAACAGCTTTGTAAAATAATGATCAAGAGTATATTTCTTATCGTCATAATCTCTTTGTTTGGCCCAAGGATCTTCTGGATGATAATAATGGGCCCCCATTTTTGATCCCACTGTGGTTGTGCGCATAATTCCAATGGCCCCGAGAGTATCTAGCCTGTCTGCATCTTGAAGAATTTGTGATTCAAGAGTTGAAGGTTTTTCTCCTCGAGAAAAGCTATGCTCAATAATGATTTTTTTAATTGCAGCTATTTCTGCTGGTGAATAATCAGCTTGCAGCAGTAACTCTTCAGCTTTATGTGCAGCAAACTCTGAGCCTTTTTTTCTTTCAGGGTGGTCCTTAGGAAGATTCACAATATCATGTAAAAGGGCAGCTGGGAGCAAGAGATTTAAATCAGCTCCAAGTTGCTCACCAAAGAGAGTACAGGTTTTGAGAATCCTTTTGATATGAGCAAAATCATGACTGGGGTCATCATGTTCATAAAAAGGTATGGCCAGCGTCGTTAGTTTTTTAAAATTCATAGTCTCAACCAAAAAGCCCCCATTTCTGGGGGCTGCTTTTTTAATTTTTTATTGATTCAAGTTTCTGAGAACGTAGTGAAGGATACCACCATTGCGGTAGTAATTGAGCTCATTCAGCGTGTCGATTCTTGAGCGCAATTTAATCGCTTTTTTATCTCCACTGGCATATGTGATTTCACAATCAAGGGTTCCTCCTGGCTCGAGTTCATTAATACCTGTGATATTAATTTCTTCGTCCCCTTTGAGCTCTAATGATTTTCTATTTTCATTATTCATGAATTCTAAGGGGAGAACACCCATACCGATTAAGTTTGAACGGTGAATTCGCTCAAAACTCTCAACGATGACTGCTCTTACACCTTGAAGTCTCGTCCCTTTGGCTGCCCAGTCTCTAGAAGAGCCAGTTCCATATTCTTTTCCTGCCACAACCACAAGCTCAGTATTATTTTCTTTATGTCTCATGGCCGCATCATAGATAGGCATTTGCTCGCCATTAAATTTGGTATAACCACCTTCAACTCCATCGAGCATTTCGTTTTTAATTCTAATATTGGCAAATGTCCCACGAGTCATGACTCTATCATTACCTCTTCGTGAACCATAAGAGTTGAAATCTTTTATAGCCACCCCATGCTCTTGCAGATATTTACCTGCAGGAGAATCAGCTTTTATATTCCCCGCTGGAGAAATATGATCAGTCGTTGTTGAGTCCGCCAAGATCGCGAGCACTTTAGCCGCTTTGATATCTTCGACCCCTTCCGGATTTTTTGTCATCCCTTCAAAAAATGGTGGGTTTTGAATATAAGTTGAACTTTCATCCCAGCTATAAGTCTCACCAGTAGAAGTTTCAATGGCCTGCCACTCAGGAGTTCCTTTAAAAACATCCGAGTAACGTTTTTGAAACATGTCTGCACTCAATGCTTTTGCGACTGTCTCAGCAATTTCTTGATTTGAAGGCCAGATGTCTTTTAAATAAACATCATTTCCGTCTTTATCTTTACCGAGGCTATCTTTAGCGAGATCAACTTTCATGCTCCCTGCAATAGCATAAGCAACAACGAGAGGAGGAGATGCAAGGTAGTTGGCTTTCACATCAGGAGAGATTCTTCCTTCAAAGTTTCTATTTCCTGATAAGACAGAAGTCGCAACCAAATCACCTTCATTGATGGCTTTGGAAAATTCTGGTCTCAGTGGCCCTGAGTTTCCGATACATGTGGTACACCCATAACCAACCAAGTTAAATCCTAACTCATCCAGGTCTTTTTGCAGCCCACAAGCTTCTAAATAATCCGTGACAACTTGAGAACCAGGGGCCAATGACGTTTTCACCCATGGCTTTACTTTTAGTCCAAGCTCTTTTGCTTTTCTTGCCACAAGTCCTGCACCCACCATAACTGAGGGGTTAGAAGTATTGGTACAGCTCGTGATGGCAGCAATGACCACATCACCTTGATCAATCGAGAAGTCTTTACCCTCCACCGGAACAGATTTATTGGGATCACTTACTTTAAATGTATCTTTAAGAGCCGTGTTAAAAGCCGTGCTGGCTGAAGTTAATTCAATTCTATCTTGTGGTCTTTTTGGTCCAGAGATAGCAGCGGTAACAGTTCCCATATCCAATTCAAGAGTATCCGTAAAAACCGGCTCATCACCTTTGTTTCTCCAAAGCCCTTGCTCTTTAGCATAAGCTTCTACTAGGGCAACTCTATCAGCATCTCTATTAGAAAATTTTAAGTAACGAATAGTTTCATCATCAATAGGAAAAAATCCCATCGTCGCACCATATTCAGGGGCCATATTAGCAATGGTTGCTCGATCAGCAAGAGAAAGGTTATCTAATCCGTCGCCATAAAATTCAACAAATTTTCCTACCACACCTTTTTTACGAAGCATCTCAACGACTCTTAAAACTAAGTCTGTCGCAGTGACTCCTTCAGTCATCTTTCCAGTGAGTTTAAAACCTACCACTTCTGGAATAAGCATGGTAACAGCTTGACCGAGCATAGCGGCTTCCGCTTCGATACCACCGACTCCCCAACCGAGAACGGCAAGTCCATTAATCATGGTTGTATGGGAATCTGTACCTACAAGCGAGTCGCAATAGGCAACAGTTTTACCACCTTCATCTTTCGTCCACACAACTTGAGCTGTATATTCTAAGTTTACTTGGTGAATAATACCGGTTCCCGGAGGAACAACTCTAAAGTTTTCAAATGCGTTCTGACCCCATTTTAAAAACTCATAACGCTCTTTATTTCTTTCGAATTCTAATTTTACGTTTTGTTTAAATGAACTTGGGTCCCCATAATTATCCACCATAACCGAGTGATCAATAACAAGATCCACAGGTACTTGAGGGTTAATTTTCTGAGCATCACCACCCAAGTCTTTGATGGCATCTCTCATAGCAGCTAAATCAACAACCGCTGGAACACCTGTAAAGTCTTGCATCATAACCCTTGAGGGGTAAAAATTGATTTCATTATCAGATGTTTTATTGCTGGCCCATTGGTTCATTCCCACCAAGTCTTCTTTTTTAACAGTTGTACCGTCTTCTTTTCTCAGAAGGTTCTCTGTTAAAACTTTTAATGACTTGGGAAGTTTTGAAATATCTCCTAAGCCGTTTTTCTCGGCCTCTTTAAGAGAGTAGTACTCATATGACTTCCCTCCTACATCGAGAGTTTTTTTACTGTTAAATGAATTAACATCTGACATAGTGCTGATCCTTTTTAAATATGATGATAGTAAACTTGGCTATTATAGACTAAAAAGCACCATAACAAAATGTTGGGATAAAAAATCTCTTGAAAAATAACCTTCTGCGTCGCTTTCGCTATGCACCGCTATCTAATTTCAGCTGTGGTCCCACCGGAACAATTCGCATAGGATTAAGTGACTCATGGCTATAATAATAATGTTGTTTAATATGATGAAAGTCGGTGGTGGTTTTAAAAGCCTCCATATTATACAACTTACAAAGATAACGTTGCAGAGTCGGATATTCAGATATTTTTTGTTTATTACATTTAAAATGAACATGATAAACAGCATCAAAGCGAACAAGGGTGGTGTAGAGTCTGATATCTGCTTCAGTTAGAGTTTCCCCCACAAGAAATTGTCTTCCAGTGAGATGAGCTTCAAGTTTTTCCACACATTCAAAGAGAGCTTTATAATTTTTTTCATAAGCTTCTTGCTTACGAGCAAAGCCAGTTTTATACACGCCATTATTAAAATTATGATAAACATCTTCATTTATTTTATGAATTTCTTCCCGCAGATCTTCAGGATAAAAATCATCCTTAACCTCGGTAAATTCATTAAAACAAGAGTTGAGAATTCTTAAGATTTCAGCAGACTCGTTATTTACGATTGCATCTGATTTTTTATCATAAAGAATGGGAACAGTGACTCTTCCCGTAAAGTCTGATTTGACTTGCACATAAAGATCTTTGAGAAAATCTAAATTATGCACCTTGTCCCCGGTAGCTCCAGGGAAGTCATTGGCAAAGCTCCATCCCTTATCCAACATATGAGGATGCACGACAGAAACGTCGATCACATCCTCAAGCTTTTTAAGTTTACGCATAATAAGAGTTCTATGGGCCCAAGGGCAGGCTAAGCTGACATAGAGGTGATAGCGATTTTTTTCGGCTGCAAAATCTTTCTCACCAATCCAGTCCCGAAACTCTTGCTTTTGACGGTGAAATTCACCATCTTCTGTTTCCGGATTGACTGCTTGCTCTATCCATTTACCTGCTTTTAAATAACCCATAAGCTCCTTTTATATTTTATTCTAATGGAGTTGTGACCCTTCCACTGAAAATTGCTCTCCCAAATCTGCAGTTTTCCCCGTTGGAATACTAGCCAAGATTTCAAAAAACTCCATAAAGGTGTTTTGATCAGAATACCAACATTCAGCATGTCTAATCTCAACCTCTATCAGATGAATACCTGGAGTGTCCAAGCCTTCTTCAAAGAATGCTTTGTGCATTTTGGAGAAGTGATCTTTCATAATATCTTTATCATTAGTAAGCCGGGCTCGTCCATTAATTGCGGCATACATATGCTCATCATTATTAGTAAAAGTCACCAGCACATCTGGGTTATGCAAAATATCTTCCGTTTTTTGCGTGTTAAATTGACTAAAGAAATAAAGATATTGATGTTCACCTTCTTTATTAGCAATGGTCATGGGTCTTGCTTTAATTTTATCATTATAGGTAATAAGCATTCCATACTTAGTCTTATCTATGATTTTAAAAAGCTTACTCACATTTTCTTTATTATCCATACAACTCTCCGTCTTATGCAGATTTAGAGTGAGCACCTTCTCTCACCTCTTCAATGACTTTAGAAATAAAAGCGGGCAGATCATCTGGGTTACGACTGGTGACAACGCCATTATCAACAACAACTTCCTCGTCCACCCAATTAGCTCCAGCATTAATCATGTCTGTTTTAATTGATCCGTAAGAAGTTAATTTTCTATTTTTGGCAATTCCTGCTTCCGCTAATAACCAAGGACCATGGCAAATGGCACCAATTGGCTTAATTCTGTTTTCTTTTGAAAATGATTTAATAAAAGAAACCGCTTTTTCATTATTACGAAGGGAGTCTGGATTGATCACACCACCTGGTAGCACAAGAGCATCATAGTCGTCGGCATTCGCTTCACTCAAGGTTTTATCAACTTTAATTTCTTCTCCCCAATCACCATCTTTCCAAGATTTAATGCTTCCACTCTCAAGAGAGACAACATCAACAGTTGCACCTTCGTCTTTTAAAGCTTTATGAGGCTCAAAGAGTTCAGAGTGTTCAAAACCATTTGTAGCAAGTACGGCAATTCTTTTTCCTGATAATTTCGACATATTTTTTCCTTTGTTAAAGTTACTCAAATCAATTTAACAAAAGAAAATTTAAGAATCTTCCAATCCCTGTTGGTGAATGTGTAGAAAATTTAACACGAGGAAATGTCTAGGCTATTATAGAACGTATTAATTTTGATATTTAATACGAATCCCCTTCTCTTGGAAATCTCTGATATCGTATTGATTAAATTTATCATCATCTATGACGAGTAACACCCTTGCTGTTCTCATAGTAGAGATGATCTCTCCGAAGTCTAAAAGGTCATAACGATTAAATTGTGTTTCACTTGAACGCATGGCCACAGAAATATTTCCCATTCTTAGAAAGTCTTTAATATCATATCTATTAAAAATATTTTGAGTGTCTTTAAGCTGAATTCGAATATTTAATTTCAAAAAGTCTTTGATATCATACCTATTGAATCTGTTGGCGAGTCCAGTATGAATCCCAAGACTTATTCTCCCCAATTTTGCCAGGTCTTTGAGATCATAACGATTCAAACCTGTGGCACCTGCTGCATCAATCATAAGACGGGCACCTTTTCGAGAAAAATCTTTGATGTCATAACGGTTAAATGTTTCATCATCAATGCAAATTCTTAACTTTGATGTCTGCAAGATATTTAAAATTTCATATTTACTTAGACTTGTTTGACTGGTGCGAAGATCGCAAGCGTGACTATTAAATGCTACTAAGAAAGAAATAAGAGTCATTAAAATAAATTTCAGTTTCATATATATCCCCATTTGAATGATCTATTTATAGAACTAACAAATGAATTTATCATTGAAAACTAGTGCGATTTGACACTGAAGAAAAGAAGGCCCCTGCATGATGCAGAGGCCGATCATTTAAATATATATCTTCAAATTACTCCGACATTCTTTCAGAGTCTTCACCCATGGTAATGGCCATTTCAACTCTTCTATTTTCAGCTCGACCTGAAGCTGTTGAATTATCAGCAATTGGATCCTTGGCAGCGAGCCCCATTGTTTTGATATTTTTAGCATTAACTCCGTTATTCACTAAAATAGACTTCACACTTTCAGCTCTTCTTTCAGAGAGTTTTTCATTAATACGTGTGGTTCCGGTAGAATCAGTATGTCCTAGGACGGTAATATTATTTTCGGGATATTTCTTTAAAATATCAGCCATTTTACGAAGTCTCTTTTGAGCTTCCGATGTCACTTGCGCTTTTCCCGTTTCAAAAGTTATATCGCCTTTGAGTTTAGTCACGATCCCTTGATCAGTACGTCTGGTTTCGGCCACCTCTCTCAATTCTTCAGCTTGCTTATCTAATTTCTTTCCATAAAGTCCACCGGCCACTGCACCCACGGCAGCACCTGCTGCGGCTGCTTTCTTATCGCCCTTAGATAAAAGTCCACCAGCAACTGCACCTACAAAACCACCAAGAGCAGCACCAGATTTTGTATTTTTGTGCTCATCCACACCATCTTCATTATGACTGGCACATCCTGCCAAGGCGATGACTAGCAACATCATTAGAATTTTTTTCATCTTTTCTCCTTTGTTTATTAAATTCGGTGAAGCTTAACAAAACTAAGGCAGGCTTCTCAGCGCCAATTTGCGGTTATTTGATGTAATTTTGAACAAAATTAATCTAAGGCACTGAATTTATTAAATCATTGACTTAATTTATCGGTGTTTGATATACCATACACACCAAGGACATTTATGAGATTTTTATTACTATCTGTGCTTTTGATGAGCACAACTTTATACGCTATCGACATGGTCTCTCTAGGAGAGCGCCTTTTTCGAGAAGGGAGATTCTCTCAACATTTCTATCAGCAATCCCAAGGAGATGTGAACCATTCCCTCAATGAAGGAAGTTCTGATTTAGAGATGATCGATTTGTTTGGAGTTGAACAGCCCTCACCTTTTCGTGGAGAAGCTAAAAGCTGCGCCAGTTGTCATATGAGTGATGAAGCTCAAACAATTGGGTCTCGTATATTTAATGAGTTTTCTGCCTTATCAAAAATTCCACTTCGCACAGATAAACTGACTCATAGTCTTCGCAACACTCCTGGATTCTTTGGAATGGGAAGTAAGTTCGCTCAAAACAGAACCTCTCACTGGGATGGAGAATTTTTTGATCACTCAGAAACTGTTCTAGGTAATTTTACTGGGCGCAATATGGGTTGGCTTGGGCACGAAAGAAGAGCAGCTTATAAAAATATAGCAAAAGTCATAAAAAAAGATGATGGTACAAGTGAGTTAGCGCAAAAATATGGAGGAAGCTATCAGCAAAACATCCTTGATATTTCTGGGCAAAACGTTCAAAAACTAAACGACTCCGATGTTATCAATATCGTCGTGGAAGCTGTCACCGCTTTTATGAATCAGCAAGATTTTCAAAAAAATGAAAAAGGTGAATACAATGGTTCTCCCTATGATCAGTTTTTAATTGCCAATGGTATCGATACGGTTCCTAAAAATGGTGAAACGATCTTTGAATACACCGGAAGAGTAAGACTAGAACTTGCGGCCCTCAAATCTCCTCAGTTTATTAAAAAGAAGTTTTTTAAGTCTCATCAAAAAGAATTTGGTTTTGAACAAAAAGAATGGGAAGGATTAAAAGTCTTTTTTAATATCACTGGAACTAACTCAAGAGGGTTGTGTATCGCTTGTCATACTCCACCTCTTTTCAGTGATCAGTTTTATTATAATATTGGTAGCACCCAATTTGAATACGAAGATATCCATGGCATTGGAAGCTTTAATCAATTAGCCGCAACCCTTCCTTCTTATCAAGACAGAGGGAAGAAAAAATATGCTGACAGACCTACTTTGGCCGATGCTCAAAAAGTGGACCTGGGGCTTTGGAACTTTTTTGGCAGAAATAAAGACGTGACCAAACTCATAAAACAACGTCTATGTCGTGACCCAGAGAATTGCCCTAACGAAAAGGCACTTCCTTTTATGTTAGCGCGAGTCAAAACTCCCGGACTCAGACAACTCAATTTATCAGCTCCTTACTTTCATCATGGGAAACTCAATACGCTTAGAGAAGCAGTCGATCATTACCGTTTAGTTAATGAGGCTTCACGCCAAATGGATTTCGTAAACCTCGACCCACGTATGAGGAACTTACGAATCGGTATAAGTGATGTGAGAAATTTAGAAGCATTTCTAAATGCCCTCAATGAAGAACTTTAGCTTAAGTATCATTTTTTGATAACTTGACTCTATCTCCATTATTTTTTGATAACTGTCCAAGAAACTCATGACTGGCGGAGTCCATAAACTTAATATCAGTTGTGTCCACAATCACATCCCCCGAATGATCATCAAGTAAATTATTAAAGTGCTCTGAGACTTTAGGAAGTGAGAGAAAGGTCATGGCACCTTTAAAATTAACAGTCACCTCTGTCTTTGACTTGCTGGTTTCAAATTCCAGTTGATTGAGTTTAATGATGAGCTGTAAGAGGGCCAAGATATATCCGATGATGACACCATATAAAAGATTGATGGTGACGATGCAAAATATAGTTGCGACATAGATGAAAACTTCAAACTTTCCAAACTCTGAAAATTTCTTTAATGCCTTTATGTCAAACAGTCTGTAACCGGTGTAGACCAGCACTGCTGCGAGCGCAGATGTGGGAATATAAGATAAGAGTTCTGAAAAAAAGAAGAGAAATAAAACGAGCCACAGCCCATGCATGATAGTGGAAGCTTTCGTTCTTCCTCCAAATTCAACATTGGCAGAACTTCTCACGATAACACCAGTAATAGGCATGGCACCAATAATACCTGCAACGGAATTTCCAACCCCTTGAGCGAATAGCTCTTTATTATAATCTGATTTATGATCTGGCTTCATGGTATCAACAGCTGTCACGCAAAGGAGTGTCTCTGTGGTTGCGACCAACGCCATACCTATCCCCGCTAAGACAATATCAAGATTGATAGTACTTAAAGAATTAAAACTCAAGAAATTCATTCCTTGAAGTAAATTGTCTGGAAGCTCAATAAAGTTAATACTTAACCCACTCATATTAGCGATCAGGGAAACCACGACAACGGCTACGAGGGGGGCAGGAATGGGTAATTTTATTTTATCTCTCATATAACTCCAACTCCCTAGAATAAACAAAGTAATGATCCCTATCACAGCAGCTTGAATATGTTGAATAGGAAAGTCATCAGCAAAGATATCGATTATTGCTTGTGGAATAGTGATTAAGTTCATGGTTCCTGTACTTTTTGGAGCATGATCAAGCATGACGTGAAATTGGGATGCAAAAATAAGGAGACCAATACCGGAGAGCATGCCTTTCACCACTGCTGGAGAAACTGCTTTGAAATAAATACCTGTTTTAAAAAAGAAACCTATGACTTGAGTCACCCCTGCGATGAGACACACGATTGCCAAAGCTTCTAACCCATGGACATTAACGACTTCATAAACCATAACCGCCAGACCAGCTGCAGGTCCAGAGACTTGTAACGGGGATCCCGTAAGTGGCCCCACAACGAGCCCCCCAATAATTCCGGCCAGTAAGCCTACGATAGGTGGTACTCCTGAAGCGAGTGCGATACCCAAACATAGAGGCAGCGCCACTAAAAAGACAACTAATGACGCTAAAAAGTCGTGGGAAATATTTCTTTTAAGAGAGTCCATTATAGCTCCTTATCCTAACGAGTACCATGCTCATGAGGCTCTAAAATTTAATACATAATTTAAAAGTTGAAATATCGAGTTAGGCTCTTTTTGGTGGCGGGAAAATTGGTTCAACATAAACCTTTTGGTGTTTTACACCTTCCCCTGTGAAACTTATTTTCTTCATACAACTCATGAGTGATGGCTTTGATTGAATAATGAAATCCTCTGTTTCGGTTTCGCATTCCTCTACGATTTCAAATTCAATGAGCTCTCCAACGTATTTTGAGTCAAAATGACTGACTGTCTGTAAGCTAACAAACAGAGACAAAAAGAGACTCAAAACCTGAAAAAATGACTTAAAAAAGCTCAGCGCTCACTCCTTAAAAAAAATGAAAGAGTCTACTACCTCTGGTGAACTTGTGGGTTGTAAGCTCTTACATAAGTTTCTTTTTTCTTTTCGTCGTCGCTAGTTTCTTTTTCTGAACTAGCGCAACTAAAAATCAAAACACTTAGTACTGCCATCATAAGTGTCTTCATACGCACCTCCTGTTAGTAAGCAGAATGCGAAACGGTCAACTAAATAATAGCATGAAAAGTATAAATTTTAGCTTCGTTTAGATTATATCTATTTTAAAATGGTAAAAATTAAGAAGTATGAGTAGATAAGTACACAAGAGCGAAACAAGAAATTCATAAATAAACTTAGTCAAGATTTACCTAACTAGCTCCTTGAGCTTTTCTGTTTTATAATTTTTAAAAGGGAAAGATTATGGAAGAGCAAGTATCTCTTAGAGATACCCTGGCTAATCAAAGCAAGGTTTTAATTAAAGACCAGCGATATTTTATTATTGGAAAAATAGTCCATACGTTTGGATTTCTCGTTCATCTCTCTTGGATCTTTCTTTTTTATTTCTTAGAGGCACCTCTGCTTGCCATTTTCAATATCTTCAGTGCTTTATGTTTTTTTGCCACTCTTAAAATGAATCAAAGTGGAAAATACTTTCCGGCTATTCTTATCGCCGTCATAGAGGTGATTATTCATCAAGTTTTAGCGGTAAAACTGCTAGGAGTTGCAGCTGGGTTTCAATATTATTTAATCACAATTTTAATTGTCCCCTATCTAACAGAGCCAGCTCACAATGGGGCAAAGATGACTTTAAGCTCATTTGTGATTCTCATTTTTATCACCCTCAATTTTTACTGTGCAAATATTGCACCTATCTATACGATTAATTCTCAAATACTCGACGCCTTTTATTTATTTAATGTGACTAGTGCTATGGTTCTCATCGCGTTTATTGGTTACTATTTTAATAAAGCTGTCACAGAAGCAGAAGATAACTTAGAAAAAGAACAAAAAAAATCTGATGAACTCCTTCATAATATTCTTCCCCACTCTATTTGTGAAAGGATGAAAAATGGAAACAAAACCATTGCTGACAAGTGTTCACAAGTCTCTATTTTATTTTTAGATCTCGTCGGGTTTACCAAGTTATCCTCAAATAAAACCGCAGAGGAACTTGTAGACATCCTAAACGAAATTTTTACTCTCTTTGATAATCTTGCAGAAAAATATCATCTGGAAAAAATAAAAACCATTGGAGACTGCTATATGGTAGCCGCCGGCGTTCCTAAGGAGCGTCCTGATGATACTAAAAACATGATCCTTTTCGCCAGTGAGCTTAATAAAACTCTTGATCAGTATAACGCAAGAACGGGTAATGATTTAAAGATGAGAGTGGGAATCAACACAGGAAATGTCGTGGCTGGAATTATTGGGAAAAAGAAATTCGTGTATGATCTATGGGGTGACACTGTCAATATAGCCTCTCGAATGGAGTCCCATGGGGAAGTGGGAAGAATTCAAGTTTCTCAGAATACGTATGAACTCCTTAAAAATGACTTTGAGTTTGAGCCGCGAGGGCCTATCGAGATTAAAGGTAAAGGTCAAATGGAGACATATTTCTTAAAAAATGACTAGATTTTAGACAGAGATTGATTTTCTACAAATATTCTTTATATGACTCGTATATCCAACTATAATCTCATCATGAAAATTTTCACTCATGCAGTTAGGTATTTCGGCTTCCCTGTTTTACTGATCTTAGTTAGTGTCAGCTCATTTTTATTGATTCAACAAGGGTATAACAAAGGTCTTATCCTCACCCTTTTAAGCTTGGCTACATTTGTCACTCTCTGGTGGTTAGAACATCTTATTCCCTACCAAGAAAAATGGAATGGCAATAAAAAGACGATAAAAGACGATTTAGTTCATACTTTTTTTGGAACTGGTTTTGGTGCTCACTTAGGAAATACGTTAAATCAATTTCTTATCCTCATCCTAGCAGGGCAGATACAAGATAGCTCAAATCCCCTGGATATCTGGCCTCACTCTTGGCCCTTGTGGTTACAAGCAGTGGTTGTTCTTCTTGTGGCTGATTTAGGGAGATATATCCAACATCGGCTTCACCATCACTATACATGGTTGTGGAAGTTCCATGAGCTTCATCATAATTCACGAGAGCTCAATGTTTTTAAAACGTCGCGAAGTCATCTTATGGAAAGAGTCCTTCAGCAGATATGCATGTATGGCCCCTTGTTAATTTTGGGTGCCCCTCCTGAAGCTCTTCTTTTATTTGTCATCCCTAATAGTTTTTTAGGGCTGTTTGCTCATAGCAATGTGGACTTTAGATTGGGTAAGCTTGAGTACTTCTTTATGGGCCCTCATAGCCATAGATTACACCATAGTATTGATATGGAAGAAGGAAACTCTAACTTTGGAAGTGCGACTGTTATCTGGGACCATGTGTTTGGAACATTTGTGACTCGAAAGAACCATTCTCTGATTGAAGTTGGTGTTCAAGGTAAATCGGGGAACGATTCCTTTTTCTATGAAATTATTTGGCCATTTATGGATCTCTTTAACGGTCTTAAAAGTTATATAGAACCAAAAATTCCGCAGCCAATAAAACTTAAAAAAAATCAAAAAAATCCTAAGAATTAAGCTCTCCGAGTTTTTCTTCAAAAGATTGCTCACTCTGATCGTGCTTTTCTTGGATCTCGGCCAAAACTTCGAAGTCTCTTTCTATAGCATTTTCGAGATCAGAAACCTCAATCGAGAGTTGAGAGATTAATTCACCATCTGAATTTTGTGAAGCATTTACTAAGTCGAGATTCTTTTGGTTCAGTTGCTTTTCATTCTTAGTAATTCTTTTTTCTAAGCTTTCAATTTGTTTTTTGAGAGGGTTGAGTGTTGAGCTTCTTTCTTTAATAATTTCGCTGCGAAGTTTTTGAAGCTCTTTTTTAGATATTTTAGGTTTTGCTATTTTTTGATTTGAGTTTAGTTCTTCTTCCCAACCCATTTTTGCTAAAAAATCATCATAATCTCCTAAGAACAACTCCGCCCCATCATGATGAAAAATAATCAATTTGCTCGCCAATCTTCGTAAGAGCATTTCTGAGTGGGTGACAATAATGGTCGCTCCGGCAAACTGAGTTATGGCATCGGCCAAAGACTCTATGGATTGCATATCCAAGTGATTGGTTGGCTCATCTAAAAATAATAAATTCGATGGCTTGGCCATAATTTTTGCGAGCATGACTCTTGATCTCTCCCCTCCAGAGAGCACTGAGATTTTCTTATCGGCTAAATCTCCTGAGAACATCATGGTTCCACATATTTGGCGAATCTTTGCATGAGGAAGCTCTGGAGCGACCTCCGTCACTTCTTCTACAATAGAGTTCTGAGGATGCAAACGCTCTATATTAGTCTGTCCAAAATGTGCATAAGAGCAGCTCGGATGAAATCGTGTCTCCCCTTTCAAAGGCTTTAACTCTCCAGCAAGACAATTAAGTAGCGTCGATTTTCCTTTTCCATTTTTACCAATAATTCCCAGACATTCTCCCTTTTCTAGGTGAAATGAAATATCTGAAAAGAGTTGTAGATTCTCAGTATAACCGAAACTTAGATTCTCTACTTGAAGAATATTTTTTGAAGGAATTTCTTTATAATTAAAGTTAAACTCTAGGTCAGCTTCACTCGCAAGCTCATCCATTTCCCCCATTTTCTCTAATTGTTTTAATTTTGATTGAGCTTGACTCGCCTTGGAGGCTTTTGCTCTAAACCTTTCAACAAAACGCTCCATCTCTTTTCGTTTTTTATCAAAATTTGCTCTTGTTTTTTCATAAAGCTCATCTTCTTCTAAAAGTTGAGAATAAAACTTTCTTGTATCCCCTTTCACCATTTTTAATTGTTTGCGACTTAGCCCCATTGTGTGAGTGGTGACTTCGTCCATAAACTCTCTATCGTGGGTGATAATGATGACTTCACCCTCAAACTGGATAAGAAAATTTCTAAGCCACCGCATAGAGACAATATCTAAATAGTTGGTTGGTTCATCTAGAAGTAAAAGATTAGGTTCTGTGGCCAGCACTTTAGCTAAGTTAATCCTAATTTGATAACCACCAGAGAAGCTATGAGGGTCTTTATTAAGTTCTGCTTGGGTAAAACCTAGTCCTGATAAAATCTTATCAACTTTATAAGTCTCATATTTGGCTTCACCTGTGAGCACCTGATAACACTCTTCGGCCACTGATGGTTTTGAAAATTCTATATGTTGTTTAAGTGTTCCAATCCTATAGTTTTTAGGAAGTGAAATCTCTCCACTATCGAGAGACTCTTCTCCAAGAATCAATTTAAAGAGGGTCGATTTCCCTGATCCATTTCTCCCCACCAAGCCTACTCTTGCCCCAGCAGGTAGATTAAAAGACAAATTCTCAAACAAAACTTGTCCCGCAAATGATTTTGAAATATTATTGACTTGAATCATAATGCAAATCTAGCATATTAACTCTAAACTTAAAAAAAATTACACACCTTTTCACACACTTAACATGCCAAGTTAACTCAATATGATTACTCTTTCTAAGAGAAAGATAAAGGAGCCCCTCGTGTTTAGAGATCTTTTCCTAGCCATGACCTTTTTATTTATTGTAATGCTCTCAGGCCCTAGTGTGAGCGCTTCTTCTCCAACAAATCAATGTTATTCCATCCCAGTTGCCACACCTTTTAAAAAGCTGAACCCTATTCAGAATGAGACTTGGTGTTATAGAGAACACTCCGAATCCACCACTCATATTTATCGTCATACCAGAAACCAAGAAAGCAGAGCAGCCTTTGTCATTGAAAAAAATCAAAATAAAATAAGCTTGATCCACCTATATGAGCGAGAGAGTGAAAACAAAATTGCCATGCAAGAAGCAAGTAGCTTTGATGAGCTCGTCCCCCCCTACCCCGTTCCAGTTGATTTGAAAAATATAAAAACTTCTAAGATCATAAAGTTATCCAAGCATTTTCCCCCCTCAAAAATACAGCAAGATGATTTTGATACTATTGCTACAAAAAATAGGGACAAAGTGCACGGTTTTGAAGTTGAAATACCTAAAAGTGAAAAAGCCAGTGTGAGTGCAGACAAAATGCCGCAGGATGGTTATTGGTGGCCTGAGCGAGGTATGTCTATCTTAGATCCACTGAGAATTTATGACAGATACGTCAAGGGAGTGACTGGGGAAGACCCTAAAAGTAGAGAATGGGAAAAAGCACATCACTCAGATGGAAGTTTAGGTTGGACGGGACATTGTAATGGCTGGGTCGTGGCCTCTATCCTCTATCGTTTTAATGAAAAGACCTACTATGATAAGAAGACGAATACCTATATTAAGCCCCATCATATTGATGGTATGAGAGCGGAAACAAGCTATTGCGCCAATTATGCTTTTTATGGAAGACGCTATTATGAAGGCGTTGGTGAATTAAAAGATATTAATCCTGTCTTATTTCATAAAACGCTGCAGTATTATATCAAACACTTAAATTCTCCTGTGGCTTTTGATGAGTTTAATAATGAAATTGTGAATAATCTTATTATCTCAGGTTATGAATTTGAGGTAGAGCAAAAGGATGCTCGTAAATTTCAAGTCACGGCCAAACTCAGAGCTCATACTTATAGTGAATACTTTGTCCATAAAGCGAGAGTGGCTAAATCATCAATTTACCAATACAAATATAATCTCTTTACCGATGAAGAGGGCAAAATTATTGATGGTCATTGGAAAATAGGTAAAAATCCAGATTTTTTATGGGTCCCGCTTTCTCAAGAGAAATGCCCCGGCGAGAATCAAAACATGCATCATGATTGGGTCGATCATATAATAGAGAATCTAGAACCTGTAAGTCACAAATCACTATAAAAAATTATCAGTCAAAATGATGATTTTCTCATTGTCCGGGACTTGCCGATTATAGAGTTCAAAGAGCATATCTGCTTGACCATTTTTCAAGATTTTTCTAATCAAGAGATTTCCTTCCTTCTGATCAATCACATTAAATAGATAAGCCCCCGTCATATAATGTTTACCACCATTTTCATCGAAATAAGCTTTAAATTTCTCTTCATTATTTTCTTGTATCAGATCTCGAGAGTCATTAATTAAAGTTCTGATGACTTTTTTCATTTTTTGTTTGTCTGAAATTCCATCAAAATCAAACTCTCCCCCTCCTCCTGTGAAATAACTATTCGTTTTGAGGTTAAGTTCCTGCAAAACTTGGTGGGAAATATATGTAGCAATTCCTTCGAAGAATATTTCTTGTTTGAGAAAATTTAATTTATCAAAAGCTCTACTTTCATTTTCAGCTAAAGATGGCCAAGCAACATTTTTTTGAAGCGCGATATGGACAGCGTTATGAACAATCATACCTAAAGCAGACGCTGGGTTATCCTTCCACTCTAATGAAGAAGGATTTACTATAAAAACCGAGTCTTTTTCATACAGAACTCTCTCTTTAATAAAATTCACATAGAGTACTTTGAATATAAAACTGGTATCTACTGGAAGATACTTACATATCTGACTGATTATTTTCTTTTCATTTTTTCTATACAATTTTTCTATATGAGTTTTAAACTGAATAGCTTTTTCATTCGCTTTCAATTCAACTTGATAGTTTCTTAGTCTTTTGAGTGTTACATCTTTAAGATCCACTCCGAAGTATTTAATATAATCTGGATCTGTAAATGGATACAATTGAAAAGTGTCGGAGATTTCATTGATAGCTCGCACCGGGTCTCCCATCATTTGATCCATGATTCTAGAGTCAAACTCGATTTTTGAATTTAAACAGAAATTATCACTTTCTCCATTTATTTTCTCATCTTGATCTAACCAAAGTGTAAGCATCAACGTAGTGAGGAGAATAATAAAGACTATAAAGACATTCTTTTTTTTCAATTTTCTCTTCATTCCTTTGCCTGATTTTTTATTCATTCCAAGTGATATCAAGCGAAGGAATGTATTCATGATCAGAGTAGATTAAATCCTCTAATACTTCATCACAATTATTACGATGGGAATGAGTGCAGTCCTTTACAACTCTTTTATACTTATCATCCACTTTTCTAAACTCCATATCGTGAGCCAAGTCATCTAGCCCTTTGTATTGAAAGTCTGACTTAGACTTTTGAGCAGCATAATAGACCAGGTCCAGTGGTGAATGATCATAAAGTGCCAATGAAGCCACATTATCAGGAGAAATAGTCACTCGACCTAAGTAGGGCTCAGTAGGCCAATAAACTTCTTCAAAAGATTGATAAATAAGTTCCGAACAAACTAAGGTATCCGTAGTTTCTACATCGAAGTTAAAGTCATATATTTTCCCCATTTGCGCGAGAAGAATGTCATAAATCCGATAGATACTATAGTACTCAAAAGATAATTGATTGATTCTAAAAATAGCCACTTCATCTACATTCATAAAGTCCTTAAGTGACTTCAAATGGGTACCCGTGCGGTCCACTTCCATGATATTTTTCCCGGCTTCAATTTGATGTTGATAAGGAATAATAGCTGGGTGGCTCCACATTCCAAGCGCGATTAACTGCTCTTTTGTCCCCACCCAAATGGCATTATGACCGAAATGACCAGGAATAAATTTATCCGTTAGCGCAAAATATGTTTTCTCTGAGATAATATCTAGAGGTTGAAGTTGATGCTCTAACTCTTGGTAGACTTTATCATTCTGCCACAAATAGCCCTTTCTCCACCTTACTCTTCCTACTGTATTTCCAAAGTCTCTGGAAAGGCGATAGGTAAGATCTTGCTGTTGATCAACTCTCTTATCAGCGATATTTTTTTTCTGATAAATATCTCTTAAATTCATTAGTGACTTTTTATCTCCGAGAAACTCCATGAGAGATTCATATTCATCATCAATTTGTTTAACTTCACTAAGAAGAATTTGAATTTTATCTATATTCAAAAGACTCATTATTTCATGATGAACCTGAAACCTCGTCAGTCCAAAAGTTAAATCTTCATCATTAACATACCGTCTGAATTCATCATTTTGATAATAAGGATAATAGATCTTATAAAAAACAAAGAGTTGTTCTAAGAAGACTTTATTTTTTAAATCTTTTAATTTTGAAGCCGCGGCAATACTTTCCAACCTTCTAGTTATACCAATGAAATGCGAGGCGATTTCGTGAAAGGTCGTGAGTTGTTTTCCATGCAACACAGAGTTGTCGTTCAAGTTTTGAATAAGGGCTGGATGAAAGTCTGAAACATAATCAATCAACTGCCTCGATATCTTCATAATATCTTCTAGAGAGTAATCATCAAAAAAAGATAGGCTCTGAGAAATTTTTTGATGTTTGTGAAAGAGTGAGACTTCATTTGAAAAAGAATTAACAGTCATCAAGCATAAGACTGTGACTAAGAATGATTTCATAAAACCATACTCCTCGTTTATTAAAAACATCTTGTTTATTAAGTGTTTCATGACCAATTTCATTAGGCCAGTTGGCACAGTTTTAAACGAGGTTATGTTAGAATTTTTTAGTCTTTATTGGAGCGACGAACTCGGGTTTTACCTGAATCCATCACTCATCTATTTATTTTTGCCTAAAAAGTGATGTATCTGAGCTCTGAGTGGATCTCAGCAGCCATTTGTGATCTCAATCATATTATTATTGATTGTGAGATAATCTTAGTTCAAACTCAGTACCATTTTGTTCATCACTTTTGACACTGATTTTACCATTATGAGCCTTGGCAACGGAATTTACCAGATGCAAACCAATACCCCACCCTTCACTGGATAAACTCGCCAATGAACTTCCTCGACTTGAAAATTCAAAAATATTAGAAATTTCTTCTTCAGAGATTGGATTACCAAAGTTGTGAACACTCACGTTTAATTGTGAATCATCTTCATGTACTTTTAAAGTTATGGGCCTGGAAGTATCGCCGTATTTTATAGCATTTTGAATCAAGTTAGTGATAGCCCGAAAAATAGAATCTTTATGTCCAAAAACGTTAAACTGATTCTCATTCAAATTATGATTAATCTCTATCTGCTTTAGCTTCACAACTTCTTTTAAATAGTAGCTAAGATAATCGTTAAGAACGAAATTTTCTTTTTTAAGTTTTTTGTTGTTATTTAAGTTTGAAAGCTTCCAATTCAAAATATTATCAACTATTTTAATTCCATCATCAGAACATTTTGAGATAGAGCGCAAAGCCTCTTCTTGCAAATTTTTATCATCAACAGATTGAGAGAACTCAGCCCATCCTTTAATCGTCCCTAAAGGTCCTCTAAGATCATGCAGCAACATTGACACTGTTTTTTCCCAATCGTCTTTTTCTTTTTTCTGCTGCTCAAGGGCAATATTAAGTTCTATCTCACTCATGGCTGATTGAGTGAGAGTTTTTAAGATTTCGATATCATCAGCTGACCACTCTCTCACTTGATCTGAAACAGCACAAAAAGCACCTAGATTATGTCCTTGCTTCGTTAAAAGTGGAACTCCCAGATAGCCGACTAAGTTCAGAGCTGGGACAGCGGGGTTATTGGCCAGCAAAGGATGCTCTCTGACATCATTCAAACTTAAGATATCTCCAATCAAAGTATACTGACAAACAGACACATCAATTGGGATTTCTCTCTCAGTACACCAAGGCTCTGGCAGGCCATGAAAACTTTTAAAATACTGACTTTTATCACCCACAAACGAGACGATGGTTAAGGGGACATCTAGTAGTTTCGAAGCAAGAAATGTTAAGCGATCTAGAGCATCTTCGCTTCCAGAACCTATCAATGATGCATTTTCAATGTACTTAACCCTATCCGCATCATTGAGGATGGTTCCACATTGTATATCATCTATTTCGTTTACGACTTTCAAGACTTGCCTCTTATTTTTCTTATGTGCGTTACTTTACGTGAATAGAACTATTTAGAAAAGAAAAAGATCATATATGGCAAAGCTTTAAACAACTGATATTACCGAGAATTTTGAGAAATTTGAGAAATTGAGTCCACACACTTAATAAAAGCTCTACTCTCTTTGACCCGTTTGCACACTCCAAAGATATTTATAATATCCTGGCTCTTCTAGCAATTTTTGATGTGGCCCGACCTGAACAATTTTTCCACGATCCAGTACAAAGATTTTATCCGCGTCAACAACAGTTGAGAGTCTATGAGCAATAATAATAGTTGTACGCCCTTTTTTAACAACTTCTAGAGAGCGCTGAATAGCTGCCTCTGTTTCATTATCCACAGCGCTAGTGGCTTCATCTAAAATCAGCAAACTTGGATTTTTAACTAACGCTCTCGCAATTGAAATTCTCTGCCGCTGGCCTCCAGATAATCGATGACCTCGTTCCCCAACCACAGTGTCATAACCTTTTGGAAGTTCAGAGATAAAGTCATGAGCTTCCACTAATTTGGATACTCTTATGATCTCTTCTTTACTCAAATCGTTTTGCCCATAAGAGATATTTTCTAAAATCGTTCCATGAAATAAATAAACATCCTGCCCCACATACCCTATATTTTTTCTAAGATCTTGAAGAGCTATATCCTTGATATTAATGCCTCCAATTTTTATAGTTCCAGAGTCTCCCTCGTAAAAGCGAAGAATGTTTTTTACCAAGGTCGATTTACCGCTTCCGGTTCCTCCTACCAGCCCTATGGTTTCTCCGTCTTTGATATTTAAGCTTAAACCGGTAAAAATGGGCTCTCTTTCTCGATAGGAGAATTGGAGATCGCTAATTTCTACTGATTGATCCGAGTGAGAAAAAGGAATTTTATTTCGGGACATTTTTGGTTCAATTTTAAGGAGATTGAGCACACGTCGATAACTTGCATTGCTTCTTTGATAGAGATCGAGCATTTGCCCTAAGGTTGTCATAGGCCACAAAAGTCTTTGAATCATAAATATTAAAACAGAATAAGTTCCCACTTCCATCGAACCTTCTAAGGTAAGATACCCCCCATAGAGAAGATTCACTAAGAAACCACAAAGAATAAGCATTCTAATAAGCGGAGTAAAAAGTGCGCTCATTTTAATGGCAGAGTTATTTGCTGACATATATTTCAATGAGTATTTGAGTATTTTTTTTCGTTCAAAATCTTCATTAGCAAAAGCTTTCACAGTTTGAATACCTTGAATGGAGTTGGAAAATTCTGCATTCAAGAAACCAACTTGATCTCTTACATTCTTATATTTAGGTTCAAGGAATTTTTGGAACTTTAAACTTCCGAGAACAATAAAAGGAATCGGCATCATTCCAAAGAAAGCCACACTGGGGGCAAGAATAAAAAATGCTGTACCTATAACGGAAATAGTCACACAGAGCTGGATCATTGAATATGCGCCAATGTTTAAAAAACGTTCAAGCTGATTAATATCATCGTTCAAAATGGACATCAGTTCTCCACTCGACTTCGATTCAATTTGATCCAAGTCTAAATGAAGAAAATGATTAAACGTTTCATCTCTTAAATCATGCTGAGCAGTCTGTGCTAACTCACGCCAACCGACTTCCATCAAATACTCAAATATTGATTCGAATGCCCAGACAATGACTGTCAGGATCGCCACAAAAACTAGCTGACTCCACGTGTCAGTAATTCCTAGGCCAGCAACTAAACTGTCTTCTTTCTTGACCACAATATCTACGGCGACACCAATAAGAAACGGTGGAGCTAGATCGAAGACCTTGTTAAGCACAGTATAAAAGACCGTGATATTAAATTTGCGAGGATATTTGTCTCTCATTTTTGAAAAGATCATGGAAACTATTCTAAGCAATTCTTAGCGGAATATCTATGCATTTGATAAGCAATAAATCGTGCCACTCATCTCAAAGAAGTGGGTGATATATTAGGCTTCTAATGCACTTAAGGTACCGATTTCCCTAAGAATTTTAAGTTTATGATATAAACAGAAACCTAGGGTGAACTACAATAGTATTTTGATCACAACATCATAAAAGAGATTAAAAATGAAACTATTGATAAAAGTCATGCTTCTCACACAATCGGTGCTATCTTTTGCACAAAATCATTATCCACATGAGTTCCCTCTCAATAAACTTGAAGCGGAATTTCGAGATGGTGTTGTGATATCAGAGTATCGTAGATGCAGAGATAAGGTCGCTAAAAATTTTAGGCCAGAGAAGTTGATAAATAATAAATCCATCATGCAGTTTAGAGGTCATATACATGGAACATTTTTTGAGTGCCTTAAAGACGTCAGAAGAACTCACCCACTCGAGCTCGAAAAAATGGTTTTCATTCAAAAAGAGTACGAGGAAAGTTACTTCAATAGAATGACAAACAAACTAGACGATTCATTCTACGAGAAAGTCAATTCGGGATTGAGGTTTCAAGATTGCTCAAAAGAAGTGAGAAAAAATTATCCTCAATATTATCTTTATAAACCAGAAGCATATTATGACAAATATTGGGGAGGAAGCATTTGTCGAAAATATAAAAATTTTCTTGAATCAATAAAATAAACCTTCGTTCGACCTTACCGATATTAACTTTTTATTATTTTAATGATAGCTTTTTCATCAACAGCGAAGTCTTCAAAAATCTCTTCAATATAGTCAAACATCTCTTTTGTCACAATCATAGAATAGGTTTCCGCTTTTTCTGTATTTCTCTTTTGCACGCGCTCCCACCGGACATCTCGAGGGACATCAATATAATGTATCTCCACCTCACAATCTTCTCTTTGGGCCAATTCAATATATTTTTTCCTATGCTCCACAGATGTAAACCCAAGGTCGAGTAATATGGTTATCTCACTTTGCATCAGCTCCACGATTTCCTTGGTGATCAAATCTTCGCATCGCTGAATCCGATCTGTATACCACTTTTGATTTTCAATAAACCAATTCATATCAGGCTCTTTGGGCATATCCTGCCAATACAGAGCTTTCATCCAATCATCAATGGAGTATCTTTTTGATATTTGCTTCTTTGAAAACTCACGACAGTAGGTTGTTTTTCCAGCTCCCGTTAAGCCAGTCACTAAAATAAGCACTTCAACTTCCTTTTTCCCGTGATCTCAATTTGTTCTTTTTCTTATGAAAATTTCCTCCCCTTATTATTACCCCTCGTCTCTCATCCGTCCATAAATCCTCTGAAATTTGTCACTTCCGTTTTACTTAAGTAAACTTTTCTAATGTTTAGTCTTTTAACTCTCTTAGATGATATTGCTATGACCCTTGATGATGTCGCCGTGATGACCAAGGTGGCCGTCAAGCGAACCAGTGCCTTAATGGCAGATGACTTGGCAGTAAACGCTGGAGTTGTAGTCGGTGTCACGCCTGATAGAGAGCTCCCCATCGTCAAATCTATATTCTTTGGATCACTCCTGAATAAAGTCTATTCTATTGCGGGAGTGCTTATTCTAACTGCAGCTTATCCTCCGCTTTTGACCGCGATCTTGTTATTGGGAGGTCTTTATCTTTCTTACGAGGGAGCACACAAAATTGAAGAGAAGCTTTTTAAAAAAAAGTTAGAGACCAAGGCCAAGCTTAAGGCAATTCCAGAAAAAGAAAAAATCAAAGGTGCAGTTAAAACTGACCTTATCCTTTCCATCGAAATAATTGTCATCGCAAAAAGTACACTTACCGGACCATTTTTGAACCAACTGATTACGTTGATTGTTGTAGGTCTAGCTGCCTCAATTCTTATCTATGGACTTGTTGCAGTGGTGGTGAAAGTTGATGACTTCGGACTTCACTTAGTCAATAAAGGGCGCGAGAGGATTGGAATGGTGTTTGTAAACTCTATGCCTTTTATAATGAAGTCACTCGGAATCATTGGAACTCTTGCAATGATATTAGTTGGCGGGGGAATTGTTGCCCATACTTTTCATTTTCCATCTTACATAAATGAGCATATTCAAAACTTAATTATTGGATTAGTTACAGGAGCCATAGTGGTTGCGTTGTTTAAACTTAAAACATGGATTCTTCCGAAAAAATAGAGCAAAGATTAAATGCAACCAGCCTAAAAAGTATTTACGAGCAAACAAAATAAAAAAAAATCAAAATACTTATTATCTCTTCTCATTTTTTAAGTCCTATTTTCTTACGCCTCTTCTGTTTGATCGCAAATTCGTCTAAATTATCAAGTCTTTCGAATACGACTTTAAAAACCTGTGTAATGCTTTGCTCTAGGCTATCTACTCTTCGATCCAATCTATCTTCCAAGGCATAAAAGCTTCTTAGCTTGGTAAAAATACGCATTATTGAGATATTGACCTCTATCGCTCGACCACTATTCAATACACCAGATAACATGGCTACGCCATTTTCAGTAAAAAGCATAGGAGGCTTCCTCCTCATGTGATTCCAGGTGGTTCCACTATTTGAAGTCACAAATTGTGACCGCAAAGCTTCTAACTCACTAGAATTACATTCAAACATAAAGTCTTCAGGAAACCTCTTCAAATTCCTTTTCACAGCCTGATTAAGAACTTTTGTATCAACCCCATACAGCTTCGCGAGATCACTATCTATCATCACCTTTTGTCCACGAATTAAATAAATCATATCTTTAATTTGATCGAGTTGAATATCCATTAAGACCTCCATTAAAATCAATAGAGTTTGATAGTTTAAAAGTATAAACGTATAAATGATTTTGTGACTTAGAAAGGGATTTATTTTTAAAAGTGGTGTCCAACGTAAACAGCTATCGAACTGCGATAGTAAATTCTCACCTTCGCTAGCTGAAATTATGCCTCAAAGACCTGGCACTCTTAACGATATAACAATTTGACTCTACCCTTTAAACAACACCTAACTAGCTGAAACCAATAGAAAACTAGATAATTAAGAAGCCGCTCAAAGGTGAAACTTTAATATTAAAAGAGTCAATGACGATAACAATATAGGATTGATAAATGAGAAAACTTATATTAATTTTATTTTCACTTACACTTATAGCCTGTCAAAAAGCTGAAGAATCACCAATAAGTAGCGGTAACTATTCTAATGATAGTGATAACTCAGATCAAGTAGACTGTGATTATACATATCCTGAAATCGGGGGACTTCTAATAGATATTGATTCTTGGGATGGAATGGACCCTGGAGTTGCTGGAGACTTTAATTTTGATAGTGGCTACACATACGATAAGCATATATATGCTTTTGGTGAATTTATTTCTGCTACCAAGCAATTAGGAAATATTGAATTTCATCCCTCACAATCAGCGCAAGTTATCTCCCCCGTAGATGGAATAATTGAAACAATCGTAGAAAACTCCCCACTTGCAACTAAAGGTTATGAGATATTTATCAAAACTAAAAGCGACTCATGTTTTACTATAATTATTGACCACGTAAGAAACCTCGCAGTAACAGAGGGCCAGACAATTTCGATCGGTACACTACTTGGAACCCCTGGACAATTTGGAGCAAGTTTAGGCCAAGTTGAATTACAGATTAATGATGACAAGGAAAAAAAAGCATGGTGTGCTATGGCCTTTATGGATAGTGCAACACGAGCAGCCTATAATGCTAAGATTGATGACTTTCGAAGTGATTGGGAAAACCTTATTAACGATCCATCTGTTTACGATGAAAGCAAGGATTCAAATGGAAGTGGTTTATGTCACTTTGAATCTCTTCTTGAGAGCGAAATTGTAAACGAATAAATGAAAGTACTTCAGCGACTAACAAATGTTTTAAATCCTGGTCCCCTCGACGACTCCTATTATCAGAGTGAAATATTTAATGTAGTCTTGCTCCGTTAGGTACTTCTTTATCAAGATTAAACAAAACAATATCATTATTTTCATCAGAAAATCCCATAACAAGGACCTCCGACATAAACTTACCTATTTGCCTTGGTGGAAAGTTTACTACAGCTATTATTTTTTTCCCAAGTAAGTCTTCTTTAGAATAGTGTACTGTTATTTGAGCACAAGACTTCTTAACACCGACGCCACTTCCAAAGTTAATTTTAAGTTTATAGCTTGGGTTCCGGGCCTCTGGAAAATCCTCAACTTCAATAATTTCACCAATTCTCATATCGACTTGAAGAAATTGATTAAAATTTATTTCAGCAGCAGGTTCACTATTGGGATTGAAATCAATATGCATTTGAACTCCCATTATAACTTAGTTCGAGGTTTCATTTTAGGGCATAAAAAAGCACTTGTCGAAACAAGGGTTTTAAAGCATTTTTATAAAGTAGTGCCCCGAAGTAAACAGGTATCGAACTGCGATACTCAAACCCATTAACTAAAATATTGATTTAATATTTTTTCAACCCATTTTGACTTAATACTTCTGTATTCATCCGCGCTAAGCCCTCGACATTTACGCTTCAATTCATTTAACTCTTCAACTAAATCTGGTCTTGAAATCATAAAATCTCTAAAAACAATAAAGTCTTCAAATTCACTGCCATTCACGACAACTTGCAACGCTACATCATGATTATACTTCTCAGTTACCATCATACAAAGCTCATCGGTACGAAGTGTATTTTCTTTTTCTGAGAAACCTATCTCTTTTAGTTTCTCTCGTGCATGTTGAAATTCATTTTCATCTACACCAACGAAAATATCCAGATCTCCTTTAGAGACAGACCCTTTAATAGAAGATGCTCCGATATGCTCAAAACGTGAAAGGGAAATAGATTTCAACACATCTGATCTAACATTTTTAAATAATTCATTCAGTCTATCTTGGTAATCTTGTGGCTCATGGAATAGCATGATTTCTTTTTCCATTTTTTGTGAAAAGCTCTTTCTATTTATCCCCTCATAAGGTTTTCTATCGCCAATTTTATAAAAACCGTTCTTCGACCAAAACATCTCGACTGGATTTGATTCCACATAAGATAATTGAATCCGACCTAATCCCAGTTCATTCAGTATATACTTCTCTAAGGCTTTATAAGCTTTTCTTCCAAAACCTTTTCCTTGCATTTCCTCACATAGAATCAACAATCCTATATAAGCAGTATCCTTTTCTGGGTAGTCTCGAATCAAATCAATTGCGCCAATATTTTCATTCCCAAGTTTTATTAAAAACACATATTTATCTTTATAAGAGGTGCTTGGTGGGAGTGCCTGGAGTGCGCGCATAGCACTATCCTTAGGAACATAATTTGTACCATCGACATTAAGGGCGTACTGAGGTGCCTTCTCAAAGACTTTTTGAAGCTCATTAGCGTGCGAAATATTTATTCTTTTTAACTCAAGTTCCATCTGTCCACTTTGGGGGGGGAGATTGTTTTCGAACTGAAAAAGTACCTGAAAGAAATAAAAAAAGCCAGTAAGAAGCCGGCTTTTTAAGTGTTTCCAAAAAGTGGTGCCCCGAGGTAGACGGTTACCAAACTGAAACACTCAATCTTTGCTATTCAAGCCAATCTTCTTACGCTTTTTTTGATTGATTACTACTTCTTCCAAATTATCTAAACGTTCAAAAACAACTTTAAAAACATGAGTTACATTTTCTTCTAAATTATCTATTTTTCTTTCAATTCGGCTTTCTAATGCATAATAACTTCTGAGCTTTGTAAAGATACGCATAATTGCAATATTAACCTCAATCGCTCGGTCACTTTTTAATACAGCAGATAACATTGCCACTCCATTTTCTGTAAAAACAAGGGGTTGCTTCTGCTTTCCACCTCTCCCTTCTTTTGAAGTCACAATTTGTGACTTCAAAGCCTCATTCTCCTCCCTGGTAAGCTTAAACATAAAATCATCAGGAAATCTCTTTAAATTCCTTCGCACTGATTGATTGAGAACTCTAGTCTCAACACCGTAAAGTTCTGCTAAGTATCTATCTAACATAACCTGCACACCCCTAATTACATATATCTTGTTTTGAATTTGATCTATTTGAATATCCATTTTGCCTCCGTTATTAGTTAACAGAGTGTGATAGCTTCAAAATATCAGCAAAAGAATATTTCCCTAATCTAAACTGGAAGTTATTTCAGAAATAAAAAAAGCCAGTTCAGAGACTGGCTTTTTAAGCGATTTTAAAAGTGGTGCCCCGACGTCTCCGGTTATCGAACTGCGATAATTGAAATGACATTTTAACTCGGAAATCCTTTAAATGATTGCAATGATTCAAGATCTTTATCCCATTTTGCCCTGCTCGCAGTAAATAAATGAGCATTTGGTCTTATTTCAAGTGGAACATCCAAGCTACCGGCGGGAACAACTATTAATTTTCCTTCATCTTGAATACTAGGGACTGTTGAACCACAATTAGAACAAAAACTTTTAACATGCTTAGTTGTAGCTAAATTGAAAGTCTTAACAGACTCTTTCCCTGATAACCAATTTAATTTTGAACTTGAAGAAAAGAGGTTTGCAGCATGAGCTGAACCTGTGTCCTTTTGGCAGTATCTACAATGACAGAGAAAAAAATTTTGAAATACTCCAATAATTTCAAACTTTACTGTATTACACAAACATGAACCCAAATATTTATGACTCATTTCTAAATTCCAATTTCAATTCAGTTATTTACACTTACCTTGGTAGTACCAACCTTGCTTACCACTGACATAAGCTTTTTTAGAGTTAGACATTTTTCTAAAACAAGCAGCTCTTCTTTTCGCTCCTTCGGTATCAAAGATTTTTTTGATATCTAGATTAAGCAGAGGATTTGGTTTTTTATTCTTTTCATTCTCATCCATGATACGAAGTTTCTCTTTGTGCTCAGCTTCTCTTCTCTCTTGTTCGGCCCAGGTAGATGCCATATTAGCTTCAACACGTTTCTTTATAGCTTCTCTGGCTTCTTGAGCTGCTTTTGCTTCTGCCGCTTTTTTGATACGCGCTTGTTCGATTTTTATATTTTTATCCTGTTCGTTCATGACAAATTTTTCGGCTTCTTCGAAAGATTTGAAGTCATTAACTTCTCTCACCTTTTTAAAATCTTGGTTTTTCCACGAAACGCTATCTATTTGCGCGCGACCATCAAGTCCGATAAAGATTATGGTCTCCTCTTTGACCAACTTCCCATTTCTAAAACGATTACTGTAGTACGGTAATTCAACCTTAGTTCTATAAAAATTTTTGGGATCTTTTAAAAGATTATTTACTGTGGTCGTCGGATCAGCGGGGTGACCTTGAAAATCGTATACACGTTTTGAATAATAGACCCCTTCCTTATCCAGTAAGACGACTTCTCTCGGCTGAAGTCTTTCTACTTTATCTAGCTCAATACTTCCGCTATAGAACTTGGAATAATTTAAATATGTTTCAGGCTCAAGTGCAATACCTATGAATTCCTTTATATTTGAATTACCTTCATAAACCATGTTTTTCCCACCATGGACGATAGGCATATAAAAATTGTCTCCTTTATGAATCCAAGGAGTCATATTAAATGTGGGATTAGTTAGCTTCGCATTTCTATAGGCTGCTGGGATAGCGAGATGAGAAACTTTCTCAAAAGGAATTTCTTTACCAATTTTATTACCTTGAAAGTCATAGACCTGATAGAAAATTCTATTTCCAACTTTATGCCGGATCATTCGTGTACTGAAGTCCATGTGGATCGTTTCTGTATGATGAAACGAGTGAACAGCTGGAAGAAGCTTAGCTCGTTTTTCATCATTATCTACGTTTTCAATTTTTTTCAAGATATTTTTATTTTCATCCATCACGTAAAATGTGGTGAAGTCGTTTGAGTATGCGCCTGAGTATTTCTGAAACTCTTTAAAATTCCCATTGATGGATGGCATATGATACTTTCGGCCAGGCATGAGCGACTCGATCGGTGTGTTAGTCACTTTTCCCGTTGTTAAATTAAGAAGTTTGAACATTTTTTCATTATGTTTTTTAAAAAGAATCTGCTTGTTTTTAGTATGTTCGCCAGCTACTACTTCATAGATAGGTTCAAGATGAGTTTTTCGAGAACGAGTGATTAAACCTTGGTAAGTTTTCCCCGCTTTCCACTCAGGATAAAGCTTTGGAGTTCTTTCATTGACTTTGATAGTACATACTGAGAGCAAATCTTTATTTTTTGGATAAAATCCATTTCCTAAAAAGCCATTACAAGTGGCGTATTGTTCCCATTTAAGTTTATCCACATAATTATATTGAATGCCACTAGCGCAAGAGAATAGAATAATAAGAACTAATAAATACTTCATGAAAGCCTCATAATTGTAAAAAAAAATTTAACATTATGGGGCTATTATATCACTGGGTTATTAAGATCTCTTCTAAAAATAAGTATGGAAAGAATGTTCAGATAGTTCAGGAATTAATTTCAGGGCATAAAAAAACCCTTGTTTCGACAAGGGTTTTAAAGCGTCTTTAAAAGATGGTGCCCCGAGGCGGACTCGAACCACCGACACAAGGATTTTCAGTCCTTTGCTCTACCAACTGAGCTATCAGGGCACATAAACATTTTAAAAACGTGATAGTTAAGTTATTGTTTTTTACGGATTTCGTCAATTATAATTAGCAAAAAATCTAGAAGAAAATGGACTGAGCATGAGCGTCAAAATAATCAAAAAAACCTTAGAACATCCCAAGTTTAAGTTTAATGCCATGGCCTTTAAAGCCACAAAAGATAATGGCAATGGGGCTAATGATATTTTCGCAGTGATGACTCATGGCTATACTGCCTCTAAACAAGATTGCATTAGCTGGGCACAAAGACTTAGCGATGCTGGAATCCATACTGTTATTTTTGATCAACCTGGGCACTATCTTGGTAGCTACCACAACGTAGCCAGCTTTGAAGATTTTATTGAATCTGCTCATGAATGTTTTATTCACGCTTATGAATTTCTCAAAGACAGTGTAGGGATCGAACCTCAGCATTTAGTTTTAGGAGGTCACTCACTAGGAGCTTTAATGTCACTTAAAGCGATTGAGCACAATTATTTTAAAGAGTTTAATAAACTCTCTGTTTGTGTGGGCTATGGTCTTAATCAAAGCGAAGACACTCATATTTTTGATACCGCTTTTTACGAGAAAACTATCAATATTCGCAGACAATTGGTGAGCCCGGCTATTGATTCAGATAAAATGTTTCCTTGGATTAAAGCTTATAAAGAAGAGATTGATGTCAGCGATAAACGCATTCATTTGATCTGTGGTAAAGATGATTTAGTTGTGGGTAAAGGTGGAATGGCCTACCTTGAACAAGTTCTTTTGGATAAAGGAAATCAAGTGACGAGTACAGAGCCTAACCGCCTGCCTCATAATAATCCAGAGCTAGCGGCTTCTCATATCTATAGTTTTTTGAAAAAAGAATTTAATCTGTAATAAATTTATCCAAGTTTTTTAATAACCCTTTTTTCCCCAAGCGCTCGAGTGAAGTTTTTGCAAAAAAGCGTTTATACTCTCTATTACTCATTTGGTTCACTTGGTCGTAAATCACTTCTATGGGTCTGTTAAAAAACTCAATGAGAGAGTTCTCAGAAAATTGAGTTTCATCTGCTCGGGCCATGGGTTTAAGGTTCCAAGGACAAACCTCTTGGCATATATCACAACCAAAGACTTCATGAGTTGCTGTAGGGTAACCTTCAGGGGCTGGAGCATCCTTAAAGAGCTCTATGGTGTAAGTCGAAATACATTTTTTAGCATTCACAGTGCGATCATTATTTATGGCCTTAGTGGGACAAGCTTCTAAACAACGAGTGCATGAGCCACAATGATCAGTTTCTAATTCCCTCTGGTTGAGATTTAGCTTTCTATCGATGATAATGGATCCGATGAGAAAATAGCTGCCCAAACTCCTACTGATCAGCATCGAGTTTTTCCCAAACCATCCTAGTCCAGACCTATAGGCCAAGTCTCTCTCAAGCACTGGGTGGATATCAAGTGAGATACCAAACTCAAACTCACCGACCTCTTTTTTTAATTCAGCTTGAATCAAGTGGAGTTTTTCTTGAATCCAGTAATGATAATCTTGGTCTTCAAAACCTAGAGCATAGGAAGCCACCTTATTTTCTGGCGCAAGTTCTTCAAGTGATTTTTTTGAGCTGGTGTAATCAAACAAAAAAACAAAAGCACTTTTTGCAAAAGGGTAAATGAGCTCAAGGTTTTTCCTTTTGAGCATTCTTTCATCTGCCAGATACCCCAGGGGCTCATGTTCGTTATTTTCCACCCAGTTTTGAAGTTTATCAAATGAAGTTGCCTGCATTTGTTCTGTGTAGCCCCAGTCTACGATTTGCATTGTCTGTAGGTTTTCAGGGGTTAAAGAAAATAAATCTTTCATTTATTAGAGATCGGTATCGATGATTTCGATGGCCCCGGTTGGGCATTTATCCACACATTCAAAATCTTTTGAACAGTTTTGGGCGTTGGTCACATTGATCATAGTATTATTATTGTCATCTTTGGACACTTCCCAAATATTATGAGGGCAGACGCTGACACAGTTTTGGCATGAGGCACAGATACTTGTGTCTAAGATAATACGGCCATTATTGATTTTGACCTCTTGAAATTTATCAGAGCCTTTGGCCGAAACATCCTCTCTGGGAATATCTTTAATAATCTCAACTTTAAGAGAGTTAGAAGTTCCTTGTTTAAAGAATTTTCCGTCTCCTCTAGTAATGACAATTTTATCTCCGTTTGCCACCAGTTTTTTTTCTTTGAGGACATCAATCATTTGTGTTTCGATATTGGTGAGCTGCCCCTCGTCTCCTTCAAAATAAAAAGGAGAAATTCCCCAATACAAACACATCTTCCTCATGACTTCGATAGAGTTTGTCACTCCTAGAATACGTTTTTGAGATCTAAAACGACTCATTTTCAAACATGAGTTACCTGATTGAGTGATAGAGAGCACCCACCTCGCATTGGTTTTTTCAGCAATTAAAGAAGCTGCTATTTGTAATGAAGCAGAAATGCTCTTTAAATCCATATGGCGAAGAAGTGGTCTTTCTTTGGGCTTTTTCTCAGCTTCCAAAACAATATTATGCATGGTCTGCAAAGCTGCAAGAGGATAATCCCCAGAAGCTGTTTCCCCCGAAAGCATCACAGCATCAGTACCATCCCAAATAGCATTAGCCACATCATTGGCTTCTGCTCGCGTTGGTCTAGAATTATTGGTCATACTCTCTAGCATTTGCGTCGCTGTTATAACAGGCACTCCTCGTTCATTACAAAGAGTGATGATTTCTTTTTGAATTCCTGGTACAAGGTGGTTTCCAACTTCAACCCCCATATCCCCTCTTGCAATCATGATACAATCTGTAACTTCCACAATTTCATTGATATTTGTGACGGCCTCAGGCTTTTCAATCTTGGAGATGATAGGAGTATTCTTTTTCAATTTATGAAGAAGATATTTCACGGCCAAAATATCTTCAGCTCTTCTTACAAAACTCAGAGCGATATAATCGACGTTATTTTTAAGTCCAAATAAAAGATCTTCCCTGTCCTTCTTAGTAAATGAGGGGGCGGAAATATTCACATCAGGAAGATTAATTCCTTTATTAGATTTTAGTGTTCCACCAATTGTGATTTCGATTTGAAGCACATCCCTATCTTTTCCATAAGCACGAGCTTCAATCAAACCATCGTCGAATAATATAAGGGCGGAATCATGAGAATCTTTGACTAAGTTTTCATAGACCGTTGGAATGAAACAGTCTTTATATTCTGGATACTGCTCTTGGACAGAACTTGGACCTATAACCCATTTATCTCCTGCTTTTAATTCAAGGGGTTTTTCTAGCTTATCCACTCGAATCTTGGGACCTTGCAGATCACAGAGAATGGCAACCTCGTATCCAGTATTTTTTGAAGCTTGTCTAATTTTTTTTATAACTTCGGCATGTGACTCATGAGTTCCATGACTCATATTAATTCGCGCCACATTAAGTCCTGCGTTGATGAGTTTTTCTAACATTTCAATTGAGTTAGAACTAGGACCGATAGTGGCCACAATTTTAGCACGTCTACTCATATTCCCCTTATAAGTAATTCACGCAGTTATATTAAGCTGGACTGTTTAATTTATCAAATTCTTGTAATTCTTTGATTTTTTCCCGCTGAAGCTTAACTAACTCGTTTATTCTCCCTTCATATTGAGAGATTAAGATTTCTTTTTCAGCTTCAGAAGAACTCTTCATACGCGCGAGCTCTCTTTCAAAAAACTTCCGGTCTTGATCTTTGATATCTTGATGCTTTTTCAGCATTTCGGCTTTTTCAATTTCTAGTTTTTTAGTTGCTTCTTTTAAGCGCTTATTATTTCTTAGCGTCATCTCATTGAGTTTGTGTTGAAACTCCGCTTGAGTTTTATTCAGCTTAAGTCTTAAATCTTGCTCTTTTTGTTCACCATCACGTCTTTCTCTATTAACCTGGTCACGAGCTGTATTTAAAGATATCTCTCTTTGTCTTTCAATCTCTCTTCTCGCCTGATCAGAGATATCACGGATCGCATCCTGAGCATTAGCCGCTAATAATTTATTTTGACTCTCAAGTTCCAAAATTCTTTTTTCATAGCTGGCTGCTTGTTTATTCAATTTATCATGCATTACTTTTTTAAGAAATGAATTCGCCTGAGCGTTTTGCTCGTGAAGTCTTTTCTGAAGTTGTGCTTTCTCTTTGACCGTTTCTTCGCGATTTTTTTCAAAATCTTTTCTCGCTTTAAGCTGAGCGAGCTCAATATTTTTGCTAAACCCTTCTTTTAGATTTTGAATTTTCTTATTACTTTGTTCTTCTTTAGCTATTAACTGGGCATTCTTCGAATCTTTCGTATACTCGAGAGTTGTCTGATGTTTTGTTTCTCGATCTAAGTTAGCAATCTTATTCTGGTTATTCACTTGCCTGAGCTCTTCAGCTCTTTCTTGGTCAAGCTTAACTTGTTTATCAGCAAAATCGAGACTCATTTTCTTATAAGTATCTTGATAGCTCTCTGAGAGTTTTTTAATCTTGCCTTCATAAGCATTGGTGTTTTCACGGTTTTCTTTAAAGAGCATCTCTCTTTGTTTATTGAGCTTTTTATCCGCATCGACTTTTTGATCAATGGCCATCTTTTGATTATGATTTTGAAATTTGATTCTCTCAGCTCGTTGTTTTTGCTCAAGATCTTTTAAATTTTTATGATTTTCTTCAGATATCTCAGCTATTTCTTTACTGTAAGCGAGGGCACTTTCCCGTGTATCTGAAGCCTGTTTCTTATGAAGTGAATCAAGCTTTTCTTCTTCAAATTTTTGGAGTGTTTCTTTTTGACTCTGGACTAAATCTTTTGAGCGCTGACTAGCGAGTTCACGAGAATTATGAATCTCATCATTTTGTCTCTCTCTGATGGATCTAATTTCGTTTTGCCCTCTGGCTAAAATAGTACTTTTTTCGTCCAAATGAGACTTCACTAAATTATGTTGGTCTTCTTCGTGCTGTGAGATAAGCTCTTTTCGTGCTTTCTGAGCCTCGGCTTGTGAGGTATCACTTTGCTTTTGGGTGGTCGCCACATATTCTTTTAAGTCTTTATCAGCTTTCAAGCGGATATTAGATAAATTATTTTCGTAATTTTTCGTCAGTTGCTCTCTGGACTCAGTATCAGCTACTTCTCTATTCTTTTTGTTTTTGTCAAAAGACTCTTTTAAATTTGAGAACTCCGAGCGCCAATGATCAACATTTCTCTTTTGGTTTTCATGGGCTTCGGCTTTAAGTTTTTCTGTCGCTTTATTATAGAGAGCACTTTTCTCTTCAAAGTCTTTCTTTTGGTCAGCTCTGTATTTCGCCAAAGTCTTTGAAGTTTGTTCTTCAATATCATTTTTTCTTTTGCTAAATGTGTCTGTGGTGTCTTTGACTTTTTTCTCTGCAACTTTTTTAACATTTTCAAGATGTTCTTCGTGACTATTTTTCATGTCGCGAAGATTTCGCTGATGCACTTCCCTTTGCTTATTTAATTTACTTGCGTAATCTACACCGTTCATCTCATTCCTTGATCATGCTAGGTCTTAAATCCAGTAAGACCATAACAAATTGTACCATCTCCCAATTATATTGAGATCGGGGTAAAATTTTCTAGCAAACAAAGAGTACAAGACTCAAGTAAAGCCCAGCTTTTTTCTTACATACTTTCAATCATATCGACGTAATTTTGATAAGATAGAGAGTCAATCAGTAACTGACCATTGAGGTAAACTGTTGGAGTTCCTTTTATACCTAACTCCTCAGCTTGCTCAATATCTCGCTGCAGTTGTGCTGCAAACTTTTTATTTTTAAAACACTCTTCAAATTGTTTTTTATTGAGTTTAAGTTGCTGGGTGGCCAGTTCTATGATCTTATTGGTTCCCAGCGGAGCTTTATCAAAGAAAAAAGCATCATGCATCTGCCAAAAAGCTTCGGGCCTTTGATCATGTGCACAGAGGCTTGCTAGCGCAGCCGGTTTGGCACGTCTATGAAAGCTCAATGGAAAGTGTTTAAAAACCAATTTCACTTTATCCGGATATTTATCATAAACCCTTTTTAAGACCGAGGCTGCTTTGGAGCAATACGGGCATTGAAAGTCTGAAAAAGAAACAATCGTAATCGGAGCAGACTTCTTACCAAGAACCGGCGCCTTCCCAACTTCAACCTTATAAATAAGTGGTGAAGGTTTTTCAAAATAAACTTCTATCTTTTGATTTTTCGTTTGATCAGCTAACCACTGCTCTAAAAGTGTGGTTTTTTTCTGTGCCTTAAGATATTGAACCACTCGCTCTTTGACTCTAGGGTTATCTTTTTGATTTTTTGGCACTCCTTGTTTTTGCATGAAACTTTCAATTTCACTCTTTTTGATCTTAATGTCTGAGAGAATATATTTCTCTAAGTATTGATCATTAGATAATCCTTTTGATTTAGGATCATTTTGAATCAATTTTTCAGTGAGCAATGTCTTAAGACGATTCATTTTTAATTCAAAAATTTCAAGCCTTTTTTTATAGAGCTCTGTTTCAATTTCTCGATTAAGTTCTTCGTGAGAAATTTTTACCTCACCAATTTGAGCCGCTATTTTTTTATTTTCTGAAGATTTAAAAATAAACTCTGGTTTGGAGTTTGCTTTAAGACAAGCAGCTAGAATAAAGATTAATAAGAACAAGTAGAGAATTTTCTTCATACGTTTTCCTTTACGAACGAATGCTGTTCAATTGTTTAATAAAGTTTTGATAATGGGTTGAGTTTTCCATAAGCTCTTTATGCTCACCCATTCCCACAATGACTCCGTTATCCATAACAATAATATTTTGTGCATTTTTGATGGTTTCAATTCTATGGGCAACAATAATAGTGAGAGACCTCTCCTGAATAAGCAACACTAATTTTTTTAGGGCTTCTTCTAAGTCAGAATCCAAGGCCGACGAGATCTCATCAAAGAGAACAATAGGCTTGGCCAGATAGCATGCCCTTAAAGCACAAATAAGTTGTTTTTGTCCTTGGGAGAGATCTTTGGGATGACAAATATCTTTTGGTTCAATCCCCCAATTCGCAATATAAGGAATTTCTTTATTGATCATTTCCCAAAAGGCTAAAAAGTCTTCACCAATATCATAGCTCAGTGTGATATTAAACTCTAATGAAGAAGTGAATACATGCGAGTCTTGAGAAACGATGCCCACTTGTGATTTATAATGAAGCAAACTTTTATGGTCTTTATAATGAAAACGTATCACATCACCGGATTCAGCATGAAATTCAATTTCAGCTTGTTCGGCCATGATATTGGTCGAGAGTATTTTTAAAAGAGTTGATTTTCCACATCCGGATTGCCCGACGATCCCTATTAATGAGCCTGGCTCTCCTGAAAAGGAAATATCTTTCAAAGCAAAGTCATTATCTTTTCCTCTTTTTGGGTAAGAGAAATAAGGTATTCGCACCACCAATTGCTTCAAACCTATACTTTCGTTTTTCTGCCCAAAGTTCACCTTAGGCAGGGTTTCCAAATCTTCATTAAATTCTTGGATGCGCACAATACCTGTTCTTGCTCTTTGAATACTCGAAATCTTTCCCGCTATCTCTTTAATAGGACCAATGGAGCGCTGGATGAGATCAATAATGGCTGCCAACACCGCAATTTCAGTTATTTTACTGTAGGGAAATATGATAACGAGCAGAGCTAAAAGAATAGGAAATAATGATTCTGCAGTTGAGTAATAACTTGCATCCCATATATTTGCCTTAAGCTGTTTTCTTAGAAAATCTTCAAAGGAATCAAATCCTTTTTTACTGGCATAATTTTTATGAGGATGAAAATAAGTGAACCTAAAACCTCCAGCGATATTAGCAATCACTCGGGACATAATTCCGGTGGAAACCCTCACTTGCATATAAATTTTTGCCATCTGCTGGCTACCCACCACGAGTAAAACACAAACTAAGACCTCAGTAATAATCAACGCTATACCTGAGACTGTATTAAGTTGAATAAAACCAACTAAACAGGAAATGATAAAAGCCATATCGATGACAATTTTAAAGCTTCCGGTGCTGACCATTTCAATGACCGCTTCTGTATCAGTCAAAACTCTAGAGAGAACTTCTCCCATAGGGTATTTTTGATCACCAAATTGTCCTTTTCCCGCTGATTCTAAGCTTTGAATCCACCCTTTATAACTTTTATTGCGAACATGTGAGAGCTGTTTCTGAACATAGCGATTAACAGCTAATTGATAGATCGCAGAAGAAATATATTCCCCTATAAAAAGAAGGACAAGGCTCCAAATAGCTGCATCAATCCCACTTCCCTCTTTAAAGCTATTATATAAATCAGCCACTAAATGGGGTGTGATAAATCCAAGATAAGCGGACACCAGTACAGTGATCACCACCACCGTGATCAAAAACTTTTGATTAGGAATGATGACATAATTATGCCATTTGTTTGTTGAAGAACTCATCCACTCTACTTTTTTGATTTAAAATAATTTCTATTTTTCCCTTCTCTATGATTCCTTGGGATTTCGATATATAAGTTATATGATCACAGGCCCTGACCGTACTCAGGCGATGGGACGTGAGAACAAAGGTTCTATTTTTAAGACTCGCTTCCTTTTGGAGATCATCTAAAATTTTTGCTTCTAGTATTAAATCCACTGAAGAAAAAGGGTCATCCCATAGAACAAAGTCAACATCAGCCACGAGAGAGCGAATCAAAGCAATGCGCTTGGCCTGTCCGCCGGAAACTCTCTTTCCATTCTCCCCTAACTCTAAACTCAGCAAATCATCCATATTTTTGGCCAGTATATCTAAGCCAAATTTATGCAAATATTCTTTTGCCAGCTTGAGCTTTTCAAGGGTCACCTCTTGACCTAGAAAAATATTATCTAAAATGGTGTCATTATAGATATAAGGTTCTTGGTGGATGAGGGAATATCTCTTGCCCTTCACTTGTAAGTATTGGGCATAGTTTTCAATCAGCCATGATTTACCACTTCCCGTTTCACCCACAATCACCGACCATTGATTTTTAGGAAACTCCACTTCAATTTCATGGTCCCAAAGAGGCATTCGAACAGATTCAAGCCCAGATTGATTGACCAACCAATCAGCAGTGAGTGGCGCGGAGAGATCTCTCACTAATGATTTTATTCTCACCCATGCTGCATACCCTTGAGTGGTGACAATTCCAATCCAGGAAACAAACATAAGGGGCTCAAGAATGAGAAAAAGAAAGCTTGAAAAATAAATCAAATCACTCGCCGGAAGGTTATCATTTTTAACGATGAGTGCCGCCCAAATTAACGAGGCTCCGAAACCAAGTTTCACCAAAGGAAAAGAAATCACTCTCCCAATAGAAGAGATGAAAAAAGTTTTGAGCTCTTTACCACTGACTTCATCAAAATATTTATAGAAATCTTTTTCCGCATGGTAATTCTGAATAGTCTTTTTAGCTTCATAGCTCTCGAGTAAAAAATTTTGAACATCTGCGTATTGATCCATTTGTCTTTTTACAAAGGGAAAAAATCCCCCCACGATGAGGGCAAAACAAAACACAGTTCCAATCAGGGGTGTGAAAGCCACTAGAAAGTCGGGATTAAAATCTCTTATCTTTGGAACAAAAATATAGGTGGCTATAATAATGTTTCCGAACTGCAACAGTGCAAATCCTACAAAACCTCGGATTCGGTTAAGATCATTATAAAGAGTTTGGAAGAGCATCCCTTCATTATAGTTTTTGTAATTCCGAGGAGGAGCAACTTCTAAACGGTTCACAAGCTCCATTCTTAGATTTCTTTGCTGAATACGAGCGGGATAGAAAAAAAGGAGTCTGGATAAAGTTCTAAAAAAGAGAATATAGATGGCCAGAAGAAAGAAAGTTTTGATTTCAATTTCATCGAGTTTACCAGCGATGGCCAGATCACCCAGCTCTTTTGCAAGCATTGGTATTTCTGAAGAGAAATGGTGAAGCATAACTAAACAGAACAGAGCCCCAAGATAATAATACCAATACTCAATAGAGTGCAGCACCAGCCAAGGGATAAACTTTCTATTTAATCTATATTTCATTTATGCAAATTAGCAAATTTCAATGACTTAGACAAAGTTTTTATAGTTTTCTTCATATTTAATATTTATTTGTTTCTAAATTCAAAAACTTTCAAACCACTCAAGAAGTTTTTTCTCTGTCACTGCGCAAAAATTAATGTATGAAAGCGAAAAGAGAAAAAGAACTCAAAAAACACATTTTATTAAACGAAATCAACTACCTTAAAGCACTGCTTTCAGGTGATTGCGAAACAGTGCTGGAACTCAGTCATTTTCCTTGCACCCTGGCCAATGCCTATGGTGTGCAAATCGTTGACCGACATCAACTACGCAAACACTGTGAAGACTATAAGCATAGCTTGGAAGGTGAGCTTAAATTTATGTCTGCTAAAGTTGAATTATTAAATCATGGCACGGCCATTGTCAGTTACCAAACAACATATGGCGGAGTGACTATGGTTGATGTATCAACCTGGGTAGAGAGTGAAGACGGATGGCGCTGTGCATTTCACTCAGAACATCCTGTGGTTAAATACAAACTCTAATGAAAGGTGAGCTTAACCGTTGACGAAATTATGATAATTTAGCTAGTATCTTTGCTACCAAATTAATATGGTCGCATAGCTCAGCGGGAGAGCACCTCGTTGACATCGAGGGGGTCACAAGTTCAATCCTTGTTGCGACCACCATATGTCAAGCTGTCCGAACGAATGTCCGGGCACAAAAAAAGAGGGCCAGCGATAATGCTGGCCTCTTTTTTTATGTGATCTTCTCCCACAAAATAATGAATCTTTAACTCCTGACTCCCAAGTTCGATCTTGTAAATTAAACTTTTTAATAATCTTGTTTGCTCATCCACTGAGAGATGAGTTTTAAAAACCTTGGAAAATACCCCTAAAAATTCCCTCCAATTTTTCTCAGTTGCTGGTTTTTCCATCAATCCTTTTAATTCTCTTTGTTTTTCATCTATTAGCCTACAAACCTCATCTCTTTGCTTTTGAAGCTCACCCATCTTTGTGTAAAGCCCTTTTGCCGATATTTCCTTGGGAAGCTCTGTGATTCTCTCGGTAATGACTTCAAGCTTACGATCAATATTTGATCTACGATTCTGAAACCTCCTAATATCCGCTTTAATAGGGTCCTTTTTATCTAGCTCATGGGCACGCTTTAAAAGCCTCATGGCAATTTTTTCATCATTTAACAACTCACTTACTTTTTCGATAACTAATTCATGTACCATTTCAGCATTAAAACGAGTTGGATTACTACAATTATGCATAGCTTCTGTTTTGCAATAATTTCTGCGATATCTCCAACCATGCTCATAATAACCGACCTTTCTTTTTGCTCCATGGGCAGACTTTCCACATAATCTATCCCCACACTCAGCACAAAAAACCAACCCCGTTAAAATATAAGGAAAACGTCTGGGGTTATCTTTTTTCTTCACAGAACAGTTGGCCTTAAGAATTTTTTGAACCTTATTAAAAGTTCGCTTCGGCACAATGCCTTTCCAGACCGCCTTAACTTCGTATTCTTTGCCAAACTCCGTATAAATTCTAACCCCACAAAGTGCTTTATTGGTTAATATTCGATACAGGTTTTCAACTCCAAAATGCTTTAGAGTAGCTTTGCCTCCTTTTATCTTTCCAGACAGTTTATAGTTTTCTTGATTTAATCTTCTAGCGGCAGATGCAAGCGTTTCTTCAGCTAAAAAATATTCAAAACATTTTTTAATAGTAGGGGCTTCATCTTCATCTATTGCTAAATAGCCAGGTTTGCCCTCAATTATTTTGTAACCTGGAGGTGTCGGGCCTCCATTTGATAATCCACGTTTAGCACGTGCGAGAAAGTTCGCTGAGACTCTCTCGCTCACTTGGCGCCTCTCAAATTGGCTAAGATTTGCGAGCGTAAACATGACCATTTCACCGGCGGCGGTGGTGGTATCAAAATTCTCTCTTAGGGATAGAAACTTGCAGTTTAGAGATTTCATTAAGTCCCAAATCTTCGCAAAATCTTGAATATTTCTTGATATCCGACTTAGCTCACTCGCCATTACTAAGTTAATGGTGCCACTTTCAATATCTCTGAGCATTCTTTTTAATTCAGCTCTATTCGTATCTTTTCCTGACTTTGCTTCATCAATATAGACATGAATAACCTCGCCAAAATTTCCCTCAAAGTTTTTCATTTTGACCATTTGCTCCAATCGCTCTCGCTGATTTCGAATTGAACCCTCTGGGTTTTCCGCTTGCTCCTGCGTTGAGACTCGAATATAAAAACCAATTTTATAGTTTTCAAACTTCATGGACTTCTTCTCCTAAAAATTTCTGATTCATCTTAAAAAGTAATGCTGTTAAATCTTTTGTTAGATTTTCCTTATCATCACTTAATATTTTCTTAGGATAAAGTAATATCCGGTTTGGCGACCACTTCATCCGGCTCCCCGGACGTTTTCTCTTTTTTACTTCCATTTTCTTTATTTTTTTCTCGATAATAATCTCCTTAAAATAAATACCTATAACCCTCCCACATACATTCATAAATACCCCCAAGCGACACCAAGGCTTGCTGACCACTTACTCTCGTAGGGGGTGAGTGGTCAGCAAAAATGCCGATGGTGGAGCACTTCGGGGGGAATAAAACTTTATGAATAATTAAAAAGGGTTATAGATTTTGTTAAAAATTTAAACTCAAAGTTTACATCAAAGCTCTAGTTTGAGTTGGTGTTTGAGTTTCTAATTTGTCTTAATTAAGATTTTTCTTAGAATCAGATCAATTACGATTGCCAATAAAAAACACCAATAAATAGATACACCACCTACACACAGATAATTATCAATGACCCAAATGACATGATTAGGATTGTCTAAATTGATATTTTTAAAAGTCCAATCAGTGTAATAAACAGCCTTTTGCCACTTAATAAAGGTATAAGCACTCAACAAACTGGTGCAACCAAAAAGCCAATAGATACCTCTTAGAAAATAATTTCTGGCCATGTACTTAGTTTTAAAGTTCACTACAGACCTCACTTTTTTGAACTTTCAGTAAATTTTTTATGTTTATGAACTCAAATTTTCCAGTATCTTCACTCGCTTCAAAGTGGTTGCCACTTCCAGTTATAATGCCACCGATCTTTTTAATTATGCCATCATCTTTTACCAGATAAATGACACGATCAAACAAGTTATTTGTCGCATAATTTGAAATGATTTCACGATACCTTTGTTTTGATTTTGCCGTTAGCTCTAACTCTATTGCCAAGTTTGAGTTACTTTTTTTATCAATTACTAAGGCATCAGGAATTTGATCTAAGTTTAATTTACTCAAATCCATAATTTTCGTGTTAGAAACAGAATAGCTAAATTTTCTCTTAAGCTCTCGCAAAATGTCTGTGAGTAATAAATCATGAAACACATTGTTTAGATTTATAGGTGCAGGGAAATTTCTAAAAATTTCCCCATGCCAAGATACTTTGAGCTTTTTTAAACCAATTTGTGTGACAAAGTAAATGACTCCTACGTCTTTAGCTAATAAATTATTAGCGCTAAGGTTTATATTTCTTGAAACTATTAAATGTGCTTTTATTAATTTTGATAGACGATTATATACCGTAGAGGTGGCGCAGTTTTTAAAATGCTCTCGTCTTATTTGCTCAAAACTTAAAAATACATTGCTATACAAGTCATATAATAAATGAATGTCTCTTTTTGTTAGTTTTACCCTAAGCAATAGATACCTCCTTTTGAGTGATGGCCTTGAATTTAATTCTTTCCGTAATAGTTCCCCTAGTTGTAGGAAGATGAATAACTCCATTACCCTCATATAGTTCTTTTAAAATATTGGGGTGCACTTTATACTCTTCAACTTCTCGCATCGAACCTCGTCCTGTTTCTTCTTTGTTTCTAAACCAGCCAGCTTCTCTAACTTGTTCTGTGAGCTTTTGCGATTTTTGTGTGCCAAAGTGTCTGGCATAAAAGTCCGCAGTCTCTGGGTCATTCACACCTAAGACGCACTTAACATTAGTACAAGTATTAATGCCTCTAGCAAATGATTCACTGACTTTGGTTAAATCACTTATAGATTGATGACATAAATGCAGAGCTACTTTAGATGATCTGGCCTTATTTAAAACGGATATAAATTCGTCATAACAAAACTCTGAGAACTCATCTAAAAATACTGAAATAAAATCTTTTGAGGCAAGTGTTTCTCTTTTTCCCACGCACCACGCCAGCTCTTGTAAAAGAAGTTTTCCAAGCTGATGACCCAGCTTTTGATATTTAAGCGTTGGGATGGAGAAAATTAAGCACCTCACACCGCCAGTACTTAACAAAGCGTTTTTAAACTCACTTGTATCAGCGTTAACTAGCTCGGATATCTCGCCAATAGCAAATGGAGATATCTGAGAAATAAGCCCTGAGAGCTTATTTTTTCTATCCCTCGCTGGTTCTTTTAAATAGCTCTTAAGCGTTGATTTAAGAGCGGAATCTTCTAACTTACTCACATACTCTGATAGCTTAATATCACTAGTTAAAAGCTCATGGAGAAGTTTAAAACTAACAATTTCTCCGAGTTCCTTAATCAACTGAATCAGATTTCCGCAGATATCGTATTGAACACTTCTATAATAAGGGTCATCAAACTCAAAGCTAGTAAATATCCTATCCGTAATCTGCTGAGCACTTCCATACATTAAGGGGTTCATCTTAATTGAGTTATTTATATCACCTAAATCAAAATGAAGCTTCTCACAAGCTCCATCTTCAATTTTTGAAAAAATATCACAAGCTAAATCCCTTGAGCCTTTACCATCAATAATGATAGAGCTATGTCCTCTTTGAATATCTCGAATACTCCAAGGAATCACAACACTTTGAGATTTACCACTTCCAGTTGTTCCAATCACTTGCACGTGAGCGCATCGAGATTTGTTATCTAAAAATAAATCAACTCCATCGGTGGTTTTTCCAATTGCAATATTATCAAAACGCTTCTCCCATAAAAAACTTAACAAACTTGCCCTGAGGTTCATCTTCTCTGTTGATTTTCTTATCTTTAAGACAATAAAAAACAAAAGTGTAATTAAGATAAAATAAAAAGCAAGATAGATTTCTTCAAAGTGATTAAAATACCAAACTTCAACTTTGGATGCGTTTTTATTCCACCACATAAAAGAGACTATCCCACCGAATAGAGTAAGCATTGCCCCTGCGTCCATGCCTGAGATATCTTTGTTATTTTCATTTTTTGTATTAGTGTACAATTCTTTCTCCTTTTCTTTTGTTCTCAATCCATTTGTTTATCTCACCTGCTGAAATTCTCGTGGATTCTTTGAAGTTTTTTTCTAAAAAGTCTCCTCGAAACTCAACGACATACTTATGAGAAAATTCTTCATCTCCGTTAGTATAGGTATAAAGAATATTCAAGGCCAAAAGCCACGGCCCTGCTCCTGAGTCCCCCCAGTTCATCTCATCAATAAAACCGATAAACTTATCAATATTGGTATTAAATCTCGGGTCATCAATGTTTCGATTGCATATGACGTCCTGATCATCCTCCCCAATCAAAAGCTTTGTTAATTCTGGATACTTTGTTTGATAAAAGCTTCTACAAGCTTGGTAATCTTCGTAATTAAGCTCTTGAAACTTTGGTTTAAAAAGGTTGGTTAAAAAATTTAAAGGCATAGGCCCTCCTAAAAGGTTGCGCAGTCTTCTCCAACGAACACTACTGGGTTAAATGCCATACTTAATTTTTTTGAACTGCTTAGATGAATTGTGATGGTACTAGCTTTTTAAAACTGTCATTTCCTCCTTTGTTTTTTTATTAAAGCTAGTTCTTTTTTGAAATCGCTACATACAATAATTATTTTTCTTGCCAAAAATAATTAAAAGTGCTAAGGTGAATATGTCTTTTAAGAGTAATCCAAACAAATTCAATTCAAAATTAAGCAATGGCCTACACATATAGAAACCCTTACAGGGTATTAAAATCTGTAAGTTCTCAATTTTATTCATAGTAACTTTTTTAAAATTAAATTTACAATTCCTTACATCCGATAAGCTTCTAAAACTATTACGAAGTAGCAGACTTGAAAGTAAGAAAACAAAATGCATCACCTTGTTTTAAAAAAGGAATTGATAATTACAAAGTCGATAATCTTTGTGAATTCTCTAAAACCTGCAAACTTAAGGGTGATTTTAATAATCCAGATTCAAAGCTCCACCAAGTTTGTATTGAGACTGAGAGCTATCTGACTGAAAATAATCTTATTCGCTATGAGTTGCGTGAAATGTCAGGTCTTGAAATTTTATTTCAAGGGATAGAAAAAATATATAATCTTAATTCTGAAATCTACAATGATGATCGCTTTGAGGGTATCGGCCCCAATGATCTAACTCAGATGAGTATGGCGATAGACCAACAAAACTCAAGCGCACTTAAAAAAGATAAACTTATTCAAAAAGAAGATTATCTCAATGAAAATCAAAAAATTATCATGGTTCAAACTGTCGTATCTCTTGAGGAGGATGAAACCAGTATCCTCAATCACCTCCCTGAGAACTTAGGTCTTGCTCAAACATTTTCTCATGACCTTTTATCGACACCGCCAAGAAATTTATTTGATTCGATATTTCAGTCATTGTTTTTACAGGGAGTTTTTGAACCCCAATTTATTGAAATTAAAAACGAAACCAAAGAAGATAGAAGAAAAAGAGAACTGATTGACGATGATTTTAACACGGTAGCGACCATTATGTTTCATGGGCTAGAGGATAAGCAGTTAATCAAACAATTCTGGCCCAGATTTACAGAAAAGAGATACGAGAAAAATAGAGCAAAAGTCTATGAAACTATTAATCTTAAGACTCTGACGATCTTTAAGAGGTTTAATAAAATTTGGGATAAATTAACCAAAGCTCAGGCACAAGCATTAAAGTTAGAATATTTTTATGAAGAGCTTGAAAAAACCTCTCAAAAGCAAAATGCTAAATCTTTGGGAATTTCTATAGCTTCCTATCAAGATAGGCTTGAATTGGCCTATAAGAAGCTAGAAAAACTATATCCTGAGCTAGTTCGGGAACCAAGAAGAAAACCTAGAAGAAAATCACCCCCCACCGGCCAAAACTTAACCGAAAAGAATCTATCGCCTAGTGAAAAAGTTAAATTAATGAAGTGGGCAAGACAGAAGTCTGATGCTTATTTACAATCCCTTAAGCGAGTTACATATAATTATGTGGTGATAGAAAAAGAGGGCAGTAATAGCAAACAGGAAACAGTAAATATTGAAAACGATCAAGAGAGCTAGGATTAAAAGGCTATCTTTTTAAAACAATGCCCACCTTTATCAGATGGGCATATATTCTTAAGTTTAAAATTCTATATCTGCTCAGATGACTAGTGCCTTTCAATAAAATCGTATTTTTCCCTCTGATGCACGCTCAATTTCCTCTAAAGATGGATAGTCACTGCGATCGCCTATCTTTTGGCACTGAATGTACTGTAAGTTGTTTTCACCGTAAATCGTTGCTTGCATAATGTTAACATAAACATCAGGATTAATTTCGTATGATCTAGAAGGTATAAATTGACTGATGCGGAAACGACTTCCACGATATAAAATTTCAGTTTTTTGTTTACTATAAAAGTTTATCGCGCACGATACAGTAGCACCCAGATACAACCCAAAATCTTTATCTACTTTTCCAAAGAAAATATACTTTGATAACCTTTGGGGCTTAAGCTCTTCCGTAACTTCAATAGTGTTTGCAAATCCTGAAAAACTGAAAGCTAAAATAAATGTAAATACGATAGATTTCCACATAACTTTTTCCTTTTTTTAAATGGTTTTTATAAACCGTTTTTATTAAAATTCTTTGTCTTATGATACAACCTGCTTTGATTCGAAAACATGGCCATAGTGAACATTTACATGACTGTTAGGAAATTTGACAGTTTTAGGTTTCCTTCAATAATTTCAAGGATATAAGCCCAAGAAAAGATCATAAGGTTATAAATTAGAAATATAAAAAGATTTTAAATTAAGATTTTTTATCACTTTTTTTCGCTCTTTGAACAAATTGAGAGACGATATCACCCGTGATTTGGGCCACTGAAACATGAGTTTTCTTAGCTACTTTTTTTAAATATGCTAAATCTTCATTGTTAATGTAGGCACTGGTTCTTGTTATATTTTGTTTCGCTGAAATTGACGGTAAATCTTCAAAATTTGCAGACTCTTCACCAAACCAACTATCTGGTAGCTCATCAACTTTTCTTAAGGCTTTTTTAAGGATTTTAGTCTTAGCTTTCATTTTTTCTCCATTTACCCAGAGATTTAAAAAACGGTCTTAATACATGCTGAACCCATTTTCTTCTCAAAAAATGACGATTTATATATGTCCACTCTATAAAAGCTTTGATCGTATCACGGTCAAAACTTGTTGGTCTCATCAAAGAGAAATCCCATAAACTTATTTTGGCATCACTCCCGTCTGATTTTCTTACAAAGTGAACATGCCACTTTTCTTGTCCAGATTCTAAAGGGTGCCTATAAACGTAAATATTAAAGTTATCGTTTTCAGCAACCTTTCCGCTGTCTCTATTATACACTCTTCGGAACATTTTACGCAAATCCTTACGCTACAATTTACATTCAGTCACATATTTCAGGCAGATAGCTACTAATTTATCATTAGTTTTCAGCTACTTAGCTTATCTATTCCTCTTGATTTTCTTTCCACAATGACCTGAAGTAATTTTAACAAGATTCATATTCTCATCAAATTTCTGGCAGGTTAGACCTTGGCTTATCTTAGATAGTGACGGGCCACCTTCTTGAACTTTGCGATAAACTTCTTTTCGTAGCATCAAGAAAATTTCACTAGCTCCAAAAAGCAATATACCTCCAGAGAAGAAAAGAGCAAATATATCCTCAATTATATTTTTAATTAATCCAAGCATGAAACATCTCCTTTTTTCTTAATTAATAACTCAAACTCACCAACTAGCTTCCATAAGTCTTGAGAGCATATTTTACTTGTAGCTGGCTTTACACCAAACACAATCTCATCTAATCCAACTCCCAAAAACTCAGCAAGACAAATTAAATTTAAAAGCCCCTTGGGAATTGTCCCGTTTAATAAATCATGTAAAGTCGAAGTCGATAAACCACTCTGAGTAGCAAGTTTACTCTGAGATAAATTTCTAGCCCGTAGATAATTAGTTAATGTTTTTTGAATAACAATTTTCTTTTTCATTAATATGACCTCCTAATATTGAGGTCTATCTGATTGTAATGCTCTAGAAACTGTAGCTCTTGCCAGACCAAGCTCTTTCGCTATGGCATTTCGAGACATTCCGTGAGATGATAGATTTTGTATTTTAACAATATCAACTCGTGGAGTGAAGCATCTAGTTTTAAAGTTCTCACAAACAGTAAGACCTTGTTCTACTAGAATGTCACCACCTCCACCATATTTTCTAAGAGGTTCTAAGAGGGACTCTGACCCCTTCATGGTGGAACACACCGCACTCACCCTTTACCGACAAGCACTTAGAACTCTCAAACGATAATTTTTGAAGCTCTTATATCCGTAA